>NZ_CP104045.1:4800000-6083425 GCF_029201605.1 Pseudomonas sp. FJ2-5-13
CTGGGCATGATCGGCAAATCCGAGCGCGGCCCGACCGCCATCGAAGCGATCAAGGACCACAAGGCCGTGTACCTGATGGCCGTGGGCGGCGCCGCTTACCTGGTGGCCCAAGCCATCAAGAAGTCGCGCGTGGTTGCCTTCGCCGAACTCGGCATGGAAGCCATCTACGAGTTCGACGTCAAAGACATGCCGGTCACCGTTGCCGTGGACAGCAAAGGTGAGTCCGTCCACATCACCGGTCCTGCCATCTGGCAGAAAAAGATCAGTGACAGCCTGGCGGTAGAAGTGCAGTAAGCACTTTCTCCCCAAGCATAAAGGCGACTGCGGCCCCATGGCCCAGTCGCCTTTTTTATGCCCTACCCACGATGCGAAGCGAGCCGCTCTTGATCTTGATCTGCTTGTGATCTTGATCTCAGGCGCCCCGTTAAACCACGCTGGCCGAACGCAGGCTTGAATTCGTGGGTAACCCGGCAGGACGCCGGGTTAGCCGCCCCGCGCCATGGATGGCGCGTGGCGGCGGCCCACGGATTCAAGCCTGCGTTCGGGCACACCGAGCCCAAGCGAGGTGCCGAGTGGTGGGGCAAGAGCGTTTTGCTTACTTTTGCGCTTTTCAAAAGTGAGCCGCTGTCAGAGCGGAACCCTAAGCGGCCGTTACCGCAGCAATGGATATGTACACAACCCAACTGCGTTGACTGCCAAGCCGCCTTCGCGAGCAAGCCCGCTCCCACATTGGGATCGTGGGGTGTCAGGTAGATAGCCGTCGGCTGGCAGGCCGTCATTGCAGGCAAGCCAGCTCCCACGCAAGCTCCTTGGCCACAAGATATGTGGCGCCCATGCTATGGTGCTCGCCCCTTACCGTGCCTGTTCATCATCGTATGATCGTGATCCCTCGCCCCCTGCGCCTGACCTTCTACTCCCTGTTGATCATCGCCGGTGCGGTGCTGGCCGCCGCCTTGGCCACGCGCCATGCCGAACGCCAGGCCCTGGTGGACGACGCCGCCCGTGCCAATCAGCAGCTCGCGCTGTACGCCAACTCGCTGCACACCCTGATCGAACGCTACCGTGCCCTGCCCGCCGTGCTGGCGCTGGACTCGGAAATGATCAGCGCCTTGAAGGGCCCGCTGGACGCCGCCACGCAAGACCGGCTCAACCGCAAGCTGGAGCGTATCAACGGCGCCGCGCAGTCTTCGACGCTGGAACTGATGGACCGCACCGGCCTGGCCGTGGCCGCCAGCAACTGGAACCTGCCCAGCAGTTATGTCGGCCACAATTACGCGTTCAGGCCGTATTTCAGCCAGACCCTGAGCCAGGGCACCGGGCGCTTTTATGCGGTGGGGGTGACCACGGGCATTCCGGGCTACTTTCTTTCCAGTGCGGTCGTGGATGAGCACGAGCAATTCCTCGGCGCCATGGTGGTCAAGCTCGAGTTCCCCGAGCTGGAACGCGAATGGGCCCAGGGCAATGACCTGCTGTTGGTCAGCGATGCGCGGGGCATCGTGTTTATCGCCAACCAGCCGGGCTGGCGTTATCGCAACCTGCGGCCGTTGTCTGAAAATGACCTGGCTGAACTCAAGGCCACCCGCCAATACGACAAGAAGCAACTGCAGCCACTGGACACCCAGCCCCTGCAACGCTTTGACGAAAACAGCCACTTGATCCGCGTCAACGGCCCCGACGGCAACGCCAATTACATCTGGGAGTCGCTGCCGCTCAAGCGCGAAGGCTGGACCCTGCACCTGTTGCGCAAACCCCAGTTTGCCTTTGAAGACCAACGTAACGCGGGCCTTGCCGCTGCGGGTTCGTGGCTGGCACTGGTGTTTCTGGTGCTGTTCCTCAGCCAGCGCTGGCGCCTGGCCCGCTTGCGCCAGCGCAGCCGTGAAGAACTGGAGCAATTGGTCGAAGAACGCACCCAGGCGTTGCGCACCGCCCAGGATGGCCTGGTGCAGTCGGCCAAGCTGGCAGCACTGGGGCAGATGTCGGCCGCCCTCGCCCATGAAATCAACCAACCACTGACCGCCCAGCGCATGCAACTGGCGACGCTGCGGCTGTTGCTCGACCATGGTCGCGTGGACGATGCCTACAAGGCTCTCACGCCATTGGATGACATGCTCACGCGCATGGCCGCGCTCACCGGCCACCTCAAGACGTTCGCGCGCAAGAGCCCCAGTGGCCTGCGCGAAAAGCTGGACCTGGCGACGGTGGTCGACCAATCCTTGCACCTGCTCGATGCGCGCCTGCGTGACGAAGCCATCGGTGTGGTGCTGGACCTCACACGCCCGGCCTGGGTACGTGGCGACGCGATCCGCCTCGAACAGGTGCTGATCAACCTGTTGCGCAACGCTCTGGACGCCATGGCCGACAAACCGCGCAAGCGCCTGGAAATCCGCCTGCACGCCGATCAGCAGCTGTGGCAGTTGAGCGTCTGCGACAGCGGCGGCGGGATTGCCGAAGAACACTTGGGCAGTGTGTTCGACCCATTTTTCACCACCAAGCCGGTGGGCGACGGGCTCGGCTTGGGGCTGGCGGTGTCCTACGCTATCGTGCATGAACTGGGCGGCCGCCTGAGTGCCGCTAACCGTGGCGATGGCGCAATCTTCACCTTGACCCTGCCTATCGTCCTGGAGACGCCAGACCTATGTTGAACGCGGTGATTGTGGTCGATGACGAAGCGAGTATTCGCACGGCCGTCGAGCAATGGCTGAGCCTGTCGGGGTTTGACGTGCAGTTGTTCAGTCGCGCCGAAGAGTGCCTGGCGCAACTGCCCAAGGACTTTGCCGGGGTGATTCTGAGTGACGTGCGCATGCCGGGGCTCAGCGGTATTGAGTTGTTGGCCGAGGTGCAGCGCCGCGATGCCGATTTGCCGGTGATTTTGCTCACCGGTCATGGCGACGTGCCGATGGCCGTCGAAGCCATGCGCGACGGGGCCTACGACTTCCTGGAAAAACCCTTCAGCCCCGACGCCTTGCTCAACAGCCTGCGCCGGGCGCTGGACAAGCGCGGCCTGATCCTGGAAAACCGCCGCCTGCATCAACAAGCCGATCATCGCGCGCAGTTGGAGTCCAGCCTGCTGGGCGTGTCCAAGGGCCTGCAAAGTTTGCGCCGCCAAGTGCTGGACCTGGCGAGTTTACCGGTCAATGTGCTGATTCGTGGCGAGACCGGCAGCGGTAAGGAGCTGGTCGCCCGCTGCCTGCATGACTTCGGCCCACGCGCCAAGAAGCCCTTCGTGGCCCTCAATTGCGCGGCGATCCCCGAGCAGTTGTTCGAAGCCGAGCTGTTCGGGCATGAAAGCGGCGCCTTCACCGGCGCCCAGGGCAAACGTATCGGCAAGCTGGAATATGCCCACGGCGGCACCTTGTTTCTGGATGAAATAGAAAGCATGCCCCTGGCCCAACAGGTGAAATTGCTGCGTGTGTTGCAAGAGCAGAAGCTGGAGCGGCTGGGCTCCAACCAGAGTATCCATGTGGACCTGCGCATCATCGCCGCCACCAAGCCCGACCTGCTGGAAGAAGCCCGTGCCGGGCGCTTTCGCGAAGACTTGGCCTATCGGCTCAACGTCGCCCAACTGCGCCTGCCGCCCTTGCGTGAACGTCGCGAAGATATTCCGCTGTTGTACGAGCATTTTGCGCAAAGCGCCGCCGAGCGTCTGGGCCGCCAGGTCGAGCCCTTGAGTGGGCCACAGCTGGGGCGCCTGCTCAGCCATGACTGGCCGGGCAATGTGCGCGAACTGGCCAACGTCGCCGAGCGCCAGGTGCTGGGGCTGGACGAGCCGGAACCGCAAGGGATCGAAGCCGGGCAGTCGTTGGCGGCACAACAGGAGGCGTTCGAGGCACACTGCCTGAAGGCCGCGTTGACGCGTCATAAGGGCGATATCAAGGCGGTGCTGGCCGAGTTGCAACTGCCGCGCCGTACCTTCAATGAGAAGATGCAGCGGCATGGGTTGGTGAGGGAGATGTTTCTCTGATCCCGCTTCTGTATCGATTGTAAGGACGTCTTCGCGAGCAAGCCCGCTCCCACATTTGAAATGCATTTCAACCTGTGGGAGCGGGCTTGCTCGCGAAGAGGCCATTAGCCATAAGCGGATTTCCGCTCATCACCCCAAAACCATCAGCGAATTTCCGCTCAATAAAATCCCGCAACCCTTCTATTCCGGGCCTTCCTCTACCTGGCACAGCTCCTGCTATAGCCCCAACAGGCTGCGCACGCGCCGCTCCATAAAAACAACTAGATGAAGGATCCTTCAATGGATAACTCCAACACCGTGCCTCTGGGATCGACGGCCGTCAAAGCGCAGGAGCGCACCACCTCCAGCCGCATCAAGTCGATCTTCAGCGGATCGGTCGGCAACATGGTCGAATGGTACGACTGGTACGTCTACGCCGCCTTCTCGCTGTACTTCGCCAAAGCCTTCTTCCCCAAAGGCGACACCACTGCCCAACTGCTCAACACCGCCGCGATCTTCGCCGTAGGCTTCCTGATGCGCCCGATCGGTGGCTGGCTGATGGGCCTGTACGCCGACAAAGTGGGGCGTAAAAAAGCCTTGATGGCCTCGGTGTACCTGATGTGCTTCGGCTCGCTGCTGATTGCCCTGAGCCCCGGCTATGAAATCATTGGTATCGGTGCGCCGATCCTGCTGGTGTTTGCCCGCCTGCTGCAGGGCCTGTCGGTCGGCGGCGAATACGGTACCTCTGCCACTTACCTGAGTGAGATGGCCACCAAGGAACGTCGCGGTTTCTACTCCAGCTTCCAGTACGTGACCCTGATCTCCGGCCAGCTCATCGCGCTGGCGGTGCTGATTGTGCTGCAACAGGTGCTCACCACCGAGCAGTTGTACGCCTGGGGCTGGCGTATCCCGTTCGCCATCGGTGCCTTGTGTGCAGTGGTCGCGCTATACCTGCGTCGTGGCATGGAAGAAACCGAGTCGTTCACCAAGAAAGAAAAAGCCAAGGAAAGCGCAATGCGCACCTTGATGCGCCACCCCAAGGAACTGCTGACCGTGGTCGGCCTGACCATGGGCGGCACCCTGGCGTTCTACACCTACACCACCTACATGCAGAAATACCTGGTGAACACCGTCGGCATGAGCATCTCCGACTCCACCACCATCTCGGCGGCGACGCTGTTTCTGTTCATGTGCCTGCAACCGATCATCGGCGGGCTGTCGGATAAAATCGGCCGCCGCCCGATCCTGATCGCCTTCGGCGTGCTTGGCACCCTGTTCACCGTGCCGATCCTCACCACCCTGCACACCATCCAAAGCTGGTGGGGCGCGTTCTTCCTGATCATGGCAGCGCTGATCATCGTCAGCGGCTACACCTCGATCAACGCCGTGGTGAAGGCCGAGCTGTTCCCGACCGAAATCCGTGCGCTGGGCGTGGGCCTGCCGTATGCCCTGACCGTGTCGATCTTCGGCGGCACCGCTGAATACATCGCGCTGTGGTTCAAGAGCATCGGTATGGAAACCGGTTACTACTGGTACGTGACGGCGTGTATCGCGGTGTCGTTGATGGTGTACGTGACCATGAAGGACACGCGTAAGCACTCTCGAATCACCACGGACTAAAAAAATGTGGGAGCGGGCTTGCCCGCGATAGCGGAGGATCAGTCAAAGTTGTATCAACTGACCCACCGCAATCGCGGGCAAGCCCGCTCCCACATTTAGTCTTAGGACAACTCTGCGGCCTCACTCCGTCCATAACGCCGCTGTGCATACGACGCGCCGACAATCATCACCAGCAGCACCGCCGCCAACACCGCCGATGAACCGACGGTGCCAAAATCCAGGCCGCCCTTTTCATGGGGTTTGGTCAGGAAGTCCCCCAAGGTCGCGCCAAACGGCCGTGTCAGTACAAACGCCACCCAGAACAACAGCACCGACGAGATGCGCGTGAAGTACTTGAGCGCCACCACCGCGGCGATGGTCGAACCGATCAGCAATGCGCCACCGGCGAAGCCCAACCCCGAATCGTCCGCGAGAAAATCGCCCAATGCGGTGCCCAAGGTGTTGGAAAACAGGATCGCCATCCAGTAAAACAGCTCGCCCCGGAAGGTCTGCACCTTGTTTACATTCAGCGAGTCACCACTGAGGTGCCACACCGCAAAGATGATCATCAAGATCACGATCAGGATCATCGACCCTGTGGCGTAGCCCAGCCCCAGCGTGCGGTCCATGAAGTCGGACATCGTGGTACCCGCCGTGCTGGTGGACAAAATCACGATCCAGTACAGCACCGGGTTGTAGGTTTTCGACCAGAGTTGCGTCACCAGGGTCACCAGGAACACGCTGATGAGGATCATGGAGCTGATGGCGTAACCAACGTTCAAGGTCATCGACAGCAAATCCCCGGCGGTTTCGCCCAAGGTGGTTGCGCAGATTTTCATGACCCAGAACGCCAAGGTGATCTGAGGAAGTTTGTTCATGCAGTAGATGGCTCCAAGGCTCAGTCTTATAGGGGGTATTGACCTTGGGCGCAGACTGAAGGGAAAGCTGTGAAAAATAGGTGGCCTATGTATGAAAAATCCATGGGCACCGTGGAAATTCACCGCCATGAATTGCACTATGACGGTCTCTCAAACCGCGTAGCAGGAACCCCGGCCATGCCTGACGATATCCACTTTTACGAACCCGCCAACGGCCACGGCCTGCCTCACGACCCGTTCAATGCCATCGTCGGCCCACGCCCGATTGGCTGGATCTCCTCCCACGACCGCGAAGGCCGCCTGAATCTGGCGCCCTACAGCTTCTTCAATGCGTTCAACTACATTCCGCCGATCATTGGGTTTTCCAGTGTCGGGCGCAAAGACAGCCTGAACAATATCGAACAGACCGGCGAGTTCGTCTGGAACCTGGCCACCCGCCCGCTGGCCGAGCAGATGAACCAGAGCTGCGCGCCGGTATCGCCCGAGGTGAATGAATTCGAACTCTCCGGCTTAACGCCAGTGGCTTCGAAAATCGTCGGCGTACCACGGGTGGGCGAGAGCCCGGTGTCGTTCGAGTGCAAGGTGACGCAGATCATCCAACTGCAACGTGCCGACCAACAGTTGGTGCCAAGCTGGCTGGTGCTGGGCGAGGTGGTTGCGGTGCACATCGCCAAGTGGTTGCTCAAGGATGGGATCTACGACACCGCTGCCGCCGAGCCGATTTTGCGTGGGGGTGGCCCGGCGGATTATTTCCAGCTGGGGCCGGAAGCGCTGTTCAAGATGTACAGACCTCAATAGCCCCTGTAGGAGCGAGCTTGCTCGCGAAGATCGTCAACGATAACGCGGGGCACCAGGCTGAACGCGGTGCTCTTGAGTTTTTCGCGAGCAAGCGCGCTCCTACAGTGCGGCGGGAGCCCAGGTCAGTTGGCCTTCTGCATCCACATCGACCAGACGCTCAAGTTGCAGCGTCGCCGCATCATCAGCATCCGAAGCCGTCTTGAACGTCTGCCCATCAAGGATCTTGTGAAACCTGGGTGCGCCCATGCCATCCAGTGCCTTGACGGCGACGGCGGCGCTGTAGCCACCTTCGCCCGGTACTACGGCGGAAACGGCTTCGTGGTGGGCAAATTGTTTACGTGCCATGTTGCAGGTCCTGGCCAATGGAAAGTCGGCCATTCTAACCGCTAACCGGCCAGTTGCAGGTACTCGCCGTACGCCTGTGCGGCCGATGCGTCGGTAAAAGTCTGGAAGTCCATACTGCGCACGACCATGTCGTTCAACAGCTCGGTGAAGATCATCAGGGCCGGAGAGCTGAAGTAGGCGCTCATGGCCTGCTCGCTGCTCCAGAACCCGGACACCAGCCACACATCGGGGTCGACCTGGGAGTGCTGCAACGAGAATTGCAGGCAACCCTGGGCCTGGCGACCCGGTTCAATCAAACTGCTCAAGCGTGCACCGAGTTCGGTGCTGCACCCGCTACGGGCACGGATAAAGGCCATATGGCTCGCGGGAATGGGGGTGGACATGTTCGACTCTCCCGTTGAGAAGTGATGCTCGGCAAGCACAATGAGGGCGTGTTGCCACAGGATCAAAGATAGCGGCGCGGCGGTAAGCGCGGTTAGTCAATTCCTGCAGGCTTATTGCACAATCCTGCGAGAAGCGTAGGGAGGACGTCCGACCCCAGGATTTATTCCAGGCCCAGAGCCCATGTTTCAGGCAGATGACAGGCTGCGCACTTGCCTGATTCACGCTATCTCGCAGGATCAGGCAAGGATGCTGCAGAATCGACGTAACACTATTTGAACAGCCGCCGCTAAGCTGAGCCCATCAAAGCCGCGTGTAGAGGACACCCCATGCCGTCGCCCGAATCCAAGCCCGTTCCCCTTGATGCCGAGATGGAGAAACAACGCGCCGAGCTGGCCAGTATCGTGCACCGCCATACCTGGGAGGACGGCTCCTACGGCACGGCGATCACCTCGCTGTACTTGAACCGCCACAACGCGCCCCGGGATTTCATGCCGGTGTTGGTGGAACCTGCGCTGTGCATCCTCGCCAGTGGCAGCAAGGAAGTGCGCCTGGCCGACGAGATCTTTGCCTACGACCCGCTCAACTACCTGGTGTTCTCGGTGGCAATGCCGGTGGCCGGCCGCATCATCGACGCCACCGCCGAGGACCCGAACCTCTCGGTGCGCATCAACATCGACCCGGCGCAGCTCACCGCGCTGATCGCAGAGGCCGGGCCAATGGGCGTGCCCTCACGCCCGACCTCGCGAGGCATGTACGTCGACCGCATTGATCACGCACTGCTCGATGCGGTGCTGCGCCTGACCCGCTTGCTGGACACGCCTAAAGACATCGCGATGCTCGCGCCGCTGATCAACCGTGAAATCCTCTACCGTTTGCTGCGTGGCCCGCAGGGTTATCGCCTGTATGAAATTGCTGTGGCTAACAGCCAGAGCCATCGGGTGAGCCAGGCAATCACCTGGTTGAATGGCAACTACGAACAGCCGCTGCGTATCGACGACCTGGCCAAGGAAGTGAACCTGAGCGTCTCGACCTTGCACCACCGGTTCAAAGCGATCACCGCCATGAGCCCGCTGCAATACCAGAAGCAACTGCGCTTGCAGGAAGCGCGGCGGCTGATGATCGCCGAAGGGCTGGAGGCTTCGGCGGCGGGGTATCGGGTGGGGTATGAAAGCCCGTCGCAGTTCAGCCGGGAGTACAGCCGGTTGTTTGGTGCGCCGCCGCTGCGCGACTTGGCCCGGTTGCGCCAAAGCATCTGATGCGTGCGTAGCAAAATGTGGGAGCTGGCTTGCCTGCGATGGCGGCCTGGCAGCCGACACTTATCTACCTGATGCCCCACGATCCAACTGTGGGAGCGGGCTTGCTCGCGAAGGCGGCCTGGCAGGCGACACAGTTGGATTGGGTATATATCCATTGCTGCGGTAACGGCTACTTAGGGTTCCGCCCTGACGGCGGCTCACTTTTGAAAAGCGCAAAAGTAAGCAAAACGCTCTTGCCCCACCACTCGGCACCTCGCCTAGGCTCGGTGTGCCCGTAATCCGCCAGTGATTTGGGGGGCCGCCTGAGATCAAAAGCAGATCAAGATCAAGAGCGGCTCGCTTCGCATCGTGGTTACCGTCGGCTGCTACAGGCTGCAAAGTTGTGTAGATACCTATGGCTATCGCAGGCAAGCCAGCTCCCACAGTAGGTCTGCGTATATTCAGTCTAATCCGCGGGGGAGCTGCAAGGTGACGCGCAGGCCGCCTTCACGCAGGTTCTGCAAACTTACTTCGCCCCCATGGCTGTGGGCAATGTTGCGCGCAATCCCCAACCCCAACCCGTAACCCTGCTGCTGGCCGGCCAGGCGAAAGTGCGGTTCAAACACTTGCTCCAGTCGCTGCTGCGGCACGCCTGGGCCTTCATCATCCACGTGCAGGATGAACTGCACGCCATCGTCCTCGATATGCAAATGCGCGTTCTGCCCGTACTTGAGCGCGTTGTCGATCAGGTTGCCGATGCAACGCTTGAGCGCCAGCGGCTTGCCTGGGTAGGCTGACAGCGCCGCCCCATCGAGGGTCACTCGGCCATTGCCATGGGGTGCCAGGTACGGCTCCACCAGGCATTCGAGGACGTGGTTGAGGTCCACCGGCTGGATGTTTTCGTGGATGTCGGTGTCTTTCACGCATTGCAGCGCGCCCTTGACCAGCAATTCCAGCTCATCCAGGTCACGGCCGAATTTGTTTTGCAGGTTCTCGTCTTCCAGCAATTCCACGCGCAGGCGCAGGCGGGTGATGGGTGTGCGCAGGTCATGGGAAATCGCGCTGAACAGCTGGCTGCGCTCGGTCAGGTAACGGCTGATGCGTTCACGCATGGCATTGAATGCACGGCCCACTTCCACCACTTCACTGCCGCCGCCTTCCGCCACCGGCTCCACATCGGCGCCCAGGGACATGTCCCGCGCCGCTCGTGCCAGGCGCTTGAGCGGCCGGCTTTGCCAGTGCACCAGCAGGCCGATGAACAGCAGCAGAAAACCGCTGGTGAGCACGATAAACCACACCTGCTGGGACGGCAGGCCTTGTTCTTCCAGGCTGGTGTAGGGCTCGGGCAACAGCGAGGCGATGTACAGCCATTCGCCGGGCGCCAGTTGAATCTGGGTGACCAGCACCGGCGGGTTCACCGGCTCCAGGGTTAGCGCGTAATGGGCCCAGGAGCGTGGCAGTTCGTCGAGCTTCAGGCCGGCATTGAAGATGCGCAGGTCTTCGGCGCTGACGAACTCTACCGAGATATGCACGTCGGCGCCCAGGGTCTGGCGCAGCACTTCATCCACCGCCACCAGTACCGCTTGCTTGCGCGGGGTTTCGGGCAGTATCTGCATGTCCAGCGGGCGATCGTTGAGGGTCACTACAAAACGCGTGCCGCCCATGCTGCGCAATTGGTCCAGTACTAACGGGCGATAGGCCACCGGCAGCGACCGGAAGTAACTCACGCTGGCGGTCATTGAATGCGCGAGGCTGCGGGCGCTGGTCACCAGGCCCTCAAGCTGGGTAGCGCGCAATTGCGACACCCAGATCACGCTGGACAGCGCCTGGGCGAACAACACCGCCAGCAAGGTCAGCAATAACATGCGCCCCAGCAGCGAGCGGGGTACCGGGAAGCGGCGGCGACGTTCGCTCAGCGGTTCAGTGGGCATTGCCGGCAACCACGCTGGCTGCCAGTTGATAGCCGCTGCCACGCACGGTGCGGATCAGCCGCGGGGGTTTCTCGGTGTCGCGCAGGCGCTGGCGCAGGCGGCTGACGGCCATGTCGACGATACGGTCCAAGGGCATCAGGTCACGGCCACGGGTGGCGTTGCCGATGGTGTCACGGTCGAGAATCTGCTGCGGGTGGTCGAGAAACAACTTGAGCAAGGCAAAGTCGGCACCGGAGAGGATCACCTCTTCGCCGTCCACATGAAACAAGCGGTGGCTGATCATATCCAGGCGCCATTCATCGAACACCCACACATCGCCGCCACTGCTGCGCTCCTGGCCGAATTGGCAGCGGCGCAGCAGTGCCTTGATGCGCGCCTGCAGCTCGCGGGGGCTGAACGGCTTGCCGATATAGTCATCGGCGCCCAGCTCCAGGCCGATCACGCGGTCGGCTTCGTCGGAACTGGCGGTGAGCATGATGATCGGCACCTGCGCCTGGCGCGGGTGCTGGCGGATCCAGCGGCACAGGCTGAAGCCGTCTTCGTCTGGCAACATCACATCGAGGATGACCAGGTCGCACGGTGCCTCGTTCATCGCCTGGCGGAACCCCGCGCCATCGGACACGCCACGGACCTGAAAGCCGGCGCGACTGAGGTAGGTTTGCAGCAATTCGCGGATTTCCTGGTCGTCGTCGACGAGGAGAATGGATTTACTGATTACGCTCACGGGGGCCTCCTTGTTGTTATGGCCTGGCTTAAATCATCGGGTGCCCTTTAGGCCGCCATCGCAGGCAAGCCAGCTCCCACACTTGGAATGCATTCCAGACGGTGGGAGCTGGCTTGCCTGCGATGGCGCCATTATGACCTATGCAAAAGCTTGCTCAAGCGCCACACCCGCCCCAGTCAGCCCGGAATACGGCGCCGTCACCAACCACACCGGAATACCTTTGAAGTAGTCGCTCATGCAGCCTTTATCCGCAAAGCTTTTGGCGAAACCGCTGTTGATAAAGAAGTCGGCAAACCTCGGTATCACCCCACCCACGATGTACACGCCACCGCGCCCACCGGTGGTCAAGACGTTATTGCCCGCCACCCGGCCCAGCCAGATGCTGAACTGGTCCAAAACTTCCATGGCCACCGGGTCACCGGCCAGGCCCGCCGCCGTGATGGCTTCGGGGGTGTCCAGCACCGGCTCATGCCCATCCACCGCACAAATCGCCCGGTACAGCCGTGGCAAGCCGCCACCGCTCAACGCGGTTTCGGCGCTGACATGCCCGATCTCGCTGTAGATGTGTTGCCACAATTGGGTTTCCCGTGGGCTGCTCAGGGGCAGGTCGACATGCCCACCCTCCCCCGGCAATGCTGCCCAGCGGCCTGCGCCGAGGTCCAGCAAGGTGCCGACGCCAAGGCCGGTGCCCGGGCCGATCACCACGGCCGGGCGCAAGGGTTCCGGCGTGCCTTCGCAGACCACGCGAAATTCGTCGGGCTTGAGCCGGGTCATGCCCAGGGCCATGGCCGAGAAATCGTTGACCAGCAACAGTTCATCCACCTGCAGGGCCTGGCAAAACGCGGTTTTGCTCAGGCGCCAGTGGTTGTTGGTGAACTTGAATTCATCGCCGCTCACCGGCCCGGCCACCGACAGGCACACCGCACCGATGTCGCCGATTTGCAGGCCCTCTTCTTTGAGGTAGAGCTTGATCGCCTCTTCAGGGCTGCCGTGATCCGCCGTGGCATGCACGCGGATCGAATGCAGTTCCTGATCCCGCCATAACGCAAAACGGGCGTTAGTCCCCCCGATGTCACCGACCAGCGCAAGCTTCACTTAAGCGTCTCCAAGGCAGAGGTAAAGGCGCTGGCGCCCTGCTCTGCGGAGCTTGCGGCCAAGCGCATGAATGCAAACAGCTCGCGACCGGCTCCCACGTTATTGCCCAACAGGCCCGTGGCAGGCGTGCGCGCTGCAAATACTTCGGCGTCCACCTTAAGCTCCAGGGTGCCGGTAACGCCATCCACACGGATGATATCGCCATCCTGGACCCGCGCCAGCGGCCCGCCGCTCTGGGCTTCGGGGTTGACGTGGATCGCGGCAGGGATCTTACCCGACGCGCCGGACATTCGCCCATCTGTCACCAGTGCCACTTTGAAACCACGGTCCTGCAACACGCCCAGGAACGGGGTCATCTTATGCAATTCGGGCATGCCATTGGAGCGCGGCCCCTGGAAGCGCATCACCGCGACGAAGTCTTTTTCCAACAGGCCGGCCTTGAAGGCATCGGCCAGGTCCTGCTGGTCCTGGAACACCACCGCCGGCGCTTCGACCACCTGATGCTCCGGCGCTACTGCCGAAACCTTCATCACGCCACGGCCAAGGTTGCCTTCCATCACGCGCAAGCCGCCTTCCGGCGAGAACGCACGAGCCACCGGGCGCAGGATGGTTTCGTCGAGGCTTTCGATCGGGCCGTCGCGCCAGACCAGTTCGCCGTCGACCAGGAAAGGTTCCTGGATATAGCGGCTCAGGCCCTTGCCGGCCACGGTGTTGACGTCTTCGTGGAGCAAGCCGGCTTCCAGCAGTTCGCGGATCAGGAACGACATACCGCCCGCCGCCTGGAAGTGGTTGATGTCAGCTTTGCCGTTTGGATACACGTGGGACAGGGTCGGCACCACCTCGGAGAGGTCGGCCATGTCCTGCCAGGTCAGGATGATGCCTGCCGACATGGCGATAGCCGGCATGTGCATGGTGTGGTTGGTGGAGCCGCCGGTGGCATTGAGCGCAACGATGGAGTTGACGATGGACTTCTCGTCGACAATCTCGCCAATCGGCGTGAAGTTGCCATTGGCCTTGGTCAAGCGCGTGACCTGGTGCGCGGCTTCGCGGGTCAACGCATCGCGCAGCGGCGTGTACGGGTTGACGAACGAAGCGCCGGGCAAGTGCAGGCCCATGACTTCCATCAGCAACTGGTTGGTGTTGGCGGTGCCGTAGAAGGTGCAGGTGCCGGGGCTGTGGTAGGACTTCATCTCCGATTCCAGCAGTTCTTCGCGGCTGGCCTTGCCTTCGGCGTAGCGCTGACGCACATCGGCCTTCTGCTTGTTGGAGATACCCGACGGCATCGGCCCGCCCGGCACGAAGATCATCGGCAGGTGGCCGTAGCGCAGCGCACCCATCATCAGGCCAGGGACGATCTTGTCGCAGATGCCCAGCATCAGCGCGGCGTCGAACATGTTGTGGGACAGCGCTACCGCCGTAGACATGGCGATGACTTCACGGCTGAGCAGGCTCAGCTCCATGCCCGGCTCGCCCTGGGTCACGCCGTCGCACATGGCGGGGGTGCCGCCGGCGAACTGGCCGACCGAGCCGACTTCGCGCAGGGCCTTTTTGATTTGTTCGGGGAAATGCTCGTAGGGCTGATGCGCCGAGAGCATGTCGTTATAAGAAGAAACAATTGCCACGTTGGCGGCATTCATCATGCGCAGGCTGTTTTTGTCTTCGGTGCCGCAACCGGCCACGCCATGGGCGAAGTTGGCGCATTGCAGCTTGCCGCGCATCGGACCGTCGCTGGCTGCGCCGCGAATGAGCGCAAGGTAAGCCTCGCGGGTGGCGCGGCTGCGGGCGATAAGCCGTTCGGTGACCTCAAGAACGCGGGGATGCATGTATAGAACTCCAGGCTAACGGATGTGGCGACCTGAGAGTCTATGCTGATCAAACGCCCACGGCTCATGGGATGGCAGGGGGTCGTTTGGATCATCGGACCAGTTGATTCAGGTCACTCGTTGTAGATTGAACAAAATATTGCCACTAAAAAGGCTTGTTTTCTATTTTTATGCGAATAATCTTGTAATTCTTACAACAAATCGACGACAGGCACTTTCCGATGACTCTTCGAATCGCAATCAATGGTTTTGGCCGTATCGGCCGTAATGTCCTGCGCGCACTGTATACCCAAGGCTATCGCCAGGATTTGCAGATCGTCGCCATCAACGATTTGGGCGACAGCTCGATCAATGCCCACCTGCTCAAGTACGACACCGTACACGGCACTTTCGACGCAGAGGTCGCCCACGATCAGGAAAGCCTGACCGTCAATGGTGACCGGATTGCCGTGAGTGCCATTCGCAACCCCGCCGACCTGCCGTGGGCTGCGCACAAGATTGACGTGGTGTTCGAATGCACCGGCCTGTTCACCGACCGTGACAAGGCTGCCGCCCATATTAGTGCCGGCGCGCGCAAGGTGATCATCTCCGCCCCGGCCAAAGGCGCGGACGCCACGGTGGTCTACGGGGTAAACCATGACATTTTGCGTCAATCCCACCAGATCATTTCCAACGCATCGTGCACCACCAACTGCCTGGCGCCGGTGGCCCAGGTGCTGCATCGCGAGCTAGGCATCGAAAGCGGGCTGATGACCACCATCCACGCCTACACCAACGACCAGAACCTCACCGACGTGTACCACACCGACCCGTACCGCGCGCGCTCGGCCACCCAGAACATGATCCCGAGCAAGACCGGCGCCGCTGAAGCAGTGGGCCTGGTGCTGCCGGAACTGGCAGGCAAGCTGACCGGCATGGCGGTGCGTGTACCGGTGATTAACGTGTCCCTGGTGGACCTCACCGTGCAGCTGAAAAAAGAAGCCACGGCCGATGAGGTCAACGCCTTGCTCAAACACGCCAGCCAGCATTCGAAGATCCTCGGCTACAACACCCTGCCGCTGGTTTCCAGCGACTTCAACCATAACCCGCTGTCGTCGATCTTCGACGCCAATCACACCAAGGTCAGCGGCAAATTGCTCAAAGTGCTGGCGTGGTATGACAACGAGTGGGGCTTCTCCAACCGTATGCTGGATAACTGCCTGGCGCTGTGTAACGCCGAATAAGCCCCTCTTGAGGGAGCCGGGCGCGTGTGGGAGCGGGCTTGCTCGCGAATGCGGTGGCTCAGTTGGCCTATTCGTTGACTGACATACCGCTTTCGCGAGCAAGCCCGCTCCCACATGGGTTTAGTGCATCTCCTTGCACCTGCGCTGGCCCAGCGAAATAGCCACTTGCCATTTCAGTTGATGATAAGCATTATCATTCACTGCAAATCGGTCTGGTATCACTGTGAGCCAATCTCGCTTCAACCACGTCTTCCTCACCCAACGGGTGATCCTGCTACGAACTCTGCAACGCATGGTGCATAACCACAGCACTGCCGAGGACCTGTTGCAGGAAACCTACCTGCGCGTGACTCGGGCCCTGAGCGAGCGGCCAATCGACCACCTTGAACCTTTTGTCTACCAGACAGCCCGTAACCTGGCGCTGGATCATTTGCGCTCGCGCAGGATTCAGGCGCGTACCCTGCAGGAGGATGTCCCACTGGATGTCCTGCAAAGCGTCGCCGCGCCGGCCAGCACGCCGGAGGAAGCCACCCAGGCCGAGCAACTGCTGGAGCACCTGAGTGTGAGCCTCGGCCAGTTGAGCGCCCGCCAGCAGCGGATTTTCATCCTCAGCCGCCTACACGGTTGCAGCTATCAGGAGATTGCCGATCAGTTGGGTGTGTCCTTGAGCACAGTGCAAAAGGAACTCAAATTGATCATGGCCATCTGTGTGGGTGTGGCCGAACGGCTGGATCAGCCTTAAGCTTCACCCGACAGAGGTGTCGATCCAAGCTGTAGGAAAAATGAATAGAACGTGGCGAAGACCCGAGGAACACCGTGACGGACCCGAATAAACTGCGCCCCCATGCGTTGGCTCATGAGGTGTTGCAAGACGCGGCCATGGACCAAGCCCTCGATTGGCTGATCGCCTTGCAGTGCCCGCAACCTGGGCAGCAGGCCGCGTTCGACGCCTGGCTGGCCCAGGATCCGGCCCATGTCCACGCCTTCAGCAAGGCCCAGGCCGCCTGGGGTGACGCACCGGTACACAGCGCCGCCGTGGCCCTCGCCGCACCGCGCAAGCCCAGCGGTTGGCGCCGGATCAAACCGCACTGGAAACCCCTGGCCACCGCCGCCGTGTTGCTGGTCGGCCTGTTCAGTTTCAGCAACCTGCCGGTGCGCTTGCAGGCCGACCATCTGACGGTGGTGGGCGAGCGCCAGCGCCTGCAACTGGACGATGGCTCCAAGGTGCTGCTGAACACCAACTCGGCCTTTTCCAGCAGCATCAAGGACCATCAGCGCATTGCCCGCCTGTACCAGGGCGAAGCGTTCTTTGAGATAGCACCCACCCGTGGCCTGCCCCTGGAGATCGACGCCGGCCCGGTGCGCGCCAGCGTGCGTGACACCGCCTTTGCCGTGCGCTACCTCAATGGCGAAGCCCAGGTCCAGGTGCAGCGCGGCGATGTCGACCTGAGCAACACGTTCGACGATGCCCGTGTGCGCCTGAGCGCCGGTGAAAGCATCCGCATCGGCCCCAAGGGTTTCGGCCAACCGGCCAAGCTCGATGCCAGCAAAGACCTGGCCTGGGTCCAGGGCCGTCTGGTGTTCGAAAACTGCCCGCTGAGCGAAGTGCTGGCTGAGCTGCGCCGCTATTACCCCGGCTGGATCGTCAACAACAACGAGCAACTGGCCAGCGTCGCCGTCACCGGCAACTACCGCCTGGACCAACCCCTGGACGTGGTGCGCTCCCTGGCCCACATCACCTCGGCCAAGCTGTCGGAATACCCGGCACTCGTGATCCTGAACTAAATGAGAATTATTTTTACTCGATGTTAACCGGCGATACGTCTCGTTATAGCCAATGCAACTGATTCCTATTTGGTTCGGTTCGCAACTATAAGATTCGTATCCCGGAGCGCTCTCGATGTCCTCTCGTTTCAACCGCCGGTCTGCTTCGCCCGTTTTGTCCTTGCTGACCGCCGCGATCCTGCTGGCTGGCGCGCCCGTCATGAGCGCCACCGCCGCCGAACCTGCCGCTCGCAGCCACGCCAATTACACCTTCAGCATTGAACAGCAGCCACTGGTGTCGGCGCTTAATGCCTTTACCGCCGTGACCGGCTGGCAAGTCGGCCTGCCGGCCGAACTGGGCCAGGGCGTTTCGTCCCCGGGCGTGCGCGGCCCGCTGCCAGCGGAAAAAGCCCTGGAGCGGCTGTTGGTGGGGACCAACCTGAGCTATCGCAAACTGGGCAGCAACAATATCGTGCTGGAAAAACGTAGCGCCGGCAGCGCCCTCGCCCTGCAACAGGTGACCATCAGCGCCACCCGTAACGAACAGGATGTGAACAGCGTACCGAGCACCGTCAGCGTGCATGATCGCGAAGAGCTGGACCGCCAGAACGTCAACAACATCCGTGAACTGGTGCGCTACGAACCCGGCGTCTCCGTCGGCGGCGCCGGTACCCGCTCGGGTAACGCCGGCTACAACATTCGCGGTATCGACGGCGACCGCGTCCTCACCCAGGTGGATGGCGTCGAAGTGCCCGACAACTTCTTCAACGGCCCCTACGCCAAGACCCGCCGCAACTACGTCGACCCGGAAATCGTCAAACGCGTGGAGATCCTGCGCGGCCCGGCCTCGGCCCTGTATGGCAGCAGCGCCATCGGCGGCGCGGTGAGTTATTTCACCCTCGACCCGGACGACATCATCAAGCCAGGCCAGGACGTCGGCGCCCGCCTGAAGACCGGCTACAGCTCCGCCGACGAGAGCTGGCTGACCTCCGGCACCTTCGCCGGGCGTGTGCAGGACTTCGACGGCTTGCTGCACCTGAGCCAGCGCAACGGCCATGAAACCGAATCCTACGACGGCAATAACGCCACCGGCCTGGCCCGCACCGGCGCCAACCCGGAAGATGCGCGCACCACCAACGTGCTGGCCAAGCTGGGCTGGAACTATGGCGATGACAACCGTTTGGGCCTGACCTACGAGAAGTTCAAGGATGACCGCGACGTCAATCTGAAAAACGCAGTGGGCGGCCCGTTCATCGGTGGCCGGGGCATGAACCTGTACCGCGACCGTCGCGGTAACGACACCATCACCCGCGAGCGCTTCGGCCTGGAAAACACCTTCGCCCTGGAGTCGCCGATTGCCGACCGCATCAAGACCAGCCTCAACTACCAGATCGCCAAGACCGACCAGACCACCGCCGAAATCTACCAGGCCGGCCGTCGCGTGCTGCGCACCCGCGACACGCTTTACGAAGAAAAACAGTGGGTCTTCGACGCTCAGTTAGACAAGGCCTTCAGCCTGGGTGAAACCGAGCACCAGGTCACCTACGGCACCACCCTCAAGCAGCAGAAAGTCACCGGTTCCCGCGAAGGCTCGGCCTCGTGCCTGGCCATTGGCGCCGGCTGCACCGCCATTGGCGGGCCCAGCCCGTCAGCCGGCGACAGCGTGAAGAAGGCCAGCGACTTCCCCGACCCGACCATCAACACCTACTCGCTGTTCGCCCAGGACCAGATCACCTGGGACAAATGGACCTTCCTGCCCGCCGTGCGTTATGACTACACCCGGCTCAAGCCCAAGCTGACCCAGGAGTTCCTCAACACCGTCAACCCGACCGGCGAGTATGCCGTCGACGGCAAAGACAAAACCTGGAACCGCGTCACGCCCAAGTTCGGCCTCACCTACGCCCTGACCGACAACTACACCTGGTTCGGCCAGTACGCCGAGGGCTTCCGCACGCCGTCCGCCAAGGCCCTGTACGGTCGCTTCGAAAACCTGAACCTGGGCTACACCGTCGAACCCAACCCCGACCTCAAGCCAGAAACCAGCAAAGGCATCGAAACCGGGATTCGCGGCAAGTTCGACGAAGGCTCCTTCGATATTGCGGTGTACTACAACAAGTACCGTGACTTTATCGACGAAGACAACGCCGTGGTCGGCGGCACCGTGGAACAGTTCCAGGCGGTCAACATCAAACGCGCCACCATCAAGGGCGTGGAAGCCAAGGGCCGCCTGAACCTGGATACCTTCGGCGCGCCGAAGGGCCTGTATACCCAGGGCTCGGTTGCCTACACCTACGGTCGCAACGACGACAATGGCGAACCGCTGAACAGCGTCAACCCACTCAAGGGCGTGTTTGGCCTGGGCTACGACCAGGACAACTACGGTGGCCTGCTGAGCTGGACCGTGGTGAAGAAACAGGACCGCGTCGACAGCACGACCTTCCACGCGCCCGACGGCGGCACCGATGGCCCGTTCAAAACCCCGGGCTTCGGCATCCTCGACCTGACCGCTTACTACAAGGTGAGCAAAGACGTGACCGTCAACGGTGGCCTCTACAACCTCACCGACAAGAAGTACTGGAACTGGGATGACGTGCGCAGCTATGACAGCGTCGGCGAAGCCGGTGTCACCGGCCCGGCCAACCTCGACCGCCTGACCCAGCCCGGTCGCAACTTCGCGATCAACGTGATCTGGGACATCTGACCCATGCGCCCCACCTCGCCGCCCATGCATCTGCGGCGAGGTGAGGATTTTTTACTGTGCCGCGTCTTCTTGTTCGTCTAGTTGATAACAGCTCTCTTTAAGGGCACCCAGGCGCTTCTCTTCTCAAGGACTTTTTTCATGACCGCTTCTTCCACCGCAGAACGCCCAAGCCTGCGCTCCCAACGCCTGAACCAAATCACCAACGAGCCGCACACCAAGCTCGACGCATTGGTGAAGGCTCACGCGCCGTTCGAAACCCGGGCCAACTTCGCCCGCTTCGTCGTGGCCCAGTACCTGTTCCAATCGGAACTGGTGGCCCTGTACAACGATGCCGAGCTGAACCAGATCATCCCTGACCTGGCCGCCCGCTGCCGCGCCGAAGCGGCCAAGCTCGACCTGGCAGACCTGGACACCGAAATCCCGGCCCCGGTTGCCGGCGCGGTGAACAACCCCAGCAAAGCTGAAGCTTTGGGCTGGCTGTTCGTCTCTGAAGGCTCCAAGCTGGGCGCGGCGTTCCTGATCAAGCGCGCCGTGGGCCTGGGCCTGAGTGAAACCTTCGGTGCGCGCCACCTGGGCGAGCCGGCCGGCGGTCGCGCCGAGGGCTGGAAGAGTTTCACCCGCACCCTCGACGGCCTGACATTCAGTGCCGAAGAAGAAGCTGCGGTGGAAAAAGGCGCGATTGATGCGTTTGTGCGCTTCACCGTGTTGCTGGAACAGGCGTACGCTAGCGCCCCAGAACTGGCGTAACCCTGGATTGAAATGCAATCAAATGTGGGAGCGGGCTTGCTCGCGAATGCAGTAGTTCAGCCAATAGATCAGGCGACTGATACACCGCATTCGCGAGCAAGCCCGCTCCCACATTTAGCCCTCATTTCAAATTGATTTTCTGCGATCTCCCTACCCATGACCGGCAAACCCCAATCCTCCTCCAAAATCGCCCAAGTCCTCTTTGGCCTGCTGGCCTACGTCAGCCTGGGGATCGGCTTGGTGGCGATTGTGATACCGGGGTTGCCCACCACCGAATTCATCCTGCTCGCCGCCTGGGCCGCCACCAAAAGCTCGCCGCGCCTCAGCGCCTGGCTGGAAAACCACCGCCTGTTCGGGCCGATCCTGTCCAACTGGCGCAATGGCAAGATCATCGCCCGTCGAGCCAAGGTCAGCGCCACGGTGAGCATGTTGCTGTGCGCCGCGTTGATGCTGGTGATGCTCGATCACGGCTGGCCGGTGTACCTGGCGATTGCCGGGATGAGCCTGGGCAACCTGTGGATCTGGTCCCGCCCCGAACAGCTGGCACGTCCCGTCTAAGGCGGCCTGTAGGCGTTTTCCTACCGCTCATCGCCTCTTCCTCATGAATTGATTTGTGACGCCGATGTTTCAGGCATGACGCCGAAGGGACTTGGCGCGTTTGCGTGCATTCCAACAAGTCCATTCGTGAGTGAACCTATGTTCGACACCATCTCCATCCGCTTGAAAATCGTGTTGCTGTCCGGCCTGTGTCTGCTGGGTGTGATTGCACTGGTGGTCGGCATCAATATCTACAACACCAACCAGAACGATCGGTTGGTCAGTGATTCAAGCTCACGAATGCTCACCGCCAGCGTGGAGCAGTTGCTGCAATCCAAAGCGGCCGAACAGGCCGGCCACTTACAGCAGACCTTCGGCGAAAACCTGCTGGTAATCACCGCCCTTGCCGACCAGATCAAAGACCTGCGTCAGTTGGGCACCCAGCGTTCCCTGGAAGCCGGAGCCCTGCGTGAAGAACTCAACCGCAGCGTTAAAACCGCGTTCGAGCGCAACACCAAGGTGCTGGGCATCTGGTTGTCGTTCGAACCCAACGGGCTGGATGGCAAGGACAGCGAATTCATCGACGACAAGGCGCGCGTCTCCAATGAAAAAGGCCGGTTTTCCAGCTATTGGAGCCGGGCTGGCGGCGAAGGCCAGAACACCATCATGGTCGAAGATGACCTGACCAAGACCACCCTCAACCTCAGCGGTACGCCCTACAACATCTGGTACACCTGCCCACGGGACACGCGCAGCACTTGCCTGCTGGACCCGTACGAAGACACGGTGGCCGGCAAACCGGTACTGATGACCACCATTTCCCTGCCGCTGATCGTCGACGGCAAAGTCATCGGCGTCGTCGGCGTGGACATCGCCCTCACCGCCCTGCAAGCGACCACCGATGCGGCGCAAAAAGACCTGTTCAACGGCGCCGCCCACCTGGAGATTCTGTCCAGCACCGGCCTGATCGCCGCCTACAGTGGTGAGCCGGCCAAAGTCGGTAAGAACCTGATCGACAGCATTGGCGCTGAAGGCAAAGAGATCGTGCAACTGCTGGCCAATGACCGCCCGGTTATCCGTGAACAGGACGACACCATTCGTGCCGTGTACCCGCTCAAGCCGATTGCCGGTGCCAAATCCTGGGGCGTGGTGATCAAGCTGCCCAAAGCGGTAATGCTGGCCGACAACGAAAAACTGCAAGCCGTACTCGACGAGGCCCAGGCAACGGGCACGCTCAAAGCCCTGCTGGTGGCCGCCGCCGCCGGCCTGCTGGGCTTGCTGCTGATCTGGCTGACCGCTACTGGCGTGACCCGCCCTATCAATAGCGTGGCCGCCATGCTCAAGGACATCGCCAGCGGTGACGGCGACCTCACCCAGCGCCTGGCCTACGCCAAGAAGGACGAATTGGGCGAGTTGGTGAACTGGTTCAACCGCTTCCTCGACAAGCTGCAGCCGACCATTGCGCAGATCAAGCAAAGCATCACCGAAGCCCGCGGGACGGCCGATCAATCGTCCGCTATTGCGCGCCAGACCAGCGAAGGCATGCAGGTGCAGTTCCGTGAAATCGACCAGGTCGCCACCGCGTCGAACGAAATGAGCGCCACCGCCCACGACGTGGCCAACAGCGCCTCCAATGCCGCCAGCGCGGCACGCGGCGCCGACCAGTCGGCACGCGAAGGCATGTCGATCATCGAGCAGAGCACCCGTGATATCACCACTCTGGCCGACGAAGTCAGCAAAGCCGTGGGCGAAGTCGAAGCCCTGGCGGTCAACAGCGAGCAAATCGGTTCAGTGTTGGAGGTGATCCGCAGCATTGCCGAACAGACCAACCTGCTGGCGTTGAACGCAGCGATTGAAGCGGCACGCGCCGGGGAAAGCGGGCGTGGTTTTGCGGTGGTGGCCGACGAAGTGCGCAACCTGGCCAAGCGCACCCAGGACTCAGTCGAGGAAATCCGCCTGGTGATCGAGCGTATCCAGAGCGGCACCCGTGGCGTAGTGGCGACCATGCACTCCAGCCAGCACCAGGCGCAGAGCAATGCCGGGCAGATCCATCAAGCCGTGCAAGCCCTGGGCAAGATCAGCGACGCGGTCACCGTGATCAGCGACATGAACCTGCAAATCGCCAGCGCGGCCGAACAGCAGAGCGCGGTGGCCGAAGAGGTCAACCGCAACGTCTCGGCGATTCGTACTGTGACTGAAACCCTCACCGGCCAGGCTACCGAGTCAGCGGCGATCAGCAGCCAGCTCAATGCCCTGGCCAGCCAGCAAATGAAGTTGATGGATCAGTTCAGGGTCTGATTCGGTTCTGAAAATACTAAACACCTGGGTGGGAGCCGGGCTTGCCCGCGATGCAGACAACTCGGTGTGTCTGTGAAACCGAGTCGATGCCATCGCAGGCAAGCCAGCTCCCACATAAAGCAGGAGGGTGGTGAATTACCGGCCGGGCCAGGCCTGGACGAACGGCGTCAAGTCTTCCTTCGGCGCCGTGCGCGGTGGGTTCTGCGGCGTGCCCAGGTACAGAAAGCCAATCACTTCTTCATTCGCCGCCAGCCCCAGGCCTTTGGCAACGTGAGCCGAGTAGGACAATTCGCCGGTACGCCACACCGCGCCAATACCCTGGGCATACGCCGCCAGCAGAATGCCGTGGGCCGCACAGGCGGCGGCCAGCAATTGCTCGGACTTGGGCACTTTGAAATGCTCTTGCAAGCGTGCAATCACCACCACCACCAGCGGCGCACGCAGCGGGCCGTTCTGGGCTTTATCGATGGCGGCTTGCGGTGCGTCGGCGTCCTGCAGGCGGGCGGCTTCGGCCAACAGCGTGCCCATCTGTTCACGCGCTGCACCTTCCACGGTAAGGAAACGCCACGGGCGCAGTTGGCCGTGATCGGGCGCGCGCATGGCGGCGGCGAACAGCAGGTCGCGCTGCTCTTGGGTCGGTGCCGGGTCGAGCAAACGCGGCACGGAAACACGGTTGAGCAAAGCGTCGAGAGCCTGCATTGGCCACCTCCATAGAAAAATGTGCGGTCATTCTAACGGGAAAGAATCGGGATGCCACCAAACGATAATTGCTCTTATTCAATCTGCCCTGCCCTGTTAGACTTTGCGCCTTAATTTTCTGCCCTCGTCCAGGAATCTCGATGTTCCGTGCGCTTTTATACCTGCCAGCAGCGTTGATGGCTTTAAGCCTGACTGCGTGCGATGACGCCCCTCGCTTCACCAAAGCAGAGCCGGGTGAATCGCGGGCCGGTGGCGCGGCGACGGTAAACAAGCGCGACCAGAACGCCTTTTCCCTGCCCTCGGCCAACCTGGCGCCCACGCGGCGCCTGGACTTCAGCGTCGGCAACAGTTTCTTTCGCAACCCGTGGGTGATTGCGCCGTCCACCACCACGGCGCGCGATGGCCTGGGCCCGCTGTTCAATACCAACGCCTGCCAGAACTGCCATATCAAGGATGGCCGTGGCCACCCGCCACTGCCTGACGCGCCCAATGCCGTGTCGATGCTGGTGCGCCTGTCCATCCATCCCTCTATTGCAGAGCAGCCAGCCTACGCCAAGCTCATCGAACAGATCGGCGTGGTGCCCGAGCCCGTCTACGGCGGGCAACTCCAGGACATGGCCGTGCCCGGCGTCGCGCCGGAAGGCAAGGTGCGGGTTGACTACACACCGGTCAACGTCAGGTTCAAGGACGGCACGCTGGTCGAGTTGCGCAAGCCCGACCTGCAAATCACCCAACTCGGCTACGGCCCGATGCACCCCGACACACGCTTCTCGGCGCGTATCGCCCCGCCGATGATCGGCCTGGGCCTGCTCGAAGCGATCAGCGATGCCGATATCCTGCGCAACACTAACCCCAAGACCGCCGACAAAGAGGCCATCGTGGGCCGCGCCAATTGGGTCTGGGATGACGCCCAGAACAAAACTGTCCTCGGGCGTTTTGGCTGGAAAGCCGGACAGCCCAACCTCAATCAACAAAACGTTCACGCGTTTTCTGGTGATATGGGCCTCACCACGTCCCTGAGACCCTTCGATGACTGCACCGACGCCCAAGTGGCCTGCAAACAGGCGCCCAACGGCAATGGCCCCGAGGGTGAACCGGAAGTCAGCGATAACATCCTGCGCCTGGTGCTGTTCTACACCCGCAACCTCGCAGTGCCCGCACGTCGGGACGTTGATACGCCGCAAGTGCTGGCCGGCAAGAACCTGTTCTACCAGGCCGGTTGCCAGGGCTGTCACAAGCCCACGTTCACCACGGCCGCCAATGCCGCCGAACCTGAACTGGCCAACCAGGTGATTCGCCCCTACAGCGACCTGCTGCTGCACGATATGGGCGAAGGTCTGGCCGACAACCGTAGCGAATTCAAAGCCACCGGCCGCGACTGGCGCACCCCGCCGCTGTGGGGCATCGGCCTGACGCAAACCGTGAGTGGCCACACCCAGTTCCTGCATGACGGCCGCGCCCGCAACCTGCTTGAAGCCGTGCTGTGGCATGGCGGTGAAGCCCAAGCGGCGCAGCAACATGTGTTGTCGTTCAATGCCGAGCAACGTGCCGCGTTGCTGGCGTTCCTGAATTCTTTATAAGCTTTGCCCCACTTACAGAAGGGAGCTCGACATGTTTCGTCCCAAGTTGTTGTTCACCAGCCTCGCCGCCCTGGCCTTGGGCGCTTGCTCGCCCCAAGACCCGCAAGCGGTGACCTCGGCGGCCATCGCCAAGCAAGTGATCCTGCCAACCTACAGCCGCTGGGTTGAGGCCGACCGTCAACTGGCAGTCAGCGCCCTGGCCTACTGCCAAGGCAAGGAAAGCCTGGACACCGCCCGCGCCGACTTCCTGCACGCACAAAAAGCCTGGGCCGAGTTGCAACCGCTGCTGATCGGCCCTTTGGCCGAAGGCAACCGGGCGTGGCAGGTGCAATTCTGGCCAGACAAGAAGAACCTGGTAGGCCGTCAGGTCGAGCAACTGGTCAGCGCCCAGCCGCAGATCGACGCCGCGGCCCTGGCGAAATCCAGCGTGGTGGTGCAAGGCCTGTCTGCCTACGAATACATTCTCTACGACGCCAAGCCCGACGTCGCCGACGACGCCCAGAAAGCGCGCTATTGCCCGCTGCTGATGGCGATCGGTGAACGCCAGAAAGTCCTGGCCGAAGAGATCCTGGCGAGTTGGAACAGCACCGACGGCATGCTCGCGCAGATGACCAAGTTTCCGAACCAGCGCTACGCTGATTCCCACGAAGCCATCGCCGACCTGCTGCGCGTGCAAGTGACCGCCCTGGACACCCTGAAGAAAAAACTCGGCACCCCGATGGGCCGCCAGACCAAGGGCATCCCACAACCGTTCCAGGCCGATGCCTGGCGCAGCCAGTCGTCCCTGCAAAGCCTGGAAGCCAGCCTTGCCGCCGCTCAAACCGTATGGGTAGGCGTCGATAACAAAGGCCTGCGTGGCCTGCTGCCGGCGGACCAGAAGCCACTGGCCGAGAAAATCGACGCCGCCTACGCAGCGTCCCTGAAACTGTTCGCCAGCAACCAGCGCACCCTCAACGAACTGTTGAACGACGACGCCGGGCGCCAGCAACTCAACGACATTTACGACAGCCTCAACGTGGTCCACCGCCTGCATGAAGGCGAACTGGCCAAGGCGCTGGGCGTACAACTGGGCTTTAACGCCAACGACGGTGACTGATGATGCTCAGGCGACAGGCTTTGGCGGTGGGCAGCGTGCTGCTCAGCGCTATCACCTTGGGTGGCTGGACGCTGTTCAAGCACAAAGACAAAGGCCCGCTGCTGCTGTCGGCGCGCGATGATGCCGACGGCAAGCACTACGCTGTCGGCTATCGCCTGGACGGCAAGCCGGTATTTGCCACCCAGGTCGGCCAGCGCTGCCATGACATCATCAACCACCCGACCTTGCCGATTGCACTGTTCGTCGCCCGTCGCCCAGGCACCGAGAGCTACCTGATCGACCTGCGCGACGGCAGACTGCTGCAAACCATCACCTCGAACGCCAACCGCCATTTCTATGGGCATGCGGTGATCCACAAGAGCGGCGACTGGCTGTACGCCACCGAGAACGACACCTCCGACCCCGGCCGTGGCCTGTTGGGTGTGTATAAGTTCGAAGGTGAGCGGCTGGTGCACAGCGGCGAGATATCCACTCACGGCATCGGCCCGCATCAAGTCTCGTGGATGCCCGACGGCGAGACGCTGATCGTGGCCAACGGCGGCATTCGCACCGAAGCCGAAAGCCGGGTAGAGATGAACCTTAATGCCATGGAGCCGAGCCTGGTGCTGATGCGCCGCGACGGCAGCCTGATCAGCAAGGAAACCCTGGCCCAGCAGATGAACAGCGTGCGGCACATGGGCATTGCCAGCGATGGCACCATCCTCACCGGGCAGCAGTTCATGGGCCCGTCCCAGGAGCGTTCCGAGTTGCTGGCGATCAAGCGCCCGGGGCAGCCGTTCGTGGCGTTCCCGGTGGCCGATGAGCAGTTGCAGGCGATGGGGCATTACACCGCCAGCGTGGCGGTGCACAGCGAACTGCGCCTGGTGGCGTTGACGGCACCGCGGGGCAACCGCTTTTTTATCTGGGACATGGACACCGCCGAACTGCGCCTGGATGGGCCCTTGCCGGACTGTGCGGGGGTGGGCGCGGTGGCGGATGGGTTTGTGGTGACATCCGGCCAGGGGCGTTGCCGCTTCTATGACTGCCGCCAGGAAAAGTTACTGGCAACACCACTGGAGTTGCCGGCGGGGTTCTGGGATAACCACCTGCACCTGGTCTGAAATTACCCTTCTGTAGGAGCGAGCTTGCTCGCGAAGATCGCCAACGATAACGCGACCATCCTGAATGAACGTATCGTCTGTGGGCTTTTCGCGAGCAAGCTCGCTCCTACAACAGTTGAGGTGTCAGACACAAAAAAGGGCCTTGCATCGCAAGGCCCTTTTGGGGTCAATCGTTTCAACTTTGCGGCCTCATCGCTTGAGACATGCCGAACATGAATAACAGCAATTCATGGTCGGGCTTGGCCGCCACACTCGTCTTGGCAATGCGTGGCAGCAGGCATTGCCCGCCACCGTCTACCGCACTCAACACTTGTGTACGAGGTTGTTCCCATACCGCCAGGGCCAGGGCTGCAACACCCAATGCCCCGACCAGAAACAAACCTCGTGCTATTTCTAGCTTCATCTGGTTAAACCCTTGATAGCGCTGCCAAACGCCGTCTCGTAAAAGTAGCTGAGTTTTTTCCAGTCGGTATCATTCCACGACGAATGGCGGCGCAATTGCAGCATGTCGTGGGACGCGGCCCGATAAGCGGTCAGGCGCTGGCGGCATTTCTCAAAGTCCAGCAGGGCCACTTCCACTGTCGCCGCATCAGGCTCACCGGTCACCCGCACGAAAATGTGCTTGATATACAGGCAACCGTGTTGCCAGCGGCCTTTGTGCATACGGGCCAAGGTGCCGGCCAACTCTTGCAGCAGACGCTCGTGGACCGCCTCGCCATACTGTTGGCGGCCACCGGCGGCGTACCAGTTTTCAATCTCGTCGAAACCGTCCAGGGATGCGGTCACCAACAGGGCTTTCCATTGGTGCTCCGGGTCGCGACGTGCTTCGCAAAACACCAGTTCCGGCACACGCACATCCAGCAAACGCAGGCCTTTGAGGGCATCACGCTCACGCAGCACGGTCGGACGCCCAAAGGGGTGCAGCCAGCTGCGGTAAATGTGGCCGGTCTGGCGCTTGCAATAGAGCAAGCGACCGTTAGGGCTGATCACCCGCTGCACGCCACTTTCACCACCACGGCGACGGTTGGGTTCTTCCACCCATTCACCTTGCTGACGCCAGAAAAAATCAAATCGTTCTTCGGGAGCTACATGACTGCCTACTACGCACTCAACTGCCATCCTGTTACCTCTTGCGCAATACATACACTCGCCACATGGCGTAGAGCGGTATGAAGTCCAGGGATTCCTGAACACGGAAACCGGCCTGCTCGAATTCTGCCTCGACAGTAGCAGCCGGTAACACAAACCGGTTTTGGTAACCTTCCTGCTCACCTTTTTTGCGACGACGCACTTCGCTGCGCTTGCGCTTCCAGGCCTTGAAATTGCCGTCCACCCACAGCGAAATAATCACGCTGTCGCGGGTAACACGTTGAAACTCGCGCAGTATTGTCAGCCTGTGCTCCGGCTCACCAATGTGGTGCATCAAGCGCATGCAGAAAATACTGTCGACGGAATTATCTGGCAAATCGATATCAAAGGCAGACGTCTGCAAAGGGCGTACCCGTTTCACCACCTCTGCCGGTTGGGCAGCGGTGGCGATCTTCAACATCGACGCCGAATTGTCAGCTCCGATAATCACACGGTTGGGTTTTTCGGCCAGTAACGGCCAGAAGCGTCCAGCGCCACACGGCAGGTCCAACACCAGGCCCGGCTCACCGGCCATGGCCAATGCGCCGCGCGCCAACTGCTCGTCGCGTTTGTGGGACAACCGGCGAGCCAGATTGTCCTGATGCTTGAGCAAATATTTCTGCGCGTGTTGATCGTCGTACTTGTCAGAAAATTCCAGCTTGATCGGGGAAGGCATCTTACGTCTCCAGTAACTGATGCCTACGACCTTAAGCAGCGAACTGTGATCAACAGGTCAACTCGTTGTGAAAATCTTGTCCTGTCCAACTGCATACATTTCAAGACTTTACAGAAACATTCAGTAGCACCGGGCCATCTTCGCCGAAAAGCAGGCAGTCTGCATCAGCAAAACGACAGACTGAAGGGTCAGGTTTTGACTGGGTTGAGCTCCACATGAAAACGGCAGCCATTGGGCTCCATGGTGCTCAGGCTTACGCTCCAGCCCTGGCTTTCGCAGATCCGTTGCACCAGCGACAGGCCAAGGCCGAGGCCCTCGCCACGTTTCTCGCTACCGCGCACGAACGGCTCGAACATCGCTTCGCGCTTCTCTTCGGGGATGCCGACACCGGAGTCCTCCACCACGAAGCCACTGGGCTCCAGTGTCAGGCGGATAAACCCGTGTTCGGTGTAATGCAGGGCATTGCGCAGCAAGTTGCCCATCACCGCATGCAAGAAGGTGGTGTTGTAGCGGGTGTCCAGGGGGTTGCCCGGCAGGTAGATCAACGCCAGGCCTTTTTTCTCGATGGGCTCGCGCCAGATACCGAGCAGGTCTTCGGCCACCTGGGTGAGGTTGCCCTGGGGCGAACTGGCAGCGTCGTCGTGTTTGGCGCGGGCCAACATCAGGAAGGTCTGCACCAGCTCGCGCATTTCTTCACAGGCACGGGCAATGCGCTCGACCTGGTTGCGACCACGTTGATCGATCGCCGGGTTTTCGCGCAGCAGTTCGCAAGAACTGGCCAGGACCATCAAGGGCGTGCGCAACTCATGGCTCACATCGCTGGTAAACAGCTGCTCGCGTGACAACGCCTGGCGCAAACGGCCGAGGGTGGCGTCGAACGCCACCGCCAGTTCGCCTACTTCATCGGCGGCGTAATCCGGCGCCAGGGGCGGAGCCAGGCCTAACAGTTGGTCACGATGACGGACCTGGCGAGCCAGGCGTACCACCGGCGCCATCACCTTGCGGGCCAGCACCCAGCCGAGGAACGCCGCCAGCGCCAGGCTGAGCACGAAGCCCACCAGCACCACCGCAAACAGCACACGCTCACGTTCTTCGAAATCGCTCTGGTCTTGCAGCAACACATAACGCCGGCCATCGACCACTTCAACCATGGCGTGGTACGACAACGCCTCGCGAAACACCTCATGAAACCCAGGGTCCAGATGGCGCAGATCCTTGGGCAGTTCAAAATCGCCACGCCCGCCGCTGAAGTAAAACAGCTGGTCCGGCTCTGGCCGGTGGCTCCAGTCTTCGACGCTGTCCATCAGCAACAGGCGTTGCAGGTCACCGCCCAGGCCCGCCGAGATCAACTTCTCTTCCACCAGGTGCACCGTCGCAATGATGCCCACGGCGAAGGCCCCCGCCACCAACGCACTCATCAAGGCGAAAGCGATGATGATCCGCTGGGCAAGGCTTTGCTTAAACTCCATCACGACCCTCGGCCAGGCGATAACCCACACCGTGCACGGTTTGCAGTAGCGGTTTGGCGAAAGGCTTGTCGATCACTTGGCGCAGTTGATGAACGTGGCTGCGCAGGCTGTCGCTGTCCGGGCAGTCGTCGCCCCACAGGGCTTCTTCGAGAACTTCCCGGCGCAAAACATGCGGGCTTTTCTGCATCAGCACGGCGAGCAGTTTCAGACCCACCGGGTTGAGCTTGAGCAGGCGCCCTTCGCGGGTGACTTCCAGCGTATCGAGGTCGTAGTTCAGGTCACCCACTTGCAGGGCACGACGCCCGCCGCCTTGGGCACGGCGCAACACCGCTTCGATACGCGCGGCCAGTTCCGACAAGGCGAACGGCTTGAGCAGGTAATCATCGGCGCCGGACTTGAAGCCCTGCAGCCGGTCATCCAGTTGGTCGCGCGCGGTGAGCATGATCACCGGCGTATCTCGGCGCGCGTCTTCACGCAGGCGTTTGCACAAGGTGTAGCCATCGATGCCGGGCAGCATGATGTCGAGCACGATCAGGTCGTAATGCTCGGTGGCCGCCAGGTGCAGGCCCGACAAACCGTCCTGCGCACAGTCCACTGTGTAGCCTTTGAGCCCCAGGTAATCGGCCAGGTTGGCGAGGATATCGCGGTTGTCTTCAACCAATAGAATTCGCATGGGCAGTGTCTCCGTACGCGGTAACGGCCGTGTTGGCTCGCGCAGCTTAAGGCCAAGCGAGGCTCAGGGATAGAGCGCAGAGCCCCGCCGATAAAGGTTTTCAACTGTTTGTAGAGCCGAACAAGTTTTTCACTATAGCTTCACAAACTGACTACAGCCTCAGGAAGAAGATCGCCCCCCATTGATCTAAGGAACATAGACATGGGGTTTATCAAAACTGCACCAATGCGCTACCTGCTGTTGATTACCGGTACTTGGTTACTGGTTTTCCTGCTTACCCGCAGTGTGCTGCTCATCACTCACCTGGATGAAGTCGGTGGCAACCTGTTGCCGGTGTTTGGCGTGGGTTTGCTCTACGACTTGGGTTTCCTGGCCTATGCAGCTTTACCGCTTGGCCTGTATCTGCTGCTCTGCCCGCCTGCCTTGTGGCGCCGCCGTGGCCATCGCTGGTTCCTGCAAGCGGTGCTGACCGTCAGCCTGTTCGCCATGCTGTTCACCTCGGTGGCCGAATGGTTGTTCTGGGATGAGTTTGGCGTGCGCTTCAACTTTATCGCCGTCGATTACCTGGTGTACTCCGATGAGGTACTGAACAACCTGCTGGAGTCTTACCCGATCGGCAAGCTGCTGAGCCTGCTGGCGATGCTTGCACTGATTCTGAGCGTGGCTCTGCGCAAGCCCTTCAATGCCGCGATGGCAGCGCCCTTGCCTGCGCTGCGTGGCCGTTTGGTCAACGCCCTGGGCCTGCTGGTGCTCGCCGGCCTCAGCCTGCAACTGGTCAGCCAGGACAGCCCGCGCACCCAAGGCGGTAACGCGTATAACAACGAATTGGCCAGCAACGGCCCCTATCAGTTCTTTGCCGCGTTCCGTAACAACGAATTGGACTACACCCAGTTCTACAAAAGCCTGCCGGCCGATGTCGTCGCCAAGCAGTTGCGCGCCGAACTGAGTGAGCCCAACGCCCGCTTTATCGACCAGGACCCGCTGGATATTCGCCGTGCCATCACCAACCCCGGCACACTGCGCAAGCCCAACATCGTACTGGTGACCATCGAGAGTTTCAGCGCCAAGTACATGGGCAGCAATGGCGATGCGCGCAACCTCACGCCCAATCTGGATGCGTTGCGCCAACAGAGCCTGTACTTCAATAACTTCTATGCCACCGGTACGCGCACCGACCGTGGCCTGGAAGCCATTACCCTGGCAATTCCACCGACGCCGGGGCGTTCGATCGTCAAGCGCATCGGCCGCGAAAGCGGGTTCGCCAGCCTGGGTCAACAACTCTCGGCCATCGGTTATGACAGCGTGTTTGTCTACGGCGGGCGCGGTTACTTCGACAACATGAACGCGTTCTTCAGCGGCAACGGTTATCGGGTGGTGGACCAGAGCAGCGTGCCCGAGGCAGAAATCTCATTCAAAAACGCCTGGGGCATGGCCGACGAAGACCTGTTCAAACAGACCTTGAAACTGGCCGACGCCGATTACGCCAAGCAACAGCCGTTCTTGCTGCAACTGATGACCACCTCCAACCATCGCCCCTACACCTACCCGGACGGGCGTATCGACATCAAGTCCGGCAAGGGCCGCGACGGCGCGGTGAAATACACTGACTACGCCATCGGCCAGTTCCTCGAAGCTGCACGCCAGAAGCCCTGGTTCGATAATACGATCTTCGTGTTCGTCGCCGACCACACCGCCGGCAGCGCAGGCAAGGAAGACTTGCCGATCACCAACTACCAGATTCCGCTGTTTATCTACGCGCCCAAGCTGATCGACGCACGGGAATCCGCTCAACTGTCCAGCCAGATCGACCTGGCGCCGACCTTGCTGGGCCTGCTCAACCTGAGCTACGAATCGACATTCTTTGGCCGCAACCTGCTGCAAGACAACCCACTGCCTCCACGGGTGGTGGTGGGCAATTACCAGCACCTGGGTCTGTTTGATGGCAAGGACCTGGCAATCCTCAGCCCGCGCCAAGGTTTGCGTCGCCACGACCAGGCCCTGGGCGAGAGCCAGGAGCTGCGCGTCGGTAGCGATGACCCCTTGATCCAACGGGCGATCACCTACTACCAGGCCGCCAGTTACGACTACAAACAGCAACTGCTGAGCTGGAAAGCGCCCAAGGAAGAGGCTCCAGTCTTAAGCAAACGCTAATCAAAAAGCCCCGTGCAGGTGAGCACGGGGCTTTTTTACCAAGGTTCGAGATGAAATCCCCCTCCTCTTTACCGGTTTCCAAACCGCTTGATTTCTGGCTGTGCCTGGGCCTGCCTGCCGGCGCTGCAGTAGCCTTGCTGTTGCTTGAACTGACGTCAGTGGACATGGACCTGGCCAGGCATTTCTATAGCGCAGAGGCTGGCGGCTTCATTGGCCGCTATAGCTTTTTCCTTGAAGACATCCTGCATGACCGTGCCAAGCAACTGGTGATCCTGTTTTCGGTACTGGCGATTCTCGGCCTGGTCGGCAGCTTCATCCTGCAGCGGCTCAAACCGTACCGCCGTGAACTGGTGTGCCTGGTGCTATCGCTGGGCATGGCGACGGCGTTCGTGTCGCCATTGAAAACCATCACCGCCGTGCAATGCCCCTGGAGTCTCAAGGAGTTCGGCGGCCAGGAAACCTACAGCGAACTGCTCAGCCCGCGCCCGCCTACCGATAAACCCGGCCGCTGCTGGCCCGGCGGGCATGCCGCCACCGGGTTTGCCTTGTTCGCCTGGTTCTTCGCCCTGCGGGATCGACGGCCACGACTGGCGCGCTACGCGTTCATCTTTGCTGTCAGCCTGGGCAGCGTGTTCTCCGTCAGCCGTATGCTGCAAGGGGCGCACTTTTTTTCCCACAACGTGTGGACAGCGATTTTTTGCTGGTTGATTTGCCTGGGGCTGTACTGCTTGTTGCTGTACCGGCCTGCGCGGCAACGGTCATAGCTTTCTGTAGGAGCGAGCTTGCTCGCGAAAAGCTTCAACGATAACGCGTGCTTGCTGAATGAACGCGGCGCCTTTGAGTTTTTCGCGAGCAAGCTCGCTCCTAAAAAAAAGCCATTAGGGCTGCCTGCGAAAGCCAACGGTAACCACGATGCGAAGCGAGCTGCTCTTGATCTGCTTTTGATTTTGATCTTAAGCGCCCCGTCAAACCACGCTGGCCGGAATTCGACAGGGATTTGGGGGGTAAACCGGCAGGGATGCCGGTTTAGCCGCCCCGCGCCATGGATGGCGCGTGGCGGCGGCCCCCCAAATCACTGGCGGATTACGGGCACACCGAGCCCAAGCGAGGTGCCGAGTGGTGGGGCAAGAGCGTTTTGCTTACTTTTGCGCTTTTCAAAAGTAAGACGCCGTCAGGCGGAACCCTAAGTGGCCGTTACCTAAATAACGGATATGTACCCGGTCCAACTGTGTTGACTGTCAGGCCGCCTTCGCGAGCAAGCCCGCTCCCACATTGGGATCGCGGGGTGTCAGGGAGATTGCCGTCGGCTGGCAGGGCGTCATCGCAGGCAAGCCAGCTCCCACAGTTGGATCGCGGGGGTGTCTGGGAGATCTGCGCCAGTCACGGGAGCAAGCTCCCTCGCCACAGGTCCAGCATGCAACCGTGCATAAAAAAGCCCCGCCTGCATCACTGCAGGCGGGGCTTTTTATAGCGCCGGGTAAGGCTGGCTTACATCATGCCGCCCATGCCACCCATGCCGCCCATGTCTGGCATACCGCCGCCAGCTGCGCCTTCGGCCTTCGGCTCGTCAGCGATTGCAGCTTCAGTGGTCAGGATCAGGCCACCGATGGAGGCTGCTGCCTGCAGCGCGGAACGAGTCACCTTGGTAGGGTCCAGAATGCCCATTTCGATCATGTCGCCGTAGACGCCAGTCGCAGCGTTGTAACCGTAGTTACCTTTGCCGTTCTTGACTTCATTGACCACAACGCTTGGCTCGTCGCCGGAGTTGGCAGCGATCTGGCGCAGCGGTGCTTCAACAGCACGACGCAGCACAGCGATACCGACGTTCTGGTCGGCGTTTTCGCCGGTCAGGTTAGTCAGCGCTTCCAGAGCACGGATCAGCGCAACGCCACCGCCAGGTACCACGCCTTCTTCAACGGCTGCACGGGTTGCGTGCAGGGCGTCTTCAACGCGGGCCTTCTTCTCTTTCATTTCAACTTCAGAACCAGCGCCAACCTTGATCACTGCAACGCCGCCGGACAGCTTGGCCAGGCGCTCTTGCAGTTTTTCACGGTCGTAATCCGAGGAAGTTTCGGCAACCTGTGCACGGATCTGCGCGATACGGGACTCGATGTCGCCTTCAACGCCAGCACCGTCAACGATGATGGTGTTTTCCTTGGAGATGGTCACGCGCTTGGCGCTACCCAGGTTTTCCAGGGTGGCGCTTTCCAGGCTCAGGCCGATCTCTTCGGAGATAACGGTACCGCCGGTCAATACGGCGATGTCCTGCAGCATGGCCTTGCGACGGTCGCCGAAGCCTGGAGCCTTGACGGCTGCAACCTTGACGATGCCACGCATGTTGTTCACAACCAGAGTCGCCAGGGCTTCGCCTTCAACGTCTTCGGAAACGATCAGCAATGGGCGGCCGGCTTTGGCAACGGCTTCCAGTACTGGCAGCATTTCGCGGATGTTGGAGATCTTCTTGTCGACCAGCAGGATCAGCGGGTTGTCCAGTTCGGCAACCATGGTCTCTGGCTTGTTGACGAAGTAAGGAGACAGGTAGCCACGGTCGAACTGCATGCCTTCTACAACCGACAGTTCGTTTTCCAGGCCCGAGCCTTCTTCAACGGTGATCACGCCTTCTTTACCGACTTTTTCCATGGCTTCGGCAATGATGTCGCCGATGGAGCTGTCGGAGTTGGCGGAGATGGTGCCTACCTGAGCGATGGCCTTGGTGTCGGCGCACGGCTTGGACAGGTTTTTCAGCTCGGCAACGATGGCGATGGTCGCCTTGTCGATGCCACGCTTGAGGTCCATAGGGTTCATGCCGGCAGCAACGGCCTTGTAGCCCTCGTTGACGATCGCCTGAGCCAGTACGGTAGCAGTGGTGGTGCCGTCGCCTGCGTCATCGTTGGCACGGGAGGCAACGTCTTTGACCAGCTGCGCGCCCATGTTCTCGAAACGGTCTTTCAGTTCGATTTCTTTGGCGACGGAAACGCCGTCCTTGGTGATGGTCGGAGCGCCGAAGCTCTTCTCGATGATCACGTTACGGCCTTTCGGGCCCAGGGTCGCTTTTACCGCGTCAGCCAGGACGTTAACGCCTTTGAGCATTTTTTTACGGGCGGAATCGCCAAACAGAACTTCTTTAGCAGCCATGATCGATATTCCTTAAATACTTTGTAGTAACGGGAAAATGAGCGAGGAAATCAGTCTTCCAGAACGGCGAGAATTTCGTTCTCAGCCATTACCAGCAGGTCTTCGCCGTCTACTTTCACAGTGTTGCTGCCGGAGTAAGGGCCGAAAACAACCTTGTCACCCACTTTCACGGCCAGTGCGCGTACATCACCGTTCTCCAGGGTTTTGCCTGGGCCAGCAGCGACGATCACACCGTGGTTGGCTTTTTCAGCAGCCGAACCTGGCAGAACGATCCCGCCAGCGGTTTTCTTTTCTTCTTCGCTGCGACGGATTACGACGCGGTCGTGCAGAGGACGAAGCTTCATTGTCGATCTCTCCTAATTGTGTTTTTCATCGGCCGGTATCAATTCCGGCGGGTTAAATTCCGGCGGTGCCGGTCGCGGCTCGCTGGGCGAGACGCGGAAGTCTGTCTGATGTCACCACCAGAAACCTTGCGGTGACCGTTACATAAGGGCGCCCAGGCTTATTACAAGGGGCCGAGGATGAAATTTTTTGTGTCGGTTCAAGGGTAAATGCAACACGGCACCCGAAGGTGCCGTGCCAGTGAAGCGGTTACTTAGGGTCGCGGTGTTCGAATTCGCCTTCGATCACATCACCTTCACGCCCCAGGGGGTGGCGCGGAGCCGGGCCGCCACGGGGTTGCAGGTCGTCGGCGAACGCACGCTGGCGCATCGCGGCCTCTTCGGCACGCTGGCGCATCTTGCCGGCCAGCAGCTTGCGGGTGAACGGCAGCAACAGCACCAGGCCGAGCACATCGCTGATAAAGCCTGGCAGGATCAGCAGGCCACCGGCCAGGGCCATCATCAGGCCCTCAAGCATGGTCTGGGCCGGCAGTTCGCCGCGGTTCAGGCTTTCACGGGCACGCAGCGCAGTCGCCAGGCCGGCGACACGCAGCACCAGCACGCCAAGCATGGAGCCAGCGATGATCAGCAGCAGCGCCGGGAAGAAACCGATCGCACCGCTGACTTTAACGAATACGAACAGCTCCAACACCGGAAACAGCAGAAAGAGCAATAAAAAAGGGCGCATCAAATGGTTCCTCAACGCAAGAATGCCTTGCCAGTTCACCTTAGATGACGTCGCCATTGCGTGAATTCAAGCAGTAGCCACGGTTTTTTTCGGCCAGACCTCGGCGTGCGCCAATGAAACCAGGGCTTCGCGTACTTGTGTCGGCGTATTGCAGGGCTCGGCAAACCCTAGCCAATGCAACGATTGGCCAATGCGCAGGTGCATGCCTTCGCTGTCGATACCGACCAACTGCGCAGGCTCGGAGGCTGGCAAACCGCCCAGCTCGACGTAATGGGCAATGGCTTTGGTGTGATCGCTGTTCATGTGCTCGATCATGCTGCGCTCGGCCTTGCCCGCAAACGGGTTGGCCAAGGTCAACTGGTCGACCCAATGGATCGCGCCAAACCCACCGATATAACGGTGGCGCACCGGCTTGAGCACCCAGAAATCGAAATCATGGGCCTTGTGGTAGTTGGCCGAATCAGGGAAGTAGCGGTAGTAGCGCTCGGCAGCTGCTTCGATGGCGGCGGCGTCTTCTAGCTTCTCGGCTTCGGCCAGGTAGGTCAGGCGCCCGACGGCTTGCACATCATCGGCCTCGCGCTCACCCACCAGCAGCGAACACTTGGGGTCTTTTTGCAGGTTATGGGTGTGCTGGGCAATGCGGCTGATCAGGATCAGCGGGCGGCCCTGCTCGTCCAGGCAGTAGGGCACCACCGAGCCGAAGGGAAAACCGGGCATGGCTTTGGACTGTGTGGCGAGCGCCCCACGGTATTCCTTGAGCAACAGCTCTCGGGCGTTCTTGGCAACCTGCGTGCTCAATATAGGATTCCTCGGATGTTCCGCGACCCATGGCATATGGGAATGGATCTCAACACAAGGTAATCAATATCTGCGCAGGTTGCCAGAGGGGCCGACGCTGGTTTACCAGGCCACGCCAAAGCCTGCGGTGTAGCGGGTCTTGCTCAAGCTGCTGTCGGAGTCGCCGCTGATGACGTCACGCTCGGCCTTGAGGTTGAGCGATGCCCATTCGGTGACTTTGTAGCGCAGGCCCATCTCGGCATCCAGCGAGTAATCGGCCGGGCCGTCCAGGGGCTTGCCCAGTTCGCCATTGGTGAAGAACTCCACGGTCTTGCCCACCAGGTAGCGGTTGTAGTTCCACTTCATGGCCAGGGAGTAGAAGTTGTCCTTGCCGCCGTCGGCATATTCGTAATCGGTGCGGTTGACCAGCGAGCCGAGGGAGAACGCGCCCAACTCATCGTCCCAGAACTGGTAGCCCGGGCCGGTACCCACGGTGCGCTGGCGCGCCAGGTCTTCGACCTTGTCGCGCTTGTAGGTCAGGCGCCCCTGCCAGAACCAGTGCTCGGTGATGAAGCGGTCCAGGTCGTATTCCAGGGCCCAGTTGTCGGTGGTGGTGACGTCGTCCTGGAACTCGCGGTTGTACTCGCCCTTGCCCGTATGGCGCCACTGGCCGTGACGGGCCGAGGTCTTGAAGTCGATGTCGTAGTCGTTGGTGTCTTTGTCCGCGCGCTTGTAGTCCAGCGCCAGGTCGACGTTGCCCTTCCACACCAGGTCTTCGATCACAGGCTTGGGCTTCATGATCTGTTGGATACTTGCCAGTTCCACCGTCTTGGGCGCCTCGCCATTAGCCAGCACCACCTTGCCATCATCGGCTGCCTGCAAGGATTTGGCCTTTTCACCGGTGTAGGCGTCCTGCTTGACCAGCAGTTCCTGGTCGCTTTCCAGGGTTTTGACCTGCTTCCAGTCCACCGGGATGGAGCCTGCGTAGGAGGTTTGGATCAGCAACTTGCCACCGTCGAAGACTTTGATCTTGCCGGTGAGCCGGTCACCGTTTTTCAACCAGACGGTATCGGCGAGCAAGGGCGTGGAAGCACTGAAAACAGCAAGGCACAACAGGGTTCTGGACAACATAAGCAAGTACGGGGCTCAGGGTAGGCGAAAAAAAAGGGGCGTTATAGTGTTACATGGCTAGAACTGACTCAAGGATTTATATTGAGTTCAATACTCATCGTCATGTTTACAGACGTTTCTGACAAAACAACGACGATCTCAACGGATATGCCCACAGTGATTTCACCTGCCGATACGCCACAAAGCCCCGCCGAGATACGCCGCACTGCCCTGTACCTGACGCTGTCGCAGGTGCCCGAAGGCTGCGTGGTCAGTTACGGCGAGCTGGCACACCTGGCAGGTTTGGGGCGTGCTGCCCGTTGGGTCGGGCGCACCCTGAGTCAGTTGCCGCAGGACACGCGATTGCCCTGGCATCGGGTGCTGGGTGCCGGTGGTCGGATAAGTCTGCCGGTGGGCAGTGCCTCGGGTGACGAACAACGTGCGCGTTTACGTAGCGAAGGCGTCACTATCCTGAACAATCGTGTTGATATTCAGCGTCATGGCTGGCGTCCGGTAGAGCACAGCGGTTAGAGTGCGCGCTTTGTTTCCGCAAATCTGAGGCAGACTCCAGCCCATGCCCCGTAAAACCTGGCGCGCCGCGCTCGCCGCCTATGCCAGCCCTTCGACGTTAGTGCTGTTGTTGCTCGGTTTCGCCGCCGGCATGCCTTACATGTTGGTGTTTTCGACGCTTTCAGTGTGGCTGCGTGAAGCCGGTGTGGCCCGCGAGACCATTGGCTATGCGAGCCTGATCGGTCTGGCCTACGCCTTCAAATGGGTCTGGTCGCCGCTGCTCGACCAATGGCGCCTGCCGTTGCTGGGGAAACTGGGGCGCCGTCGCTCGTGGCTGGTGCTGGCCCAATCGCTGGTGATCCTCGGATTGATCGGCATGGGTTTTTGCGACCCGCAAAAACACCTGTCCTGGTTGATCGCCATTGCGGTGATAGTCGCCTTCGCGTCGGCCACCCAAGACATCGCCGTGGATGCCTACCGCCTGGAAATCGCCGACGACAGCCGTCAGGCCGCCCTGGCGGCAAGCTACATGTCTGGTTATCGCATCGCCGCCCTGCTGGCCACGGCCGGCGCGCTGTTCTTTGCCGAAGGCTTCGGCTCCACCGGTTTCAACTATAAACACTCGGCCTGGACCGGCACCTATGTGCTGTTCGGCGTGTTGATGGTGCCGGCGCTGCTCACCACATTGTTTATGCGTGAACCCGATGTGCCACTGCGCACCCAACTGCAGGCCGGGCGCTACAGCTTCGCGCACCAGTTGGTGTCGGTGTTTGTACTGATCGTGCTGTTGGTCTCGGTGCCGGCGATGTTTACCCAGCTGTATAACACCGACTTTGCCAGCGTACTGTTCCAGGGCGTGAGCCTGTGGGAACTGCTGATGGAAGACCGTGCCTTCCTGCGTGCCATCCTCTATATCACCCTCACTGCGCTGTGCCTTTCGGCCATGGGCCGCCGGGGCCTGGCGCCGGTGCTGACGCCGGTCAACGACTTTATCCTGCGCTACCGCTGGCAGGCGCTGCTACTGCTCGGGCTGATTGCGACCTATCGCATGTCCGACACCGTGATGGGCGTCATGGCCAATGTGTTTTATATCGACCAGGGTTTCACCAAGGACCAGATCGCCGGGGTGAGCAAGATCTTCGGCCTGATCATGACCCTGCTCGGTGCCGGCATGGGCGGGCTGTTGATCGTGCGGTTCGGGATATTGCCGATCCTGCTCATCGGCGGCGTGGCCTCGGCCGGCACCAACCTGCTGTTCGTGATGCTCGCCGACATGGGCCCCGACCTGCAGATGTTGATCGTCACCATCTCCCTGGACAACTTCAGCTCGGGCATGGCCACTTCAGCGTTCGTGGCTTACCTGTCGAGCCTCACCAACCTCAAGTTCTCCGCCACCCAATATGCGTTGCTCAGCTCGATCATGCTGTTGCTGCCACGTTTGATCGGTGGGTATTCGGGGGTGATGGTGGAGAAGTTCGGGTATCACAACTTCTTTATGATCACCTGCCTGATGGGTGTGCCGACGCTGTTCCTGATTGCGCTGCATTGGTTCCAGGAGAACCGCCGCGCCCGGCTGAATCCCCCGCAGGAAGACTGACACATGTGGGAGCGGGCTTGCTCGCGAATGCGGCGTGTCAGCCTCCGAGTCTTGGGCTGACCCACCGCATTCGCGAGCAAGCCCGCTCCCACAGACCCCTCTGCATTCTGATGCCTGTACTCCAGCACTAAGCGCCCGTACAATCCCAAGTCATTTCAAGTCCAAGCAACCGACAACGGCCTACCATGCGTACCAGTCAATATTTGCTCGCCACACAGAAAGAAACGCCTTCCGACGCGGTTGTGATCAGCCATCAGCTGATGCTGCGCGCCGGTATGATCCGCAAACTGGCCTCGGGCCTTTACACCTGGTTGCCCATGGGCTTGAAGGTGATGCGCAAGGTCGAAGCCATCGTTCGTGAAGAAATGAACGCTGCCGGCTCTCTGGAAGTGTTGATGCCGAGCACCCAACCGGCGGAGTTGTGGCAGGAATCCGGGCGCTGGGAAGAGTACGGCCCTGAGTTGCTGCGTTTTAAAGACCGTCATGGCCGCGACTTCTGCGCCGGCCCGACCCACGAAGAAGTCATCACCGACCTGATGCGCAACGAGCTGAGCAGCTATAAGCAGTTGCCGCTGAACCTGTATCAGATCCAGACCAAGTTCCGTGATGAAATCCGCCCACGCTTCGGCTTGATGCGTGGCCGCGAATTCATCATGAAGGACGCCTATTCGTTCCACGCCGACCAGGCTTCCCTGCAAGCGACCTACGATCGCATGCACCAGGCCTACTGCAACGTGTTCACGCGCCTGGGCCTGAAGTTCCGTCCGGTTGAAGCGGATAACGGCTCCATCGGCGGTGCCGGCTCTCACGAATTCCACGTGCTGGCCGAGTCCGGCGAAGACGATATCGTGTTCAGCAACGGTTCCGACTACGCGGCGAACATCGAGAAGGCCGAAGCCATACCACGTGAAACCTCGCGCCCTGCTCCCACCGAGGAGCTGCGCCTGGTCGACACGCCAGACACCAAGACCATCGCGGCCCTGGTGGAGAAATTCAATCTGCCGATTGAAAAGACCATCAAGACCCTGATCGTGCGCGCCGAAGAAGAAGGCAAGCTGATCGCCCTGGTGATCCGTGGCGACCACGAGCTCAACGAAATCAAGGCCGCCAACCAGCCTGGCGTAGCCAGCCCGCTGGTCATGGCCACCGATGCCGAACTGCGCGACGCCATTGGCGCCGGTGCGGGCTCCCTGGGCCCGCTGAACCTGCCGCTGCCGATCATCATCGACCGCTCGGTGGAGCTGATGAGCGACTTCGGTATAGGCGCCAACATCGACGACAAGCACTACTTCGGCGTGAACTGGGAGCGTGACCTGCCGGTTCCGACCGTGGCCGACCTGCGCAACGTCGTGGCCGGCGACCCGAGCCCGGATGGCAAGGGCACCCTGGAGATCAAGCGCGGCATCGAAGTCGGGCACATCTTCCAGCTGGGCAACAAGTACAGCAAGGCGATGAAGTGCGAAGTACTGGGCGAGAACGGCAAGCCGATCACCCTCGACATGGGCTGCTACGGCATCGGCGTGTCCCGCGTGGTTGCCGCTGCCATCGAGCAGAACAACGACGAGAAAGGCATTATCTGGAGTGACGCCCTGGCGCCGTTCCAGGTGGCCCTGGTGCCGTTGCGCTATGAAACCGAGCAAGTACGCGAAGCCACCGACAAACTGTACGCGGAACTCACCGCTGCCGGTTTTGAAGTGCTGCTCGATGATCGGGACAAGAAAACCAGCCCGGGCATCAAGTTCGCCGACATGGAACTGATTGGCATCCCGCACCGGATCGTGGTCAGCGACCGCGGCCTGGCTGATGGCAATCTGGAATACAAGAGCCGGACCGAAGCCGAAGCCCAACCGTTGCCGGTGGCTGACGTGCTGTCTTTCCTTCAGGCGCGTATTCGTCGCTGAAAACCAGATCAAGAGAAGTCATGTTCAAGCGAAACACCAGAGCCCTGGGGGGCGCCGCCTTGTGCGGCGCCCTGCTGGTCAGCGGCTGCGCCAATCAGATGTCGCAACGCAGTGAGCACGAGGAGCGGGTCGAGCGTAAGTTGCTCGACCACAGCCTGCAGATCGACGTAGGCGAGCCTAAAGTGCTGGAGCTGCCGCAACGCCGGGTTCGCATTCATGAGCAGAAGACCTTCGAGGTCACCGAATTCGAAGTCACCCGTCGTTACGACCGCTACACACCCTACCAGCCCTGGCGCAAACTCTATGAGATGCCCTTGGGTGCCGTGGCGCTGGTGGCGGGCGTGGGTGCCAACGTGGTGAATATCTTCGCCCTCGGCAACCTGCCCACGAGTGTGACCCATGACTGGTTGAGCTATGGCGTGGACGGCATCAACCCGTTCATGAACGTGCAATCCCACGGCCGTGCGCAACAGAACCTGGCGGCTATCGATGAAGTCCAGCGTGACAAGCGCCTGGAGTATTCGAGCCTGCCCTGGAGCGAACGCCCGGTACAAGTCACCGCCGGCAAGCAGACCCACGAACTGACCACCGACCGCAACGGCATACTGCGCCTGAACCTGTTGGACAGCCCGTTTGCCGAGCAGGACCTGAACCGCGTCACCACCTTGAAGATCAGTGTGCAAGATGGCCAGGACGACGTGCATACCGACTCGACCCTGGCGGTCAGCAACACGCTGCGCAGCAAGTTGCTCGAAGCCCATGCCCTGATCTACGACGATCTGGAAGATGACGAGGTGAACCAGTGGGTGCACCGGGTCAAACGCCTGTCGGAGTTGGGCCTGGAAGAAGAAGCCAGCGAGCTGGAACAAAGCCTGATCGAACTGACGCGCAATGACCCGGAGTTGCAGCAGGAGTTTGTGCAGGCGTTGACCAAGGATGCGGGGCGGTTGGTGGCAGACCCTGGCGCACGCTGATCGCTCAATGCTTGTGAAGATCAAACGGTGGGAGCTGGCTTGCCTGCGGTAGCCATAGGTATCTCACAAATCTGTAGCGCTCAACGGTAACCACGATGCGAAGCGAGCCGCTCTTGATCTTGATCTGCTCGTGATCTTGATCTCAGGCGCCCCGTTAAACCACGCTGGCCGGAATTCGACAGGGATTTGGGGGGTAAACCGGCAGGGATGCCGGTTTAGCCGCCCCGCGCCATGGATGGCGCGTGGCGGCGGCCCCCCAAATCACTGGCGGATTACGGGCACACCGAGCCTAGGCGAGGTGCCGAGTGGTGGGGCAAGAGCGTTTTGCTTACTTTTGCGCTTTTCAAAAGTGAGCCGCCGTCAGGGCGGAACCCTAAGTGGCCGTTACCTAAATAATGGATATGTCCCCGGTCCAACTGTGTTGACTGTTAGGCCGCCTTCGCAGGCAAGCCAGCTCCCACATTTGTTTCGGGCTTCTACCAGGAAAACTCGAGCTGTTCGTTGCCGCCGCTCAGGTCCAGCAACCGCACCCCTATCCCCAGCAACCGCACCGGCTTGCCCCCGCGATTGAACGCCTGGGTCATCAACTGTTCATAACTCTCCAGATCCCGCCCTGCCCCGGCCTGTTCCAGCGTCGTCTGGGTAAAGTCATGAAACTTCACTTTGACGAACGGCTTACCCGCCCGGTAGCTGCTGTCGATACGCGCCATGCGCCCGGCCAGGGTTTCCATCAGTTCCGGCAGTTTCGCCAGGCAACTTGAAAGGTCCGGCAGGTCCACGTCGAAGGTATTTTCCACACTGATGGACTGCCGCCGACTGTCGTTCTGCACCACGCGGTCATCAATCCCACGGGCCAAGCTCCACAGGCGTTCACCGAAACTGCCGAATTCACGCACCAGCGCCAGTTTGTTCCAGTCGCGCAATTGCAGGCAGTCTTCGATGCCCAGGCGCGCCAGCTTGTCGGCGGTGACCTTGCCCACGCCATGCAGCTTGCTGACACGCAACTGCGAGACAAAGTCTTCGACTTGGTCCGGCGTGATCACGAACAGGCCGTTGGGTTTTTTCCAGTCGCTGGCGATCTTGGCCAAAAACTTGTTGGGCGCCACGCCGGCAGACACGGTGATATGCAACTGATTGGAGACCCGGCGCCGAATGTCCTGGGCAATACGCGTGGCGCTGCCGCCAAAATGCGGACTGTCAGACACGTCGAGGTAGGCCTCATCCAGCGACAACGGCTCGATCAAGTCGGTGTAGTCACGGAAAATCAGCTGGATTTCTTTCGATGCTTCTTTATAGGCATCCATGCGCGGCTTGACGATGGTCAAGTCCGGGCACAGTTTCAAGGCATGACGTGACGACATCGCCGAACGCACCCCATACGCCCGCGCTTCGTAGTTGCAGGTGGCGATCACCCCGCGCCGATCTGCCGAGCCACCGACGGCCAAGGGCTTTTGCGCCAGGCTCGGGTCGTCGCGCATCTCGATGGCGGCGTAGAAGCAATCACAGTCGACGTGGATGATTTTGCGCTGCGTCATATAAACGGGGTGTTAACCAACGGGTGGCCAGTATCGCACTCACCCCTGTATATAGCACCAGTAGTTTGAATCTTCCGCCTGAGCGGTAGGAAATTTCGTAGATGAATATATTTTCTCAATCGAATCTAGCATCCCAATAGAGCTGAAAGCCTTGTCCTGCCTGGCCTGGAACCCTCACGAACCGACCTCTGAAGCGCTAACCGATTGAAGCACAAGCGCTTTTCTTCAGTTTACGGGTTGACACACTCGCGTTCCTCTGTAGAATGCCGACACACAGACGCGGGATGGAGCAGTCTGGTAGCTCGTCGGGCTCATAACCCGAAGGTCGTCGGTTCAAATCCGGCTCCCGCAACCAAACATCAAAAAAGGCTACTCGAAAGAGTGGCCTTTTTTGTGCGCGCTTGTTTTCCCTTGCACAAAGCGCCCAACACCTTGATTTCAGAATAATTAGCGCTTATTTCAGCGATTGGCTCATTAACGGTTGACACCCTGCCGTTGGGCTGTAGAATGCCGCCCACAGACGCGGGATGGAGCAGTCTGGTAGCTCGTCGGGCTCATAACCCGAAGGTCGTCGGTTCAAATCCGGCTCCCGCAACCAAACATCAAAAAAGGCTACTCGAAAGAGTGGCCTTTTTTGTATCTGGCGAAAAAGTTCTTCTGAAACAATGGCATGGCATCTTTCATGAAACCGTAGACGGTTTGCAGAGTCCATCTCATTGCACGCTAGGCTCACTGCTCAAGCGCTACCCCTCTACGACCAATGGCCGCAGTCGCCGCGCCCGGTGATCCGCGTTAATATTTGTAATTATTTTGTCCATAGGGATTGGTAACTTGGCTGGATACCTCCATCCTGTCGCGCACAATCCACGAGGTGATTGATGCGCGCCAACTCGTCTGAACCACAAGACACCGTCACAGCAGAACAACCGATCACTCCCACCCGTTTGCGGTGGCTGGACCTGTTGAGCAAGTATCGCCAGCCCATCGGCCTGGCCGTGACGCTCCTGCTGTTTGCAATCGCCCTGATCGCCTGCCGACACCTGTTGCTGGAGCTGGACCTCTACGCCCTGCACGATTCGATCCTGGAAGTGCCCAAGCCCGCCTTGTTGGGTGCCTTTGCGGCAGCGGTTGGCGGCTTCATTATCCTGCTCGGTTATGAGTTCTCCGGCGCGCGGTATGCTGGCGTGCAATTGCCCGCCAAAACCCTGGCCCTGGGTGGTTTCACCGCCTTTGCCATCGGCAACGCCATTGGTTTGTCGATGCTCTCGGGCGGTTCGGTGCGCTACCGTTTATATGCACGCCATGGCATCGGCGCCTCGGAAGTGGCGCACATGACCGTATTCGCCAGCCTGGCCCTGGGCTGTGCCCTGCCGCCGCTGGCCGCGCTGGCCACGTTGAGCAACTTGCCGGCCGCTTCCACTTACCTGCATTTATCGCAAAGCCTGCTCGGTGGCATTGCCGGCGCCGTGCTGCTGTTGTCGGTGCTGCTGTGCATCGGCATCTATCGCCGCCGCCTGCCGGAACAGCCCTACCCCGACAACCTGCTGGTCAAGGCCGGGCGCCGTACCCTGCGCCTGCCAGGCCGACGCCTGACGTTCCTGCAACTGATCATCACCGCACTGGACGTCGCCGCAGCCGCTACCGTGCTGTATCTGCTGTTGCCGGAAGCACCGCCCTTCGGCCCGTTCCTGCTGGTGTACCTGCTGGCCCTGGCCGCTGGTGTGCTCAGCCATGTGCCGGGTGGCGTGGGTGTATTCGAAGCGATCCTGCTGGCGGCCTTTGCCGACAAACTCGGTGCCGCGCCCCTGGCTGCTGCCTTGTTGCTGTACCGCATGATCTACGTGGTGCTGCCGCTGCTGATCGCCTGTGTATTCCTGCTGGTCAACGAGGCCCAGCGCCTGTTCCAGACCCAGCAAAGCCTGCGGGTGGCATCAGGGCTGGCAGCGCCAGTATTGGCCGTCCTGGTTTTTTTGTCCGGCGTGGTCCTGCTGTTTTCCGGCGCCACGCCAGAAATCGACTCACGCCTGGAAAACATCGGCTTCCTGATCCCCCATCGTCTGATTGACGCGTCGCACTTCGGTGCCAGCCTGATCGGCGTGTTGTGCCTGTTGCTCGCCCAGGGCCTGCGTCGGCGCTTGTCGGCCGCCTGGATGCTGACCATGGTGCTGCTGCTGGTCGGCGCCCTGCTCTCGCTGCTTAAAGGCTTCGACTGGGAAGAAGCCAGCCTGATGACCATGACTGCAGTGCTGCTGGCCATCTTCCGCCGCTCGTTCTACCGCGCCAGTCGCCTGACCGAGTTGCCGTTTTCGCCGCTGTACCTGGTGGCCAGTGTCTGTGTGCTCGGTGCCTCGATCTGGCTGCTGCTGTTTGCCTATCAGGACGTGCCCTACAGTCACCAACTCTGGTGGCAGTTCACCCTCGATGCCAACGCCCCGCGTGGCTTGCGTTCGCTGCTCGGCGCCGCCGTGTTGCTGGTGATCGTGTCGCTGACCTGGCTGCTGCGCACCGCACGCCCGGTCATTCACCTGCCGACCCCGGAAGAACTGGAGCGCGCCAGCAAGATCCTGATGGCCTCGTCCCAACCCGACGGCGGCCTGGCGCTCACCGGCGACAAGGCGCTGCTGTTTCACCCCAACGATGAAGCCTTCCTGATGTATGCCCGTCGCGGGCGTAGCCTGGTGGCCCTGTACGACCCGATCGGCCCGACCCAGCCGCGCGCCGAGATGATCTGGCAGTTCCGCGACCTGTGCGACATCCACCACGCCCGCCCGGTGTTCTACCAGGTACGCGCCGAGAACCTGCCGTATTACATGGACATCGGCCTCACCGCGATCAAGCTGGGTGAAGAAGCCCGCGTCGATCTGAAACGCTTTGACCTGGAAGCCAAGGGCAAAGAAATGAAGGATTTGCGCTACACCTGGAACCGTGGCACCCGGGACGGCCTGTCCCTGGAGATCTGCGAACCGGGCAAGGCGCCTATGGATGAATTAAAAGTCATCTCCGATGCCTGGCTTACAGGTAAGAATGTGCGGGAAAAGGGCTTCTCCCTGGGCCGTTTCAGCGATGATTACCTCAAGCACTTTCGTATCGCGATCATTCGCTTCGAAGGGCGCCCGGTGGCCTTCGCCAACTTGCTCGAAACCTACAACCATGACCTGGCCAGCCTCGACCTGATGCGTGCCCACCCGGACGCGCCCAAGTTGACCATGGAATTCATGATGGTGGGCCTGATTCAACATTATAAGAGCCACGACTACGCGCGCTTCAGCCTCGGCATGGTGCCGTTGTCGGGCTTGCAACCGCGCCGTGGCGCACCGCTGACCCAACGCCTGGGTTCGATGGTGTTCCGCCGTGGCGAGCAACTGTATAACTTCCAAGGTTTGCGCCGCTTCAAAGACAAGTTCCAGCCAGACTGGGAACCCCGTTACATGGCCGTGCCCGCAGGACTGGATCCGCTGGTGGCATTGGCCGATACCGCCGCCCTGATCGCGGGCGGCTTGACTGGATTGGTGAAACGCTGATGATTCGACGCTCCTGGCGGTATGTATTGGCTTTAGTGGTGCTGCTTGCGCTGATCGCGGCGGGTGGCTTCTGGTACTGGAACCGCCCTGCCCCGCAGCCGACCCTGGAGCACTTGCCCCAGGCCGACGGTTCGGTAATGACCCGCGTAACCCCGGCCAGCAACGCAAAAGCCCGCGTGGCCGTGGCGGTGATGGCCGACGAAACCTTGACCGACAGCCAACTGATGGCCCTGAGCCAGGGCGGTGCTGCGCAATTGGTTCAGGTGGTGCTGCCCAAGGATGACTGCGCGGCGCAGCAAAAAGCCCTGCAAGGCGCCCTGGCCCAGCTCAAAGGCCCGGCGACCCTGGTCAGCGGCATCGGCCCTGGCGCCGCACTCGCCTGGCGCTGGCTGGCCACCCAGAACGACGACAAGGCCAACGCCATCTCTGTGGGCTTCGCCCTGAAACAGGAAGGCTGCAACGACCCGCTGCCGAAAACCGCCGCCCATGGCAACTGGCTGGTGGCGTGGAACGATAACCCCGACGATGAGAGCGCCAGTTTCGTACGTGACACACCGCGCGCCACGACCAGCATCAGCGACTACGACATTCATTACCCACAGGTGCTGAACAACGAACTGCGCAAGCAACTGGTCGGTTCGGACAACGGCGGCCTGGCAATTCCGGTGGTGGAAGTACCCGCCGGCCAAGCCAAGGACACCGTGACCCTGTTCCTCTCCGGTGACGGCGGCTGGCGCGACCTGGATCGCGACGTGGCGGGCGAGATGGCGAAGATCGGCTACCCGGTGGTGGGCATCGACACCCTGCGCTACTACTGGCAGCACAAGACGCCTGAGCAAAGCGCCAAGGACCTCACCGAGCTGATGCAACACTACCGGCAAAAGTGGGGCACCAAGCGCTTCGTGTTGACCGGTTACTCGTTCGGCGCCGACGTATTGCCGGCGATCTACAACCGTATGCCAGAGAACGAACAGCAACGGGTAGACGCGATCATCCTGCTGGCCTTCGCCCGCACCGGCAGCTTTGAAATCGAAGTGGAAGGCTGGCTGGGCAACGCCGGCAAAGAAGCCGCCACCGGCCCGGAAATGGCCAAGCTGCCGCCTGAAAAAGTCGTGTGCATCTACGGCGCCGAAGAAGTCGACGAGAGCGGCTGCACCGACAAAACCGCCGTGGGCGAGGCCATGAAGCTGCCGGGCGGGCATCACTTCGATGAGAACTACCCGGCGCTGGCCAAGCGCTTGGTGGATATTATCGTCAAGCATCAGGCCAAAGCCGAGTAATCCCGAGCCATACACAAAACAAAATGTGGGAGCGGGCTTGCTCGCGAAAGCGGTGGATCAGTCACAGCAGTATTGACTGACACTCCGCATTCGCGAGCAAGCCCGCTCCCACATTTTTGATGTGTGGTGTTGCTAATAATCAGCGCGGTTCGATGTGGGCAATCATCAACTGCACCGTCTCATTGCCACGAAATTCATTCACATCCAGCTTGTACGCCAACTCCACCCACCGCACGGTCGGGTTCGGCCACACTTCGCGGTCCACGCCAAAGGCAATGCCATCGAGCTTCACCGACCCGCATTCGCTCTTGAGCACCACTTTCAAATGCCGCTCGCCCACCACCCGCTGCTCCACCAACTGAAATACCCCGTGAAACAACGGCTCGGGAAAGTGCTGCCCCCACGGGCCGGCATGGCGCAGGGCGCGGGCCAGTTCCAGGTGAAACTCTTCCACCGCCAGGGTACCGTCTGAAAGCAGGCGGCCGGTGAGGTCTTCTTCGCGCAGTTGCCGACGCACTTCGGCATCAAAGGCTTCGGCGAACAACGGGAAGTTGGCTTCAGGCAAGGTCAGCCCCGCCGCCATGGCGTGGCCGCCGTATTTGGTGATCAGGTTGGGATGCTGGCTGGCGACGACCGCCAGCGCATCGCGGATATGAAAGCCCTGCACCGAGCGTCCAGAGCCCTTGAGCAAGCCATCGCCGGCATCGGCGAAGGCGATGGTCGGGCGAAAGTACCGTTCCTTCATACGCGACGCGAGGATGCCGATCACCCCTTGGTGCCACTCCGGGTCGAACAGGCATAAGCCGTACGGCATCGACTCCACCGGCAAGTCCTTGAGCTGGGCCAGGGCCTCGCGCTGCATGCCTTGTTCGATGGATTTACGGTCCTGGTTCATGCCGTCCAGTTGCGCGGCCATTTCCCGTGCAGCGGCGAAGTCGGTGGTGAGCAGGCATTCGATGCCCAGGCTCATATCGTCCAGGCGTCCGGCGGCATTCAGGCGCGGGCCGAGGATAAAACCCAGGTCGGTGGAGGTGATACGCGCATGATCACGCTTGGCCACTTCCAGAATCGCCTTGATCCCCGGCCGTGCCCGACCGGCCCGAATACGCTCCAGGCCCTGGTGCACGAGGATGCGGTTGTTGGCGTCCAGCGGCACCACGTCAGCGACGCTGCCCAGGGCCACCAGGTCAAGCAGTTCACCGATGTTCGGCTGGGGCTTGCTGTCATACCAACCCAGGCTGCGCAAGCGCGCGCGCAGGGCCATCAGCACGTAAAAGATCACGCCGACCCCGGCCAGGGCCTTGCTGGGAAACGTGCAGCCCGGCTGGTTCGGATTGACGATGGCGTCGGCGGCCGGCAGTTCATCACCGGGCAAGTGGTGGTCGGTGACCAGCACCTGCAACCCCGCCGCCTTCGCCGCCGCCACGCCTTCGACGCTGGAGATGCCGTTGTCCACGGTGATCAGCAACTGCGGCTCGCGCTGCAGGGCCACCGCGACGATTTCCGGGGTCAGGCCATAGCCGTATTCGAAGCGGTTGGGCACCAGATAGTCGACATGGGCCGCGCCGAGCAAACGCAAGCCCAGGGTGCCCACGGTGCTCGCCGTGGCGCCATCGGCGTCGAAGTCACCAACGATCAGGATGCGCTGGCGCTGCTCCAGGGCCGTCACCAGCAAGTCCACCGCCGCGTCGATGCCCTTGAGCTGCTGATAGGGAATCAACCGCGCCAGGCTCTTGTCCAGCTCGGCTTCCGATTGCACCCCGCGTGCGGCGTAAAGGCGGGTCAACAACGGCGGCAGTTCACCGAGAAAAGGCAGGACGGCGGGCAAAGGGCGGGGATCGATACGCATGGGGTGACGGGAGCTTCTCTTCTAATACATCGGTTAAACACAGATAGTGAACGCAACAAAGATCAAGTGTGGGAGCTGGCTTGCCTGCGATGCCTACAACTCGGTACATCAGGCACACCGAGTGGATGCCATCGCAGGCAAGCCAGCTCCCACCTTTTTCAACCGCGCTCGCCGACCAGCCATTGCAGTTGCACTTCATGCTGGCCACGGTCATCGGTCACAAAGATCGTGCCTTCGCTGATCATTACGTCCCACTTGATCACCCGCGGCATGTCCTTGGCCAGGGTCTCCAACACTTCCTGGGGCACGGCAGCGATGTGCACGTTTTTCAGGTTGTTGGCCACCGGCACTACCTTGCCTTCCCACACGCGCAGGCTGCCATAGGCCAGCAGGCTGGTGCGTTCGGTGCGGCGCGAGCACCAGGTCAGGCGGTCGGCATCCGGCTGGCCGACTTCGATCCAGTGCAAAACCCGATCATCCAGGCTTTTTTCCCAAAGGGCCGGTTCGTCCACATCCGACAGGCCACGCCCGAACGCCAATTGCTCGTTGTACCAGAGGGCGTAGGCCAGTAGGCGCACGGTCATGCGCTCTTCGGTTTCCGAAGGGTGGCGGGCGATGGTCTGTTTGACGCTCTCATACACCGAGCGGTCGAGGTCGGTGAGGTTGAGTTCGAATTTGTAGGTCGTGGACGGCTGGGCCATGAACGGGCTTCTAAAGACAAGGAAAGGCGGCCAGTCTAACCGATGGCGAGGGCATTGAACGAATACTGCGCTGCATCCACGCAGCTCGCCTATGTTAAAAAGCAGTACATCATCGTCCAGCGCTTGTAAGGATCCCCATGTCGCTCAATGCCAAACCACTTGCCGGCCTGAAAGTCATCGAACTGGGCACTCTGATCGCCGGCCCGTTTGCCTCACGCATCTGCGCCGAATTCGGCGCCGAGGTGATCAAGGTCGAATCCCCGGACGGCGGCGACCCGCTGCGCAAATGGCGCAAGCTGTATGAAGGCACTTCGCTGTGGTGGTTCGTACAGGCGCGCAACAAGCAGTCCCTGACCCTCAACCTCAAGCACCCTGAGGGGCTGGCGATCCTCAAGCAACTGTTGGCCGACGCCGACATCCTGATCGAAAACTTCCGCCCAGGCGTGCTGGAGAAACTCGGCCTGAGCTGGGAAACCCTGCACGCCCTCAACCCCAAGCTGGTGATGGTGCGCCTCTCGGGCTTCGGCCAGACCGGGCCGATGAAGGACCAACCGGGGTTTGGCGCGGTGGGCGAGTCCATGGGCGGCTTGCGCTATATCACCGGCTTCGAGGACCGCCCGCCAGTGCGCACCGGCATTTCCATCGGCGACTCGATCGCCGCGTTGTGGGCGGTGATCGGCGCGCTGATGGCACTGCGTCACCGCGAGGTCAATGGCGGCCTGGGCCAAGTGGTGGATGTGGCGCTGTACGAAGCCATCTTCGCCATGATGGAAAGCATGATCCCCGAGTTCGATGTGTTCGGGTTTATCCGTGAGCGCACCGGCAACATCATGCCCGGCATCACCCCGTCCTCGATCCACACCACCGCAGACGGCAAGCATGTGCAGATCGGCGCCAATGGCGATGCGATCTTCAAGCGCTTCATGCGGGTGATCGGCCGTGACGACCTGGCGAACGACCCTGCACTGGCCAGCAATGACGGGCGTGACGCTCGCCGCGACGAGCTGTACGGCGTGATTGATCGCTGGGTCAATTCGCTGTCGCTCGACCAGGTGATTGAGCATCTGAATAAAGCCGAGGTACCCGCCAGCCGTATCTACAGCGCCGAAGACATGCTGGGCGACCCGCAATTCCTGGCCCGGGAAATGTTCCTCAAGGCGCAGTTGCCAGGCGGCAAGGACTTCAAGATGCCCGGCATCGTGCCCAAGCTCTCGGACACTCCGGGCAGTTGCGAATGGGTTGGCCCGCAATTGGGTGAACACAACAGCCTGGTGCTCAATGCCCTGGGCTACGACGCCGCAGCTATCACCCGCCTGCGCGAGGACGGGGCGATCTGACAAATTGCAGGCAAAAAGAAACCCCGAGCAGTGGGGAGACAACTCGGGGTTAAACGTGGCCTACAAAGACCAGTACAGCAAGCTACAAACACCGGAGCACAATGCCTGCTCTTGCTGTTACAAACTCTGACTGAACACCTTGTAGGAAGGTTCCGAAGAAAAATAATGTTTCATGCCAGTGCGCCGCCACGGGTCTGGGAGGCGTTGCGCAAGGCGGCGATGACTGAAGGTTCCAGGCGGCCTTCGGCAATTTTCAGGTCGCGAAGCAGGCAATCCACCACATCCACCAGCGCGCGCTTGTCGCTCAATTGCGCACGATCGACTTCACGTTCAACCACGATGGCGCCACCGGGGTTCTTCACGGTTACCAGGCAGTCGTCGCGCATACCGGCAGAGGTCAGCGTAACCTGATAAGGGCTCAGTGCTTGGCTGAGCAATAGGTTGATACTTTCCATCTCGATCACCACTCAATCATTCGAAAAAGGTTCGAAAAACAAAAATGTCACGAAGAGGCTGACATTCAAGTGACCCGTGCTCAAAGCAGAAAGTTCTACCTTTTGTGTAATCCACTGCTTGAGGAAAACGAGCATGCACGGAAAAGATGACAGAGAAAAAACAACGGCGCACAGGCTAGAATCCCTGGATTATCCCGGGAGCCTGACTTGAGAGCTGCGTCTGAACCGCCTTTGCGTATCGTGATTGCCGACGATCACCCGATTTTCCTGATCGGCCTGCGCGCCGTGCTCGAACGGGACCCGCAGATCAGCATCGTCGGCGAGGCCAATTCCCCTCAGTCTCTCAGTGCAGTGTTGCAACACTGTGCCTGCGATGTGGTGGTGACGGACTTCATGATGCCCGTCGAGCCTCAGGCCGACGGGCTGCGCTTGATCGAGCAACTGCGCCGGCACTATCCGCACCTGCCCATTGTGGTGGTGACCATGCTCAACAATGCCGGCTTGTTTCATTCCATCCTGGAATTGGGTGTGATGGGTTTGCTGAGCAAGGCCAGCCTGGCCGATGAGCTGCCCCAGGCGATCCGCCAGGTGCGCCAGCAACGCACCTACGTGGCCCAGACCATCCGCCAGGCGCTGAGCCTGGCCGGGGAAGTCGGCGCTGATCGCCTGCATTCCCAGGAGCACCTGTCACCCCGGGAGCTGGAGGTGATTCGCCTGTTGGCCGGTGGCATGACGGTGGGCGAGATCGCCGCGCACCTGCACCGCAGCAAGCAGACCGTCAGCGCGCAAAAAGTCAGCGCCATGCGCAAGCTCGGGCTGGTCAATGATGCCGCCCTTTTTATTTACGTGCAGGAACACGGGCTGGCCTAGCCTGGAACGCGATCCATTGCTTGAGCGCCGTGGCCTCCATCGGCCGCGCGATAAAGCAGCCTTGCAGCCACGCCGCGCCCAGTTCGCCCACAGCGTGATAGTCGGCGGCGGTTTCCACGCCGGTGACCACCACGGCAACGCCCAGGCGCGCCGCCATGCTCATGGCGCCCGCCACCACCGCGGCCTTGCGATCATCATTGGCCATCCCACAGGCAAACGCCGGGGGGATTTTCAGTTCGGTAAAAGGTAGCTCCAGCAAATGCTGCAGGCTGGTGCCGCCCATGCCGAAGTCGCCGATGGACAACTGGCAACCCAACATGCGCAAGCGCAGCAACCCGGTGACATGGGCGCTGTCGGTTTTCAATGTCGAGGTTTCCACCAGCTCCAGGGTCAGGCTATGGGCGGGCACGCCGTGCAGTTGCAGCAAACCTTGCAGTACCTGGGGGAAGTGCTCGCGCTCCAGCATGCGCCCGGGGATGTTCACCGCTACCGGCAGCACCTGGCCGCTTTCGCCCATCACCTGGTTCGCCAAGCCAAGCGCCTGCTCCAGCACATGCCAGGTAAACGCCTCTTCCATGCCGGCAAACTCCAGCACCGGCAGGAACTCGTCAGGCAGCAACAGCTCACCGTCCTGCAACTGCCAACGCGCCAGCGCCTCCACCCCTTGCAACACCCCGGCCTGACTGACGATGGGCTGGTACCAGACCGTGCCACACGCCGCGATAGTGACCTGGCTGACATCCGCCGAGGGCGGCAGTTGTTCCTGCTCGCTCAAGCTCAGCAGTTGACGGACGCGCTCCCAGGACAGCACCGCTGGCCCTGGACGCAAGTGCTCCTGACAATCGCTCAGTACTTGCCCGATCAGCTTGGCCGAGGCCGGCTTGGGCAAGCACGCCAAGACCTTGAGCCCTAATTGGCGGGCCATGTTCGCCACGCCTTCCAGCACGTCGGGCTCGGCGTTGCTGAGCAGGATCAACACCTGGGCCAGGCGACGTTCCGCCAACTCACGGATCAACGCCAGGCCATCGCCCTGCTCCAGGTACAGATCGCAGATGGCGATATCCACCGGGCCTTTGCTGTCCAGGGATTGGCGGGCGATTTCGACCGTTTCCGCGGCGCGTACATTGAACACGCCGTTGGCATTGAGCATCTGGTGCAAGGCCATCAGTTGAAACGGGTTGTCTTCGAGGATCAGGACGTTCAGGGATCGCATGGGTAAGTGGTGTCGGTACAGGGAAAGTCTTGCACAGTAGTCATATGCTGCGGTGTGCCCCATAGGACGTGTCCTAAAAGCGTCCTTAAATGTGGGAAGGGCAGATCCCCTGTGGGAGCTGGTTGCCTGCGAAGACGGTGTGTCAGTTTGCAGATAAGTTGGCTGACCTGCCCTCATCGCAGCATAGGTATCTACACAACTTTGTGGGCTGTAGCAGCAGACGGTAACCACGATGCGAAGCGAGCCGCTCTTGATCTTGCTTTTGATCTTAGGCGCCCCGTTAAACCACGCTGGCCGGAATTCGACAGGGATTTGGGGGGTAAACCGGCAGGGATGCCGGTTTAGCCGCCCCGCGCCATGGATGGCGCGTGGCGGCGGCCCCCCAAATCACTGGCGGATTACGGGCACACCGAGCCTAGGCGAGGTGCCGAGTGGTGGGGCAAGAGCGTTTTGCTTACTTTTGCGCTTTTCAAAAGTGAGCCGCCGTCAGGGCGGAACCCTAGGTGGCCGTTACCGCAGGAATGGATATGTACACAATCCAACTGTGTCGGCTGCTAGGCCGTCTTCGCAGGCAAGCCAGCTCCCACATTTAGACCTCGGCGCGTCAGTTAGATCAGCGTCGGCTGCAGGGCCGTCACGGGAGCAAGCTCCCTCGCCACAGGTCCGGCGTCGCACCAAAGTTGTGTAGATACCTACGGCTATCGCAGGCAAGCCAGCTCCCACACTTGATCGTCGTTGCGTTGAGCGGTGCGCTCGCTTAGCTGACCGGCATTAGGGTGTCAGGCATCCAGATAGGGTTGCAGGTCGCGACGAAACGCCTTGAGCACCTCGGACAAGCGCAACCAGGGTTCTTCAAGCTCGGCGCCGCGCTGCTCACGGGCGCACTGCTCGAGGGCGACACAGGCCTTGGCGAGTGGCAGTGCGTCCACCAAGGAGCAAATGCCCTTGAGCCGATGCAGCGATGCGTTCAAGCGTGCCATGTCACGCTCGGCCAAGGCGCCCGCCAATACCTCGTGTTCGTGGTCCAGGCTCTTGGCCAGTTCCTGCAACATGCTCTGTAGCACCGGCCCGTCGGCCTGGGTCATGGTGCGCAGGGCCTGGATATCGAACGAACGCAGGGGCGCCACGCGGGCCAGCACTTGGGTCCAGTGTTCCAAAGTCACGGGCTTGACCAGCAGCTCATCCATACCGGCGTCCTCGCAGCGGCGTTGTTCATCTTTCATGGCGTTCGCGGTGCAACCCACCAGCGCGCTACGAGGCCGTTGCTCCTCGGCTTCGAGGCGCCGGATCGCCGCGCTCAAGGCATAGCCGGACATGCCGGGCATCTGGCAATCGGTGACCAGCACGTCAAAACGCTGCTCACGCCAGCGTTGCAACGCGGCCTCGGCCGACTCCAGGGCGACCACCTGGTGACCGAGGAACTGCAACTGCTGCGCCAGCACCAGGCGGTTGGCCGCCAAATCATCCACCACCAGCACCGACAGGCTACGCCCCGTCGGTGACAACGTCGCGGTGGGCGTTGCCGGCACATCATCGGTGCTGACCCGGTCCAGGCGCAGGTCAATGCACACCACCGTCCCCTCGCCCACCGCGCTGTCGAGGTGAATGCTCCCGCCCATCAATTCCACCAGTTGCTTGCAGATACTCAGGCCCAGCCCGGTGCCGCCATGCTGCGCGGCGGTCAAGGCGCTTACCTGGGTAAATGGCTTGAACACCCGCGGCTGTTGCTCGGCGCTGATGCCCGGGCCACTGTCCTTGACGCACAGGTGCAGGTATTCGCTATCGCGTTCATCCCGCTGGCAGGTCACGCTGAGGTGAACCCCGCCCCGCTCGGTGAATTTGAGCGCATTGCCCAACAGGTTGTGCATCACCTGGCGTAACCGCAGCGGGTCGAACCAGTAATAGCCCTGAGCAGCCGGATCAAACGCCAGGGTCAGATGCAGGCCCTTCTGTTGCGCGGTGGCTTCGAACAGGCTCTGGATACCCTCGAAAAAACCCTTGAGCTCGGTGGTCTGTGGCGCCAGTTGCAGGTGGCCGGCCTCGATCTTGGCCAAGTCCAGGCTGTCGCCCATCAACGCAATCAGCTCGCGCGCCGAACGATGGGCCACTTGCAGCGCCTCGGAAACCGGCTGACCGCTTGCCAGGCAACGCTCTTGCTCCAGTTCGAGCAAGCCAATGATGGCGGTCATGGGGGTGCGAATCTCATGGCTCAAGGCTGAGAGAAATGCACTTTTGGCGTAGTTCGCCTCATCGGCGGCCTGGCGGGCGTCCATCAGCTGGCGCTCCAGGTCTTTGCGTTCGTTGATATCGATCCAGCCGCCCAACAACCCCTGCAAGCGGCCCTGAGCGTCGAAAAAGGGCACGGTCCACTGATAGACGTGATAAGTGCCGCCATTGAGCTCCAATTGCCGGTCGACAAACAACGGCTGCTGCGTGGCCAATTGCTCCATGTGCCCTTCGTGCAGGCGCGCCGCCGTGGCGTCGGGCACCACCTTGCTTTCCATCAGCGTCAGGCCCTGGATCAGCTCCAGCCGGGTTGCCAATTGCTGTTCATAACTTTTATTGCAGGTCACCAGACGCCCGTCCAGGTCGCGAACGAACAGCGGGTTGGGCATACCGTCGAGCAATGCACGCTTGAACGCCAGTTGATCATTGAGCCGTTGCTCGGCCTCCAGCCGTTGGCGGATCTGGCGCTTGAGCCGGCTGTTCCACACCAACGACACCAACACGAACAGCAGCGCCGTGGCCATCGTCCAATAAGCCCAGGGCGGTACACGCTGCCAGACGGGCGGGGGAATCGTCACGGCACCGATCCAGCGCAGGCGCAAGGCACTCAACTCAGCCACCGGCAACGCCTCCAGGGCTTTGTTCAGAATGTTCAGCAATTCAGGCTGGTCCTTGCGTACCGACAGGCAGTTGGACGACCACTGGCCGTCGACACTGCGGCCCATACGCAAGCCGTCCTGCGCGTAACTCTGCACTTCCACTTCAGTCTGTATCGTGGCGGCGGCCTCGCCCCGTCGTACCAGCTCACGGGCCTGGGTGTAATTGTCTACCAAGCGCAACTTGATGCGCGGGTGGTCATGGCGAATCTGGCTCTCCATGACGTGGCGCGCCGGCAATGCCAGCACCTTGCCGTCCAACTGGTTCAAGCCCATCAGGGGCGCGGCATCGGCACGTTCGATAAACACCCAGCCGGAGCCGCCAAAACCATGGCTGAAGTTGAGCAGCGCATTGCGCTCCTGATTCACCGCCAGGGTGGTGTTCATCTGCGCCCGGCCGGTTTCTAGCCATTCCAGGGTTTGCGCGGTAGAACCCACCTCTTCATAAATGAACTGCAAACCGGTCATGCGCGAGATGCGGTTCAACAGGTCGACATTCAAGCCAACCCAGCGGCCGTCCTTGTCCCTGAAGATATAAGGCGACATTTGCTGGGCCACTACCACGACATGGGGATGCTCGCGCACCCAGGCCCGTTCCGATGTCGACAACGCAATGCGCTCACCACTGATGCCGACACCGAGCCCGGTGGTCCAGCGCGAGAGGATTTCGCGCTGCACCGACTCGTCGAGGCTTGCCAGCGCGCGATTCATCATGGCCCCCAACAACGGATCTGCCTGGCGGGTGGCGAAGGCAAATCCGATGGGCGCCAGCCGGCTTTGCTCCTTGATCTGCAACCCCAGGTAAGGCCGCAGCGATTTATAGGCGCGCACGATCACTTCATTGCCGATAAACGCATCGACGTCGCCCTGCTTCAAGGCTTCGAGGCCGCTGTAGAGGTTGGGCGCGAGCATGATGTGGCTGTCCGGATACGCCGCGTGAACCTTCTGCACGTTGGCGTAGCCGTCGAGCAACACCAGCTTTTTGCCGGCCAGGTCGTCGCCTTGGGTATCGTCGCGGCGCAGCACCACCACTGAACGGTCGGGCATGTAGTCCGGGGTGAACTGCAGGCCGGGTACGTCACGCTCGTAGCCATTGGCACTGGTGAGAATATCGATGGTGCCGTTGCGCAGCGCTTCAACCGCCTGGGCGCGCTCGGAGAAGCCCAGCACTTGCATGGGCACGCCCAGCCGTGCGCCGACCAGGCTCAAGTAATCGGCGCTGATGCCCTGGTAGCGATTGCGGTCGCGGGTGATGTCGATCGGCTGGTAGTCATCGATCGAAATGCCCACCTTCAACGTCCGGTGCGCCGCCAACCACTGCTGCTCGGTCGGCGCCAGGGGCATAGGTTCAAGCGCGATAAACGCCGGCACCAGTTTGAACGGCAGGCTGACGGCGGCCAGGCTCATGGGTACCTGAGTGAGCCACAACAGGCACACCAGCTTCAACGTCCATTGGATCAACACCTGCACCGGTTGGGTTTCCTTGATTGGGCGAATGGGCAAGTATGGCTCGCCAGAATGAAAAAGCCCGTCACGAGGACGGGCTTGGCCGACTGCAAAAAAAGCTGACTGTTGCCCCACCACGTCTTGGGTGGATGAAACCGTCTCGAATGTGGGAGCGGGCTTGCTCGCGAAAGCGCTGTGTCAGTCACTGAATGTGTGACTGATCCACCTCATTCGCGAGCAAGCCCGCTCCCACATTTTGGATCGTGGGGCAGCACAAAGATGCCCCTCGGCCGTCAGGCAGACCTGTCGATCAGAGCGGCTTGCCCCGATTGCCATGCTGGCTGACGAACGCCTGCACCGCCTTCAGGTCGTTGGCCAACACAGTGCAGCGCTCTTCGCGCTCGAATAGGTCGGTCAAATGCTCCGGCAGTTCCAGCGCCTTGCCAATGCCGGCCTTCTCCACCGCTTCCGGGAACTTGACCGGGTGCGCGGTACCGAGGATCACCATTGGAATATCCAGGCTGCGGCGGCATTCGCGGGCGGCTTTCACGCCGATGGCCGTGTGCGGGTCGAGCACTTCGCCGGTCTCGGCATAGACTTGCGCGATGGTTTCGCAGGTCTGAGCGTCGTCCACGGCCAGGGAATCGAAAAGCTTGCGGGTTTCGGTCCAGCGCTCTTGTTCGACGCTGAAGCCGCCACCTTGCTTGAAGCTGTTCATCAGCTCGGCCAAGGCTGCGCCGTTGCGACCGTGCATGTCGAACAGCAGGCGTTCGAAGTTCGACGACACCATGATGTCCATGGACGGCGACAGCGTGGCGTGCAGGGTTTCCTTCACGTACTGGTTGCCGCTCATGAAGCGATGCAGGATGTCGTTGCGGTTGGTGGCGACGATCAACTGGTTGATCGGCAGGCCCATGTTACGCGCCAGGTAACCGGCAAAAATATCGCCGAAGTTGCCGGTAGGCACCGAGAACGACACTGAACGCGCCGGGCCACCCAACTGCAGCGAGGCGTGGAAGTAGTAGACGATCTGGGCCATGATCCGCGCCCAGTTGATCGAGTTCACCGCCACCAGGCGCGTGCCCTTGAGGAAGCTCTGGTCAGCGAAGCTGTTCTTGACCATTTCCTGGCAGTCATCGAAGTTGCCTTCGATGGCGATGTTGTGGATGTTCTCACCGAAGATGGTGGTCATCTGGCGACGCTGCACTTCCGACACACGCTTGTGTGGGTGCAGGATGAAGATGTCGACGTTCTCGCAGTGCTTGCACCCTTCGATGGCCGCCGAACCGGTATCGCCGGAGGTGGCGCCGATGATCACCACGCGCTCGCCGCGCTTTTCCAGCACGTAGTCGAGCAGGCGACCCAGCAGTTGCAGGGCGAAGTCCTTGAACGCCAGGGTCGGGCCGTGGAACAGCTCCAGCACCCACTCATTGCCGTTCAATTGGCGCAGGGGCGCGATGGCGTTGTGGGAAAACACGCCGTAGGTTTCTTCCAGAATCTTCTTGAAGTCCGCATCCGGAATGCTACCGGTCACGAACGGGCGCATCACACGGAAAGCCAGCTCGTGATACGGCAGGCCGGCCCAGGAAGCGATTTCTTCCTGGGTGAAGCGTGGCAGGTTTTCCGGCACATACAGGCCGCCGTCGGTGGCAAGGCCTGCCAGCAGAACGTCTTCGAAATTCAGGGCCGGTGCCTGGCCGCGGGTGCTGATATAACGCATGACTGGCTCCTCTAAAACATTCTCGAACAGGGGCCGCCGAATGGACGGGGCCCCTGGAACAAATCGGTTAGTTCAAGTGTTCAACGCGAATCCGCACCACCGGGCCCACTACGCCTTGCAAGGCTTCCAGGGCGTGGATGGCATCGTTGATGTGCTGTTCGAGCACGCGGTGGGTCAGCAGGATCATCGGCACCTGGCCGTTTTGCTCCTCGACTTCCTTCTGCATGATCGACTCGATGTTGATACCGCGCTCCGACAGGATGCTGGCCACCTGGGCCAACACGCCTGGATGGTCCTGGGCCTGGATGCGCAGGTAGTAGGCACTTTCGCAGGCTTCGATCGGCAGGATCGGATGGGCCGACAGCGAGTCCGGCTGGAAGGCCAGGTGCGGCACGCGGTTTTCCGGGTCGCTGGTCATGGCGCGAACCACGTCCACCAGGTCGGCGATCACCGACGACGCTGTCGGCTCCATGCCGGCACCGGCGCCGTAGAACAGGGTGGAACCGGCGGCGTCGCCGTTGACCATCACCGCGTTCATCACGCCGTTGACGTTGGCGATCAGGCGGTCGGCCGGGATCAGCGTCGGGTGCACACGCAACTCGATGCCCGCCGCGGTGCTGCGCGCCACGCCCAGGTGCTTGATGCGGTAGCCCAGGGCTTCGGCGTAGTTGACGTCGGCGGTGGTCAACTTGGTGATGCCTTCGGTGTAGGCCTTGTCAAACTGCAGCGGGATACCAAAGGCGATGGACGCCAGGATGGTCAGCTTGTGGGCCGCGTCGATGCCTTCCACGTCGAAGGTCGGGTCGGCTTCGGCGTAACCCAGGGCCTGGGCTTCGGCCAGCACGTCTTCGAAGGTACGGCCCTTCTCGCGCATTTCGGTGAGGATGAAGTTACCGGTGCCGTTGATGATGCCGGCCACCCAGTTGATGCGGTTGGCGGACAGGCCTTCACGGATCGCCTTGATCACCGGGATACCACCGGCCACCGCGGCTTCGAACGCCACGATCACGCCCTTCTCGCGGGCCTTGGCGAAGATCTCGTTGCCGTGCACGGCGATCAGCGCCTTGTTGGCGGTGACCACGTGCTTACCGTTCTCGATGGCCTTGAGCACCAGCTCGCGGGCCACGGTGTAACCGCCCACCAGCTCGATAACGATATCGATCTCAGGGTTGGTGGCCACGGCGAACACATCGTTGGTAATCGCAATACCGGTCGTTTCGAACTGAGGCTTTGGCGAACGCGTGGCAATCTGCGCCACTTCAATCCCGCGACCTGCGCGGCGGGAAATTTCTTCAGCGTTACGCTGAAGTACGTTGAAGGTACCGCCACCGACGGTCCCTAACCCACAGATGCCTACTTTGACCGGTTTCACTGAAGAACTCCCCATGAAACGGCCGACGCTAGGTCGGCCGTGAAAACAGCCGCACAACTGCGGCTCTCAATTAATGACCCGCCGACGTTTCGGCGGGCCATGATCGTCAAAGGCTCAACGATAAATGCTTACTTGGCACCCAGTGCCAGTTTGGCAACTTGCGGCGCCGGCTGGTAGCCCGGAATCACCTGGCCGTCGGCCAAAACGATGGCCGGTGTACCGTTCACACCAATGGACTGGCCCAGGGCGAACTGCTTGGAAACCGGGTTGGCGCATTTGGCCGACTTGATTTCCTTGCCATCGACCATCTTGTCCATGGCCGCTTTCTTGTCGGCCGAGCACCACACTGCCTGCAACTGCTCGTCACCCGGCGAACCCAGGCCCTGGCGCGGGAAGGCAACGTAGCGCACTTCCACGCCCAGCTTGTTCAGCGCCGGGATTTCAGCGTGCAGCTTGTGGCAGTAAGGGCAGGTAGTATCGGTAAACACGGTGATGTGGGTCTTGGTTTCGCCAATGGCGGGGTAAACCACGGTTTCAGCCACCGGGATGCCGTTGATCAGCTTGGACACGCCCAGGCGCTCGGCCTTCTCGGTCAGGTTGACCGGCTTGCCGTCCTTGAGCTGGAACAGGTAGCCCTGGACGATGTACTGGCCATCGGCACTGGCGTACAGCACGCGGCTGCCCTTGAGCTTGACTTCGTACAGGCCGGCCATGGGGCTGGCGCTGATGCTTTCGATAGGCGTGTCGAGCGCCAGGTTCGCCAGGCTCTTGCGGATGGTCTGCTCGGCCGCATCATCGGCGAGCGCAAAGGTGGAAACCAACGCAATGGCTGCGGCGGCAATAATCTGGGTCAAGCGCATGGGAACTCCTGAAGGCAGAGGCAGGGACGGGAGCAGAATACTGATCTGGACCACAATGGATGCCGTCCCCTTTGCGAACCGGCAAAGCCTACCACAGTTGGGCGGGAGGGCAGCCCGCGACAGGTAAAATGGGCCATTTCTGACGGTTTTATCCGCGTGGGTGATGCTTGGCGTGCATGTCCTGCAAACGTGCGCGTGCCACATGGGTGTAGATCTGGGTTGTGGATAAGTCGCTGTGCCCCAGCAGCATTTGCACCACGCGCAAATCCGCGCCGTGGTTGAGCAAGTGGGTAGCGAACGCATGGCGCAGGGTGTGGGGCGACAGCGCCTTGCCGATCCCGGCCACTTTGGCCTGGTGCTTGATGCGGTGCCAGAAGGTCTGGCGGGTCATCTGCTCGCCGCGCTGACTGGGAAACAGCACGTCGCTGGGGCGCCCACCGAGCAGTTCGTGGCGCGCATCGCGCATGTAGCGCTCGACCCACACAATCGCCTCCTCGCCCATGGGCACCAGCCGCTCCTTGCTGCCCTTGCCCATCACGCGCAATACGCCCTGGCGCAGGTTGACCTGTTCCAGCGTCAGGCTGATCAGTTCGGTCACGCGCAGGCCGCAGGCATACAGCACCTCCAGCATGGCGCGGTCGCGCTGGCCGATGGCCTCGCTCAGGTCCGGGGCCGCGAGCAAGGCCTCGACGTCGGCTTCCGACAAGGACTTGGGCAACGGCCTGCCGAGTTGCGGCATGTCGATTTGCAGGGTCGGGTCGACGCCAATGAGTTTTTCCCGCAGCAGGTAGCGATAAAAGCCACGTACACCGGAGAGAAATCGCGCGGTGGAGCGCGGTTTGTAGTTCTGCTCCAGGCGCCAGGCCAGGTGATCGAGGATCAGCTCGCGCCCGGCATTGATCAGTTCAAGGTTTTTCTCCTGCAGCCAGCCGTTGAACAGCGCCAGGTCGCTGCGGTACGCCTGGCGTGTGTTGTCCGACAGGCCTTTTTCTAACCAAAGGGCGTCGAGGAAGCGGTCGATCAGGGGATGGTCAATGGCAGGCATGGGCACTCAAGCGACTTAGCACAAGGCAGTACGTGAATTATTTAGTGAACTGTGGCAAGAGCCATTAGTCTTTCATAGCCCGCTAATTCAAGGAACAGGAAGCTTTAATGAACGAACAACAGATTTTGTTGGCTTTTGGCGGTATTGGCGTGGCCGCACTCGGCTGCCAGTGGCTGGCCTGGCGCCTGAAACTGCCGGCGATTCTGTTTCTTCTGCTGAGCGGGATTCTGGCAGGGCCGATACTCGGATGGCTCGACCCGCAGGAAATGTTCGGCCCACTGTTGATGCCGTTGGTGTCGTTGGCGGTGGCGCTGATTCTGTTTGAAGGCAGCCTGACCCTGCACCTGTCGGAATGGAAGGAAATCGGCAGCGTCGTCCACCGACTGGTCACCGTCGGCGCACTCTCGACCTGGGCAGTGATCACCCTGGCCACCCACTGGCTGCTGGGTTTTGACTGGATGCTGGCGCTGCTGTTCGGCACCCTGACACTGGTCACCGGCCCAACCGTGATCGTGCCCATGCTGCGCGTGGTACGCCCCAAAGCCTCCATCGCCAATATCCTGCGTTGGGAAGGCATCGTCATCGACCCGATTGGCGCACTGCTCGCGGTAGTGGTGTATAGCTTTATCATCGCCAGTGCATCGGGCGACGGTTTGAGCCACAGCCTGCTGACCTTCGGCGGCGTTATCCTTTGCGGCAGCCTGTTCGGCATCGCCGGTGGCTGGGTACTGGGGCAGATCATGCGCCGCCAGTGGTTGCCGGAATACCTGCATAACCTGGCGACGCTGGCGGGCGTGCTGGGCATCTTCATCGCCTCCAACCAGGTGATGCATGAGTCCGGCCTGCTGGCGGTCACGCTGATGGGCATGTGGATGGCGAACATGAAAGGCGTGGATGTACGGCACATCCTGCACTTCAAGGAAAACCTCAGTGTGTTGCTGATTTCCGGGCTGTTCATTCTGCTGGCGGCACGCCTGGACCTGAACGCCATGATCGCCCTGGGCCCGTTTGTGTTGATCCTGCTGTTGATCATCCAATTCATTGCTCGCCCGTTGAACGTGGCGCTTTCGACCTTTGGCTCCGGGCTGAACTGGCGCGAGCGCGCGCTGCTGGCCTGGATCGCCCCACGGGGCATTGTGGCGGCGGCGGTGTCAGCGATCTTTGCGATCCGCCTGGATGAGGCCGGCCACGAAGGTGCGTTGTTGCTGGTGCCGCTGACCTTCGCAGTGATCATCGGCACCGTGGTGCTGCAAAGCGCTACGGCACGCCCCTTGGCCCGCCTGCTCAAAGTCGCTGAGCCGGCACCCAGCGGCTTCCTGATCGTGGGTGCGAACGGCCCGGCGCGGGCGCTCGGCAAGGCGTTGCAGCAGTTGGGCAGCCGCGTACTGCTGACCGACTCAAGCTGGGAAAACATCCGCGCCAGTCGTATGGAAGGCTTGCCTACGTACTTCGGTAACCCGGCCTCCCAGCATGCCGAGTCCCATCTGGACCTGGTCGGCCTGGGGCATCTGCTCGCGCTCTCGCCTTCTGGCGAACTGAATGCCTTGGCCACCATGCGTTTTCGCCATGACTTCGGCCATCGCCTGTTCGCCCTGGCCAGCAGCCAGGAAAACCGTCGCACCGACAAGCACAAGGCCAGCCATGAACACCGCGGACACTTGCTGGGCAGCCAACCCTTGAGCTACACCAAATTGGCCAGCCTGCTGGGCCAAGGCGCCGAGTTGTACAGCACCAGCCTCACCGACGGCTTTGGGTGGGAGCAGTACCAGGCGTTGCACGGCGAGCGCGCCACCTTGCTGTTTGCCCGGGACACCAGCGGCTGGGTACACGTGGTCTCGCCCGAGAGCAACTTGAAGCCTGTAGCGGGCTGGACCTTGCTGGCGGTCATTCAACCGCAGGCCAGCACCGCCGAGTAATCAGTCAACAAAGCCTGGCAGTACCGGGACAGGGCGTTTATCTGCGTCAATCGCGACGAAGCTGAACACGCCCTGGATCGCTTTTTCACGGCCATCAGCGCTCATGCTCTCCACGAACACTTCAACCTCGACCTTGAGGCTGGTGTTGCCAACCTTAATCACCCGACCGATCAGCTCAACGATAGAGCCAGCCGGGATCGCGTGGTTGAAGTCGATACGGTCAGTGGAGACCGTCACCAAAGGTAAGCGGCAGAAACGCGTGGCGGTGATGAACGACACTTCGTCCATCCATGCCAGGGCGGTGCCGCCGAACAGGGTGTTGTGGTGGTTAGTGGTGGGCGGGAACACGGCCTTGGTCACGTGAGTGACCGACAGATCGGTGCGGCGCTGGATTTCTTCGAGGCGGGTGGTCATGGTCAATACCAACAGATAGGCAAATTTCAGGCACAAAAAAGCAGCCCGTAGGCTGCTTTTTTCTGCATCGGGAAGCTGGACTTAAGCCAGTTTTTCCTTGATGCGAGCTGCTTTACCGGACAGGTCACGCAGGTAGTACAGCTTGGCTTTACGTACGTCACCGCGACGCTTAACGGCCATGCTGTCGATTTGCGGGCTGTAGGTCTGGAAAGTACGCTCTACGCCAACACCGTTGGAGATTTTACGAACAGTGAAAGCACTGTTCACACCACGGTTACGCTTGGCGATTACCACGCCTTCGAACGCTTGCAGACGCGAACGGTCGCCTTCCTTCACTTTCACCTGAACGACAATAGTGTCGCCCGGGGCAAAGGTAGGGATCTCTTTGGTCATCTGCTCTGCTTCGAGTGCAAGGATGATTTTGTTAGTCATGCTGTGCTCCTAAGGTAAGTCAATGGACCTACCATCGATACGTTGTTAACTATCGTCCCGCGCGAGGATGTATTCCTCGAGCAGCTTCTTCTCTTCTCCAGAAAGCGAGCGGCTTTCCAGAAGATCGGCGCGTCGTTCATAGGTCCGACCAAGGGACTGCTGTAAACGCCAACGCCGGATGTGTGCGTGATTGCCACTTAGCAATACGTCGGGAACACGCTGATCCACATACACCTCCGGACGGGTGTAGTGCGGGCAATCCAGCAAACCATCCGTGAAGGAATCTTCCTCCGCGGAGTCCGCATGCCCTAAAGCTCCGGGCAGCAGTCGTGTAACCGCATCTATCAGGACCATCGCCGGCAGCTCGCCGCCAGACAGGACATAGTCCCCAATCGACCACTCTTCATCGACATGAGCTTCAATAAAACGCTCGTCAATGCCTTCATAGCGACCGGCAATCAGGATCAAACTTTCCTCATTCGCCAGTTCGCGTACCGCCGCCTGTTTCAGCTGACGGCCTTGAGGGGACAGGTAAATTACCTTCGCCTTCTCCCCGGCGGCTGCCTTGGCCTGAACCAACGCATCTTCCAGGGGCTTGATCTTCATCACCATGCCCGGGCCACCGCCAAATGGGCGATCGTCCACAGTGTGATGTCGATCCGTCGTGTAGTCTCGCGGGTTCCAACAGGTGAGCTGCAACAGCCCCTGTTTCACCGCCCGACTGGTGATGCCGTACTCGCTGATGGCGGAGAACATCTCGGGAAACAAACTGATCACTTCAATGCGCAAATTAGCCACGCTTAGAAGTCCGCGTCCCATTCCACCTTCATCTCGCCCGCTGCCAGGTCGACGGCCAACACGCATTGCTCGGTATAGGGCAACAGGCGTTCACGGTCATCCAGGCTGCCAGCGCAAGGCTTGACCACCATTACATCATTGGCGCCGGTTTCCAGAAGATGATCGATTTTCCCCAGCAATTGCCCGAGTTGATCAATAACCTTCAGACCTTCCAGCTGGTACCAGTAGTACTCGCCGTCGGTCAATTCAGGGAACAGGTTGCGCGGCACGCAGATCTCATAACCGGCCAGAAGACGAGCTTCTTCACGGTCATCAAGACCCTTGAGCTTTGCGACCAGGAACTTGTCGCTCCCGCGTCCACTGACCAGCTCTACCTGTTTCACACTCCCTTCGCGCTTGAGCGTCCAGGTCTTGTACTGCAACAGGTTTTCAGTCGGATCAGTAAAGGAATACACCTTCACTTCGCCGCGAACGCCATGAACAGAGTAAATCTTGCCGATAACGATCAAATCATCAGCAACAGCTGGCGTCGCGTTCATATTGCTCAGGCTGCGGCCTTAGCCGAGTCCTTCAACAGTTTTGCAACGCGCTCGGATGGCTGTGCGCCAACGCTCAGCCAGTAGGCTACGCGCTCTTGGTTCACGGACAGACGAACTTCTTGACCACGAGCAACAGGGTTGAAGAAACCAACCTGTTCCTTGTGCGAACCGTCACGCGGGTTGCGGCTGTCGGTTACGGTCAAGTGGTAAAACGGGCGCTTTTTGGAGCCGCCAAGGGCAAGACGGATTGTTAGCATGTGAACATCGTTCCTGTAGTCGGTGCTGCAAATCTAAATGCACAGCGGGCATAGGTGCCCGAAAGGCCGCATATTCTAAGGAATATCCGGACTTTTGCAAATGTCTTTTTCTGGCGCCTATCAGCGTGCCATTCAGATCTGCTATAGAGCCGTCGGTTAAAACGGCGAGTCAGCGCCCGCCAACGGCGGGTTTGCTGGAGATCCCACATCCCTGTGGGGCGGAGCGCAAGCAAGGCTTGCGCTCGAATACTTTACATTTTCGGCATGCCGCCGCCGGGCAACATACCGCCCATGCCGCGCATCATCTTGGCCATACCGCCCTTGGCGGAGAATTTCTTCATCATCTTCTGCATCTGCTTGTGCTGCTTGATCAAGCGACCGATGTCCTGCACCTGGGTGCCGGAGCCCATGGCGATCCGGCGTTTGCGCGAACCACTGATCAGCTCAGGGTCGCGGCGCTCGGCCGGGGTCATGGAGTTGATGATGGCTTCCATCTGCTTGAACTGCTTCTCTGCCGCGCCCTGGGCGTTGCCCATTTGCGCCAGGTTCACACCGCCGATGTTGGGCAGCTTGTCCATCAGGCCGCCGAGGCCGCCCATGTTCTTCATCTGTTGCAGCTGGTCGCGGAAGTCTTCGAGGTCGAAGCCCTTGCCCTTCTTCAGCTTCTTGGCCAGTTTGTCGGCCTTGTCCTTGTCGAGCGTGGCTTCGGCCTGCTCGATCAGGCTGAGCACGTCACCCATGCCGAGGATGCGCGAGGCGATACGCTCAGGGTGGAACGGCTCGAGCGCTTCGCTCTTCTCGCCCATACCGATGAACTTGATCGGCTTGCCAGTGATGGCACGTACCGACAGCGCGGCACCGCCACGGGCGTCGCCATCGACCTTGGTGAGGATCACGCCGGTCAGCGGCAGTGCGTCGCCAAAGGCCTTGGCGGTGTTGGCCGCATCCTGGCCGGTCATGGCGTCGACCACGAACAGCGTCTCGACCGGGTTGATCGCGGCATGCAGCGCCTTGATCTCGCCCATCATCTCTTCGTCGATGTGCAGGCGACCGGCGGTATCGACGATGACCACGTCGATGAACTTCAGCTTGGCTTCTTTAATAGCGGCGTTGGCGATGTCGACCGGCTTCTGGCTCAGGTCGGACGGGAAGAAGGTCACGCCCACTTCGCCCGCGAGCATTTCCAATTGCTTGATGGCCGCCGGACGGTATACGTCGGCCGACACCACCATCACGGATTTCTTCTTGCGCTCTTTAAGGAAGCGCGCCAGTTTGCCGGCGGTGGTGGTTTTACCCGCACCCTGCAAACCCGCCATCAGCACGACGGCTGGCGGCACGGCACTGAGGTTCAGGTCTTCGTTGGCCGCGCCCATCAGGCTTTCGAGTTCGGCCTGGACGATCTTCACGAAGGCCTGGCCCGGAGTCAGGCTGCGGGACACTTCGGTGCCGACCGCACGCTCCTTGACCGAGTTGACGAAGTCCTTCACCACCGGCAAAGCCACGTCGGCTTCCAGCAACGCCATGCGCACTTCACGCAGGGTGTCTTTAATATTGTCCTCGGTCAGCTTGGCCTTGCCGGTAACGTGGCGCAGCGTCTGCGAGAGACGGTCAGTCAAGTTTTCAAACATGCGCGATCCTTTCAGGCCCTACTCATCGAAATGCAGGTAGACCGAGGTAATGGCGGCCAAGGCTGGGGGAAATCGCTATTAAAAACAGCGTTCGCCGAGCCTGCGGCGTGGGCAGGTCGCGGATTATAGCGAAGACTGCGCCCATGCACACCCGCTGTCTGGCGCGGGAGTCTTTCGTGCAACGCAGGTGTGTGCCAAACTCAACGCCTTTCGGGCTTGCCTACCAGGATTTATGCTCCCCTTGTCACCCAGTTTGCTACCCAGCCTCGCCGCCGCCATTTTGTATGCCGCTGCGACCCTCTATCAGGGCACTCGTCTGGCCCAAGGCACCAAAGCGGACAAACGTCTGCTCGTCGGCCTTGGCGTGCTGGCCCTGCTGGCCCATGCCGCCAGCCTGTTCACCCACCTGATGACCCCGGTTGGCCTGGGCCTGGACTTTTTCAGCGCCGCCAGCCTGATCGCCGCGGCCGTCATCGCGCTGACGCTGCTGGCCTGCTACCGGATTCCGGTGGAGAACCTGCTGGTGCTGCTATTCCCCCTGGGAATGCTGACGGTGCTGCTGGCGCAGTTCACCCCCACCGGCACCGTACAGGTGATCGACGAGGAGCCGGGCATCCTTGCCCACATCCTGTTGTCGATCCTTGCCTATGGCATGTTCACCATCGCGGTGTTCCAGGCCCTGCTCCTGCTGCTGCAGGATCACCAGCTCAAGCACAAGCACCCGTCGGGGCTGATCAAGAACTTCCCGCCGCTGCAAACCATGGAAAGCCTGCTGTTCGGGTTCCTGTGGGCCGGCTGGACCCTGCTGTCGCTGTCGCTGATCTCCGGCTGGCTGTTCGTCGAAAACCTGTTTGCCCAGCACCTGGTGCATAAAACCTTGCTGGCGTGCCTGGCGTGGGTGGTGTTCAGCGTGCTGCTGTGGGGGCGCAACCGCCTCGGCTGGCGTGGGCACAAGGCCATTCGCTGGACCCTGGCCGGTTTCTGCCTGTTGATGCTGGCCTATTTCGGCAGCAAGCTGGTTCGCGAATACATCCTGCATATCTGACGGGCAGTGATCATGGACAACTTGCCCTTAGGGCCGATGCTCGCCGTAATTGCCCTGCTGATTTTATGGGCGGCGCTGTTTACCGCCATAGAAGCTGCACAACAACACCTGCTGGCCCTGCGCCCAGGCACACGCCAGGGCGACAAGGCGGCTGCGCGCCTGAGTTTCCCGCGCCATAGCCTGATCCTGTGCAACAGCCTGTGCCGCGCCGCCGTGGTGATTCTTTGCACCCTGCTGGCGATCTATGCCTGGGCAGAGAACGGGCCCTGGCTGGGCTGGCTGATTTCCTGCGCAGGGCTGCTGGTGCTGGCCGACTACCTGCCCCGCACCCTGGCCACCCGTCACCCGCAAGCAGTGCTGGGCTTTGGCAATACATTGCTGGGCGTGCCGCTGAAAATCCTCTACCCCCTGGCCTGGCTGCTCAATGGCATCAGCCTGCTGTTATTGCGCCCGTTCGCACGCAAATCCGGCATGGTCAAAAACAGCGACGAGCCCGTGCCCGACCATGACGACGACACAGAACCCGACACCGACGCCGACCGCACGCCTGGCCTGCCCGGTATCCATGCCCTGGACAACATCACGGTCAACGACATCCTGGTGCCGCGCAGCGAAGTGGACGGCATCAACCTCGATGAGCCGATAGAAGACATCATCGAACAGTTGCGTACCTCGCCACGCACCCGCCTGCCGGTGTTCCACAGCGACATCAACCAGGTGCAGGCCGTGCTCAATACCCGGCAGGTCCAACACCTGCTGCCTGACGCCAGCCTGACCAAAGAGGCCCTGCTCGCCGCCTGCCACGAGCCTTACTTCGTACCGGAAAGCACGCCGTTGCAGTTGCAACTGCTGAACTTCCACAAGCAGCAGCGGCGCCTGGGCATGGTAGTGGACGAGTACGGTGAAGTGCTGGGCATCGTCACCCTGGAAGATATTCTGGAAGAGATCGTCGGCGAATTCGAAAGCGATCAGGCTGTGGATAACCCGCATATCGAAGCCCAGCCCGATGGTCGCTACATCATCGACGGCGCCACCTCGATCCGTGAACTGAACAAAAGCCTGGGCTGGCACCTGCCCAGCGACGGCCCCAAGACCCTCAACGGCCTGGTCACCGAGGCGCTGGAGACCATTCCCGATTGCGCGGTGTGCCTGAAAGTCGGCCGCTATCGCCTGGAAATCCTCGAGACCGAGGACAACCGGGTGAGCAAGGTGTTGATCTGGCATACCAGCCACGTGCCAGTCGCTGCATAAGCATCTGGACACACACATTCCCATGTGGGAGCGGGCTTGCTCGCGAATGCGGTGGTTCAGTCAGAACATCTGCCACTGATACACCGCATTCGCGAGCAAGCCCGCTCCCACACTTGATCTGCTGTGGGTTCCCAAACCCACAAACCCCTTCCTATAATCCTTGCGGCTTACCCAAGCCCCGCCCGACCGCGTGCTACCCGCACCCAGCGTGTCCTGGCACCGCCTTACCATGTCCGACCGGTGTTTGCTCCCATCCCGAGCCGCCCCGCGCACAACCCTGATCCATGGGTGTTCGACCAATAATAATCCGCGTCCAAACGCGCAATAACCGTCAGGGATAACGTCATGAGCACCACCTACCAAGAGGCCGCGAGCGCCGCCCCAGCCAACTCGACCGCCCGCGTCGCCACCGCGAGCATCGTCGGCACCGCCATCGAGTTCTACGACTTCTACATCTACGCCACGGCCGCCGCCCTGGTGATCGGCCCGGTGTTCTTCCCCCAGACCTCCGGCACCGCGCAGATGCTGGCGTCGTTCCTGACCTTCGGCATCGCCTTTATCGCCCGCCCGTTGGGGTCGGCGTTATTCGGCCACTTCGGTGACCGTATCGGCCGTAAATCCACCCTGGTGGCTTCGCTGCTATTGATGGGCGTGTGTACCACCTTGATCGGCTTGCTGCCGGGCTACGACAGCATCGGCGCCTGGGCCCCGATCCTCTTGTGTGTTTTGCGCTTCGGCCAAGGCTTGGGCCTGGGTGGGGAATGGGGCGGTGCGGCCTTGCTGGCAACCGAGAACGCGCCCAAGGGCAAGCGCGCCTGGTTCGGCATGTTCCCGCAACTGGGCCCGTCGATTGGCTTCCTGGCAGCCAACGGTTTGTTTCTGATTTTGGCCATGAGCCTGAATGACGAGCAGTTCCGCAGCTGGGGCTGGCGCATTCCGTTCATCCTCAGCGCCGCGCTGGTGATGGTGGGCCTGTATGCGCGCCTCAAGCTGCATGAGACGCCGGTATTCGCCAATGCCGTGGCCAAGGAAAAACCGGTGAAAGTGCCATTGGTGGAACTGTTCAGCCAGCATTGGCTGCCGGTACTGCTGGGCGCGGCGTCGATGGTGGTGTGCTATGCGCTGTTCTATATCACCACGGCGTTCTCGTTGAGCTATGGTGTTTCCACCTTGGGCTACAGCCGTGAAACCTTCCTCGCCCTGCTGTGCTTTGCGGTGTTGTTCATGGGGCTGGCGACACCATTGGCCGCCTTGGCCAGTGATCGCTACGGGCGCAAGCCGGTGTTGATCGTCGGTGCGATCCTGGCGATTCTCTCGGGCTTTACCATGGAGCCGTTGCTGACCCATGGCTCCACCTGGGCCGTGGCGCTGTTTCTGGCGTTGGAGCTGTTTTTGATGGGCGTGACCTTCGCACCGATGGGTGCCCTGCTGCCAGAACTGTTCCCGACCCGCGTGCGTTATACCGGCGCATCGGCCGCCTATAACCTGGGTGGAATCGTGGGGGCGTCGGCGGCGCCGTTCTTCGCGACCAAGCTGGTGGCGATGGGTGGTTTGAGTTATGTCGGCGGGTATGTGTCGGCGGCAGCGTTGCTGAGTTTGATTGCGGTGCTGTGCCTGAAAGAGACGCGGGATAACGACTTGAACAAGGTCGCCTGAAAGCCAAAAACTGTAGGAGCGAGCTTGCTCGCGAAAAAGGTACATCCGACACCGCAATGTGCCTGAAATACCTTCGCGAGCAAGCTCGCTCCTACAGGGACCGCTTTAGAGTTCTACAACAACAGCCTTGGAAGCACGGGTCGCTTTAGCCCGAGCCGCTTCAATCGACTCATCCCGCGCCAACGCCACGCCCATGCGGCGCTGGCCGTTCACTTCAGGTTTGCCAAACAGACGCAACGCTGTATCCGGCTCGCTCAGCGCGGCGCCAAGGTTGGCGAATGCGGTCTGGGTGGACTGCCCTTCCACCAGAATCACCGCCGACGCCGAAGGGCCGAACTGACGGATCAACGGGATCGGCAGACCCAGGATGGCGCGAGCGTGCAAGGCAAACTGCGACAGGTCTTGGGAAATCAGGGTCACCAGGCCAGTGTCATGGGGGCGCGGCGACACTTCGCTGAACCACACCTGGTCGCCCTTGATGAACAATTCCACACCAAACAGACCACGACCGCCCAAGGCTTCGGTTACCGCCTTGGCAACGCGCTCGGATTCCGCCAAGGCAATCGGGCTCATGGCCTGCGGCTGCCAGGATTCCTGATAATCGCCCTTCTCCTGACGATGGCCCACCGGCGCGCAGAAAGTGGTGCCGCCGATGTGACGCACGGTCAGCAGGGTGATTTCGTAGTCGAAGTCGATAAAACCTTCGATGATCACCCGGCCCTTGCCGGCACGCCCGCCCTCTTGGGCGTAGTCCCAGGCTTTCTGCACGTCGTCGGCGCTGCGCAACAGGCTCTGGCCCTTGCCCGACGAACTCATCACCGGCTTGACCACGCACGGGAAGCCCAGGTCCTGGACGGCCTTGCTGTAGTCTTCGAAGGTGTCGGCGAAGTGGTACGGCGAGGTCGGCAGGTCCAGCTCTTCGGCGGCCAGGCGACGGATGCCTTCACGGTTCATGGTCAGCGACGTGGCGCGGGCGGTGGGGATCACGGTGAAGCCTTCGGCCTCCAGCTCAACCAATGTCGCGGTGGCGATGGCTTCGATTTCCGGCACGATGAAGTGCGGTTTCTCCGCCTCGATCACCGCACGCAATGCGGCGCCGTCGAGCATGTTGATCACATGGCTACGGTGCGCCACCTGCATGGCCGGCGCGTTGGCGTAGCGATCCACAGCAATCACTTCAACGCCCAGGCGTTGCAGTTCGATTACCACTTCCTTGCCCAGCTCACCGCAGCCACACAGCAAAACGCGGGTCGCGGTTGGCGACAATGGAGTTCCGATTCGGGTCATCTCAGGTCCTCAGGGGAGCGGATCATGGGGGAGAAAGGCCGGCATTTTACATGAACTGTAAAAATTGGCCTCAGTTGGCGACGGCCCGCCGGCGGATGCGCCAGGCCATGATCAGCCAGACCACGGTGACCCCGGCGAATTTGGACACCAGTGCAGTGCCCGCCACCGCTGGCGTCAGTGCGCCGATCAGGCCGAAAAAGATAAAGGTATCGAGGGGAATGCTCAGCGCCGAACTTATCCACAGGCGGTCATGCAGCGGGCGCTTGGTGATGCTGAATACCAGCCAGTCAATGCACTCGGACACCGCAAACGCCGTGGCACTGGCCAGGGCGATGGACGGGTCGGAGGTGATATAGGACAGCACCAGCGCCGCCAGCATGGCGATGATTGCGCCATGGCCGAAGCGGGTTTGCACCATGTCGCGCAGGATAAATACCAGGCCACCCCAAGCGGACCAGATGACGTCCAGGTGCGGGGCGGTGGAGAAGGCGAAGTTGATCAGCACGACGCTGCTGATATAGGCGATCAGGAAAAACATGGAGGATGGACCTGTGGGCAATGCCGCACAGGGTACACAATTACAAGGATGTCGTCTGGCAAGGCCTCATCGCAGGCAAGCCAGCTCCCACATTTGAGGGTATTCACACATCAAGGGTGGGAGCTGGCTTGCCTGCGATGGCGGCCTGTCAGGCGCCAGATTTCCCAGGGGTCATCCACATCATCCCACTCGCCACCGCCCGCTCATGGCACAACCCCAGCACCACCCGGCGCTCGGCGTTGTCCATGCGGCTCCAGCGCGTGATTTCATCCACATTACGCTGGCAGCCGGTGCAGATATCGTCATCATCCAGCGCGCAAATGCTCACGCAGGGCGAGGCGACCGGTCGTTCAATTGTGCTCATTCCTGCTGCTCAGCCAGGTCACGGGCATAACGCTGCGCGTTATGCACATAGTGCGCGGCGCTGGCTTCGAGCATGCGCTTTTGAGCCTCGGTCAGCTCGCGCACCACTTTGCCCGGCGAGCCCATGACCAGCGAGCCATCGGGGATTTCCTTGCCCTCACCGATCAGCGAATTGGCGCCGATGATGCAGTGCTTGCCGATCTTGGCGCCATTGAGGATCACTGCGTTGATACCAATCAGGCTGTAGTCGTCGACGGTGCAGCCGTGCAGCATGGCGTTATGGCCAATGGTCACGCCGGTGCCGAGGGTCAGCGGGTAGCCCATGTCGGTGTGCATCACGCTGCCGTCCTGCACGTTGCTGTTCTTGCCGATCAGGATCAGCTCGTTATCGCCACGCAACACCGCGTTAAACCAGACGTTGGCGCCCTCCTCCAGCTTGACCTTGCCCACCAAAGTGGCATTAGGCGCCACCCAGCTGTGGGGGTGCGTCTCGACGCGGGCGTCGCCCAGGCGGTATTTCATGGTTTTTCCTCACGGCATGCCATTTAAGCGATGGCTTATAGATTGATGAAGCTCTTGGGCGGCTGGTGCAGGCTGATCTTGGCATCGTCATAGAGCAGGTTGATCAGCTCGACAATCATGATCGCCGTCAGCCCCCAGATTTTGTATTCGCCGAACCGGTAGCTGGGCACATACCAACTGCGGCCCTGGTAATCAATGCGGTGAGTATGTTCGCGTGGGTCCTGTCGGAAAAAGTCCAAAGGCACGCTGAAAACGGCGGCAATCTCGGCGTCGTTGGCCAGGTATTCGACATAATCGGGGATCACGCCTACATACGGGGTCACGCGTATGCCATGCAGGGAGATCAACGGGCTCAATGGCCCGATCACCTCGACCAGCCCCGGCGGCAGGCCGATTTCTTCTTCGGCTTCGCGCAAGGCGGTAAAGATCAGGTCCGGGTCTTCGGGGTCGCGGCGCCCGCCGGGAAAGGCCACTTCGCCCCCGTGGGTCGACAGGCCGCTGGCGCGCAGGGTCAGGATCAGCTCGGGTTCGTCACTGCGGGTAATCGGCACCAGCACCGCCGCCTCGGGGAAACGCCCGTCGGTTTCCAGGGTGTGGGGGGTGTGATTGCTTACCCGGCGAAGTAGCTCGTCCAGCATGAGTCATCTCGGTCTGTTGGCTACCTTGCATCATGCACCAAAGCGTGCGAGCGCCCAACCCCAAAACCGCAGGGCTGTCGCGAAACGACAACTTGCAGGAACGCCCGGCACCGAGCCAAGATGTGCCCATTGTCCAGGAACCCCAGCATGAATTTCTGCAGCCAGTGCGGCAAACCGGTGACCCAACGCATTCCCGAAGGCGACGCACGCCTGCGTTATGTATGCGACCACTGCTCGACCATTCATTACCAGAACCCCAATATCGTCGCCGGTACCGTGCCGGTGTGGGGCGACCAAGTGCTGCTGTGCCGCCGCGCCATCGAGCCACGCCTGGGTTACTGGACCCTGCCCGCAGGCTTTATGGAAAATGGCGAGACCGTCGAACAGGCCGCCATGCGCGAAACCCTGGAAGAAGCCTGCGCCCGGGTGCGTAACCTGAGCATCTACACCCTGATCAATGTGCCGCACATCAGCCAGGTGCATATCTTCTACCGCGCCGAACTCATCGACCTGAACTTCGCCGCAGGCCAGGAAAGCCTGGAAGTGAGGCTGTTCGACGAAGCCGATATCCCTTGGTCCGAGCTGGCTTTCCGCACGGTCGGGCGTACCTTAGAATGCTTCTTCGCTGACCGTCGCCAACAGGCGTACCCGGTACGTAGCGAGTCCGTGCCACCGCTGTCCAAGCCCGCCCAATAACAAGCCGGCCAATGTCGCCAAAGGGATACCGTTTCAATGCGTTGGTTGCTTGCTCTGATCTGCCTATCGTTCGCCACGCTGTCCCTGGCCTCCACGGTACAAACCCTTGACGGTAAAACGGTCGAGAAAGTCCTGGTCCTCAAGTCCGCCCACCAGCTGCAGCTGATCAACGACGGCAAGCCGTTCAAGACCTATCGCATTTCCCTGGGCAAGAACCCCAAGGGCCACAAGCTGATCGAAGGCGACCGCCGCACACCCGAAGGCCTCTACTGGCTCGACTGGCGCAAGACCAGCGACCGCTTCAACCTGGCCATGCACATTTCCTACCCCAACATCAGCGACGCCGCCCGCGCCCGCCGCGAAGGCGTGAAGCCGGGCAGCATGATCATGATCCACGGCACCCCCGACACCGAAGACTACCCGGAACAGTGGTTCCACACCCTGGACTGGACCGACGGCTGCATCGGCATGCGCAACGTGGACATGCGCGAAGTGTGGAACCTGGTCAAAGACGGCACCCTCATCGAGATTCGGCCGTAATCCCACGCCGTTCGTAAAATAATTCGAAAATAATTCCTGCCCCAGGCAGCGCTTGCCGGTGAATACCAGTTCACCGCGCGGGACCCTGCACTTGTGCGCGCCACAAAGACCTCTCTAATACCACTTGATACCAAGCCCCATTAAAGTGCCCTGAAACCGGGATTCGCACCGTTTTGGTAGCATTGACATGGTATTTAAGTGGTATTAGTTTTCGGCCATTACCGGGCGACAACACTCCAATAACGCATCGGAAACCTGACAGATGAACCCCATCCTGGCCCTGCGCCCCGACGACAAGCAATCCACGCCGCTTTACCTGCAACTGGCCCGCAGCCTTGAAGCAGCGATCCATGCCGGCCAGTGGAAATCCGAACAGGCCCTGCCTTCGGAACGCGCCCTCAGCGAGCAGTTGAGCATCTCGCGGGTCACCGCCCGTAAAGCGCTGGAAGTGTTGCTGGCTCAAGGCCTGATCCGTCGCAGCCAAGGCTCCGGCACCTTTATCACGCCGCGCCTGGAACAACCCTTGTCGCGCCTGTCGGGGTTCAGCGAAATGCTGCGGCTCAAGGGGTTTGTGCCCACGTCCCAGTGGCTGGAGCGCGACATTACCCCGCCAACCCATGAAGAACTGATCCGCCTGGGCCTATCGCCCACCGACAAAGTGGCGCGCCTCAAGCGCCTGCGCAAAGCCGATGACACGGTGATGGCGATTGAAATGACCGCCATGCCAGCGTCGGTGTTGCCCAACCCCCAGGCCATCGGCAATTCGTTGTACGAATACCTGGAAAGCATCGGCAAACCCATCGTGCGCGCCTTGCAGCACATCCAGGCGATCAATGCCTCGGACGAGTTCGCCGCACTGGTCGGCATCGCCCCCGGCACCGCCATGCTGCTGATGACTCGCGTGGGCTACACCGCCGACAACACGCCGATTGAAATCACCGACACCTATTGCCGCAACGACTACTACGACTTTGTCGCAGAGCTGCGCCGCCATGACTACTCCGCCTGAAGGCGAACTTAGAGAACTGCCCATGACTGAAGACAATATCCTCACGCCCAGCGGCTGGATGCGCGGTCGCCTGGTGCACGAGCACGGCAAGGTGGTCGCCATTGACGGCACGCCGTGCGACCCGGCCGATAACGACCTGCCCTACCTGCTGCCGGGCTTTATCGACCTGCACGTACACGGCGGTGGCGGTGCCGACATCATGGAAGGTGCGGGCGCCTTCGAGACCATTACCCGTACCCACGTGCGTTTTGGCACCACCTCGCTGCTGGCCACCACCATGACGGCGCCGGTGGAAGAAATCTCCCGGGTACTCGGTGAACTCGGCACGTTCTGCGAACAGCGCCCAGCCGGCAGCGCCCGCGTACTCGGCGTGCACCTGGAAGGCCCCTACATCAATCCGGGAAAACTCGGCGCCCAACCCAACTTCGCTCACACCGCGTTGATGCAGGAAGTGGAAGCCTACCTGCGCCTGGCGCCGATCCGGGTGATCACCATCGCCCCGGAAATCGCCGGCCACGACGGCCTGATCCGCGCCCTCAGCGAACGCGGCGTGCGCATGCAGATCGGCCACACCCTTGGCAGCTATGAAGAAGGCGTTGCGGCCCTGGCCGCCGGCGCCACCAGCTTCACCCATTTGTACAACGCCATGAGCCCGCTGCATCACCGCGAACCCGGCATCGTCGGCGCCGCGCTGGCCCACGCCCAGTACGCCGAGCTGATCCCGGACTTGCTGCATGTGCACCCCGGCGCCATGCGCGTGGCGCTGCGCTCGATCCCCTGCCTGTACTGCGTCACTGACTCCACCGCCGCCGCCGGCATGCCCGACGGCGAATACAAGCTGGGCAGCCACACCGTGACCAAATGCCTGGGTGGCGTGCGCCTGGCCGACGGCACCCTGGCCGGCAGCACCCTGACCATGGATCAGGCGCTGCGCAACCTGGTGAAAATCGGCCTGCCGCTCAGTGAAGCCTCACAACGCCTGTCGCAATTTCCTGCGGACTACCTGGGCCTGGAAGAACGCGGCCGCCTGCAACCCGGCAGCTTTGCCGACTGCGTGCGCCTGGACCGCTCCCTGACACTCACCGACGTAATGGTCGAAGGAGACACCATTGACTTCAAAAATGCTTGAAGAGGCCCTGGCCTCCTGCGACGCCGTCGCGGCCCAACTGCAACGCCTGGACCCGATGCTGGAAGAAATCGCCGGCCGCCTGCGCCGCCAGCCACCGCAAGTGGCGATGACCATCGCCCGTGGCAGTTCTGACCATGCCGCCAGCTACTTCGCCTACCTGGCCATGCAGCATGTGGGCATTCCGGTGGCGTCGTTGCCGATGTCGGTGGTGACCCTGTTGCAGGCGCCGATGAAAGTCAGCGGCCAAGTGGCGTTTGGGTTCTCCCAGTCGGGGCAGAGCCCGGATCTGGTCAACAGCCTGCGCCTGTTGCGCAAACGTGGCGCCCTGAGCATCTCACTGGTCAACGCCGAAGACTCGCCGCTGGAAGCCGCCTGTGAATTCCACGTGCCGCTGTGCGCCGGGCCGGAACTCAGCGTGGCCGCCACCAAGAGCTTTATCGCCACCCTCAGCGCCAGCGCGCAGCTGATCGGCCACTGGAATCAAGAAGCCGACTTGCTGCAAGCCTGCCAGGCCTTGCCCGAGGGCCTGCGTGACGCGGCCAGACAGGATTGGCGCACGGCCATCGACGCGCTCAAAGGTAGCCAGCGCTTGATGGTGATCGGTCGAGGCGCCGGGTTTGCCATCGCCCAGGAAGCCGCGCTCAAGCTCAAGGAAACCTCGGCGATCCAGGCCGAAGCCTTCAGCAGCGCCGAAGTGCGCCACGGGCCGATGGCGCTGATCGACGAGAACTACCCCCTGCTGGTGTTCGCCCCACGCGGCGCCGAGCAGGCCGGCCTGTTGAGCCTGGCCGCCGATATGCGCCAACGCGGTGCCCGCGTGCTGCTGGCTGCGCCGGATGACATCGCCGAACGCGACCTGACCCTGAGCCGCGCTGAACACCCGAGCCTGGATCCGATCCTGGCGATCCAGAGTTTCTACGTGATGGCCGCCGGCCTGGCTGAAGCTCGGGGCATGGACCCGGACCAGCCGCGCCACCTGAGCAAAGTCACCCGCACGCACTAAAGCGGCGTTTTCCTGATGAGTACCGTGCCCATGCCCAACAACAATAATCCATTGACCCTTAGCGCCCCCTTGAGTGGGCCGGTGCTGGCCCTGAGCCGCGTCCCCGACGAAGTGTTCGCCAGCGGTGCCATGGGCGACGGTCTCGCTATCGACCCGCTGAACGATTGCCTGCAGGCGCCCTGTGACGGCGTGATCATCCATGTCGCCCGCACCGGGCATGCCCTGACCCTGCGCGCCGACAACGGTGCCGAAGTGTTGATGCACATCGGCATCGACACCGTGCAACTCAATGGCGAAGGCTTTGCCTTGCTGGTGAAGGAAGGCGCACGGGTAAGCCAAGGCCAGGCACTGGTACGGTTTGACCTGGACCGCATTGCGCGCCAGTGCAAGAGCCTGGTGAGCCTGATCATCCTCACCAACAGCGAGCGTTTTGCGCTGACGCCTCTGGCAGTGAAAAGCGTCAAGGCCGGCGAGCCGCTGATGCAGTTGGCCCCGCGGTCGGCCACCGCCGTGCAAGCAGCTGTGGATAACTCCAGCGCCGAAGCCAGCGCCAGCGTGCGCATCACCCACCGCGGCGGTTTGCATGCGCGCCCTGCCGCACTGGTGCGCAAGACCGCGCAAGGTTTCAGCAGCCAATCGCAGCTGCACATCGGCGATAAGTCAGCGGCGTGTGACAGCCTGATCGGCCTGATGGGGCTGGGCATTGGCGAAGGCGACGAGGTGCGGGTGACCTGCCGTGGCACCGATTGCGACGCCGCGTTGCAGGCACTGATTACCGCGCTGTCTGTGGTGGTGCACGATGAACATCACGCGCCGGTCGTGGCCACGCCCCGCCGCGTGAATACAGAAGCCAATGTACTGCAAGGCGTGTGCGCGGCACCGGGCCTGGTGTGTGGGCCGTTGTTCCGCCTCACGGGCATCGAGCTACCGCAAGACACCGGCAGCCATAATGTCGGCGAGCAACGGCAACAGCTGGATGCGGCCCTTGAACAAGTGCGCGGTGAAATCCGCAGCACCCTGGACCACGCTCGCCAATGCAAGAATGTCGAAGAAGAAGAGATCTTCGCCGCCCACCTCGCCCTGCTGGAAGACCCCGCATTGCTCGACGCGGCCACCGCCGCCATCGCACAGGGCAGCGCCGCCACCCACGCCTGGCGCGATGCGATCCAGGCCCAATGCGCCGTGCTGCTGGCCTTGGGCAAGCCGCTGTTCGCCGAGCGCGCCAACGACCTGCGCGACCTGCAACAACGGGTATTGCGTGCGTTGCTGGGTGAAGCCTGGCACTTCGAATTGCCGGCCGGGGCGATTGTCAGCGCCCATGAACTGACGCCCTCGGACTTGCTGCAACTGAGCACGCAAAACGCAGCGGGCATCTGCATGGCCGAAGGCGGCGCGACCTCCCATGTGGCCATTTTGGCGCGGGGCAAAGGCTTGCCCTGTGTGGTGGCATTGGGCGATGAAGTGCTCAACGTGCCCCAAGGCCAACGGGTGGTGCTCGACGCCGCCAATGGCCGCCTGGAACTGGCCCCCAGCGACGCGCGCCATGCCGAAGTGCACCAGATTCGCGAAACACAAAAACTACGACGTCAGCAACAGCAGGCCCAAGCCCAGCAAGCGGCGAGTACCCGCGATGGCGTGACCATCGAAATCGCCGCCAATGTCGCCTCCAGCAGCGAAGCCCAACTGGCGTTTGCAAACGGCGCCGATGGCGTCGGCCTGCTGCGCACCGAATTCCTGTTTGTCGACCGTCGCACCGCGCCGGATGAGCAGGAACAACGCCAGGCTTATCAGGCTGTGCTAGACGCCATGGGTGACAAGTCGGTGATCATCCGCACCATCGATGTGGGCGGCGACAAGCAACTCGACTACCTGCCGCTGCCCGTCGAGGCCAACCCGGTGCTGGGCCTGCGCGGCATTCGCATGGCCCAGGTACGCCCGGAACTGCTCGACCAGCAACTGCGTGCCTTGCTGCAAGTCTCGCCGCTGGGGCGTTGCCGCATCCTGCTGCCGATGGTCAGCGAGGTGGATGAACTGCTGCAGATTCGTCAGCGCCTGGATGAGTTGTGTGTGGAGCTGGCACTGACCGAGCGCCCCGAACTGGGGGTGATGATCGAAGTGCCCGCCGCCGCGCTGATGGCCGAAAAGCTCGCCGAGCATGCGGACTTTTTGTCCATCGGCACCAATGACCTTTCCCAGTACACCCTGGCCATGGACCGCGACCACGCAGGCCTGGCCGCCCGTGTCGACGCGCTGCACCCGGCGTTGTTGCGGCTGATCGCGCAAACCTGCGCCGGCGCAGCCAAGCATGGCCGTTGGGTTGGCGTGTGCGGCGCGCTGGCCTCTGACCCGCTGGCTACGCCGGTGCTGGTCGGCCTGGGTGTCAGTGAGCTGTCGGTGAGCCCGCCGCAGATCGGAGAGATCAAGGACCGCGTTCGCCACCTGGACGCGGCGCAATGCCGGCAACTGAGCCAGGAGCTGCTCAACCTGAGCAGCGCCAAGGCCGTTCGCCAAGCCTGTCAACACCACTGGCCGCTGAGCTGAAAACAACAAGAATAGGGAGACACGCCATGTACCAACACTTTATCGAAGGCCTGCAACGCCTGGGCCGTGCCTTGATGCTGCCGATCGCGATCCTGCCGATTGCCGGCCTGTTGCTGCGCCTGGGCGACACCGACTTGCTCAACATTGCGGTGATGCACGACGCCGGCCAGGCGATCTTCGCCAACCTGGCGCTGATCTTTGCCATCGGCATTGCCGTGGGGTTTGCCCGTGACAACAACGGCACTGCGGGCCTGGCCGGGGCGATTGGCTACCTGGTGATGATCTCCACGCTCAAGGTGATGGACACCACCATCAACATGGGCATGCTCGCCGGTATCGCCAGCGGCCTGATGGCCGGTGGGCTGTACAACCGCTTCAAGGACATCAAGTTGCCGGAATACCTGGCGTTCTTCGGTGGTCGACGGTTTGTACCGATTGTCACCGGCTTCAGCGCGGTGGGCCTGGGCGTGATTTTCGGCCTGATCTGGCCGCCGATCCAGCACGGCATCAACAGCTTCGGCGTGCTGCTGATGGAAAGCGGCAGCCTCGGTGCGTTCGTGTTTGGCGTGTTCAACCGCCTGCTGATCGTCACCGGCTTGCATCACATCCTTAACAACATGGCGTGGTTCGTGTTCGGCAGCTTTACCGACCCGGTAACCGGCGCGGTGGTCACGGGCGACCTGACCCGCTACTTTGCCGGCGACCCCAAAGGCGGCCAGTTCATGACTGGCATGTTCCCGGTGATGCTGTTCGGCCTGCCCGCCGCGTGCCTGGCGATGTACCGCAATGCGCTGCCTGAGCGGCGTAAAGTAATGGGCGGGATTTTCCTGTCGATGGCGCTGACCTCGTTCCTCACCGGCGTGACCGAACCGATTGAATTTGCCTTCATGTTCCTGGCGCCATTTCTGTACCTGATCCACGCGCTGCTCACCGGCCTGTCGATGGCGGTCACCGACCTGCTGAATATCCACCTGGGCTTTACCTTCTCCGGTGGGTTTATCGACATGGTGCTGGGCTGGGGCAAGTCCACCAATGGCTGGCTGGTGGTACCGGTGGGCCTGGCCTACGCGGTGATCTACTACAGCGTGTTCAGCTACTGCATCCGCCGCTTCAACCTGAAGACACCGGGCCGTGAAGACATCCAGGTGGTGCAGGCTGAAGCGATGAGTGATAACCAGCGTGCGACGGCTTATATCCAGGCGTTGGGCGGCGCTGAGAACTTGCTGAGTGTGGGTGCTTGTACCACGCGGCTGCGCTTGGACATGGTGGATCGCAACAAGGCGGTGGATGCGCAGCTCAAAGCGCTGGGTGCCATGGCTGTGGTGCGGCCGGGGAATGGGGGGAGTTTGCAGGTGGTGGTTGGGCCGATGGCCGATAGCATTGCCGATGAAATTCGCTTAGCGATGCCGGGGTTTATTGCCGCAGCGCCTGTAGCGGTTGCACCTGTGGATAAGCCGGTAACGGTGAATGTGCAGGAGGCTGAGAAGTGGCTGAGTGCCTTGGGTGGCCGGGGGAATGTGCGCCATCTGGAAGCGGTAGCGATGACCCGGTTGCGGGTGGAGTTGGGGGATGATTCGCGGTTGTCTGAGGCTCAGCTCACTGCGCTGGGCTGTCAGGGTGTGAGTCAGCTTGAGAGCGGTGTTTGGCACCTGTTGATGGGTGACAAGGCATCGGGGTTGGGTGAAGCGCTGGAGCGGTTGGTGACTCACCCGATCAATGCCTGACGGCGCAAGGGTGACGCAGAGCGTCACGGGATGCGTTCCCACGCAGAGCGTGGGAACGATCAAACATTAGTAAGCGTCTTAAGTAACCGTGATCACCCATGGTTCCGAGCTATCTTGTGTATCTCTGTTAACGGCCACGAACTCGTATTTCTTGGCATCCAAATTGTTCACAGTAACTTCGAAGGGGGTACCAGCCGTGGCTTGCGCACTCCCTAAGACCTGCCCTTGCGGGCCATCTTTGATATCAACAAGCCCAGAAACAGAGACGCGACCGGTAAAGATCAAAGTTCTACGAGGCGTATTGCCGCCACTTGGAATCTCTTGCCCACCTGCCGTTTTAACGCTGGTAATCAAAACAACCATGATCATTCTCCATCTGCGTAAGTGAGGAGCCAGTGAGCCATTATTGGCGAACAGGGGTAACTGTTAGAAATAACAGTTTCGATGAGCGGTTCGGGCCACTTTAGTGGTTGGGCGAGGCGTTGGAGCGGTTGGTTACCCGACCAATCAACGCCTGACCGATCGGTTACGTGTCTACTGTCAGATCTCACAGTAGATATTCGAGAAAGCGAGCACTAGTCTTGGCTGACAGGACAGTACTCCCGTGTAGCCGTCGCCCTGATTCTTATTGACTGAGTCTGGAGATGCGGCAATGGCTATCACTGTCGAAAAATTAGAAATCGCTCGTCGTGACTTTGAAAGAAATGACGCGAACCATGACGGCCTGTTAACAGCAGATGAATACCGACAGGCGCTGAAAGGCTATGGAGTTTCAGACAACACCATTGATGAGGCGCTGAATGAACTGGACCCCGATCACAATGGTGAAATTACGTGGTTCGAATTCCTCGTCGATTATGTCAACGATGTCCTAGGCCGTAAGGTCGCTTATCTCCAGATGCTGGAAAATCTGGATAAAACCTTCAAAGAATACGACACCAACAATGATGGCAAAGCGTCAACCATTGAGATCACCGAGGCGCTGAAAAATCAGAACTACAGTGGCTACGATATTGAGAGCGCCATCACTCACCTGACCCAGCATTACGATATTGATCAGGATCGGGAAATCACCTGGAACGAACTGTTCATCAGCCTTATCCGCCAGTTTGAACACTGACAGTCCATCACTGCCTGAACTGGCCTCATCGCAGCATAGGCATCTACACAATTTCGTTACGACGCTGAACCTGTGGTGAGGGAGCTTGCTCCCGTGACGACCGGATAGCCGACGCCTATCTACCTGACGCCCCACGATCTTATTGTGGGAGCTGGCTTGCCTGCGAAGACGGCCTGACAGCCGACCGGGATGTTGGATTTGACCGCGTACATATCCGTTATTTAGGTAACGGCCACTTAGGGTTCCGCCCTGACGGCGGCTCACTTTTGAAAAGCGCAAAAGTAAGCAAAACGCTCTTGCCCCACCACTCGGCACCTCGCTTAGGCTCGGTGTGCCCGAACGCAGACTTGAATCCGTGGGCCGCCGCCACGCGCCATCCATGGCGCGGGGCGGCTAACCCGGCGTCCTGCCGGGTTACCCACGAATTCAAGCCTGCGTTCGGCCAGCGTGGTTTAACGGGGCGCCTGAGATCAAGATCACAAGCAGATCAAGATCAAGAGCAACTCGCTTCGCATCGTGGTTGCCGTCGACTGCTACAGAGTTGTGTAGATACCTATGCTCATCGCAGGCAAGCCAGCTCCCACATTTTGAGCTGTGAATATACCGATCGCTCCCACGTAGAGCGCGGGAACGATCAACCCTATGGCGAGGGTTCAGTTACTGATGGGTACTTCCTGGAGATCCAGAACTCGATCCACCATCAACTGAATGCCCTCCACCATCCGATGAATCCCCAGCACCGCATCACGGTGCGGGCCGTCGATTTCAAAAGCCAGATTACCCGCCAGCGCCTGTACGGAAGCCAGGTCTTGGGAGGCGTTGGCGAGCAGGGTTTCGCTGTTCAGGTTGGTTAGGACGGTGAAGATTTGGTCGGTGGGCAGAGAATCAGATGGGGGATTTGGGCTGTCTTTGATCATGGTAAACCTCTGGTGTGAAGTAAGGACTACCAGCATCACTTGCAGATGATGGGTGGCAGCTGTGTGCGGGCCTGCAAGACCGAGAATCACCAGCAAGTCTCGGTAGACCCGAAGGTCTCCCGCACACAGCCGCCATAAATGGCGACCATGAAAAAGCGCCGCAATTATAAAGGCGCTTGTGACTAACTGGTGAGGTTTCGGCGGGCTTGCAGTCCCGGTCGCTGAATTGGCAGCGACCGACGAAGGTTAGTGGTACCCGTTCTGAGGGACAACCTGAAAGGATTGTCGGAAAGTTCTGAGGCGCCTGCACCGGCGCCATCGCAGGCAAGCCAGCTCCCACAGTGGGGTGATGCATGACAGGACAACACGTTCAAACTGTGGGAGCCGGGCTTGCCCGCGATGAGCATAGCTATACACAACTTCGGCACGAAGCTAAATCTGTGGCGAGGGAGCTTGCTCCCGTGACGATTAGACAGCCGACGCCTATCTACCTGACACCCCACGATCCAAATGTGGGAGCGGGCTTGCTCGCGAAGACGGCCTAACAGTTAACACAGTTGGACCGTGTACATATCCATTCCTGCGGTAACGGCCACCTAAGGTTCCGCTCTGACAGCGGCTCACTTTTGAAAAGCGCAAAAGTAAGCAAAACGCTCTTGCCCCACCACTCGGCACCTCGCTTAGGCTCGGTGTGCCCGAACACAGGCTTGAATCCGTGGGCCGCCGCCACGCGCCATCCATGGCGCGGGGCGGCTAACCCGGCGTCCTGCCGGGTTACCCACGAATTCAAGCCTGCGTTCGGCCAGCGTGGTTTAACGGGGCGCCTGAGATCAAAAGCAGATCAAGATCAAGAGCGGCTCGCTTCGCATCGTGGTTACCGTTGGGGCGCTACAGAGTTGTGTAGATACCTATGCCGCGATGAGGCCATTGCAGACAACAAAAAACCCGCCGGCCAAACTGGCCCAGCGGGTTTCTTGTTTCACACACTTGTCATTTGACGTCCGCCTAGGCAGACGCTGCGCGTTGCTGCGCTTCGTAATGGCGGGTCTGAAAAGGCATCAAGGCCTGAACCTTCAAACCCAGTCCCTCACTCAACCCCCAAGACATTGCGAGATCGTCACGGCGACTGCGCAACGCAACAGCGCCTTGTGGTTTCACGTATTGCCTGGAAGCTGAAAACAGTTCAAGCGCCTTCAACGCTTCCTTTACCCGATTATCTGTCGCGCACGAAAAGCGCGTGAATCGCTCAAGCAAATAACCCGCGCGACGAAGCTCCAACTCACTGGAGTGTTCCTCCATGAACGCCCTCACCTCGCCCACAAGATTCGTATCCGAATACCACACAGCCTTCGCTGCACTGACCAGGGCAGCATCATCAGCCTGGTTCAAAGGGCTTTTGACCAGTGTGTCCAAGGCGGACGAGAGGACTGGACCGTTAAAAGGCTTCGCCATCCGCAGCCTCCAAATAATGAACTGACAGCGACCGAAGAAGGCTATTGAGACAGGTTCCGAGGGACAACCTGAAAGGCTTGTCAGAAAAGTCTGAGGTGCCTGCACCACCGCCATCGCAGGCAAGCCAGCTCCCCACAGTGGGTTGATGCATGACAGGACAACACGATCAAACTGTGGGAGCCGGGCTTGCCCGCGATGAGGCCCTCACAGCCAATAAAAAACCCGCCGGCCAAACTGGCCCAGCGGGTTTCGTGTTTATGCAGCCAGCCGATCAAAAATCCGCCAACTGCCACACCTCATACGCCGGTGTCTCATACGGGTGACTGAGTTTCAAAGCAGCCACAGCGGCCACGATCAATTCATCTGCCACCACCAACTCAACCTTCCACTCTTCAACTACTTCAACCTGGCCCACCTGCCCGATAAACGGCTGACTGCCGTCCAACGCGCGGAATTGGCCTTGGCCCAGCACTTGCCAGGCGCAGCTGTCGTAGTCGCCGATGCGCCCGCCGCCAGCGGTGAAGACGGCGGTTTTCACCGTCTCTACATGGCTGTCGGGCACGAAGAAGGCGAGCTTGTACACGGCCTTAGTTCACCCACACGCGGGCGTTGCGGAACATGCGCATCCAGGCGCCGTCTTCGTTCCACTCTTCCGGACGCCACGAGTTTTGCACGGCGCGGAATACGCGCTCCGGGTGCGGCATCATGATGGTCACGCGGCCGTCGCGGCTGGTGAGGCCGGTGATCCCGCGCGGCGAGCCGTTCGGGTTGGCCGGGTAGTTTTCGGTGACCTTGCCATGGTTATCGACAAAGCGCAGGGCCACGGTGCCGGACAGGTCGGCTTCAAGCAGCGCTTCTTCGCTGCTGAATTCGGCGTGGCCTTCACCATGGGCGATGGCGATTGGCATGCGCGAACCGGCCATGCCCTGCAGGAAGATCGAGTTGGACTCCTGCACCTGCACCATGGCAACACGGGCTTCGAACTGCTCGGAACGGTTGCGCACAAAGTGCGGCCAGAACTCGCTGCCCGGGATCAGTTCGCTGAGATTGGACATCATCTGGCAACCGTTGCACACACCCAGGGTGAAGCTGTCGTTGCGTTCGAAGAAGCCCTGGAACGCGTCGCGGGCACGGCTGTTGAACAGGGCCGACTTGGCCCAGCCTTCACCGGCACCCAGCACGTCGCCGTAGGAGAAACCACCGCAGGCCACCAGGCCTTTGAACTCGTTGAGGTCAACGCGACCGGCGAGGATGTCGCTCATGTGCACGTCGATCGCATTGAAGCCGGCGCGGTCGAACGCGGCCGCCATTTCCACCTGGCCGTTGACGCCCTGCTCACGCAGCACGGCAACCTGTGGGCGGATGCCCTTCTTGATGTAAGGCGCGGCGATGTCCTGGTTGACGTCGAAGCTGAGCATGGTGCTCAGGCCCGGGTTGTCTTCTTCCAGGATCACGTCGAATTCCTGCTCGGCGCAGTCGGCGTTATCGCGCAGGCGTTGGATCTGGTAGCTGGTCTCGGCCCACTGGCGTTGCAGCAAGCGGCGCTGGCCGGTAAAGACCGTGTCGCCGTTGAACGAGATATTGACTTCGCCGTTGTTGATCGGCTGGCCAATCACCGCCACGCACTCGGCCAGGCCAGCGGCGCTGAACTGCGCGAGCACGTCTGGGGTCGCGTCCTGGCGCACCTGAATCACCGCGCCCAGCTCTTCGTTGAACAGGATGCCGTTGATTTCGGCAGCATCCTCGGCAACGCTGTCGAGCACGATGTTCAGGCCGCAGTGACCGGCGAAGGCCATTTCGACAACGCTGGTCAGCAAACCACCGTCGGAACGGTCGTGGTAAGCCAGCAGGTGGCCGTCGGCATTCAGGCCCTGGATCACGGCAAAGAAGGCTTTGAGGTCTTCGGCGTCATCGACGTCCGGGGCCTGCTTGCCGAGCTTGCCGTGGGTTTGCGCCAGGATCGAGGCGCCCATGCGGTTCTGGCCACGGCCCAGGTCGATCAGGATCAAGTCAGTGGTGCCCTTGTCCATGCGCAGTTGCGGGGTCAGGGTCTGGCGAATGTCGGTGACCGGCGCAAAACCGGTGACGATCAACGACAGCGGCGACGTGACGCTCTTGTCGGTGCCGTCTTCGTTCCAACGGGTGGCCATGGACATGGAGTCCTTGCCCACCGGAATGGTGATACCCAGCTCCGGGCACAGCTCCATGCCGACGGCTTTGACCGTGTCGTACAGGCGCGCATCTTCACCCGGGTGGCCGGCAGCGGACATCCAGTTGGCCGACAGTTTGATGTCGGACAGCTTGCCGATACGCGAGGCCGCGATGTTGGTGAGGGTTTCACCAATGGCCATGCGGCCCGACGCCGGAGCGTCCAGCAAGGCCAGCGGTGTGCGCTCGCCCATGGCCATGGCTTCACCGGTGTACACGTCGAAGCTGGTGGCGGTGACGGCAACGTCGGCCACCGGCACTTGCCATGGGCCGACCATTTGGTCACGGGCAACCAGGCCGGTGATGGTGCGGTCGCCGATGGTGATCAAAAAGCTTTTGCTCGCCACGGCCGGGTGGTGCAGCACGCGTTCGATGCTGTTGGCCAGGTCCAGTGTGCTTGGGTCGAAGTCATCGCCCAGTTCGCTTTCACGTACCGCCGAACGGTGCATGCGCGGAGCCTTGCCCAGCAGCACTTCGAGCGGCATGTCCACCGGGCTGTTGCCGAAGTGGCTGTCGGTGACCGTCAGTTGTGGCTCGGCAGTGGCTTCGCCGACCACGGCAAACGGGCAACGCTCGCGTTCGCAGATGGCCTGGAAGCGTGCGAAGTCTTCAGGGCCGACGGCCAGTACGTAGCGTTCCTGGGATTCGTTGCTCCAGATTTCGTGCGGGGCCATGCCCGGCTCGTCGTTTGGAATGTTGCGCAGTTCGAAACGGCCACCACGGTCGCCGTCGTTGACCAGTTCCGGGAAGGCGTTGGACAAACCACCGGCGCCGACGTCATGGATGAAGCTGATCGGGTTCTTGTCACCCAACTGCCAGCAACGGTCGATGACTTCCTGGCAGCGGCGCTCCATCTCAGGGTTTTCGCGCTGTACGGAAGCAAAATCCAGGTCTGCCGAGCTGGTGCCGGTGGCCATGGAAGAAGCCGCACCGCCGCCCAGGCCGATCAACATCGCCGGGCCGCCGAGCACGATCAGCTTGGAGCCAACCAGAATCTCGCCTTTCTTGACGTGTTCTTCACGGATGTTGCCCATGCCGCCGGCCAACATGATCGGCTTGTGGTAGCCGCGCACTTCATCGCCACGCGGGGTGGTGATGGACTGCTCGAAGGTCCGGAAGTAGCCGGTGAGCGCCGGGCGCCCGAATTCGTTGTTGAACGCGGCGCCGCCCAGCGGGCCTTCGATCATGATGTCCAGCGCGGTGACGATGCGCTCAGGCTTGCCGTACGGCACTTCCCACGGCTGTTCGAAGCCCGGGATCTGCAGGTTGGACACGGTGAAACCGGTGAGGCCCGCCTTGGGCTTGGCGCCACGGCCGGTGGCACCTTCATCGCGGATTTCGCCGCCGGAACCTGTGGCTGCGCCCGGGAACGGGGCAATCGCGGTCGGGTGGTTGTGGGTTTCAACCTTCATCAGGATGTGCACCGGCTCCTGCACCGCGCCGTATTGGCGGGTTTCAGGGTCGGGGAAGAAACGGCCGGCGACGGAGCCGACGATCACCGAGGCGTTGTCCTTATAAGCCGACAGAACGCCTTCGCTGTGCATCACGTAGGTGTTCTTGATCATGCCGAACAGGCTTTTTTCCTGGCTTTGGCCGTCGATGTCCCAACTGGCGTTGAAGATCTTGTGACGGCAGTGCTCGGAGTTGGCCTGGGCGAACATCATCAGTTCGATGTCGTGGGGGTTGCGCTTCAAGCCGTTGAAGGCGTTGACCAGGTAGTCGATCTCGTCTTCGGCCAGGGCCAGGCCCAGCTCGGTGTTGGCCTTCTCGAGGGCGGCGCGGCCACCGCCCAGCACGTCAATGGCGGTGAGCGGCTTGGGTTCGGCGTGGCTGAACAGGCCGGCAGCCTGTTCCAACTGGCTGACGATGATCTGGGTCATGCGGTCGTGCAGGCTGCTGGCGATCAACTCGGCCTCGGCGTCGCTGAACTGGCCAGCCACGTAGAAGGCGATCCCACGTTCCAGGCGCTGGATTTTATCCAGGCCGCAGTTGCGGGCGATGTCGCTGGCCTTGCTTGACCAGGGCGAGATGGTGCCGAACCGCGGCAGAACCAGGAACAAGCGGCCAGTCGGCTCTTGAACGGGAACGCTTGGGCCGTACTTCAGAAGGCGTGCCAGCACTTGCTGTTCGTCGGCGGTCAAGACGCCGGTTACGTCGGCGAAGTGAGCAAATTCAGCGTACAGGCCTGTAACAGCTGGAACCTTCTGGCTCAGTTGCTCAAGGAGTTTGCTGTGGCGAAAGGCAGAAAGGGCAGGAGCGCCGCGCAGGATCAACATCTTCGGGACAGCCTCGGGAAGGGGTGTGCTTTGAGGCCGTGCATTCTAGCGTAAACCTTCGCCAACGGCACCCGAAACGCTACCGGTGGCCGCCGCCGAACGTCAGTTGGCACGCTTTGCCTGCGATCACGGCGTTATCCAGGGCATTGGGCGCAGTTATTTTAACCGTCACAAACGCTCGCCAACCCCCGTTTCTGCGGGCTGCAGCACAGTTTTGCGCTGGCTAGCAGACAAGTGCGCCGCTGTCGAGATATGGCGCCGTGAGCCGTTTGCGTATACTGCGCAGATGTTCTTCCCAACTGTTTCGCGCCTGCGATGCGTCAAATGGCTCATCGCCACCTTGCTCTTCCTGATGCTCAGTGCCTGTGTTGATAAACCCAGCACACTGGAGCGAATCAAGGAGGATGGCGTATTGCGGGTGGTCACTCGCAACAGTCCCGCGACGTATTTCCAGGATCGCAACGGTGAAACCGGCTTCGAATACGAACTGGTCAAGCGCTTTGCCGACGACCTGGGCGTGAAACTGGAAATCGAGACGGCCGACAACCTTGACGACCTGTTCAACCAGTTGAGCAAACCCAACGGCCCGGTGCTCGCCGCCGCCGGCCTGGTGAGCAGCGATCAGCGCCAGCAGCAGGTGCGCTTTTCCCACCCGTACCTTGAAGTCACCCCACAGATCATCTACCGCAACGGCCAGTCGCGCCCGACCAACGCCGCCGACCTGGTGGGCAAGAAGATCATGGTGCTCAAGGGCAGCACCCACGCCGAACAACTGGCAGCGCTGAAAAAACAGAACCCGGCGATTGAATACGAAGAATCCGACGCCGTTGAGGTGGTGGATTTGCTGCGCATGGTCGACGAAGGGCAAATCGACCTGACCCTGGTGGACTCCAACGAAGTGGCCATGAACCAGGTGTACTTCCCCAACGTGCGCGTGGCCTTCGACCTTGGCAATGCCAGCAACCAGAGCTGGGCGGTGGCGGCCGGTGAAGACAACAGCCTGCTCAACGAGATCAACAGTTACCTGGACAAGGTCGAGAAGAATGGCACCCTGCAGCGTCTGAAGGATCGCTACTACGGGCATGTCGATGTCCTCGGCTATGTCGGCGCCTATACCTTTGCCCAACACCTGCAACAACGCTTGCCCAAGTACGAGAAGCACTTTCGCGCCTATGCCAAGGCCGAGAAAGTCGATTGGCGCTTATTGGCAGCCATTGGTTACCAGGAATCGCTGTGGCAACCCACGGTCACGTCCAAGACCGGCGTGCGCGGCCTGATGATGCTGACTCAGAACACCGCCCAAGCGATGGGCGTGTCCAACCGACTGGACCCCAAGCAGAGCATCATGGGCGGCGCCAAGTACCTGGCGCGGATCAAGGATGAGCTGGACGACAAGATCGCCGAACCCGACCGCACCTGGTTCGCCCTCGCCGCCTATAACGTGGGCACCGGCCATCTGGACGACGCGCGCATCCTGGCGAAAAAAGAAGGCCTGAACCCGAACAAGTGGCTGGACGTGAAGAAGATGCTGCCACGCCTGTCGCAGAAGCAGTGGTACAGCAAGACCCGCTACGGCTACGCCCGCGGCGGCGAGCCGGTGCATTTTGTGGCGAACATCCGGCGTTACTACGACATCCTCACCTGGGTGACCCAGCCGCAGTTGGAAGGTAACCAGGTGGTGGAAGGCAACCTGCATGTGCCGGGCGTGGACAAGACCAAGCCTGCGCAAGACACCCCACAGTTATAAAAACACCACATACTCATGTGGGAGCGGGCTTGCTCGCGAAGGCGGTGGATCAGTCAATACATGTGCTGACTGACACACCGCCTTCGCGAGCAAGCCCGCTCCCACATTTGGATCTTCACTTGGCCTAGAGGCCGGTGAGCAGGTGGGCCACGCCGCCCGGCAGTACCATCACGGGTATACCCGCTGCCTTTAACGCCGACTCATCCAAACGCCCCGCCTCCCGCAACTGCACCCGCACCCGCGTGAGTGCCACGCGCTGCTGTGACGTGACGTTGCCCTCCCCGCCCAATGCACTCAGCATCTCGGCCGACAACAGACTGGGGGTCGACGCGGTAACCGTCTCGGCCACCAAATCAGGCGTCAGGGCTTTCCAGAACGCCCGCTGCAATTTCTCGAACATGCTCAGTGCTCCACGACAGGTGAGGTTTCAACGGTGGCCGCGTGGTACAGGCGCAGGGCCTCGCGCACTTGGTCGGCTTCTTCCAGGCCCAGCACCTGGCGGGCGATGATCTGGCAGTCGTGCAGGTCCAGCTCGCGCACGGTGGCCTTGATGGTGGGGATCAGCGGCACGCTGACCGACAGCTCATCCACACCCAGACCGATCAACACCGGCACCGCCATGGTTTCGGACGCCAGCGCACCACACACGCCCACCCACTTGCCGTGGGCATGGGCGGCCTTGACGGTGATGTCGATCAGGCGCAGCACCGCCGGGTGAAAACTGTCGGCCTGGCTGGCCAGCCGCGGGTGGTCGCGGTCCATGGCCAAGGTGTATTGGGTGAGGTCGTTGGTGCCGATGGAGAAGAAATCCACATGGGGCGCAAACACATCCGCCATCAACGCCGCGCTCGGCACTTCGATCATGATGCCCAGCTTGGGCAGTTCGCTCAGGCCAAGGGCCTGTGCTTCCTCTTCGAGCATTTTGCGCGCCAGGTGCAGCTCCGACAGCAGGCTGACCATCGGCAACATGATATGCAGCCGCGCCAAGCCGGCGCTGGCAAGAATCGCACGTAACTGTTCACGCAACAGTTCGGGGCGTTCCAGGCACAAGCGGATACCGCGCAGGCCTAGGAACGGGTTGGTCTCGCTGTCCATCGGCACATAGGCCAAGGGTTTATCGCCGCCCACATCCAGGGTACGTACCACCAGATTTCGTTCGGTGCCGAGGGCGCGGGCGATGGCGCTGTAGGTGTCGGCCTGCTCCTCTGCGCTCGGCGCACGGTTACGTTCCAGGTAGAGGAACTCCGAACGCAGCAGGCCCACGCCTTCACCGCCCAGGGTCAGGGACTGCTCCACTTCCTGCAATGAGGCGACGTTGGCTGTGACCTCGACGTGGTGACCGTCGCGGGTGACCGCCGCCTGTGAGGCCTGTGCCACTTCACGCTGCAGCCGCAGCTTTTGCTGTTGGCGCACCGCCTGCAGTTGTTCGATTTCGGCCAGGTTCGGCTCCAACTGCAGCTCACCTTTGTCGGCATTGAGCAGTACCCGTTTGCCGTTGGCCAAGGCCAGTACTTGACTGGGTACACCGCAAAGGGATGGCAGGCCGAGGGCCCGGGCGAGGATGGCCACGTGACTGGTAGCGCCCCCGGCGACCGTGACAAAGCCCAGCACTTTGCTGGTATCCAGGCCGGCGGTTTGTGAGGGTGTCAGTTGTTCAGCGACCAGAATGGCACACTCCGGCAGTTCCATGGACCGCTCTGGCACGCCCAGGATCAATTTGAGTACGCGCTGGCCGACGTCGGCCAAGTCCGCCGCACGCTCAGCCAGCAGCGTTTTACCCAAGCCTTCGAAGAGTCTGGCGGTCGCCACTGTGGCGGTGTTCCAGGCAAAGGCAGCGCTCTTGCCTTCGGCCAGCAGGCTATGGGCTTGTTCAAGCAGGGTCGGGTCTTCAAGCAGTTCCTGATGGGCGCGGAAGATCTCGGCCTGGGCGCTGCCGGCCGCCTTGGCCTGCAACGCTTGCAACGCCTCGTTTGCCGCCCGCAGGCCACGCGCCAATGCGGTACGTTCGAAGGTTTCTCCCGCACCGGCTTCGGAAATCTCAAGCACCGGTTCAGCCACTTGGACAACCTGGCCGAACGCCGAGCCAGGCGAGGCACAGACGCCTCGCAACACGGACGCCGAAGACGCCGGCACAGCGGGCTTGCTGACTTTCTCGACCGCTACCGGCAGCGTCTCGCCACAGCCGTCGAGCAACAACGCCACCAGCGCCTGAATCGCCGCCTCGGCATCTTCCCCCGCCGCGCTCACTTGCACACTGTCGCCCTGGGAGGTCTGCAGCGCCATGATCGCTACAAGCGACTTGGCATTCGCGCTCAGGGTTTGCTTGTGCAGGAAAATGCTGGAACTGAACCCCTTCGCCGCCTGGGCAAACACCGCCGCAGGGCGGGCGTGCAAGCCGCTGTCATTGGGCAGGGTCACTGGCTTGGAAAACAGCGCATTGCCCTCCTCCTCGTCCACCTCAGCTTTCATCGGCCCCGGCGAGACCTGCAACAGTGGCTGGCCGGACTCGACCAGCGCCTGACCGGCCACCAACGGCACAAACGGCTCGCCGCTCACAATGAGCATCAAGGTCAGCAGGCTGCGTGCATTGAGCGCGACATAGTCGGCATCGAACTCGATCAGCGGCTGTCCGGCCTCCACCCGTTGGCCCTCCTCGACCAGCCGGGTGAAGCCCTGGCCCGCCAGGTTCACGGTATCCAGGCCAATATGCAGCAGCACCTGCACACCGTTATCGGCGGTGACACTGACCGCATGGCCGCTGTCCTGAATGTTGCTGATCACCCCGGTCAACGGCGCGCAGAGGGTTTGCGAGGTGGGGTCGATGCACAGGCCATCGCCAATCACGCGGCCGGAAAATACCGGGTCGGGCACCTGGTCCAGCGCCAGCAAAACCCCGGACAAGGGTGCCAGCAGTTCCAGGGGTTGAGATGTGGTCATGACTTCACCTGTTTGTGTTGTTCTTTAAAAATCGTTGAGTCGATGCAAGGTTGAGGATGACGAAGGTCAGTGTGGGAGCGGGCTTGCTCGCGAATGCGGTGTATCAGGCGACACATTCACTGACTGCCCCACTGCATTCGCGAGCAAGCCCGCTCCCACATTAGCCCGCGTACTCCCTCCTGATTACTTCCACCAATATTCGACCTGCATGCCTATGTTCGAGCCATGCCGCGCCGTGCCATAGGCGCCGGTGTCGGACAACGCCGAGCCCGCCGCCAGCTCATTGGCCGCACGCTTGGCCGCTTTGTTCCAGGATGCATAGGTGTAATACAACCGCACCTCCGGCCGTGCCCAGAATTCAGGGCCTTTGGGCGACCAGGTCGGGGCGAAGGTAAATTTGCTCAATTTGCGCGTACCGCCTGTGGCCTCGACCTGATCGTGCCCCAGCTCAGTGACCAGTTTGAATTGCTCGCTGAGCGCATACGCCGGGCGCACACCCAAGGACATCCAGTTCTGGTCCTGACGCCCTGGGCGCACATCTTTCTGGTACACCGCCTCGACTTGCCCGCCGAAACGCGGCGTTACCTGCCAATCAAAGAACTCCACCGCGCGGTAACTTTTGCTGCTCTTGTCCAGCGCGGTATTGCCGGTGTAGCCCAGGCCGGTGCCGGGGCCTTCGCCGTACTGCAGGGCAAACTTGTTCTTGCCGCCCAGGAAGGCCGCTTGCACATGCTGCGCCGTCAGCGCCCAGCCGCTGTTTGTGTCACGTCCACCGGCCTTGGCGATGTAGCTCAAGCCCAGCTCCAGCTCGCCACCGGGGTTGGTCTTGAAACCTGCGACGTTGAAGTCGTGACGGGTGGCGTATTCCTTCTGGTACAGGTTGTCTTTGCGCGACAGCGCGTAGCTGTATTTCAATCCGCCGATCAGCACGTCCTCGATCCCGCCACCGGTGGCGCTCTGGTTCCAGTAGTAGAAGTCGGAGATATGGATGTCGTTACGCTTGTAGTAACGCCGCCCGGCCCACAGCGAACCGCCATTGAGGCTGGGCAGGTTGGACCACTGCGCATACATCTGTGGCATGCGCGCCGAGCCGTTGTTTTCACCCTGGAACTTCAGGGCGCGGTCGTACTTGTTGTAGAGGGAAGCCATGGCATCGACGCTGAGCACCGAACCATCGTCAAGGGTCAGCAAATCCTGACGCAGTTCCAGCTCGGCGTACTGCTCGCATTCGTTACCCAGGCGGTATTTGGTTTGCGCACCCGGCAGTTGGAAACATTGCTGCTTGCCACTTCCGGTTGACGTGCCCACACCGCTGCGCAAATACCCGGCAAACTCCAGGGCTTGGGCGCCGAAAGGCACCGTGAGGCAGGACGCTATAAGGCCCAGCTTGATTGTTGTTTTCATGAAGCGCTCCTTTTATTTTTATTGTTTTTTCTTACGGTCTTGCGTGACGCGATCACCTGTAGGAGCGAGCTTGCTCGCGAAGAACTTGCAGCCTCCACGCAACACCTGGAGGGGCGCGTTTTCGTTGGCGATCTTCGCGAGCGAGCTCGCTCCTACAGGGGGTGTTTCAACCCGTCAGGTGCAGCACGAAGGATTCATAAGGGCGTAGCACCAGCGTGCTCGTGCGCGGTGGGCAGTCGGGGTAGTTGCTGATCAGCAGGCGTTGCTCGTTCGCGGCGTTGATCACGCCTTCAGGCAGTTGGATCTCGCACGGTGATCCATAGAAGTTGTTGACTACCAACAGGCGCTCGCCGTGACCTTCACGCAGGTACGCCCAGACCTGGAGATGGTCTTGCAGCAACGGGCGGTAAACGCCTTGCTGTATCAGCGGTTCGCGGCGGCGCAAGTCGATCAGCCTGCGGTAGTGATGCAGCACTGAATCCGGGTCATCCATCTGGCTTGCGACGTTGATCTGCGCGGCATTGGCGGGGATACCGATCCAGGGTTCACCGCGACTGAACCCCGCGTTCGCTTCGGTGCTCCACTGCATGGGCGTACGCCCGTTGTCGCGGGACTTCTGCATGATCGCCGCCATGCTCGAGGCTTCGGACTCGCCCGCATCGCGCTTGAGCCGGAAGATGTTCAGGGTTTCCACATCACGGTACTGCGAGATGCTGTCGAAGCCGGGGTTGGTCATGCCCAGCTCTTCGCCCTGATACACATACGGCGTGCCCTGCAGAAAGTGCAGCGCCGTGGCGAGCATCTTGGCCGAGACCACGCGATATTCGCCGTCGTCACCAAAACGCGAAACCACCCGCGGCTGATCGTGGTTGCACCAGAACAACGCATTCCAGCCGCCACCGGCCTGCATGCCCATCTGCCAGTCGGAGAAAATCTGCTTGAGTTGCAGGAAGTCGAAGTCGGCCTTCACCCACTTCTGCAGGTTGGGGTAATCGACTTTCAGGTGATGGAAGTTAAACGTCATCGACAGTTCTTTAGACGCTGGATTCGAATAGCGAATGCAGTGTTCCAGGCGGGTGGATGACATCTCACCCACGTTGATCAGGTCATGGCCTTCAAAGACTTCACGGTGCATTTGCTGCAGGTATTCATGCACGTTCGGGCCGTCGGTGTAGAAACGGCGGCCGTCGCTGTTGTCCTCGGGGAAATCGGCGGGCTTGGAGATCAGGTTGATCACATCCAGGCGGAACCCACCCACGCCTTTGTCGCGCCAGAAGCGCATCATCTTGAATACTTCGGCGCGCACCTGGGGGTTGTCCCAATTGAGGTCGGCCTGGGTGTGGTCGAACAGGTGCAGGTAGTACTGGCCGGTCTGCGCTTCGTATTCCCAGGCCGAACCGCCGAACTTGGATTCCCAGTTGTTCGGCTGGTCGCGCCAGATATAGAAGTCGCGGTAGGGGTTGTCGAGGCTGCTGCGCGCCTGCTGGAACCATTCGTGTTCGATGGAGGTGTGGTTGACCACGATGTCGAGCATCAGCTTGATGCCACGCTTGGCGGCTTCGCTGATCAGCAGCTCGCAATCGGCCATGGTGCCGTAGCTGGGGTCGATGGCGTAGTAGTCGCTGATGTCGTAGCCGTTGTCGCGCTGGGGCGAGCGCAGGAACGGGGTGACCCACAGGCAATCCACGCCCAGCCACTTGAGGTAGTCGAGTTTGTCCACGATGCCCAACAGGTCACCGGTGGCGTTACCCGCGTGGCTGTGGAAGCTTTTGGGGTAGATCTGGTAGATCACCGAGTGTTGCCAGGTTTGCATGGTGGGTTCCTTCAGTAGAGTTGGGGGCTGGCCCTTCTGGCCTCATCGCAGGCAAGCCAGCTCCCACATTTGAATGTGTTCACAAATCACTGTGGGAGCTGGCTTGCCTGCGATAACGACCTTCAGGCGACCCGGTAACCAGGCCGAACAATCTTCATGCTCAACATGCACGTCAGCGCAAACGGCACGACCATCGCCACGACCATGCCAATCACGAACATCGGAATGGCGCTCGGCACAATCGAGATAAACCCGGGCAGCCCACCGACGCCGATGGCCGAGGCCTGCACCTTGTTCAACGACAGGAAAATGCTGCCCAGCGCCGAGCCCAGCAGCGCGGCATAGAACGGAAACTTGAAGCGCAGGTTCACGCCGAACATCGCCGGCTCAGTGATGCCGAAGTAAGCGGAAATCGCCGAGGTCGAGGCCATGCTTTTGTCCCGCGCGTTGCGGGTCATGTAGAACACCCCGAGGGCGGCGCTGCCCTGGGCCAGGTTGGACATGACGATCATCGGCCAGATAAAGGTGCCGCCCTGGGTGGAAATAAGCTGCAGGTCGACCGCCAGGAACATGTGGTGCATGCCGGTGATCACCAGCGGCGCGTAGAGCAGGCCGAAAATCGCGCCGCCGATCATCGGGGCGATCTCGAACAGCGTCACCAAACCTTCGGTGATCAGGATGCCAAGGTGACGGGTCACCGGGCCGATGATCGCCAGGGCGAGCACACCGGTGACGACGATGGTGGTGATCGGCACGACCAGCAGTTGAATGGCATTCGGCACCCGCGCCCGCAGCCACTTTTCGATCACGCTCATGACAAAGGCCGCCATCAGGATCGGCAGGATCTGCCCTTGATAGCCGACTTTCTCGATCTGGAACCAACCGAAGATATCGAAGTACGGCAGGCTCTGGCCGTCGAGGCCAGCGACCGCCTTGCCGTAGTTCCAGGCGTTGAGCAGGTCCGGGTGCACCAGCATCAGGCCCAGCACGATGCCGAGGATTTCACTGCCGCCGAACCGCTTGGCCGCCGACCAGCCCACCAGCGCCGGCAGGAACACGAAGGAGGTGTTGGCCATCAGGTTGATCAGGCTCCACAGGCCATCCAGGTTCGGGTAGGCCTCCAGCAGCGTCTTGCCTTCGATGAACATGCCCTTGGCGCCCATCAGGTTGTTCACGCCCATCAACAGGCCCGCGATGATCAGCGCGGGCAGGATCGGCATGAACACATCGGAGAACACCCGCACCAGACGCTGCATGGGGTTGGTCTTGTCGCCGCCGGCCTTCTTGACGTCGGCAATAGTCGAGGCGGCAAGGCCGGTCAGTTCGCGCAGGGCGGCGTAGACCTTTTCCACTTCGCCGGGGCCGATCACCACCTGGAACAGGCCACCGGTAAAGAACGACCCTTTGACCAGGTCTACCTGGTTCAGCGCACTGCTGTTGACCAGGCTGGGGTCCTTGAGCGCCAGGCGCAGGCGGGTCACGCAATGGGCGGCCTGTTCAAGGTTTTCGCGGCCCCCGAGGTTGTCGAGAATCTCGCGGGCAATCGTTGAATAGTCGTGGCTCATGCTCGTTTTCCACTGTGATTGTTTTTATGGGTGGCAGTCGTTGGCAGCACGCCGAGAAGGGAAAAGTACTCGTCTGTACGAGTTAAATCAACAACTCGTCTGTACGAGTTACACTTTTGTTTATGCCTGCGAGCTTTCTGTCAGATTTTTCCCCAGCTCGCACCGCTGTCCAATGGACAAACCCCACCTCTGCCACTATGGTTCCTGCCTTGAACGCGCAGTCCACCTTCATAACGCCGGGCAAGAGCCATCCCATGAGCAAATACAACCAGATCTATACGGATCTGCTTGCCAGCATCACCACCGAACGCCTGCAACGCGGTACGCGCCTTCCCTCCGAAACCGAATTGATGGACGCCTACCAGGCCAGCCGTGGCACCGTGCGGCGCGCCATCGAGCAGTTGCAGGAACGCGGCTTTGCACAAAAAATCCACGGCAAGGGCACCTTTGTGTTGTCGCCCAACCCGATTGAGTTCCAACTGGGCGGCATCGTCAGCTTCCACGAGACCCACGCCGACCTGGGTGATGACGTACGCACCGAGGTGGTCGAGTTCACCCAGATCCCACTGGAAGGGTCACTGCTGCAACACATCGAGGCCGAGCCCGGCACCCTGATCACGCGCATCAAACGGGTACGCCGCATCGGCGGCAAACGGGTGATCCTGGACATCAACCATTTCATCAGCGACCTGATTCCCGGCCTGGACCGCGACATCGCCGAGCAGTCGATCTACGCGTTTATCGAGCAAACGCTGCAGCTGCAGATCAGCTACGCGCAACGCACCATCGAAGCCTTGCCGCGCAGCAAGGACGACCAGGCGCATCTGGATCTGGATGGGCAAAGCCATGTGATTGTGGTGAGCAACCAGACGTTTTTGCAGGATGGAAGGCAATTCGAGTACACCGAGTCGCGGCATACGTTGGATAAGTTTTACTTTTCGGATGTGGCGCGGCGCTAAAGCCAGAGACAGCGATGAATATCCCCCAAAAATGGCGTGAACAATTCCCCCATGCGCTGATTGAACAACAGGCCATTGGTGAATCGCGCGCTGACGTCTTTCGCCTGCGCCAAGACAGTGGCACGGATCTGTTCCTGAAATCCGAGCCCCTCGAGGAACACGGTGAGTTGGCAGACGAAATTGATCGGCTTAGGTGGCTGCAGCACATGGGTCTGTCGGCGCCTGCGGTCTTGGATGAAGTTAAAGAGGTCCATCGCCATTGGTTACTGATGACCGCCGTACCGGGACGGGACCTGGCCAGCACCAACGAGCTTCCTGCCGGGCAAATCATTCACATCCTGGCAACCGCGCTGCGTGCTTTACACCAGTTACCCGTGGCCCTCTGCCCCTTCGATCACTCCCTTGAGCTGCGCATTGCACGCGCACGGGAGCACGTCAGTGCCGGCCTCGTGGACGAGGCAGACTTCGATGACGAGCGACTGGGGCAAAGCGCTGAGGATGTGTTTGCCGAACTGGTGGCGACTCAGCCAAAGACTCATGATCTGGTAGTGACCCATGGCGACGCGTGCCTGCCGAATTTCATGGCAGCAGAGGGTTGCTTCAGCGGCTTCATCGACTGTGGACGCCTCGGGGTCAGCGATCGGTTCCAAGACCTTGCCCTGGCAGCACGAAGTATTGAAAGCAACCTGGGGCAGGAATGGGTGAAGCCATTTTTCGAGGTTTATGGCGTTGAGCCCGATGAGCAGCGTATGAAGTTCTATTGTCTGCTGGATGAGTTTTTCTGACACTGAGCGTACTGTCGATACCCTCTCTACACCCTCAGTTTAAGTCGTAGTGCCGCCACTTACAGGACACAAAGCAACCCGTGGCGAGGGAGCCTGCTCCCGCTGGGTCGCGAAGCGCCCCCTCTTTTGTTACCCCAGCTGGCACAGACGGTGTTTGCGCCTGATCAAGGGACAACACCGTTCGATACGGATTTGATTCGATCACTACTTCCCTAATAATCAGCGGTCCAGGTGAGGTTGCACCAAGGCCTGGAACCACTCGAGGAATGCGTTAAGACGACGAGAACGTTGCCTGCGGTTCGGATAGACAAGCGATACCTGCATCGGCGCGGCACGAAAGTCGGGCATAACCTCAACCAGTTCGCCTGCGTCGAGCAGGTGCTGAACGTCAAATCTGGGAATCTGGATCAATCCCACCCCCGAGACGCAACAGGCGATGTAGCTTTCAGCGTTGTTGACGATCACCCGACTGGGTACGACAAGCTGCCGCTCCTCACCCGACACATAGCAGTCCCAGGGAAGCTCCCGCCCTGTGGAAGGCGAGGCATACCCCACGCAAAAGTGTCCTTGCAGCAGCTCATCCGGCTTGGTCGGCACACCATGCTCGTGCAGGTAGCCTGGGCTGGCGCAGTTGATCAATGCGATATGACCCAAGGGAAGCGCGACCAGACTGCTGTCGTGCAGCGCTCCAATCCGCACGGCACAGTCAACACCCTCCTGCACCAGATCAATCGCGCGATCGGTCGAACCCAACGCCAACTGGAGGCGAGGATAGCGGCGCAAAAAGCCTGGCAACGCAGGGGCAATCAGCCGACGAGCAATACGGCTAGGCACGTCCACATTCAGACGCCCCGAAATCTTGCGTTGGCTGGCATGAAATAACTGATCAATGTCTTCCGCGTCGCAAAGGAACAGACGCACCCGCTCCAACAATTGCACACCATCAGCGGTCAGCCGCACATGTCGCGTCGTTCGGTGCAGCAAGCGCGTGCCCATGGTCGATTCGAGTTGCTGCACAGCAGCCGACACCGACGCCCGCGGCACTTGCAGCGCATGGGCAGCGTTGATGAAACTGCCCATCTCGGCAACCTGAACAAATATGCGGTACTGATCGAGCCTATCCATTCATCCCTTTCCATAGCGCCCGCTCTAACTGAGGAGGCGCAACACCCCCTCATCCAGCAAAACCAAGGCATTCATCGTACTCGCACCCCGCCACCGGGGTGCTGTCCGTTGGTGATTTTTCCTTATATCGGCAAAACGGTGCCGCCGCGGCTTATTTGGTGGTGTACCCACCATTAATGAGGATGGTCTGTCCAGTAATCCACCATCCGTCGCTTACCAAGTGCCGAATAAAGGGCACTACATCCTGGATGTCGGTCAGGCCAGTTTTGCTGGATGTTGAAAGCGCCGCAGCCGTCTTGTGATACGCCACTGCATCGGCACCCTCGGCCGGATAGAAAAATGGCGTGTCCATCGGGCCTGGGCCGACCGCCGTCACCGAAATACCGCGCGCACCGAACTCCTTGGAGGCGGCGCGAGTGAAATGCTCCACGGGCGATTTTGTGCCTGCGTAGGCGGCATAGAACGGCGTAAAAGCGCCCAGCAGCGAGGTCACTACGGTGCAGATCTTGCCGTTGTCGTTGAGGTGCTTGCCGGCTTCCTTGAGAAAAAAGAAAGCGGTCTTCGAATTGACTGCCGTCATCTCGTCGTACTCCGCCTCGCTGATTTCGGCCATTGGCTTCTTGAGCACCTTACCGACGGTATTGATGGCGATGTCGGGCTTGCCGACAGCAGCGACAGCATCGGCGAACAGCTTTTCGACGGCGCCGGCCGTTGTCAGGTCGCCCTGCAACGCCACAGCCTGCGCACCGCTGGCTTGCACTGCGACGACAGTTGCATCGGCATCGACCTTGGACGCCACACTGTTGTAGTGGATCGCGACTGCCTTGGCGCCCTGAGCGGCCAGGTCGCGCGCGATCACCCCCCCAAGATTCTTGGCGCCGCCGGCGATTAGAACGACTTTGCCTCGGATGGAATGGTCTGTCATGGGGGAATCTCCTTCTTCACGATTCGATGGAGAGTTCAGCTTAGGCGGCTTCACCCAGCGCGATAAACCACCGCTGGCTGGATGAATAATCCAGAAAAACAACCTAATCCAGAATTTCAGTACCTTCTGAAAACCGGAGTTACGAGTACCAGCACCGTCAGGATTTCCAACCTTCCCAGAAGCATTCCAACGGTAAGTAACCATTTGGCCGCATCCGGCAATGATGAAAAATTGCCGGCCGGCCCAATGATGGTGCCCAGACCTGGCCCGACGTTACACACCGCCGTGGCGGCGCCGCTCAACGCGGTTATCCAATCAAGCCCAATGAGCGCCAGGCCCAAAGCGATAACGGCAATCGTGATGGTGAAGAAAAACGAGAAGGTCAAAAGCGAGCGCACAATCTCCTCGTCGATGGGATGGCCGTTGTATTTTTTCTGAATCACGGCTCGAGGATGGATCAACTGCTTCAAGCTGCTGACCAGTAAAGCGGCAGCTACTTGAAATCGGAAGATTTTAAGACCGCCTGCCGTTGAGCCGGAACAGCCTCCGACAAAGGTTAAATAGAAAAACAGCAAGACCGCGAAGCTGCCCCACAAGGTGTAGTCGCCCACCGCAACGCCAGTGGTCGTGACCACCGAGGTCACATTGACGGCCACGATACGAAACGCATCCCACCATCCATGATCGCTGTGAACGTGCAGCCAGGTACCCACAGCCAGCGATGTGATGAGCAAGAATCCAATAAATCCGCGCACCTGGTGATCCCTGATCAACGCACGCCGATTACCTCGCAATGTTGCAACGTACAAGGTGAATGGCAGGCTGCCCAGAACCATGATGGCTACTGCCACCCAGTGAATCGCTGGTTGCGTCCAATGCCCAAGGGAGGCGTCCGAGGTTGAGAATCCTCCGGTAGAGATCAGCGACATCGCATGGTTGACCGCTTCAAATGGCGTCATTCCAGCGAGCCAGAGCGACAGGGTTCCGAGGCCCGTAAGCCCCAGATAGAGCAAAAGAATGTACTTGGCTGCCACATGGGAGCGAGGGGTCACTTTCTCAGACCAATCTGAGGACTCTGTCTGGAACAGACGCATCCCGCCGATGCGCAAAAGTGGAAGAATCGCCACAGCCATGCCGATAAAACCGATGCCGCCCAACCAATGGAGCATCGAACGCCAGATCAGCAATCCGGGAGATGAACTATCCAGACCGCTGAGTACGGTCGAGCCAGTGGTTGTGATGCCAGACATCGTTTCAAAGAAGGCGTCGGTGTAACTGATATGACTGATGAATACCATGGGTAACGCGGCGAACGTGCACACAACTACCCAGCTTGCGGTAGTCAGCAAGTACATGTCCCTTGGGCGAAGATGGCCAGTATCGGGGCGCCCTCGCACGATCAACAGAAGACCGCAAATAAGCGTAATCAAACTCGCCCAGAGGAAGGCCGAGAGATCGTCGCTGCGCTCATAGACCACCAGCGTAATCATGGGAATAGCCATGCTGACGGCCAGCGTGATCAAAAAAATACCTAAGATGAAGCCGATAAGCCGAATTGCTGCGAGTGACATCACAGTAGCGTTCCGAAATGAGCACCGCGCAGTATCGGATGCCCCCCCAAACAGGCTGCGTAAATTCTCCGTAAAATTTTTACGCGCGATTAGTCAGGCGACGCGTGTCGAAGGGGTAGCCACCCATACCTGGCGATGCACAAAGTGGCTGAAAGTGACAACCCAAAAAAGCCAAAAGCCCGCAATTACGCGGGCTTCAGGGCATTTTTTGCTAGTGGGTGCCGGACAATGCCGGGCGTCCCATCATTCCCACTCAATCGTCGCCGGCGGCTTGCTCGACACGTCATAGGTCACGCGGGAAATACCTTCGATCTCATTGATGATACGGCCGCTGACCGTCTCCAACAGTTCGTAAGGCAGGTGTGCCCAACGCGCTGTCATGAAGTCGATCGTCTCTACGGCACGCAGTGCAACAACCCACGCGTAACGGCGGCCATCGCCGACAACGCCAACCGATTTCACCGGCTGGAACACCACGAATGCCTGGCTGACCTTGTGGTACCAGTCGGCCTTGCGCAGTTCTTCGATGAAGATGTGGTCGGCGCGACGCAGCAGGTCGGCGTATTCCTTTTTCACTTCACCCAGGATACGCACGCCCAGGCCCGGGCCTGGGAATGGGTGGCGGTAGACCATGTCGTACGGCAGGCCCAGTTCCAGGCCCAGACGACGGACTTCGTCCTTGAACAGCTCACGCAGCGGTTCTACCAGCTTGAGGTTCATTTCCTCAGGCAGGCCACCCACGTTGTGGTGGGATTTGATCACGTGGGCCTTGCCGCTCTTGGCGCCGGCCGACTCGATCACGTCGGGGTAGATGGTGCCCTGGGCGAGGTACTTGATGTTGTCCAGTTTGGTGGACTCGGCATCGAATACGTCGATGAAGGTGCGGCCGATGATCTTGCGCTTCTTCTCCGGGTCGGACTCGCCGGCCAGGTTGTTGAGGAACTGTTCCTCAGCGTTGGCGCGGATCACCTTGACGCCCATGTTCTCGGCGAACATGGCCATCACTTGCTCACCTTCGTGCAGGCGCAGCAGGCCGTTGTCGACAAATACGCAGGTCAGCTGGTCGCCGATGGCCTTGTGCAGCAAGGCCGCCACAACCGAGGAGTCCACGCCGCCGGACAGGCCGAGCAGCACGTTGTCGGTGCCGACCTGGGCGCGCACCTGGGCGATGGCGTCTTCAGCGATTTTCGACGGGGTCCACAGAGCTTCACACTCGCAGATGTCGAGGATGAAACGCGACAGGATGCGCCCACCTTGCTTGGTGTGGGTCACTTCCGGGTGGAACTGCACGCCGTAGTAGCGACGCTCGTCGCTGAACATACCAGCGATCGGGCAGCTTGGGGTGCTGGCCAGGATGTGGAAGTCTTCCGGCATCTTGGTGACCTTGTCACCGTGGCTCATCCACACGTCGAGGCCGAACAGGCCGTCGGCGTCGATGTGGTCTTCGATGCCATCCAGCAGGCGGCTCTTGCCAACCACGTCGACACGGGCATAACCGAATTCACGCAGTTCGGAACCTTCAACCTTGCCGCCCAGTTGCTCGGCCATGGTCTGCATGCCGTAGCAGATGCCGAACACCGGCACGCCCAGGTCGAATACCGCTTGCGGGCAGCGCGGGCTGTTGGCTTCGTGAACGGACTCGGGGCCACCGGCGAGAATGACGCCTTTAGGTGCGAATTCGCGGATCGCTTCATCGTCCATGTCGAACGGGTGCAGTTCGCAGTACACGCCGATTTCACGCACGCGGCGGGCGATCAGCTGGGTGTACTGGGAACCGAAGTCGAGGATCAGGATGCGGTGGGCGTGAATGTCGAGGGCCATGAAGTCAGTCTCGTCTAATGAATCAGAAACAACTCGGGGCTGAAGAACAGCCCCGGTTACTTAACATTTTGCTGGAAGGCTCAACCTACACGGTAGTTTGGCGCTTCCTTGGTGATCTGCACGTCGTGGACATGGGACTCAGCCATGCCGGCGCCGGTGATCCGCACGAACTCTGGCTTGGTGCGCATTTCTTCGATGTTGGCGCTGCCGGTGTAGCCCATCGAGGAACGCAGGCCGCCCATCAGTTGGTGGATGATCGCGCTCAGGGTGCCTTTGTACGGCACACGGCCTTCGATGCCTTCCGGTACGAGCTTCTCGGCGCCTGCCGAAGAGTCCTGGAAGTAACGGTCGGAAGAGCCCTGCGCCTGGGACATGGCGCCCAGCGAACCCATGCCACGGTAAGCCTTGTACGAACGGCCCTGGAACAGTTCGATCTCGCCTGGCGCCTCTTCGGTACCGGCAAACATCGAGCCCATCATCACGCAGGAGGCACCGGCAACGATGGCCTTGGACAGGTCACCGGAGAAACGGATGCCGCCGTCGGCGATCAACGGTACGCCTGTGCCTTCAAGGGCAGCGGCAACGTTGGCGATGGCGCTGATCTGCGGCACGCCGACACCGGCAACGATACGCGTGGTGCAGATGGAGCCTGGGCCGATACCGACCTTGACTGCATCGGCGCCCGCTTCGGCCAGGGCCTTGGCGGCAGCGCCGGTGGCGATGTTGCCGCCGATCACCTGCACGTCAGGGAAGTTCTGCTTGACCCAACGCACACGGTCGATCACGCCTTTGGAGTGGCCGTGGGCGGTGTCGACCACCACCACGTCAACACCGGCAGCGACCAGGGCCGAGACGCGGTCACCGGTGTCTTTACCGGTACCGACCGCAGCGCCAACGCGCAGACGACCTTGGTCATCCTTGCTGGCCAGCGGGTAAGCCTTGGCTTTTTCGATGTCGTTGACGGTCATCATACCTTTGAGGGCGAATTTGTCGTCGACGATCAGCACGCGCTCGATGCGGTGCTTGTGCAGCAGTTCGCGCACATCGTTCTTGTCGGCGCCTTCCTTGACGGTGACGAGGCGCTCTTTAGGCGTCATCACTTCACGGACGGTGACTTCAAGGCGGTTCTCGAAACGCACGTCACGGGAAGTGACGATGCCGACCAGGTCGCCATCGTGCAGCACCGGGACGCCGGAGATGTTGTGCATGCGAGTGAGTTCGAACAGGTCACGCACGGTGGCGTCGGCTTCGATGGTGATCGGATCTTTCACCACACCGGCTTCGTAACGCTTGACCTTGCGCACTTCGGCAGCTTGCTGCTCGATGGTCATGTTCTTGTGGATGATGCCGATGCCGCCTTCCTGAGCCATGGCGATTGCCAAACGGGCTTCGGTGACGGTGTCCATGGCAGCAGAAACCAGGGGAATATTCAGCTCGATGCCACGGGTTAGGCGGGTCTTGAGACTGACTTCGTTAGGAAGCACCTCGGAATAACCGGGCACTAGGAGAATGTCGTCGAATGTCAGAGCTTCTTGGCTGATACGCAGCATCGCGGGGGCTCCCGAGCGGGAAAATGGAAGCGCGCCATTATATACATGCACCCTGCCGGGCTCAATGTAAAACTCTGACAAACTTGGTAATACTGATAGATGGAGAAAACCCGCAGCTTTTTCTGTAGGAGCGAGCTTGCTCGCGAAGGAGGCAAAGGCACCGCGTTAAATCAGACTCACCCCGTTATCGTTGACGATTTTCGCGAGCAAGCTCGCTCCTACAGCTCAACTTTGACCCAGGCAATCTTCTGGTCCAACCAGTCGGCAAACTCGTCGATAAAGCTCTGCTTGAAGCCCGCCTCTGCCCAGTTGTTGAAGATAAAGCCCAGGTTGGAAAACCCGCATTCCTGCAGGAACAGGAAGCCATTGATGTCGTCTTCATGCCCACATAGCGGGCAGGTGAAGTTATCGGTGTGGCCAGGCATCCAGTCTTCCAGGCTTTCAAACAGCGCCTCGCCGACTTCCTTGAGGCACTCCGGGCAGCCAGCTTCTTCGAGGAACCCCTTGGCCGGCGTGTAGATGCAACGCTTGTAGATGATCTCCAAACCGTTGACCGGCTCGTTGAATGGCAGCGCCTCGGGGTGCAGCACCACGGCGCGGGCACCATCGGCCAGGGCGTAGCCCATGCGGTTGCCGGTACGCCCGCAAGTGGTGAGCTCTTCCTTGATGATGTTCTTGCGCACCAGCCAGCGCACAATCGCCCGGGCGCGGGGTTCGTGGACGGGCAAGGTGGAGATTTTCGGGACAAGGATGCTTTGGGAATTCATGGGAGTCCTGCGGTGTGCCGTCTGACGCCTTCGCGAGCAAGCCCGCTCCCACATTCGACCGCGATCCTGCAGGATTAAATGCGGTCGACTGTGGGAGCGGGCTTGCTCGCGAAGAGGCCCTGAAGGCTGGCAGCTTAATCCCTGAAAAAAACCGGTCAAGTACTCAAATACCGCCCGATCAACGCAATACCACTGGCCAACACCAACCAGGTCACCAACCGCACGAACGCCTCACGGGACAACCGCATCGTCAGCCTGCGCCCACACCACAACCCCAGAACCATCGCCGGCAACAGACAAACCGCCAACATCAATAACGGCCAATCGGCATACACCCCGGCAATCAGGAACAGACTCAAACGCACCACCGTGCTGCAACTGATCAGCGCGCTTTGCGTGGCCCGCGCTGCGTCCTTGGGCAAACGGCTATTCAGATAGATCGCATATAAAAAGCCGCCACTGCCAAATAGCGCACCAAACAGGCCACCCACAGTGCCCATGGGAATCGACCAGCCCGCCGCCAACTGAGTCGGCCGAGCTTTCACCGCCAGGCTGTAAATCGCGTAGGCGCTGATAAACAGCCCCATCAACAACAGCAACAGGTCCGAATGCAGGTTAAGCAAAAACACCACCCCCAAGGTGCAGCCGATGGCCATGCAGGGCAGCAACCGCAACAGTTCCGGCTTGTTCACATCGCGCCGGGTTTGCAGCAAACCGCCAAACGCCGCGACAAAGTCCAGAAGCACCAGCAACGGGATGATCTTCGACAGCGGCATGAATAGAATCAGGATCGGCCCCGCCACCAGCGCGGTACCGAATCCGGCAATGCCGAACACGATGTAAGCCACCGTCACGCCCAGGCCGATCACCAGCCAATCAACACCGCCGAACGACCACTGGCTCATCAGCTCAACCGGGCTCATGACTTATTCCTTCTATTTCAGATGCCACTCACTTTAGCCATCGACGAGTGTTGCGACTAATATCTTCAAAGCTCGCTACCCATCTCAAAAAGGCATGACTTGTGATCTCCACTCGCCAACTGCGTTATTTCGTCGAAATCGCCGACAGCGGCAGCTACAGTGCCGCGGCCGAACGCCTGTTCGTGGCGCAATCGGCGTTGAGCCGGCAGATCAAGGCGCTGGAATCCCACCTGCAAACCCCGCTGTTCGAACGCACGGCACGCCAGCCACGGCTGACGGCCGCCGGCGAAGCCTTCTACCCACGGGCGCGCAACCTGCTGAGTGAGTTGCTCAAGGCCAGCGACCTGGCGACGCAAGTGGGCCATGGCCAACTCGGCACCTTGCGCCTGAGCCATTCGAGCACCGTGCCGATGAGCGGCGCGTTACTGCAAGGCATCAGCATGTGGCTGGAGCGCTGCCCGGGTGTGTCGATGGATATCGTCAAGCTCTCCTCCGAAGCCCAACTGGAAGAAATCGCCGAGGGGCGCCTGGACGTCGGCCTGCTGCGGTTGCCGGTGTTGCGCCAGCGCGAAGGCGTGCGCGTGGTGCCTTTGTACACCGAGCCGTTGGCGCTGGCAGTGCCGACGGGTCACCCGTTGGCACGTGGCAACGCAGCGGTCGAATTAATGCAACTCAAGGACGAGGCGTTTATTTCGATCCCCCACCCTCAGCGCGGCGGGCTGAGTTATCTGTCAGCCGAATTGTGCATGCGCGCCGGTTTTTTCCCCAAGGCTGCGCGGGTGATGTCGCGCAAGACCACGCAGTTGCAATTGATCCAGGCCGGCTTCGGTATTGCCTTGTTACCAAAATCCATGCAGGACATTGCCCCGCCCAATGTGCATTTTTTGCCCTTGGCCGACCCGGACTGCCACAGCACCGTAGCGCTGGCCTGCGCGCAAGCGCCGAACGCGCTGGTGGAGCAATTCTGTCAAACCCTGCACGAATGCCTATAAACTGCCGCCCATGATTAAAGATCCTTTTGCCCGCTTGGGCCTGGACCGCGAAGTCCTGACTGTCAGCCAACTCAACGGCCGTGCGCGGGTGTTGCTGGAAGACGTATTCACCAATATCTGGGTGGAAGGCGAGATCTCCAACCTCGCCCGCCCGGCTTCCGGTCATGTGTATTTCACGCTCAAGGACAGTGGCGCCCAGGTGCGTTGCGCGCTGTTTCGCAATAACGCGGCGCGGGTACGCCAGGCACTGAAAGACGGCCTGGCGGTGAAGGTGCGCGGCAAGGTCTCGTTGTTCGAGGGCCGTGGCGATTACCAACTGATCCTCGACACCGTGGAGCCGGCCGGGGATGGTGCGCTGCGCCTGGCCTTTGATGCTTTGAAGGAAAAACTCAGCGCCGAAGGCCTGTTCAGTGCCGAACGCAAAGTGGCGCTGCCGGTGCATCCTCGGCGCATTGGCATTATCAGCTCACCCACCGGTGCGGTGATTCGCGACATCATCAGCGTGTTCCGCCGCCGCGCGCCGAGCGTTGAGCTGACCCTGATCCCTACCGCCGTGCAAGGCCGCGAAGCGATCGCGCAGATTGTGCGAGCGCTGAAACTCGCCGACGCACGCGGTTTCGACGCGCTGATCCTGGCCCGTGGCGGCGGCTCCCTGGAAGACCTCTGGTGTTTCAACGAAGAGGCCGTGGCCCGCGCAATCGATGCCTGCGTTACCCCTATCGTCAGTGCCGTCGGCCATGAAACCGATGTGTCCATCAGCGACTTCGTGGCGGACGTGCGCGCCCCTACTCCCTCCGCCGCCGCAGAGTTGCTCGCCCCGGACGCCAGCCACCTGGTGCGCCAGGTAGAAAACCTGCAGCGCCGCCTGGTGATGCTGATGCGCAACCGCCTGAGCCACAGCCGCCTGCGCCTGGAAGGCATGGCCCGCCGCTTGCGTCACCCTGGTGAGCGCTTGCGCCAACAAGCCCAGCGCCTGGATGACCTGGACATGCGCTTGCGTCGTGCGTTTGAGCGCAGCCTCAATACCCGTCGCGAGCGCTTGATCCGCCTGGAAACCCGCCTCGCCGGCCAGCACCCGGGCCGTCAACTGGCCCTCTTGCGCCAGCGCCTGGACAGCCTCGCTGAACGCCTGCCCCGCGCCATGCGCGAAGGTCTCAAGGCGCGGCGCCTGCAACTGCAAAGCCAGGTGCAGACGTTGCAGGTGGTCAGCCCGCTGGCAACCCTGGGCCGTGGCTACAGCATCCTGTTGGACGAGCGCGGCCAGGCGATTCGCAACGCCGCACAAACCCACACCGGCCAGCGCCTCACCGCGCGCCTGGGTGAAGGCCAATTGCAAGTGCGGGTGGAAGACAACCACCTGACACCCGTCACCCTTTCATTATTGGATTGATCGATGCCACGCCTACTGAGCCTGTTGATGCTGTTGTGCCTCACGTTTAACGCCCACGCCGACAGCTACATCACGCGAACCCTGAACAAACCCGTGCCTGGCGGCGTGGCCGTCGTCGAACTAGGCCCTTCGGCCACGGCGCCGAAAGCCACCTACCAGGGCAAGCCGGTGCTGGTGGTCAAGGAGCAGGACAACTGGCTGGCGATTGTCGGCATCCCGTTGACGGTCAAGCCCGGTAACGAGCGCATCAGCAGCGGTGGGCGCAACCTGCCGTTTATCGTCGGCTACAAGAAGTACCCGGAACAGCGCATCACCTTGAAAAACAAAAGCCAGGTCAACCCCGACCCGGCCCAGCTCAAGCGCATCGAAAATGAGCTGGCCGTGCAGATCAAGGCTTACCGCAGTTTCAGCCCGAACCTGCCGAGCAACCTGGTACTGGATAAACCGGTGAACGGGCCGTTGTCGAGCAAGTTTGGCGTGCGGCGCTTCTTCAATGGCGAAGAGCGCAACCCGCACTCGGGCCTGGACTTCGCGGTGCCGGCCGGTACGCCGATCAAGACGCCTGCGAACGGCAAGGTGATCCTGGTGGGCAATTACTTCTTCAACGGCAACACGGTGTTCGTCGACCACGGCCAGGGCTTTATCAGCATGTTCTGCCATATGTCCAAGATCGACGTGAAGGTGGGCCAGCAACTGGTGCGCGGCGCAGTGGTGGGCAAGGTCGGCTCGACAGGCCGTGCGACCGGGCCGCATATGCACTGGAACATCAGCCTCAACGATGCCCGGGTAGACCCGGCGATATTCATCGGCGCGTTTCAACCCTGATTTTTATCCAATGCCCTGGCACAGGGCATACCTCTTTCCTTACATTTGCAGCCGGAACCAACCCAACACACCCCATCACTTACCTGGCGACTTACAAGGACCGTAACGACACCATTTCCATTAAGTGATGAGGTTGTTTCTATGCTTGCGCCAGCCAGTTCTACAGTCCAAACCCCTTTGGATCAGCATCGACCCTTTCACCAACCTGCCGGAACACCGACACCCCACCTAGAAAAAAGCCAGGCCGCCCCGTTCGTAGCGTCTTCGACCTACGCACCAGACGATTTGCCTGTACCCGATTCGCCAAGTACGCCACCTGCCGCCGTCACACCTCCACGCAATAGCAGCCTCATAGAGCAACACAACGAAGCCGCCCATGCGATACAGCAGCTCTACAAAGAGCAACCGAACTTCAAGACTTTCCTGCAGCAACAACTGGCCACACTGTTTCCCGACCAGCCCCACCTCAATGTTGCAGACCTCACCTTCAAGCGTTGGCGCAAGCAAAACGATGGCAGTATAAAAACGCTGTCTGTAGAACCCTTTCTCGACGCACTGCATAAAGAAATCCAGGAACAGCTGCGTAACCCTGGGAAAAAAGCAGGCGAAGGCAACAACCTATACGGAGATTTTTTCACCCGGGGCAGTACCGGTGTGCCGCCCACCCTGGTTACCCCTTCGCACTCACTGCACACGATTGCCCAGCGCATCGTCCAATACGCGACCACGCAACAGAAGTTCTGGACCACGCCTCGCCAAAGCCCGCACAACCCGCACGTGCGAACCACACCACAGAACGAACTGTTGGCCTTGTACAAGCAGCAACTGGCAACCGTGGCCGCAGCGCGCGCCAACGATGGCACCTTGAGCCCGGCGAGCAAACAACTGATCGACACGGCGCTGCAATACCCCACCTTGGCCGCGCGGGAAAATGCCTTTGCTGACGGTGCCCGCCCTGGGGTGTACCCACTCACCGTGGATGACGGTACTGAACGGGGTGCACTGCTGGCGGGGACCTTCCTCATCACCCAGACCGACGGCTCCTTCGCGACCGAGCCCGCATGGCCTAAAGGTCGGTCCTTAGCGCTCGACGACAGCCACGGCCCGGTGGTTCTGTATACCCCAAGTAAAGGGTTCGAGGAGTTCGCCACACCCGCCCAAGCCCGCGAAGCATTGGCCAAGCGCCTTGATGAAGGTGGAGTAGAGGCCGAACTGTTGTTGCAAACGCTGCCGTTGGCGCTGCAAAACCGAACAGAACAGCCCTCGGGAGATGACCTGACATGGCGCGTTGAGCCTGTGGCTGCGGAGGTACTGGCAGAGGGCATTCCGTGGATGCTCAAGCGCCAGCAAGAGGAAATCAATAAACAGCTCACCCAGACACTGACAGCCACTACGCCAGCTAACCCACTGACGGACCCGACGTCAGCCCAAGCCATAGATGACGCCGCCGACTGGTCGTACCAGCTCGACAGCACCAATGCCCTGTTGGCTTACAACGCCAAGTTGATCGAAAAACAACAACCGCAGTGGTTGAAAAACCTGACCCCGGCTCAAGAAGCCATCTTCCTGAAACTGGAACAGTGGGAGAAAAAGAGCACTGACGCGTTACTGCCCCTGCTTGAAAAAATCCCGTCCCTGTCGGACTTCGCTCGCAACAGGATGAACGAGGCTATCAGGAAGCTGTACCCCACTGCGCAGATTGATGCCGATAAATTAACGGTGAAAATAGACCAAACCACAACCCGGGACAATTCGACCAACTTCGTCCTAGCGGACGTGGCCATGTCAATAATGGGTAACCGCGTAACGACCTCGTCAGAACAAAAACAGCTTTCACTGACGGATCTGGCGCTGAAAAACCCCACCGGTTTTCTTCCAAGAAGTATTCAGAAAAAAACCACTATCACACTGACACTGCCGTTGATTGACACCCAGGGCAACCCGATTCGCGATAGCCGTGGCAAGCCGATCATACTCAATGATGAACAGCTAAAAGCCTTGATCAAGGCTGCAGATGTGGGAGGCGAATACGACAAGCTGCTTAAAAAAGAACTGGCACCTGATGCCCCTTCACCTCTACGGGAGGCGTGGAAAACCAACCTGAGCGATGCCATGGAGAAAGACGCCTTTCTCGCGGAGCTCAACCCTACGGCCTATACAGAGCAGGCCGCCGAAGACAAGAACAGCAAACGCGCAGCGCAATGGGTTACGGCAATCCTGGACCACCCCAACCCCGCCAACCGCCCCAAAGTCGATGGCCAGAACATTATCGCCAATGCCCTGTACGACTACGGACAGCCGGTTCATGGAGTGATGGTGATTGGCAACAAGGTCGATTCTTCATTGGTGCTCTACACGCCCAAGGCGCCCGACGGCATCGCGTTTCGCGAAGTTGCGGACCAGAAGGCAATGGACGCCTTATTGAAAAAAGACGCGTGGAAAGCCTATATCGCGGACAGAAAATCACCGGTCAAGAAAGATGATGTAGCTGAATTCGACGAGGTCGTCAGGGATATCCCCAACAATCCATTCACCGCCCTGGCGCCCGATAAAGTCCTGGACATAGCCGACAAAAGTACAAAGGTCATGCTCGGTGGCTCGGCACTCAAACCAATAAGGGGCAATGTCCAGGATCACCTGTACCAGCAAAACGTTCAGATGATCGTCGACAAGGCAGACCATCAATCCGTCAGCAGTGCAGAAGTGGCCAAGCAATCGTTCATCAATAAGGCCACGTTTGGCGTCGAAGTGGGAATGCTATTCCTGGACTTTTTGCCAGGTGCCGGCAAGGTCGCAAGCACCACGACTCATCTGAGCAAAGCCGCTTTAATCGCTTTGCGCGCCAACAGAAAACTGTTGCCCAAGCTCATGAAAAATCCCGGCCTGGCGCAGACGCTTTATATTGATTTCCTACTGGCTACAACCGGTATCAAGGGTGTGCGTGCAGGGCCACTACGGCCTGTCTTCAGACAGTCGACAACGGCACGCGCGCCTGCGCCACGTCAAGTGACCGGCACCTCGACGGGAACCCCGCCCAGCACACCGCCAGCCACTGCCTCTACCAGCAGTGGCGTGACAAGCGTCGCCACCCCGGTCGCCCGGCCAACCCGCGACCTGAGCGCCTACACTGTGCCGAATGAGGTCATCACCGGTCGCCCGTTAAGGCCCGACGGCACGTACAACGTGGGGGACAACTGGTACGTGCGCTTTACCGACAGTACCGGAGAAAACCGGGTTTACCAGATCGACTCGGCATTCCACGCCCGCAACGGGCACGTCAATATCATTGATCCGAATGCCCCAGCGACGGCGTCCAGAAGCAGCAGAACGGTGGCCTCCCTGCAATCGGCCGGCAATGGCGAATGGCGCATCAATCAACTGCCTGGTGGCAGGCGGCATAGGAAAAATCACATTCAACAACACTGGAATATAAATTTCGTCGATTACCTGATCGTAGGCCTACCTGATTCAAGCACCCAACCATGCTACAGGCGCATGGCGATACGCTGGTTCAGAGAAGGGATGACTGAATCTTATGCCAATCATGCCGTCGCACCGAGACCTCGCCCGAACATGCCGGCTCTGACGCCTGACACCTCTCCCGGCGAAATGACACGTGAACTGCTGCGCGTCTCGGACGGTATCGTATTTGGAGAGAAGCACGATCAGATTTCCACCAACGTCATGCTGATAAAGAACATGCAGGGTTACGCAGATTCAGGCGTCACGACCCTGTACCTGGAGGGGGCCTACTGGAATAGCGCCAGCGGGGTGGATGGGGTATGGCAGACGCCCGCTGATGCGAAAAAGTATAAACGCGGTACGCCTACACGCGATGACGTGCTCGCTGCCGCGCAACAACATGGTATTAAAATCGTAGGTCTCGAACATGAACATATGACGATGCACATAACCCGAACGCCCATAGGTGAAGCAGGTAACGCGGCGCACACCACTGACCGGCTGCGTGAGTTCAATTACTTTGCCAGCAAGATTATTCAGCAGACCCCCCCTGGGGAAAAGTGGATCGCCGTAGTGGGAAGAAGGCACATGAACACCACCCAGGGCGTCCCCGGCATCGCTGAGCAAACCGGGGCCGTCAGCGTAGGCGTGTATGACGCACCGCAAGGCGCCAGCAGTAATGCCGTCAAAAACACCGGCTCGCGTCCGGCACCTGAAGAAAAGTTCGCCGCCGATGCAACGGTGGGGGACTACCAAGTCCACCAGAACGTCGACCCCTACCTCAAAACGTCTTGATCAACCTGACGACGGCGCGCTGACTGAATCAGCGCGCCACGCCACACACCTGCCCGCCTTTACCATCGCCCCCTCAAAAGCGGTGACTTCGAAGCAAGCTGTTGCACACCTCTTACAGTTGCGACAGGAACCATCCGACATCCACCACCCACCTATTCCACAACTTACACGGAGCGTAATGAGCATGACCTGACCAGTGGAAATCCGAAACCTGTGAGACTCATTCTATGTACTCTCTGACCCAAGCCTTGGCAGCACGACACGCACAACAAGTCCTGATCGATTCTGCGGTTCCTGCATCCCCCGCTCTTCCCACGCCGTCTAGTACGACACAAGCGCTTGCTCGCGCTTCAACCTACGCCCCCGACACTCCCCCCGTCCCCACTTCGCCCGGCATAGCCAGCGCGCAAATGCGTTACCCCCACCTGGAGAAACATTTCAAACCCAGCAAACAATTAGCCTACACCGTTGAACACGCCCTCCTGACGGAGGACATGCAGCGCCTGCACAACCAACAGCCAAGCTTCAAAGCCTTCATACAGGCGCAACTCGAGGAAGCATTCCCCGCCGTCCGGCCTCTGGACGCCGAGACAATGAGCATCAATCGTTACCGCATTAACGGCAATGAGGTGTCACAGGAGTCATCCGAACCGCTAATGACCGCCCTGGCCAGGAGGGTCTAAGACATCCTGGCTAATCCCGACAAGCTGATCAGCCCTGAGCGCGACATACACACCCAATTCACTCATCGCACCAGCCTGGACGACGATCTGGCACTGCCCGCCGCCACCACGAGCACCTTGCAAACCATCGCGCGCAGCATCGCCACGCAGTACCCACAAGCCATTGAACGCTATTGGAACACCGCCAGCCCGGTGCATGAAGACCCGAGCAAGCACGAGTCGCCATTGAATCAGCTGTTGACCCTGCACAAACGCCAATTGTCGATCCTGGCAGCCTTGCGTGTCAGCGATCAAACCCTCAGTACAGAAAGCAAAGCACTGATCGACGACGCGCTGCGATACCCCACGCTGGATGCCCGCGAGAAAAACTTCGCCGATGGTGATCGACTGGGTGTGTACCCCATCACGGTCGATAACAAAACCGAACGCGGCGCGATGCTGGCGGGCGCGTTTCTTATCACCAAAAACGACGGTTCACAGGCCCTGCCGCCTGCCTGGCCGAATGGGCGCACCCTTGAACTCAACGACACTCATGGCCCCGTCGTGCTGTACACACCCGGCGAAGGATTCGAAGAGTTTGCAACGCCCGCCCAGGCACGTCAGGCACTGGCCGAGCGACTGGATCAAGGCGGCACCGCGGCCCAGCTATTGCTACAAACCCTGCCACCGGCCCTGCAAAACCGGGCTGACGGTTTCTCCGGCGATGACCTGATGCGCAGCGCCTCGCCATCGTCCGGGGATGTGTTGGCAGAAGCCGTGGCTTGGATGGTCAGGCGCCAGCAAGCAGAAACCAAGGCCGGTTTGGACAACGCATTGGCGCCAGGCAGCACCACCAGCCCTTTGCTCGACAACGCCTCAGCCCAAGGCATCGATCACGCGGCTGACTGGTCGTATCTGCTCGATGGCAGCAATGCGATGCTGGCCCGGGATGCGAGACTGACTGACAAAAACCAACCGCAATGGTTGAAGAACCTGTCTGCGGTTCAAGAAGCGGTGTTTTTGCATTTGGAGCGTGTGCAAGAGAAAAGCCTGGAGACACTGGCGCCACTGCTCGCAAAAATCCCGTCACTGGGAGACTTCTCACGGGACAGACTGAATGCGGCCATCAAGAAGCAGTACCCGAACGCAGCGGTCGATGCTGACCAATTAAAGGTACAGATACACACCCGCACCGGCATCCAGGGTGGGCGTGGGACTGGCCAGCCGCTTTATGACAAACAGCACTCCGTCTCGCTGACCGACCTGGCGCTGGACAATCCCAGTGGTTTTCCAGCCATCGAGAGGGGCACGTTTACCGATGTAAAAATGACCTCGGCATTGCTCGACACGCAAGGCAGGCCCGTACTGGACGTGGCTGGCAAGCCGGTGATCCTGGACACCGACGCGCTTAAAAAGCTGGTCAATACCGTCGATGTCGGCGGCGAATACACCAAGCTGCTCAAACAGGAGATGGCCACTGACACCGAGGTTGGCAGCGCCGCGCAATTGCGTACAGCCTGGAAAGCCAATCTGGAAGACGCGATGGCCAAGGAGGCGTTTTTATCAGAACTCAATCCCGACGCTTACACGGAAAAAGCCCAGCAAGACACTAGCACCAAGCGTGCGGTGCAGTGGGTTGATGCGGTAGTGGACCACCCCAATCCCGTCACGCGCCCCCAAGTGGATGGAAAAAACATCGTGGCCAACAGCCTTGTCCACCGTGGGTTGGCGGTGCAAGGCGTGATGGTGATCGGCAATCAGACGGACTCGGCATTGGTGCTTTACACCCCCAAGGCTCCCGACGGCATCACCTTTCGCGAAGTGGCGGACCACAAAGCCCTGGACGCTCTTCTGGCTAAAGGTGAGTGGGCGTCCTATATCGCAAAAAGAAAATCACCCGTCAGTAAAGATGACATCGCGCAATTCAAAGAAGCCCTTAAAGAAAAGGCATACAACCCTCTGACGCTGATCTCCCCTGAACTGATCATTTCATCGGTCAAGCTACTGGGCAGTGCGATCAGCCTGAAGCCGATCGAAGGCGATGTTCAGGAACACCTGTACACACAACACGTACAGATGGTGCTCGACCGAGCGGATCATCAGTCGGTAAGCAGCGAGGAAGTGGCGAAGCAATCCACCCTCAACAAAATCGAGTTCGGCCTCGAAGTGGCTTTGATCTTCGCGGACCTGATACCCGTGATCGGTAAAGGGGTGTCCTCAGGTGTTCGACTGGGTAAAGCCGGTGTGACTGCGCTGCGCGCCAATAGCAAGATCTTGCCGCACTTGATCAGAAAACCTGGCTTGGCACGCACGATCTACAGTGACTTCAGCCTGGCTGCCACAGGCATCTCCAATCTTCGTGCGGCCCCCATGCGAGCGGTATTCAGAGCCACCGGCCAAGCCGGCCCGCTGGTGGCACGCTCGGGCCCCAGAGCGCTGCCGGCGCCCGCCATCCCTCCCACGGCAGTCGCCTCCACCAGCAGCGGCGTCACCATCGTCGCCACGCCCCCCTCGACCACGGTCGCCGTGCCAAACCGCGACCTGAGTGCTTACGCCGTAGCCGACGACGTCATCCGTGGGGCGCACCTAGGGTCCAACGGCACCTATAACGTCGGTGGTAATTGGTATATACGGTACACCGACGTTACCGGAGAAAACCGGGTTTATCAGATCCACTCAGCGTTCCACGCCTCCAGCGGGCGGGTCGATATCATCAACCCCAACGCCCCGGCGACGGCTTCCAGAAGCGAGAGGACAGTGGCGTTTCTGCAATCGGCAGGAAATGGTGAATGGCGACTCAATCAGATGACGGGTGGCGTTCAACCAGGCAATGCTCTGCCCCAAGCCCCTGAGCGATATATGGATAGAGTGCTCTCGGGGGCAGCTGCCGATGACTTTGTAAACCCAACGGATGCGACAGTCAGAACTATCCGCAGATGGCACAGGCGCGATATGAAGGCCCACTACAAAAAACTCCGAAAAGCAGGAGCGACTCAACGGCCTTCCGTACCTGCACTGACGTCCAAGAGCACCTCGCCGAAAACGGCCATTGAGAATATTCTTTCTCAACCGGGAGTACGCGGCATCGTAATCGGTGAATCACACAATGACCCTGCACCTTTTCAACTGCTGATTGATCAGATGCAAACTTTCGCCAATAGCGGTGTGACCACCATTTACCTTGAAGGCGCCCCGTTTATTGAAGGCTCTTCGAGATTAAATGCTTCGGCGTTAACAGAGGCTCATGCTCAATACCTGTCACCTCGCCACTATGACCCCGAATATACGGGCGGCCCCACGATGCTGGACGTCATCATCGAAGCCAGAAAACACGACATTAACGTCATAGGGCTCGAGCACTACGAATTGACCCTGCACTCCGGGAAGGCCGCCGCATGGAGAGCCCAACCCGGCTACCTGAACGAACGCCTTCCAGAGTTCAACTATTTCGCGTCACAAATCATCCAGAAAACCCCACCTTGGGAAAGATTCGTGAGCGTTGTGGGTAGCGCGCATATGAATAATTTTGTGGGTGTGCCGGGCATTGCGGAACAGACCGGAGCGGTCGGGATATCCGTATCATCCGCCTTGAAAGGCACCTCAAGCCGAGTTCGTCAGCCTCCCCATACCAAGCCTGCCCCGATCAAACTCACACGGGGCGGCAACTTTCGACCCGTTGGAGACGTGAACATCGAATACAACATAGATGGCCTGCTCGTCTGAGGGCTCCTTGCAAACACCACCACGCAGCCTTTGGGCTGCGTGGAGCACTATTGCTTACAAAAAACCAAACAGAGAATAAATATTATAAAACCTGCAAATACCAACAATAAAAAACCAACAAATCAGAAAAAAATAGAAGTTATACCAATTTTTTTTCGATGCTTGCCATCCCTCAGTCTCGCGGTTAGGGTTGACTGCATGAAAACCTCTCACACCCTCATTCAGCTCCGCCAGCACCGCAGCCTGTGCCTCGTCAGCGCACGACTGCCAGGCTGAATCGATCTGCCTCGTCTTCACGTTTTATCCCCAATAACAGTACTACGGCAGGCCGCCTTTTCTCGGCCCCTACAACCAAGGATTTTCCGATGAGCATGCTCAAAGACCCGTCTTCGAAATACCGCGCGTTCCCGACCATCGACATCCCGGACCGTACCTGGCCGTCGAAAACCATTACCCAAGCGCCAATCTGGTGCAGCTCCGACCTGCGTGATGGCAACCAGTCGCTGATCGAGCCGATGGACGCGGTGAAAAAGCTGCGCTTCTGGAAGACCTTGGTAGCCGTTGGCGTAAAGGAAATCGAAGCCTCGTTCCCGGCCGCGTCGCAAACCGACTTCGACTTCGTGCGCACCCTGATCGAAGACAACCACATCCCCGAGGACACCACCATCCAGGTGCTGACCCAGGGCCGTGAAGACTTGATCGCACGCACCTTCGAATCCCTGCGCGGTGCCAAGAAAGCCATTGTGCATTTGTACAATGCCACTTCGCCGTCGTTCCGCCGCATCGTGTTCAACCAGGACAAGGACGGCATCAAGGCCATCGCAGTCAACGCCGCCAAGCTGTTCGTCAAGTACGCTGCCCAGCAGCCGGAAACCCAGTGGACCTTTGAATACTCCCCAGAGACGTTCAGCGCCACAGAGCTGGAGTTCGCCAAGGAAGTCTGCGACGCGGTGATCGAGGTGTGGAACCCGACGCCTGAGCACAAGATGATTCTCAACCTGCCAGCCACCGTCGAGTGCGCCACGCCGAACATCTATGCCGACCAGATCGAGTGGTTCGGTCGCCATATCAACCGTCGTGACAGCGTGATCATCAGCCTGCACACCCACAACGACCGTGGCACCGGCGTGGCGGCCACCGAGTTGGGCCTGATGGCCGGCGCCGACCGTGTGGAAGGTTGCCTGTTTGGCAACGGCGAGCGGACCGGTAACGTCGATTTGGTCACCGTGGCGCTGAACATGTACACCCAGGGCCTGGACCCGCAGTTGGACTTCTCCGACATTGACGGCGTGCGCAAAGTGGTCGAGGAATGCAACCAGATCCAGGTGCACCCACGTCACCCGTATGTCGGCGACCTGGTACATACTGCGTTCTCCGGCTCGCACCAGGACGCGATCCGCAAGGGCTTCTCCCAGCAGAAAGACGATGCCTTGTGGGAAGTGCCGTACTTGCCGATCGACCCGGCCGACATTGGCCGCAGCTACGAGGCGGTGATCCGCGTGAACAGCCAGTCGGGCAAGGGCGGCATCGCCTACCTGCTGGAGCAGGAATACGACATCAGCTTGCCGCGTCGCATGCAGATTGAGTTCAGCCAGGTGGTGCAGGCCGAAACCGACCGCGTGGGCCTGGAGATGACCGCGCCACAGATCTACGCCTTGCTGCAGCGTGAATACCTGCAAGCCAACACGCCGTATGCATTGGTCAGCCATCGTCTGCAGGAAGAGAACGGAAACAGTTTTGTCGAGGTGGAAGTCTCCGGCAAAGGCCAGGGCGAAACCAACCTGCACTGGAAAGGTAAAGGCAACGGCGCATTGGAAGCCCTGGTAGCGGGCCTGCCGATTGGTGTGGAGATCATGGACTACAACGAGCACGCGATTGGTGCGGGTACCAATGCCAAGGCGGCGGCTTACATTGAGCTGCGCGTTAACGGCGAACGCCCGGTGCATGGTGTGGGCATCGATGAAAACATCACTACCGCCAGCTTCAAGGCGCTGTTCAGTGCGCTGAACCGTTCGTTGAGCCAGTTGGAAGCCAAAGTCGCGTAACGTTATCGCAGCAATGCAAAAGGCCCCTGGGTGAGAATCCAGGGGCTTTTTTTTGCTTTGGATGTTGGGGGATGCTGATGGCCTCTTCGCGAGCAAGCCCGCTCCCACATTTAAACCGTATTCCTGCAGGTTAAACGCGGTCAACATGTGGGAGCGGGCTTGCTCGCGAAAGCGGTCCGTCAGACAAACTGAAAGCTATCGGCATCCAGGTTCGCCGGGAACCTCGTACGGTAAGCCGCCAGCTCCGCCGCATCCAGGATCACCTGAAACACCCCATCCGCCTCCCCTGCGCTCAGCAACGTCTCACCCTGGAAATCCAACACCTGACTATCGCCGGTGTAGGCAAAGCCCTTGCCGTCGGTGCCCACCCGGTTCACCGCCGCCACATAGCACAGGTTTTCAATCGCCCGTGCCGGCAACAGCCGATTCCAATGCTGACGCCGCGCACCTGGCCAGTTGGCGGTGTACAGCAGCAGGTCCGTATCCTGGGCATCGCGGCTCCACACCGGGAAGCGCAGGTCATAGCAGATCAGCGGACGAATGCGCCAACCCTTCAATTCGAACTGCACCTGGCGCTCGCCTGGGGTGTAATGGTCATGTTCACCGGCCATGCGGAACAGGTGGCGCTTGTCGTAATGCAACACCTCGCCATCCGGCCGCGCCCACAGCAAGCGGTTGCGGTGGCTGCCATCGGCGGCCTGGATGATCACACTGCCCGTTATCACGGCCTGATACTTTGCCGCTTGGGCCTGTAGCCAATGATGGGTGGGGCCGTTTTCCGGCTCGGCGAGGGCTGCTGATTCCATGGAAAACCCTGTGGTGAACATCTCCGGCAGCACGATCAAGTCGGCGCCTTTGGCCTGCTCCAGCAGCAACTCGAAGTGTTCGAAATTGGCCTGGCGGTCATGCCAGGCCAGGCTCGTCTGCACCAGGGCAATGTTCAGATTGGGCAATGTACTCAGATCACGCATAGTTTTTGCGCCGCATGTCGCAGCGTCTCCTCGCGTTTGGCAAAGCACAGGCGCACCAGGCGCTGGCCTTGGGGTGGGTGCTGGTAGAACACCGAAACCGGAATGGTCGCCACGCCATGTTCGCGGGTCATCCACAGGGACATGGCCACGTCATCCAGGTCTGGGCGAATCTGCGAGTAATCCACCAGTTGGAAGTAAGTGCCGGTCACCCGGGTGAAGCTCAAGCGCGAAGGCGCCAGCAGGTCGCAGAACAAGTCCCGTTTGGCCTGATAGAAGGCCGGCAGTTCTTCGACATGTTCCGGGTGTTCGGCCATGAAGTCCGCCAAAGCGTACTGCAAAGGGGTGACGCCGCAGAAGTTGACATATTGATGCACCTTGCGCAGTTCGGCGCTAAGGGCCGGTGGCGCGACCACATAGCCGGTCTTCCAGCCTGTGACGTGATAGGTCTTGCCGAATGAGCTGACCACGAACGCGCGCTGATACAGCTCCTCATGGGCCAATACACTGACATGGGGCACACCGTCGAACACCAGGTGCTCGTAGACCTCATCGCTGACCAGGTAGATATCGCGGTCGCGGATCAGTTCGGCCAACTGGTCCAGCTCGGCACGGCTGATCAAGGCGCCAGTGGGGTTGTGCGGGCTATTGAGGATGATCATGCGCGTACGCGGTGAAAGCGCAGCCTTGAGTTTCTCGAAGTCCAGAGCGAAGCCTTGCAGGCTCAGTTGCACATGCACGCAACGACCACCGGCCAGTTCAACCGAAGGCTCGTAGCTGTCGTAGCTGGGGTCGAACACGATGACTTCATCGCCGCTACGAATCACCGCCTGGATCGCGCAGAAGATCGCTTCGGTGGCACCAGGCGTGATGGTCACTTCAGTGTCCGCATTCACCGTGGCGCCATAGCTGCGAGCAATCTTGGCCGCCACTTGCTGGCGCAGCGCCGGCAAGCCAGTCATGGGGGCGTACTGGTTATGGCCGAGGGCGATGTGCTTGCCCACCGCATCGAGCAAGCCCTGCGGGCCATTGAAATCGGGAAAACCCTGGGACAGGTTGAGCGCGCCAGTTTCGGCGGCGAGTTGCGACATGGTGGTGAAAATGGTCGTGCCGACGTTTGGCAGCTTACTGGTGATCATCAAAAGCCCCTGCAGGTGAGCCCCAAGTTTTAAGCTGCCTATTGCATCGGGTCAAGGCACAAACGGTCGCGCACAAAAAAGGGCTCCAAAGGAGCCCTCTCTCGCAGCGTGTCGCTTACCACTCAAAGCTGCCGTTATTTCTTGTCACGGCGCTTCTTGTCGGCCTTCTTGTGGTGAGTCATCAAACGACGCTTCTTGTTCACCTGACGGTCGGTCAGTGTGTTCTTGTTGCCTTCGTATGGGTTATCGCCACCTTTGAACTCGATACGGATCGGCGTACCGACCAGCTTCAAGACACGGCGGTAGGTGTTTTCCAGGTAACGCACGTACGACTTGGGCACCTTCTCGATCTGGTTACCGTGAATCACGATAATCGGCGGGTTGGCACCCCCCAAGTGGGCGTAACGCAGTTTGATCCGGCGGTTGTTGACCATCGGCGGTGCGTGCTCGCCCACCGCGTCTTCCAGGATCTGGGTGAGGCGGTTGGTCGGCCAGCGGGTGACCGCAGACTTGAACGAGTTCTGTACGGACGCGTAGAGGTTGCCCACGCCAGTGCCGTGCAGTGCCGAGATGAAGTGGATATCGGCGAATTCGACGAAGAACAAGCGGCGTTGCAGCTCGATCTTGACGAAATCACGCTCGCTCGGCGTCATGCCGTCCCACTTGTTGATCGCGATCACCAGCGCACGACCGGCTTCCAGGGCAAAGCCCAGCAAGTTGAGGTCGTGGTCCACCACGCCTTCGCGGGCGTCCATTACGAAGATCACCACGTTGGCGTCTTTGATGGCTTGCAGGGTTTTGACCACGGAGAACTTTTCAACTTCTTCGTGGATCTTGCCGCGCTTGCGCACACCGGCGGTGTCGATCAGCGTGTACTTTTCCTCGTTGCGTTCAAACGGGATGTAGATGCTGTCGCGGGTTGTACCGGGTTGGTCGTAGACGATAACGCGGTCTTCACCGAGCATACGGTTGACCAGGGTCGACTTGCCGACGTTCGGGCGGCCGATGATAGCGATCTTGATACCGTCTTTTTCGCTCGGGCCAGGAATGCGCTTGGCTTCCTCGCCTTCAGCGACGATCTCTTCCTCGCCCTCTTCTTCCTCGACGTCATCCTTGGGGAAATCGCGCAGGGCGATTTCCAGCATCTGGGTGATGCCACGACCGTGGGCACCGGCGACCGGGATCGCGTCGCCCAGGCCCATCGGGCTGAATTCGGCACGGGCTGCCTCAGGATCGATGTTGTCGATCTTGTTGGCGACCAGATAGGAACGCTTGTTGCGCTTGCGCAGGTGCTCGCCAATCATCTGGTCAGCGGCGGTATAGCCCGCGCGGGCGTCCACCAGGAACAACACGACATCGGCTTCTTCAATGGCCAGCAGCGACTGCTCGGCCATTTTTTCGTCCATGCCATGCTCGTCACCGGAGATACCACCGGTGTCGACAATAATGTAGGAGCGCCCTTGCCACTTTGCCTCACCGTATTGGCGATCACGGGTCAGACCGGACAAGTCGCCGACAATGGCGTCGCGAGTCCTGGTCAGGCGGTTGAACAAGGTGGACTTGCCGACGTTAGGTCGGCCCACCAGGGCGATTACGGGAACCATGCGGCTCTCCACTTCGTTATTTCAGAAAATACAAAAGCCGCTGCAGGGCAGCGGCTGGTGCTCGGGGCGGCATTTGAAATGCCACATGCCCTACTCTGGCACTACTACTGTAGGAGCGAGCTTGCTCGCGAAAAAACCGAGAACGACGCGTTTATCCAGAAAACCCGCGTTATCGTTGACGTCCTTCGCGAGCAAGCTCGCTCCTACACAGAGCATTGAAGCAGGGCCGCCTGGGGGTTACCCCAAGCATAGTCAAACCTTTACTTGATGGTCAGGGCTTCCAGCTTGCCGCCGTTGCCATACACATAAAGCATGTTACCCACCACCAGCGGACGCGCACGAAGGCCGTCGCTGTCGATACGCTGGCGACCGACAAAACGACCGTCCACCTGGCTCAGCAGGTGCAGGTAGCCTTCGAAGTCACCGACCGCCACGTAGCTGGAGAAGACTTCCGGTGCCGACAGCTGACGGCGAGCCAGGGAGTCATTGCTCCACAGCGCAGTGGTGGAACGCTCATCGACACTTTCAACGGTGCCGGATGCCAGGCTCACATAGACGCTGCCAAACCCTTGGGCGACACCCGCATAGCTGGAAGCATCACGCTGCCAGTTGATGCGGCCGCTTTGCAGGTCCAGCGCGGCAACACGGCCCTGGTAGGTGGCGACGTAGATCGTTTCACCCGACAGCAGCAAGCCGCCGTCGATGTCTACAACGCGGTCCAGTTCGGAACGACCTTGCGGGATGGCCACACGGGTTTCCCAGGCCGGCACGCCGTTCTGGGTATTGAGGGCAACCACTTTACCGGTCGACAGGCCTGCAACGGCCAGGTTGTTGGTCACAATCGGACCACTGGTACCACGCAGGGTCAACACCGCAGGGGTGCTGTCGTACAACCAGCGTTGGTCACCGGTGGAGGCATCCAGGCCGATCACGCGGTCGTCCTGGGTTTGCACCACGACGATATCGCCGTTGGTCGCCGGTGCCGAGAGCACTTCACTGGTCACGCGAGCGCGCCATTTCTCTTCACCGGTGCTGGAGTCCAGTGCGACCACGTCACCCTTGAGGGTACCGATCAGCACCATGCCGTAGCCGACGCCCACACCGCCGGAAACCGGCAGTTCGAGGTCTTTCTTCCACTTCACGTCGCCGTTCATGCGATCCATGGCAACCACGACGCCAGTGGAATCAGTGGCCACGATGTTGTCGCCGTCAATCGCCGGCTGCAACAGGTTGTAGAGGTCGCCCTGCCCATCACCAATGGATTGGCTCCATTGTTTTTGCAGGACTACTTCTTCCTTGAAGCTGGTCAGCTCGGCAGGAGGCAGTTCTTTTTTGCTGTTGCTGCTGCAACCCGCGGCCAAAACGGCCAGAGCCAGCAATGCTGCATGTTTCCAACGGATCACGTCACGCATCCCCTTTGGCCAAGTCGTCGAGCTTGATTTGTAAGCCACCGACCGCTGCTTCATCAGACAGCGCCGCCTTGGCTTTTTGGTACGCAGCATAGGCTTCGTCGGTACGACCCAATTGGACCAACAGGTCGCCCTTGAGCTCTTCGCGAGTGGCCACGAATGCCTTGTCAGCATCGCCGTCGAGCAGTTTGAGTGCTTCGTCAGCCTTGTTCTGTGCAGCCAATACCTGTGCCAGGCGCTGACGTGCGATTTCACCCAGGGTCGGGTTGGTCGGCTTGTCGGCGATGGCCTTCAGCTCGGTGGCCGCGTCATCCAGCTTGCCGGTGTCGACCGCGACTTTCGCGACGAACAGGCTGCCGTACTGGGCGTAAGTGCTACCGCCGAATTCGTTCTTCAGCTTGCCGGCCAGGTCTGCTACCTGCGCAGGGTCAGGCTTGCCGTCCGGGGTCAGGGTAGTTTCCAGCAATTGCTGATAAACGATCGAGGCACCTTGGGACTGGTTGGCCTGATACTTGGTCCAGGCTTGCCAGCCGAACACCACCACTAGCGCCAGCAGGCCGCCTGTGACCAGGGGCTTGCCGTTACGCTGCCACCAGTCCTTGAAGTCGGCCAGTTGCTCATCATCAGTACTCGACACCCCAATACTCCTTAATCGCTAAATTCGGCTGTTCGACAGCTTCAACCCTGCACAACGCAGGTGGCCAAGTGCGCAGCGAGCGCATCAAAGGCAATGTTCTGTTGTTCGCCCTGGCCACGCAGGGGTTTGAAACCTATCACTTGCTGGGCCAGCTCGTCATCGCCGAGGATCAGTGCGTACAGCGCACCGCTCTTGTCGGCCTTCTTGAACTGGCTCTTGAAGCTACCAGCGCCGGCATTGACCTGCAGGCGCAGGCTCGGCAGTTGGTCACGTACTTTTTCGCTCAAGGCCAGGGCCGCCAGTTCGGCAGCCTCGCCGAAGGCGCACAGGTACACGTCCACCTGACGGGAAATCTCTTGCGGGACCTGCTCCAGGGTTTCCAGCAGCAGGATCAACCGCTCGATGCCCATGGCAAAGCCCACGCCCGTGGTCGGCTTGCCGCCCATTTGCTCGACCAGGCCGTCGTAGCGACCACCGGCACACACGGTGCCCTGGGCGCCGAGCTTGTCGGTGACCCACTCGAACACGGTCTTGCTGTAGTAGTCGAGGCCACGCACCAGCTTGGGGTTGATCACGTAGGGAATACCGGCTGCATCCAGGCGAGCCCTGAGGCCCTCGAAGTGCACACGGGACTCGTCGTCCAGGTAATCGGCCATTTTCGGCGCATCGACCAGCACGGCCTGGGTGTCGGCGTTCTTGGTATCCAGGACGCGCAACGGGTTGGTCTTCAGACGGCGTTGGCTGTCTTCATCCAGTTTGTCCAGGTGGGCCGACAGGTACTCGACCAGGGCCTCACGATAGCGGCCCCGGGACTCGCTGGTGCCCAGGCTGTTGAGTTCAAGCTTGACCGCGTCACGAATGCCCAACTGGCCCCATAGGCGCCAGGTCAGCACGATCAGCTCGGCGTCGATGTCCGGGCCGTCCAGGTTGAACACTTCGCAACCGATCTGGTGGAACTGGCGGTAACGGCCTTTCTGAGGGCGCTCGTGGCGGAACATCGGGCCGATGTACCACAGCTTCTGGGTCTGGCCACCACCGGTGATGCCATGTTCCAGTACGGCGCGCACGCACGCGGCAGTGCCTTCCGGACGCAGGGTCAGGGAGTCGCCGTTGCGGTCTTCAAAGGTGTACATCTCTTTTTCGACGATGTCGGTCACTTCACCGATGGAGCGCTTGAACAGTTCGGTGAACTCGACGATCGGCATGCGGATCTGCTTGTAACCGTAGTTATCCAGCAGGCGCGCGACAGTGCTTTCGAAGTAGCGCCACAGTGGCGTCTGCTCCGGCAGGATGTCGTTCATGCCACGAATGGCTTGCAGAGACTTGCTCACATCAGATCCTTAAATTCGGTCAATCAGCCGCGAGCGATCAGCGCTGCGTCAGCGGCGACCTTCTCGGCCGCTTTCTCGCGGATCAGCTTTTCCAGCTCATCCACCAGATTGTCATTCGTTAGCTTCTGCGACGGCTTGCCGTCGATGTAAATCAGGTTCGGTGTACCACCGGTCAGGCCCACGTGGGCCTCTTTGGCCTCACCCGGCCCGTTGACCACACAACCGATCACTGCGACATCCAGCGGCACCAGCAGGTCTTCGAGGCGCAACTCCAGGTCGTTCATAGTTTTCACCACGTCGAAGTTCTGCCGCGAGCAGCTCGGGCAGGCGATGAAGTTGATACCACGGGAACGCAAACGCAGGGATTTTAGAATGTCGTAACCGACTTTCACTTCCTCTACGGGGTCTGCCGCCAGGGAGATGCGAATAGTATCGCCAATCCCTTCGGCGAGCAGCATACCGAGACCCACCGCAGATTTCACTGTGCCTGAGCGCAAACCGCCCGCTTCGGTGATGCCCAGGTGCAGCGGTTGCACGATTTCCTTGGCCAGCAAGCGGTAGGCTTCTACCGCCATGAACACATCGGAGGCCTTTACGCTGACCTTGAAGTCCTGGAAATTCAGGCGTTCAAGGTGTTCAACGTGGCGCAGTGCAGACTCAACAAGGGCTGCCGGCGTGGGCTCGCCGTATTTTTTTTGCAGGTCTTTTTCCAGGGAGCCGGCGTTGACGCCGATGCGGATCGGAATACCACGATCCCGGGCAGCATCCACCACGGCACGCACGCGATCTTCACGCCCGATGTTGCCGGGGTTGATACGCAGGCAGTCCACACCCAGTTCGGCCACGCGCAAGGCGATCTTGTAGTCGAAGTGAATATCGGCAACCAGTGGCACCTTGACCAACTGCTTGATACGACCAAAGGCCTCGGCTGCGTCCATGTCCGGAACGGACACCCGCACGATGTCCACACCCGCCGCTTCCAGACGGTTGATCTGGGCCACGGTGGCGGCCACATCGTTGGTGTCGCTGTTGGTCATGCTCTGCACTGCGATAGGGGCATCGCCACCCACCGGCACCGAGCCGACCCAGATCTTGCGCGATACGCGACGTTTGATTGGAGATTCGCCGTGCATGACTATTGTCCCAACTTGAGGCGAGCAGTCTCGCCACTGGTGAACGGCGCCACGTCTACAGGCTGGCCGTTGTAGGCCACTTGCGCGCCACGGGCGAAGCCCAGACGCAGCGTCAAAGGAGGCTTGCCGCCCTGGTCAAGCGTATCTCCCTTACGCTTCAAACCGCTGAACAGCACTTTGCCGTTGCCATCGGTGACCTGCGTCCAGCAGTCAGCGATGAAGGTAATTTGTACGCGCCCATCACCGGCGATCAACGCAGGGCTGGTGGGAGGCGACATCGCCGGCGCTGCGGGTGCGGCTGGCGCAGGGGTCGCAGGTGCAGGTGTCGGAACCACCGGAGCCTGGGCCACGGGTGCTGCCGCAGTGGTCGGAGCAGCCGGGGTGGGTACCGCAGCCGTCGCAGCCGGGGCCGTGCCAGCGTCTGGCACCGGTTGCTCGGCAGTGGCCGGCGCTTGCGACGCGGCTTGCCCTTCTACCACGGCCTGGTCTTCCGGCTCGTCCAGGGGGTGAATCTGGGTGGTGCCGTCGGCGCTTTCGACTTCGACATGTTCCATGGCGTTGCTGGTCAGGTCTTTGTTGCGCTGGGAGGTCTGGTCTTGCCACCAGACAAAACCGCCGCCGACCACGGCGATCAGCAACAACAGGCTGACAATCCGCAAAATGGTGTGGGAAACCCGCGTTGGCTCTTCGATACGCCCCAACCCATGGACATTACTGCCCTGGGCATCGGTGCCGGTGAACTGGTCGAACTCCTGGACCAGCACAGCCTGATCGATACCCAGCAATTTGGCATAGGCGCGGATATAGCCGCGGGCAAAGGTGTGCCCAGGCAGCTTGTCGAACGCGCCAGCTTCCAGGTTGGCCAGGGAGGTGCTGGTCAAATTGAGCTTGAGGGCCACTTCCGCCAGCGACCAACCATTGCTTTCGCGGGCCTGGCGCAAGGTTTCGCCTGGGTTGACGCGATTAGCTGCTACATCTTCCGGGTGCGCGGCTTTCATCATTGCTCCGACAGGTATTGCTGATATTCCGGCGTACCGGGATAGAGTCGTTCGAGTTGCTGGCCAAAACGTGCGGCCGTGTCGTGTTCTTCATGAACCGTCGCCAGGCGCACACCGAGCAATAGACTACGTGCATTTTGCCCGCTGAGCAGGCTAAAACGCTCGTAATAGTCACGTGCCGGCACATAATGCCTGTCTTCGTAAGACAACTCAGCCATTTCGAGCAATGCCCGTGGCTGGCGACTATTCAAATGCAGGGCTTTTTCCAGTTGCTGGCGGGCGCTGTCGCGCTGGCCGAGGCGCATCGAGGTCACACCGAGGTTCTCGAACACCCGCGAACGCTGCGGGTAGAGGGTATCGGTGGCGGCTTGCTGGAAATAACGTGATGCCAAGTCATACCGCTGCTGCTCGAACAGAAAACTGCCGTAGTTGTTCAGCAGCCGCGGGTCGGCAGGACGGGAGGCCAGGGCCTTGAGAAAATAGCGATCGGCCAGCTCAGGCTCGGCCTGAGCCTGAAACACCAGGGCCAGCGCGGCGTTGGCATCGGCATCATCTGCGTCCAGCTCCAGGGCCTTTTTCAACGGCACCTTGGCCTGCTCGCTCATGCCTTGGCGCAGATACCCCAAACCCAGTTGCACATAGGCAACTCGCGCCTCATCACGGCCTTTATCAGTGCGCAACGGGCTGTCATGGCCCGATGAAACGCAACCGGCCACCAGGCCGGTAAAGAGTAAAAGCAGCGCAAGGCGCAAGGGCATAGAGATCCTCTCTCAGATTCGATTCACAGCGATTTGCGGTAAATCTTCAGCGGCGTTAAGTTCGCGCACGGCGATATAACGTTCACTGCGGCGGGTGCGGTCCATCACCTGCCCTACCAATTGGCCACACGCGGCATCGATGTCTTCACCACGGGTGGTTCGCACAGTGACGTTATAGCCGGCCTGATGCAGTTGATCCTGGAAACGACGGATGGCGTTGTTGCTCGGCCGCTCGTAGCCAGAATGGGGAAACGGGTTGAACGGGATCAAGTTGATCTTGCACGGGGTGTCCTTGAGCAATTCGATCATCTCGACAGCGTGCTCCAGCTTGTCGTTGACGTCCTTGAGCATGGTGTACTCAATGGTCAACACACGCTTCTCACCCAGGGTCGCCATATAACGCTGGCACGACTCGAGCAGCATCTTAAGCGGATACTTCTTGTTGATCGGCACCAATTGGTTACGCAATGCGTCATTAGGTGCGTGCAGCGACAACGCGAGGGAGACGTCGATGTGCTTGGCCAGCTCATCAATCATCGGTACCACGCCAGAGGTCGACAGGGTCACACGGCGCTTGGAGATGCCGTAGCCCAGGTCGTCCATCATCAGGTGCATGGCCGCAATCACGTTGTCGAAGTTCAGCAGCGGCTCACCCATGCCCATCATCACCACGTTGGTGATGGCACGGTCGACGGTCGCCGGGACGCTGCCAAAGGATTTGTTGGCAATCCACACCTGGCCGATGACTTCGGCGGCGGTGAGGTTGCTATTGAAGCCTTGCTTGCCGGTGGAGCAGAAACTGCAGTCCAGGGCACAGCCTGCCTGGGACGAAACGCACAACGTGCCACGTTTGCCCTGGGGAATGTACACGGTCTCGACACAGCTGCCGGACGCCACGCGCACGACCCACTTACGGGTACCGTCGCTGGATATGTCCTCGCTGACCACTTCGGGACCACGCACCTCGGCAATGGCCTTGAGCTTGTCGCGCAGGGCCTTGCTGACGTTCGTCATGGCGTCGAAATCGTCGACGCCAAAGTGGTGAATCCACTTCATTACCTGACCGGCACGGAAACGCTTCTCCCCGATTGAGTCGAAGAATTTCTCCATTTCCGGCTGAGTCAGACCCAGCAGGTTGGTTTTAACAGTCGATGTAGTCATGGATTCACCCTCACTCTTTAAGCCGATGCTTAGCGAGCGGTTACTTCAGTAGCAGCGAAAAAGTACGAGATTTCGCGAGCAGCAGCAGCTTCGGAGTCCGAGCCGTGAACAGCGTTGGCGTCGATGGATTCAGCGAAGTCAGCACGGATGGTGCCGGCAGCCGCTTCTTTAGGGTTGGTAGCGCCCATCAGCTCACGGTTCAGAGCGATAGCGTTTTCGCCTTCCAGAACCTGAACAACAACAGGACCGGAGATCATGAAGGCAACCAGGTCGCCGAAGAAGCCACGAGCGCTGTGCTCAGCGTAGAAGCCTTCAGCTTCAGCCTTGGACAGTTGCTTGAGTTTCGAAGCTACAACCTTCAGGCCGGCTTTTTCGAAACGAGTGGTGATCTCGCCGATGACGTTTTTTGCAACAGCGTCAGGCTTGATGATGGAGAAAGTACGTTGAACAGCCATGGTGTAACTCCAGAAACGGTAATTTACGAAAAATTAAACCCGCGAATTATACGCGGGTTATTGGGTATTGCCTAACTGCGTGAGGGAGGCGTCAGTCCTGTTCTTCTTTCCAGGCAGTCTGGATAGCTTCCAAGACCTTTTCACCACCACGATCACGCTCATCTTCGAACCCGGGCAATGCCATGACCATGTCACGCAAAGCTACAAAGTTCAGGGAGTAAGGATCCAGATCCGGGTTGCCATCGGCCAACAGGATAGCGATCTCTTGCACATCAACCCATTTAAGACTCATGACACTTCCTTGAATCAATGCGGCGCTTCGGCCGCATGGTTGAGCGAATATTTCGGGATTTCGACGGTGAGGTCTTCAGTCCCCACTTTTGCCTGGCAACTCAGGCGCGACGTCGGCTCCAGGCCCCACGCCCGATCAAGATAGTCTTCTTCCAGGTCGTCAGCCTCATTGAGGCTGTCGAAACCTTTACGAATGATGCAGTGACAGGTGGTGCAGGCATTGACGCCGCCACAGGCACTTTCGATCTCGATATGGTTGTCGTGGGCAACTTCAAGCAGGGACTTGCCGGTCTCAGCCTCCACGACCATGCCCTCAGCGCAATGTTCGGCGTGCGGTAGAAAAGTGACCCGTGGCATCAGTTATTCCTCAATTTCGTTCAGGTTGCGGCCCGCCAGCGCGGCTTTAACCGTCTGATCCATACGGCGGGCGGCAAAGGCATCAGTCACTTGCGACAGGCGCTTGGTCTGTTGCTCGATGGCGTAACCATCGTTGCCTTTCATCAGTTCGGCCAGTTCCTGCATCTGCAGGTCAATGACCATGCGTTCTTCGGCATCAAGCAGGCGTTCGCCGTCGGCTTCAAGCGCACCCTGCACCGCTTCGAGCAGGCGCTGGGCATCCACTTGTTGCTCACGCAATACGCGAGCGACCTTGTCGTCACCGGCATACTGGAACGAATCCTTGAGCATCTTGGCGATTTCACCGTCAGTGAGACCGTAAGAAGGCTTGACCTGGATGCTGGCCTCAACGCCCGAGGCCAGTTCGCGCGCAGCCACGCTGAGCAAGCCATCGGCATCGACCTGGAAGGTCACGCGAATCTTGGCGGCACCGGCCACCATCGCCGGAATGCCGCGCAATTCAAAGCGCGCCAGGGAGCGGCAGTCGCTGATCAGCTCGCGCTCGCCTTGCAGCACATGAATCATCATGGCCGTCTGGCCGTCTTTGTAGGTAGTGAAATCCTGGGCGCGAGCAACGGGGATGGTGGTGTTGCGCGGGATCACCTTCTCCATCAGGCCGCCCATGGTTTCCAGGCCCAGAGACAACGGGATCACGTCGAGCAACAGCAATTCGCCGCCATCGCGCTTGTTGCCGGCCAGGGTATCGGCCTGAATTGCGGCGCCAATGGCCACCACTTGATCCGGGTCGATTTCAGTCAGCGGCTGGCGACCAAACGCTTCGGCAACCGCCTCACGCACACGCGGCACGCGAGTGGAACCACCGACCATGACCACAGCGCCGACATCTTCCAGCTCAATGCCGGAGTCACGCACAGCACGACGGCAAGCCTTGAGGCTGCGGGCGACCATTGGCTCGATCAGCGCGTCAAAGGCTTCGCGGGTCAGTTGTGCCGACCAATCAGCGTAAGTCACTTCAACGGATGCAGCATTAGTCAGCGCTTCTTTGGCCGCACAGGCAGTTTGCAGCAAGTTACGCTGCGCGCCCGGATCCAGGTCGGCAGACAAACCTGCGCTGGTGATGATCCAGCCGGCAATGGCGTGGTCGAAGTCATCGCCGCCCAGGGCACTGTCGCCACCGGTGGCCAGCACTTCGAAAACACCGCCGGTCAGGCGCAGGATAGAGATATCGAAGGTGCCGCCACCCAGGTCATAAATGGCGACCAGGCCTTCAGCGTGCTGATCGAGGCCGTAGGCCACCGCCGCCGCAGTCGGCTCGTTGAGCAAGCGCAGCACGTTCAAGCCGGCAAGTTTCGCCGCATCCTTGGTGGCTTGGCGCTGGGCGTCATCGAAATACGCCGGCACAGTGATCACCGCCCCTACCAGTTCACCGCCCAGGGTGCTTTCTGCACGCTGGCGCAGCACCTTGAGGATATCAGCCGACACTTCCACCGGGCTCTTGGGCCCCTGGACGGTGTCGATGAACGGCATATGGGATTCACCGCCGACAAAGCGGTACGGCAGTTGGTCGCCCAATTGCTTGACGTCGGACAGCCCACGACCCATCAAGCGCTTGACCGACAACACCGTGTTCAAGGGGTCTGCGGACGCGGCCAGCTTGGCCGATTCGCCCACTTCGATGCGGTCGGCGTGATAACGCACGGCGGACGGCAGGATCACCTGCCCATCGGCATCGGGCAATGGCTCGGACAGGCCGCTGCGCAAGGCAGCAACCAGGGAATTGGTGGTGCCCAGGTCAATCCCGACCGCCAGGCGACGCTGGTGCGGTTGAGGGCTTTGGCCGGGTTCGGCGATTTGCAGTAGAGCCATGGTAATCAGGTCTTATCTGTCTATCAGGCGTGCATCACGGGCAGCACTGGGTTAATCGTCGAGGCGCTCTTCTAGCTGGCGCACTTCGTAGGTGAGCTTGTCGAGGAATTGCATGCGCCGCATCAGGCGTTCGGCCTGTTCGCGTTGCGCCGCATCATCCCAACAGGCTGCGAAGCTTTCGTTGAGCTCATCCTGGGCCGCCTTCAGACGGCGCTTGAAGACCACGACGCCAGCCACATCGGCTTCGTCCTGCAAGTCTTCGAGCTCTTCGCGCCACTGCATCTGCTGCATCAGGAAGTCCGGATCATGCACGGTGACTTCCATCGGCAACTCACCACCCTTCATCGCCAGTAAATAACGCGCGCGTTTCGGGGGGCTTTTGAGCGTCTGATAGGCTTCGTTGAGGCTGGCCGATTGCTCCAGCGCCAAGCGTTGCTCACGCTCGGAAGCGTCGGCAAAGCGGTCCGGATGCACGCCACGCGCCAACTCACGGTAGCGCGCAGCAAGCTGCTCAAGGTCCAGCCGAAAGCTCGGCTGCAGCTCGAATAAAGCGAAATGACAAGGAGTACCCACGAGTAGCCTCAGATGTTGAAGCTTTCGCCGCAGCCACACTCACCGCGCACGTTAGGGTTGTTGAACTTGAAGCCTTCGTTCAACCCTTCCTTGACGAAATCGAGTTCGGTGCCGTCCAGGTAGGTCAGGCTTTTCGGGTCGATAATCACCTTTTCGCCGTGACTTTCGAACACCTGATCCTCTGCAACCACCTCGTCGACAAACTCCAGCACGTAGGCAAGGCCGGAACAGCCCGTGGTGCGTACACCCAGACGAATCCCCTCACCTTTACCGCGCCCATTCAGGGAGCGGCGAATGTGCTGCGCAGCCGCTTCTGTCATGCTGATAGCCATCGTTGACTCCTTACTCGTCGCCAAATGCTTAGATCAAGCCTTTCTTCTGCTTGTAGTCGCGAACTGCTGCCTTGATGGCGTCTTCCGCGAGTACCGAGCAGTGGATTTTCACTGGCGGCAGCGCCAGTTCTTCGGCCAGCTGGGTGTTGCTGATGGTGACAGCCTCATCCAGGGTCTTGCCTTTCATCCATTCGGTCGCCAGGGAGCTGGAGGCGATGGCCGAACCGCAGCCGTAAGTCTTGAATTTGGCGTCTTCGATAACGCCAGCATCGTTGACCTTGATCTGCAGGCGCATCACATCGCCGCACGCCGGAGCGCCGACCATGCCGGTGCCGACATCAGGATCTTCCGCGTTCATCTTGCCGACGTTGCGCGGGTTTTCGTAGTGGTCGATGACCTTTTCGCTGTAAGCCATGGTACTGAATCCTCACTCATCAGGGCCGCTCTGGAACCCTGTAGAAACGCCTGCGTTTTCCGCCACGTTCCTACAGAGCTTGGGTGGCGGCTTCTATAGTTAGTGTGCCGCCCACTCGATCTTGGAAATATCGACACCGTCTTTGTACATGTCCCACAGTGGCGACAGAACGCGCAGCTTGTTGACGGCTTCGCAGACCTTCTGCGCGGCGTAGTCGACTTGCTCTTCGGTGGTGAAGCGGCCGAACGTAAAGCGGATCGAGCTGTGTGCCAGTTCGTCGTTGCGGCCCAGGGCGCGCAGTACGTACGAAGGCTCAAGGGACGCCGAGGTGCAGGCCGAACCGGACGATACCGCCAGGTCCTTGAGCGCCATGATCAGCGACTCGCCTTCGACGTAGTTGAAGCTCAAATTCAGGTTGTGCGGTACACGGGCGGTCATGCTGCCGTTGATGTACAGTTCTTCAAGGTTTTCGACCTGCTTGTAGAAGCGATCGCTCAGCGCCTTGATACGCACGTTTTCGGCAGCCATGTCTTCCTTGGCTACACGGAAGGCTTCGCCCATGCCGACGATCTGGTGGGTCGCCAGGGTGCCCGAACGCATGCCGCGCTCGTGACCGCCGCCGTGCATGGTGGCTTCGATGCGCACGCGAGGTTTGCGGCTCACGTACAGCGCGCCGATGCCTTTAGGGCCGTAAGTCTTGTGGGCAGAGAACGACATCAGGTCGACTTTCAGCTTGGACAGGTCGATATCGACCTTGCCGGTGGACTGAGCAGCGTCGACGTGCAGCAACACACCCTTGGAGCGGGTGAGCTCGCCGATGGCGGCGATGTCGTTGATGGTGCCGATTTCGTTGTTCACGTGGATCACGGAAACCAGGATGGTGTCTTCACGCATCGCGGCTTCGATCATGGCCGGGGTGACGATACCGTCGGTGGTCGGCTCGAGGTAGGTGACCTCGAAACCTTCACGCTCCAGTTGGCGCATGGTGTCCAGGACAGCCTTGTGCTCAATCTTGGTGGTGATCAGGTGTTTGCCTTTGGTCGCGTAGAAATGCGCCGCGCCCTTGATAGCCAGGTTGTCGGACTCGGTGGCACCGGAGGTCCAGACGATTTCGCGCGGGTCGGCATTGACCAGGTCAGCGACTTGGCGACGAGCGTTCTCGACCGCTTCCTCGGCTTTCCAGCCGAATACGTGGGAACGGGAGGCCGGGTTGCCGAAGTTTCCGTCGACCAGCAGGCATTCGCTCATTTTTTGCGCGACACGCGGATCAACCGGGGTGGTCGCTGAGTAATCAAGGTAAATCGGCAATTTCATGGACTTTCTCCTAAATCAGGCTGGCTGGCGTGCCGTTAGCTCTTCGGCTGTCACTCGACGGCGGACGCTTCAATCTTGTCCAGACGCGGCGCCTTGGTGTTGCAACGGCGCTGGTCCTGACGCTGGGCTACTTCTTGCACCTCACGGCGAGTCACAAGATCAGCCAAGCTGATACCACTCAAAAACTCATGGATCTGCAGGCTCAAGTCACACCACAAGTGGTGCGTCAGGCAGGTGTCGCCGGCATGGCAGTCACCCAAACCCTGGCATTTGGTGGCATCGACGGATTCGTTGACCGCGTCGATCACCTGGGCCACCTGAATGCCCTGCATGTCGCGGGACAACTGATAGCCACCACCCGGACCGCGAACGCTGGAAACCAGATTGCTACGGCGCAATTTGGCGAACAACTGCTCGAGATAGGACAGGGAAATGCCTTGGCGCTCGGAGATATCGGCCAGGGACACCGGCCCAGTTTGCGCGTGCAAGGCCAAGTCGAGCATGGCGGTCACCGCGTATCGGCCTTTTGTAGTCAGTCTCATGGACAAGTACCAAGGTGTTTCAGAATGGGAGCAAGTATGCGATTCCCGAGTATTTAAGTCAACTATAAGACCTAGTACTTTAGTCAGGATTACCCGTAAAAAGGGCGCGCGAATCATAGCAGGATGGGGTGGGATGGACCAGCGGGAACAGGGCAGAGCCGAGAAAGCAGGACAAACGGAGGGCAAATGTGGGAGCGGGCTTGCTCGCGAATGCGATGGGCCAGTCAATATACCCGGCGACTGACACGCCGCCTTCGCGAGCAAGCCCGCTCCCACAGGGGTTTTGCAGTGATTGCGAAACCTCAGCTTGCCTTGGTGGCAGCCTCGTCCTTGATCTCAGCAAAATCCTCTTCGCGCAGTTCAGGCAGGTCTTTGGCACAGTACGGGCTGCCCAGCTCCTTCAGCGCACCGCACATACCCTCCAGCTTGCCGTCCACCGCCTGCAAATGATCAAGCAATTGACCAATGGCGCGAGCCACCGGGTCGGGCATGTCTTCACTGACGCCATAGGCATCGAAACCAATCTTCTCGGCCATTGCCTTGCGCTTGGCCTCTTGCTCATCACCGACTTGCGGCTTGACGATGATGCGACCTGGAATACCTACAACCGTGGCACCCGGCGGCACAGCCTTGGTCACCACCGCATTGGAGCCAACCTTGGCGCCAGCACCCACGGTAAACGGCCCGAGCACCTTGGCGCCCGCCCCTACCACCACGCCATCGCCCAGCGTTGGGTGGCGCTTACCCTTGTTCCAAGTGGTGCCGCCCAGGGTCACGCCTTGATAGAGGGTGACGTCATCGCCGATCTCGGCCGTTTCGCCGATCACGATGCCCATGCCGTGGTCGATAAAGAACCGACGGCCCACCTTGGCACCCGGGTGGATCTCGATACCGGTCAACCAGCGCCCAAAGTTCGATACCAGCCGCGCCAGCCACTTCCAGCCCATACCCCACAGGGCGCCGGACAAGCGGTGGATCCAGATCGCGTGCATGCCCGGGTAGCAGGTCAGCACTTCAAAGGCGTTGCGCGCCGCCGGGTCACGGTGGAAAACACTTTGGATATCTTCTCGCAAACGCTCGAACATTTTTAATCCTTCCGCTTAAGAAGCTCACCACGGGCCGCTTTCTGGGTTTCCGTGAGGATGCCACGCAATATGTTCATTTCAGCTCGGCTCACCGAGCTGCGGCCATACAAGCGACGCAGGCGCGCCATCAAGTGCCGTGGCTTTTCAGGGTCGAGGAATTCGATGGCGACCAGGGTTTGCTCCAGGTGCTCATAGAACCGTTCCAGCTCGTCCATGGTGGCCAGCTCGCCACTTTTGGTCGAGGCAACCTCTTCCTTTTCCACTTTGCTCGGCTGGCCGGCAGCAGCCAGCCAGGCCATGCGCACTTCATAAGTCAGCACCTGCACCGCAGCCCCAAGGTTCAGCGAACTGAACTCAGGGTCTGAGGGGATATGCACGTGGTAATGACATCGCTGCAGTTCTTCGTTGGTCAGGCCGGAGTCTTCACGGCCAAATACCAAGGCGATCTCAGCGCCGCCAGCAGCCTCTTCCACCACTTTGGTGCCGCACTCACGCGGGTCCAGCAGCGGCCAAGGGATACGCCGGTCACGGGCGCTGGTGCCGAGCACCAGATTGCAGCCGACCAGGGCGTCCTCCAAGGTGGCGACCACCTGGGCGTTTTCGAGCACGTCATTGGCGCCGGACGCACGGGCATCCGCCTCGTGGTGCGGGAATACCCGCGGTTCAACCAGCACCAGGCGCGTCAGCCCCATGTTTTTCATGGCTCGCGCCACCCCGCCGATGTTGCCGGGATGACTGGTATTGACCAAGACGACACGAATGTTTTGCAGCAAGGGAGGCGCTCTCGGACACAGGAAAGGGGAGCAAATCTTACAGAACCGCCTAAGGTTATGCCATGAAAGCGAACGTCGTCCTTCACCTGAAGAAAGTTTCTGCTAGAATGCTCGGCTTTCTTTAACAACCTTAGGTGACCTATCCATGCAGCCCATGCTGAATATCGCGCTGCGCGCCGCCCGCAGCGCCAGTGAATTGATTTTCCGCTCCATCGAGCGCCTGGATACCATCAAGGTCGACGAAAAAGACGCCAAGGATTATGTATCCGAGGTGGATCGCGCCGCCGAACAGAAAATCATCGACGCCCTGCGCAAGGCCTACCCTACCCACGGCATCCTCGGCGAAGAAACCGGCCTGCACAAAGGCAGCGGCGAAGGCGAAGACTACCTGTGGATCATCGACCCACTGGATGGCACCACCAACTTCCTGCGCGGCATCCCGCACTTTGCCGTGAGCATCGCCTGCAAATACCGTGGCCGCCTGGAACACGCCGTTGTGCTGGACCCGGTTCGCCAGGAAGAATTCACCGCCAGCCGTGGCCGTGGCGCCCAGTTGAACGGCCGCCGCCTGCGCGTCAGCGGCCGTACCAGCCTGGAAGGCGCTCTGCTGGGTACCGGCTTCCCATTCCGCGACGACCAGATGGACAACCTGGAAAACTACCTGGGCATGTTCCGCGCCCTGGTTGGCCAGACCGCCGGCATCCGCCGCGCCGGTGCAGCCAGCCTGGACCTGGCGTATGTAGCCGCCGGTCGTTTTGATGCGTTCTGGGAGTCGGGCCTGTCCGAGTGGGACATGGCTGCTGGCGCCCTGCTGATTCAAGAAGCAGGTGGCCTGGTGAGCGACTTCACCGGTGGTCATGACTTCCTGGAGAAAGGCCACGTCGTAGCTGGCAACACCAAATGCTTCAAAGCAGTACTGACGGCGATCCAGCCGCACCTGCCGGCTTCGCTGAAGCGTTAAGCGAGCGAGCACAAAAAAAGCACCCCTCGGGGTGCTTTTTTTTGCCTGGCATTTGGGTAATGCAGCATTTTCTGCCATAGCACATACCCAATGTGGGAGCGGACTTGCTCGCGAATGCGGTGGGCCAGTCAAAACATCTACCGACTGACAGTACGCCTTCGCGAGCAAGCCCGCTCCCACATTTTGAACGGTGACTGCCCAGCAATTATTGCTGGTTCTGACCCAGGATCAGACGGCCTTCCTTGTCCACCGGAATCTGGCTACCAGGGTCGCGCTCCATACGCACGGTACCTTCCTTGCCATCCAGGTTGTAACGCACGTCATAACCGACCACCTTGTCACTGATGTCGTTAACGGTGTTACAGCGAGTTTGCGTGGTGGTGTAGGTATCGCGGTTCTGCATGCCTTCCTGAACCTTGTTACCGGCGTAGCCACCACCGACCGCACCGGCCACGGTGGCCAGCTTCTTACCATTACCACCACCAATCTGGTTGCCCAGCAGGCCACCTGCGAGGGCGCCCACCACGGTACCGGCGATTTGATGTTGGTCCTGCACCGGACGCTGCCGGGTCACGGTGACGTCCTTGCAGACCTCACGCGGGGTTTTGATCTGGGTTTTCACCGGCTGTACCGCCAGTACTTGCGCATACTCAGGGCCGCTTTTTACCAGGCTGTAGGTGGCAACAGCGCCTCCGGCAGTCACACCGACAGCACCCAATACCGCACCAACCAGCAACGACTTGTTCACATGAACCTCCTGACCATCACAAGCGGACCGAAAGATCCGCGCTATACCCAGCCTTGGAGCAAAAAAAAAGGCGCGAGTTCAATACTCGCGCCTTTCTTGTAACAGCGGATCAACAAGCGCCCATCAAGGACGGTCGTCAACCTCCTTGTCGGTAGCGGCAGGAGGGATCAAGTCTTCGCTGTTGAGGTTCAGCCAGATCAGCACCACGTTGGCGATGTAGATCGACGAGTAGGTACCCGCCAGAACACCGATGAACAGCGCCAGGGAGAAGCCCCACAGGTTGTCGCCGCCGAAGATCATCAGCGCAGCAATCGCCAGCAAGGTGGAGATCGACGTCGCCATGGTCCGCAGCAAGGTTTGGGTGGTGGAGATGTTGATGTTCTCGATCAACGTCGCCTTGCGCAGTACACGGAAGTTCTCACGAACCCGGTCGAATACCACGATGGTGTCGTTGAGGGAGTAACCAATGATCGCCAGCACGGCCGCCAGTACGGTCAGGTCGAAGGTGATCTGGAAGTAGGCCAGGATGCCCACGGTGACGACCACGTCGTGGATCAGCGACACAATGGCGCCGACACCGAACTTCCACTGAAAGCGGAACGCCAGGTAGATCATGATGCCGACCAGCGCCATCAGCATGCCTAGGCCGCCCTGGTCGCGCAGCTCTTCACCCACTTGCGGGCCGACGAACTCGACGCGCTTGACCGACGCAGGGTTGTCGCCGCCCACCTTCTGCAAGGCCTCGGCTACCTGGTGACCCAGTTGCGGGTCTTCGCCAGGCATACGCACCAGCAGGTCGGTGGTGGCACCAAAGCTCTGTACCACGGCTTCGTGATAGCCGGCCTTGACCAGCTCGTTGCGCACCAGGGTAACGTCGGCCGGCTTCTCGTAGGTCAGCTCGATGAGCGTACCGCCGGTGAAATCCAGGCCGTAGTTCAGGCCCTTATGGAACCAGCTGAACAACGCCAGAACGGTAAGGAGCACGGTGACGCCGAACGCAACGTTGCGAACGCCCATGAAGTTGATTGTACGTAACATGGCAGCCCCTTAAATCCACAACTTCTTGAAGTCACGCCCGCCAAAGATCAGGTTGACCATTGCGCGGGTCACCATGATGGCCGTGAACATCGAGGTAAAGATCCCGAGGGACATGGTCACCGCAAAACCTTTCACCGGGCCTGTGCCCATAGCGAAGAGAATCCCGCCGACCAACAGTGTGGTCAGGTTGGAGTCGAGGATCGCGGTAAATGCCCGGCCGAAGCCTTCGTTGATTGCACGCTGCACGGTCATGCCGGCGGCGATCTCTTCACGAATCCGCGAGAAGATCAGCACGTTGGCATCCACCGCCATACCCATGGTGAGTACGATACCGGCAATACCTGGCAGGGTCAGTGTGGCACCCAGCAACGACATCAGAGCCAGCAACATCACCATGTTGCCCGCCAGGGCAACGGTGGCGATCACACCAAAGAAGCGGTAGATGGCGATGATGAACAGCGACACGAACAACATGCCCCACAGCGCCGCATCGACACCCTTGGTGATGTTGTCGGCACCCAGGCTCGGACCGATGGTACGTTCTTCAGCGAAGTACATCGGTGCAGCCAGGCCACCGGCACGCAGCAGCAACGCCAGCTCGGACGACTCGCCCTGGCCGTTCAGGCCAGTGATACGGAACTGAGCACCCAGCGGCGACTGGATGGTCGCCAGGCTGATGATCTTCTTCTCTTCCTTGAAGGTCTGCACCGGCACGTCTTTCTCGACGCCGTTGACCATCTGCTTGGTGTAGGTGGTCACCGGGCGCTGCTCGATGAAGATCACTGCCATGCTGCGACCGACGTTGCTGCGCGTTGCGCGACTCATCAGTTCGCCGCCATGGCCATCCAGGCGGATGTTCACTTCAGGCGTACCGTGCTCGCCGAAACCGGCCTTGGCGTCGGTCACCTGGTCACCGGTGATGATCAAACCACGCTCGATCAACGCAGGAGGACGGTTGCCTTCACGGAATTCGAACTCTTCGGAAGTGGCACGCGTAGCGCCTGGGTCGGCCGCGAGACGGAACTCCAGGTTGGCGGTCTTGCCGAGGATACGCTTGGCTTCAGCGGTGTCCTGTACACCCGGCAGCTCGACCACGATGCGGTTGGCACCCTGGCGCTGCACGATCGGCTCGGCCACACCCAGCTCGTTGACGCGGTTACGCACCGTGGTCAAGTTCTGCTTGATGGAGTATTCGCGGATTTCCGCGATCTTGGCCGGGCTCATCGCCAGACGCAGTACCGCTTGACCATTGAGGTCGGCCGGTACGATGTCGAAGTCATTGAAGTTCTTGCGGATCAGCGCACGGGCCTGTTCGCGGGATGCTTCGTCAGCAAAACCAAGCTGGATGGCACCGTTGAGCTGCGGCAGGCTGCGATAGCGCAGCTTCTCTTTGCGCAGCAGGCTCTTCACGTCGCCTTCGTAGACCTTCAGACGTGCGTCCAGGGCCTTGTCCATGTCGACTTCCAGCAGGAAGTGCACACCACCGGACAAGTCCAGGCCCAGCTTCATCGGGTGCGCGCCAATGCTGCGCAGCCATTGTGGCGTGGTCTGGGCCAGGTTTAGCGCGACAACGTAGTCGTCACCCATGGCCTTGCGTACGACATCTTTGGCCGGCAATTGGTCTTCTTGCTTGGTCAGGCGCAACAAGCCGCCTTTGGATCCAGCCGCCAAGGTTGCCGCTTTAACCTGGATACCCGCGTCGTTGAGCGCTTTGCTCGCACGGTCCAGGTCTGCCTGATTGACTTGCAGCGAAGTGCTGGCGCCAGAGATCTGGATAGCCGGGTCATCAGGATAGAGATTGGGAGCGGAATAAATAAAACCGATCGCCAGCACCGCCAGGATCAGTACGTATTTCCACAGAGGGTATTTGTTCAGCATCACGCCGCCCGCTTATAACGCGGGGCGCCTTGCGCGCCCCGTCGATTGGTAAAGGTTGTTACTTAGATCGCTTTGAGCGTGCCTTTAGGCAGCGTGGCGGCGATGGCGCCCTTCTGGAACTTCATTTCCACGGTGTCGGAGACTTCCAGTACCACGAAAGCATCGGAAACCTTGGTGATCTTGCCGGCGATGCCGCCAGTGGTTACGACTTCGTCGCCTTTTTGCAGGCTGCCCAGCAGGTTTTTCTGCTCTTTGGCCCGCTTGGCCTGTGGACGCCAGATCATCAGGTAGAAGATGACCAGGAAGCCGACCAGGAAAATCCACTCGAAACCACCGCCCATAGGGCCGGCAGCAGCAGGCGCAGCGGCGTCAGCCATGGCGTTAGAGATAAAAAAGCTCATTTAGCACTCCAGTTGCAAATAGTGAATCTTAGGGTCGGAAAACTCAGTCCAAGGGCGGCACAGGGAGGCCACGCTTGGCATAGAAGGCATCGACGAAGGCGGCCAATGTACCCTGTTGAATAGCCTCGCGCAAACCAGCCATCAGGACTTGGTAATGACGCAAATTGTGGATGGTATTCAACATGCTACCCAACATTTCTCCGCACTTGTCCAGATGGTGCAGATAAGCACGGGAGAAGTTCTGGCAGGTGTAGCAGTCACAGGTAGGATCCAGCGGCGAATCATCATGGCGATGGAACGCGTTACGGATCTTCAGCACGCCTGTATCGATGAACAGATGCCCATTGCGGGCATTACGGGTTGGCATCACGCAATCGAACATGTCCACACCGCGGCGCACACCCTCTACGAGATCTTCCGGTTTGCCAACGCCCATAAGGTAACGAGGTTTGTCTGCGGGCATCAGGCCCGGCAGGTAATCCAGCACCTTGATCATTTCGTGCTTGGGCTCGCCCACCGACAAACCGCCGATGGCCAGGCCGTCAAAGCCGATCTTGTCGAGGCCTTCCAACGAGCGTTTGCGCAGGCTTTCATGCATGCCGCCCTGGACAATACCGAACAGCGCCGCCGTATTGTCGCCATGGGCGTTCTTCGAACGCTGGGCCCAACGCAGCGACAGCTCCATGGAAATACGCGCCACGTCTTCATCGGCCGGGTACGGCGTGCACTCGTCGAAAATCATCACGATGTCCGAACCCAGGTCGCGCTGGACCTGCATCGACTCTTCCGGGCCCATGAACACCTTGGCGCCGTCGACCGGCGAGGCGAAGGTCACGCCCTCCTCCTTGATCTTGCGCATGGCGCCCAGGCTGAACACCTGGAAACCACCAGAGTCGGTGAGGATCGGGCCTTGCCACTTCATGAAGTCATGCAGGTCGCCATGCTTCTTGATCACTTCCGTGCCCGGGCGCAGCCACAGGTGGAAGGTGTTGCCGAGAATGATTTCGGCGCCAGTGGCGACGATGTCACGGGGCAACATGCCCTTGACGGTACCATAGGTGCCGACCGGCATGAACGCCGGGGTCTCCACAGTGCCACGCGGGAAGGTTAGGCGACCGCGACGGGCTTTGCCGTCCGTAGCGAGCAATTCAAACGACATACGACTCATAAGTTGTCCTCAGGGCCGCGCGGCGCCGGGTTACGGGTGATAAACATCGCATCACCGTAGCTGAAAAAACGGTACTCGTTGGCGATGGCGGCCTGGTAGGCAGCCATGGTTTCCGGGTAACCGGCAAATGCCGACACCAGCATCAACAGCGTGGATTCGGGCAAATGGAAGTTGGTGACCAGGCAATCGACCACATGGAATGGCCGCCCTGGGAAAATAAAGATATCGGTGTCGCCACTGAACGGCTTGAGCACGCCATCACGCGCCGCGCTCTCCAGCGAACGCACGCTGGTGGTGCCCACGGCCACCACCCGACCGCCCCGCGCCTTGCACGCCGCCACCGCATCCACTACTTCCTGGCTGACTTCCAGCCATTCGCTGTGCATATGGTGGTCTTCGATGTTATCCACACGCACCGGCTGAAACGTCCCGGCCCCCACGTGCAGAGTCACATAGGCGGTTTCGACGCCCTTGGCAGCAATCGCATCCAGCAGTGGCTGGTCGAAATGCAGCCCGGCAGTCGGTGCGGCGACGGCGCCGAGGCGCTGTGAGTACACGGTCTGATAGCGCTCGCGGTCCGCGTCTTCGTCGGGGCGGTCTATATAAGGAGGCAACGGCATATGGCCGACACGCTCCAACAGCGGCAACACCTCTTCAGCAAACTTGAGCTCGAACAAGGCATCGTGGCGCGCGACCATCTCGGCTTCGCCACCGCCCTCGATCAGGATGCTCGACCCCGGTTTGGGCGACTTGCTGGAGCGCACATGGGCCAGCACACGATGGCTGTCCAGCACCCGCTCCACCAGGATTTCCAGCTTGCCGCCGGACGCTTTCTGGCCAAACAGCCGCGCCGGAATCACCCGGGTATTGTTGAAAACCATCAGATCGCCTGGGCGCAAATGCTCAAGCAAATCAGTGAATTGACGGTGTGCGAGGGCACCGCTGGGCCCGTCCAGGGTCAGCAGTCGACTGGCGCGACGCTCGGCCAAAGGGTGGCGAGCGATCAGCGAATCAGGGAGCTCAAAAGTAAAGTCAGCAACGCGCATGATGGGGTTCGTCTAGCAGGGCCGGGAAGTCTAGCGGAAATAGTGAAAATAGACCATGAAACGTGATTGACCAACGGTAATCTCATCTCTATACTTCGCCGCCATTGAGCCCTGATGGCGGAATTGGTAGACGCGGCGGATTCAAAATCCGTTTTCGAAAGGAGTGGGAGTTCGAGTCTCCCTCGGGGCACCATCTTAAAGAAAGACCTTGAAATTCAAGGTGTTTTTTTTCGCCTGTAAAAAAGTGGGCGGCGGGCTGATTCGTTGCTCACCGCCCATTACCAAGCTGAAACACGATCCAATGTGGGAGCTGGCTTGCCTGCGATTGCGCCAGTCCCAACACCTTCAAACCATCTGCCTACACGCCAACCGAATCCCCCTCCTCTGTCACCCCATTCGGCAACATCCCATTCGCCAAATCATCCACCACCGCCTTCGCCATCTCCCCCAAATAATGCGCCGCCCAGGCATAGCGGTCTGCGCTCTTGTCCATCGCCGCATCCAAAGCCAGCATTTTTGAACAATGGAGGAGCTCGGAGGCATGCTCCAGAGCATCACGAATGGGTACACCGGAATTGACGCGGAATAGACGATGGAGGTCGGGCTGTTTGCCACAGGTGGAAAAAGTAATGACGCCGAGGGTTTTGTTGAGGGGTGGGTTGATCATTGGGCACCTCCCAGGGGGGTGGAGGTGTGGGTCGAGGAATTGCGAAGGTACGGCCTATCAGAAACGCTCATTGCTTAAGCTCCTATGTAGTGAGCTGCCACGTTCGTTTCTCATGCGAATGGGTGGCAGCTATGCGCGGGCTGAGAAACCGGGACAATAGGAACCCGGCAGACCCGAAGGTCTCCCACACATAGCCGCCATTGCACAGACATGCGGACACAAAAAAGCGCCAACAGTCTAATGGATGGTGGCGCCTATGCGCCTATTGTTTCTCGGATTCTCAAGTCCGGTCGCTGGATTGGAAGCGACGGGAGAAAGGTAGCGCAGGAGCAGTTAGAGATGACAGTTGGTATCTGTGGCGAGAAGTTTCCAGCGAACTGGCAACCACCGCTTGGCATTTGTCGTATCTGTGGCCTGAATCTACTCGGACATTACTTTGTCGGCTTCCATTTCTATGGCCATAGCTCCGAGGGCAAGACAACCCGATTTGAAGTCGCTGCCTCGGTCTGTGATGGGCAGCGCCTGGTGCGTTGGTGGCACGCGCCAGATAACGCCATAAAGCCCATCGCCGCTGCACATTCAGATGCATCTTGGTGCAGGATGAAACTGGCATGTGTGGTGGTCTGCACATCATTAGCGAAACGGTGTGCATGCTCTGAAATGGCACGGGTAAAGCCCAAGCGAACGATGAGGACAAGCGGGCCGACAGGTGCAGGAGTGGCGCTTGCTGTTTCTCTCGACCGGCGAGAAGACGTTGGCGCAGCACATGGCGGATGCAAACAAGGAGCTGAAAGCCGGTATGGAGGTGCGCATGCTCGCCATGCCAGCGGATGCCAGCAAAGGCCTCGGCATGTTCTATGTGCTGAATGGTTTTGAGGACGCTGCCGCCCTCTCCGATGCGCTCAAGGCCCGAGTAGCCAAATATAACGGCACGCCCCTCACCGCTTTCCTGCACGCATTGTGTGCGCCTGGGGAAATGCTCACGGTGGAACAGTTCATCACCCAACACCTACCAGCCTCGGCCAGTGGTCAGGCGCAGCGTGCCGCCCTTCGCTTCGGCCTCGCAGCCGCCGCCGGAGAGTTGGCTACCGCCTTTGGTGTTACCGGCTGGCCGGATGGCACAGCCACGACCGCCGCTCGGGTTTGTCTGCATGCGTGGCTGGCCGAACGCGGCGGCGCCGGAAACTTCGAGGGCGATGCGATCTTGGCGCGGCTGCGCCAGGTCATCGAGCGGTTTGGAGAAAGCCGCTTTACCCGCAGGGAATCCGCCACCGCCAAGCTCGATGAGCACGGCCCACGCACGATTGATCGGTTGGGCTTTCGCAAGACCCTGGAACACGGCATGGGCGACGCCCTGCACACCACCAACACCTACTACGTGCTGCCGGAAGCCTAGAGGGCCGAGATCTTCAAGGGCATGAATATCAGTGCGGTGAATAAGGAGTTGCTGCAACGGGGCGTGCTCGAACCGGGAAGCGACGGCAAGGCGTACAGCTTGATTCGCCTGCCGGGGTTAGGACCTCAGCGCTGCTATGTGGTGAAGACAGTTCCTGGAACAGATGAAAACGAGGTCAAGGCCGCCTGATGGCATGCCTGCTGATCGAGGTAGCGCCGGCTCAATCCCGGCCTCGCCAGCCGTTCGATAACCATCCCTATCAACCGTAGTACCCAGAGACAATGCAGATGAACACTATCCAAGAACTGAAAGACCGCCGCGACCAACTGACCCTCGAAGTGGAGAGCATTCAGCGCGACCTGGCGCCCCTCGAAGAAGCGCTGGAAAGCCCAGAGGTCATCCAGCAAGGCCGTCAACGGGCAGTGCAGGATGAAATCAACGATCACAAAAGACGCATAGACTCGCGAAGCTTTGAGATCCACCGTCTGAATCAAAAGACTGATCGCCTCGAGGAACTGGCGAACCGTGAGAGCTTGGCTGCGAGCCACCTCAGTGGCATGGCGAACTGGAAAGCCGATGAGATGGAACTCAACGAAAAGCGCAGCAGCATTGAGACCCGGTTGCAGCAAGTACGCCAGAGCGTTCAGGAAGACATGGCAAAGGCTCGACAAGCTGAAACGGACGCAGCCACCGCCTATGCGCAGGCTGTCGCCTGGGGCGATGTGGAGGGCGAGAAAGCGGCAAACGCCGAAGCTCAAAAGGCCGCAAAAAACCTCACGACTGCGGTTGAGCATCATCGTCGTCAACAACTGCTGATTACCGCCCTGGAACAAGAGCTGGTAACGATTGATCTGCACATCACAGAGACACAAAAAGAACGTGCCAAGATCGAGAAAAAAGCGGCTCACCTGGCTAACATTGTGCTGGAGGAACAATGGAATGAGGCCGCGAAAGCGCTGCTGGAAACAGGCGGTAAGTTGTGGGCCGCACGCGACTTGATTAATCGAGACCCGGTTGCATTGATGAAGCTGGATATCCCTGAACAGGGCGAGCGATTTGGAAGCTGGACGTGGCAAGAACTCGCAGATCGCTCGCGCCAACACAGCCTGATTGACCTACTGGCAGTCTAACCCAAACCTTTCTCGAAGCAGCCTGAGAAAGGCAAGCTGTTTCGGGCCTACCATCGGTCTAACCATGAATTAACCACCACTGAACAGCGCTCAGATGCCTGATTACCTAAAGGCCCGAAAGCTGCATTTGAACGGAATAATTGTCGGCATCTGCGGAATGAAAAAGCTCAACGCAAAAGGAATCAAAGAAACTAAAGTTGAGACGCTCACGATTGATGCAATCAAGGCAGAGCTTGACTTCATTGACCTTCAACTCAAAAGAAAGGACGGGTAATTGAGAAGCGGAAGCCTAAAACAGCTTCCGCTTCGCTAGATCCCCCATTACAACCAGGGCTTTAGATTTTTCAGCTTCTGATCTGTGGCGTTTGTGGGAATACGACGGCTTTTGACCAAAAGCGGACAGTTATGCAGGGTTAGCAAACCTTCCTTGTAGCTTGATGGCGTCTACGAAACTAGGGGCGATTTAAAGCACGCCGTTTTTCAGCAACCATCTGCATGTTTTGCCCCGTAGGTTGCTTGGTCCACAGTGTATTTTTCTCCAGCACTCGAGGAAAGTTGCTTAATGAGGCCTTTGCACGAGAAGCCCATCATATTGAGATACTGCTTCGCAGACCTCACCGCCTGCTGGTTCCAATCAATGTTCATGCTGTCCACTGCTATCGTAGCGTCAGAAACGTCGTAACCCTCTCCAGCATCAGATGAAAGCTGATGAATAAGCCCATTCCGTGAGAAGCCCGTCATGCTGAGATACTGCTTCGCTGATCTGACTGCATTATTTTGAGGTCCAGTCAAATCTCCAGCCCATGAGGGAGCAGCAGCAAAAAAAGTGACAGCCAATATTACTTTCAAAAAATTCATCGGAATATCTCCAGAACCCATGCAGCGTCTCTAACGGCCTTAAAATTCTTGTCTTACGGCTCAACTTTACATGACACGTCCCTTTGAGGGAACTGAGCGAATTTCCATGGCTTTCACCTGGTCAATCAGTGCCTGCAGCTGCGGCGATAGGCCAAGAATCACGTTTATTGCGAGAGTCATTTTTTCCTTGATTACTGAGCTACCGGACGAGGTTGAACTCAACAGACTCGTGGCTAACTAGACAAGCCGCCCTCCTGTCGACGCCATTTACTTTTAAGTCATAGGTTAGACGTACCGAGCCGTTCGGAGCTTCGTAAAAGCCTTGATTGGCAATTGTCGCGCCGGGCAGTTTTTCAGCCAATTGGCCTGCACAAAGAGGTTCAGCATACGCACGGGAAACAGGCTCACTCGTAGCCGGCGTGCCCATCTCGATCTGTGTCCGAGTGTAGAAGGTGTTGTAAAGCTGGCCGCTTCTCACTTCTTTGCACTGTACATAAAACTTCGGTCCACTGGGTCAGAGTCGGTATCGGGCATCGCATATTCAACTGAGGAGCACTTCTTCTGCCTGCGGTGCATTTCAACCAGCGGAGCGAGCAGCGGTTGCCACTTAGCAAACTTGTCCAGTTTCTTACAACCTTCCCCGCAGCCACCGATCTTTTCGGGAATAGCACCAGGTGTGATCGGAGCAAGGTGAAATACAGCTGCTGGCTTGGATTCCTGACCACAGCCGGCCAAGAGCACGGTGACGCTTAAAACGATGAGATATTTCAATGCGGAGTTTCCTTTTTCCGTCAATTAGTATTTTCGAGGCTTCGCTTTGCTGAGTTGACGCAATCGCCGTATCCACTAGCGTCCTCGCTGTCATCGTAAACTTCATCGCAGATCTGCTTCGCTTGCTGCGTCGAGGATGCTGTATGTGCCGGTGGATTGCAGGCTGAAGTATTCGCCGCAATTATCGCGGCGATAATCAAACCTAAAGCTATCAGCGTATGGCGGGGCTCCATGCTTCGGTTTCCTCGAACAGTTTGTCAGTCGTTGTCCTTGCCTACCCTCACTCCATCCACTGCCAGGGTCAGAAAAACAGGCCAAGTCGAGCCGTTCTTGATATCCCACACATAAAAGTGCTTGCCAGGAGTGCCCATGATCTGTGAGTTGTCCTCGACCTGGCGTCTCGCCTGCTCATCCGGCGCGACTACCTGGACGGCGTAACACGGACGGCCGGTATCTAAGTCATACGGACCAGCCTGTCGCCGAAATCGAGAGCCGGGGGGCAGAGTGATTTTGTGCTCGTTTTCGTCACTGCTCATGATCTTTTCCTCGAACTCGTTGCTGCATTGATAAAGCGTTCATAAGTCCCCGGCCATGGACGCATCAAGCTAGGCCCAAGCAAGCTTCTTGACGGGCAATATTAAAACATCTGAAGGGCAGCAATCGGCCCAGGCTGTGTAAAAACGTTTTTGAGCGCGTCAGGTACCCAAACCGGAGTGGAAATCGCGTTTCTACGCGAAATCCACATCTGCAGACTTGCCGATAAATTTCAGATTTAACGTAGACGCGCATTTCAATTTTGGCGAAGCGTTTTTACACACTCTGGGACATAAGCGGACAATATTTTCTCGCACTCAGGGCAGACGTTTCGCCAATTTTTTTTAGTTATGCTGGCTCTCTTTCGTTCACAATTTCATCAAGCACCTTGAATACTCCGTCTAAATCTTCGGCATAGGTAGCGATATAGTTAGACATCACCACCTCCCGGTTGGGGATTTCTTCAGCTTTTGCACGGACAAAAGCTCCATGCTCTCTCCAATACCTGGCAATGCTCTCAATATCGAAGTGCCCTATCAAACCGTCTTTAGAGGCCACGAAGCCATCACCTGGAATCCCCTCAAAATACGAATTGGTGAGGTGACTAAGGCAATGGTTAAGGAAGTGATGGGCATTATTTTCATCAATATTAGGGTTGAAGCAAAAGCCGAATATGTAACGGTCCATTAGCTTTGATATTTCGTGACTATCCTCAACCCCTGACTCATCGTAGTAACCACAGCCGACTCCAGAGCCATTCGCTTCTTTGCTATTGCTTAACTGGTATATTACAAAGCCTTTTACGCCCGAGCGGCTAGCACATATGCTACTGAGGACCGCATTTTTAGTGTTCGGGTCATCTTTATGGGCAATCAACAGCCCCATAGTGTCAAAATTCTCGACCGGAATTGCATCGACTGCAGAGTAAAAGTTTACTTTCCTATCAATGTAATCGGCTTTGAATTTAGCGAACACCACTTGGGAGATTCTTCTCATTCCCATAATTGCCAATCCACTTACCATTCCAGAAGTTGCTGCTTTCGGATGATCAAACACTATGAGTGCTTTTTGAAGGTTATACAGTTGGCCTTGGCGATCTGCAGAGCATTGAAGCCTAAATAGCATTAGGTCATTCCAACCCAAGGCGCCCCGCTCAGCGCCGGCAAGTCGGTCAAGCAGCCCTTTGTTTTTGTACTCTTCAGTGCCAAAAATTCGTCGAGCGATCTCTACTACATTTTCATTGGAGTTTTCGAGGCGCTTGCTATCCGTCCTCCCCCAGCCGGCTCGATCAAGAAGTCTCAAAAGTGAGTAGATAGATCTATGGCGCAAGCTTCCGTCGAACCGACCGATAGATGCGTAGCGGGGTAGGTATTCGACCAAGGTGTTAATGGCATCCTCGGCTGCAACCTGATTGAAGCTGGAAGAGCTATTGACTAGCAGTCTCCAGAATTGGTCGTGGGCTCGCTCGTGAACAACCAGGTCAAAGTTCTCTGATGATAGGATGATGGAGATTTTTTTTCCTTTCATCACTTCTTCAACAGCTTTCTGATACAGAGCGAAAGTGTCTTGGGGCTCAGGAGTGGCAAATCTTACAATAAGCTTTAGGTAGTTTTCTAGGTTTCGAGAGCCTTCATGGTTAAAGCATGCACGGCTAGCTCTTACTGATGGCTCTATGTCTGCGCGCGCGGGCAGTTCAAGAGTTTCTGCGTCGAAGAGTTGACGTAGCAGGAAAGCTTGGGCCGGCTCCATTTCCAAATGCCCTGAGAACGCTGGTGAGTTTATAAAATTGTCGGCACCAGTATTTCTCTTCAGTGAGAATCGACCAGATCTACCTTCTGTCTCTTCTGCATAAATCAGCCTGAACGTGCCTGGGTAAAACAAATGTAATAATATGAGATTAATCAGATCAACCTTATTGAAGTCTGTCCGTGATAGGTCGCTACGTTCCATTTGTAGAATAAGAAGGGCGTTTACGAAACGTTTTACCTTTCGAAGATTCCCGACAAACGGTAAATAGCTTGCTGCTTTATCTCCATCAATGATATCCGCAAGTTCACTGAGCACTTCACCAAGCCGTACCATCGTGTCTGAAGGTACCGATGTAAGTTTTTGCTCCTCATTGTGCCAGTCCCTTGTTAGGAAATTTCGTATTGAGGAGGTGTCGACAAACAAGCTGAGTTTTACAGTAACGAATTTTTCGAGGAACTCGCGTGCGCGCGAGGTTTCCTCTTGAATACCAGCTAGAATTTCGGTGTCATAGCAGAGTATGAATGTTGCCTGAGATAGTCTGAACGTTCTGCGGGTAGCAAATAGAACCGAGTTGGCTGTCTTGGCATCTAATCGATCGAGATCATCTATAACGATGACAACGCGTTTGCCAATACGGCGAAGCACATCGTCAATATCATCTAAAAGTTCATCCAGGGTTTCTTGCGAAGGCTCGACGGCGAACTTGAAGCCCAAGAACGATATATCTGCTTTGCCTTTAATCAGGCGCGAATACCGATTAGCAGCTGGTCGAAATTCGGGCGCATAGGCTTCTCGTTGAATAGTCGCCGACAGCTCTTTGATAAGCCTGTCTGTCAGATCAGGCTCAGAAGCAAAGCGAAGGGGTTCGAAGCGGCAGACAATGATTTCTTTAGGTTTTTTTTCCCAATGACGAGCTGCCAAGTTTATGAAGCTGGTTTTACCAACGCCCCAAGGCCCATCGATACCGAACACCAAGCCTGGGTGTGCGTTGCTAGCCATTACGGTTCTAGCAAATGACTCAGCTTGCGATCCGCAATCCAATGCATCCTCTTTGTTCTGCTGTATTTCATCATCTGATAAGAAATATAGCTGAGGTCTATCTTTTCTTGATCGCGCTCGTAAGTTTTGGACTATTGGCGATAACAACATGGTGCATAAGATTGCGAGTATTGCAGGTGCCCAGTAGGGGTCTGCACCCTGAATGATATCGTGAATTTTTTTGAGATTAAGTGCCACAAGAGAATTTGCCCATACTCCAACTATTACTGCAAGGAGTAGGTCGACCCTACAGCTGCGTATTATACGAGCGGAATCTGAAATAGCTCCTCGGTTGAGAGCGTAATAGACGCAGAGGGCTGTAATAATTAAGATGGCTGAAATTTGAATCCAAAAATTAACATTGATCAATTCAGGGGAAAAATTGTTGCCGAGATAGGATGCCACCCTCCAGACTTCTGCTGCCAGAAAGCCAACCGCAAATGTGCGAAAAAACACCATGAGTTCTGGCATTTTCATCTCTGGCGTCACCATGACCATTTTTACTCCTAAAGTTGATTTCAGACTTCATGCTGTGGTGGTCTTTTTACTCAGGTGGAGCTGCGTATTATCAATCAATTCTTCGGGAGAAATACTCATATGGATATGGGGAATTCTCTGTAACCTTATGCATAGTGAGACACCTACACGTACCAGAGAGGTTTACCACTCCTTGAAGAGTTTCAATATTTCCACATGCTTTGCTTTCTCAGCTTCATGCCAGGCCAAAGACCATTGCCAATTAGAAGTTCGAGGGATGCAGTCAGAGCATTTGTCGCAATGGGTCCTCTTGAATCCGTGCCCAGGTATATCGATTTCTGGATTGTAGAGAAGATTCAGCAAGTTGCCTGTCCCGTGAGCGTATTTGTGTTTCAGACAGACGATGATGTGCATGCCTCCGGCAGAGTGCATCTGTAATGTCTGTGCGACTATGCCTCCGGGCCTGTAGTGAACAAACAGATGTTCGCAATTTTTTACAATTTCTGTCGGATCAAAGTTGATCAGTGCTCTGGCAACGATTTGCCCCATTACATTCTTTGGGTCTTCAGGGTCCATCCCCATATTTCGCGCAGTGTTTCGGAAATATGCCTTTTGCTCCTCTGTGTTAATTTTTAGAAAATCTACTTCAGCCTTCGGTTGATGGTTTTCTTCAACAGTTTTTATTAGCTGAAGCGTCTGAGACGCAAGACTACCAAGAGTCACTTTTAGCGATTGTAACTCTACGTCGCTGAGTAGGTTCGAATGGAGAGCCAGTGAATACAGCTTTTCCGCCCGACCGAGATCATTGGAGAGAAAAGAATAGGTTAGACAAAATTGGAATATGGCCACCATCCAGCTCTGGAAAAAACCAATAGATTCTTCACTGCCTCGCTCCTTCTGGATTATGCGAAAGAGTATCAACGATGGCACACACTCCAGGTACGTCTCGTAGAGGATTTGATATTGCCCATTTTTTGCAGTTAAGCTGAGAAGATCGATTAGCATTTTTAATGCTTGTGCAAACACTTTTATACTGCCTGTGCAATTCGATGCGAAAAATATAACCTTCACCAGTGCTGTGAAGTGCTTTTGCAGCATTGTGGTTCGCCATTAAACTGTCAATTTCATACTTTAGTTTGGCAGCTCTTGCTAATCCAAAAGCGAAATACCTGAGAGTGGCAGACCTCTCTTCTCTAGCAAGGGCGATAATTACCATACTTATACTTGCAATGTCGTTAGCTTGATCAACCATAGCTTTATGCAATGGCGCTGTTTTCAACGCTATGCGGTAATAAAGCCCAGCTACAAAACGGTCTGCTGCGGGCACGATTGGCGACACTATCAATTCTTTTGCGACTTTGTAGATCTTTGGGAAATTTTGTTTTCTAAGAAGGTTTTCTAGATTTTGATGGTGAGCTTTGTACAGAGCATTACCCATCTCTTCAATTCTGCTTTCTAATCGCTGCGGATCCAGGTTGGAAAATCGCTGGATTGAGCCTCTAACACCTTTGAGCGCCAAATAGTCCCAAGAAGCAATCACCGCATCAATGATATTCTGAGCTAGTTTTTCGTCACGCTTTTTTATGATGTTTTGCGTAGGAATATGTATCTGAATGGACTTTGTCTCTACGCCGTTCGCTTTCGAGATAAGCTCTTCATCGTCAGTAATAGAAAGCCAGTAAATAGTTTCACTCGAGACTTCCACTAACACCAGAATGACCGGGATGTTGAACGATAGATAGTATTTAAGCTTGTTAGTCGACAAGGTGTATGAGACGGTCTGCTGATTTTTTAAGAGGGTACAATTGAATTCCCCTTTGATTTGTACCTTAAAAACGAATTCGCTGCCTCGGGCCACGCCCCTCTGATCTGCGACCTCAATTTCCGCATCTATCCCGTGATCGTTTTGATCCTCCTGGGGTCTGAATAACCAGTTGGGCGGGAGGTTGTAAGTGAAGATTCTTCCAGCCAGAGTACCAATTTCAGCAGGTGTCATTCACGGCATCCCGATTAAGCTAATATTTTACGATGTTAGAATATGCCACTCGGATGCTAAAGCAGGCAACCCACCAAATCCATATAGAGCAGCTGCGCTAGGCTTAGCGTACAAATACGACCATTGATGTCGGCAACGTGACCGGTTTTCGAGAACAATTCGGCGCCCTATAGGATTCTCAGCGACTGCTGTCGAAAGCCCCTGTAAAGACGATGCGAAAGCCACCGTTTTAAATCCTATCGAACAGCCGCTTTAGCCTATTTCTGCCGGGGCCAAACGACCGCTATTGGTCCAGGCTGTGTAAAAACGTTTTTGAGCGCGTCAGGTACCCCAAACCGGACTGGAAATCGCGTTTCTACGCGAAATCCACATCTGCAGACTTGCCGATAAATTTCAGATTTAACGTAGACACGCACACTTCAATTTTGGCGAAGCGTTTTTACACAATCTGGGCCGGTAGCGGCCCTTCTAAACGCAGCCCCTAGGTCGATGGCACCCGCCGCAATCATAACAATCAGCTCCTGCCAAGGCATTAATTGATGTAACACCTCTTCGCCATGTAACACGCATATCGGCAAACCATACCCAGCTGTGTAACGCAAAATAAATCTATTAAAATCATACAGTTATATATTTGTGTAACACGCGTAACACCGGGAACACGGTTTTATTAGGGTAGCCCCCTAGCCCCTGTGGTATTGCTCCTTCAGCGAAGCGAGGTGGATCATGCTCTGGGCTTGGGTTCGATGGTGGGGACCCTCGATAATTCTTCTAGGTATGGGGCATGAAACCCGCGGAATCGTGTTAGCGGGAAGCCTCCCAGCTTAGTGAACAGGTGAACCTGGTGAACTCCAGTTCACCTGTGCATTTGCCCTACCGTTTGGGCGATCTGAGGGCATCATTACCAGGACGGTAACGATGACCTAATTTCTTCAAGATCCTTTCAATTTCAACGATTGAAATTTCAGTAACTTCCCACGCCTCCCACTAACTCGATCCCGCGGGTTTCATGCCCCGTGCATCTCTGACTTCGTCAGGGTCCCCAGCACTGAATCTCACCCCTATCAGTCAATCTTCCCCTAATCCACCAGGAGTGAACCCCAGAGTCTGATCGGTGCCTAGAAAGATCTCCCATTTACCCTTCGCATGGGACTGCCGTTGGACACACTGATGGCAATTTGATAGCGTTAGTATCTAGATACCCCCCAAGGATGATGTGATGGCGAAGACGGCAAAAGGGTCAATGAGAAAGGTCGAGATTGCATGCGTGGCATGGATCGACCTTCTTGGATACGGAAGTCAAATCAGCGAATCAGACTTCAATCCTGCACATGAATCTGCCGCTGCAGCGATTCGCCGCCTTGATAGGTTTCATACCGCCGTTAGTGAAAAGGCAAATCGGTATTTTCCTACACTGGCAATGAATGACGGGGTAATTGCTTACAGGGATCTTTCACCTCGAGCCCACAGCGTCACTTACGACTTCCTACGTAGAAGTATTGATCTGTTCCATCATGTCAATAACGTTGATCAGAATGAGCTATCGCATCCAGGAGCACGCATGGTCATTGCGCCAGGGTTCCGAGTCAGGCGCGTACATAGCTTCGAGCAACATTTGAATGATGGTAAAGGCAAATTGATCAAAACAAAGCTTAGGGAAGGGACTATCACACCAGAGCAAGCGATTAACGAAGCCCTTAAAGCCAGACAATATTTCGATGCTGTTCCGGAGCTTCAAGGAAATTTCGCACTCACTCGTGCTTACCTCGCAGACGAATCTGGATCAAAAGCAGGCCTTGGAGGTCCAAACTGTTTCGTTGACCTCAGCCTTTTCTCCAGCACACTCCCTGACTGGATTACCTTTTCAGAAACCATCGACTGGGAGTCACGAGGTATGCAAGCGCAGTTTGGGCGTCTAGCTGGCATCAATCATGAGGCGGCAGGTCGAGTCCAGAGCGAGGGTATTCTTAGCGCCTTCGACATTGCGAAAACCTTGAGCAATGATCACGAAATTGAAGCGAAACTTCGCCAAGAGCGATTTAGAATAGTTCGATGAAAACTACCCTAGGGCTGCTAACAATGTATCCCTACCTGTATCCCTGACCTTATAATCCCGCTACAAGGCACGGACTATATAGAACGCACGAGTCTCCCTCGGGGCACCATCTTAAAGAAAGACCTTGAAATTCAAGGTCTTTTTTTTCGCCTGCAAAAAAGTGCCAGGCGCGGCAGTGGAGGTAGCGGGACCATGGAGTTGACGCTTGAAGCGGTTGCATTGTTCGCGTTGAAGCTGGTGCATGAGACTGACCACGGCAGCCCATTGCTGCGCGATGATCCCGTGATGGAGGGCTATGATCGCGAGGTGTTCGGGTTGTTAGTGCGCCAGGGAAACCTGGCTGAGATCCAGTTGAAGCTCGATGAGTGCATCACCCAGGCGTTGATTGCATTGGGTGGAGCGGACAGCGTTCTCGGGCGTGAATTGCAAAGGCTATCCACCGATGTGCAAAACATCGCTCGTCTTGATGAGTTGACCTGCCCGCTGACCGTACTAAAGGGCTATCTGAAAGATGTGCAATGAATCGTTGATCAGCATAACCGCCAAGTAAACCATCAACACCGCCACCCCTGCATCCAGCCAGCGCCAGACCGCAGGCTTGCGGAATAATACCGTCAATCGCTGACAGCACAGCGCCAACACCACGAACCACACGAGTGATGCCGTCATGGCGCCTGTCGCGAACAGCGCCTGTTGGCCCGCAGGTTTCGTGGCACCGATGGAACCAATCAACACCACGGTATCGAGCCAGGCGTAAGGGTTGGCAAAGCCGAGTATGACCGCCGAGCGCAACAGCCCTCTTTGCGAGTTGCCACCTTGAGCATCCGGCATGGACTGATCCCGGATACAAGCCAACAGACGTTGGCCACCAAACCAAAGCAGATAGGCAGCGCCGGACAACAGCAACAGTGCCATCACCTCAGGCCGACTTCCCAACAACGAACCTAAACCCGTGACCCCGAAAGCGATCAGGAAAATATCGGCCAATACGCAAATAGCGACAACGCCCCAGATCGGCCCGCGACCGACACCTTGGCGGATCACCAAGGTGTCTTTCGGGCCAGGGGCGGCGAACAGTCCGATACCCAAGAGCAAACCTTCGAGGTAAAGGGCATTGAAGTGAGGAAACATGGACTGTTCAAGCCCTCCAAGACTATTAGCGCAGTTGAATCGGTTGATTACCGAAACCGGTATGACGAGCATTCACAGTACTGCCCAGATCAATGGGTTTCTGGCGGTAAAAAGTCGTTAGCAACTGATCCGGATTGGGGTTTGCAAAGTAGATCAATGAGCTTCTGGCAACCGGTTTGCTGGGCGCAAGTACAGCATGGTAGGCGGCAGGCACGGCATGATCGGAGAGTTCTGTCAGCAAGGAGCCCGCCAGCACCGCGACCTCGTTCTCCAGAAGGCGCACCGGCTCCAATGATCGTCCTTTCATCAAAACCAGCCCTTCGCGGGTAGGCTTGATAAACGAAAGCATATGCCCGTCTTCATGAGGGTCCTGGGCATATTTACGAGAATTGTCTTTGACTTGTGGGCCATAGACACACAACTGGATGTACGATGCCGAGCGAAAGGGGGCCAAGGATTGAACGCCAAACTCCGCGCAAATGCCATCCATCACTCCCTGGGCCAACTCGCTCATCTGTCGCTCATAACTGCCGACTGCGGCAACGAAAGTACTTCGGGTGAATTCGAAAGCGGTTCTTTTTGAAGCGTGGGCGGGCTAGTAACAAAACCGCTCGCACAGGTCCGGGTGATCCTCGGCAAGGGAGTACTCGGCGCCAAAAGGGAAAAACCCATCTGTGTCCTGGGCAAAGGAAAATTCATCCTTGATGGCCTGGGGAATGGCCGAATACCCATCAATGATCTTTTTGTAGTCCTGCAACATCGCATCAGGAATTTGCAGGATGCCAAAGCCTGATCGGGCTATGGATTCGCAGCATGCTTTAAATTGAGACATAGCTATATCCAAAGATAGTTGTAAAGGAATGCAACACACCAGGTTCGCAAGCATGCGAGAAACCGCGACACTGGATATAGTCAAACAGAAAGGGACCGATCCATGTCCTTCACAACGTCGCTAGCAGGTTGCGAGTGTGCACGGTCCAATACACGCAACGGCGAGCAAGTTGTCCTTTTTGGCGAACAAGTTGACGACTTTTTTCAAGGATTGGGATCACATACGGACATGAGCATCAAAACCCGCGACACCCTCCAGGCACTGGTCATACGACGCAGTCGGGAACTGGGAAAGTCCATGACAACCCTGGCTAAGGAAGCCGGTATTTCACGAACCTATTTGTACGGATTGGCGGGTGGTATTTCAAAAGATCCGTCGGTACGCACCTTGATCAAACTGGCCAAGGCGCTGCAGGTGTCCCCCTTAATGCTGTTCCGCTACTTCGCCGATTTGTCCGGCTCGCCGGTCGATGCCCATTCAATGGCAACCACCAACCGAGCCATCGGCCTGCATGATCCTGGCGACGTTGTGGTATTCAACGCCGATGTCACCACCCCCGACCAGACCGTCGTGTTGCCAGGCGAAACATTTCAGAAAACCTGGGAGATCCAGAATGTCGGCACCCGCGCCTGGCGCGGTCGACGCTTGGTACGAGTCGACGGTGAATACGTCATCGCCCGTCGAACGGCTACAGGCGCGCCCCTGGAAGTGGTGATGGACAGCCATCTGCGCAGCCTTGACAGCGAGGTGCCGATCGCCGAAACCCTGCCTGGGCAGCCGGTGCATATCACGGTGGAGTTTGGAGCGCCGCGGGAGACCTGTACGGTCACCTCGATCTGGCGTATCGAAGATGAACACGGGCGCCCCTGCTACGGGCCTGCATTCATCCTGCATGTGATCGTCAACGTCATGGCACGCTGAAAGCAGATTTAGCGCCGCCCTTCCACCGCCATCCGCACCGCCAAGCCCATCAACACCGACCCCATCAGCCAGCGCTGCAGCACCTGCCAACCCGGCCGGGTGACAAAGAACACCGCGATGGAACCCGCCATGCAGGCAATCACCGCGTTGACGCTCACGCTGATAACAATCTGCAGGGAACCCAGCGCCAGGGATTGCATCAGCACACTGCCATGCCCATTCGGGTCGATGAACTGGGGCAGCAGCGACAAATACATCACCGCCACTTTGGGATTGAGCAGGTTGGTGACCAAGCCCATGGTCACCAACTTGCGCGGGCTGTCCTTGGGCAAGTCGCGCACCTGGAATGGCGAGCGCCCACCCGGCTTGACCGCCTGCCAGGCCAGGTACACCAGATACAGCGCCCCGCCGAACCGCAACGCGTCGTAGGCAAACGGCACCGCCATCACCAACGCCGTGATACCCAGCGCCGCGCACACCATATACACCACAAACCCCAGCGCCACCCCACCGAGAGAAATCAACCCGGCCGTGCGCCCCTGGCAGATGGAGCGGGAAATCAGGTAGATCATGTTCGGCCCGGGAGTCAGTACCATGCCGAGTGAAATCAGGCCGTAGGCGAGCAAGCTGGACATATCAGGCATGGATTGGCTCCTGGTTTTTTAGGCTGCCAGCGTGAAATCCTTCGCCGACGCGGTCGTGTTGAGCGTCATGCTAGGGGCTTGCAGGCCCAGGCGTTAGATACAGATCCGCAAGTAAAACGTCATACACCCGCGGCACCACTTACCCAGGACAGGCACATGATCGACTTCAACAACAAAGGCTTCTTCAAACTCAAGCAAAACAACGAATACGCCGAACGCGCAGCGGCCCTGCTGCTGGACGGTGAAGAAGTGGTCGACGCCTACAAAGCCATGCGCGACGGCGTCGTGTTTACCACCAAACGCATCATTGCGGTGAACGTGCAGGGGATTACCGGCAGCAAGAAGGACTTCACTTCATTGCCGTACAAGAACATCGTGGCGTACTCGGTGGAAACTTCAGGGACGTTTGATCTGGATTCGGAGTTGGAGATTTACTTTTCTTCGTTGGGGAAGGTGAAGTTCGAATTCACCGGCAAGACCTCGATCGTGGAAATCTCCCGGCTGATTTCCAAGCATCTGCTGAGTTGACCCACATCGCTGTTCAAAAGTGAGCCACCGTTGGGGCGGAACCCTAGGTGGCCGTTACCTCAGGAATGGATATGTACTCGGTATAACTGTGTCAGCTGTCAGGCCGTCTTCGCAGGCAAGCCAGCTCCCACATTTGGATCGCAGCGCGTCAGCTACACCAACGCCCGCTGTCAGGCCGTCACGGGAGCAAGCTCCCTCGCCACAGGTTCAGCGTCGCACAGCTCGCCTAATTTTAAGTCGCCTCTTAACCCCGTGGACGTACACCATTATTCCCGCCCCCTACTCAAACGCCTGCCATACCAAACCGCCCCGCTCAACGCCGCTCCCAAAACCACAACCCCATTCCCAACCAACCAAAACCCAAAATTCCTGCTCTGATCCGCATCCCCTTGGTAAAACGGCCCAAAATACGCAGACACGGCCACCACCAAACCGTTAAACACTCCGAGCGCCACTACAACCAGCCCGACGACAAACACCACGCCCTTAACCAGCTTCATATGACCTTCCAAAACCAGATTTCCCTGGACTCGTGATAGTCCGAGAACGTTCCCTCAATCGAAAACCCCAGCTGGATACGCGGATAACTCAGCCAATCCGTCAACCGCCGTCCATTCCAAAGGTCAATGTGGTCACCGCTGCGATTGCCAAACGTCTCATTCCCTCGGCGCCAAAAAACTTTGAAAAAGATATACCTTGAGCCGAACCCAGTTCAATGTGGGAGCGGGCTTGCTCGCGAATGCTTTGTATCAGTCACCTATTCAGTCACTGGCCCACCGCTTTCGCGAGCAAGCCCGCTCCCACAAGGGGCTGCGTTTAACTGACGGGCATGAAGGCAAGCCCCCCGCCTCTGATCGCGTTGTGCCCGGTGGTAGCCGTCAGCCTGGGCGCCTCACTTGGGCTGGAATGTCGCTAAGTACGCCAGGATATTTTCAATCTTCTCTTGGTCACTGATCCCCCAGAAGATCATCCGCGTGCCACTCACCACCGACTTCGGATTTTCGATGTAGGCCGCCAGTTTTTCCCGCGTCCACACCACGCCCGAATTTTTCATCGCATCCGAATACTGGTAGTCCGTTGTAGTACCGGCAGGCCGGCCAATGATGCCGTTCAGTTCCGGGCCAAAACCTCCCCGCGCGCCTTCACCGATGCTGTGGCAGCCGCCGCAGGTCTTGGTGAAGAGTTTGCCGCCCGCCTCGGCGTCGCCGGCAGCGAGCGCGGGGGCAGCGATAACGGTCAGGGCGAGGCTCAATAACACATACTTCATTCAGGTCTCCCTATCGGCTGTTGCCGTCGATTATGCCTGTTCGACCGGCCTTTCCCCCAGCCGCTCCACCAGGCGTACCAGATAACCGTCCGGGTCTTGCACGATAAACTGGCGTTGCCCGGCCTCCACGTCACCGGCTCGGTACCAGGCATCTTCAACATCGCGGAACAATGGCCAGCCGAGTTGCGCCAGGCGTTGCAGGATAGGCGCCACGGCGGGCACATCGATTTGTAGGTTGATGCCGCGCCCAAACGGTGACTGTAACGGTGCGGTGAGCCACTGGCCGGCATCGGGGTCGTATTGTTCGAGCATGATTTGCGCGCCGTGCAGGTCGAGGTAGGCAAAGCCTTCTTCTGCGCGCTGATAGGCAATGGCGAAACCTAGCTGTTCGACCCAGAACGCCAGGCTGGCGCTGAGGCGGGTGACGATCAGTTCCGGCACGAGCGGGTTACGGTTGAACATGGCATTCCTTGGAAGGCGGGGTGGCGTTCACCTTAACGGATTGTCGCGCCCAGAGTTCACAAGCAGCCAAATGACCACCCATCGTTTAAAAAACATCCAATCGAACCTATCCGGCCACCTTCCACTCCACCTTACTGAACCCCTGATGGTGGAGTAAGGATCATGGCTCAGCCATCGATTTTGGTATTGGAAGACGACGAGATCATTCGGGCGTTGATGGTGGATGTGCTGGAAGACTTTGGTGCGGTGGTGACATCGTTTGCATCGGCAGACGAAGGGATGATTTACCTGGAGCGCGGCGATGACCCGGTGGATTTGATTGTCAGTGATATTCAAATGCCCGGTTTGCTCAATGGTTATGACTTGAGCCGTGTGGTCGCCCATCGCTGGCCTGAAGTGCAGGTGGTGCTGACCTCAGGCAATACGAAAATCGCCGCCGAGTTGGGCAGTTCGGTGCGGTTTCTGCCCAAACCGTGGAGTACCGACCACTTGCTCGAGTGCGTGCAGACGGCATTGATGCACTAGGGCCTGCCCCTGCATTGATAGCAGCTCGATATCATTTCAACCGAACTTGAGGGCCCGGTCTGCGGTCATGTAATGTGCAGGGAGCGACTTTTCTGATCCGCTGGTCAGCCTTTTCGCTTCTGCGTTCAGCTGACGACAATGAGTTGTGTAGAATCGTCGCCCATTTTCACGCGTCATTCATGGCCGACAGGCCCACAGTTCGAGCTCATTGAATGCATTCACAGGCCCATGACGTTAGTGCGCCCTCCTTGTTGGAAACGTTGCGCACGGGCACGGGCCTGCTGCATGTGGCGTTGGAACAGCGCCTGCCGTTTTTTTCCGAGCGCCTGGATGCCCAGTGGTATCGGCGCTTGCTGCAGGCGTATTACGGCTTTTATCAGCCAATGGAAGCGGCGCTGTATGACAGCGGTTTGATTCCCGAGGGATATGAGTCTGCGTTGCGTGTGAAAACGCCAACACTGGTGCATGACCTGCACGCACTCGGCCTGACTGACCACGCCATCCATGCCCTGCCTCGCTGTACCCAACTCCCCGTATTAGACACACCGGCTGCGTGCCTCGGCGCCCTGTATGTGCTGGAAGGCGCCACCCTGGGCGGCCAAGTGCTGCGCCGGGAAATGGCCCTGCGCCTGGGTGTGAACGCCGACAACGGCGGTGCCTTTCTCAATGTATACGGCGCCGAGACCGGACGGCGCTGGAAAGATTTCCTCGATTATCTGGCCCGCCAGCCACTGGATACACATACCGCCGCGCGCGCGGTGATGGCGGCCCGTTCGACATTCAGCGGCTTTGAGCAATGGCTCGACAGCCAGGAGGTATTGCTATGAAACCCGAAGATTTTGAAGAGCTGCTTGCCAACTGCGCCGACGAACCCATTCGTTTTCCGGGGGCCATCCAGCCCCACGGCGTGCTGCTGACCTTGTCGGAGCCCGGCCTGAACATCATTCAGGTAAGTGCCAACGTCGGTACGTTGTTCGGCCACACCCCCGAGGCGCTGTTGAATCAACCGTTGCACAGGTTGATTGGCGAGGAGTACGCCCAGGCCGTGCAAACCATGGCCGAGGACAGCGCATTCCTGGACTCGCCGCCCCTGCTCATCACCTTCAAGGGTGAGCAGTTCGAAGGCCTGTTGCATCGCCACCAGGGCGTGTTGGTGCTGGAATTCGAACCCCGGCTCAAGGATTTCAAACCCCGTGCGCACAATGGCCGCACCAGCGACCTGGGCAAAATGCTGCATCGCCTGCAATCGGCAAAGACCTTGCAGGCGCTCTACACCATCAGCGTCAACGAAATCCAGGCCATGACCGGTTATGACCGGGTGCTCATCTATCGCTTCGAAGAAGAAGGCCATGGCCAGGTGATCGCCGAAGCTTCGGCGCCGTCCATGGAGCTGTTCAACGGGCTGTTCTTCCCCGCGTCCGACATCCCCGAACAGGCTCGCGAGCTGTACCGCACCAACTGGCTACGGATCATCCCGAATGCGTCCTACGAACCAGTACCGCTGCTGCCCAAATTGCGCCCGGACACGGGCCAGCCCCTGGACCTGAGCTTCGCCACCCTGCGCAGCGTGTCGCCGATTCACTGCCAGTACATGCAGAACATGGGCGTGTTGTCGTCCATGAGTATTTCACTGATGAAGGGCGACAAACTCTGGGGCCTGATCAGCTGCGGCAACCGCGAGCCACTGCTGGTGCCTAACGATTTGCGCATGGCCTGTCAGACCATCGGCCAGGTGCTGTCATTGCAGATCAGTGCCATGGAGACCCTGGAGCTGACCCGCCAGCGCGAAGAAAAAGTCGAAGCGCTGGCGCTGCTGGACCTGGCGATGAAGGCCTCTGCCAATAACGTATTCGACGGCCTGGCCCAGCAAGGCCGAATGCTGATGGACCTGACCCTCTCTGGTGGCGTGGCGATCATCGAAGATAAACAATTGCACCGCTACGGCAACTGCCCGGAACCGGCGCAGATACGCGCGCTGCACAAGTGGTTGCAGGGCAACGGCGCACCGGTATTTTCCAGCCATAACCTGGCCTCGGTTTATCCGCCTGCCGCCGAGTATCAGAGCGTGGCCAGCGGCGTGCTTGCCATGAGCTTGCCCAAGCCTGTGGATAACGGCGTGTTGTGGTTTCGCCCGGAAGTCAAAGAGAACATCCACTGGAGTGGCGACCCGAACAAGCCGCTGAACCTGGAAACCTGCGACGCGGGCATGCGCCTTCGCCCACGTACCTCGTTTGAAATCTGGAAAGTGGAAATGGCCGGCATCTCCACCAAATGGAGCCATGGCGACCTGTTTGCCGCCAATGATTTGCGCCGCTCGGCCCTGGAGAACGACCTGTCCCGACAGGTGCTGCGCGAGCAACAAGCGGTGCGTGCGCGGGACGAACTGGTCGCGGTGGTTTCCCACGATCTGCGCAACCCCATGACCGTCATCTCCATGCTCTGCGGCATGATGCAAAAAGCCTTCAGCTCCGATGGCCCCCACACTTCACGGCGCATCTCTTCCGCCATCGACACCATGCAACAGGCTGCCGGGCGCATGAACGTGTTGCTGGAGGATTTGCTCGACACCTCGAAAATCGAGGCCGGCCGCTATGTGGTCAAGCCGGTGGCGCTGGACGTCAGCCAGATTTTTGAAGAGGCGTATTCGCTGCTGGCGCCCCTGGCCTCGGAAAAGGGCATCGACCTGTCGTTCAATGTCGAGCCTGGCCTGCAGATCAAAGCCGACCCGGAGCGCTTGTTCCAGGTGCTGTCAAACCTGATCGGCAACGCGATCAAATTCACCCCGCGCCAGGGCAACATCGGCATCAGCGCCATGAGCAACGGCGAGGAGATTGTATTTTCGGTGCGCGACTCCGGTGAAGGCATTGCGCCGGACGACCTGCCCCATGTGTTCGATCGCTATTGGACCCAGACTGAAAACAACCCCACCGGCAGCGGACTGGGACTGTATATCACCCAGGGGATTGTCCAGGCCCATGGTGGGCGCATCGAGGCCGAAAGCGAATTGGGCCGCGGCAGTGAATTCAGGTTTACGGTGCCTAAGCCTGCTTGAAACGCTCTCAAATCCTACAAGCCAGACATTTGGTTACCTATGGCCGGGAACGAAAAAACCGGCCAGCTCCACTCAATCAGTGCGCAGTCAAAGGGAGTATTGATGCGATAACCATCCTCCAATTGAGTAAGGGGTTTTACCGATGATCGTTGGCAATTCGTTTAGCAGCTTCAGCTATAACATCCAGCAAGGCATGAAAGATAACCAGCCTCCAGCCAATCCCGCGCCCACCTCTTCGCCGGTTGACAGCAACCAACAGGAGCAACATACCCAACCAAAACCCAAAAATTCGGGTCTGGACTCCATTGGAGGCGGCAAGCTGACTTAAACCGTTACGGGCCACCGGCAACAAGTGCAGCGCACAGCGCTGCACTCCGTTAACAAAACACTGACATCCTCTGCGTTATCCTCTCCAGTTCCATTTGGTATGAGCAGCATTCTTCATGCTTCAACCCGACACTTTGCCCGCGGTCATTGCCGGCCCGCTCCTACGGCGCCTGGAGCCGCAACGCCTGGTTATCTGGTTGGTGGGCAGTCGTGCCCTGCCCCTGTGCTTTAGGCTGCAATTACCCTCGGGTGAGGCGCTGGATATCCCACTCGATGCAACGCACTGCCAAGTCGTGCCCGTCGGGCGCCATGCCTTTATCCACCTGATCGACATCGCCCTGAGCCACGCCCTGCCACAGGATGAAATCATCGGTTACGACCTGTTGATTGACGGCCTCGGCATTGCACAATGGGCACCACACTTGCTGTATGGCGACGCCACTACGCCCAGCTTCGTGCTGCATAGCCGCATCCACCACTTGGTGCATGGCTCGTGCCGTAAACCCCACCACCGCGCCGACGAAGGCTTGTTGTGTGTCGACCGCCTGTTGGCGGATGCTCGCACCCCGCTCGACCGCCCAGCCTTATTGATGATGAATGGCGACCAGATCTACGCCGACGACGTCGCAGGGCCCATGCTCCGCGCCATTCATGGGCTGATTGCGCGCCTGGGCCTGTTCGATGAGTACCTGGAGGGCGCGGTGGTGAGCGACAGCGCCAGCCTTTATGGGCATCACGCCAGCTATTACCACCGGGCCGACCTGCTCCCTGCACTGGACAGTAACGAGACCTTGCGCGAACGCTTTTTCGGCGGCGTGAAGAAGCCGATCTTCACCAGCAGCACCGCCGACAATCACCTGGTGACCTTTGCCGAAGTGATCGCGATGTACCTGCTGGCCTGGTCGCCAGCACCCTGGGCGCTGATCACGCCAGAACCGCCGCCGCTGAGCGCGCAAGAACAGCAACGCTACGCCCGCGAACAGGTTCATATCAATCAGTTCCGCGACGGCCTGCCTGGAGTGGCGCGGGTGTTCGCGCACCTGTCGACGCTGATGATGTTTGACGATCACGACGTCACCGACGACTGGAACCTCAGCGCGCAGTGGGAAGAAACCGCCTACGGCCATCCCTTTTCCAAACGCATCATCGGCAATGCCTTGCTGGCGTATCTGCTATGCCAAGGCTGGGGCAACCAGCCCCAGGTATTTGGCGAACTCCTGAGCCAGACCCAGGCACTCACCGGCCAGGCACAAGGCAATCATCTCGACACAGCGGCGCAAGACGCGTTGCTGGAGGCCCTGCTGAAATTCCAGCAGTGGCACTACGTATTGCCCACCAGCCCGGCACTGGTGGTACTCGACACCCGCACCCGACGCTGGCGCAGCGAGTTCACCCTCAAGCAACCCTCTGGCCTGCTGGACTGGGAAGCCTTGAGTGAACTGCAACAAGCCCTGCTGGACCACCCGTCAGCCATCATTGTCTCGCCCGCGCCGGTCTTTGGCGTCAAGCTGATCGAGACGGTGCAAAAGGTCTTCAGCTGGTGCGGTTTCCCGCTGCTGGTGGACGCCGAGAACTGGATGGCTCACCGCGGCGCCGCCCAGGTGATTTTGAATATCTTGCGCCACTCACGCACGCCGGGTAACTACGTGATCCTTTCCGGTGACGTGCATTACTCGTTTGTCTACCAAGTGCTGATCCGCCACCGCAACGGCGGCCCCAATATCTGGCAAATCACCAGCAGCGGCATCAAGAACGAGTTCCCGCCGCGCCTGCTGGAATGGTTCGACCGCCTCAACCGCTGGCTCTACTCCCCGCGTTCGCCGCTCAACTGGTTTACTCGCCGGCGCACCATGCAGGTGGTGCCCTATATTCCCGAGCACGCCGAAGCGGGTGAGCGATTGTGGAACTCGGCAGGCATTGGCCAGGTATTTTTCAATGAGCAGGGCCAACCGCAGTCCATTTACCAGCACAACGCGGATGGAAGGCCTCGGACAAAGATGATGGCGCCAGAAAAATAGCGTTTCGCCACTCGTCATAAGCAGCACACCTGCCCTATTCAAAGCGCGCAAGCGCCGATGTACAGTAGCGCCAGCCACGGAGTATCGGCTTCAACCATGACTGGCCTTGGGCGCCAGCCCCCGCAGGAAGCGCGCAGATGGACGATACATCCGGCAAAGAACCGCTACGCAATGAGGTGTCCGACCTTAACGTCGACCTGTTGCACGCCATCATGGAACTGGTCAGTGATGGCATCTGGGACTGGAACGCCAACACCGGCTTCGTCTACCGCAACCCCGGCTGGTACGAAATGCTTGGCTACTCCCACCACTCCCTGGAAAACAGCGTGTTCACCTGGGAGAACGTGATCCACCCCGAGGATTACCCCCGCGTGATGGCCGGGTTCGATGACTACATCTGCCAACGCGCCCCTCATTACCGGGCCGAATACCGTTGTCGCAAAGAAGACGGTACGTACCTGTGGATCGAGGACCGTGGCTACGTCATTGCCCGCAACCCCGACGGTTCCGTGGCGCGCATGGTGGGCGCACACCGCGATATTCATACACGCAAATGCTCCATCGAACAGCTGCAAAAGCGCAACCAGTCCTTGGAAGCACTAATCGCGGAGCGCACCCTTGAGTTGTCGCGCGTCAACCAGCAACTGCAATTGCAACTGGACGAAAACCGCTCTTTGGCCGAGCGGGACGCCCTGACGCGCATCGCCAATCGGTACCGCCTGGAAAAAGTACTGCTGGAAGAATGCGACCGTGCCGAGCGCTTCCGCCTGCCACTGGCGCTGGTGGCCATGGATGTCGATGACTTCAAGCCGATCAATGACCAATACGGCCACGGCGTCGGCGACCAGACCCTGATACGGGTAGTGGAACAGCTGGAAGCCTGTGTACGTAAAAGCGACTTGCTGGCGCGCTGGGGCGGCGATGAATTTATGGTGGTGCTGCCCAAAAGCAGCCTGGACACGGCCAAAGAGCTGGCCGAAAGGATTCGCCATAAAATCAAGACGGCGACCCCCTTGGGCGCGTTGAACGTTACCCTGAGCCTGGGCGTAGTAGAGCGGCGCATGGGGGAATCCCCGGCTGCGCTGATGGCGCGGGCCGATCAAGCCTTGTATCGGTCCAAGGCGGCGGGCAAGGATGGGGTGTCGGAATAGCCGCAGCTCCTTCCAAGGTGGAATGACCCGGCAACTTTATTTCGTTTGCGGCAAGGCCCGGCGCGCAGCTTAGATAAGCTCCCGCACGCCACCGCAGAGCCTTCCCGTCATGAGCCACGCCACCATCAGTCAGTCGATTTCCATCGTTCATCCCATCAGCCTGAGCCACGGTAAAAACGCCGAAGTCTGGGACACGGCGGGCAAGCGTTACATCGACTTTGTGGGCGGTATCGGCGTACTCAATCTGGGCCATTGCCACCCGGCCGTGGTGGCGGCGATTTGCGAGCAAGCCACCCGGCTTACTCATTACGCGTTCAACGCCGCACCGCATACGCCCTACATCGAGCTGATGCAACGTCTCAGCGCTTTTATCCCGGTGGAATACCCGGTCAGCGGCATGCTCACCAACAGCGGCGCCGAGGCGGCCGAAAACGCCCTGAAGATCGCCCGTGGTGCCACCGGGCGCACGGCGGTGATCGCCTTTGACGGCGCCTTCCACGGGCGCACCCTGGCAACCCTCAACCTCAATGGCAAGGTCGCGCCCTACAAGCAGAAGGTTGGTGTACTGCCCGGCCCTGTGTATCACCTGCCCTACCCCAGCACCGATAATGGTGTGACCTGCGCCGAAGCGCTGAAGGCCATGGACCGTCTGTTCAGCGTGGAAATCGACGTAAACGATGTGGCCTGCTTCATCATCGAGCCGGTGCAGGGCGAAGGCGGTTTTCTCGCCCTGGACACTGATTTCGCACAGGCTCTGCGGCGCTTCTGCGACCAGCACAACATCCTGCTGATCATTGATGAAATCCAGTCGGGTTTCGGGCGCACCGGCCAGCGTTTCGCCTTCTCGCGCCTGGGCATCGAGCCGGACCTGCTGCTGCTCGGCAAAAGCATCGCCGGCGGCATGCCACTGGGGGCGGTGCTCGGGCGCAAGGCGCTGATGGACAACCTGCCCAAAGGCGGCCTGGGCGGTACGTACTCGGGTAATCCCATCGCCTGTGCGGCGGCGCTGGCGACCCTTGAGGTGATGAGCGATGAACATCTGAACGCGTGGGGCGTCGCGCAGGAGGCCGCGATTGTGGGCCGCTATGAAGCCTGGCGCGCGCAACAACTGTCGCCCTACCTGGGCCGCCTTACCGGTGTCGGCGCCATGCGGGGCATTGAACTGGCCCATGCCGACGGCACACCCGCCCCCAAGCAACTGGCGCAACTGCTGGAGCTGGCGCGCAAGGCGGGCTTGCTGCTGATGCCCAGCGGCAAGTCGCGGCACATCGTACGCTTGCTGGCCCCGCTGACCATCGAGCCTGAGGTGTTGAAGGAAGGCCTGGATATTCTCCAGGCGTGTCTCACACAGTTGGACGAATAGCGGCCTGCCTTGACCTGATCCCCTCACCCGCTGAAAATGCCCGACGTTTTTTTGTCTCTCCGCATACTACGCAGTGAAATTTTAATGTCTGATTCCTACACCGAAAAATCCGCCGAAGAATCCGTAGTCGCCCTGCACGCCAAAGCCGAATACGAAAACGCCATCAATCTTTCACAGCATGTGCCAGCCGCCAAGATCATCAGCGAGATGGTGCTGGACGCGTTTCACACCTCCAAGGAAAGCGACCAGATCCGCGAGCTGCGCGTTGCCATCCGCCAGGCCCATGATGCCTTTGACGATGACAAAGCCTATGAGCTGATGGGCCAGCTCAAGCAATTGAAAGACGCCGAAGCCGCAGACAACGCCGCGCTGGAACACCTGAGCAGCCAGTTCTCGATCAGCCGCATCCTGTCCAGCTTCAAGGACGACCCAGAGTTTCAGGAACTGGTCTACGGCCTGGCCCTCAAGGTGCTTAACCAGTCGCACCAGGCCATCAGCAACCCGAGCGCCGGCAAGGGCAAGGCTGCACGCACCAAGAAAGACACCGAAGTGTTTGTGATCAGCAAGGATGGCATCAGCGTCACCCTGCCGCTGCGCACGCCGCGCTCCAAGCTCAACGTGGACCGCGAAGCGCTGGAGTTCCTGGGCTTCACCTTTGTGGGCGAAGGCAGCGAGGCGGAGCTTGCGAGCGAAACCTTCATCGACAACAGCGGCGCCGAGCAGCCGGTCACGCGCAAGAGCATCGTGACCGCGCTGCAACAGCAAAGCGCCTTTGACGGTTACGCCATCGCCGCCCAGTAATTGCCCGACACTACAAACTACGCAGGGTCAACAGAGCCTGCTCGACTTGGGCGAGAGTGATATGCCGGCCCACCGAGGCACGCACAAAGTGTGTGACGCCCAAGTCTTTAAGCAACAACGGAGTATGAGCGGTGGTACCTGCCCACAAGTTGAGCCCCAGCTCGCGGGCTTGGCCGACAAATGCCTTGGCCGGCAGGTTGTGCGGCACAAACGAGACAATTCCAGTCTGCTCGAACTGATCACACATAAGCGTCAACTGCGGCAGGCGTCGCAATTCCTTCATCAACAGCGCATAGGGCTCCGTACTCACCTGCCCGCCGCCGACCTGCACATATTCCTGCAGCGCCGTATGCAAGCCCACCTGGGCCGAGAGGCTTTTTTCAGCTATTTCCAGCACCCGCGCACTGGCCACGTCCAGCCGGTTGACCTGGCCATCTGTGCTGGCGGCGTGCAAATCGGCAAAATTGAGCTGCAATTGGCCAAGCAATCGTGGCGACACGTAAGCAACACCACTGCCACGGGGCCCGCAGAGAAACTTGCGGCCCGCACCTGTCAATAAATCACAGTGGATATCGCGCACATCCAGCGGTAACTGCCCCAACGACTGGCAGGCATCCACCACATACAACGCATTCGCGTCCTTGAGCAGTGCCCCCAGCGCTTCCACCGGATTGATCACCCCACAACACGAAGGCAGGTGCGACACACTGACCAGGAACACATCATCGTCCAAATGACGCCGCACCCACTCCAAGTCCAGCGGGCTGGTGGCCGTGGTGGGGATCACTTCGACGCGAATGCCACACGATAGCTTGAGGTAGTTGAAAAAGATCAGGTTTGCCGCGTACTCAGAAGTTGATACCCAGACCCGCTTACCCTGGGGAAATTGCAGTTTGCCGAGGATGCTTGTCCAGGCTTCGGTGGCACTGCTGAAAAAACCAATCTGTGAAGGCTGGGCATTCAACAGCCCGGCCATCACCCGGTACAGGTCGACGTTGAGCAACTCTTCATAGGCAAGCTCGGCTTCGTAGCTGCCTATCTGCGCTTCAATGGAGGTAAAACGCTGTATAGCATTGAGCGTGGCCGACGACATCAGGCCCGCACCGGCAGTGTTCAAATGCACCCTATTCATTTCATGCTTCCTTGTTCCACAAAACAGCCGATCCTTTCATCACGCCCACTGCCACTGCGAACAACAGCAATACCGTACCCGCCAGCAGCCACGGCGAAGGCAGGGATGGCTGTGACATCAGCATGAACGCCAGCGGCGGTGTGATCATTACGCCGATATTCACTCCCGCCGAGTAATAGCCGAGGTTGCGGTCAACGGTGTGACGGCTGGAGATACTGCTGACGTAGTGGGTGATACTGGGGAACACGACCATCTCCCCCAGGCTCCATAGCACGGTCGCGGCTAGCAACAACGCACCGATATGGCTGAAGCCCATCAGGAAAAACCCTACGCCGGCCATCAGGAAACCGGCCACCAGGGAGCGACTGCTCGACAGGTGCGACATGCGTTGGTTAATCGGTACTTCGAACAGAATCACCAGCAGTGCATTGATAAAAAAGATGATGCCGACGTAGTAAGCCGGCAACTCGGTGTAGTTGATGATGTAGGCCGACAGAAACGTTGGCGGCAGTGCATAGGCGATGTGCACCGGCAACGCCGCCAGCAGAATCACCAGCAAGCGCGAACGCTCGTGCATTGCGTTTTCTGGCAGCCCGTTGCCTTTACTGGCAACGCCAGCCCCTTGTGTCACCGGTACCGTACGCCCAAGCCACAGGCAGGCGATAAAGGCGACAAGGGACAACGCCGCGTTGAGGTAGAACACCGCATCGGCGTTACTCAGGAAAATCAGGCTGCCCAAGAGCGGCCCGATTGCCATGCCGATGTTGATCGCCAGGCGGTTGCAGGAGAACGCCACCTTGCGCGATTCGCTACTGCTGTGAGCTACAGTTTCGGAGAACGTGGCGGGGGTGAATGCTTCGTAGCAGCCCCCCCACAGAAACGACAGCACAAACAACACCGCGGTGTTCTCCACCGACGGAATGATCAGCAGCAGCACCGCGTTGAGCAGTAACGAACCGAGGATCACCCGATTGGCAGAAAAACGCTTGATCACCCCGCCGATGATCAAGTCAACAAACAACGCACCCGCGCCATACACGCCCACCAGCAAACCTGCGGTGCCCGCCGATACGGCGTGCTGATGAATCAGGTACGCCGCATAGAAAGGGAACGCCATGGTGCCCATGCGGAACACCAGGGTGATCAGGAACAGCAACTGCAAGCGGGCATTGAGCCCACGTAAAGCGCGATAGGTGCCCATCATCAGCGGATCACATAGACGTTGTCTTTGTTCTGGCGAATCTGCTCGTAATCCTCGTCGATACTGCGCTGGCTCTCCGATACCAGAAACACCCGCAGGGGGCTGCTGAGCAGGTCCACGGTCTTTTTCATCAACTTGCCGGCCTTGTATTTGACGCTCAGCTTATGCACCGAGGGCAGCGCCTCGATCAAGTGGATAGCGGAGTCGTTGAAACCAGTGACCTCACCTTGCAGCGTGGTATCGGTGTTAATGACACAGGCTTCCTTGAGTTTTTGATAGCGCTTGCCGGCATAGTTTGCCTTGAACGCCTCACCATCGCAGTACGCCAGGTAGGTGAGCTGCGCCTGGTTGCCGCCCAGGCTGATGTCGTGGAATCGGGGCTCCATGTTGCCGTTCAAGCGAGCACCGACTTCTACCAGCGCAGGGCCGGCTTCAGTGAGGATCACTTCCGAATGGGCTGGGCCATTATTGATACCCAACGCCTTGAGCGCCTGCACAATGTAATCGACCAGTACGTTGGCCTCGGCACTGTCCGGCGCAATCAGAACGTCACGGTCATAGATGTTCTTGCCGCCACTGATTTCACGCTTCACATAGCGCCATATCCCACAGACGTAGGCCTGCCCATCACGGCTGACGGTATCGACGATATACTCCGGGCCCTTGAGGTAGGACTGGCAAAGAATCTCGGTGTTGGCCAGGCCGAAGATGTCCAGGTTGGATATGACCTCCTCACAGGCGCGCTTGACGTCCTCGACGTTGTGGCAGATCGAGACGCCGTCTGTCGAAGCCGAGCTCAGCGGTTTGATCACGCACGGAAACACATGGCCGGCCTCTACCCAAGCCAGCAGTTGCTCGGGGTCCGAGGATTTGATCTGGCGGGCGGTCAACAGGCCCGCGGCCGCGACTTTATTGATCATCTCAAACTTGTCGCGGCGAGCACGTGACCCCGCGCTGCCGTTGGATGTGGACAACTGCAGTTGTTCGCTCAAGTAATCGGCAAATGGCACGCCGGGCTCCTGGCCAGCAATGACGGCGACTACGTTGAATTCGCGCAGGCGCTGCACGATCTCTTCAGCGTTGTCGTTGAACGCCAAATTGTGTTCGAACTCCGACAGATCCGGGCCGAGCATGCTCGGCATCAACACTGGAGTACTCTGTACATGGATCAGACTGAAGCCAGCGTCCCGAAAATATTGCGGCAGGAAATTACCGCTCGAGTAGACATCCACCAATGCGACGTACTGCTTCATAAGAATGTCCTTTTTCAGTAATGAGTGGCGGTTTCAGAGGCCCGTGGCGAAGCCACGTCATCCAGCGCCAGGAAAATGTTCTGCGGAAACTCAGCCACACGGTGCAACAGGTGCAGGTACCAGTTGGTGCCATACACCGCCGACACGCGGGCCTTAACCTGACCCTGGTTTTTTACCTTCTGAATCAATTCAGGGCGCACACCGTGAAGCATCTCCAGCTCGCCTCGGTCGGCGATGCGGCTGGTGAGGATTTCTTCAACCAGCAATGGGTCCTGGGTCGCGAAAGCGAACGGACCACGGCCGCCATTGATTCGGTCCAGTAACCCCAGGTAACGCTCGTTGAGCGCATTGCCACGCGGTAAAGCAATCGCGGCAGGCTCAGCATAGACGCCTTTGACCAAGCGTACTTTGCAGCCGGTTTCCAGGACCGCCCCGAGGTCATCCGGGGTTCGATTCAGTTGCGCCTGCAAGGTGATACCCACGTTGGGGAAGCGCCCGCTCAGTTGCAGGAAGATATCGAGGATCGAATCCGTCCATTGAGAACGCTCCATACTGATGATCACACCGATATCCTTATCGGCTGCGTGGGTCAGGATCTTCGAGCAGTTCTCAATCGCCAGTTCGCGGGAAATGATGGTGCCGACGTTGGACAGGTCGAACCCCAACTGCGGGGGTTCTCCAAGCTTGGGGTGCTGTGCAATCAAGTCGATGAGTTTCAGGTACTCATCGGTAGCCGTGGTGACCTCGGCTAATGTCGTCGCTTCCTCGCCAACGAACTCGACACCGGTGCGATAGCCTTTCTCCAGCAGGGCCCCAAGCTTATCAAGCATCTCCAGGCGATCTTCGGAGATGATGTAACGAAGAGCGGCAGGCCGCAGGAAGTCGCGTAGCGTCTCGCTCTGCAGGAACAAATCGCGATAGGTTTTGTTCGCCGCCAGTTTCTTCAGGGCCAGGGTTGCCAGCAGGCTGTTGTCGATCGTGTTCATGGCATTAAACCCCGTAGGACTGGTTGAGCATACGACGTGCGAAACTCGAATCGTCGGTGTGGTTGGCAATCTTGTGGGCGCGGAACTTGGCCGCGTAACTGAGCAACGTTTCCTTATGGCGGCTCTGCCGATCACGGGTAAAGATCCCGGCCCACAGGTTGTCCCAGCGCGCGTACTCAGGGTGAGTCATCAGCAGCTTATGAGCCTTGCGCATATTCCAGTGGGGAATGGACGGATGTAGGTGGTGCACGAGGTGGTAATTGTCGTCGTGGCGACCGAAAAAGAAGTTCTCCAGCACATTGCCTTTACGGTTGCGGGTCAACAACAGCTTGTCGGTCTCAACGGCCGGCATCGGATAATGCTCGGCCAGCTCGATGATCCAGCCTACGGCCACGGCGGTGGTAAACAGCGGCACCAGCCAGAACAACACTAATTCAGCGACCACCCCAAACCAGGCGACCACAGCAAAAATCACCGCCCAATAAGCCCACATCATCATGCGTTCCTTGCGGATGCGCGGGTCTTGCCCCTGGACACGGTCCTTGACCACATAATTGATGTACTGAAGGGTTCTGTAGCCGGATAGCGCCATCACGACGTTCTTCAAGAAGAACTCGCGCTCGCTTTGTTGAAGGTCATACAGGCCGCACTTGAGATGGAAATTGTAGTCAGGGTCTTTTTCTGGATGCCCCAAGTGCACGTGGTGGTTCTTGATGTGCGAAGTGCTGTAGGACTGGTACAAGTGGAAGACCAGGTACCCAGAAAGAAACGTACCGGCAAACCAGTTGATCGCACGATTTTTCGCCAGCACCTTGTGGGTTGACTCGTGCAGTACGTTAGTCAAAGCACGTTGAGTGGTGCCGATCAAAAACAGCGAAACCGGGTAGAACCAATAGCTGACGCCCAACGACAGGTAAATGGCAAAAGCAATAATTGCATAGTCCTTACCCAGTGCGATGGCCCAGTGATAGTTATCTTTTTTACACAAGTGCTTAAGCATCCCGAATGTTTCCCGGGAAATACCAGCAGCGTATTCGCTAGCAGGTTCTTTGTTTTTATCGACCAGCATAATCACTCCATAATTAAGCGGCACGCTGCAACACTCGATCCGCGCAGGACGAAGAGGATTTTTGAGTGCTGCGGCTATTGTTTTTTTTGCCTGAGCTAGACTCATCGGCTGCAAAAAAACTAAAGCACCGCTTAACAGTGAACAAGCTGCCCTTTTAGACAGGTAGCGCCAAATCAGGCGTGCACGCGCGCGCTCGCCGATGAAAACTCATCGGCGAGCGCGGTATTTTTACAAGGGAGTGCCTGCGGATCAGGCCTGTTCGCGGATATAGCCCAGTTGCAAGGCTTTACGGATTGCGGACTTGCCGTTGGTGACATTCAACTTGCTGAAGATATTCTTCATATGAAACTTTACCGTACGCGGGCTCATTGAGACCAAGAGCGCTATTTCGTTATAGGTCTTGCCCAGGCTGGTCCAGGACAATACCTCTGTTTCGCGAGGAGTCAGCACGGTTTTCCGTACAACAGGGGCGAGCGAGGTTGCGCCACTTTCCAGCGCCTCATCGTAAACCGAGACCAGCAGCATCTGCAGTTCGCTTTTGTTGGCCAGCACTCTTTCGCGAAACTGTTGATGCTCTCCGAAACTGCACAGGTTGAGAATGGAATAAAAACCCTGGTTGCCATGCACAATAAAACTGGCGCCCTCGCCCACAGGTGCACAAGGCCCCGGCACCGGCACCGCTTCTGCCGCAGGGGCCAGGATGTTTTCATCGCTCCAGAAAAACGGTTTTATGCGGCGCTTGGACAAGGACAACAATTGACCGCGTTGGTAAAAATCATCCGCCGCGTCACCGCGGTCCAGCGCATCGGGGTAATTGGTGATGATTTCCGCTTCATCCAGCGTCGGCCCGCATTGATAAACCTCGAAATGTCCGAGGCCACGTCGACTCAGCTCCGCATCGAGCAATTGACGCACATCAGCGGGCTGAATGAGCGTGTTGTTATTGGCTTGACCATCGCTTCGCATGAATATCATCCCTGATGAGTGACAACGGGGTGAAGCTAGCGATCTGACGGAAGTGCTTCAATCCGGAAGCTTCTGATCAGAGCCGACCCACTCCGTAGGAAATTTCTCTAAACAGGGGAAAGAATGAAACATGCCTGACGGCCTTGTCCAGTGCTTCCGATGGCGAACCGACCGTGAGCAGCTATAGCGCCGCCTGATCAGACCACCTGCGTCGCAAAGGCCTCGCGAAAACGTTCCATCTCCCGCGAGTTACCCACCGTCACCCGCACCCAATGCGGCCAAGTCTTCCACACCCGCCCAACCAGCACATTCTGTGCGGCCAACCGCTCAATCACCTGCTCAGCCGGGCGCTTCACGTCGATCATGAAACAATTGCTGTGGGAAACGGTGCAGGTAAAGCCCCGGCCCTTGAGCCAGGCGATCGTCTCATCGCGCAACCTGGCATTGCGCGCTTTGCGTTGGCCCACCAGTTGCGCGTCTTCCAGGCTGGCACGGGCGGCCAACAAGCTGGCGCCGGCCGGGACGTTGTCGCCGCCGAACACCGCCAACCGCTCCAGCAGCGCCGGGTGGCCGATCGCCAGGCCCAGGCGCGCACCGGCCATGCCGTAGATCTTGGAGAACGTGCGCAGCACCAGCAGGTCGTCATGGTCGTTGACCCAGCTCACGCAACTGGGGGCGTCACAGAAGTCGATATAAGCCTCGTCCACTACCAGCACGCTGCCCTTGGGTTTGTGCGCCAGGGCTTGGCGGATGGCCTCGGTCGAGGTGAGCGTACCGGTCGGGTTGTTGGGGTTGCACAGGTACAGCATGCCGGCCTGTGGGTCCGCCGCGAGCATGGCAGGCACATCGTGGGCATGCTGGGCGTCGAGGTTCACTTCTTGCACCCGCGCCTTGATCGACTCGGCCGCCTGGCGCGGTACTTCGTAGGACGGCGTGGCCATCACCAGGCCGCGGGTCTGGCTGGTGAACGCCAGCACCGCGTAACGCAGGGCGGCCATCGAGCCGGCAAATACCCCGACGTTTTCTTCGGCTATGCCCTGTTGTTGGGCGAACAGCGCGGCCAATGCGTACATATCCCCGTAAGGGTAACGTCCGGACGCCGCTATCGCGCGCTGCATCGCCTGGCGAGCCGCGTCTGAAGGACCGTAGGGGCTTTCGTTGTAATTGAGCAGCACCTTGTCAGATTTCGTCGGCGCCGGGCTGGCGACGGCCCAATTGAGCTGCCCCATCACAGGCAGGGCCGCGCCCAGGGCGAGAAGGGATCGACGACTGACACGCACCATGGTGACTACTCCTTGTAGAGGCGCGAGGGATTCGCGCAGGCCGTTCAGAAGAGTATGACGAGAAAGCCGTTGCCGGATTTACCACCAAGGCGTATCCCTGCACTCAGTACTTTATTGTTATAGCGGGCGCATGCAACACTTTCACTGCCGCCAAACCCGCAACATCGGGTTGTGCCGGCATGGACTGATGACTAAATGGAAGTGGTGAGCACTTGATACACAGACGGGAAAAAACCGAGCACTTGAAGAGCAACATCAAGTACTTGATCAAGAGTCGTGGCGAAACCCAGCTTTCGTTAAGCAGTGCCGCCGGCCTGACCAGGACGACTATCTACAACATCCTGGAAGGCAAGGTCGTTAACGTACAGCAGTCGACGATTCGCAAGATCTCGGACTTCTTTGGCGTGTCCTACGAAGAAATCGAGACCATCAGTTTTGAGGCCAAGGAAGTCATCGAGAGCAACGTTTCCCCGCTGGGTAACAAGAACCCCGCGGCAGTGCCTGTGCTCAAGGAAAGCCTGCTCATGCAGAACCTGGGCAAGCGCATCGGTGAACTGGCCACGCTTCATCCACTGACCTACTACTTTGGCAGCGCCTGCAACCTGATCGGCGTGCGCCTGGAGCACGGAATTCCCGGCCTCAACGAACCGGGGGACTTGCTGATCGTGCAGAAAGGCTCGTCGAGCGACGATAAAGAAAAGCTGGTATACGACCGCGCCACCAAGAAGCTGTTCATCACCCTCGAACCCTGCGGGAACTCAGACCGGTTGTGTGTCATCGGCGACATCCTTGAGGAGCGCTTCAATGACACCATCTGAGGGCGCCGTTGAAAACAGCAAATACAAGTTGCTGGGTTTTGAAAATGACAAGCGCCTGGCGGTGATCATGGTGATCGCCACGGGCAAGGTCCTCAAGATCAAGCTGAGTGAAGTGCTCAGCAGCGAAATGATGGACAACTTCAACAAGATGGAAATCAAGAACCTGTACAAGAAGTTCTATTCCCAAGGCGGAGCACTGACCGCTTACGAGATAAACGACCGCAATGAAAACTCCTGGATGATCTACATCATCCTGAACTTGCTGCTGTTCACCTTCTATATCTTCACCAGCATTGCCGCGACCAAGCCGATTTATCTGGAGTCCTTGGGCATCATCGTCACGCCGGGCACGTTCCTGTACCCGCTGACCTTTTTGATCGTGGACTTGCTCAACGAGAATTTTGGTTTGCGCCTGGCCAGGCGGGCCATTCTGTTTGCGTTTGCCAGCAACGCGATGATCATCATCCTGCTGTATGGCTCCACGTTCCTGCCGGGGCTGCCGGGCTGGAAGCTGGATGGGCCTTATACCGACGTGATCCTGCAAGTATCGTCGGTGCTGGTGGCCTCTTCGGTGTCGTTCCTGGTGTCGGAGAACATAAACTCCTACCTGCTGTGCAAGATCAAGGAGCTGACCAACTCCAGGTACCTGTACCTGCGGATATTCCTCAGTACGTTCTTCGCGGTGATTATCGACAGCTTCCTGTTCTGCTTCATTGCCTTCTACGGGGCGATGCAGACCAGCGATATCCTCAGCATGATTTATGTCCAGATCGCGATCAAAGTCGGCTTTGCGTTCTTCAATATCCTGCCCGCCTATGGCGCACGCTCATTGTTCAAACGCTATCAATAATCCTGTAGGAGCGAGCTTGCTCGCGAAGAACGTCAACGATCACGCAGCGCATCTGGTGGAACGCGGCGCTCTCAGGTTTTTCGCGAGCAAGCTCGCTCCTACAAGGGTTATTTGAGTTGCAACTTGTGCTTGAGGCTCTGCATGACAGGTGTCTTGTTCTGCAGGTAGTCATTCAAGCCCCGAGCGCGCAGGTTGCACGCATCACACTCGCCGCAGCCGGTACCGATGATGCCGTTGTAGCAAGTCAGTGTTTGCTCGCGCACCAGCTCCAGTTGCCCGTGGTAATCGGCCAGGGCCCAGGTCTCGGCCTTGTTCAGCCACATCAACGGCGTGTCCAGGCGCACGTCATATTCCATGCCCAGCTTGAGGGCCTGGTTGAGCGCTTTGACAAACTCATCCCGGCAATCCGGGTAGCCCGAGAAGTCGGTTTCGCACACGCCGGTGATGACGGTCTCGGCCTTGACTTGGTAGGCGTAGATCGCAGCCAGGGTCAGGAACAGGATGTTGCGCCCCGGCACAAAGGTGCTCGGCAGGCTTTCGCCCGAGCTGTTCACGGTCGGCACCGGAATGTTGTCACGGGTAAGGCTGCTGATCGCCAGCTCATTGAGCAGGGACACATCCATCACTTTGTGCACAGTGGCACCCAACTGCTTGGCCAACTTCTGGGCCACTTCGATTTCTGCCACATGGCGCTGGCCGTAATCAAAGGTAATGCAGTGCACTTCGTCATACAGCGGCAGGGCCTGGATCAGGCAGGTGGTCGAATCCTGCCCGCCACTGAAGACCATTACGGCTTTTTTACTCATTGCATTGCTTCCTGCATTCGAAGAATTAGGGTGTAGGAGCGCGCTCGCTCGCGAAAAACGTCAACGATAACGCAGCGTATCCGGTTTGGCGCAGCGCTCAATAAAAAACCCCGCGCGACTTTCGAAGGCGGGGCTTTTTTACTGCAAGACCACTCAGTGAGCGTAGGTCAGCAACAGCTCTTTCGGCACTTGGAAATCCAGGGACATCATCACGCTGAGCGCGGTGATGGTGAAGATCGAGAACACGAACAGCTTGCGCGCCCAGACGGTGTCGTCCACCGCCTTGTAGCCGGTCCAGGCCATGTACAACCAGTACATGCCCATGGCGGCGGCAACAGCGAGGTAGCTCATGCCGGCGTAGCCACTGAAGGTCAACATCAAGGTCGCCACGAGGAAGGCCAGGATGTAGAGCAGGATGTGTTTCTTGGCCACCTGGATGCCACGCTTGACCGGCAATACCGGAATCGACGCAGCCAGGTAGTCATTGAAGCGGAAAATCGCAATGGCGTAGGAATGCGGCATCTGCCACAAGCTGAACATCACCAGCAGCGTCAGCGCGGCCATGTCGAAGCTATTGGTCACAGCCACATAACCAATCACCGGCGGCATCGCCCCCGACAGGCTGCCCACCAGCGTGCCGTGAACCGACTTGCGCTTGAGGTACAGGCTGTAGAGGCCGACGTAGATGACAAAACCGATCACGGCAAACAGCGCCGCCAACGGGTTGGCCACCTTGTACAACAGGGCCACACCGGCAACACCCAGGACGGTCGCGTAGATCAGTGCCAGCTTCAGGGAGATAAGGCCCTGGACCAGCACGCGATTCTTGGTGCGCTCCATCTTGATGTCGATGTCACGGTCGATGCAGTTGTTGAATACGCAACCGGAAGCAACCACCAGGGACGTACCGATCATTGCCGCCAGGAAGATGGCCAGATCGACATGTCCCTTGGAGGCCAGGAAGAAACCGCCCGCCACAGAAAGCACGTTACCGAAAATGATCCCCGGTTTGGTGATTTGGATAAAGTGCTTAAGCGACATCGGGTCTTACCTCACTTCGCCATCATGTAGGTGTGGATGCTGAACATGATCCACAGCGACAGACCAACCAGCAGAACGATCACCAGGCCTGCGAACACAAACGCGATCACGTTCTCGCGCTGCTCTTTGGAGCGGTCCAGGTGCAGGAAGTACACCAGGTGAACCAGCACCTGAATCACCGCGAACGCCAGGACAATCATCAAGGTGATCGACTTCGGCAAGGTTGGGTACATCACCAGGCCGAACGGGATCAGAGTCAGGATGACCGACAGGATGAAGCCGATGGCGTAAGACTTTACGCTGCCGTGGCTCGAATCGTGGCTGTCATGGGAGTGTGCATTAGCCATTACAGAGTCCCCATCAAGTAAACGACGGTGAATACGCAGATCCAGACCACGTCCAGGAAGTGCCAGAACAGGCTCAGGCAGCTCAGGCGGGTCTTGTTGGTGTTGGTCAGGCCGTGCTTATTGACCTGATACATCATCACCGCCATCCACAGCAGGCCAGCGGATACGTGCAGACCGTGGGTGCCGACCAGCGTGAAGAACGCCGACAGGAAACCGGAACGGTGCGGGCCGTAGCCTTCGGAGATCAGCAGGTGGAACTCGTTGATCTCCATGCCGATGAAGCCCAGGCCGAACAGGAAGGTCAGGCCCAGCCAGCTCAGTACGCCTTTCTTGTTGCCCTTGTAGAAGGCCAACATGGCGAAGCCGTAGGTGATCGAACTGAACAACAGCAAGGCGGTTTCGCCGAGCACGTAAGGCAGTTCGAAGATGTCGTGGCCCGACGGGCCACCCGCTACGTTGTTTACCAGTACCGCGTACACCGCGAAGATCGACGCAAACAAGATGCAGTCGGTCATCAGGTAGAGCCAGAAACCGTAGACGGTTATCGGCCCCGAGTCGTGGTGGTGGTCATCGTGCCCATGGTCATCGACATGGGCGTGTCCAGCATTGGTCACTAAGTTCGACATGGTTTAAGCCTGTTCCAACGAGGTTTCTACACGGTTGGCCGGGATCTTCTTCTCGGCTACCAGGCGAGCGTGCTGCTCGGCTTCGATGCGTTCGATCGTTTCGACCGGCACCATGTAGCCTTGATCATCACGGGCAGCGTGAATGATGAAGTAACCGATAGTGCCCACCAGGCTCGCGATTGCCAGCCACCAGATGTGCCAGATCATCGCGAAACCGAACACGGTCAACAGCGCGCCCATCACCACGCCAGTGGCGGTGTTGTTTGGCATGTGGATCGGTTCGTAATGCTTGGGCTTCTGGTACGCAGTACCGTCTTCCTTGGCTTCGGTGAACGCATCAATGGTGTTCGCAGTAGGGATCACGGCGAAGTTGTAGAACGGTGGTGGCGACGAGGTCGACCATTCCAGGGTGTGGCCGTTCCATGGGTCGCCGGATTCGCACATGTTCTGCTTGCGATCACGCACGCTGACGTACAGCTGGATCAGCTGGCAGGCGATACCCACAGCGATCATCACCGCACCGAACATGGCAACGTACAGGTACGGTACCCACTCAGGGTTGGTAGTGGCGTTCAGACGACGGGTCATGCCCATGAAGCCCAGTGCATAGAGCGGCATGAACGCGACGAAGAAGCCCGAGATCCAGAACCAGAATGCAGCTTTGCCCCAGCCTTCGTGCAGCTTGAAGCCGAACGCTTTCGGGAAGTAGAAGCTGAAACCAGCGATGTAGCCGAATACCGCACCACCGATGATCACGTTGTGGAAGTGGGCGATCACGAACAGGCTGTTGTGCAGCACGAAGTCAGCACCTGGGATGGCCAGCAGTACGCCGGTCATGCCGCCGATGGCGAAGGTCACCATGAAGCCCAGGGTCCACAGGACCTGGCTGGTCATGCGCAGACGACCGTGGTAGATGGTGAACAGCCAGTTGAATAGCTTCACCCCCGTCGGGATGGAAATCAGCATCGTCGCCAGGCCGAAGAAGGCGTTGACGCTGGCCCCCGAACCCATGGTGAAGAAGTGGTGCAGCCACACCATGAAGCCCAGTACGGAGATCGCGCCCGATGCGTAGACCATCGAGTGGTGACCGAACAGGCGCTTGCCGGTAAAGGTCGAGATCACTTCGGAGAAGATACCGAACGCTGGCAGGATCAGGATGTACACCTCAGGGTGACCCCATGCCCAGAACAGGTTCACGTACATCATTGGATTGCCACCAAGTTCATTGGTGAAAATGTGGAAATCCAGGTAACGGTCAAGCGACAGCAGCGCCATGGTAGCGGCCAGGATCGGGAACGAAGCCACGATCAGCACGTTTGCCCAGGTGCAGGTCCAGGTGAAGATCGGCATGTCCATCAGTTTCATGCCAGGGGCGCGCATTTTCAGGACGGTGGCCAGGAAGTTGACCCCCGTCAATGTCGTCCCGAGCCCTGATAACTGTAGCGCCCAGATGTAGTAGTCCACACCCACGCCCGGACTGTACTGCAGCCCCGACAATGGCGGATACGCAACCCAACCGGTCTTGGCGAATTCGCCGACGCCCAGGGAAACGTTGATCAGCACCACGCCGGATACCAGCAGCCAGAAGCTCAGGGAGTTCAGGAACGGGTAGGCAACGTCACGCGCACCGATCTGCAGCGGCAAGGCAAGGTTCATCAAGCCGGTGAAGAAAGGCATCGCCATGAAGATGATCATGATCACACCGTGGGCGGTGAAGATCTGGTCATAGTGTTCAGGTGGCAGGTAGCCAGGCGAACCCTCGGTGGCCATGGCCAACTGGGTACGCATCATGATGGCGTCGGCAAAACCACGCAGCAGCATGACCATGGCAACGATGACGTACATGACGCCGATTTTCTTGTGGTCGACCGAGGTCAACCACTCGGTCCACAGGTAGGACCACTTCTTGAAATAGGTGATACCCGCAACCAGCGCCAAACCACCCAGCGCGATCATGGCGATAGTCACCATTACGATCGGCTCGTGGAATGGGACCGCGTCCCAACTTAATTTACCAAACATCGTTTACTCCTCTGCCCCAGCAGTTGAATGCGCGCCCGTATCAGAACCTTCAACCACGGCCACTTCTTTCTTCTCGTGCTTGACCGGCTTGCCTGGCTTCATACCTTCGTACTTGTCGACGATTTTCTGAAACAGGTCCGGCTCATACGCGGAGTACAAGGCGACAGGGTTGTTCTGGCTCGGTTTGGTCAGAGCGTCGTATTCAGCTTGATCAAGCTGTTTAGGTGCGGCCTTGACTGCAGCTACCCAGGCGTCGAAATCTTCCTGGCTTGTCGAGATCGCTTTGAATTTCATGCCGGTGAAGCCAGCGCCGCTGTAGTTGGCGGAGATGCCTTCCATTTCAGCTTTCTGGTTGGCGATCAGGTGCAGGCGGGTCTGCATGCCTGCCATCGCGTAGATCTGGCCACCCAGTGCAGGGATGAAGAACGAGTTCATCACGGCGTCGGAGGTGATCCGGAAGTTAAGCGGGGTGTGCTCCGGGAAGCGGATCTCGTTGACAGTGGCGATACCCAGGTCCGGGTAGATGAACAGCCACTTCCAATCCAGCGCGACCACTTGGATGTTCACAGGCTTGACGTCGGATTCCAGCGGACGGTACGGGTCCAGCGCGTGGGTCGACTTATAGGTGATGTAACCCAGGGCGATGATGATGAGGATCGGAACCAGCCACACCGCGATCTCGATCTTGGTGGAGTGCGACCACTTCGGCGCGTAGGTAGCGCTGGTGTTGGACGCGCGGTATTTCCAGGCGAAGGCGAAGGTCATCACGATCACAGGCACCACAACCAGCAGCATCAGCAGGGTAGCGGTGATGATCAGGTTTCGTTCATCCAGACCGACCTGTCCTTTTGGGTCGAGCAAGGTCCACTTGCAGCCTCCCAGCATTAACATCATGCCAAGCAGCGGCAAAAAGCCTAGTAATCGGGGGTACCTGTTTTTACTCATCTCACGACCTCTAAAGCAGCTTGCGCAATGCAGTTGGGTTTTGATCGCCAACACTTCACCCTGCCAAGGGTTGGCATTTCTCTTCGATTGAATAAGAGCCTGCCCGACACGTCATGACTGTACGTTTCACGGACCTGCAGTGAGTTCTTATTCGATTTCGTGGCTAAAGGCCTTGTTACAGACCAATTCCATTTGGTGCGGATAGTTGAAAGGCTGCCGGAACCTGGGGTCGCATTGAGCCTTCCATCTGCTCCTCGACCGCTCCAATGCTCAAATATTGAACAGCACCGGACATTCAGTGCGGGCGATTGTAGTTAGCTAGCGATGTATAAACCATGTCTTATAAAGAAATAATTTTTATCGATTCCAGCAACAATCCTTCACCAAAGTTGCAAAGATTCGCGATCTTATCGTGTTCGATTCTCAACAAAAACCACAAAAATTGCCGTGTTATTGGGCACAGTGCCACTTCCCTTACGGCTTGTAAGGGCATGCGGATGCCGTCCAAGTCCCCATAAAACAAGGCATTCATAGAGGCTGCAGGGGTTGGGGCCGCACACAAATCGGGCCACCGCCCGAACCACGAACTGACAGCACAATTTGTGCGCCGGGTGCAAATTTAAGGGCCGATTTGGCGGGTCAGAAACGTCCTGCGACAGCGTCCGTGTGACAACATGTCGCACGCTGCGCGCACCTTCCGTTGCCCCTCGTCACGGTGCTTTCACAAATCCCTACAAACAAAAACGCTCCGGCCTTCATTCAGAAGGAACGGAGCGTTTGGCAACCGCAGTGACTCAGGCTTTGGGGTGACGGTTGCGATAGATGCACAGGGGCACCAGGATCGCCGTCAGCACGAATGCCACCAGCGCCCATTGGGCCAGGGACAGGCCGAGGATCGGCGGGTAGGGGGTGCTGCAGAAGCCGTCGACCTGGAAGCCCAGGGGAAACACTTTGGCCAGGGGCAGGTCATCGACGATCGGCTGCAACACATCGATGCCGCAGCTGACCTGAGGGAAGAACTGGGTGTACACATGATGGCCGGCCGCAGCCACGCCACCCAAGGCGCTGAGCACCACCAACCCTTCGAAGAACGTCAGCGCGCCCTTGGTACGCATGGCGGCGCCAATGAACGCGAAGAGCGCAATCAGCAGCAAGGCGTAGCGTTGCAGAATGCACAGCGGGCACGGTGCTTCGCCCAGCACCACTTGCATGTACAGCGCCCCGCCAATCAGCGCCAGGCAGATGATGCCCAGCAACACCAGAAAGCGCCGCTCCCTGCCTAAACGCATGTCGTCAATCATCCCCGTCTTTCCCTTTCTCTGATTATGGTTGTGCCTGATGGCAACAAGTTTACACACAGGCAGTGGTTAAAACAGAGAGGGGTTAACTGCGGATTAATCGTGAGCAATAGAGGGCAAAATGTGGGAGCGGGCTTGCTCGCGAAGGCGGAGCACCAGAGACACATGTAGTGACTGACACACCGCTTTCGCGAGCAAGCCCGCTCCCACATTTTGGACAGTGTTGTTGCTAGGGGGGATTATTCCAGCGCCGCCGCCGGGCCAAAGAACTCATAGCGCGCCTGCTCCTGCGGCACACCCAGCGCCTTGAGATGCCGCTTGATCGCCGCCATGAAGCCCTTGGGTCCCAGGAAATAAGCATCAATGTCGCGCTGCTCGGGCAACCAGGCTGCCAGTTGCTCCTGGTTGAGCATGCCGACCTTGTCTGCCGCCGGGCTGATGCCGTCATCCTCGGCGTAGCAGTAGAAACGCTTGAGCTGCGGATGCTGGGCCGCCAGGGCGTCCACCCAGTCACGGAACGCATGCACCCCGCCGTTACGGGCGCAATGGATGAAGTGCACCGGGCGCTCGGTTGCCAGGGCGGCTTCGAGCATCGGCAATGTGGGCGTAATCCCTACCCCACCGCTGATCAGCACCAGCGGTTTATCACTGGCGGCCAGGGTGAACTCGCCCGATGGCGGGAACAGGTCAATGGTCGCGCCGACATGCATCTGGTCATGCAGGTAATTGGAGACCCGCCCACCCGCTTCGCGCTTGACGCTGATGCGGTACAGGCCAGTGTCGGTGAGGGCCGACAGGGAATAGTTGCGACGCACTTCTTCGCCATCAAGCACCAGTTTCAGGCCGATGTACTGGCCGGGCGCGGCCGCAAGGATCGGGCCGTTGTCTACCGGGGCGAAGTAGAAGGAGATGATCTCGTCGCTCTCCTCCACGCGCTTGACCAACAGGAACGCCCGCGCCCCCCGCCAGCCGCCGGGCGCCTGGGCTTTTTCGTCGTAGATGGCCGCTTCGGCGCCGATCAGAATGTCTGCCAACTGGCCGTAGGCCGCGCCCCAGGCACTCATGACCTCGGGGGTGGCAATCTCGCTGCCCAGCACTTCAGAAATAGCCCGCAGCAGGCAGGCCCCAACGATGGGGTAATGCTCCGGCAGAATCTGCAAGGCCACGTGCTTGTTGATGATCTTGGCCACCAGGTCGCCCAGTTGGTCCAACTGGTCGATATGCCGCGCGTACATCAGCACGCCATTGGCCAGGGCGCGAGGCTGGTCACCGCTGGCCTGGTGGGCCTGGTTGAACAGCGGGCGCACCTCGGGGTACTCGGACAGCATCATGCGATAAAAATGGGTGATCAGCGCTTCGCCGCCGCTTTCCAGCAGGGGCACGGTAGATTTGATGATTGCACGGTCTTGGGCACTAAGCATGGGAGACTCCTAGGTCTTCTTACTGATTGCCTTAAAGCAGTCAGTAATCATGCCAACTTATAAATCCTTTATTTTCAACAAGTTAAATATTATGTAGTCAGTATGACCTCCTACACTTTATAGTCATAAGGACTACAAGGAGTCATTATGACTGCACAACCCCTACTCACCACCTTGCTGCCGTTGGTCGCTGACCTGTCCCGGGACTTGCCCGAAGGCGAGCGCTACCGACGCCTGCTGCAAGCCATGCGCGCCCTGCTGCCCTGCGACGCCGCCGCGTTGTTACGCCTGGATGGCGAGTGGTTGGTGCCGTTGGCGGTGGACGGCTTGAGCGCCGATACCTTGGGCCGACGCTTCAAGGTCAGCGAACATCCGCGCTTCGAGATCCTGCTGAGCAGCCCCGGCCCTACCCGCTTCGACAGTGACAGCGAATTGCCCGACCCTTATGACGGCCTGGTCGCCGGCTTGCACGGCCACTTGGAAGTGCACGACTGCATGGGCTGCCCGCTGTTTATCGACGACCAGCCCTGGGGCCTGCTGACCCTGGACGCCCTCGATACCGAGCGGTTTGAACGGGTCGAGCTGGACGCCCTGCAAGCCTTCGCCAGCCTTGCCGCGGCCACCGTCAACGTGGCTGAACGCATCGAGCGCCTGGCGCTGCGGGCCGAAGACGAGCACCAGCGCGCCGAGATCTATCGCCAGGCCAGCGGCCAGCAGCACAAGGAAATGATCGGCCAGAGCAAAGCGCACAAGCGCCTGGTGGAGGAAATCAAGCTGGTCGGCGGCAGCGACCTGACCGTGCTGATTACCGGCGAAACCGGGGTCGGCAAGGAGTTGGTGGCCCAGGCGATCCACGCCGCCTCTTCGCGCGCCGACAAACCGCTGATCAGCCTCAACTGCGCCGCCCTGCCCGAGACGTTGGTCGAAAGCGAACTATTCGGGCATGTGCGCGGCGCCTTTACCGGCGCGCTGAACGAGCGCCGAGGCAAGTTCGAACTGGCCAATGGCGGCACCTTGTTCCTGGATGAAGTGGGGGAGTTGTCGTTGACCGTGCAGGCCAAGTTGCTGCGCGTGCTGCAAAGCGGCCAGTTGCAGCGACTGGGCTCGGACAAGGAACACCAGGTGGACGTGCGCCTGATTGCCGCCACCAACCGCGACCTCGCCGAAGAGGTGCGCAATGGCCGCTACCGCGCCGACTTCTACCACCGTTTGAGCGTCTACCCGCTGCAAGTGCCGGCGCTGCGCGAGCGCGGGCGGGATGTGCTGCTGTTGGCGGGCTTCTTCCTTGAACAGAACCGTTCGCGCATGGGCCTGGGCAGCCTGCGCCTGACCGGCGATGCCCAGGCGGCGCTGCTGGCCTACAACTGGCCCGGCAATGTGCGCGAGCTGGAGCACTTGATCGGGCGCAGCGCGTTGAAAGCCCTGGGCAACTGCCGCGAGCGCCCGAAGATTCTCAGCCTGAGCGCCCTGGACCTGGACTTGCCCGACGTGAGTACGGCGGTGGCCGAACAAGCACCGACCCAAGCCCTCCCGGTGGTCAGCGGCGACCTGCGCCAGGCCACCGAGCATTACCAGCGCCAACTCATCAGCGCCTGCCTGGAACGCCACCAGCACAACTGGGCCAGCGCCGCCCGCGAACTGGGCCTGGACCGCGCCAACCTGGGGCGCATGGCTAAGCGGCTGGGCCTCAAATAAAGCAGGCACCTCAGTCAAATATGGGGGCTGTAGCAGCCAACGGTAACCACGATGCGAAGCGAGTCGCTCTTGATCTTGATCTGCTTTTGATCTCAAGCGCCCCGTCAAACCACGCTGGCCGGAATTCGACAGTGATTTGGGGGGTAAACCGGCAGGGATGCCGATTTAGCCGCCCCGCGCCATGGATGGCGCGTGGCGGCGGCCCCCCAAATCACTGGCGGATTACGGGCACACCGAGCCTAAGCGAGGTGCCGAGTGGTGGGGCGAGGACCTTTTGGTTACTTTTGGGTCCTTCCAAAAGTGACCCGCCGTCAGGGCGGAACCCTAAGCGGCCGTTACCGCAGCAATGGATATACACACAATCCAACGGTGTCGACTGTCAGGCCGCCTTCGCGAGCAAGCCCGCTCCCACAGTTGGATCGCGGGGTGTCTGGTAGATAAGCGTTGCCGCTATCGCAGGCAAGCCAGCTCCCTCATTCAGACCCGGCTAGCCTTGAGGCCCGGCACAATGGCCCGAGGCTTCCGAAACACCAGCACATTCCCCAGCATCACCAGCACCAGCCCCATCAACGCCGGCGCCGTCCACTGGTAGCCCTCGGCGAATGCGGACACATTCAGCGCCACCACCGGAAACAGCACCGTGCAATACGCCGCTTTCTCCGGCCCCATGCGGCCCACCAGAGTGAGGTAAGCGGTAAAGCCAATCACCGAGCCCGGGATCACCAGGTACCACAGCGCACCGATATACCGTGCACTCCAGTCCATCTCGAAGGGAATGCCACGCACCGCGCAATAGGTCGCCAGCATCGCCGCCCCATAGGCCATGCCCCAAGCATTGGTGGTCAGCGGCTTGAGCCCGGCCTTCTGTTGCAGGCTGGACAGCAGGTTGCCCGCCGAGAAGCACAGGGTGCCCAGCAGCGCCAAGCCCAGGCCCAGCAAGGTTTGCGGGCTGGCGGTATGCCCAACCAGCTCCGGCCAGAACAAAAAGCCCAGCCCCAGCAGCCCAAGCGCGCCGCCCATCAGCACGTTGCGCGCCACCCGCTGGCCGAAAAACACCCGGGCATTGAGCGCGTTCCACAAGGTCGCCGTGGAAAACACCACCGCCACCAGGCCACTGGGGATCCATTGGCTGGCGGTGAGAAAGCACATGAAGTTGACGCAGAACAGGCACAGCCCCTGCGCCAGGCAGATCAGGTGCCCGCGCCGGTTCATCGCCTGCAACTTGCGGCTGAGCAGCAACAGCACGAACAGCACCAGGGCGGCCAAGCCGAAGCGATAGACAATCGACACAGGAATCGCCACCACGCCCAACTGCCATTTGAGGGCGATCCAGGTGGTGCCCCAGATGAGCACCGTGAGTAGATACAGGAAAAGATTCATAGCCGGCTCCGTCGATTGAGCCACAGTGTGGCCTTCACCCCCTCGCAGGCTCTTGCACATTCTTGCGCTTTTGTCGGGCGATGGGCTCACAGCGCCAGCGGTGGAGCGTAGGATGCAAGGAGTCGGAGAACACACCATGCCAGAGCTGCAATCGCTGCACGTCTTCCAAGCCCTCAACCGCTCGCCCCACGCACGCTTGCAAGCCTGCGCCGAGCTCGGTGACGGATTGGCTGCGGCCGTGTGGAGCAACCACCATGACGCCCAGGATTACCAGGCCCCCAGCCATCACACCTTGTCCTGCTACATCGGCGGCGGCACGGGCACCTTTCGGCGTGATCAGCCTGGCGTCAAGGGCGGCCCCGACAAACTGTGCATCCTGCCGGCCGAGCATCAGTCGGCCTGGGTGATCAATGGCGATATTCGCCTGGCCCACCTGTATTTCAGCCCGGAACAATTTGCCCTCGGCTGCGTCACCCTGCTGGACCGTGAGCCACGGGAGTTGCAATTGCGTGAGGGCACCTTCCTTGAAGACCCCTTCCAGGCCCGGCGTTTTCACCAGTTGGTCAGCCTCAACTGGCACGAGCCCGGCGAGCGACTGCTGACGAGCAGCCTGGCCCATGAACTGCTCAGCCATACCTTGCTCAGCCAGGTCGGCGCCCGCGAAGGCTTGCGCTTGAAAGGCGGTTTGGCCGCGCACCAACGGCGGCGGTTGGTGGAGTACATCGACCAGCATGGGGAAGACGCCATCAGCCTCGGCCAATTGGCCGCCATGTGTGCGCTGTCCGAATACCATTTCGCCCGGATGTTCCGCCAGAGCTTCGGTGTGCCGCCCCATCAGTACCTGCTGGCACGACGTCTGGCGCGAGCGCAAAACCTGCTGCGCAGCAGTGCTTTAGCGATCAGTGAGGTGGCCTTGCTGTGCGGTTTTTCCAGCGCCAGCCATTTCAATCAGCGCTTTCGCCACGCCATGGGCGCCACGCCGAGCCAATACCGCCAGGCATTCTGCGCCTAGACCATCAAGCCCAACGTCTTCGCCTTGGCCACCGCCTGGGTGCGTCGTTCTACCCCGAGTTTGCTGTGGATACGCCGCGCATGCGTCTTGACGGTGTGCAGGGAGATATACAGCCGATCGGCGATTTCCAGGTTGGAGTTGCCCAGGGCGATCAGTTGCAGCACCTCCAGTTCACGCTGGCTCAGCGGGTTCTGCGCCGCCCCGGCAGGCGCGGCCTGGGGCTCCAGGCCCAGCTCGCTTAAAAGCCCCGGCGCGCGCAAACGCAACTCGCGGACCGCCTGCTGCACCTGGCAGCGCTCCGCCAGCGCCAAGCCAGCTTGCAGCGACCGGCGCGCCAACGCCGGGTCGCCGAGTTGCCAGGTCACTTCACCCACCACCAGGTGCAATTCGGTTTCCAGGCACAGCATGCCGCGTTGCCGTGAGGTGTCGAGCAAGGCATTGAGCCGTGCGATGGGTTGCTCGGCACAGCCCAGCTTGACCTCGGCCAGCACCAGCAAATATTCCAGGCGCGGGATCAGTTCCAAGGTGGCCGGCGGTGCCTGCTTGGCGCAAGGCCCGCGAAAGTGGCGCAACACCCGGCGCACGGCTTGCACCGTCAATTCGGCGCGGCCTTGCTGCAACCAGAAGTGCCCGCTGACCAACAGCAGTACCGCGCGGTACACCGTGTCGGGCACATGGCGCTGCTGCATCAGGCGCTCGGCGTCGCGCAATTGAATGAACGCCTGGGCGTAGTCGCCACGATTGGCAGCCAACAGCGCCAGGCCCAGAAAGCCATACAGCACGCGCTTGTCCTGGCTCTGCTGGCACATGCTCAAGCCAGCCTCGAAACATTCGGCAGCCAGGCCGTCCTGGCCTTGACGCAAGGCCAGATGCCCGCGCCGCAGGACAATACGCCCCACCAACGGCCCGGCGGTGAGCCGTTGCCCGGCCAACATCGCTTGCACCGTTTCCAACAGGCTTTGCGCCCGGTACGGCGCGCCACGCTGTTCCAACAACTGGGCGTGATCCAACTCCAGCAGGGCCTCCAATACCAGCGAACCGTGGGACCGAGCCAGGCACAGCGCTTCACGGTTCAAACGTTGGGCGGCCTCCAACTCACCGCGCAGCAAGGCTTGCTGGGTCAGGCCCGACAGGCACATCAGACGCGATGTCCAGGCGCTGTCGGGCAGCGCTTGCAGGGCTTCAAGAAAATGCTCGCTGGAGCGTTCAGCATCGCCGCTCAAATGCAGCAACCAGCCCCATTGCGCCTGCCAGCGCGCCAGCAGATAGCGTTGCGCGGCGGCCGTCGGTTGCGGGGCAAAGCGGGCCAGTTGCTCGATGCACAAGGCTGCCTGTTCGAAGCGCCCGGCAAACAACAACGCGGCCGTGAGCAGCCCCACCAACTGCGCCGAGCCCAACATCAATTCGTCGCCCTGCTGTTCATGCAGGCGCAACAGCAGCACGGCGTTCTGCTGGCGAAACAGGTCCTCGAAACTGAAGTGCTGCAACAGGTTCACCGCCACTTCATATTCCTGCGCCAGCAATGCCTGCTCGAAGGCAGCTTGCCAGTCGCGCTCGGCGCTGAACCATTGGCAGGCGCGGCGGTGCCACGAACGCTTGGCCGGCCAGGGTTCGTCGCGCAGCAGTCGCGTCAGCGGTGCAAACACCTGCAGCCAGTCGCCGGTGCCTTCCCAGGGCTGGATAAATGCACCGAGTGCTTGTAGCTCGCGCAGGTACTGTTCGCCGTCACCATGGCCGAACAGGTGTTCACACAAGCCTGGGTTGAAGCGTGGCAGGTGGGCCAATACGTGCCAGGCTTCGACCAATGGCGCCGGCAAGGTACTGAAGAGTTCGTGTTGCAGGTAATCCAGCAAGGTCTTGTCGGGGTGGTTATCGCCCAGCGCGGCGATGCGTACACCGGCACACCAACCGCCGCTGAACTGCATCACGCTGTCACCGCTCTGCCCTGGGGCGAGCAGTGCCTGGACCTCCGCAGCGTTGAACGACAACTCACTGCATTCCAGCAATTCGTCCTCCAGCAACAGGCGCGGCCAGTTGCACACCGGGCGCCGCCGCGCACCCAGCCACCACGTCAGTTGCGCACTGCTGGCGCTGAGCAGACGGTCGAGCAACGCGTCCAATTCGGGGGCCGGCAGGCGGCAGAAATCATCCAGAAACAGCCACACAGGCTTGGGCCAGTGGCTGAGGTCGAGCAATAAGGTGGCTTCATCGACAAACACCAGGCCCAGGTGCTGCGCCAGCCGTGTGCACAACTCCAACGGGCTGAGTGCTGCGCCATGGAGCGGCACCCAATGAACCTGGCACCCCGCCGGCGCCTGCAGTGCACACTCGGCGAGCAGTGCACTCTTGCCACTGCCAGCGGGCGCGCACAGCAACTTCACACGCGCCTGCGCCGCGAGCAAAGGCTGTGACAAGCGCGGACGCAACAGGTGGTGGGCGGACAGCCGTGGCATGCATCCAGGACGGTCCAGGCAGCGGGTCATGGCGGTCATTGCTGCATCCTGCTGTTTTTATTGTTGCGTCACCCTAGACCTGTGGTTGGCGGTTGTTGAAGAAGTATTCAGCGGGGTGATTGAAGACCATAAAAATCGCGGTGGACACCATTCGGTGTGGGAGCTGGGTTGCCTGGGATGGCCATCGGTATCTACACCACTTCGGTACGACGCTGATCCTGTGGCGGCCTGATAGCCGACGCTGATCTGGCTGACGCGCCGCGGTCCAAATGTGTGCTGGCTTGCCTGCGAAGACGGCCTAACAGTCAACACAGTTGGACCGGGTACATATCCGTTATTTAGGTAACGGCCACTTAGGGTTCCGCCCTGACGGCGGCTCACTTTTGAACAGCGCAAAAGTAAGCAAAACGCTCTTGCCCCACCACTCGGCACCTCGCCGGGGCTCGGTGTGCCCGTAATCCGCCAGTGATTTGAGGGGCCGCCGCCACGCGCCATCCATGGCGCGGGGCGGCTAAACCGGCATCCCTGCCGGTTTACCCCCCAAATCACTGTCGAATTCCGGCCAGCGTGGTTTGACGGGGCGCCTGAGATCAAGATCAAAAGCAGATCAAGAGCAAGATCAAGAGCGGCTCGCTTCGCATCGTGGTTACCGTTGATTGCGACAGCGTTGATCCCTATGGCTAATGCAGGCAAGCCAGCTCCCACATTTTCAACCTCACTTCGATGCGGAGTCAGCGAACGCCCTCCGTCCTCAGTGCCGCCGGGGTGTAGTCCGCCGCCTTGGCCGCGAAGCCGAACACGAAACTGCTTTTCTCTTCGTTCTTCATGCCTAGCGCGATGTAGCGCCCGGCAATCAAGTCGTACAGGGTTTCCACGGTGTAGGCCGGCACCTGGTGGTCGTAGTAGAACTGCGCATGGCCTTCGGCGACGCGCCACAGTTGGCCGCGGCCGTCGTAGTGGTCCACCAGCGCGACTTGCCAGCTGTCTTCGTCGATGTACATGTGGCGCTTGGCGTAGATGTGCCGCTCGCTGGGTTTGACGGTGCCGACCACTTCCCACACGCGGTGCAGTTCGTAACGGGTCAGGTCCTGGTTGATGTGCCCGGCCTTGATGATGTCGTCGTACTTGAGGCTCGGCGAGTCGAGCTTGTAGCTGTTGTAGGGGATGTACATCTCCTTCTTGCCCACCAGTTTCCAGTCATAACGGTCGGGCGCGCCGGAGAACATGTCGAAGTTGTCGGTGGTGCGCAGGCCGTCGGAGGCGGTGCCCGGGCCGTCGTAGGACACCTGCGGCGCGCGCCGCACACGGCGCTGGCCGGCGTTGTAGATCCAGGCCAGGCGCGGTTCCTTCACCTGGTCGAGGGTTTCATGCACCAGCAGCACGTTACCCGCCAGCCGCGCCGGGGCGGTGACCGATTGCTTGAAATAGCTGAGTACGTTGGCGGCCTTGGCCGGGTCGATATCCGGGATGGCTTGCGGCACCGCCACTTCCTCTTCGAAACGGATCGGCGTGTAGCTGCCATTGGTCTGGGGCGTGGCCTGGGTGATGATGCGCCGCAGGTTGCCGCCGTGGTAACGGGTGATGTGGTTCCACAGCACCTCCACACCATTCTTCGGGATGGGGAACGCGTAGTAACGGTTACCGGTGAAGTTCTCCAGGCCGTTGCCATCGTTGATCGCCTTCACATTCACGGCGCTGCGCTTGATCGACTCGTAAATGTCCGCCGGCAAGTTGACCGTGCGGTGGCTGGGGTATACCGGGATTTTGTAGGTTTCTGGGTAGCGCTTGAACATTGCCACTTGGCCGTCGGAGAGTTTGTCCTTGTACTTGTCCACCGTGGCGGCGGTGATCACGAACAGCGGTTTTTCGTTGGCGAAGGGGTCAGCCAGGAAGCCCTTGCTGTCCACTGCGCCGGCGTTTTTCGGGATACCGCCGGTCCAGGCCGGGATCGAGCCATCGGCGTTGCCGGCTTTTTCGGCGCCGACCGGGGTGAGGGTAGTGCCGAGCTTGGCGGCTTCTTCGGGCGATACCGCCGCCATTACGTTGGCGGCCAATACGCTCAGGGCCAACACTGCAATCATCTTACGCATAGGGTCTTGTCCTTCTTTTAAGCCAGATCAGAAGTTCACGCCGAAGCTGAGGGCGAGGAAGTCGCGGTCGGTCAGGGTGTTGTAGTCACCGCCAAAAAAATCCGTGTAGCTCAGGCTTGCGGTGTAGGTGCTGCGATAGTCCGCATCCACGCCGACGCTGATGGCCTTGGCGCCTTTGTTGAACAGGCCGTTAGGGCCGTAGCCCGCGACGTCATGGGACCAGGACAGGTTGGGCTTGAGGTTTACACCGGCAATGGCGTTGTTGTAGTCAAGGATCGCCCGCGCCCGGTAACCCCACGAGGTGGAGGTGACAAAACCGTCGGTGTCACCTTGAAAACCATAGGCGCCGTATACCGAGTCTCGGCCGTAGCGCAGCTTGCTTTTGTCTTCCAGGCCCGCGACGTGCACTACCGCCGCTTCGCCCACCAGGGTCAGGCGCTCGGCGCCCAGTACCTGGTCGAAGAACTGAGTCATGGTGCTCTGGATCTGCGTGATTTCCTTGCGGCGGTAGCCTTTGTTGTCGTCGCCGAAATTGCTGCGGATGGGTGAAGCAAGTTGGCCCGCGATGGGATTGACCAGGGCCAGGGTCAGGTCAGTGGTGTTGAGCTGCACCGGCGCATTGGGCCGATAGCTGATTTCGCCGGTCCATGCCGTGCCCGTGGGCAAGGTGGTGGAGAAACTGGCGCCGAACAGGCGAATGTCTTCCGGGTAATCCAGGTAGTACTGGCCACGGCCAAGCAGGGTGCTTTGCGCCAAACCAGCACCGGAGCCGGGCGCCAGGGCGTTGGCGGTGTTGATGATGCGCCCGATGGTGGCCAGGTTGGTATTGGCGGTCAGGGTGCCGACGGTCGGTGTGCGGCTGTGGTAGTTCATGAAATACAGGCCGTATTCAGTGTCATCGCCCAGCCAGCGCAGGGCCGCGCCGAACTGGCCGGAGTCGCGCGCATCGCGGTCACCGGCACGCCGTACAATCACGCCTTCATTGGTCACGCCAAACCCTTGACCAAAGGCAGCGGCCACCGGTTGCAGCGGTCGGATCGCCGGGCTGCCCACGGTGTAGTTATTGGTGCAGCCATCCGCCGCCACGTCCCCGCCGAAGAAGGTGCCGCAGTTGTCGAGCACCGTCTGATCCCATTCCAGCTGGTAGAAACCCTCGACGGTCAGTTGATTGGTCAGGCTCTGGGAGGCAAACAGCATGTTCACCGGGATCAAGCCTTCCTTGATCTCGGCACCGGGCCTGCGGAACGCCGACACGTCGATCGGGTTGATGCTGTTGATGGAATTACCGATGAAGGTACTTTCGCCCCAACTGACCACCTGCTTGCCGGCGCGCACGGTGCCGGGCAGGTCGCCCAGGGAGTAGTTGTGGTAGACGAAGGCATCGAGGATCTGCGCACCGCTGGATTTGGCGCCTTCCTTGCGGTTGTGGTCGCTGATGGGCTTGAACTCGCGGTCTTCGTCCTTGAGTTCAAAGTCGTACCAATACTTGCCACGCACGAATACGCCGGTGTCGCCGTACTTCAACTCAAGGTCGTGCAGCCCCTTGAAGATCTTGGAGAAGGTCTCGCCCTTCTTGAAATTGAGGCGCCCGTCATCCCCGGTGGACGCCTGGCCCGTCCCGCCATTGACGGTGCCGACCAGGCTTTTATCGGCATCGCGCATGCCCCAACTGGCGCCGACCGACAGCGAAGAGTCGAATTGCCCCTCGATCTCGCCGATGTTGAACGAAACAGCCTGCGCCTGGGCACAGCAGCCCAGCGCAACCGCAGTGGCCAGCGCCTGTGGCGTGAAGATGGCGCGCATTATTGTTTTTGTCATGCGTCTTCCCCGGTGAGTGACAGAAGGCCCCACCCTACTGCCGCCCTTGAGGAGCGATAAGCGCACCAAGGAGGTATTCGTGTTGTCGCTCGAAAGGATGAAGGGGCTCTCTGGCCGGGCGTTGGCCTGGTGACATGCATGCGATGGATGAAGGGTTATCAGAAGAATCGATGGCGCCTTGTAATTATTGCCGATCTGGTAACAGTCCTTGTCCCGATTTGCTATTACTCATTCTGTTACAACCGATTATTCTTGCCTGGCTTTCAGGGCAAAGAGCCCGCTCCCGCATCAGGGAGAAAAGCTGATTTATAGCGGATTGATCCAGTAATCAGTCTGTTCCCGGTGTTCACTGACGTTGATTTGTCGCTCCTTGATCCAACGTCTTACTTCGGCCGCTGCCTATGCAGCGGCCTTTTTTATGCAAAAAATAAAACGGGGCGTCATCGACGCCCCGTGGGATTCATTGATTTACCGGCAATGATCAGAGGCTGAACTTCTGCAAGTTGGCCATCATTTCCTTCAACGCCTCGATGTTGTCCTTGGGGTGCGCAGCCCCTTCGAAGTCGCAGATCTGCTGCCAGTGCGCGGCCACATCTTCCGGCGAAAAACCGGCCTCGGGATCAAAACCCACACCCAGACTACGCTCCCAGCGGGTCTTGCCGATCCAGCCGCCACCCACTTCAAACAAGCCTGCGGTTTCCTCACAGGCTTCACTGCCCAGGTACACCACCAGCGGGCTGACCAGTTCTGGCTTGAGCCGCTCGAACACTTGCGGCGGGATCAGCCCTTCGGTCATACGCGTGCCACCGGTAGGAGCAATCGCGTTGACCAGGATGTTGTTCTTGCGCCCTTCCAGCGCCAGGGTGCGGGTCAGGCCATACAGGCCCAACTTGGCCATGCCGTAGTTGGACTGGCCGAAGTTGCCGTAGATACCGGACGTAGACGCCGTGAAGATCACCCGGCCATAACCCTGCTCGCGCAAATGCGGCCAGGCGGCGCGGGTGACTTTGTAGGCGCCTTCGACATGCACCCGGTAAACCAGGTCCCAGTCGCTGTCATCCATTTTATGGAAGGTCTTGTCGCGCAGGATCCCGGCGTTGTTGACTACCACGTCGACCCGGCCGAAAACATCCAAGGCGTTCTGTACGATTTTGTCGCCGTCGGTGACGGAGTCATGGTTGGCTTCGGCAATGCCGCCCGCCGCGCGAATCTGCGCCACCACCCGGTCAGCCGCCGAGGCATTGGCCCCCTCGCCTTGGGTTGAGCCACCCAGGTCGTTGACCAGCACTTTGGCCCCGTGCTTGGCGAACAGCAGCGCATGGGCCTGGCCCAAGCCACCACCGGCGCCGGTGACGATCACGACCTTATCCTGGAACTGCACTGACTCACTCATACCGAACTCCGCTGGGGACAATGGGAATAGGCAGAGTGTCACGCACGCAGCCTTTGGTCACAATAAAGACGCCCAGGGCTGAATGGTGCCTGATAAGGCAGCAGGATGATGCGCAGACTCAGGAATAGGCCGCACGCGGTGACGGCTGGCCGATGCGCTCACGAAACGCCTGGTAGTGCCTGAGTACCTGGACCGGCGCCTCGATCTGCGGGTAGTGGCCGATATTGGCCAGCCTTATCGTGTCGGGCTCAGGCACCAGTTGGCGATAGCGCTCGACCATATGGGCACCGGAAATCGGGTCTACTTCGCCGTCGATCACCCGCAACGGCACTTCGCCTTGCTGCATGGCCGCCAGCCAACGCTCGCGCAGACGACGGCGCTGGGGAATGTAGGCGATGAGTTTGTGCAGGATACGCGGGCCGTCGTTGCAACTGATCAAACTCCAGAAATCATCCAGCACACTTTCACTGGGTCGCGTCTGGGGGCCGAAAATCTGGTTGAAACTGCTGGCCAAGGCATTGCGCCCAAATGCCCGGCCGATCATCCAGCCCAGAGGGCTGAGCAATAGCTTTTGCACCAGCGCCGGCCGATGGGTTTCCGGAAACAGCCCGCCGTTGAGAAATACACAACTCGCCATCTGGAACTGCCCCTCGTAATGCCGGGCCAATAACTCTTGGGCGACGCTGTCGCCATAGTCATGGGCCAACACATGCACCGGCTGCTCTACGCGCAGGTGCTCAAGCAGCGCCTGTTGCAGGTCGGCCTGTTCCAGCAGGCAATAGTCGTGGTTCAAGGGTTTGGCCGAGTCGCCAAAGCCGAGCATGTCGCAGGCAATTACCAGGTTGCGCTGGGCCAGGGGCTGCCACAGGTAATGCCAGTCCCAGCTGGCCGTGGGGAAACCATGAATCAGCAGCAACGGCTCACCCTGCCCGGCCACCCAATACCGCACGGTGTGGCCACGAAAGACGAAGTCCTGGCCGCGCTTGCGCCAGGCTCTGAGCGGTATCTCGGCGAGTGGCATCAGCTTTTATACCCGGGGTCCTGTTGGTCCAATTTGCGCAGCAGTGCCGGCCAGGCCAGCGCACCGCCCATACCTTGGGCGCTTTTTGTGACAGCTGCCACCATCGCCTTGGCACCGGCGAGAATCTGCGGCTCGATGGCGATCAACTCGGTGCCGCCGCTCTGGGCCAGTACCTGGATCTCGCAAGCGCGCTGGAAGGTGAACATCATCAGGAAGGTATCGGCGATGCTGCCGGCGCAGGTCAGCAGGCCGTGGTTGTGCAGCATCAGGAAATTGTGCTGGCCCAAATCCGCTTGCAGGCGGGCCTTTTCCTCGTGATTGAGCGCCACGCCCTCATAGGCGTGATAGCCAAGGCTCGACAGCACGAACAGCGATTGCTGGCTGATGGGCAATACGCCCTGCTTTTGCGCACATACCGCCACACCCGCAGCGGTGTGGGTATGCAGCACGCAGGTCACATCGTGGCGCACTTCGTGGATGGCGCTGTGGATGATGTAGCCCGCCGGGTTGATCTCGTAGGGGCTGTCCATTTGCTTATTGCCGGCCTGGTCAACCTTGACCAGGCTCGACGCGGTGATCTCGTGGAACATCAGCCCATAGGGGTTGATCAGGAAATCTTCAGTGCCCGGCACCTTCGCCGAAATATGCGTGAAGATCAGGTCATCCCAGCCGTGCATGGCCACCAGCCGATAACAGGCCGCCAGGTCCACGCGGGTTTGCCATTCAGCGGGGCTGACCTGGGCTTTGACGTTTTGTGGCGATGGAGCAGGGGCTAGGCTCATGGCAATGACCTCCTTGGCGCACTTCTTATTGTGTCTAAAGTGAGAGCCAGTCTAGTCAGACGCCGAGGCGCAAGGAGTTTCCTTGGCAGCCAGCTTGATGACTGAGCGAGTCAGTCATGAGAATAGTACAGATATGGGTCAAACAAGCGCCGTCAATAACGGCGCTCTCGGGTATTCAACCGCGCAGCGCAGTGACCAACTCGCCCAGCCAAGGCTCGGCATCAGCTTCCGGAGTAACGCTTTCACTGGCGTCCAGGCGCAGCATTGGCAACACTTCGTGGACACCCAGCTCGGCGAACAATTCGCGGATTTGTTCACCACCGCCACAAAAGGTATCGCCATAGCTGGCGTCGCCCAGGCCGATGACTGCACCTGGCAGGCCGCGCCAGGCGGCGGGCAGTAGGTCGCGAATGGTCGAATACAGCGGTTGCAGATTGTCGGGCAGCTCGCCCATGCCGGTGGTCGAGGTCACCGCAAGGAATGCCTCGGGAGCAAAGGCCTGCACATCTGCCAGCGTGGCACGAGGGTTGTGCCAGGCGTTGAAACCTGCGTCCTTGAGGATTTCTTGCGCGTGGCGAGCGACTTCTTCAGCCGTACCGTAGACCGAGCCGGAGAGGATGGCGACTTTCATCAATCTGATCCTGTAGTTGAGTGAAAGCGTGGGATATTAGCAGCCTGTGGGAATATTTCAGTGCGCACCGTGCAACATTCCAGACTTGCCATAAACTGGCAAGGTCAAAATCAGGCCAGGGACCGCTCAATGATTAACGCTAAACTGCTGCAAATGGTCGTCAATGCGTCCAACGACGGGATCGTCGTTGCCGAACGCGAAGGCAAAGACAAACCGCTGATCTACGTCAACCCGGCCTTCGAACGGCTGACCGGCTATACCCTCGACGAGATCCTGTATCAGGACTGCCGCTTCCTGCAGTCGGGCGACCGCGACCAACCGGCCTTGATCGCCATTCGTGACGCGCTCGACAGCGGCGGCGCCTGCAGGGAGATCCTGCGCAACTTTCGCAAGGACGGCACGCCTTTCTGGAACGAGCTATCGCTTTCCACCGTGTACAACGAGGTCGACAAGCAAACCTATTTCGTCGGCGTGCAGAAAGACGTCACCACTCAAGTCAAGGCACAACAGCGTGTCGCTCAACTGGAAGCCCAGCTGGCCGAGCTCAAGAGCGAGCTCGCGGCACTCAAGGCGACGAGTGGATTTAACAAACTGTAAAAAACGCGGTCTTTAGAGCGATAATGGCTTTTTAATGCCTCAGCCTTGAGCTAGATCAATGCAACGCGACACGCTATTGACGCAGGACGAACTGGATTTTATCCAGGACATGCAGCACAACCCGCAGCTCAACCTGCGGGATGCATGGTCGAGCCTGACGGTTAATGGCGGGGCACAGATTCGCGATTTGCTCACGCGGCTAGCGGCTCACGACCAAGTCACCATCCAGGCGCAGTTCGACAACCAGCAACTCACCTTCCCGTTGCACCTGGTGGAAGATGAGTTTCACGCTGTGCATTTGCGCCTGGGCGTACCGAGCATTTTTGAAGACGGGCCGATGATCCGCCCGTGGCGCCTGGCCCTTGAAACGCCGGTGGCGCTGGAAAACATCAAGGGCTACGCCAGCGCGTTGTGGGTGCACGAAGTGTCATTCAAAGGTGTGTTGGTAGAAGTGCGTGGCCGGGTCAAACCGCCGAAGACCTTTTCCCTGTGGTTCAGCCCTTCCGGCTACGAGCGCATCGCCCTGCGCGGCACGCTGGAGCGCGAAACCGCCCGAGGCTTGTTCGCTTATCGCCTGAGCCAGAGCGATGCCGATGAGATCGAACGGCTACGCCAGTTCATCCTGCACCAACACCGCCTGGTGCATCCGCACGTTCACGCCTGAGACTCGGCCCCCAGATGGCCGCTGAGCAGTTGCTGCAAGCGGCGCGGCATCAAGCGTCCGTCATTGCCCAGGCAACCAATCGACGAACCCTCCAGGCTGTGCTCTGCCAGGTCCGACGCTTCTCCAGCCAGTAACAACGGGCAATCGAGGGTGAAGGCCAGGCGATTGAGCCGCGACGCCAACTCTGTGCCAGGGGCGTGGTTGGAAAACAGCACCAAGGCTTGCGGTCGGGTGCGCTCGCAGATCAGCGTCAATTCATCCAGTGGCTGGCCAACGCCCAGGACCTTGACCGCCAGCTTCTCGCTCGACATCAACAAGCCCGCCACCAGTAACTCCAGCTCACGGCACTCTCCGGCAATGGCTGACAGCAACACCCTGGGCACGGGTGAGGCACAGGCCATTTGCAGACAGCGTGCGACGCGCGAGCGCAGGAAGTTATCGAAGAACAGCCACTCGCTGGCTTGGCCAAAGCGGCCTTGGTGACGTAACAACTGCTGCCACAGCGGGAGCAAAATGTCTTGGAACACCACGGTCGTCGAATAGACGCTGAAGATCTGGCCATACAACCGGTCGAGCTCACGATCATCAAAAGCACTGATGGCCAGCCGCAGTTGCGCCTGCCACTGGCGCCACTCCAGTTCGGTATCGCTGCGTGACGCCGTGGCCGGTTCGTTGGCCTGTGGGTCGCGCGCCAAAAGCTTGCCGACTTTGCTCACCGCCACGCCCCGCTCGATCCAGTCGAGGATGCGGTGCACGGTGTCGATATCGGTGCTTGAGTAAAGCCTGTGCCCACTTTCGGTGCGTATAGGCTGGATCAAACCGTAGCGACGCTCCCACGCACGCAACGTCACCGGGTTCACACCCGTGAGTCTTGCCACTTCACGAATCGGAAACAGCCCCTCGCAGTCAGTGTGGCTGTCGGGTGTCGTTTCGCGAAGAGGCGCAGTGATTTCGGGCATCAGCGGTCTAAAAACTTGTATGAATTTGAATACTATTTAACGCCGATTGAACTGCATGATTCAAGATCTACGGCGATCCATCCGAAGTTTCTGGCGTATTTGGGCAAATCCGGAATAATCCTTGCCTGTTCTTTTGCGTCGCTGCACCACCCCGCAGCTTCGTCCGTGCACAGCCTACCCGGCTCGGCGCACTTGCTGATTTGGAGATATACGATGTCTACCTCACCCGTCACCTTGATGGTTGCGCGCCGCGTGGCCAAGGGTCGCTACGAAGAGTTGATGGCCTGGCTGCGCGAAGGCGAGCAATTGGCGACTGACTTCCCCGGTTACCTGGGTTCCGGCGTGCTGGCCCCGCCGCCTCATGATGATGAGTTCCAGATCATCTTCCGCTTTGCCGATGAAAAAACCCTGCATGCGTGGGAATTCTCAGCCTCGCGCGGCGCGTGGCTAAGCCGTGGCAGCGAGCTGTTTGCCGACCCGTCGGAGCACCGTGTCAGCGGTATCGATGGCTGGTTTGGCGCAGTAGGTGCCCGCCCGCCACGCTGGAAACAGGCCGTGGCCATCTGGCTGGCATTTTTCCCGGTATCGCTGCTGTTCAACTTCGGCCTGGGCTCGCTGCTCAATGAGCTGGACCTGTTCAGCCGTGTACTGGTGAGCACCGCTGCCCTGACCCCGCTGATGGTTTACCTTTTTATACCGCTGTCGACCCACCTGCTGGCGAACTGGCTGCACCCCTCGCCCCCTCGCAAGGTCACCGAAGCCGCCGCTTGAGTACAGGGAGGCCGGGGCGCTGGTATAGTTTGAGCCTGCCAGCGACTTGAGCCTCCCATGAATGCAACCAACGCTCCGATCCTGATCACCGGTGCCGGCCAGCGTGTCGGCCTGCATTGCGCCGAGCGCCTGCTGGATGAGGGCCAATCGGTGATGTTCAGCTACCGCAGCGAACGCCCCGGCGTGCAGGCGCTGCGTGAGCGAGGCGCCATCGGCGTGTTTGCCGACTTCTCCAGCGAAGCCGGCGTGCTGGCTTTCATTGGCGCAGTGAAAACCCATACCCAAAGCTTGCGCGCAATCATCCATAACGCTTCAGCCTGGGTCGCGGAAACTCCGGGCGACGAAAGCCGTGCCTTTATCGACATGTTCAGCGTGCACATGCTTGCGCCGTACCTGATCAACCTGCATTGTTCACCTTTGCTGCAACGTTCGACACCCGCCGATATCGTGCATATCAGCGATGACGTGGTGCGCAAGGGCAGCCGGCAGCACATCGCCTATTGCGCCACCAAGGCCGGGCTCGACAGCCTCACGTTATCGTTTGCCGCGCAGTTTGCGCCGCTGATCAAGGTCAACGGCATTGCCCCGGCGATGGTGATGTTCAACGAAGGCGATGACGCAACCTATCGCGCCAAGGTCCTGGCCAAGTCGGCCCTGGGCATCGAGCCCGGGCCCGAGGTGATCTACCAGAGCGTGCGTTACCTGCTGGACAACCCCTATGTCACCGGTACCACCCTGACCGTCAACGGTGGGCGGCATATCAAGTAAGCCGTTTTTGAGGATGTTGTATGACCGTATCCCTGCCCCACCACTATCGCGAAATCCTCAAGGGCCTGGGCGAAGACCCGCAGCGCGAGGGCCTGCTCGATACGCCCAAGCGTGCCGCCAAGGCCATGCAGTACCTGTGTCATGGCTATGAGCAGAACCTGGAAGAAATCGTCAACGGCGCGCTGTTTGCGTCGGACAATGACGAGATGGTGATCCTCAAGGACATCGAGTTGTATTCGTTGTGCGAGCATCACCTGCTGCCCTTTATCGGCAAGGCCCATGTGGCCTATATTCCGACCGGCAAGGTGCTGGGCCTGTCAAAACTGGCGCGCATTGTCGACATGTTCGCCCGACGCCTGCAGATCCAGGAAAACCTCACGCGGCAAATCGCCGACGCCATCCAGGACGTGACCCAGGCCGCCGGCGTGGCGGTGGTGATCGAAGCCAAGCACATGTGCATGATGATGCGCGGCGTAGAGAAACAGAATTCAACCATGAACACCTCGGTGATGCTCGGCGCCTTTCGCGAGTCGAACACCACCCGCATGGAGTTCCTGCAACTGATTGGACGGAGCAAGTAGCAATGCCACAACTTCAACCAGGCATGGCGCGTATCCGGGTCAAGGACCTGTGCCTGCGCACCTTTATCGGCATCAACGAGGACGAGATCCTCAACAAGCAGGATGTGCTGATCAACCTGACCATCCTGTATGCCGCCCAGGAAGCCGTACGTGACAACGACATCGACCACGCCCTGAACTACCGCACCATCACCAAGGCCATCATCGCTCACGTCGAAGGCAATCGCTTTGCCCTGCTGGAGCGCCTGACCCAGGAACTGCTGGACCTGGTGATGAGCAACGAATCGGTGCTGTACGCCGAAGTCGAAGTAGACAAACCCCACGCGCTGCGTTTTGCCGAGTCGGTTTCGATCACTCTGGCCGCCAGCCGCTGATAGCAAGTGAGCCCTATGAACGACCAACAACGCCTCGAACTCGAAGCCGCCGCCTTTCGCCGACTGGTAGCCCACCTGGACAGCCGCAAGGATGTGCAGAACATCGACCTGATGAACCTTGCCGGCTTCTGCCGCAACTGCCTGTCCAAGTGGTACAAGGCCGAAGCCGACGAGCGCCAGATCGAGCTCAGCCTCGATGACGCCCGTGAAGTGGTGTACGGCATGCCGTACGCCGAGTGGAAAGCCCAATACCAGCAAGAAGCCAACGCCGACCAACAGGCCGCGTTTGCCAAAGGCACCCCCCAGGGTTAGGCGCTAAGCCCTCACGACGTGGGGCCAGCCCGCGGGAAAAACCAGGAAAGCAAAAGCATGCAGATTCAAACCTTTGATACTGCGGATGTGGATCAGCAACTGGCGATTTCCGGCTGGCAGGAGCACTACCAGCAAATGTCCCCAGGGTATTTTCGGGGCAAAGTTGTGTACATGCAGTTGGACGGCATCGAGGTGTATGAAGAGCAGATGAACACGCGGGTGGAGCAGCATTTCCATGCGCCCGCCGGTTCATTGGTCTTCAGTTTTGATACCAGTGACGGATCGCTGTACCTGCTCAACGAGGACAGTCAGAACACCTGGGTCACCCCGCAAAACTATAAAGAAGTCGCGGTGGTGATCGGCCCTCAATACCTCAAGCAACTTGATTGCCTGAATCTGAACAACCTGGATGGCATGTTCCTCACCCCACTGGTTTCCCGGCAGAGCCAGGTTTTTGGCCACTGGTTGAGCAGCACGCTTCAACGGTTGGCCGTGGGGCAATCCCCGGTGCCTGAAGCAGGGCTGGCACAACAGCTAGTCGACGATTGCCTGTATATCCTCGATTGCCCGAGCCAGACGCCGGACCTGGCAAGCCTGAAACACCGAGCCCATGACCGCCGTCTTATCCAACGGGTTTTCGACCTGGTCATGGCCAGCCCGCAAGAACACTTCAATGTGTTGCAACTGGCCAACGGCGCGGGGGTGTCTGTTCGTCAGTTGCAACAACGCTTCACGTCTTCTATCGGTGTATCACCCAGCCAATGGCAGCGGTTACGCCGATTGAACTTTGCCCGCCGCGACTTACTGCGCAAGGTGCCCGCAGAGACGACCGTGGCGGAAGTCGCCATGCGCTGGTCATTCTGGCACCTGGGCCGTTTCTCCCAGGCCTATTACCAGCTCTTTGGTGAACTCCCCAGCCGCACACTCTCGCGTCCCCGCTGAATCGGCCCCCAAGCGCTTGCGCACCAAAATGATGCGCGCACGCAAGCGTAAATCGGATAGAGGCCAGCCTTCTTGCGCCCGCATTATCGACTTCAAACAAGGAACCGTGCGTTCGCCGGCCACTGTGCCGCGTCGCTAAAACCTCAATAGAACAAAATCAATAAAAAGGACCTTTGAATGAAGCGATTGACTCCCTGTGTTCTGGCCGCGATGTTAACGGTCCCCTCCCTGCAGGCCATGGCAGCAGCCGATCTGGTATTCACCAATGGCAAGGTTTTCACCGGTGTCCCCGGCCAAGCGCTGGCTCAAGCGGTGGCGGTGGAAAACGGAAAAATCCTCGAAGTCGGCAGCGATGCGCAGATCAATGCCCTCGCCGATGCCACCACTCAACGGTTCGACCTTGCGGGCAAGGTGTTGATGCCCGGCATGATTGATACTCACAGCCATCCGGTGTCTGCGGGCCTCGCGAGTCTGGGTGCCAACTTGCTGGATGAAGAAAAGCCATTGCCCGAGCTTGAGCAATGGATCATCGAGCAAGATAAGGCAGGCCGGGCCAGATCCGGGGACGTCATCTTAATTGCCGGCACCAGCTCGGCCTATTGGGATAAAAGCCGCGAACTGGGCAAGATCTTCAACCACGGCCGCTGGGCCGACCAACCGCTGGTGCTCAGTGGCATCGACGGCCACACCGGCTGGGCCAACAACGCCATGCTCAAGCGTGTGAAAGTCGATGCAGCACTGGTAAAAGGCCTGCCTGCGAACGAGCGTGACTACATCGGTCACGAAAACGACTTCACCCCCACCGGTTATTTTGCCGAGTCTCGCTGGGATCAGGTGCGCAATAAGGTTCCTGCACCGAGCAAAGAGATCATGCTCAAGGCTGCCCGCGAAGCGGTGAAGGTCAATAATGGTTATGGCGTCACCGCATGGATGGATGCGGCATCAAACGCCGGCAATGGCGACTCGCTGTTCGACTTCACCGCCACGGAGCAGAGCTACGGCGTGCTGCCGTTCTACCGCGAACTGGCCGAGAAGGGCGAACTCAGTGCCCACGTCGCCGCCTTGATGCTGACCAACTCCAAAAGCAAGCCGGCCGACCTGGAAGTCGTGGCCAAGGTGATGAAAAAATTCGAGGGCGTGCCCAATCTGACATTCCCCGGCATCAAGATCTTTGCTGACGGCATCATGGAGTTTCCAGGGCAGACCGCAGCGGTCATCGCCCCCTACAAAAACACTAATAAACGCGGTCAGTTGCTGATCGATCCGAAGCATTTCGGTGAGTTGGTGGTGGCTGCGGAAAAGCGCGGCTGGATCATGCATGTGCACGCGGACGGTGACCGCGCCGTACGTGAAGCCCTCAATGGCTTCGATTATGCGCGCCGCCTCAACCCGACGCCTGTGGCCCATAGCCTCGCGCACTTGCAAGTGGTCGATCCAGACGATTTCCCTCGTTTCAAGCAACTGGGGGTCATTGCCTCCATGCAATTGCTGTGGGCCACCAGCGAGAGTTACACCGAAGAACTGGTCAAGCCTTACATCAGTAAGTTTGCCTACGATCATCTGTACCCCGCCAAATCCCTGCATGACGCGGGTGCAACCATCGCGGGCGGCAGTGACTGGCCCGTCTCTGGCCCCAACCCGTGGAATGCCATTGCTCAGGCCAGTACGCGTAAAGGCCCATTGGGGGTGCTTAACGCCAAGGAAAGCCTTGATCGCCAGACCATGTTCTACGCCTACACCCTCAACGCCGCCAAAACCCTTCGCCTGGATCAACAGATCGGCTCTCTGGAACCCGGTAAGCAGGCTGACCTGATCGTCCTTGATCGCGATGTGTTCAAGGTCAGCGACGACGAGCTATTCGAGACCAAGGTCCTGAACACCTTCTTCTCCGGCAAACAGATCTGACCCACTCGCTCAATATTACGCAAACACCTGACGCCGCTCCCAGAGCGGCGCTGGGCACACTCGCGCCTGGAATAACTCACACACTCATAACAATAAGAGACTCCTATGAACGCACTTTCCGTCTTCACGCTTGCAGCGCTCGCCTTGACGCCCCTGATCAACGCTCAAGCCGTCGAGCTCAACAACAGCTTCGAGCTCATCATCAACCCCGCGCTGGTCAGCGACTATCGCACCAGTGGCATCTCGCAAACCCTGGGTGACCCTGCCGCACAACTGGGGATTACCCTCAACCACGCCAGTGGTTTGTACGCCGGCGTCTGGACCTCGAATGTCGACTTTGGCAATGGCTCCAAAACGCGCCAGGAAATCGAATATTTCGCCGGCTATTTTTGGCAAATCCATGACCGCATCAGCCTGGACACTTTCTACACGCAGTATGAGTACCCGCGCCAAAGCGATTACAACCAGGGCGAACTCAAGACTGTTTTGGATGTTTACGGCGTTCTGCTCGGCGGCAAATACGTGCGCAACATGAAAGGCCCTGACTACGAGGATGAACATGGCGAGTTCCACAAGGGTAAACAAGACGAGGACCTGTCATCGTGGTTCATCGGTTACCACACCGTGCTGCCCGCAGAGGTCGGCCTGGAAGCTCGCTATGAATACGTCGACTACAAAGACGATGTATTTTTCAGTAACAACGGCAACGGCCGTGCCGATTATCACAACTGGGAAATCAAGCTCAGCCGCGAGTTGGGCGGCGTTAACTGGTCGCTGAGCTATATCGACACCGACCTCTCGAAAGCCGAATGCACCAGTTTTACCGGCTTCGACAACCTGTGCAGCGCAACAATAGTGGCCGGCGCAAGCAAGACGTTCTAACCCGCCCGTCAGCTTGCATGTGGTTCGAAATAACCTTGAAAAAGTTACTATAGGTAATCTCACCTACACCCGTTAAGAAAGAGCCAGAACCGATGACTGATTTGAATACCCTGCGCGCCAGCCTCAACAGCGGCGAACATGTCTTTGCCGACACCCTGGCCTTTATCGCCGCCGGTTACGACTACCAACCGCAAGCCTTCACCAACGGCAGTGTGGAAAATGCCGCCGGGCAAAATGAAGGGTCGTGCAAGACCTTGGGTCTGGCGCTGCTGGAAGGGTTGAGTGATCAGGAAGCACTGCTGGCGTTTGGTGAGCATTACCGGTCGGTGGTGGCCACTCCGGACGGCAGTGACCATGGCAATATTCGGGCGTTGATTGCCCATGGGTTGGCCGCAGTGAAATTTGCTGAACAGCCTCTGACCCGCCGCTGATTTCATCGTCGACCCCGCTCAATGTGGGAGCCGGGCGTGCCCTGATGCCTGTATGAGCGAGCTTGCTCGCGAAAAACTCAAAGGCGCCGCGCTCATTCAGCAAGCACGCGTTATCGTTGACGTTTTTCGCGAGCAAGCTCGCTCCTACAGAAAGCGATGACCGCTTAACTGACCGGTAACCACGATGCGAAGCGAGCCGCTCTTGATCTTGATCTGCTTTTGATCTTAGGCGCCCCGTCAAACCACGCTGGCCGGAATTCGACAGGGATTTGGGGGGTAAACCGGCAGGGATGCCGGTTTAGCCGCCCCGCGCCATGGATGGCGCGTGGCGGCGGCCCCCCGAATCACTGGCGGATTACGGGCACACCGAGCCCAAGCGAGGTGCCGAGTGGTGGGGCAAGAGCGTTTTGCTTACTTTTGCGCTGTTCAAAAGTGAGCCGCCGTCAGGGCGGAACCCTAAGTGGCCGTTACCGCAGGAATGGATATGTACACGGTCCAACTGTGTTGACTGTTTAGGCCGCCTTCGCGAGCAAGCCCGCTCCCACAGTTTGATTGCGAGGTGTCAGGTAGATTGGCGTCGGCTGTTAGGCCGCCTTCGCAGGCAAGCCAGCTCCCACATTTGTTTTACTGTGTGGGCTGGATCGCAGACATAAAAAAGCCGGCTTCGCAGCCGGCTTTTTTGAGTCAACGGGTTTAGAACGAAGCGTCCTTCAAACCGTCGAGGTAACGCTCGGCATCCAGGGCCGCCATGCAACCAGCGCCGGCCGAGGTGATGGCCTGGCGGTAGACGTGGTCTGCCACGTCGCCGGCAGCGAAGATACCTTCGATGTTGGTCGCAGTCGCATTGCCTTCACGGCCACCCTGCACCACCAGGTACCCGTCCTTGGCTTCCAGCACGCCTTCGAACAGCGAGGTGTTCGGGGTGTGGCCGATGGCGATGAACACACCGTCGACTTTCAGCTCGTCGAAGCTGCCGTCGTTGTTTTTCAGGCGCGCACCGGTCACGCCCATGTTGTCGCCCAAGACTTCATCCAGGGTGGCGTTGAGCTTGAGGATGATCTTGCCTTCAGCGACACGGGCGTGCAGCTTGTCGATCAGGATTTTCTCGGCGCGGAAGGTCTCGCGGCGGTGAACCAGGGTCACGGTGCTGGCGATGTTGGCCAGGTACAGCGCCTCTTCCACGGCAGTGTTGCCACCGCCGACCACGGCAACCGGCTTGTTGCGGTAGAAGAAACCATCGCAGGTGGCGCAGGCCGAAACGCCCTTGCCCATGAACACTTCTTCCGACGGCAGGCCCAGGTATCGAGCACTGGCGCCGGTGGCGATGATCAGCGCGTCGCAGGTGTACACACCGCTGTCACCGGTCAGGCTGTAAGGCTTTTTCGAGAAGTCGACCTTGTTGATATGGTCGAAGACGATCTCGGTTTCAAAGCGCTCGGCGTGCTCTTTCATACGCTCCATCAGCACCGGGCCGGTCAAGCCGTGCACATCGCCCGGCCAGTTGTCGACTTCAGTAGTGGTGGTCAACTGACCGCCCGCCTGCATGCCCGTGATCAGCAGCGGCTTTAGATTGGCCCGGGCAGCGTAGACAGCGGCGCTGTAACCGGCAGGGCCGGAACCGAGAATAATCACTCGGGAATGACGGGTATCTGACATGACTCACTCCTACCGACCGCCCAGACCACAGGGCAGCGGGAATAAAAAAGGACGGCGAAGCACTTGGGGAAGGCTTTAACTCGCCAGGTCCTGAAAAATAATGGGTGCAGCGTATCGAGGGGGGCAAGATTAAGGAAATACGCATTAACAATCCAGCTCATAGGTGTTCTCTATGCGCGCATTCAAGTTAATCGACCCCTTTGTAACCCTGGATGTCGCCTACCTGCCCACGCTTTCACATCAGGAGCAAAGCCGGTAAGGTCGGCGCGTTCGCCATTTTGCTCGGAGTACTCCATGCCCGCCCCTGCTCTTTCCGGCCCGCAATACCTGCGTGAAGGCCTCAAACTGGTGTTGAGCCCTGGCCTGCGCCTGTTCGTGTTGCTGCCGTTGGCGATCAACCTGGTGTTGTTCGTCGGGTTGATCTATTTCGCCGGCCATCAGTTCAGCCTGTGGGTCGATAGCTTGATGCCAACGCTGCCCCACTGGCTAGGCTTTTTGAATTACCTGTTGTGGCCGCTGTTTGTGGTGCTGGTGGTGCTGATGGTGTTTTTCACCTTCACCATGCTCGCCAATATCATCGCCGCGCCGTTCAACGGGTTTCTCGCCGAGAAGGTTGAGGTCGTGGTACGTGGCACCGATGACTTCCCGCCGTTCAGTTGGGCTGAACTGGCCGCCATGGTCCCACGCACCCTGGCGCGGGAGATGCGCAAGCTGGGTTACTTCCTGCCACGTGCCATCGGCCTGTTTATCCTGTCGTTCATCCCGGTGGTCAACCTGATCGCGGCGCCGCTGTGGCTGCTGTTTGGCGTGTGGATGATGGCGATCCAGTACATCGACTACCCGGCCGATAACCACAAGCTGGGCTGGAACGAGATGCTCGCGTGGCTGCGCCAGAAGCGCTGGCAGAGCATGAGCTTTGGCGGCATTGTTTACCTGGTGCTGCTGGTGCCGGTGGTCAACCTGTTAATGATGCCAGCGGCGGTGGCCGGGGCGACGTTGTTCTGGGTGCGTGAACAAGGCGCCGAAACGATGGCGCAGCAAGCGGTGGCCAAGTCATAAATCCATCATCGCACTGACACAATGGCGACATGGCCCACGCCGACACTGTGGGTCATGACGACAGCCTCGCTTCACATCACCCTCATTACCGAAACCTTCCCGCCGGAGATCAACGGGGTGGCCAATACCCTTGGCCGCCTGTGCGAAGGTTTGCGCTCACGCGGCCATCAGGTCGAGCTGGTACGCCCACGCCAGAGTGCCGACCAAAGCCGCCCCAGCGACGATGAACTGCTGCTGTGCCGCGGCTGGCCACTGCCCGGCTATCCAGGCCTGCAATGGGGCCAATCGTCAATGCGCAAGTTACTGCGCCGCTGGACGCGCCAGCGCCCCGATGTGCTGTATATCGCCACCGAAGGGCCGCTGGGGCTTTCGGCGTTGCGCGCCGCGCGGCGCCTGGGCATCAGCGTGGTCAGCGGCTTTCATACCAATTTCCAGCAGTATTCGAACCAGTATGGCTTGAGCCTGTTGAGCCGCGTGGTCACTCATTACCTGCGTTGGTTTCATAACCGCTCGAGCCTGACCCTGGTGCCAAGCGCAAGCCAGCGCCTGGAATTGGAACGCCGGCATTTCGAACGTCTGGGCATGCTGTCGCGGGGGGTGGACAGCCATCTGTTCCATCCAGCCAAACGCAATAATGCCTTGCGTGATGATTGGGGCTTGGCGAACGACGATATTGCCGTCCTGCATGTGGGACGCCTGGCTCAGGAGAAGAACCTGGGGCTGCTCAAGCGCTGCTTTGAGGCATTGCAAGCTACCTACCCAAGGCGGCGCATGAAGCTGATTATCGTCGGTGATGGTCCCCAACGTTCGTCATTGGAACGTGACTTGCCCGATGCGGTGTTCTGCGGAGCTCAACGCGGCGAGGAGTTGGCAAAGCATTACGCCTCAGGGGATTTGTTCCTGTTCCCAAGCCTGACCGAAACGTTCGGCAATGTGGTACTTGAAGCGATGGCTTCAGGCCTGGGCGTGGTGGCTTATGATCAAGCAGCCGCAAGCCAGCATCTGCGTCATGGCTATAGCGGTGCACTGGCAATGCCCGGGGATGAAAACGCGTTTTGCGATGCGGCCATCTGGCTGCTGGAGGAGCGCGAAACGCTACGCAGAGCGCGCTTGAATGCCCGACAACATGCCAGCCGTCAGGGCTGGCCGGCGATTATCGAGCAATTCGAGCGCCAGTTGCGTGGGGTATGCGAGGACAGTCAGCGAGTGCCTGCCCTCTCACCGCTCACACCAGGGTCATCAACGCCTCACGACTGAAGGGCAAGATGTCGCCCTCACGCCCTTCGCGCACCTTCACGGCCCAATCCGGGTCCACCAGCAACGCACGGCCCACGGCCACGAGGTCGAACTCATCGTTGTTCAGGCGCTCCAGCAGTTTCTCCAGGCTGGCAGGCTGGGCGACCTTGTCGGTGTTGACCATGAACTGCAGGAACTCGCCATCCAGGCCCACGCTGCCCACGGTGATGGTTGGCTTACCGGTAAGCTGACGCGTCCAGCCGGCCAGGTTGAGGTCGGAGCCTTCAAATTCCGGCTCCCAGAAACGGCGAGTGGAGCAGTGAAAAATATCCACGCCAGCGTCAGCCAGTGGCTTGAGGAACTCACCCAACGCTTCAGGGGTTTGTACCAGGCGCGCGGTGTAGTCCTGCTGCTTCCACTGGGAGAAACGCAAGATGATCGGAAAGTCCGGGCCGACAGCGGCGCGGGTCGCCTGGATCAGTTCAATGGCAAAGCGCGAACGGTTGGCCAGGCTGCCACCGTATTCGTCGGTGCGCTGGTTGCTGCCTTCCCAGAAAAACTGGTCGACCAGGTAGCCGTGGGCACCGTGGATTTCCACGCCGTCCATGCCGATCGCCTGGGCATCCTTGGCGGCCTGGGCGAAGGCGTTGATCACGTCCTTGATGTCTTGCTTGGTCATGCCGTGCACAACGACATTGCCGTCCTTGAGCTTTTCCATCGGGCCATAAGCCGGCACGCTGGCGTCAGGCTCGGTGCCGATACGGCGCACACTGCCCACATGCCACAGCTGCGGGACAATCTTGCCGCCTTCGGCGTGGACCGCATCGACCACTTTCTTCCAGCCAGCCAACGCGGCTTCGCCGTAGAAATGCGGCACGTTGGGGTAGCCGTTGGAGGCCTGGTGCCCGACCACGGTGCCTTCAGTGATGATCAAGCCCACACCGGCAGCCGCACGGCGGCGGTAGTACTCGATGACGTTGGAGTTGGGTACGCCACCTGGGGAGAACGAACGGGTCATGGGCGCCATGACCACGCGGGTCGACAGTTGCAATGCACCGAGCTGGAAGGGTTTGAACAAGGCTTGGACGGGCATGGAACGCTCCACGGCAAAGAAATTTATGACGTGGATAATATGCAGACCACAGCGCCACTCATAGCACTATTGATCTAAATGATTAAGGTACAGAAGCACCCCAATACCTGTAGGCGCGACTTTGTTCACGAAGCACCTGAGGACGTCGCGTATTTAAGGAAGCGCGCGTTATCGTTGGTGTTTTTCGCGAGCAAGCTCGCTCCTACAGTGGATTGGAGTCAGCTCAGGGCTTTTTCGATCGCCTGGATGATCGAGGGATCGTCAGGGGACGTACGGGGTGAGAAGCGCGCAAGTACGCGGCCATCTTTACCTAACAGGAATTTCTCGAAGTTCCAGGTGATATCCCCGGGGAATTCAGCGCCCTCGCCCGCCAGCAAGCGGTACAACTGGTGCCGGTCGGGGCCGTTGACCTCGATCTTGCTGCCCAGTGGAAAAGTCACGCCGTAGTTCAGGCTACAGAACTCGCTGATTTCTTCCTCGCTGCCCGGTTCCTGACCGGCAAACTGGTTGCAGGGCAGGCCAAGCACGGTAAACCCTTGGTCCTTGTACTGCTCGTAGAGGTTCTCCAACGCCGCGTATTGCGGGGTCAAACCACATTTGGACGCCACATTGACCACCAGCACGACTTGGCCCTTGAAAGGCGCCAGCGGTAGCGCTCGTCCGTCCAAGGCTTTGAGTTTCAGATCGTGGAAAGCACTCATGACGAACTCCAGATATCCCATGTTCTTTGCATTGCAGCCCTTCGGAGCTTACAACCGGCAAAGCTGCAATCATAGACGCCAGTGACGAAACTCGCCTGCAGGTTACTGAGCGGTCGGCCAGGGCAAAATCGGAATCGCCGTCACCGCATTCTGCGGGCTGCCTTCGATCAGACGGTCGCTGTAGACCAGATACACCAGGGTGTTGCGCTTCTTGTCGAGGAAACGCACGACCTGCATGGTCTTGAACACCAGGGAGGTGCGCTCCTTGAACACTTCGTCGCCGTCCTTGAGCTCACCCTTGAAGTGGATCGGGCCCACCTGGCGGCAGGCGATCGAGGCTTCGGCACGGTCTTCGGCCAGGCCCAGGCCGCCCTTTACGCCGCCGGTCTTGGCGCGGGACAGGTAGCACGTCACGCCATCGACCTTGGGGTCGTCAAACGCTTCGACCACAATCCGGTCATTGGGGCCGACGAACTTGAACACCGTCGACACCTGGCCGACCTCTTCGGCCGAGGCCAGCAGCGGCATGGCCAACAGCAGGCCGAGCAATCCCTTCATCACGCGCATCGTGTATTTCCTATGGTTAGACCAGGATCAGGTTGTCGCGGTGAACCAGTTCCGGTTCTGCCATATAACCCAAGAGTCCGACAATGGCGTCGGAGGGTTGTCCAATAATCTTCTGTGCTTCCAGGGCGCTGTAGTTGGCCAGGCCGCGCGCAATCTCGCGACCGTCTGGGGCGACGCACACAACCATTTCGCCACGACGGAAGCTGCCCTGCACCAACTTCACACCCACCGGCAGCAGGCTCTTGTTGCCCTGGGACAACGCCGCTACTGCGCCCGCGTCCAGCACCAGGGTGCCACGGGTTTGCAGATGACCGGCCAGCCATTGCTTGCGCGCCGCCAGCATGCCGCGCTCCGGCGACAGCAGCGTACCGATGCGCTCACCGGCCTTGAGGCGATCGAGCACGCGCTCCAGGCGCCCGCCGACGATGATGGTGTGGGCCCCCGAACGCGCGGCCAGGCGCGCAGCGCGCAGCTTGGTCTGCATGCCACCGCGACCCAGGGCACCGCCGACACTGCCGGCGACCGCATCCAGCGCCGGGTCATCGGCGCGGGCTTCATAGATAAGCTGGGCATCGGGGTTGTTGCGCGGGTCGGCGTCGAACATGCCATCGCGGTCGGTGAGGATCACCAGCAGGTCGGCCTCTACCAGATTGGCCACCAGGGCGGCCAGGGTGTCGTTGTCACCGAAGCGGATTTCGTCGGTGACCACGGTGTCGTTCTCGTTGATGACCGGGATGACCTTGAGCTCCACCAGCGCGCGCAAGGTGCTGCGGGCGTTGAGGTAGCGCTTGCGGTCGGACAGGTCGTCATGGGTCAGCAGCACCTGCGCCGTGTGGCGGCCCTGCTCGGCAAAGCTGGATTCCCAGGCTTGCACCAGGCCCATCTGGCCGATGGCGGCGGCGGCTTGCAGTTCGTGCATCGCGCTGGGTCGCGCGGTCCAGCCGAGGCGGCTCATCCCGGCGGCAACCGCTCCGGACGACACCAGCACCAACTCAACGCCTGCTTCATGCAAGGCCACCATCTGCTCGACCCAGACGCTCATGGCTGCGCGATCCAGACCTTTGCCATCCGCCGTCAACAGCGCACTGCCGATTTTCACGACCCAGCGCTGCGCACCTGTCACTTTGCTCCGCATCATCTTCAACCTTAGAGTGAGGGCCGCGCGACCCAGCGCTGCCCATAACGTTATACCCGGATACCAAAACGCCGCTCCAGGGAGCGGCGTTCAAGTTTATCGCAACGGATCAGTCACGCACGTAAATGATTTCCGGACCGTCTTCATCATCCACGTCTTCTTCGTCCCAATCATCGTCACCGATGTCGTGGACCGACTTCACGCCGCTGCGGCGCAGGGCACGCTGGTCGTCCAGAGCCTGCAACTGGGCACGGGCTTCGTCTTCGATCTGCTGGTCGAGCTCGGCGAGTTCGGCCTTGTACACCGGGTCGGCCGCCAGGCGGTCGGCACGGTCTTCCAGGTAACGCATGATGTCGCGGGTCAGGCGCTCGGTGCCTTCTTTGGCAATGGCCGAGATGACGTAGACCGGACCTTCCCACTCCAGGCGATCAACGATCTCCTTGACGCGCTCTTCGTGCTCTTCTTCCAGGATCTGGTCGCACTTGTTCAGTACCAACCAGCGATCGCGCTCGGCCAGGGCCGGGCTGAACTTGGTCAGCTCGCTGACGATGACTTCGGCGGCATCGGCGGCACTGGTGTCATCCAGCGGTGCCATGTCGACGAGGTGCAGCAGCAAACGGGTGCGGGACAAGTGCTTGAGGAAGCGGATACCCAGGCCTGCGCCGTCGGAAGCGCCTTCGATCAAGCCAGGAATGTCGGCAACCACGAAGCTTTTCCAGCGGTCTACGCTGACCACGCCCAGGTTTGGCACCAGGGTCGTGAACGGGTAGTCGGCGACTTTCGGCTTGGCGGCCGATACCGAGCGAATGAAGGTACTTTTACCCGCGTTCGGCAGGCCCAGCAGGCCCACGTCCGCCAGTACTTTCATTTCCAGCTTGAGGTCACGCTGCTCGCCTGGCTTGCCCGGCGTGGTCTGGCGCGGTGCGCGGTTGGTACTGGACTTGAATCGGGTGTTACCCAGACCGTGCCAGCCGCCCTGCACAACCATCAGTTTCTGGCCGGCCTTGGTCAGGTCGCCAATCACTTCCTGGGTCGCGGAGTCGATGATCGTGGTGCCGACCGGTACGCGCAGTACCAGGTCTTCACCTTTTTTACCGGTGCAGTCGGTGCTGCCGCCGTTGGAGCCACGCTCGGCATCGAAGTGCCGGGTGTAACGGTAGTCGACCAGGGTGTTGAGGTTCTCGTCGGCCATCATGTAGATGGAACCGCCGTCACCGCCGTCACCGCCGTTCGGGCCACCGTTTTCGATGAATTTTTCGCGACGGAAACTCATGCAACCGTTACCGCCGTCGCCTGCTTTTACTCGGATAGAAACTTCATCAACGAACTTCATAACAAAACGCCTCTCGCCGCATGGACGAGCTTAAGAAACCAAGACATAAGACTCTTGCAAAAATGAGCGCAGCGACCTCAATCAGCGACCGCAAACCAGCGCCTGAGCTCATCACAGACAGCTTTGCAAGAGACTCACTCCACAAACGAAAAAGCCCCGTCGCAAGACAGGGCTTTTCCAGCGATCTCGCAATTAAGCTGCGACAACGCTCACGTAACGGCGGTTGAACGCGCCCTTTACTTCGAACTTGATCACGCCTTCGATTTTAGCGAAGAGGGTGTGATCTTTACCCATGCCAACACCGTAACCGGCGTGGAATTGGGTGCCGCGCTGACGCACGATGATGTTGCCCGGAATGATTTTCTGGCCGCCATACATCTTCACGCCAAGGCGTTTGGCTTCTGAGTCGCGACCGTTACGGGTACTACCACCAGCTTTTTTGTGTGCCATGAGTCAATTCTCCTAGTGAGGAATTAGGCTGAAATTAAGCCTGAATACCGGTGATTTTGATCTCGGTGTACCACTGGCGGTGGCCCATACGCTTCATGTGGTGCTTACGACGACGGAACTTGATGATGCGGACTTTATCGTGACGACCTTGGGAGATCACTTCAGCCACAACGGTAGCGCCAGCAACAACTGGAGCGCCGATGTTCACGTCATCGCCATTGGCGACCAACAGAACGCGATCAAAAGTAACGGATTCGCCAGTAGCGACTTCCAGTTTCTCGATCTTCAGGTATTCACCTGGGGCGACTTTGTATTGCTTGCCACCAGTAACAATTACTGCGTACGACATGGTATTTCTCCGATAATCCTGCTCACCCAGCGCTTTATAAGAAGAGGTATTGGCTGGCATGGCTGCATGGGATGGACGTCCCGAATGCAATTGCGTAAGGCAGGTGCTGCCCAGGAAGTTCAGGGTGCGCGATTGTACGCAAGGTAAAGAGGTGTTGCAAGGGGCCGTCTATCGCGCCTTGACACTGCGGGGTGAGGGTCCTAGCATGCCGCGCAACCCTTCTGGAGCGACTGTCGCTGATGCAACCCCAAGCTTTCTACCGCGCGGTCGCGGACGATTTTAGCGCCGTCGACGGCATCATCAAGCAGCAGCTGACGTCTAAAGTGCCGCTGGTCTCCAAAATTGGCGACTACATTACGTCGGCGGGCGGCAAACGCCTGCGTCCTTTATTAGTGTTGCTGTGTGGCAAGGCCCTGGGCCGTCAAGGCGACGACCTGCGCCTGCTGGCCGCCACCATCGAATTTCTGCACACCGCCACCCTGCTGCATGACGACGTGGTCGACATGTCCGGCATGCGCCGTGGTCGCGAGACCGCAAACGCGATGTGGGGCAATGCGCCCAGCGTGTTGGTGGGCGACTTCCTGTATTCGCGTTCGTTCGAAATGATGGTCGAGCTGGGCTCGATGCCCGTGATGAAGATTCTTTCACAGGCCACACGCATCATCGCCGAAGGCGAAGTGTTGCAGTTGTCCAAAGTCCGCGACGCCAGCACCACCGAAGAAACCTATATGGAAGTGATTCGCGGCAAAACCGCGATGCTCTTCGAAGCCTCTACCCACAGTGCCGCCGCGCTGTGTGGCGCCACCGCCGAACAGGCCGAGGCGCTGCGCACGTTCGGTGATCACCTGGGCGTGGCGTTCCAACTGGTGGATGACCTGCTCGATTACAAGGGCGACGCCGAAACCCTGGGCAAGAACGTCGGTGACGACCTGGCCGAGGGCAAGCCGACCTTGCCGCTGATCTACACCATGCGCGAAGGCACGCCGGAACAGGCTGCCCTGGTGCGCAAGGCGATCCAGAAAGGCGGCATCGAAGACCTGGAGGCCATCCGCGCCGCCGTCGAGGCCTCCGGTTCCCTGGAGTACACCGCCCAATTGGCGCGTGACTACGTGGCGCGGGCAATCACATGCCTGGAAGCGCTGCCGGCCAGCGAATACCGGGATGCCCTGGTTGAACTGAGTGAGTTTGCGGTCGCCCGTACTCACTGATTCCGCGCAGTGGTGAGTGGGCTTGTGTGGGAGCGGGCTTGCTCGCGAAGGCGCAGGGTCAGTAAATACAATTATTGACTGACCCTGCGCCTTCGCGAGCAAGCCCGCTCCCACATTTTGAATTCATTGCCAATTCAAGATCCCGTCCCGGCTACAAAACCCTATATAATGTGCGACTTTTAGCCATCCCTGACTTTCTAGGAGCTTTAGTGAGCACGTTGCCTCCCTGCCCCAAATGCAATTCCGAATACACCTACGAAGACGGCGCCCAGCTGATCTGCCCGGAATGCGCCCATGAATGGTCCGCCACTGGCGAGGCCGAAGTGGTTGGCGATGAAACCGTGAAGAAAGACTCTGTGGGCAACGTCCTGCAGGACGGCGACACCATCACCGTGATCAAGGACCTCAAGGTCAAGGGCACTTCCCTGGTGGTCAAAGTCGGCACCAAGGTCAAGAACATCCGCCTGTGCGACGGCGACCACGACATCGATTGCAAGATCGACGGTATCGGCCCGATGAAGCTCAAGTCCGAGTTCGTGCGCAAAGTCTGATCCTGCTGCATTCCATCCCGCGCCCGCCGCGGGGTGGCGTTTTGCCCTCTGCGTTGATCGAACGCAATACCCACACAGAAAAAACCAGAAACTGCCAATAGACACTTGCTATTCTACGAATAAGAATTATTCTCATTGAAACCCATCAAGGAGAACGACCATGACTTATTTGATAGATGCCTGGCTGGATCGCCCTCACCCTTACCTGCGAATCCTGCATCGGGAAACCGGTGAAGTCTGTGCGGTGCTTGAAGAAGAAGCGCTGAACGAGCTGCAGGACCAGGGCGATCTGGACGTCAATGGCCTGAGTTCCAGTGAGCCTGGGGTGCTGAAAGAAGTGGTGAGGAATCTGTTTCTGTTCTGCTATGCGCGAGCGTTGCGCCCGGCGACCGACTTGAATGGCAAGTTCCATCCATGAAGAAACTGGCAAATGCCTGTTGGGGCGAACGCGTTCGCCCCAACAGGTAACCAGCGGGTCTTACAGAACGTCGAGCAGCTCGACGTCGAATACCAGAACGCTGTGCGGCGGGATGCTGCCAACGCCTTGAGCGCCGTAAGCCAGTTCGCTCGGCACGTACAGGCGCCATTTGCTGCCGGCATTCATCAGTTGCAGGGCTTCGGTCCAGCCGGCGATCACGCCGCCAACCGGGAATTCTGCAGGCTGGCCGCGCTCGTAGGAGCTGTCGAACACAGTGCCGTCGATCAGGGTGCCGTGGTAGTGAGTACGCACTTGGTCTTCACGGGTCGGCTTGGCGCCGGTACCGGCCGTCAGCACTTCAAATTGCAGGCCGGAAGCCAGGGTGGTGATGCCATCACGCTTGGCGTTTTCCGCCAGGAAGGCCAGGCCAGCGCCTGCGGCTGCTTCAGCCTTGGCAGCGGCTTCGGCTTGCATGATTTCGCGGATCACTTTGAAGCTGGCCGCCATTTGCTCTTGGTCAACACGGCTTGGCTTGCCTGCGAACGCGTCGGTCAGGCCGGCCAGGATCGCGTCCAGGCTGACGCCCGGTGGCGGGTTGTCGCGCAGTTGGTCGCCCAACTGACGGCCGATACCGTAGCTGACGCGGGTTTCGTCGGTGGACAGATTAACTTCGGACATGAAGAGGCTCCGCTGTAGGACGCCACGGTTTCCCGCGCCGCCCAGAACTAAAAGGGCCCGCAGACTAGCACACATGAGCGGGCCGTGATCAGCCCCACCCCGGCTTTGCCGTAGCGCGCCAGCGACCCTTCGTCGACGACCAATAAAAGTATTTCAGAATCATCCTTTCCCGCCGATACAGCCCTACACATCTTGGCTGGCTCAAACAAAAACACACCGTCCAGCAGACAGACATCACTCTTCAAGGGGCTTTCGATGAACAGCTGGTTCGGTAACATCAGTGTCAATCTCAAACTCGGCCTGGGCTTCGGCCTGGTGTTGGTCCTCACTTCAGTCCTGGCGCTCACGGGCTGGACCAGCCTGGGCGGCTTGATCGACCGTAGCAATTGGATGAGCGACATCACTCAGCTCAACGCCTCGTTGACCAAACTGCGTATCGTGCGCTTGCAATACATGCTGGCCAATGGCGACGAGGCCGTGGCGCAGAACGTGCAGACCAGCCTCGATGCCTTCGCCGCCCAACAACAGAAGCTGCTGGACAGCTTCAAGAGCCCGGAAAACCTCAAGCTGCTCAATGAGCAGAAAGACGTGATTACCGCTTACCGCCAGTCCCTGAACAAAATGCGCGAGGCCTATCGCAATGGCAACGCTGCGCGCGATGTCATGGGCGCCAAGGCCGACATCGCCAACGCACAAATCAATGCGCTGGAAACCAGCGTGCAGCAGTCACCCGACAGCCCGGAACGCTTCACGCAGTTTGTGGCCGTGACCCAGGCCAAGAACGAATTCCTGCAGGCTCGCTACGAAGTGCGCGGCTATACCAATAGCCCCAACGCAGAAACCGAAGCGCGCGCTGCTACACAGCTGGAGAAAGCTGTGGCGGGTTTGAAAGGCCTCAGCGTTGCCTTCGGTACTGGGCAGCAAAGCGCATTGTCCTCGCTGGAAACCGCCCTCGTTGCTTATCGCAGTGCGGTGCAGAGCTACAAAGCGGCCAACGCCAATATCGTCACCGCCCGTGCCGAAATGACCACCCAGGGCGCCGATATCGTGACGATCAGCGACAAGCTGTACGACATCCAACTGGAACGTCGCGACGCTGAAAGCACCCAGGCCCGCAGCCTGCAGTTGATCAGCACCTTACTGGCCCTGTTGGTCGGCGTGATTGCCGCGTGGGTGATCACGCGCCAGATCACCCGTCCGATCCAGGAGACGCTAGCCGTGGTGGAACGCATCGCTTCGGGCGACCTGAGCCACAATATCCAAGTGACCCGTCGTGATGAACTGGGCGTGTTGCAGCAAGGCATCCAGCGCATGGGCACCACCTTGCGCGAGCTGATCAGCGGCATCCGCGACGGCGTCACTCAGATCGCCAGCGCCGCCGAAGAGTTGTCAGCCGTGACCGAGCAAACCAGCGCCGGCGTGAACAGCCAGAAGATCGAGACCGATCAGGTCGCCACCGCGATGCATGAAATGACTGCCACTGTGCAGGAAGTTGCGCGTAATGCCGAGCAAGCTTCCCAAGCCGCTTCCGACGCTGACGGCCAGGCCCGCGAAGGCGATAAAGTGGTGGCCGAAGCCATCGCCCAGATCGAACGCCTGGCGGCCGAAGTAGCGCGCTCCACCGACGCCATGACGCACCTGCAACAAGAGAGCAACAAGATCGGCAGCGTGATGGACGTGATCAAGGCCGTGGCCGAACAGACCAACCTGCTGGCCCTCAACGCCGCCATTGAAGCTGCGCGTGCAGGGGAAGCCGGCCGTGGCTTTGCCGTGGTCGCCGACGAAGTACGCGGCCTGGCGCAGCGTACACAGAAATCCACCGAGGAAATCGAAGGCCTGGTGGCAGGCTTGCAGAACGGCACCCAACAAGTCGCCAGCGTGATGAACAACAGCCGCAGCCTGACCGACAGCAGCGTCGAACTGACGCGCAAGGCCGGGGTATCCTTGGAAAACATCACCCGCACCGTGTCGAATATCCAGTCGATGAACCAGCAGATTGCCGCGGCCGCCGAACAGCAAAGCGCCGTGGCGGAAGAGATCAGCCGCAGTATCGTGAATGTGCGGGACGTGTCCGAGCAGACCGCTACGGCCAGTGATGAGACGGCCAAGTCGAGTGTGGAACTGGCACGGTTGGGCAGCCAGTTGCAGCAGATGGTCAGTCATTTCCGGGTTTAAAAAACCAAAAAAGCCGCCTCAATTTAAGCCGAGGCGGCTCCACTTCTCAGACCTTACAGGTCATCAAAGCTGTCCCGCAGGAATGTCCTCACCCAGTATCGCCCGATAGATTCATTGCAAGCTTTTGCAGTCAAATCAGGCAAGAGAAAGATGCCTAAAGTATCCATGCCGGCCATCGTTCCGTGTTGCGTGAAGACGTGACCGGCGGTAGTATCCACGTGCGGGTCAATGCGTCCTTTGAGATAGCAAACCCCAGCCACTCACTGGGTTTGCAATAAAAAACCGCCCTACTAAGGCGGTTTTTTATTGCCCGCAATTTGCCACTCAGCCCTCGCTGTCCTCAACAAACACCAACCGATTCCCAAACGGGTCTCTGATGCTCATCTCCCGCGTTCCCCAGGGCGTATCTTCAACCCCAGGCTTGGCATACCGGTACTCCTTACCCAGCAACTGCTGTTGATACGCGTCGACGCCTTGAGCCTGGATCCGCATGGCCGCCCCTGGCGAAGCATCGCCATGATGCTCGGACAAATGCAGCACACACTCCCCCAGCGACACTTGCAGGTACAACGGAAAATTCGCCTCGAAGCGATGCTGCCAATCAACCTTGAACCCCAGGAAATCGACGTAGAACTCCAACGCCTTGGCCTCGTCGAAAATCCGCAGGATGGGGGTGACTTTTCCTAAGTGCATGGCAACAGCTCCATCTAAAAAGAACCCCAACTATAGAGACGAAAACCCGCCACGCAAATCCCCGTTGCGCGCCAGGAACCGGCCTGCTCTCTCACCGTTGGCCTGCCCCTCGCGATAGCTCAATACGCCATTGACCCACACCCCCTCAATCCCTTCAGCGGCGCGCTGGGGTGCCTTGAAATCGGCCACATCTCGCACCCGCTGCGGGTCGAATAACACCAGGTCGGCCCAGTGCCCTTCACGGATCTCACCACGCTCGGCCAGCCCAAAGCGCGCCGCCGACAAGCCAGTCATCTTGTGCACCGCGGTGTGCAACGGGAACAAGCCGACATCCCGGCTGAAATGCCCCAGCACCCGTGGGAAGGCGCCCCACAAGCGCGGGTGAGGAAACGGGTCTTCGGGCAACCCATCCGACCCCACCATCGACAACGGGTGCGCAAGAATGCGTCGTACATCTGCCTCATCCATGCCGTAGTACACCGCGCCCGCAGGTTGCAAACGGCGGGCGGCATCCATCAGTGAAACGCCCCACTCGGCGGCGATGTCCTGCAAATCGCGCCCGCCCATGTCCGGGTGCGGTGTGGACCAGGTGATAGTGATGCGAAACGCGTCGGTCACTTGCTTGAGGTCCAGGGTCGATGAGCTGGCGGCATAGGGGTAGCAATCGCAGCCCACCGGATGATCTTTGGCCGCCGCTTCCAAGGCCGCCAACAGCTGTGGGCTGCGCCCCCAATTACCGGCGCCGGCGCATTTAAGGTGGGAAATGATCACCGGCACCCTCGCCTCGCGGCCGATCAAGAACGCCTCATCCATCGCCTCCAGCACCGGTTCGAACTCGCTGCGCAGATGGGTGGTGTACACCGCGCCGTAGGCCGTCAGCTCTTGGGTCAGTTGCAGCACCTCATCGGTCTCGGCGCTGAACGCGCTGGCGTAGGCCAGGCCTGTGGATAAACCCAGGGCACCGGCCTCCAGGCTTTCCTGCAACTGCACGCGCATGGCCGCGATTTCATAGGGTGTGGCAGTGCGGTGCAGGTCGTCCATATGGTTGCTGCGCAGCGCCGTGTGGCCGATCAACGCGGCGACGTTCACCGCCGGGCCGGCCCGTTGCACCGCGGCGCAGTAGTCGGCAAACCGTGGATAAGAGAACGCCTCGCGGGTGCCCAGCAAGTTCATCGGGTCTGGCGGGTCGCTGCGCAAACTGACCGGCGAGGCGCTGATGCCACAGTTGCCGACAATCACCGTGGTCACGCCCTGGCTGAGCTTGGGCAGCATCTGAGGCTGGCGGATCACCACCGTGTCATCGTGGGTGTGCACGTCGATAAAGCCCGGCGCCAACACTCGGCCATGGGCGTCGATGACCTGCTCGGCCTGGGCTGTGGACAAGTCACCAATCGTGCGGATGCGCCCTGCGTGCACACCCACATCGGCGATATACCCGGGGGTGTTACTGCCATCGATGATCAGCGCCTGGCGAATCAGCGTGTCGTACTTCATATCAGTCTCCAAGCGGCAGGCTGCCAGGGCCGCCGCGGTAATCGTCCAGGGCGAGTTTGATCCGGCGCAGGCGTTCCTGGTTGTCGTCCGGCAGGGCCAGCGCCAGTTCAGTGGCGAGCAGGTCGATAGCCAGCAGCATGCCGTAGCGCGCCGCAGTGGGCTTGTAGATAAAACTGGTTTCTGCCGATTGCAGCGGCAGCACGACATCCGCCAATTGCGCCAGGGGCGAATCGGCAAGGGTGATGGCAATGATCCGCGCGTCGTAGTTGCGCGCCAGCGTCACCACTTCCAATAACTCGGGGGTCAGGCCCGTGAGCGAGCAGACAATGACGGCATGTTCGGGCCCCAGGGTCGCGGCCGTGACACGCATCATCACCGGGTCATGGCTGGCGGCAATCGGATAACCCAGCCGCACCAGGCGCACCTGCAACTCATCGCTGCACAGGCTCGACGGCCCGCCCATGCCGAACGCATGGATCATCCGCGCCTTGCCCAACAGCTTGACCGCATCGCCGAAACTGCGCTGGTTGAAACCCGACAGATGTAGACGCAACGTCGCCTCGATATCCCCCAGGATCTGGCGATGAAACGCTGACTGTTCTGGCTTGCCCGCCGGGTCGAGGAAGCGGCTGCCCACACCACTGGCCTGGGCCAATTGCAGGCGCAAATCGCGCAAGTCACGGCAGCCCACGCTGCGGGCAAAGCGTGACAAGGTGGCGGTACTCACCTCGGCCCGTTGCGACAGTTCCTCCAGGCTGGCAGAGGCGGCAAAGCCCACATCCTCGAGCATCAGCTTGGCGATACGCCCTTCGCCGGCACTGAAAGCGTCCTGGCGGGCGCGGATCTGATAGAGGATGTCCATGGGGGCTCCGGGTTACAGGCTCATAAAACAAGGGACAGGCCGTAGGTCAGGCCGAAGGCGACCAGCGAAATCAGGGTCTCCAGTACGGTCCAGGTCTTGAAGGTCTGGATAACCGTCATATTGAAGTATTCCTTGATCAGCCAGAAGCCACCGTCGTTCACGTGGGAAAAGATCACCGAGCCCGCACCGGTCGCCAGCACCAACAATTCAGGGTGTGGATAACCCAGGCCCAAGGCGACCGGCGCGACCACCCCGGACGCGGTGGTCATGGCCACCGTGGCCGAGCCGGTGGCGACGCGCATCAACGCGGCGAACAGCCAGCCCATCACCAGCGGCGACAACTGGAACGCATGGGCCAGGCCGAGGATTTCATGGGTGACCCCGGCATCCACCAGGATGCGGTTCAACCCGCCGCCCGCGCCCACTAGCAAGGTGATGCTGGCGGTCGGCGCCAGGCATTCGTTGGTGAACTTGAGAATCGACTCGCGGTTAAAGCCCTGGGCCAGGCCCAAGGTCCAGAAACTCACCAGGGTCGCCACCAACAGGGCGATCACCGAGTTGCCGATAAACAACAGGAACTGGTTGAAACCGCTGCCCGGCGTGGAAATCACGTTGGCCCAGCCGCCGATCATCATCAACACCACCGGCAACAGGATAGTGCCCATGGTCAGTGCAAAACTGGGCAGGCGCGTACGCGGTTCACGCTCAATAAACTGGCGCTCCAGCGGGTTTTCCGCTGGCAAATGAATGTGCGGCACGATGAACTTGGCGTAGACGGGCCCGGCAATGATCGCCGTGGGGATGCCAATCAGGATCGCATACAGCACCGTCTGCCCGACCGAGGCGTTATAGGCCAGCACCGCCATCATTGCCGCCGGGTGCGGCGGCACCAACGCATGCACCACCGACAGGCCGGCAACCATCGGCAGCCCGACCATCAGGATCGACACGCCCACACGCCTCGCCACGGTAAAGGCAATCGGTACCAGCAACACAAAGCCGACTTCGAAAAACAGCGGCAGCCCCACCAAAAACGCAATACACACCATCGCCCAGTGAGCATTGCGTTCACCGAAGCGGTTGATCAGCGTGCGCGCGACCTGCTCGGCGCCACCGGATTCGGCCATCATCTTGCCGAGCATGGTGCCCAGCGCCACCACCAAGGCGATATGCCCCAGGGTCTTGCCGACACCCGCCTCGTACGAACCCATGATGGTGTCCGCCGGCATCCCGGCCATCAGCGCCAGGCCGATGGACACCAGGGTAATCACGATAAAGGGGTTGAGTCGGTAGCGTGCAATCAGCACGATCAATGCAATGATGGCGATGGCAGCGTATGCCAACAGCCCGAAGCCCGGTAATGCGGCCATGCGGTACTCCTCGGAAAGGGTCACGTCGAATTGGTTGTGAAACTCATAAATCATTCCCGAGGAGCATTTTCAATTTTTATGAAAGTAATTTTCGCCCACGGATAAGCGCTGTCGCTGGGGGACATGCCCGACGGTGGCGGATGAAAATTCGGGGGGTGTTCTTACATGAAGATCAGAGAAGGCGGAAACTCAAACGCCGCCCTTGAGTCATAGACTGCGCATCCACTGCCCAGGAAACCGCTCATGATTCGCACCACAATTGCCGCCAGCGTCCTGCTCTTGTGCGGCAGCGCGTATGCCGCCGACAACCCTGCCTTGAAAACATGCATGGACAGCGCCAATACCACCGCAGACATGGTCAATTGCAATACCAAGCAAACCAAGGTGCAGGACGACCGCCTGAACCGCGCCTACAAGACCGCTCTCGCCGCCCAGGAAGGCGCGCGCAAACAACAACTGCAAGACGTGCAGCGCCTGTGGATCAAATACCGCGACGCCAATTGCGCCTTCGCCGGCAGTGCCACTGGCGGCACGATTGATCAAGTCAATGGCACAGGCTGCGTGCTGGACATGACCCAGACCCGCGCCCAAGAGCTGGAAGAGCTGGAAGACCTGGTCGGCCCGTAATAACGACCTCGCCCCCTCGGAATAACGACCTCGCGCCTACTCGTGATGAACCTTGGCGCGCTTGAGCAGTTTTTTGCAGCGCTCGGATAAATGCAGCACCCGCAGGTGCTTGCCGGCCTTGGTGTAGCGCTCGCGCAGGGTCATCAACGCGGCAATCGCCGAATAGTCGACAAAGCTCAGGTGACGGCAATCCAGCGTGACCTGGGCCGGGTCGTTGGCTGGGTCGAACTGGTTCAAAAACGGCGTGGTCGAGGCAAAGAACAACGTGCCGTGCAGCCGATAGAGCTTGCTGCCATCGGCCTCCAGGTGTTCATCGGCGTACAGTTCCCTCGCCTGCTGCCAGGCGAAGTTCAGCGCGGCGATGACGATACCGCACAGCACGGCGGTGGCAAGGTCGGTGAACACGGTGATGATCGTCACCGCCATGATCACCAGCACATCGTTGAGCGGCACCTTGTTGATCACCCGCAGCGACGCCCAGGCGAAGGTCTGTTGCGACACCACGAACATCACACCCACCAACGCCGCCAGCGGAATCCGCTCGATCAGTGGCGACAGAAACAGAATGAACAACAGAATCATCACCCCGGCAAACACCCCGGAGAAACGCCCACGCCCGCCGGAGCTGAGGTTGATCACGGTTTGCCCGATCATCGCGCAACCGCCCATGCCGCCGAACAGGCCCGAGACCATATTCGCCGCGCCCAGGGCCACGCTTTCGCGGTCGGGATAACCACGGGTCTCGGTGATTTCGTCGGTGAGGTTGAGGGTCAGCAGGGTTTCCAACAGGCCGACCATCGCCATCAAAAACGCGTACGGCGCGATGATGCCGAGGGTTTCCAGGGTCCAGGGGATCTGCGGCAGCGCGAAGGTCGGCAAGCCACCGGCGATGTGCGCCATATCCCCCAATGTACGGGTCGGCAAACCGAGCAGGTACACCGCCACGCCAACACTCAGAATCGCCACCAGCGCGGGCGGTACGGCACGGGTCAGGCGCGGCAACAGGTACACAATGGCCATGGTTGCCGCCACCAGCCCAGCCATTACGTACAACGGCGTGCCGCTGAGCCAGGTTTCACCGCTCTTGAAATCCTCCAGTTGCGCCAGCGCAATGATGATCGCCAGGCCGTTGACGAAGCCGAGCATCACCGAATGCGGCACCATGCGCACCAGCTTGCCCAGGCGCAGCAGGCCGAAGGCGACCATGATCAAGCCGCCGAGCAACACCGTCGCCAGCAAATACTCCACGCCGTGTTGCACCACCAACGCGACGATCACCACTGCCATCGAACCGGCCGCACCGGACACCATGCCGGGACGGCCGCCGAACAATGCGGTGAGGGTGCAAATGATGAACGCGCCGTAGAGGCCCATCAGCGGGTTGAGATGGGCCACCAGCGCAAAGGCGATGCATTCGGGCAGCAAGGCGAAAGACGTGGTGAGGCCGGCCAGGGCGTCGGCGCGCAGACGGGTGAGGTTCATCGAGTACCAGGGAGTTGCGGGGGATAAGGCGGGGAATGGTACGGAATTGCGGCGGGTGGGGCTAGTGAAGTGTCTGGTCCGATATACCGAGTCGCGCCTTTCGCGAGCAAGCCCGCTCCCACATTTGGATCTGTGAATAGATTCAAATGTGGGAGCGGGCTTGCTCGCGAAGGCAGCACCGCGGTGCTAAGCGAACATCACACCATCTCGTCGCGAATCCACTCCACCACCGACGTGCGCTGAGGCGCCCATCCCAACAATTCACGGGCGTGCTTGCCACGCACTCGGCTATTGGAGCCCAACCCGTAGTTGGCCATTTCATAGCCCCACTCGGCCTCAGCTTCGGCCAATGGCCAATCCTGTGGTTTGCCCAGGTTTAGGGCTTGGGCAATCGCCGTGGTCATGTCGATGAACGCCGCTTCGCTGCTTTCCACAAAGTAGAAAGTGCCCGGTACGTTCTTGGTCAACGCCAGCAGATACAAGGCCACCACGTCTTCAATATGCACGTTGGACCAAATGTTCTGGCCGGGGCCAACATGGCGCACCACCCCGCTTTTGCGTGCCTGCTTGAGCAAGCGCGGCAATTGCACGCTGTCACGCTTCACGCCCAGGCTGTGGCCGTAGATCAGGGTGTTGCAGATCACCGCCGAATTCACGCCGTCGTTGGCAGCCGCCAGGATCAGGTTGTCGATGGCAACCCGGGCGGCCTTGTCGACGGTCGGCTCAGGCAGGTTGTCTTCGAAGTAGATGACATCGCTGGCCTTGCCGCCCGACGCATCCCCTACGATGCTCGAACCGCTGGTATGCAGGAACGGCTTGTTCGAACCTTTCAAAGCGGCCAGCAAGGTTTGCACGGCGCCGCGATGGTCGCTGCTGGCGGCGTTGATCACCGCATCAGCCTTCTGCGCCTGCTCGGTCAATACCGTTGCGTCGTCGAGGGTGCCAATCACGGGCGTGATGCCCAGGGCGGTCATTTCGGCAGCTTGCTCGGCGCTGCGCACCAGGCCAGTGACATGATGGCCGGCGTTGACCAGGCCGGTAGCGATGGAACCGCCGATAAACCCTGCGGCGCCGGTAACGAATACATTCATGGAGGTTGCTCCTGACTGGGTAAGTAATGCGCCCAGTATCCAACCCACACCGCTGCCTGAATAAGCCCGTGCGGCCCAATTCACTCTTGCGCTCAGATCACGAATCAGCGCGCATACCGCGCCAGCTTGGCCTGAATAAAGTCCAGGAAGCACTGGATGCGCAACGCCAATTGCGAGTTGCGGTAGAACACCGCGTGGATCGGCTGGCGATAGCCACTGTTGAACGACTCCAGCAACGGCACCAGGCGCCCGGCTTCAAGGTCGTGCACCGTCATGAAGTTCGACAGGCAAGCAATGCCCTGCCCTTCCAGCGCCAACTGCCGCAAGGTTTCACCACTGGACGCGCTGACGCCGGGCTGGATCAGCCAGCGGTCACCGTCGCCATGGCGCAGCGGCCAGTGGTTGAGGGTTTCGGTGTGGGTGAAGCCTAGCAAGGTGTGATCAGCCAACTCGGCAACGGTCGTCGGCGTGCCGTGCTGCTTGAGGTAACCGGGGCTGGCCAGGACATGCAGCGGCGTGCTGCCCAGGAAGCGCGCATGCAGGGTCGAGTCGGCCAGGGCGCCAATGCGTATGGCGATGTCGGTGCTTTGCTCCAGCAGGTCGATGATCAAGTCATCGCTGTTGAGCTCCAGCTGGATATCCGGATAGAGACTGCGAAACTCGGCGATGTACGGCACGATCCCATGCAGCATGAACGGCACGGCGGCGTTGATACGCAGGCGCCCGGCCGGTTTTTTCTGGCGCGAGGACAGGCGCTCTTCCAGCTCGTCCATCTGCGCCAGGATCACTTTGGCCTGTTCGAAGAAGTACTTGCCCTCTTCGGTCAGGTCCATGCGCCGCGTGGTGCGGTTGATCAAGGTGGTGTCGAGCTTGGCTTCCAGGCGCGACAAGGTGCGGCTGACCGCCGATGGCGTTTGCCCGACTTTTTCGGCGGCGGCGGAAATCGAGCCGCACTCGATCACGCTGACAAAAATCTGTAGCTCATCAGATCGGGCTTTCACGGGCAGTCCTTCATTAAACAGCTGACAAATGCCCGGTCATTATTAACCAGCCAGCAACAAATGGCCTCCCAACAACGCCATGCCGGTGAAAAATCCACGTTTAAACCACAAGGCACTGATGCGCCGACGCACCACCTGGCCCAGCCACATCCCCAGCAAGGCCGGCAACAGCGCCAACACCGACGCACCGACTTCAGCACCGCCCAACGCACCACGCCAAGCCAGCCCGGCGGCCAGCGCCAGTGTCGACACGGTGAATGACAGCCCCAGTGCCTGCACCAACTGATCACGGCTCAAGCCCAGCGCCTGCAGATACGGCACCGCAGGGATCACGAAGACACCGGTGGCCGAGGTGATGATGCCGGTGAGCAGCCCGCACAAGGGCCCCAGCCAACGCTCAGTGCGGGGTTCGACCCTGAAGGTCGGCAGGAATAACCCGCTCAAGGCATACACCAGTAACGCCGCGCCCAAGGCACGCACCACCCAAGGCCCACTGCCCATGCCCAGCCACAAAGTGCCCAGCCCGGTGCCGAGGGAAATCAGCAACAGCATCGGCCACAGGCGTTTGAGCAAGGCACCCAAGTGGCCGCCACAGGTGAGTTGCCAGAGGTTGGTCACTGTCGAAGGAATGATCAGCAATGCCGCAGCCTGCGCGGGCAACATAGCCAGGCCAAGCATGCCCATGGCCACGGTGGGCAGGCCCAGGCCGATGACGCCCTTGACCGTACCGGCCAGTAGGAAAGTGGTGATGACCAACGCTGTCAGGGCGGGGCCGAGGTTTTGGTAGAACGCGAGGAAGGTATTCATGCACCAATTGTGCAGGGCTGGAGAGTGGCTGAAAATTCGCCATATACTGAGCCAGCCTCTTGTTTTGTGTGAGGCTGATGACGCTATCGCAGGCAAGCCAGCTCCCACATTTGGAATTGTGAATACATTCAAGTGTGGGAGCTGGCTTGCCTGCGATGAGGCCCTTCCAGTCACTGGGAAACTTCATGCACTTTGACCTCATCGACCTGCGCCTCTACCTGCACATCCTGGACACCGGCAATATCACCGCCGGCGCGGCCCGCAGCCACCTGTCCCTGGCTGCCGCCAGTGCACGCATCCGAGCCATGGAGTCTTCACTGGGCATCGCGTTTCTCGAGCGCGGCCGCCGTGGCGTGACCCCGACACCCGCGGGCAAAGCCCTGGCCCGACACGCTCGCCTGCTGTTGCAACAGGCCGACCATCTGCAACAGGACTTGGCCGAATACGCCAATGGCGTCAAAGGCCAGGTACGCTTGCTATGCAACACCACCGCCCTCAGCGAATACCTGCCGGAACTGCTCGCACAGTTTCTGCGCAAACACCCCAACCTCGATATCGACCTGCAAGAGTTGCCCAGCCTGCGCATTACCCACGCCTTGCGCCAGGGCACCGCCGACCTGGGGATTATTTCCGATGCGGTAGACACCCACGGCTTGCAGACCCTGGCGTTTCGCGACGACCCGTTGGTGCTGATCATGCCCCTGGACCACCCGTTGACCAGCGCGAGTTTTATCGACAGCTTGCAATACGACTACGTCAGCCTGGCAGCCAACAGCGCGCTGGCGGTGTACCTGGAGGAACAGGCATTGCACGCAGGCTTTCGCCTGCATACACGTATCCGCGCCGATAGCTTTGACGGGGTGATTCGCATGGTCGCCGGCGGTGCCGGCCTGGGCATCGTGCCTCAGGCCGCCTTGGACCGTTGGCCACCTGCGCGCCGCTTCAAGGCCCACCCCCTGCAAGAGGAGTGGGCCTGCCGCAAACTGCTGTTATGCGCACGCTCGTTCGAGCAATTGCCCGGTTACGCCAGCACCTTACTCGCTGCGCTCAAGGCACCCTGTAGGAGCGAGCTTGCTCGCGAAGATCGTCAACGATAACGCGAGCTATCAGGTTTAACGCGGCGCTCTCGGGCTTTTCGCGAGCAAGCTCGCTCCTACAGATGATGCGCGCTTGTGGAAGAAGGTGTAGTAAACCGCCGACAAGATCACCAGGAACGGCACGCCAAACACCAGCGTCATCTTGAACGCTTCGGTGAAATAGGTGGTGATCATCACTGCCCCCATCAGCACCAGCCCCAGCAGCGTGCTGTAGGGAAAAAACCGCAACTGGAACGACAACTTCGCCCCGCCATGACGCTTGCGATAGCGGCGGAAAAACAGGTGCGTGAGGAAGATCATGAACCAGGTGAAGATCGCGCCAAACATCGAGATCGCCATCATCAGGGTGAACGAGCTTTCCGGGTACACCACGTTGAGCAAGGTCGCCAGGGCAATGCCTGAACTGGACAGCAGCAGCGCATTCAGCGGGATGCCATTCTTGCTCAACGCGCCCATGGACTTGGGCGCAAAACCGGCGCGCGACAGGCTGAACATCATGCGCGTGGTGATGTAGAGCTGGCTGTTCATGGCCGACAGCGCCGCGATCAGGATCACGAAATTCATCACCCCGGTGGCGCCGGGAATGCCGATGGTCTGCATCACCGTAACAAACGGGCTCTGGGCCTGGCCGGCCTGGTTCCAGGGCACGATGGCGAGCATCAGCGCCAGGGTCAGCAGGTAGAACACCACCAACCGCACGATGGTAGCGCGAAAGGCTTTCTTCACTGCCTGCTCCGGGTCGGCGGCTTCACCGGCGGCCACGGCGATCATCTCGACGCTGAGGTAGCTGAAGATCGACACGATCACCGCGATCCACATGCCACTCAAGCCATGGGGAAAAAAGCCGTCGTGGGCCGTGTAGTTCTGCACGCCGTAGTCAGGGTTTCCGGAGCCGAACACCACATACACTGCCAGGATGATGAAACCGACAATGGCGCTGATCTTGATCGTCGAGAACCAGTATTCGAAGTTGCCGAAGGTCTTCACGCTGATCGCATTGAGCACAATCAGCACACTGGAGAACGACACGATCCACACCCACTCCGGCACGTTGGCGAACCAGTACTTCATGTACATCGCCACCGCCGTGACCTCGGCGCCCACCGCCAGCACAATCGCCGCCCAGTAGGCATACCGCACCAGGAACCCGGCCAACGGGCTGATGTAGAACTCGGCATAGGCGCCGAAGGAGCCGGAGGTGGAATGGGCCACCGTCATCTCCGCCAGGCAGCCCATCAGCAGCAAGGTAATCAACGCGCCGATAGCGTAGCTCACCAGCACGCTCGGCCCGGCATAACCGATGGCGTAGGCGCTGCCCATGAACAGCCCGGTGCCGATGGCGCCACCGATGGCGATCATGCTCATCTGGCCGGAAGTGAGCTGGCGCCTCAGGCCCAGTTCACGGTGGGTAATCTCTGCAAAGCCGTTGTCTGGCGTGCTCACTGGTGTGCCCCTTTATTATTGTGATGGTGGCTGACGCTGAACCTGTGGGAGCTGGCTTGCCTGCGATAACGGTAGTGAATGCACCGACGCTATCGCAGGCAAGCCAGCTCCCACATTTGTTCTGTGTTGCCCTTAAGTAACGCTGTTGCGGACTTTGAATTGCGGCTGGTCCCAGGTGGCGTTGTCGAGAATTTCACCGAGAATTTCCACGGCGTCCCACACCTCGGTAAAGCTGGTGTACAGCGGCGTGAAACCAAAACGCATGATCCGCGGTTCACGGTAATCGCCGATCACGCCTCGGGCGATCAAGGCCTGGATCACCGCGTAACCTTCGGGGTGTTCAAAGCTGACGTGGCTGCCGCGCCGGGCGTGTTCACGCGGGGTGATCAGTTCCAGGCCGTGGGCGGCGCAGCGGCTTTCGACCAATGCGATAAACAGGTCGGTCAGTGCCAGGGATTTGCTGCGCAGGCTGGCCATGTCGGTCTGGGCAAAAATCTCCAGGCCACATTCCACCATGGCCAGCGAGGTAATCGGCTGCGTACCGCACAGGTAGCGAGCGATGCCGGCGCTGGGGGCGTAGGTAGACTCCATGGCGAACTGCCGGGTATGCCCGAACCATCCGGACAACGGCTGGCGCACCACATCGACCAACGCCGGGTTGACCCACACAAACGCCTGGGAGCCCGGGCCGCCGTTGAGGTATTTGTAGGTGCAGCCAATTGCATAATCCGCATTGGCCTGGTGCAGGTCGACAGGCACCGCGCCCGCCGAATGCGCCAGGTCCCAGATGCTCAGCGCGCCGCACTCGTGGCTCAGTGCGGTCAGCGCCGCCATGTCGTACATGTAGCCGGTCTTGTAGTTGACGTGGGTGAGCATCACCACCGCCACGTCTGCATCGATGGCCTGGGGCAGTTCGGCCGGGCTGTTCACCAGGCGCAGGGAATAGCCTTGTTGCAGCAGTTCGGCCAAGCCTTCGGCGATATACAAATCGGTGGGAAAGTTGCTCGCTTCGCTGACGATGACCTTACGCGCCGGCGTACGCTGGCGCTGCACACTCAAGGCGGCGCTGAGCACTTTGAACAGGTTGATCGAGGTGGTATCGGTGATCACCACCTCGCCGTCACGCGCACCGATCAACGGCGCCAGGCGATTGCCCAGGCGCTGGGACAAATCCGCCCAGCCGGCGCTGTTCCAGCTACGAATCAAGCCATTGCCCCACTCCTCGGCGATCACCTGTTGTGCCCGCTCCAGCGCCGCCACCGGGCGCGCGCCGAGGGAGTTGCCGTCGAGGTAGATCACCCCCTCGGGTAAGGCGAATTGGGCGCGCAGGGAGGCCAACGGGTCCTGGGCGTCGAGGGCTTGGCAATGGCTTCGAGTGGTCATGGGTCGTCCTGGTTTTTATAAGTGAGGATGGACCAAATAATGAACGAACTTTTAGAGAATTTTCGTGCAAAGTGGTGGGTAAACGGCTATTTAAGCTGTAGGAAATTCGAATTTAACCTCCAAATACGCGGATATCTTCCAAGCATGATTCTCGACGCCACCGACCTGCGCCTCCTGCATTTCCTGCAACAGGATGGCCGCATCAGCAACCAGGAACTGGCGGAAAAAGTCGCACTGTCGCCGTCGGCGTGCCTGCGCCGTTTGCGCCTGTTGGAGAGCGAAGGAATCATCAGCGGTTACCGCGCGGTATTGAATGCCGAGCAGTTGGGGATCGAGTTGGAAGCCATCGTGCACCTGTCGTTGCGCCAGGATGTGGAGGACTGGCATGAGACGTTCATCAAGAAGGTGCAAGGCTGGCCGGAGGTGGCGAGCGCCTATGTGATCACTGGCGCCAGCAACTATGTGCTGCGGGTGCAGGCGCGCAACCTCAAGCACTTTTCGGACTTTATCGTGAACCACCTGAACCGCACGGCGGGGGTGATGGATATCCGTTCGGAGATCGTGCTGCAGAAGATCAAGGACCGGGATGAGGTGTTGGACCTGGTCGTGCGCAAATAACACAAACACCCTAAAACCAATGTGGGAGCTGGCTTGCCTGCTCCCACAGTTGACCGAGTTGATCAGTCTTCCAGAGCACGCACTCGTTGCATGCGCTGCTGCTCTATTGGCGCATCCGCCACCTGCAACTCAAAGTCAAAATCAATCTGCGCAAACCGCCCCTGCACGCCAAACTCCCGCGCCAGTTGCCGGTCGTCGCTGAAGCGAATCTCGGCAATCAGCTCATCCCGGGTGGCATAGGCAAAGTCATCATGCAGGTACGGGTCATCCGACAGGTTGATCTGCGTGGTCAGGTGCCGGTGCCCCGGCGCCGAGATGAAGAAGTGGATATGCGCCGGCCGCTGCCCGTGGCGCCCCAGCTGGTCGAGCAACTGTTGCGTCGGCCCGGTCGGTGGGCAGCCGTAGCCCGAAGGCACGATACTGCGAAAACGGTAGTTGCCCTGGGCGTCGGTCTCGATGCGCCGGCGCAGGTTGAACTCAGACTGATTCGGGTCGAACCACGAATAGGTCCCGCCCGTGTTGGCCTGCCACACATCCACAATTGCCCCTGCCAACGGCTTGCCCTCGGTATCGCGTACTTGCCCGCGCATGAACAACGGCACCGCGTCGTCCTTGCCATCATCCAGCCGTGCCTCGTACTTGGACAGCGGCGCACCGGCCACGTACAACGGGCCTTCAATGGTGCGCGGCGTGCCACCCGACTTGCCGGCCTGCTCGTCGGCGGCGTCCATCAACAGGTCCAGGTAATGCTCCAGGCCCAAGCCGGCCGCGAGCAGGCCGGCCTCTTGGTTTTTGCCCAGTTCATTGAGGTAGTTGACCGCCTTCCAGAACTCTTCCGGGGTCACTTCCAGGTCTTCGATGATGTTCACGGTGTCGCGCAGGAGCCGGTAGATCAGCGCCTTGGTGCGTGGGTTGCCCGCGTCATTGAGGTTACCGCTGGCTTCTTCGAGAAACTGTTGGGCGTGGGCAGTCTGGGACAGGCGGATGGACATGGTGCATTCCTCATCTTGTAGTTATAGGTGCAAGCCGTCTCAGCGGTCGTCCGTATGGATCGACGACGGATGGCGGCACAGCGCATTCACTTCGATGGCCATGTAGGGGAACAACGGCAGTTGCATCAGCAGGTCGTGCAGGTCCTGCACGCTGTCGACATCGAACACGCTGTAGTTGGCGTAGTGCCCGGCGATGCGCCACAGGTGGCGCCATTTGCCCTCTTGTTGCAGGCGTTGCGCCAAGGCTTTCTCCTCGGCCTTGAGGCTGGCGGCGCGCTCGGGGTGCATGTCGAGGGGCAGGTTCACGGTCATTTTTACGTGGAACAACATGGCAAGGGCCTCTTAGTGTTTGTCACGGCGAAAGAACGCCAGGCGCTCTTCATCAAGCGTCAGGCCCAGGCCCGGCGCAGTGGACACATGCAGCTGGAAATCGCGGTACACCGGTGGCTCGGCAAGAATGTCTTCGGTGAGCAACAGCGGGCCGAACAGTTCGGTGCCCCACGCCAGTGTGTCCAGCGTGAGAAAGGCATGGGCCGAGGCCAGGGTGCCAATGCCACCTTCAAGCATGGTGCCGCCGTACAGGCCGATGCCGGCCGCTTCGGCAATCGCCGCCGTGCGCAATACAGCGCGAGGGCCGCCGTTCTTGGCAATCTTGAGGGCGAACACCGTGGCCGCGCCTTCACGCGCCAGGTTGAAGGCGTCTTCGACACATTCGATGGACTCATCGGCCATGATCGGCGCCGGGCTCGACAGGTTGAGCCGGGCCATGCCGCCACGGTTATTGCGTGAGATCGGTTGTTCGATGAGGTCGATACCGTGGTCACCGAGCACCTTGCACGCCCGCAGGGCCACGGCTTCATCCCAGGCCTGGTTGACGTCGACGCGTACGCTGGCGCGCTCGCCCAGGGCTTTTTTTATCGCGATCACATGGGCCAGGTCGCGGTCGACCTCGCCCGCGCCGATCTTCAATTTGAAGAGACGGTGACGGCGCAGGTCGAGCATCTTCTCGGCCTCGTTGATGTCTTGTTCGGTATTACCGCTGGCCAGGGTCCAGGCCACCGGCAACGCGTCCCGCACACGCCCGCCAAGCAGCTCGCTGACCGGCAGCCCAAGGCGTTTGCCGAGGGCGTCGAGCAAGGCGCTTTCGATACCGGACTTGGCAAAGGTGTTGCCGCGAATACTGCGCTCCAGGCGCAACATGGCGGCATTGACGTTACTCGCGTCCTGGCCGATCAACAGCGGCGCGAAGTGGCGGTCGATGTTGACCTTGATGCTGTCGGGGCTCTCGTTGCCGTAGCTTAGGCCACCGATGGTGGTGGCTTCACCGATGCCCTCGATGCCGTCGGTGCAACGCAGACGGATGATAACGAGGGTCTGGTTTTGCATCGTGTGCATCGCCAGCTTGTGCGGGCGTATGGTGGGGAGGTCGACGATGACAGTTTCGATCGACTCGATGGCGCAAATCGGCATGGCAATACCCGTTGGGTTCTTTATAGATTTGCCTCGATTCTGTTCCGCATTTTTTCGGGCTTCCAATATAGAATTGGTCTCAAGCAATACCCTCAAGGTATAAAAGGAGTCGATATGGAACTGCGTCACCTGCGCTACTTCCAGGTGTTGGGCGAGACCCTCAACTTCACCCGTGCCGCCGAACGTTTGCACATCGCCCAGCCGCCGTTGAGCCGGCAGATCCAGCAACTGGAGGATGAACTCGGGGTGATGCTGCTGGAACGCAGCCGGCCCTTGCGCCTGACCGAGGCCGGACGGTTTTTCTATGAGCATGCCAATGTGTTGCTCGAACAACTGGGCAAGGTCTGCGATAACACTCGGCGCATCGGCCAAGGCGAGAAAACCTGGCTGGGCATCGGCTTTGCGCCCTCGACCTTGTACGGCGTGCTGCCGGAATTGATTCGGCGCCTGCGCACTCACGAGGCCCTGGAACTGGAGTTGGGCTTGTCGGAGATGACGACGTTGCAGCAGGTCGAAGCGCTCAAGGCGGGCCGCATTGACGTGGGCTTCGGGCGTATTCGCATTGACGACCCGGCCATCGTCCAGCGTGTATTGGTGGAAGACCGCCTGGTGGCAGTGCTGCCCAGCGGTCACCCATTGCTGGGCGCCCCGGCCACCCTCGCCCAGTTGGCCGCCGAACCCTTTGTGCTCTACCCCGGCAACCCGCGCCCCAGTTATGCCGACCATGTGATCGCACTGTTCGACGCCCATGGCTTGAGCGTGAAGGTGGCGCAGTGGACCAACGAATTGCAGACCGCTATCGGCCTGGTCGGCGCAGGCATGGGGGTGACGCTGGTGCCGGCGTCGGTGCAGGTGCTGCATCGGGCGGATATTGGCTATACGCCGGTGGTGGAGGCGACGGCGAGCTCGCCGATCATCCTTAGCCGGCGGGTGAATGATCAGTCGCCGGGGCTGACTCATTGCCTGCAACTGGTTGAAGAGTTGATCTGAGATTCCCCAAACACTGTGATTTCCTTGTGGGAGGGGGCTTGCCCCCGATTGCAGGGTGTCAGACAGCACATCCATTGACTGATACACCGCTATCGGGGGCAAGCCCCCTCCCACATTTGGGTCTTCATTGTTTTCAAAGACTGCGCAGGCGCTTGCGCTGCAATGTCTGGCTGGGCGACTCATCGAACAGCTTGCGGTACTCCGCCGAAAACCGCCCCAAATGCGTAAACCCCCACCCCAGGGCGATTTCAGAAATAGTGCGAATCGAGCCCTGCTCCAGAATTTCCTGGCGCACCGCCCCCAACCGATGCTTCTTCAGATACGCCATGGGCGACAGCGCGAAGTACTTGCGAAACGCATCGAACAGTTTGAACCGCGACACGCCCGCCGCCGCTTCCAGGTCTTCCAGGTGCAGCGCTTCACGGGCGTTGTCGTGGATAAATTGCCGAGCGCGAATCAGGTAGTGCGGCAGTTTCACCCCCAGCACGTCACGCAGTTCTTCAGAGTAGTTATTTGGTTGGGCCAGGATCAGGCCCTTGATCAGCGAGCTTTCCAGGTCGCGAGTAAACGCCGCCTGTTCGTACAGTTCGCTGCTGCATTCCAGTTCGGCGATGAAGTAACGCGCCATGCGCCACCACGAAGCCGGGGCGCCGTCCACGGCATCCATCACCGACTCAAAGCGCAGCGGTGCATCAATGGGCCGTTGCAGCAAACCTTCCAGCGACTCGCTCATCGCTGCGCGGGTGATCACCACTTGCAACTTGCGGCAGTCACCGGAAATCGCCAGCACCTGATGCTCATTGGGTGAAATGATCACGCCCTGGTCGCGGTTGGAGCTGAGGCGCTCACCGTTCTTGCTCAGCTCCTGCTCGCCCACCAGTGGCAGGCTCAAGCTGTAGCTGCTGAAGTGCTCGGCGTCTTCGATGTCGATGGTCACATCGGTGCCGTACTCGATCACGCCCAGGGTGGTGGCGCGGGATTTGAACACGTTGGCGCTGTGGTGAAAGCGCAGGCGCTCGGGGGTTGCCGTCGCCAGGCGATGGGGCCCGCAGATGCCGGACATCCAGCTGCACGCGCCCTCCAGGTCGAAGCGTTGAATATGAATATCGCGTGTCTGACTAGTCATCAGGGTGCACCCACGGCGGTTAGGCGTTTGCGCGCTCTGACGGCGCGTCGTTGAACCTCGACAGCAAGTTCCAGGCCACGCCAGTGCAGTTCTCACTGGGTGGATAGCAACAGTCGACTATGTGGATAAACCCCAGGGTTTTGCGACCATCGCCCGCCATCACAGTAGCGCATGCCGTCACCGGCGCGCACCGCCATGGGTATTTGCTGCCCAACTTTGCGGCCTACGTTCCCCCATTAAGCGGATAGCCCGCCACCGCATCGCAGCCGCTTAATGGCTCACCGTTTAGCCATGATCAAAAGGTGCCTCCCATGAGTGGTGCAAGAACCGTCGAGCAATGGAAATCCTTTATCGAAAGCTGCCTGGACTTTCGCCCGGCGGATGAAGTGTTCCGCATCGCCCGCGACATGTTCACCGAGCCCGAGTTGTTCGACCTGGAGATGGAGCTGATCTTCGAGAAGAACTGGATCTATGCCTGCCACGAAAGCGAACTGGCCAATAACCACGACTTCGTGACGATGCGCGCCGGGCGCCAGCCGATGATCATCACCCGTGACGGCGAAGGCCGACTCAACGCGTTGATCAACGCCTGCCAGCATCGCGGTACCACCCTCACCCGCGTGGGCAAGGGTAACCAGTCCACCTTCACCTGCCCGTTCCACGCCTGGTGCTACAAGAGCGATGGCCGACTGGTAAAGGTCAAGGCGCCGGGGGAATACCCGGAAGGTTTCGACAAGGCCACCCGCGGCCTGAAAAAAGCGCGCATCGAAAGCTACAGGGGCTTTGTGTTTATCAGCCTGGACGTGAACGGCACCAACAGCCTGGAGGACTTCCTGGGCGATGCCAAAGTGTTCTTCGACATGATGGTGGCGCAATCGGCCACCGGTGAGCTGGAAGTGCTGCCGGGCAAGTCCGCCTACACCTACGACGGCAACTGGAAGCTGCAAAACGAAAACGGCCTGGACGGTTATCACGTCAGCACCGTGCACTACAACTACGTGGCCACCGTGCAGCATCGCCAGCAGGTCAACACCGAGAACGGCGCAGGTTCCAGCACCACGCTGGACTACAGCAAGCTCGGCGCCGGCGACGCAAATACCGACGACGGCTGGTTCGCCTTCAACAACGGCCACAGCGTGTTGTTTAGCGACATGCCCAACCCCAGCGTGCGCTCCGGCTACGCCACCATCATGCCGCGCCTGGTAGAAGAACACGGCCAGCAGAAGGCCGAGTGGATGATGCACCGCCTGCGTAACCTGAACATCTACCCCAGCCTGTTCTTCCTCGACCAGATCAGTTCGCAGTTGCGCATCATCCGCCCAGTGGCCTGGAACAAAACCGAGATCATCAGCCAGTGCCTGGGGGTTAAGGGTGAGTCCGACGCCGATCGCGAAAACCGGATTCGTCAGTTCGAAGACTTCTTCAACGTTTCCGGCATGGGCACGCCCGATGACCTGGTGGAGTTTCGCGAGGCCCAGCGCGGCTTCCAGGGCCGCCTGGAACGCTGGAGCGACATCTCACGGGGTAGCCATCGCTGGGAGACCGGGCCGACGCCCAACAGCGAGGCCATCGGCATCCAACCGGCGATGACCGGTACCGAATTCACCCATGAAGGCCTGTACGTCAACCAGCATCGCAACTGGCAGCAGTTCCTGCTCAAGGGTTTGGACCAGCGAGCCCTGGCACTGCGGGAGGTGAAGTGATGAATGCGCAATTGCAGTACCAGATCGAGCAATTCTTCTACCGCAAATCCGAGCTGTGCGACGCCCAGGACTGGGACGCCTACGTGGAGTTATTTGACCCACAGAGTGAATTCCACCTGCCGCAATGGGATTCCGAACACGTCTATACCCAAGACCCCAAGCGCGAGATGTCGTTGATCTATTACGCCAACCGTTCGGGCCTGGAAGACCGCGTGTTCCGCCTGCGCACCGGCAAAGCCGCCTCCGCCACGCCGATGCCGCGCACCTTGCACCTGATCAATAACGTACGCATAGCCGAGCAGGCCGACGGCACGTTGGAGGTGCGTTTGAACTGGCACACGTTGTTTTATCGCCTGGCCACCTCCGAGCAGTTCTATGGGCATGCCACTTACCGCCTCAAGCCTGCGGGCGACAGCTGGTTGATCATGCGCAAGCACGCCTTGCTGCTCAACGACACCATCAACTCGGTGCTGGATTTCTATCACCTGTAACGGTGGTGCACTGCCCTGTAGGAGCGAGCTTGCTCGCGAAAAACGTAAGTACGCCGTTCATTCAGGATGTCCCGCGTCATCGTTGACGTTCTTCGCGAGCAAGCTCGCTCCTACAAGGGGTTCATACCTATTCACGGAGTTATGTGAATGAATCACAAAGTGGCCTTCAGCTTCGCCGATGGCAAGACCCTGTTCTTCCCGGTGGGCGCCCATGAAATCCTGTTGGACGCGGCCCTGCGCAACGGCATCAAGATCCCACTCGATTGCCGCGAAGGCGTGTGCGGCACCTGCCAGGGGCGTTGCGAGTCCGGCGAGTACACCCAGGACTACGTCGACGAGGAAGCCCTCTCCAGCCTCGACCTGCAACAACGCAAGATGCTCAGTTGCCAGACCCGGGTGAAGTCCGACGCCACCTTCTATTTCGACTTCGATTCAAGCCTGTGCAACGCCCCAGGCCCCGTGCAGGTGCGCGGCACGGTGAGCGCGGTGCAGCAGGTCTCGACCAGCACCGCCATTTTGCAGGTGCAACTGGACCAGCCTCTGGATTTTTTGCCGGGCCAATACGCGCGTCTGTCAGTGCCCGGCACCGATAGCTGGCGCTCCTACTCCTTCGCCAACCGGCCGGGCAGTCAATTGCAGTTCCTGGTACGCCTGCTGCCCGATGGAGTAATGAGCAACTACCTGCGTGAACGCTGCCAGGTGGGTGATGAAATGCTGATGGAGGCGCCCTTGGGTGCGTTCTATCTGCGGCATGTCACCCAACCGTTGGTACTGGTGGCGGGCGGCACCGGGTTATCGGCGTTGTTGGGCATGCTCGATGAGCTGGCCATCACGGGCTGCACACAACCTGTGCACCTGTACTACGGCGTGCGCGGCGCTGAGGATTTATGTGAAGCGGCGCGTATCCACGCCTACGCGGCGAAAATCCCGAACTTTCGCTACACCGAAGTGCTGAGCGACGCCTCAACCGAGTGGACGGGCAAACGCGGCTACCTCACCGAGCATTTCGACCTGGCCGAATTGCGGGACAGATCGGCGGATATGTACGTGTGCGGCCCCCCTCCAATGGTCGAATCCATCCAACAATGGCTGGCGGATCAGGCACTTGATGGCGTCCAGCTGTATTACGAAAAGTTTACCCAGAGTAATATCTGACCCTCAGCAGTTCTGAGGGGCCGATGCGGCGTGCAATCACCCTTGAGAAAAACAAGTAGAAGGGAATGTTAATGGCGGATGACATGGTTAACCCGGTGGGCCTCAAGCGAGGCCTGAAGAACCGGCACATTCAGCTGATCGCTTTGGGAGGGGCGATTGGTACAGGCTTGTTCCTCGGCTCGGCCGGGGTACTCAAGTCGGCAGGGCCGTCTATGATCCTGGGGTATGCGGTGGCCGGGTTTATCGCGTTCCTGATCATGCGCCAGCTCGGCGAGATGATCGTCGAAGAGCCGGTGGCCGGGTCCTTCAGCCACTTCGCACACAAATACTGGGGCGGTTACGCAGGCTTCCTGGCGGGCTGGAACTATTGGGTGCTCTACGTGCTGGTGGGCATGGCCGAGTTGACGGCGGTGGGCAAGTACATTCAGTTCTGGTGGCCGGAAATTCCAACCTGGGTCAGCGCACTGGTGTTCTTTGTCGCGGTGAATCTGATCAACACCCTGAACGTGAAGTTCTTCGGGGAAGCCGAATTCTGGTTTGCCATCATCAAGGTGGTGGCGATTGTCGGCATGATCGTGCTCGGCTGCTACCTGCTGTTCAGCGGCACCGGCGGCCCGCAAGCCTCGGTCAGCAACCTGTGGAGCCACGGTGGGTTCTTCCCCAATGGCGGCATGGGGCTGTTGATGTCGATGGCCTTCATCATGTTCTCGTTCGGTGGCCTGGAGCTGGTCGGCATCACTGCCGCCGAGGCCAGCGAGCCGCGCAAGGTGATCCCCAAAGCGATCAACCAGGTGGTGTACCGCATCCTGATCTTCTATGTCGGTGCTCTGACTGTGCTGTTGTCGCTGTACCCGTGGGATCAACTGCTGCAAACCCTCGGCGCGTCAGGCGATGCCTACAGCGGTAGCCCGTTTGTGCAGATCTTCTCGCTGATCGGCAACGACACCGCCGCCCACATCCTCAACTTCGTGGTGCTGACCGCGGCGTTGTCGGTGTACAACAGCGGCGTGTATTGCAACAGCCGCATGCTGTTCGGCCTGGCCGAACAAGGTGATGCGCCCAAGGCGCTGATGAAGCTCAACAAACAAGGCGTGCCGCTGCGGGCCCTGGCGATTTCGGCGCTGGTGACGATGCTGTGCGTGGTGGTCAACTACGTGGCGCCGCACAGTGCGCTGGAGTTGCTGTTCGCGTTGGTGGTTGCCTCGTTGATGATCAACTGGGCGCTGATCAGCCTGACCCACATCAAGTTCCGCAAGGCCATGGGCGAGCAAGGCGTGACGCCGTCGTTCAAGACCTTCTGGTTCCCGTTCAGCAATTACCTGTGCCTGGCGTTCATGGTGATGATCATCGGCGTGATGCTGGCGATTCCGGGGATTCGCGAGTCGGTGTACGCGATGCCGGTGTGGGTGGGGATTATCTATATCGCCTACCGGTTTAGGATCAGAAACGGGAAAGTAGCTGTGGCGCAGTAACCCCTGTGGGAGCGGGCTTGCTCGCGAATGCGGTAGCTCAGTCAACGTATGTGTAGCTGACACTCCGCATTCGCGAGCAAGCCCGCTCCCACCTTTTGGATTGCGTTCCAAATGAAAGCCCCGGTAATCCGGGGCTTTTTGTTTAGAGGGTGGAACGTACGCGCCAGAGTTCGGGGAACAACACCGTATCGAGCATCTTGCGCAGATAACCCACGCCTTCCGTACCGCCCGTACCCGGCTGGAAGCCGATGATGCGCTCCACCGTGGTGACATGCCGGAAGCGCCATTGGCGGAACGAATCTTCCAGGTCGATAAACTTCTCGGCCAACTGATACAAATCCCAGTAACGGCTCGGGTCGCGATACACCTCGCGCCAGGCCGCTTCCACCGATTCATCGTGCACCGTGGCTGCGGTCGGGTCGCGCTCGGCGCGTTTGGGATCAATCGCCAGTCCCGCCTTGACCATCAGGTTTACGGCCTCGTCATACAGCGACGGCGTGGCAATCGCCACCTGCAATTGCTGCAGCAATTCCGGGCGATGGGCATGGGGCCGCAGCAGCGCCGGGCTTTTGTTGCCGAGGATGAATTCGATCTCGCGGTACTGAAACGACTGGAACCCCGACGACTGCCCCAGGAACGGGCGAATTGCCTTGTATTCCGAGGGTGTCATGGTGGCCAGTACCGCCCAGGCGTGCACCAGTTGATCAAAGATGCGCGACACCCGCGCCAGCATCTTGAATGCCGGCGGCAGCTCACCCAGGCGCACATGTTCGCGGGCGGCCTTGAGTTCGTGGAGCATCAGCTTCATCCACAGCTCCGAGGTCTGGTGCTGGATGATGAAGAGCATTTCGTTGTGGTCCGGCGACAGCGGATGCTGGGCACTGAGGACTTTGCCCAGGTCCAGATAGTCGCCATAGCTCATGGACTCGGAGAAATTCAATTCGGCGTTATGCCATTCTTCCGGGGGTTGGTTATCGGCAGGCTTATAGTCTGGTGAGAAAGGACATTGGCTCATCGCGTGGGCTCCTTGAGCGGGCGGAGAATGGCGCGCACAGGGCTCGCGTCCAGGTTGGCGAAGCGCAGCGGCAGCGCGATCAATTCATAGTCGCCCTCCGGTACGTCATCGAGCACGATGCCTTCGAGGATCGCCATACCATGACGAGCCACGGCGTTGTGGGAATCCATGGTCTTGGACTGTTGCGGGTCCAGAGACGGCGTATCGATACCGATCAGGCGCACCCCCAGGCTGGCCAGCAGCTCAATGGTTTGGGGCGCGATGGCGGTGAAATTCGAATCCCATTCGGTGAGCGGCGCTTGTGGATAAGTGCGCAGCAGCACGCGCTCGGGCACGTTATCCACACGCCCTTGCAACTGATGGGGCTCGACCAACGCGCCGCTGCCCAGGCAATGCAACACGCGGCAAGGGCCCATGTACACGTCCAGCGACACCTCGCCAATCGGCGCACCGTCTGCGCTGTAATGCAGCGGCGCATCCACATGGGCGCCGGTGTGCGGCGACAGCGTCACGCGCCCCACATTCACCGGGCACTCCGGGCCGAACTGCCACACGCGCTCTTCCTGAAACGGCGTATCACCCGGCCAGGTCGGGGTGGCCGTGCTCAAGGGCGGGCTGATATCCCACCACGTTTTTATTGGGTTCATTGCAAGGCTCTCACGGGGTACTGAGGTGAATGATACGAGGGCCAGCTCTGAATTTTCTTGCGAATTCTGGCGCGACACGGGAAATCTTTCGCAGTTACTGCGAGGAATTGATTTATTCACGCTTAAAAAATTCATTTGATGCCCACCTGTGGGAGCGGGCTTGCTCGCGAAGGCGGTGTGTCAGTCAATAATCTGTTTGACTGTCACACCGCTTTCGCGAGCAAGCCCGCTCCCACAGGGATTTGCACTCTGCCCCGGAGATCGCATTCTGCTGCGCTTCTGGGCATACCGATGTCGAGTCCAGACCACCCGCCTTGGCTGCGACGCTATAGGGTTCGAATCTTCTTACCTTGCCTCGGAGTCATCATGTCCAAGCCCATCACCGTACTGCGCGACACCCACCCACTGCCGGTCCTGGATGCCTGCAAATGGGAAAAGCTCGAAGGCGACCCGCACACTGTCAACCTCAACGCCTACACCAGCGAAGACGGCAGCAAAATCATGGGCACCTGGATCTGCACACCGGGCAAGTGGTACGTGGAATACGTGAAGTGGGAATACTGCCATTTCCAGGAAGGCTACTGCGTGATCACGCCTGAAGGCATGGAGCCGATCCACCTGCGGGCTGGGGATATCTTTGTGGTGGAACCGGGAATGAAGGGGACGTGGGAAGTGGTCGAGACGGTGCGTAAGTATTTTGTGTTTGCCTGACCCAGCAAAACCTGTGGCGAGGGAGCTTGCTCCCTCGCCACAGGTATTTATTTGGGCTTGCGATAGCTGTTGATGATCGCCGAGAAGTCCTTGCCCCCTTCCCCACGCTGGCTCATGGATTGGTACAACTGCTGGGCCACCGCACCGAGGATCACCGGCTGGCGTGCCTGGCGTGCGGCTTCCGTCGCCAGGCCCAGGTCCTTGAGCATCAGGTCGGCACCAAAACCACCGGTATAGCCACGCGATGATGGCGCGGTCTCAATCACGCCTGGCCAAGGATTGTAGGTGTCGGAGCTCCAGCAACGCCCGGTGGAGCTGTTGATAATGCCCGCCAACACTTGAGTGTCGATGCCCAAGGCATCGCCCAGGGCCATGGCCTCACTGACGCCGACCATGCTGATACCCAGCAGCAGGTTGTTGCAGATCTTGGCGATTTGCCCAGTGCCGACATCACCGCAGTGCACGATGTTGCGGCCCATCTGCGCCAGCACCGGTTGCAGGGTGGCGAACAATTTCGGGTTGGCGCCGACCATGAAGGTCAGCGTCCCGGCCTGGGCACCGCCGGTGCCACCGGACACCGGCGCATCGGCCACTGCCACGCCTTGTTTGGCTGCCGCAGCCGCTACATCACGGATGGTTTGCGGGTCGATGGTGCTGCAGTCCACCGCCGGCACGCCTTTGCCGATGCCGGCGAGCACGCCGTCTTCATTGAGCCACACGCTGCGTACATGGGCGGCGGCCGGCAGCATGGTAATCACCAATTCGGCGCCTTGGGCGGCGTCACGCGGTGAACTGCTGATAGTGCCGCCCAGTTCGGCGAGCTCCTTGAGTACGGCCTGGTTCAGGTCGAACAGGTTCAGCGCGTGCCCAGCCTTGATCAGGTTGCGGGCCATGGGCGCGCCCATGTTGCCCAGGCCGATAAATGCAATCTTCATGGTCGTCTCCCAGGTTCAGCGCAGGTTGATGGTGGTGTTGACGCCATCGTTGACCGTGTTGTCGTCGAACCAGCGGCTGGTGACGGTTTTGGTCTGGGTGTAGAACTGCACCACTTGCTTGCCGTACGGGCCGAGGTCGCCGAGCTTGGAACCGCGCGAACCAGTGAAGCTGAAGAACGGCACTGGCACCGGAATCGGGATGTTGATGCCGACCTGGCCCACATCGATCTCGCTCTGGAATTTACGCGCCGCCGCACCGCTCTGGGTGAACAGGCCCGTGCCGTTACCGAACGGGTTGGCGTTGACCAGGGCGATGGCTTCATCGAGGGTATCGACTTCCAGCACCACCAGTACCGGGCCGAAGATCTCTTCGGTGTAGATGCGCATGTCGGTGGTCACGCCTGAGAACAGGGTGGGGCCGACAAAGTTGCCTTGCTCAAAGCCCGGCACCTTGATGTCGCGGCCGTCCAGCTCCAGCTTGGCGCCTTGTTTCACGCCGCTTTCGATCAGTTCCAGGATACGTGCCTTGGCGCGCTTGGAGATCACCGGGCCGACATCCGTGCCCGCTTCGCTGCCGGCGTTGACCTTGAGCTTTTGTGCCAGGGCCTTGAGGTCTGGCAGCCACTGCTTGGCCGCGCCCACCAGCACCACCACCGAGGTGGCCATGCAACGCTGGCCAGCCGCGCCGAAACCGGCACCGACCAGGGCGTTGAGGGTGTGTTCTCGGTTAGCATCCGGCAGCACCACCGCGTGGTTCTTGGCGCCCATCATCGACTGCACACGCTTGCCGTGTTTGCCAGCCAGGTCGTAGACATGGGTGCCCACAGCCGTCGAACCGACGAAGGACACCGCCTTGATGTCTTTGTGAGTGCACAGCGCATCCACCACGTCCTTGCCGCCATGCACCACGTTGAGCACGCCGGCCGGTACACCGGCTTCCAACGCCAGCTCCACCAGCAGCATGGTCGACAGCGGGTCTTGCTCGGAAGGTTTGAGGACGAAGGTGTTACCGCAGGCAATCGCCATCGGGAACATCCACAGCGGAATCATCGCCGGGAAGTTGAACGGGGTAATGCCGGCGCATACGCCGATAGGCTGGCGCAGGGTGTAGGTATCCACGCCGCCGGCCACGTTCTCGGCGAACTCACCCATTTGCAGGGTGCCGATGGAACAGGCGTGCTCCACCACTTCCAGGCCACGGAAAATATCGCCCTCGGCATCGGCAATGGTCTTACCCTGCTCGGCGCTAAGGACCACGGCGATACGCTTGGAATGTTCGCGGATCAAGGCTTGCAGCTTGAGCATGATGCGCATGCGCGCGCCGATCGGCGTGAGTTTCCAGGTCTGGAACGCTTGATGGGCAGCGTCGATGGCGGCGTTGACTTCATCGACGGTGGCAAACGGGACTTTGGCCAGCACTTGCTGGGTAGCGGGGTTGACGATGTCTTGCCACTCGGTGGTCTTGGACTCGACCCACTCGCCGTTGATCAGCAACTTGACCGGTTGCACGGAAATATCGGCAGATGCGTTCATGTGGTCTCCAACTCTTATATTTATACAGAGACAAGGCGCGTGAATCGCCTTGAAGAATGAGGCGTTCGGACTGTTTTTGGAGTATAGATGTGCAAATCTCTAATAAGAACGCACATAAAAGCCGGTCCAATATGCAAAAAAACATCACCTCCCTCGGCGCCCTGAACTGGGATGACCTGAAGTTTTTCCTCGAAGTGGCCCGCACCCGCAAGGCCAGCGTCGCCGCCAAGCGCTTGGCGGTGGACTACACCACCGTGTCGCGGCGCATCAGCTCTTTGGAAGTGTCCCTCGGCACGCTGCTGTTCGAAAAATCCCGGACCAACGGCTTCGTGCTCACCAGCGAAGGCCAGCGGTTGCTGGGTTACGCCGAATCCATTGAAAGCACGCTGCACATGGCCTGCGAACAGGTGTCCGGCTCCGGCGTGGCGCTGTCGGGCCACGTGCGAATGGGTTGCACCGAAGGTTTCGGCAGCTTTTTCGTCACCCCGCAACTGAGCCATTTCGTCGACACTTATCCCGCGATCTCGGTGGACATCCTGCCCCTGCCCCACTTCATCAGCCTGTCCAAGCGCGAAGCCGACATCGTCATCGCCCTGGAACGCCCGGAACACGGGCCGTATGTGTGCTGCAAACTGTGCGACTACAAGCTGCAGCTCTACGCCACCCAGGACTACCTCGACCAACACCCGCCGATCGGCAAACCTGCGGATTTGGCCGAGCATCCGTTTATCAGCTATGTGGATGATTTGGCCTTCAGCTCGGAGTTGCTGTACTTGGCCAATGTGGTGCCCGGCGCCAGCGCGAGTTTGCGCAGTACCAGCGTGATCGCGCAGTACGTGGCGGCCCAGCAAGGCCGGTCGATGGCGATATTGCCGTGCTTCCTGGCCGCGCAGGACCCGCGCTTGCTGCCGGTGCTGGGGGAGCAGATTGCGATTACGCGGCAGTTCTGGATGTATTGCCGGGAGGATTTGAGGAAGTTGAAGCGGATTACTCTGTTGTGGGATTACATCAGGGGGGTGACGGAGCAGAACCAGGGGTTGTTGATGGGGAAGACGCGGGAGATGCGGTTTGCGGACTAAGGTCACCGCAAAACAAATGTGGGAACGGGCTTGCTCGCGAATGCGGTGGGTCAGTCAGCCTTGCCGTTACTGTTACACCGCTTTCGCGAGCAAGCCCGCTCCCACATTTTGAATGGGTTTCAGCTTGCGGAAAGGTGAACCCGCTTAGTCTGCGATCACAACGATGGAGACCCGGCGGTTCTCGGTGCGGCCTGCTGGGGTCGTGTTCGGCGCCACCGGCTCGCTGCTGCCCAGGCCGCGCAGTTGGATGTTTTCTTCTTTCATGCCCACGCGGGTCAGCACCTTGCCCACGCTTTTAGCGCGGCGCAGGGACAGGGCCACGTTGTAGGGCTCTTTGCCCGAGGCGTCGGTATGGCCGTCAACGCGCACGCGCTCGATGCCGGCGCCAACCAGGGCGCTACCGATGCGTTCGACGATGTCGGTGCTGGGTTTGTTGAGGGTTTCGACGTCGCTGCCAAACAGCACTTTGCCGGACAGGCCGAAGGCCCAGCCTTCATCGGTCAGCTCGAAACCTTGTTGCTTGAGCACGGCGACTTGCGCCGGGGTCAGGCCTTTGGGTGGCGTCTGGCAGCCGCTGAGGGCCAGGAAGGCCACGAGCAAAGAAATAAATAAAACGCGTGCGTTAGCGAACAAGGGAATCAACTCCTGTGTTGAACGTTGGCGACGGAGTGCTCCGACTCCGCCGTTTGCTGGCCGCCCGAGGACAGTCGTTTGGCCTGGTACATCGCCGCGTCGGCGGCGTTGAGCAAGGTGCCGGGTGTGGCGCCATGCTCGGGATAAATCGCAATGCCGATACTGAGGGAGGTCAACACCTGGGTGTCTCCAGGCAGTGGAATCGGCATGTCCATGCTGGCAATGATTTTGTCGGCGATGCGCTGGGCGTCTTCGGCCTTGTGCAGGGGCGCCAGCAATACCGCAAATTCATCGCCGCCCAGGCGCGCCACCAGGTCGTCCTCGCGCAGTTGCGCCCGCACACGCTCGGCAACGGCCACCAGCACGGCGTCGCCGGCGGCATGGCCAAAGCGGTCGTTGATGTCTTTGAAACGGTCGCTGTCGAGGAACAGCACCGCCACCCGCTCATTGACCTTGGCCGCGCTGCGCAAGGCGCGGATCAGCCGGCCTTCGAAGAACGCGCGGTTGGGCAGGCCGGTGAGGCTGTCGTGGCTGGCCTGGTGGGCCAGGGTTTCGTTTTCGCTTTGCAAGTGGCTCTGCCAGGCCTCCATCTCGCCGAGCAGGGCGTTGAAGTCGCTGCCTAGGCTATCGAGTTCGGCGATCTGCGCCGAGGGTACGCGGCGGTCGAAGTCTCGCTCGCTGCGGGCGGCGTGGGCGACGGCAGCCAGGCGTTGCAATGGCACGGTGATACCATTTAACAGACGCCGTGACAGATGCAACGCCACCCAGGCGCTGAGGGCGGTGCAGATCAGAATCCCGATCAAGCCACTGAGCAAGAAGCGCAACAGGCTGCCACCGTGGCCGACCAGATGGATGCTGCCGACGGTTTGCCCTTGGCGCAGGATCGGCTGGCTGATGGGCTGTTCGAGCAGGGCGTGCGCTATTTGCAGCTCGACCCGTGACAACATGCCGGTTTCCGGGCGAACCCAGCGCGCCAGCAGCTTGCCGTTGATATCAAATACTTCTGCCTGGGCCACTTCTTCGGTCGAGGCAATCAGGCTCAGGGCTTCGGTGGCCGCCGCACTGTCGTTGAACACCACGGCTGCTTCCACGGTGTAGTTGATCGAGCGGGCGATCAGGTGCAGGTTGTGCTCGGCGTAAACCCGCAGGGCAAGTACGCCCAGCAGGGTCAGGGACACACTGGCCAGGGTCACTGCTACCAGCGCCAGGATCATATGCCCGCGGGCAATTACCGAGCGCAGGGTCGGCCGCACTTTATCGCGACTCATGAGCCAGGCGCTCGACGACGGGACAACTGCAACACACTGGGATGGATGCGCACGCCGCTACGAGCGACGGAATCCAGGTTGACCTCGAACGACACCTGCTCATCGCTGACGCGCAGGCAGAACAGGCTGCCCACCGTGCACTGGTCGCCCCCTTCGCTGATGCTGAGTACGGGATGGCCGATCAATGAGGTAAACAGGCGGTTGCGTTCATCGGAGGTGATTTTGCCAATGTAGACGGCATCACAGGCATTGACGATATCCGGATGATCGACCAGCAAGCGCCGCACCAGCACCGGACGTCCGGTGGCCTGGGTGGTGCCTTTGACCAGGTCATCGGTGTACTGAGTCGGCCCGACAATGCACAGCCGCAATTGCGCAGGCTCAACCGGCCAACGGGCGTAGCTGAGGATACCGAGCACCACTTGGGTCACCGCCTGGGCACGGTGCTCGGCCAGGCTGGGCGTCTGCGCAAATACGCGCGGCGCAAGCAGGCACAGCACCGTCACCAGTAACAGGCGTCTCCAACTCAAACTGCGCGCTTTGGGCGAGACAGCCACGTTCATGCAGCGATACTCTCAAGGGTTTTCAGGGTGATGCCGCAACGATAGCACAGCGGCGGACATCCCCACGAAGCACAGCATTCGAGGGGCTCGCTATTTTTTCAGAAAAATCAGACGTCTGAATGAGAAATATCGCCTGACCTATCAGTCATTTTTTTCAGACGGAAGGTCCAACTCCAACATCAACCCGCTCAGACGCTTGACCTTGCGCCGCACTGCTTCCTCAAACACGCCGCCGCGCGGCTCGATCAGGCTAAACCAGCGCTTGGCACGGGTGATACCGGTATAGATCAGCTCTTTGGTCAGCACCGGGTTGAGGGCATCCGGCAGGATCAGCGCGGTGTGAGTGAACTCCGAGCCCTGGGATTTGTGCACGGTCATGGCGTACACGGTTTCCACATCATTCAAGCGGCTGGGCAATACAAAGCGCACGCCGCCCTGGCCATCGTTACGTGGAAAAGCCACCCGCAGCACGTGGGGGCCGCCATCGCTTTCGGGCAATTTCAGCGCAATGCCGATGTCGCCGTTCATCAGGCCCAGGCCATAGTCGTTGCGGGTCATCAGCACGGGGCGGCCTTCGTACCACTGCTCGTCACCTTCGATCAGGCGTACTTTGCGCAATGCGGCAGTGATGCGCAGGTTGAGCCCTTCGACGCCCCAGGGGCCTTTTCGCACGGCGCACAGCAGCTGAAACGCGTCGAAGGCGTGCAGCAATTGTTGCGCCCAAGCGGTCCAGGCTGGATCGTCACGCGGTGTGTCGGCAGAGGGACGCGCCGATTGCAGCAGGTTCAGGTAGTAGCGGTAACCCTGGGCGCCATCGCCCTGCCCGTCCAGGACCAGGCGCTCAAGGGCGTGGTCATGTTCGCCCTTGAGGCTGACACAGAACAGGTCGTCGTGACGGCCTGCGGCTAGCAGCTGGCGGGCCTCTTCGGCATTTTGCTGGTTGACCCAACGCGCCAGTTGGCCGATACCGCTGCCCTCACCGAAGCGGCGCGAATAGCGCAGCATCACTACTTGCTGGGCCAGGGGATGGCTGCCATCGAGGTCTTCTTGCAGGCCGCTGGTGCTGAGGTCTTCACCGCTGACGGCTTGCAGCCAGTGGCGAGTCTGCGGGCTGTACCAGCCGGCTTCGGCATCGCGGCACAAATCGCCAAGTACGGCCCCCGCTTCTACCGAGGCCAGTTGGTCTTTGTCGCCCAGCAATACCAGGCGTGCGTGGGGCGGCAAGGCGTCGAGCAGGTTGGCCATCATTTCCAGGTCGATCATCGAGGCTTCATCCACCACCAGCACATCCAAGGGCAACGGGTTGCCCAGGTGATGACGGAAGTGCCGGGTGCCCGGACGGCTGCCCAACAAACGGTGAACTGTGGTGACCTGGGTCGGGATTTTTTCCCGCACGCTGTCGGGCACTGTCAGTGACAGCACTTGCTGGCTGATGGATTCGGTCAGACGGGCAGCAGCTTTACCGGTGGGCGCGGCCAGGCGGATGCGCAACGGGCTGCCGGATTCCACGGCGGGCGCCTGCAACAGCGCGAGCAGGCGCACCACGGTGGTGGTCTTGCCGGTACCGGGGCCGCCAGTGACGATGCTGAAGGCGCCGCGGGTCGCCAGGGCGCAGGCGAGCTTTTGCCAGTCAATCACCCCATCGGGCGCAGGCTGGTCGAACAGGCGATTGAGCCGTTGCGGCAGATCGGCCGCGGCGTCTTCCACGCTGGCCAGGCGCAGGCGCAGGGCGTGGTCGATACGCCGCTCGTAGGTCCAGTAACGGCGCAGGTACAGGCGCTTGCCGGACAACACCAACGGGCGGCTGCGGGCTTCCTCGCTGCCATCGACGGCCAGCGCGACCAACGGGCTTGAAGCCAGAGCATGGCACCAATGGCCGCCATCCAGGCCGTGCAGCAACTGCGAGGGCAGCAGCATGGCGCCGGTGTGCAGGTCGCCTTCGGGCGGCAATGACAGGGCGAAATCCGGCGCCTTGAGGGTTTCGAACACATCCAGGCAGACGTGGCCATGCCCCAGTTGATGGCTGGTCAAAGCCGCCGCCAGCAGCACCAGCGGATCGGCGTTTGGGTCCAACTCGTAAAGGAAGCCGACGAAGGCTTTGTCCAAGGCCCGCAGCCAACCCCGCTCGACCCAACGCGCAAGCAACTGCAGCAGGTCGGCGGCACGATCAAGCGGCAAAAGCGCCTCCAGCGGTAACGGCGACAGGCTCATAACAGCACTCCTTGTTCCCAGGCAGGCTCTACCTTGGGTGGGATGGGCTTGCCTTGGAACAACAGGTCCAGGCTTTCGATCAACTCACGGGGTGGTCGGGTGAAATACGCGCCCTGGCTCACCGACTGGCTACCGCGCAGGAACAGGTACAGGGCACCGCCGACGTGCTGGTCATAATCGTAATGGGGCAGGCGCGCCTTGAGCTGGCGGTGCAAGGCCAGCAGGTAAAGTACGTATTGCAGGTCGTACCGATGCTCGAGAATCGAGTGTTCCATGGCGTCCTGGGTGTAGGCCGAGTCGTCAGGGCCAAGCCAATTGGATTTGTAGTCGGCCACGTAGTAACGGCCATCGTGCTCGAACGTCAGGTCGATAAAGCCTTTGAACATGCCGTTGAGCAGGACGGGCTCGGCGGCCACGCGGGACACGCCGCCATGGGTGTGCTGGCAAACCAGTTTGTCGAGGGCGAGCACGTCGACGGTGTGACTGGCGAACCAGAATTCCATCTCGATCTGGTACTGCTGCAGGCCGTTGAGGGTGAAGCGCTCGTTGTGCAGCGGCAGCGGCGTTTGCAGCAGGTGCTCCAGCCAGCCGCTGAGGGTGACGATCCAGCCTTCCCAGTTGCGGCGGTTACAGCGTGCGCCCACGGCTTTTTCGATCGCCTCTGGAGTCACGTTGAAACCTTCTTCACCGGCCCACTCCAACAAGCCGTGAAGGAAGGTGCCTGGGTTGGGACCGCGTGGGAAACGGTGAATATCCCCGCCGGACGCGACCGTTTCCCGAGGGGCATCGGGGTCGAGGCGTTCGTCATCGAACAGCTTCTGGGCCTGTGGGCTTTCGGGCGCTTCGAGGTTGGCGGCGCTCATGCTGTCGCCGATGCGCAAGGCGCTGTAGGAGGCAATCCACCAGTTTTCTGCGGCCTTGCGTACAGGCAGCAACGGCGCAAGCAAGGTCGCTCGGTTGCGCGGCGGATGGAACAAGACGTCTTGGGCGTCCGGCACAAGGTCATAACGGATGGCCGCGCAGCCTTGCTGCAAGTCCAACAACCAGCGCGCCAGACCTGCTGACTCGCCCAACGACGCGCCGGCTCCCAGCAGATAGCCCAGCGCTGAGAGGTGCAAGACCGAGCTGCTGTTATTGCCGCGTTTGAGGTCTGCGATGCCCAGCCAGCAGGCATGTTTGGCGCGGGTCAAGGCCACGTAGAACAAACGCAGGTCTTCAGCCAGGCGCTCGTCATCGGCTTGGGCGATCAGCTCGGCCGTGGGTCGTAGGCTTACCTGGGACTTGCCCTGTTCATCGTGATAATGCAGCGGCAAGCGACTGCCATCCACGGGCTTGGCCGAACAGATGAACGGCAAGAACACCAAGTCGTATTCCAGGCCCTTGGATTTGTGGATGGTCACCACTTTGACCAGTTGCTCATCGCTTTCCAGACGCAGGATCTGCTCTTCACCGGCCTGCCCCGACAGCGCCAGATGCTCGGCCAAATGACGGATCAACGCCTGCTCGCCATCCAGTTCCGAGGCGGCCTGTTGCAACAACTCACTGAGGTGCAACAGGTTGGTCAGCACCCGCTCGCCATCACTGCGGGCGATGAGGGTTTGCGGTAGCTTGAAGTCGTGGAGCAGGCGACGCAGCATCGGCAACACGCCTTGGGTACGCCAGATGGCACGGTAGCCACGAAACTGCATCACCCGCGATTCCCACGCCAGCTCGTCCTGGTTCAGACGCTCCAGCTCCGCCAGGGACAGGTTCAGGGTGACGCAGGCCAGGGCCGCCCTTAATGGCCGTTCGACGTCCGGTTCCGCGCAAGCCTTGAGCCAGGCCAACAGGTCATGGGCTTCCTGGGCGGCAAACACCGAGTCTTTATCCGACAGGTACACACTGCGCACGCCACGGCTGGCCAGTTCGGCACGTACGGCTTGGGCCTCCTTGCCGTCGCGCACGAGGATGGCGATGTCTGACGGCAACACGCCCTTCAAGCGCCCCGCTTTCACAAAGCCTGCGCTGCCTTGCTGGCCGCCATTGAGCAACACAACGATCTGCGTGGCGCAGGCGGCGGCCAGTTGCTGACGGTAAACCGCGTTGGAAATCGGCTGGTCGCTGGGCAGGTGCCAAACGTTCATGGCCGGCAGCGTCTGGCCGTCGACCTGCAACTGCTCGCTACGGCCTTGGGACAGTACCGAATGGAACGGCACCGGGTTGTCGCCATCGGGTTGGCGAAACAGAAACGCACCACGGCCGGTTTCAGCACGCTGGAACACATGGTTCACCGCCTCGACCATCGCATGGCTGGAGCGGAAGTTGGTGCCCAGGGTGTGATGGCGGCCGGTGGTGGCCTGCCGGGCGCGCAGGTAGGTATAGATGTCGGCGCCGCGAAAGGCGTAGATCGCCTGCTTGGGGTCGCCGATCAGGAACAGGCCGCTGTCGAGGTGGTTTTCCTCGATGCGGTAGATGCTGTCGAAGATGCTGTATTGCACCGGGTCGGTGTCCTGGAATTCATCGATCAGGGCCACCGGGAATTGCTCGCGGATCACACTGGCCAGGCGCTCGCCACCGTCTGCCTGGAGGGCGGCGTTGAGGCGGATCAGCATGTCGTCAAACCCCATCTCGGCGCGGCGACGTTTCTCTTCCTCGAAGCGTTTGCCGACCCAGCCGGCAGCGTGTTGCAGCACCGCCGCGTCGGGCGTTGGCAAGGCGTCGAGGCTGGCTTTGAGGCCGGCCATGGCTTGGATGCCGGGGTGCTGCGGCGGCTCGCCTTTCCAGGCTTCGGCCATGCCATCGGGCGTCAGGCGGGTAAAGCCGGTGCCGATATCCAGTTGTTCCAGGGTTTCGTCAGCGGCCCAGGCGCTGATCTTTTCGAACCAGGGTTCGAAGTAACGCGCTTGCATCTTGCGCCCGTCGACCGCTTTGGCGGCGACGGCTTGCAGGCAGATATCCCGCAGCTCGGCGGCCCATTGTTGCCAAGGGGCCTTGAGGGTAACCAGCGCGGCGCGGCGTTCTTGCAAACAGGCGCTGATCAGTTCGGCTGGCTCGCGGGTTTCGTCGGTGGGCCGCTCACTGCCGAACAATGCACGCACCCGTGGCATCAGCGCCGCGGGGCCGCCCCAATTATTGCGCACCCAGTTGAGCGCATCGTCATGCATTGGGTAGCAGAACAAGCGCCAGTAGTCGCGCAGCACTTCGCCCAGCAGGTCGCTATGGTCAGTTTCCAGGGTTTGTGTAAACAGGCTGCCGCTGTCGAACGCGTGTTCGCGCAGCATGCGCTGGCACCAACTGTGGATCGTCGAAACCGCCGCTTCATCCATCCATTGCGCGGCGATGTCCAGGCGATTGGCACAGGCCGGCCATTGCTGCGGATCATAGTGCTCGCGCAGGTCGGCAATCAGCGCATCGGGCTGTTCGATTTCGTCACGGAAGAAGCGCGCGGCTTCGGCCAGGCGGATGCGAATGCGTTCTCGCAGCTCCTTGGTGGCGGCGTCGGTGAACGTCACCACGAGGATTTGCGGTGGCAGCAGCTCGCGGCCGAAACCGGATTCATCGCCGCCATGGCCGAGCACCAGGCGCAGGTACAAGGCGGAGATGGTGAAGGTCTTGCCGGTGCCGGCACTGGCTTCAATCAACTGGCTGCCTTTGAGCGGGAACGCCAGGGCCAAGGGTTTGCCGATCATGCGTTGGCCTCCGTGCTGGAAAGCGATCGCCAGGGGGCGTTGATCAGCGGGCGATACAGGGTTTCGCACCAGCCTTCGAACTCTTCGCTGGCGACCAGGGCCGCGTAGTCGGGAAATTGCCGCGTGAGGGCTGGCGTTTCGCGGCGTTCGCCGTCAGTGGTGATGCCATCGCCTTCATAGGCTTTGCTCGCAGCCGCTTGGGCCTTGGCGGGGTCAGTCTGGCCGAGCCAGGCGAACGCGGTTTTCACCGCGACAGGTAGCGGTGTACTCATTCCCGTGCGCCAGGCCAAAAGCAGGTTGCCGAGGATTTCCTCGGCGCTGGACTTGTCCAGCGGGGCCAACAGTAAGGTGTCGTCACTGGCTACCAGACCGGTGCTCAAGGGCAGGCCACAGGCGCAGGCCACCACGTGATTGACCCAGGGGCGGATGAGGCGGTGCCACTTGCGTGTCTTGATCGAGCCAATGCTGTTGGGGATGGTGGTGACGCTTAACAGCCCGCCATCACTGCGTCGGTGCAGGCCGCTGATCCAACCTTCCAGCTGGATGCCCTGGTACGCAAAGCTGATCGGTTCAGCGCCGGTATGCGGGGTGGGCCACAGCGCCAGAAGGTCTTGATAGCGTTGCACCAGGTCCGGCAGCGGCTCGATCAGCTCGTTACGCAGGCATTCACCGAAACCGACCATCGGCAGCAGGCCACTGCCTTGCAGGCGCAGGGCCTGGGCGTTGAGCGCCTGATCGAGTTGATCGGGTTGGGTGAGGGCCGCGTTCAACAGGCTGTCGCTGAGGTTGTAACGTTGCAACGCGTCCAGCACGAAGGGTTCTTCGTCAGCCAGCGGCACTTCGGCGGCTTCGAAGAATACTTTCAGGCGCTGGCTGAAGAAGTGCTTGACCGGGTTGCGCAGGAAATCCTGTAACTGGCCGAGGCTCAGGGGTTCTTCCTGTTGGTGAGGGGCCAAGCCTTGCTCTTGGGTGATGACCGCCGGTGCCTGATGCAGCCATTGCCATTCGCGGGCATAGCTGAACAGCGGATCGCCTTCGTGGAAGTAGCGGGCGCTGAAGGGTTGCAGGGGGTGTTCCTGGGTCATTGCGTCGATCAGCGGCTGATCGTCGCTGGTGTGCTGCCAGCCGCTGGCCAAGTGGTCGCGCAGTTGGCCGATCAGCACCGAGGCCGGGCGATCACTGTTGTCACGGATGCTGCGGCCTACCCAGCTGATATACAGCTGGTCGCGGGCCGACAGCAGCGCTTCGAGCAGTAAGTAGCGGTCGTCTTCGCGGCGAGAACGGTCGCCGGGGCGGTAATCACTGCCCATCAGGTCAAAATCCAGCGGTGGCTGGGCCCGCGGGTAATCGCCGTCGTTCATGCCCAGCAGGCAAACCAGCTTGAACGGGATCGCACGCATGGGCATCAGCGTACAAAAATTGACCGCTCCCGCCAGGAAGCGCTGGGACAGGCGCCCCTGATCCAATCCGGCCAGCCATGCCTCACGTACTACCGTAAGGGGTAGCTCGTCTTGCAGCCCAACGGATTCGCAGGTTTCCAGCCAGGTCTCTCTCAGTTGTTCGAGCTGGCCCAGCAAGTAGTCATCGTGCTCGCTGCTGGGCAGGAAAAACAGCTGCATCAAGCGTTGTAGACGCTCGCCCCAGGCCTGTGGGGAGGCGGGTTCTGATAACGCCTGATGGGCATCGTTCAAGGCATCGAGCAAGGCGACCAGCGGGCCGATCAAGGCCGCATCGAGGCCACCGATTTCGTCATACGGCTCGATACCGTCGCAGGCCGAGCCAGTGCCGACGGCATAGCCCAGCAGCATACGGCGCAGGCCGAATCGCCAACTGTTTTGCTCCAGCTCCGTGGGCAGGCCTAAACCGGCGCGTTGCTCGGCGTTCAGGCCCCAGCGGATGCCGGCGCCTTCGATCCAGCGATGCAAGGTGGGCAGGTCACGCTCTTTGATGGCGAAGCGTTCGCGCAGGGCCGGGACGTCGAGCAGGTCGAGGATTTCGCTGACGGGGAAGCGGCTGTCGGGAAGTTTGAGCAAGTGCTCGACGGCGATCAACAGCGGGTCGCGACCGCGTTGGCCTTGGTCTGTGAGGGTGAAGGGGATGAAGCGTGGGTCATGGCGTTCGAGCTGGCCGAAGACCGCGCGAATATGCGGCGCGTAGCTGTCGACGTCGGGGACCATGACGATGATGTCCCGAGGACGCAGTGTGGGGTCGGCGCTGAAGCGATGGAGCAATTGGTCGTGGAGGATTTCCACTTCGCGTTGGGCACTGTGGGCGATGTGGAAACGGATCGAAGTATCGCGTTGCAAGTCGACAGCGGGCCACCGCTCACGGGTTTCATTCAACGGCCGCAGTTCGAGGATATCGTCCTGGAGTTGGTTGAGCAGCGTGGTGGGTTCGCTGTCGCTGAACAGGTCGATACGACCGTCGCGGAATGCCGCGCGGTAGCTGTTGGGGTCGTCGTAGCTGTCCAACAGACTGATGTAATCACGGCCCTGCTTGCCCCAGGCAGCAAGCAGCGGATGGGCGTGCTGGTGCAAAGTTTGTGGGTCGATCGTGACGGGCATGCCCGCTTTGCGCGCCTGGCGTTTGTATTCGTTACGCAGCAAGTCCTTGTCGGCGACGATGTCCGACCAATGATGGCGGCAGGGGTTATGCACGCAGAGCAGAACTTGGCTGAAACGGGCCAAGCCCGCCAAGGCTTCCAGCGCCTGGGCCGGCAGCGATGAGATGCCGAAGACAATCACCCGGGGAGGCAAGCCGGGAGGTGCTTGTTCAAGGCTGTTGATGCGCTCGATGAAGCGCTGATGAACGCCGGCCCGGCTTTCGGCCATGCCTGCTGCACCTACATCCAACAGCAGCGCGCGCCATAGCTCGGCTTGCCAGCAGTTGGCTGGGTTGAGCGGTTTGGAATCGCCTCGACCATTGCGCAGTTGGTGCCGGCCTGCGGCCCAGTCTTCCAGCCAGTCAGCACGGTAGACCTGGTATTGGTCGAACAAGTCAGCCAGGCGCTCGGCGAGTTGGTAGCGTTTGCGCAGGTCGGTGTCTTGCGTCAGGAAGCGTTGCAGCGGCTCGAAGTGCGGTTGGTCGATCAGCTCGGGTAACAGGCGCATGAGGCGCCAGGTCAGCGGGGCTTTATCAAGCAGGGACTTGGGCGGGATCTCATCACGGCCCAAGACCATGCGATAAAGCTGCCACATAAAGCTGCCAGGCAGTTGCACGTCGATGGCTGCGGCAATGCCACAGCCGCCCATATCATCGGCTTGCGGGTCTTCGGCCAAGGCCAGCTTGAGCCACTGGGCAATGCCGTTGCTTTGTACCAGGGCGATTTCGTTTTCCAAAGGCGCCAGTGGGTAACGGCGCATCCAACTGACCACCAGGCTTCGCAGCTCGTCCAGGCGGTTGCCATGAACCACCATGAATCCAGGGCTGAGGGACGTCGCGTCCGGCATAACGGCTTCCTTGGGAAAAGCAAAATCGAGGGATGGACTTTAGCACTGTGGTGCACGGGGCGGACACAGGACGAACAAGTGTACGGGGACAAGGTGGACACTTTTCGAGCGCCCAAAACAAAACCCCAACTGCTTTCGCAATTGGGGTTTCGGAATTTAATCTTGACGATGACCTACTCTCACATGGGGAAACCCCACACTACCATCGGCGATGCATCGTTTCACTGCTGAGTTCGGGATGGGATCAGGTGGTTCCAATGCTCTATGGTCGTCAAGAAATTCGGGTACTGAGTCGCGGCCAGCTGGCCTCGCTTCAGCAAATTGGGTATGTGACAGCTTTCGGTGCTTTGTGAGCGTCGAACTTTCGGTTCATCTTCGTCTTCACACACCGCAATCTGATGCTCGTTAGAGTAGTCAAATTGCTTGGGTGTTATATGGTCAAGCCTCACGGGCAATTAGTATTGGTTAGCTCAACGCCTCACAGCGCTTACACACCCAACCTATCAACGTCGTAGTCTTCGACGGCCCTTCAGGGAACTCAAGGTTCCAGTGAGATCTCATCTTGAGGCTAGTTTCCCGCTTAGATGCTTTCAGCGGTTATCTATTCCGAACATAGCTACCCGGCAATGCCACTGGCGTGACAACCGGAACACCAGAGGTTCGTCCACTCCGGTCCTCTCGTACTAGGAGCAGCCCCTCTCAAATCTCAAACGTCCACGGCAGATAGGGACCGAACTGTCTCACGACGTTCTAAACCCAGCTCGCGTACCACTTTAAATGGCGAACAGCCATACCCTTGGGACCGGCTTCAGCCCCAGGATGTGATGAGCCGACATCGAGGTGCCAAACACCGCCGTCGATATGAACTCTTGGGCGGTATCAGCCTGTTATCCCCGGAGTACCTTTTATCCGTTGAGCGATGGCCCTTCCATACAGAACCACCGGATCACTAAGACCTACTTTCGTACCTGCTCGACGTGTCTGTCTCGCAGTCAAGCGCGCTTTTGCCTTTATACTCTACGACCGATTTCCGACCGGTCTGAGCGCACCTTCGTACTCCTCCGTTACTCTTTAGGAGGAGACCGCCCCAGTCAAACTACCCACCATACACTGTCCTCGATCCGGATAACGGACCTGAGTTAGAACCTCAAAGTTGCCAGGGTGGTATTTCAAGGATGGCTCCACGCAGACTGGCGTCCACGCTTCAAAGCCTCCCACCTATCCTACACAAGCAAATTCAAAGTCCAGTGCAAAGCTATAGTAAAGGTTCACGGGGTCTTTCCGTCTAGCCGCGGATACACTGCATCTTCACAGCGATTTCAATTTCACTGAGTCTCGGGTGGAGACAGCGCCGCCATCGTTACGCCATTCGTGCAGGTCGGAACTTACCCGACAAGGAATTTCGCTACCTTAGGACCGTTATAGTTACGGCCGCCGTTTACCGGGGCTTCGATCAAGAGCTTCGCGTTAGCTAACCCCATCAATTAACCTTCCGGCACCGGGCAGGCGTCACACCCTATACGTCCACTTTCGTGTTTGCAGAGTGCTGTGTTTTTAATAAACAGTCGCAGCGGCCTGGTATCTTCGACCGGCATGAGCTTACGGAGCAAGTCCTTCACCCTCACCGGCGCACCTTCTCCCGAAGTTACGGTGCCATTTTGCCTAGTTCCTTCACCCGAGTTCTCTCAAGCGCCTTGGTATTCTCTACCCAACCACCTGTGTCGGTTTGGGGTACGGTTCCTGGTTACCTGAAGCTTAGAAGCTTTTCTTGGAAGCATGGCATCAACCACTTCGTTAACTAAAAGTTAACTCGTCATCAGCTCTCGGCCTTAGAATCCCGGATTTACCTAAGATTCCAGCCTACCACCTTAAACTTGGACAACCAACGCCAAGCTGGCCTAGCCTTCTCCGTCCCTCCATCGCAATAACCAGAAGTACAGGAATATTAACCTGTTTTCCATCGACTACGCTTTTCAGCCTCGCCTTAGGGACCGACTAACCCTGCGTCGATTAACGTTGCGCAGGAAACCTTGGTCTTTCGGCGTGGGTGTTTTTCACACCCATTATCGTTACTCATGTCAGCATTCGCACTTCTGATACCTCCAGCAAGCTTCTCAACTCACCTTCACAGGCTTACAGAACGCTCCTCTACCGCATCACTTACGTGATACCCGTAGCTTCGGTGTATGGTTTGAGCCCCGTTACATCTTCCGCGCAGGCCGACTCGACTAGTGAGCTATTACGCTTTCTTTAAAGGGTGGCTGCTTCTAAGCCAACCTCCTAGCTGTCTAAGCCTTCCCACATCGTTTCCCACTTAACCATAACTTTGGGACCTTAGCTGACGGTCTGGGTTGTTTCCCTTTTCACGACGGACGTTAGCACCCGCCGTGTGTCTCCCATGCTCGGCACTTGTAGGTATTCGGAGTTTGCATCGGTTTGGTAAGTCGGGATGACCCCCTAGCCGAAACAGTGCTCTACCCCCTACAGTGATACATGAGGCGCTACCTAAATAGCTTTCGAGGAGAACCAGCTATCTCCGAGCTTGATTAGCCTTTCACTCCGATCCACAGGTCATCCGCTAACTTTTCAACGGTAGTCGGTTCGGTCCTCCAGTTAGTGTTACCCAACCTTCAACCTGCCCATGGATAGATCGCCCGGTTTCGGGTCTATTCCCAGCGACTAGACGCCCTATTAAGACTCGCTTTCGCTACGCCTCCCCTATTCGGTTAAGCTCGCCACTGAAAATAAGTCGCTGACCCATTATACAAAAGGTACGCAGTCACCCAACAAAGTGGGCTCCCACTGCTTGTACGCATACGGTTTCAGGATCTATTTCACTCCCCTCTCCGGGGTTCTTTTCGCCTTTCCCTCACGGTACTAGTTCACTATCGGTCAGTCAGTAGTATTTAGCCTTGGAGGATGGTCCCCCCATATTCAGACAAAGTTTCTCGTGCTCCGTCCTACTCGATTTCATGACTAAGAGATTTTCGCGTACAGGGCTATCACCCACTATGGCCGCACTTTCCAGAGCGTTCCGCTAATCTCAAAGCCACTTAAGGGCTAGTCCCCGTTCGCTCGCCACTACTAAGGGAATCTCGGTTGATTTCTTTTCCTCAGGGTACTTAGATGTTTCAGTTCCCCTGGTTCGCCTCTTGCACCTATGTATTCAGTACAAGATAACCATCTTATGATGGCTGGGTTCCCCCATTCAGACATCTCCGGATCAAAGTCTGTTTGCCGACTCCCCGAAGCTTTTCGCAGGCTACCACGTCTTTCATCGCCTCTGACTGCCAAGGCATCCACCGTATGCGCTTCTTCACTTGACCATATAACCCCAAGCAATCTGGTTATACTGTGAAGACGACATTCGCCGAAAATTCGAATTTCTCAGTTAAGAGAACTCACAAATTTTACCTTAGCCTGATCCGTTACCAGTGAAAGTAACGTTCAGTCTATCTTTCTATCACATACCCAAATTTTTAAAGAACGAACTAGTCAAAGACTAGAAATCAACATTCACCATCACCACGATGGAATGCTCATTTCTAAGCTTTATACAAACAGAAGCAGTAGTGGTGGAGCCAAACGGGATCGAACCGTTGACCTCCTGCGTGCAAGGCAGGCGCTCTCCCAGCTGAGCTATGGCCCCGTATTTCTACAGGCGTTTCCCACACAAAATTGGTGGGTCTGGGCAGATTCGAACTGCCGACCTCACCCTTATCAGGGGTGCGCTCTAACCAACTGAGCTACAGACCCAATTTCGGGCTGCTTCTTTCGTCTTCTTCAATGAATCAAGCAATTCGTGTGGGAACTTATGGAGCAGCTGATGTCGTCGATTAAGGAGGTGATCCAGCCGCAGGTTCCCCTACGGCTACCTTGTTACGACTTCACCCCAGTCATGAATCACACCGTGGTAACCGTCCTCCCGAAGGTTAGACTAGCTACTTCTGGTGCAACCCACTCCCATGGTGTGACGGGCGGTGTGTACAAGGCCCGGGAACGTATTCACCGCGACATTCTGATTCGCGATTACTAGCGATTCCGACTTCACGCAGTCGAGTTGCAGACTGCGATCCGGACTACGATCGGTTTTATGGGATTAGCTCCACCTCGCGGCTTGGCAACCCTCTGTACCGACCATTGTAGCACGTGTGTAGCCCAGGCCGTAAGGGCCATGATGACTTGACGTCATCCCCACCTTCCTCCGGTTTGTCACCGGCAGTCTCCTTAGAGTGCCCACCATGACGTGCTGGTAACTAAGGACAAGGGTTGCGCTCGTTACGGGACTTAACCCAACATCTCACGACACGAGCTGACGACAGCCATGCAGCACCTGTCTCAATGTTCCCGAAGGCACCAATCTATCTCTAGAAAGTTCATTGGATGTCAAGGCCTGGTAAGGTTCTTCGCGTTGCTTCGAATTAAACCACATGCTCCACCGCTTGTGCGGGCCCCCGTCAATTCATTTGAGTTTTAACCTTGCGGCCGTACTCCCCAGGCGGTCAACTTAATGCGTTAGCTGCGCCACTAAAAGCTCAAGGCTTCCAACGGCTAGTTGACATCGTTTACGGCGTGGACTACCAGGGTATCTAATCCTGTTTGCTCCCCACGCTTTCGCACCTCAGTGTCAGTATTAGTCCAGGTGGTCGCCTTCGCCACTGGTGTTCCTTCCTATATCTACGCATTTCACCGCTACACAGGAAATTCCACCACCCTCTACCATACTCTAGTCAGTCAGTTTTGAATGCAGTTCCCAGGTTGAGCCCGGGGATTTCACATCCAACTTAACAAACCACCTACGCGCGCTTTACGCCCAGTAATTCCGATTAACGCTTGCACCCTCTGTATTACCGCGGCTGCTGGCACAGAGTTAGCCGGTGCTTATTCTGTCGGTAACGTCAAAATTGCAGAGTATTAATCTACAACCCTTCCTCCCAACTTAAAGTGCTTTACAATCCGAAGACCTTCTTCACACACGCGGCATGGCTGGATCAGGCTTTCGCCCATTGTCCAATATTCCCCACTGCTGCCTCCCGTAGGAGTCTGGACCGTGTCTCAGTTCCAGTGTGACTGATCATCCTCTCAGACCAGTTACGGATCGTCGCCTTGGTGAGCCATTACCTCACCAACTAGCTAATCCGACCTAGGCTCATCTGATAGCGCAAGGCCCGAAGGTCCCCTGCTTTCTCCCGTAGGACGTATGCGGTATTAGCGTCCGTTTCCGAACGTTATCCCCCACTACCAGGCAGATTCCTAGGCATTACTCACCCGTCCGCCGCTCTCAAGAGAAGCAAGCTTCTCTCTACCGCCCGACTTGCATGTGTTAGGCCTGCCGCCAGCGTTCAATCTGAGCCATGATCAAACTCTTCAGTTCAAACATCTTTGGGTTTTTAAGAAACCCTAAACTTGGCTCAGCAATCGTTGGTTACATCTTTGATTTCTCGCGGAGTAACTTGTGATGCTGATAATCTTGTTGACTATCAGTCTGACTCCACAAGCACCCACACGAATTGCTTGATTCAGTTGTTAAAGAGCGGTTGGTTAAGATCTTTCGTCTCAACCGAGGCGCGCATTCTACAGCAGCCTCATTTGCTGTCAAGTGGTTATTTTCAGAAGTTTTCGAAGATTTCTTCAACAACTTCAACCACTTGCGCTTGCGATCTCTCGTAAGCGGGAGGCGAATTCTACAGCGTTACACGCTGCTGTCAACACCTCTTTTTCAACTTCCTTTTGGCTTCGATGAACTGAAGCAACTTGCTGTCGATAACTGCGTAACTCATTGTTTACCAAGGAGTTTTCCGTTTCGACTGCGCCGGAAGTGGGGCGAATTATAGGCTTCCAGAATCTGCCGTCAAGGCTTAATTACGTTTTTGTTGCAGAAGGCGCTTTTTTAGCAATAAGGCGAGGGATTCGTCGCGTCACCGGCGGCACCCGCAGCAACAGAAGCAGCGCACCTATAGAAGCGTAGATAGCCCACTCCTTCAGATCCGCCCGCACTATCCATAACATGTGCAGCAAACCGAGCCCAAGAATCACATAGACCAGGCGATGCAGCTTCTTCCAGCGGCTCCCCAACCGGCGCTGGCTGTAGCGGTTCGACGTGACAGCCAGCATCAGGAGAGCAACAAACCCCAGCGCACCCACAATGATGTAGGGCCGCTTGCTCAACTCTACGCCGAGCTGCGACCAATCCAGCCCCAGGACAAATACGCAATAGGCCGCCAGGTGCAGCACGACATAAGCAAAGCACCACAGCCCCAACTGTCGCCGCACCGCTATCCACCCCGCCCAACCGCTCAACTTCTGCAGCGGCGTCATGGCAAGTGTAATCAGCAACAGAATCAACGTTCCCAAACCCAAGCGATCGACGAGCACCTTGCCAGGGTCAGGCCCCAGCGCGGAACTCCACGCCTCATACAACCAGAGCAATGGCCACACTGCGGCGGCTACAAACACGCCGATGCGCCAGATGGGATAGCGCATCAGTAGTTCTTCCGCAGATCGAGGCCTGTATATAAAGAAGCGACCTCATCCGAATAGCCATTGAACATCTGCGTCTCGCGCACATTCGGACTAAACAGGCCGCTCGGCAGACGACGCTCACGCGCCTGGGTCCAGCGTGGATGATCGACCGTAGGGTTCACATTCGCATAAAACCCATACTCATCAGCCGCAATACTCTGCCAGGTCGTTTTCGGCTGCTCACTGACCAGACTGATCCGCACGATGGACTTCACACTCTTGAAGCCATACTTCCACGGCACCACCAGGCGCAACGGCGCGCCGTTCTGGTTAGGCAACTCCCGCCCATACATACCCACAGCCAGGATCGCCAGCGGATTCATCGCCTCATCCAGGCGCAGCCCTTCTACATAAGGCCAGTCGATCAAGCCGAAACTTGAGCGTTGCCCAGGCATGCTCTTGGGATCCTGAAGGGTTTCAAAACGGATGTACTTGGCTTTGGAGGTTGGCTCGACCTGCTTGAGCAACGCAGAGATGGGAAAGCCTAACCACGGAATCACCATGGACCATGCCTCGACACAACGCAGGCGGTAGATGCGCTCTTCCAATTCATAGGGTTTCATGAAGTCCTCCAGGGCATAGCGCCCAGGTTTTGCGACTTCACCATCTATCACAACGCTCCAGGGCTGCGTCTTGAGCGAGCCGGCATTCGTGGCCGGGTCGCCCTTGCCTGTCCCGAACTCATAGAAGTTGTTGTAGTGGGTTGCGTCCTTGAACGGCGTGATGGCTTCATCTTTGACCGTCACCGCCTGCCATTTCGTACCCGGTAGTTTTTCCGTAAACCAGCTGGGCGCGCTGCCGGGCTCGACGTCAGCATACCGCGAGGCATCGCCCGCACTGGCCCAACGCGGCAAGCTGCTGGCGGCAATACCGGCAAGCGCACCGCCGAGCAGGCTGCGGCGAGAGAGGTAGAAAGATTCAGGCGTGACATCCGATTCGTGACAATCGGACGCTTTGGGTAATTTGATTAACATGGTAACTCCGCAGCGTTGGAGAACTGATGCACCAATAGACTGCGGAGTATGGGGGAAATTACATTAAGGCAATGTTTTGTCCCGACGCAGACGCAACAAGTACTGAATAGGACCCGAAGCGGCGTAGGCTAGGAACGCCAGCAGCAGGATACGCGGTGGATCACTGAACACGACCGCGAACACCAGCACCACGACAAGGATGGCCACAAAAGGCACGCGCCCCTTGAGGTCGAACTCCTTGAAGCTGTTGTACTTGATATTGCTGACCATCAGCATGCCGGCCGCCGCCACCATCAGGGCAACCAGGAACGACATCTTCGACCCTTGAATCCCGTAGTCACTGAACGCCCAGACAATCCCCGCGACAACACCCGCCGCTGCCGGGCTGGCAAGGCCGATGAAGTAGCGTTTGTCGGCAGTCCCCACCTGGGTGTTGAAGCGCGCCAGGCGCAAAGCGGCGCCCGCGACATAGATGAAGGCAACCATCCAGCCGACCTTGCCCATGTCACCCAATGCCCAGGCAAACGCCAGCAACGCGGGGGCAACACCAAACGCAACCATGTCCGACAGCGAGTCGTACTCGGCGCCGAAGGCACTTTGGGTATTGGTCATACGCGCCACACGCCCGTCCAGCCCGTCGAGCACCATGGCCACGAAGATTGCGATCGCGGCAAAACCGAAGTATTTGCTGGCACTCGCCGCATCACCCGCCGCCAGCGCACTCTGGGCACTCATGGAGTTGATGATGGAGTAGAAGCCGGCAAACAGGTTCGCCGTGGTGAACAGGTTGGGCAGCAGATAGATGCCACGATGCCGGACCTTGCGGCCTTCGGCGTCATGCCCTTCTTCGACATGTTCATCGATCGGCAGCATGCTTTCGGCGTCGGAAGCCTGATGTGGCTCTTCGGGACGTTCGCTCATGGACTTTACCTTGCAACGGTGTGAAAAAAATTCGACAGATACTTGCAGCGACTGTTCGCCTGCAAACGATGCAGCTTTATACCAGAACCGGCCCTCCAAACGAAAAAACGCGGCCTAAGCCGCGTTTTCCCTTGATGCGTACGACTTAGTTCTTGGCTTTGTCGACGATCTTGTTGGCACCGATCCACGGCATCATGGAGCGCAGTTGCTCGCCGATGACTTCGATACCGTGAGCGGCGTTGTTACGACGCTTGGCGGTCATCGAAGGGTAGCCGGTAGCGCCTTCGCTGATGAACATTTTGGCGTATTCGCCGTCCTGAATACGTTTCAGGGCGTTGCGCATGGCCTGGCGAGACTCGGCGTTGATTACTTCAGGGCCAGTCACGTACTCGCCGTATTCGGCGTTGTTGGAGATCGAGTAGTTCATGTTGGCGATGCCGCCTTCGTACATGAGGTCAACGATCAGCTTCAGTTCGTGCAGGCATTCGAAGTAGGCCATTTCCGGCGCGTAGCCAGCTTCAACCAGGGTTTCGAAACCGGCTTTTACCAGCTCAACGGTACCACCGCACAGAACGGCTTGTTCGCCGAACAGGTCGGTTTCGGTCTCGTCCTTGAAAGTGGTTTCGATGATGCCGGTACGACCGCCACCCACGCCAGCAGCGTAGGACAGCGCAACGTTCTTGGCGTTGCCCGACGCATCCTGGTAGATCGCGATCAGGTCAGGGATACCGCCGCCTTTGACGAACTCGGAGCGCACGGTGTGGCCCGGTGCTTTCGGCGCGATCATGATCACGTCGAGGTCAGCGCGTGGCACAACCTGGTTGTAGTGAATCGCGAAGCCGTGGGAGAAGGCCAGGGTGGCGCCCTTCTTGATGTTCGGCTCGATTTCGTTCTTGTACAGCGAGGACTGGAACTCGTCCGGGGTCAGGATCATGACCAGGTCGGCAGCCGCAACAGCAGAAGCAACGTCAGTCACTTTCAGGCCATGAGCTTCAGCCTTGGCAACAGTGGCCGAGCCTTTACGCAGGCCAACAGTCACGTCAACGCCGGAATCTTTCAGGTTGCACGCTTGGGCGTGGCCCTGGGAACCGTAGCCGATGATGGCGACTTTCTTGCCCTGGATGATCGACAGGTCACAATCTTTATCGTAATAAACTTTCATGAGGTTCCTCTATATATCCAGGCCGTAAGGCCATTCGCTAATTGGGTTAGATGCTGAGTACTTTGTCGCCACGGGCAATCCCGGTGACACCACTGCGTACGGTTTCCAGAATCGAGGCCGTCCCGATCGACTGGATGAAGCTGTCCAGTTTGTCGCTGGTACCGGTCAGTTGAACGGTATAAACGCTGGCGCTCACATCGACGATCTGCCCGCGATAAATATCGGTAGTGCGTTTGATCTCGGCACGCTGGGCGCCTGTGGCCTTGACCTTGACCAGCATCAGTTCGCGCTCGATGTGGGCGCTTTCCGACAGGTCGACCAGCTTGACCACTTCGATCAGCTTGTTGAGGTTCTTGGTGATCTGCTCGATCACCTCATCGTGACCCACGGTGGTCAACGTCAGGCGCGACAGGGTCGGGTCTTCGGTTGGGGCCACGGTCAGGCTTTCGATGTTGTAGTTGCGTTGCGAAAACAGGCCGACAACACGAGACAGAGCGCCGGGTTCGTTCTCCAGAAGCAGGGAGATAATATGCCGCATGATTAAGTACGCTCCGTCTTGTTCAGCCACATGTCGCGCATAGAGCCGTCTTTGATCTGCATCGGGTAGACGTGCTCGCTGGTATCCACCTGAATATCGATGAACACCAGGCGGTCCTTCATGGCGAACGCCTCTTCCATTTTCGGCTTCAGATCTTTCAGATCGTTGATGCGAATGCCGACGTGGCCATAGGCTTCAACCAATTTGACGAAGTCTGGCAACGATTCCATGTAGGAATGGGAGTGACGGCTACCGTAGCTCATGTCCTGCCACTGACGAACCATGCCCAGTACGCCGTTGTTCAAGCAGACGATCTTCACCGGAAGGCCGTACTGCAGGCACGTCGACAGTTCCTGGATGTTCATCTGGATGCTGCCTTCGCCCGTCACACAGGCAACGTCGGCATCCGGGAAGCTCAGCTTCACACCCATGGCCGCAGGGAAACCAAAGCCCATCGTGCCCAGGCCACCGGAGTTGATCCAGCGGTTAGGCTTGTCGAACGTGTAGTACTGCGCCGCGAACATCTGGTGCTGGCCTACGTCGGAGGTCACAAAGGCGTCGCCCTTGGTCACTTCGCACAGGGTTTCGATCACGGTTTGCGGCTTGATGATGCTGCCGTCGCCCTTGTCATAAGGGAACAGGCCGCGATCACCGCGCCATTCGTCGATCTGCTTCCACCAGCTGGCAACGGATTCCTTGTTCGGCGTTTCGCCGATGTCCTTGAGTGCAGCGACCATTTCGGTCAGTACGCTCTCTACAGGACCCACGATTGGCACATCGGCCTTGATGGTCTTGGAGATGGACGCCGGGTCGATGTCGATATGGATGATCTTGGCATTCGGGCAGAATTTGCTCGCGCCGTTGATCACCCGGTCATCGAACCGCGCGCCCACGGCCAGGATCACATCGGCGTGATGCATGGTGAGGTTGGCGGTGTAGCTGCCGTGCATACCGAGCATGCCGACGAACTGACGGTCCGAACCCGGGAATGCGCCGAGGCCCATCAGGGTGTTGGTCACCGGCAGGTTGAGCAACTTGGCCAGTTCGGTCAACGGGGCGGAACCGCCGCCCAGAATCACGCCACCGCCGGAGTACAGCACAGGGCGCTTGGCCGCCAGGAGCATTTCTGCCGCCTTGCGGATTTGCCCCGAGTGCCCACGCACGGCCGGGCTGTAGGAACGCAGCTTGGCTTTTTTCGGGAAGACGTACTCGAACTTCTCGGCCGGGTTGGTCATGTCTTTCGGGATATCGACCACTACCGGGCCCGGGCGACCGGACTGGGCAAGGTAGAACGCCTTTTTCATGACATCCGGGATTTCCGAGGGATGCTTGATCATGAAGCTGTGTTTCACGATCGGCCGGGAAATACCGATCATGTCGGTTTCCTGAAATGCATCGGTACCGACCATAGTGCTAGGCACCTGGCCAGAGATGATTACCATCGGAATGGAGTCCATATAGGCAGTCGCGATGCCGGTAATGGCATTGGTTGCGCCTGGGCCAGACGTTACCAGTACCACGCCGGCTTTACCGGTGGCACGGGCGTAACCGTCAGCCATATGGGTCGCGGCCTGTTCGTGGCGAACCAGGATGTGGGTAACAGCCGGTTCCTTGAACAGTGCGTCGTAGACATGCAGCAGAGCACCACCTGGGTACCCGTAGATATAGTCGACGCCTTCGTCACGCAAAAAGCGGACGAGCATCTCACCGCCAGATAAAAGCTCCACGTTGTTCACCTCTAAAACGCCAGAATACCGTCCGTTAAAAACCGACGGGTCTTAATAGGTTTACTTCTCAACAGAGCATGAGCGACGGTGGTCGCCGACTACGTCAGCACTGACTGAGCAAGTATTGGGATCGTCCCAAGTGTTGCGGGCTTTTCCCACCCAGCGCGAGGTAACGCGTTGCGGGTGTTACAGGTCGGCGCGGATGTGCGCCTCATGATCTGCTGAGCGGGCCTGCTTCTGGCAGTCCCGATACAGCGGACTTTGGATTCTTCTGTTTCACGCCCTTCAAGTCAAGCAATAATTGCGCTTTTTTCCAACTAAGCGCATGAGAACGTAGAAGAAAGGGCTTTGAGGAGGGATAAAACTCGCCTGAATGTCGTCAAGCGGTAGAAATGTGCGCAAGACTGCCGGAAAAACCGGCAGTCAGGCAATTAACGAGCGTCGACGATCAATTGATCGAACTTTTTCAGCGCGTTACGCAAGCCGAGGCTCTCCCGCGGTCGGTCGGCGTAGACCATCTCGGCCATTTCCAAGATCCCCGACGCATTCGGCAAGGGCAGGTCCTGCTCCAGGATCTGCTTCATACGTGCGAGGAAGATCCATTGCAGCCACTGGTGGAAGTCCAGGGTGTCGACGGAAAAGGGCTCGACACTGCTGAGGGCTTCAGCGCTAGGGGAGACTTCGTCCCACCAGCCCTGCACGCGCAGTTCGCGCTCGATCAGCAATAACTGCTCGGCAATCGCGGGGAAACGTGCATCCATCAGAGGCTGACCTTGGCTTTTTGCCGCGCCTGGGCTGCACCGGCTGCATCCCCTTGGGCGGCACGTGCATCACCGATCAAGGCCCACAGGCTGGCTTGCAGGTCTGGACGGCCATTGGCCAGGCTCAGGCCGCGACGAGCGAACTGCTCCGCCTGGGGCGCATCGCCCTGGGCCATGCGCACCTGGGCCAGGCGATAGAGCACTTGTGGCTCACGCGGCGCCACGCGCTGGGCACGTTCAAGGCTCGACGAGGCGCCGTTCAAGTCGCCACCGGCCTGCTGCTGCTGAGCGGTGGTGAGCAACGCCAGTACCGGGCCATCGAGTTGTTCGTCAGCCGACAACCCGCCCGCATTGGACGATGACGGAATACCGCTCGGCGTCGAAGGCATGTTGTAGGTGCCCTGGTTGACCGGCGCGGTTTGAATCGGCGTGGAGTTCACCGGCCCGGAAGTGCTCGGGCCTGGGGTCCATGGCTCGGCACTGATAGGCGCCGAGGTTGCAGCCCCACTGCCTGGCACCATCACCACGACGCCGGAATCCTGGGGAATTGCCTGGGTTGCAGCCTGGGCTGGCCGTTTGACCACGGTCTGACGGAAGCCGCCATTGGCCGAAATGCGGTCGTTATTGGAGACGGACGTGCTTGAGTCCACCACAGGGATAGAGCCGCGCTGCACGCTGGAGCAACCGCCGAGCAAAGCCAGAGCCGTAATTGCTGGAATCCACAACTTGTTCACTTGAAACCCTCTTTGCTTAATTCATCCAGCCCTTGACCCAATCCATCACCGATTCCGCGTCAGCAGGTGTACTGCCACTGCACGCGGCGCCGGGTGGTGGTTCGCTGCCGCGAATATACGGCATCTGCACCGCGCCCGGACAGTTGGCATCGGAGCCTTGGCCGGTGTGCGGATCAATCCAGGCCTGCACGATATTGTCCGGCTGCGGCATGTTGAGCGGCAACGGATCAGCCTTGCGCATGAAACTGGTCCATACCTGCAACGCGCCGGTCGCACCGGTGAACGGCGTCTTGCCGTTATCGTCGCGCCCCAGCCACACCACGGCCAGTACATCCTGGCCGAACCCTGCGAACCAGCTGTCGCGGGAGTCGTTACTGGTACCGGTCTTGCCCGCCAGGGTCAGGTTCGACGGCAGCACGCTGTAGACCGAACGCCCTGTACCCTCACGCATCACGCGCTGCATGGCGTTCTGGATCAGGTAAATGGAACCCGCGTCGAAGCGCTGCTGAATCTGGAACGGGTAGCGCTTGAGCGGTTCGCCATCGGCGGTCAGCACACTGCGGATACCGCGCATCGGTGTATTGAAACCACCGTTGGCGAGGGTCTGGTACATGGTGGTCACTTCCATCGGCGTCATGGCCGCAGCGCCCAAAAGCATGGATGGGAATGCAGGGAACTCACGCTCCACCCCCAGTCGCGCTATGGTTTTCAGGACATTTGGCACACCGACCTCAAGCCCCAGGCGCGAGGTCGAGATGTTGTAGGAATGCGCCAACCCTTGATACAGGAACACCGTGCCATGGGAGCGGCGGTCGAAGTTCTTGGGGGTCCACACCTGTCCATCCGCACCTTTGACCGACAGCGGGTCATCGGACAGCCAACTGGTCAGCGTGTACTTGCTGGGTTTTTCCAGTGCTGTGAGGTAGACCGCGGGCTTGACCAGCGAGCCAATCGGCCGCACGGCATCCAGTGCGCGGTTGAAACCGGCGAAACTGGCCTGCCGGCTGCCGATCATGGCCTGGACTTCGCCGGTTTCCGGGTTGGTCACGACCATGGCGGCTTCGACTTCATCCGAGCCTTTACGGCCGGTCAGGCGCTTGAAGGTGTCGTTGACCGACGCTTCGGCCTTCATCTGCAGGATGGGGTCGAAGCTGGTGAAGATCCGCAGGCCCTCTTCGGTCAAGTCTTCGTCGCGGTAGTCTTCGCGCAGTTGGCGCTTGACCAAGTCGATAAAGCCAGGGAATGAGCTATCCGCCAGCTTGCCGCGGGTGGTCACGCCCAGTGGCATTTTTTTCGCAGCGGCTACTTGTTCAGCGGTAGCGACACCCTGCTGCTCCAGTACATCGAGCACCAGGTTGCGACGTTCAAGCGCACGCTCCGGGTTGCGGCGCGGGTTGTAATAGGACGGCCCCTTCACCATCCCCACCAGCAACGCGACCTGATGCAACTTCAACTCGGACAACGGCTGCCCGAAGAAGAACTGGCTGGCCAGGCCGAAACCGTGCACGGCGCGCTGGCCATCCTGCCCGACGAATACCTCGTTGAGGTAGGCCTCGAGGATTTCCTGCTTGCTGTAATGCAGCTCCAGCAACATCGCCATCATGGCTTCGGTGAGTTTACGGGTGAGGCTGCGTTCGTTGGTCAGGTAGAAGTTCTTGACCAACTGTTGCGTCAACGTACTGCCGCCCTGGGTCATCTTGCCGCCGGAGGTGTTGACCCAGATAGCGCGGGCGATCGACTTCGGCGAGACACCCCAGTGGCTATAGAAATCGCGGTCTTCGACAGCGACAAGGGTTTCCAGCAGGTACGGCGGCACCTGATCGAGCTTGATCAGGATGCGATCTTCAAGGTTTTTCGGGTAAATACCGCCGATCAGCAACGGTTCAAGACGCACTACTGGCAGCTTGGAGCCATTGAGCGACGACAGCTCTGCCACATAATCGCCAGAGAATCGCACGCGCACCGGCTGGGCTTTTTCCAGGCCTTCGTAGAACTGGAAGCCACGGGTGTTCAGGTCGACGGTGTTACCGCTGACCGCCGCAGCGCCTGGGCCATTGCTCACAGGTTCACGGCGGTAGCCCAGCGCGTCGAGCTCGGTGAGGAAATCTTCCTTGCTGAGCTTCTGGCCAGAGAACAGTTCCAGCGGGCGTGCATACACCTTGGCCGGAATCGTCCAGCGCTTGCCGGAGAATTTTTCCTGCACCACGGCATCGAGGTACACCGCAAGGCCGGCGACCGCCACAAGGCCCACCAGGCCAAGCTTGATCACCCAGCCCAGCCAAGGGCGCGGGCCGCGGGAAGGAGGTTTTTTACGGGAACGGGGAGATCGGGTTCGAGTCATGGCGGCGGATTATACGCACTTTATTGATGATCAACATGAGCCGGACAGCGGTTTGCACGACTGGCATCAGCAGCCATAATGCCCCCCATGATTTTCCCCAGACTTTGAAGGATCGCCCGTGAGCCAGACCCTGATCGCTGCCCTGCAAAACCCGGCCTTGTACCCTCATCCGGTTGACGCGTTTCAAGTCATCGAGACCCATATTTCCTGGGTGATACTGACGGGCCCCTATGCATATAAGCTAAAGAAACCGATGAACTTCGGCTTCCTGGACTTCACCAATCTGGACGACCGCGGGCATTTCTGCCGCGAGGAACTGCGCCTGAACCAACGCCTGACCGAAGATTTGTATCTTGAAGTGTTGCCGATTACCGGCACTGCCGAGGCGCCCCAACTGGGTGGAGACGGCACGGCCATCGAATACGCGCTGAAAATGCGTCAGTTCCCGCAAAGCCAGATGCTCAGCACCCTGCAAGCCAACGGCGAACTGACCAGCGCGCACATCGATGAGATGGCCAAGCAGATTGCGCAGTTCCACCTCAGTGCCCCCAAAGTCCCGCAAGATCACCCGGCCGGCACGCCGGAGGAAGTGATGGCTCCGGTACGCCAGAACTTCGACCAGATCCGCCCATTCCTCAGCGACAAGGCCGACCTTACTCAGTTGGAGGCTCTGCAAGCCTGGGCTGAAAGCAGCTTCGAACGCCTCAAGCCTCTGCTTTCCCAGCGCAAGCTAGAGGGCTATACCCGTGAGTGCCACGGCGATATCCACCTGGGCAACGCCACCCTGATCGATGGCCGCGTGGTGATCTTCGACTGCATCGAGTTCAACGAGCCTTTCCGCTTTACCGACGTGTACGCCGACACCGCCTTTTTGGCCATGGACCTGGAAGATCGCGGCCTCAAATGCCTGGCACGGCGCTTTATCAGCCAGTACCTGGAACTGACCGGTGACTACCAGGGCCTGGAACTGCTGAACTTCTATAAAGCCTACCGTGCATTGGTGCGCGCCAAGGTTGCGCTATTTAGCATGCCGAGCGAAGCCAACCCGGTACAACGCGCTACCACCCTGCGCCAATACCGCAACTACGCCAACCTGGCGGAAAGCTACAGCACCATTCCCTCGCGCTTCCTGGCAATTACCCACGGTGTGTCAGCCGTGGGCAAGAGCCACGTGGCCATGCGCCTGGTCGAAGCCCTGGGCGCCATCCGCCTACGCTCGGATGTTGAGCGCAAGCGCCTGTTTGGCGAGCAGCAGGTAGAGAACACGCCACAGGCCGGCATCTACAATCAGGACGCCAGCGCTGCCACCTACGCACGCCTGAACGAGATTGCCGACACCGTGCTGCGCGCCGGTTACCCGGTGGTGCTGGATGCCACATTCCTGAAACGCGCACAGCGTGACGCCGCCGCTCAGGTTGCCGAAGCCACTGGGGCGCCGTTCCTGATCCTGGACTGCAACGCCCCGCAAGCCGTTATCACCAGTTGGCTGGCCCAACGCCAGGCGGATAAAAACGATCCGTCCGACGCCACACTGGCCGTTATCGAAGAACAACAAGCCAGTCGTGATCCGCTGACTGCCGAGGAGCTGCTGCTCAGCAAGCGTGTGGAGACCAATGAAAGCGGGACGCTCGACGCCTTGGTCGGACATATCCGCCAGCGCCTGCCGGGCCTGTAGGGAATATTTCTTGGTCGCGTCGCCGTCTTCGGCGCGCGACCTCGCGATAGTGGCACTATACTGGCTCCATAACACCAGCCAGAGTCGCGATCATGAGTCAGCCCAAGCTTCTTGATACCCCGCTCTACGCCCTCCTGCATAAGGATGATATCCGCGGCTTCAACCAGGAGCGCCCTGAAATCGGCACCATCGACATGCGCGGTGGCGACTTTCGAGGGCTGGACCTGCGCGACCTGAACGCCACCGGTATTGACTTCACCGACGCCTATTTTCGCTCTGCCGACCTGCGGGGCCTGGACTTGCGTGGCTGTTCATTGGAAGGCGCCAGCCTGGCCCATGCACAGATTTCAGGTGCTTATTTCCCGCCCGAACTCACGGCAGACGAAATACTCATGTCGGTCAATTTCGGTACTCGCCTGCGCTACCGTACCAAGTAACCCCACACACTGAGTGACGGCCACATCCCCTGCCTGCCGGGCGCTTTGGGCCTATCTGCGAGCAAACGCAGTCGCGCCATTCTTATAAGCTTTTCAGCTCTTCCTGACCAAAGAACCACGCTTTTCCTACTGAGCGCTACACTCATTTTCAGGCTGCCTGGTCACGACACCCACCGCACCATTCAGCCAACGCAAGGAGGCTTGATGAACGATGAGCTGCAACACCTGAAAAACCTTGGCAAGACGTCAGCGCAGTGGCTGCATGCGGTGGGCATCCACAGCGCGTCCGACTTGCGTCGGCTGGGGGCGGTCGATGCCTACCGAGCCGTGCGCACGCGCGGGTTTCGAGCCTCGAAGGTTCTGCTGTATGCGATTGAAGGGGCATTGATGGATGTGCACTGGAACGACATACCCGCGGAGCGCAAGGAGGCCTTGAACCGTCAGCTGGAAGCGATTTCAGTGCATCAGAAGAACTAGAGCGGCACTCAAACCCCGTGTTTACGGGCATTACAAACGAGCGTTTGAGAAAAACTGGATGAGGCAGAAAAACAAATGTTGACTCTCAAATGAGAATCGTTATGATTATCACAACTGGTCGCGAGATCAGCCGATAACTGAAAGACCATTGGTTCGGACTCTCAGATTATCTCCTCATCAGGCTAATCACGGTTATTTGACCCGGCTCTTGCCGGGTCTTTTTTTGCCCGCGAATTAACCGGCCTTAGCGCGCAATGATCAGCGGATGCCCACGCTCCGGATGCGGCTGTACCAACACATCCAGGCCGAATACAGCCTTGAGCGGCTCAGGTTGCAAGACTTTCGAGGGCGTATCCAACGCGTGGGGGCGGCCGTTTTCCAGCAACAGGATCCGGTCGCAGTAACGCGCCGCCAAGTTCAAGTCATGCAGGATAACCAGCACCGCAGCGCCTCTGTCGGCAAAGTGTCGAATAGCCTGCAAGGTGGTGTGTTGGTGCAGAGGGTCGAGCATCGACGTGGGCTCGTCCAGCAACAACGTCTGCCCCGCCTCACCCGGCCATAACTGCGCCAATACTCGCGCCAGGTGCACACGCTGCCGCTCGCCGCCGGACAACGCCAGGTAACTGCGGCCACTCAGGTGGCCGACATCCGCCGCTTGCAGGGCCGCGCTGATGATTTCGTCGTCGCGTACTCGCCCGGTCTGATGAGGCAAGCGGCCCATGCCCACCACCTCTTCGACACGAAAAGCAAAATCCAGGGTGGAAGATTGTGGCAGCACCGCCAGGCGCTGGGCACGCTGCGCGCCGGTCATGTGCTTGAGCGCCTGCTGATCCAGCCAGACCTTGCCCTGATCCGGCTGCAACTCCCCGCACAGCGCCCCAAGCAAGGTACTTTTGCCGGCGCCATTGGGGCCCAGAACGCCCAGCACTTCGCCCGGCAAAAGGTCCAAGGTGATATCGGCCAGCACGGTTTTCCCACCACGCCGGATCTGCAACGCTTCTACCCGCAACATCAGGCGCGCCCTCGTAACAATAAATAGAGGAAAAACGGCGCACCGATAAACGCGGTGACAATACCGATCGGCAGCTCCGCCGGCGCCAACGCCAGGCGCGCCACCAGGTCCGCAAACAACAGCAGGCTCGCCCCCGCCAATACTGAGGCCGGTAACAACACCCGATGATCTGGCCCCGCCAGCAACCGCACCAGATGGGGTACTACCAACCCGACAAAACCAATCATGCCCGCCGCCGCCACTGCAGCGCCAACGCCTAAAGCCGTACAGAACACCAGCTCACGCTTGAGCCTTTCAACATCAATACCTAGATGATTGGCCTCAGACTCACCCAACAGCAGCGCGTTCAGCGCCTTGGCCCGGCGCGGCAACCACAGCGCCACGCCCGCACTCACCAACAGCAAGGGCCACAACCGCGAGTAACTTGCGCCATTGAGGCTGCCCAGGTTCCAGAACGTCAGGGTGCGCAAGGTGGCGTCGTCGGCCAAATAGGTAAAGAGCCCCACCGCAGAACCGGCCAGGGCCGTCAGCGCGATGCCAGCAAGCAACATGGTCGCGACATTGGTCTGGCCGTTGCGACGCCCCAGCCGATAGACCAGCGCCGTGACGCCCAAGCCACCGAGAAATGCGCACAGCGACAACAGGTATGGCCCGAAGGCATCCGGCAGCCCGCCAAAGAACGAGCCACCGACAATCGCCACCGCCGCCCCCAGCGCGGCACCGCTGGATACCCCTACCAAGCCAGGATCGGCCAGCGGGTTGCGGAACAACCCCTGCATCGCCACACCCGACAATGCCAGCACACCGCCGACCGCCAGCCCCAATAGGGTCCGCGGCAGGCGAATCTGCCCCAGGATCAACTCGGCCTGCTCCAAACCCTGGGCCTCAATCGGTACGCCCATCAGTTTTAGCGCAGCCCTGAGCGTGTCCATTAACGGCAGGCTGACCGGCCCCAGTGCCAATGAAAGCCAGATCGCCAATACACACAGCAGCGACAGCCCGATAAACAGCGTTTTTGGCTTAACCAGAGTGGTCATGGAGCAGGCTTAGGCTGGGACGGATAAAAACCGGCAGACAGTTTCTCCAGGCTTTGCGGCAATCTAGGCCCCAGGCCACCTACCAGCAAGGTCGCGTCCAGCTCAAAGACGCGGCCGCTCTTGGCTGCCGGCGTAGAGGCAAGAATCGGATTTTCCTTGAACAAGGCTGCGCGCGCCGCGTCACCGGTCAGCGCGCGATCGGCAAACACCAGCACCTCAGGGCTCAAACCCGCCAGCGATTCGACGGAAAACGGTTTATAGCCCACATGCGTGGCGAGATTACGCCCCCCAGCCTGCTGCAACATCCAATCAGCGGCCGTGTCCTTGCCCGCGATCAGCGGCTTGCCACCGGCATGACCGAGCAGCAACAACACGCCTGGAGCCTTTTGTGTAGCCTGGGCCTTGGCCACCCACTTTTTTTGCTGCGCCAGCGCCTGCTCATACCCGGCAAACAACGCACTGGCCTGGGCCTCACTGCCGAGCAGTTTCCCCAAGTGTTCAAGGTTGCCTTTGAGCGTGGGCAAGTCAGGCTGGGCCGAGAACATCTCCACCTGCACCCCGGCACTGCGAATCTGCGCCAGCACCGGCGGCGGCCCCATTTCCTCCGTGCCCACAAGGATTTGCGGGCGCAGGCTGAGAATGCCTTCGGCCGACAACTGCCGCTGGTAACCAATGCTCGGCAAGGCCTTGAGCGAGGCTGGATGCTGACTGGTGGTATCCACTCCCACCAACTTCGACTCACCGCCCAAGGCCGTCACCCATTCCGACAGCGCCCCGCCGGCACTGACCCAGCGTTGCGGCAGTTCAGAGGCGTGCGCCCCAGGGTTGATCAGCAGTGAGGCAACAAGCGCAATAGCGCTGGTACTCAAGCGCATAACAGGGTTTCCTTCCTAGGGCAGGGCCACTCAAGCACTCATTGATGTGACAGATAACCGCTGCCATGCATCGTATTGAGCACCCAGTCAGCTGACGGGCGAAGCGGGCATTTGATAATTGTTTGCATTTGCACGTCAAGGCACTTAAGGATTGAAATGAAGTTTCTCTGCACCTCAGGCGACCTCGCCCCCAACAGCAGCCGCGGTTTTGATATTGATGGCCGCAAGCTGTTGGCAGTGCGCCGGGACGGCATTGCTTACTTTTATCTCAACCGCTGCCCCCATCGCGGCATCCCGCTGGAATGGCAGCCAGATCGCTTCCTCGATGAAAGCGCCAGCCTGATCCAATGCGCCACCCATGGCGCGTTGTTCCTGATTGAAAGCGGCGAGTGCATCGCCGGGCCTTGCGCAGGCCAAAGCCTCACCGCCCTGCCGGGCCGCGAAGACGAACAGGGATTGTGGGTCGATCTCTAGTCGCCCAGCAGCACCTTCAGCCGACGTTCGACGTTAATCTCCTGCGGCGTGACCCGTACGCCATAGGCCAACACCTCTACACCTGCAGCCTTGGCCTCACGTAGCGCTGCCGCATAACCGGCGTCGATTTCCACCGCCGGGCGCACCGCGTCGATCCCCGACAGGTTCACGCAATACAACTGCACCGCCCGTATACCGTCGCGCGCCAAGTGGGCCAGCTCACGCAAGTGCTTGGCACCGCGCTGGGTCACCGCATCGGGGAAAGCCGCCACCGAGCTGCCATCAAAGCCCAAGGTGACGCTTTTGACCTCGACAAACGCAGCGCCTTGGGGGTAATCCAGGCGAAAGTCGATCCGGCTTTTCTCCTGGCCATAAGGCACCTCACGCTTCAACGCAGTAAAGCCGTTGAGCTCAGTGATCACACCGGCCAGCAAGGCTTCTTCCACCAACTGATTGGCACGCGCGGTGTTGACACACGCCAGCCGGCCCTGAGGCGTTTCGGCAATTTCCCAGGTGCCCGGCAACTTGCGCTTGGGGTCCGTGGAACGGCTGAACCAGACCTGGCCACCTTCGACCATGCAGTTGAGCATCGAACCGGTGTTAGGGCAGTGAATGGTGAGCAACTCGCCGGTAACGGTTTCGATATCGGTGAGAAAGCGCTTGTAGCGGCGGATCAGCCGCCCTTCTTCAAGAGGAGGATTAAAACGCATCAGCCTTGCCAGCTCCGCAAACCACGGGCGATCCGCTCCACCGCTTCTTGCAGCCGATCGAGGTTTTGCGTGTAGGCAAACCGCACGTGATGGCCCGCCTGGTAGCGACCGAAATCCAACCCGGGCGTAAAGGCCACATGCTCGGTTTCGAGGAAATGCCGGCAAAACGCGAAGGCATCGCCGCCGAACGCGCTGATATCGGCATACAGATAGAAGGCACCTTCGGGTTCCACCGCGATACCGAACCCAAGCTCACGCAGGGCGGGCAGCAGGAAGTCACGACGGCGACCAAACTCGGCACGGCGCTGCTCCAGGATCTCCAGGGTTTGCGGGGTGAAACAGGCCAACGCGGCATGCTGAGCCATGCTTGGCGCACTGATGTAGAGGTTCTGCGCCAATTTCTCCAGTTCACCCACCGCTTCAGGCGGCGCCACCAGCCAACCGAGGCGCCAGCCGGTCATGCCGAAATACTTAGAAAAACTATTCAAGACAAAGGCGTCGTCATCGACTTCCAGCACGCTGGCGGCGTCCGTGCCGTAGGTGAGGCCGTGATAAATCTCGTCGACCACCAGGTGCCCGTTGCGCGCCTTGATGGCGCCCGACAGCCCAGCCAACTCGTCCCGGGTGAGGATCGTGCCGGTGGGGTTGGCCGGCGATGCCACCAGTGCGCCAACACTGTCCTGGTCCCAATGCCTGGCCACCAGGTCAGCGGTCAACTGGTAGCGTACGTCCGGGCCGACCGGCACCAACTGCGCCGCGCCTTCCACAAGGCGCAGGAAGTGTCGGTTGCAGGGGTAGCCTGGGTCCGCCAGCAGCCAATGCTTACCCGGATCCACCAGCAAACTGCTGGCCAGCAATAACGCGCCGGAGCCACCGGGGGTGATCAGAATACGCTGCGGGTCGATGCTCAAACCGTAGCGTTGCTGGTAGAAACCGCTGATGGCTTCGCGCAACTCGGGCAGGCCGCGGGCGGCGGTGTAGCGGGTTTTACCGTTTGCCAACGCGGCTTGACCGGCCTGGATGATCGGCTCGGCGGTGGTGAAGTCCGGCTCGCCGATTTCCAGGTGGATCACGTCGTGACCGGCGGCCTGCAGCTCATTGGCACGCGCCAGTAACGCCATGACATGAAAAGGTTCGATGGCGCGACTGCGCGCACTGTAGGGCTGAGCCATTAGCCTTCCTTAGACGGTGAGGACAAAATCAGGATTCTACCGAACCCTCACGGTAAAACATGCTCTATTGCCTGATTGGGGCTGCAAGTGCACCCTGCGCGCGCTCGTAAAACAGCTAAAATCAACATTCGAGGCGATACATACCCAGTCATGGCGGGCTGCTGCGGTTTGCATCCCCTTTGCCCTGGACCTCGACAACCGGGAGTAGCGCACCCTGAATCTATCTGGTAAGTTCGCCCGCTTGCAGCCGCAGGGCCGGCAGGTGTCGGTGACGTTGCAATCCTGCGCAATGGATTAGAAGAGTGAGAGGCGGTCTATTCATGTCCACCCAAGCAAAGCAACAGCAGACTCAAAGCCTCAACGGCTTCGAACCTTACGTAGAGAAGAAAGGTGAGGAGTACATGGGCGAGCCCATGCGCAAGCACTTCACCAAAATCCTGAACAAGTGGAAACAGGACTTGATGCAGGAAGTCGACCGTACGGTTGACCATATGAAGGATGAAGCGGCCAACTTCCCTGATCCGGCTGATCGCGCCAGCCAGGAAGAAGAGTTCAGCCTTGAACTCCGCGCGCGAGATCGTGAGCGAAAGCTCATCAAGAAAATCGACAAGACGCTGCAACTGATCGAAGACGAAGAATATGGCTGGTGCGAGTCCTGCGGCATTGAAATAGGTATTCGCCGCCTGGAAGCTCGCCCGACTGCCGACATGTGCGTCGATTGCAAGACCTTGGCTGAAATCAAGGAAAAACAGGTCGGCAAGTAACTTTGCCGAGTTGAACGAATGGAGCGTGCGAACGCTCCATTTTTTTTCTGGCGTTTACCGGTTATGCAGTAGTATCCGGGCCATGACAGCCTCTACTTATATCGGGCGCTTCGCCCCCACGCCCAGCGGCCATTTGCACTTTGGCTCCCTGGTTGCCGCCCTCGCCTCCTACCTCGATGCACGCGCCCACCAGGGCCGTTGGTTGATGCGCATGGAAGACCTCGACCCTCCCCGTGAAGAGCCCGGCGCCCAGGCGGCGATTCTGCATGCGCTGGAAAGCTACGGCTTTGAATGGGATGGCGAACTGGTTCGCCAGAGCGAGCGGCATGATGCCTACGCCAAAGTGCTGAACGATATGTTCAACCACGGTCTGGCCTACGCCTGCACCTGCTCGCGCAAGCAGTTGGAGCCCTACAACGGGATTTACCCAGGCTTGTGCCGCAATGCCGGCCACGACCAGCAGGATGCCGCCATCCGCCTGCGCGTGCCCGAGTTGGAATACCACTTTACCGACCGTGTGCAGGGCGAGTTCCGGCAGCATCTGGGCCGCGATGCCGGCGACTTCATCATCCGTCGCCGCGACGGCCTCTACGCCTACCAACTGGCGGTGGTGCTCGACGACGCCTGGCAAGGGGTCACCGATATCGTGCGCGGCGCCGACCTGCTCGATTCCACGCCGCGCCAGCTTTATTTGCAAGAGCTGCTCGGCCTGCGCCAACCCCGTTACCTGCATGTTCCGCTGATCGTGCAGCCGGACGGCAACAAACTGGGCAAGTCCTACCGCTCTCCACCGTTGACAGCCGACCAGGCCACGCCTTTGCTGCTCAGAGCACTGCGCGCCCTTGGCCAACAGCCCGACGCGCAACTGCGGTACGCCAGCCCCCGAGAACTGCTGGATTGGGGCATTGCGCACTGGGACGCCACCCGCATCCCGCGCACACTGACCCTGGCCGAAGCGCAATTGAGTTGAAGGCGCTTGCAGGTTGCCAGCCATCCGTTAACATCGCGGCAGATTTTTAATCAGAGGCCAACATGTACATCTATCGTTTGGTCCTGCTGCTGGTCGTCGGGATCTACCTGTTCTCCCCCGCCATCATGGATTGGTGGATCGACGCCACGGGCGCCTGGTATCGCCCTTATCTGCTATGGCTGATCCTGATCGTCGTGACCTTCATCCTGCAGAGCCAAAAAGATGCCGATGAGCTTTAGTCTCACCCAGATGCTGCTGATCAGCGCGGCCTACCTGGCTGCGTTATTCGGCGTGGCCTGGATCAGCGAGCGCGGAATGATTCCGCGGGCGATCATTCGCCATCCGTTGACCTACACCCTATCCCTGGGCGTGTACGCCAGTGCCTGGGCGTTCTACGGCACGGTGGGGTTGGCCTATCAGTACGGCTACGGCTTTCTCTCCAGTTATCTTGGGGTGTCGGGCGCGTTCCTGCTGGCACCGGTGCTGCTGTACCCGATCCTGAAAATCACCCGGACGTACCAGCTGTCTTCCCTGGCCGACCTGTTTGCCTTTCGCTTTCGCAGCACCTGGGCCGGCGCGCTGACCACGATCTTCATGCTGATCGGCGTGCTGCCCCTGCTGGCCCTGCAGATCCAGGCGGTGGCCGACTCCATCAGCATCCTGACCCGCGAGCCCGTGCAACATCGGGTTGCCCTGGCGTTCTGCGCACTGATCACCTTGTTCACCATCTTCTTTGGGTCTCGCCATATCGCCACCCGCGAGAAACACCAGGGCCTGGTGTTTGCGATTGCCTTTGAGTCGGTCATCAAGCTGATCGCCATCGGCGGCGTCGGCCTTTATGCGCTTTACGGCGTGTTCGACGGGCCGCAACAGCTGGAGCTGTGGCTGCTGCAAAACCAGACCGCCCTCGCCGCCTTGCATACCCCCTTGCAGGAAGGCCCATGGCGTACGCTGCTGCTGGTGTTCTTCGCCTCGGCGATCGTGATGCCGCACATGTACCACATGACCTTCACCGAGAACCTCAACCCGCGCTCGCTGGTCAGCGCCAGCTGGGGCTTGCCGCTGTTCCTGTTGCTGATGAGCCTGGCGGTGCCGCTGATCCTGTGGGCCGGCCTGAAACTGGGGGCCACCACCAACCCCGAGTATTTCACCCTGGGCATCGGTATTGCCGCCAACAGCCCAGCCCTGGCGCTGCTGGCGTATGTCGGGGGGTTGTCGGCAGCCAGCGGGTTGATCATCGTCACCACCCTGGCACTCTCGGGCATGGCGCTCAACCACTTGGTACTGCCGCTGTACCAGCCGCCGGCGGAGGGCAATATCTACCGTTGGTTGAAATGGACCCGGCGTGCGCTGATCGTCGCGATCATCATGGCCGGCTACGCGTTTTATCTGCTGCTGGGCGCCGGGCAAGACCTGGCCAACCTGGGCATTGTCGCGTTTGTCGCCACCTTGCAGTTCCTGCCGGGCGTGTTGTCGGTGCTGTACTGGCCGACCGCCAATCGACGTGGCTTTATTGCTGGGCTGCTGGCCGGGATCCTGGTGTGGACCGTGACCATGCTGCTACCGCTGGTCGGCAACCTGCAGGGCTTCTATATCCCGTTGCTGAACATGATCTACGTGCTGGACGACACCAGTTGGCACATGGCCGCCATCGCCTCGCTGGCCGCCAACGTACTGATGTTTACCCTGATCTCGCTGTTCACCAACGCCAGCGCCGAAGAAACCAGCGCCGCCGAAGCCTGCGCGGTGGACAACGTGCGCCGCCCGCAACGCCGCGAACTGCATGCGGCCTCGCCCCAGGAGTTCGCCACGCAACTGGCCAAGCCCCTGGGCGCCAAGGCCGCACAAAAGGAAGTCGAACAGGCATTGCGCGACCTCTATCTGCCATTTGACGAGCGCCGCCCCTATGCCCTGCGCCGTCTGCGTGACCGTATCGAGGCCAACCTGTCCGGGTTGATGGGGCCGAGCGTGTCCCAGGACATGGTGGAAACCTTCCTGCCCTATAAGGCCGGTGGCGAAAACTACGTTACCGAAGACATCCACTTCATCGAAAGCCGGCTGGAGGATTACCACTCACGCCTCACAGGCCTGGCCGCCGAACTCGACGCCCTGCGCCGTTACCACCGCCAGACTCTGCAGGAGCTGCCGATGGGCGTGTGCTCCCTGGCCAAGGACCAGGAAATCCTGATGTGGAACAAGGCCATGGAAGAACTCACCGGTATCGCCGCCCAACGGGTTGTGGGTTCACGCCTCAATACCCTGGGCGATCCATGGAAAGAGCTGCTGCAAGGCTTCATCAACCTGCCGGACGAGCACTTGCACAAGCAACACTTGGCCCTCGACGGCCAGACCCGCTGGCTCAACTTGCACAAAGCCGCCATCGATGAACCCTTGGCACCGGGTAACAGCGGCCTGGTGCTGCTGGTGGAAGACCTGACCGATACACAAATGCTCGAAGACAAGCTGGTGCACTCCGAACGCCTGGCCAGTATCGGGCGCCTGGCGGCCGGCGTGGCCCATGAAATCGGCAACCCGATCACCGGTATCGCCTGCCTGGCGCAAAACCTGCGCGAAGAGCGCGAAGAAGATGGGGAAATCACCGAAATCAGCGGGCAGATCCTCGAACAGACCAAGCGGGTTTCACGCATCGTCCAGTCATTGATGAGCTTTGCCCACTCCGGCGCCCATCAAAATCAGGACGAAGCGGTGTGCCTGGCCGAAGTGGCGCAGGATGCCATTGGGCTGTTGGCCTTGAACCGGCGCAATTTCGAAGTACAGTTCTTTAACCTGTGCGATCCGGACCATTGGGTCGATGGCGACTCACAACGCCTGGCCCAGGTGCTGATCAACCTGCTGTCCAACGCCCGCGACGCGTCGCCGGCTGGCAGTGCTGTACGCGTCAAGAGCGAGGCTTTCGAGCACACGGTCGACCTGATCGTGGAAGACGAAGGCAGCGGCATTCCACAGAACATCATGGACCGATTGTTCGAACCCTTCTTCACCACCAAGGACCCCGGTGAAGGTACCGGTCTGGGCCTTGCACTGGTCTATTCCATCGTTGAAGAGCATTATGGACAAATCACCATCGACAGCCCGGCTGACACACAAAGCCAACGCGGCACCCGTATCCGGGTGACCTTGCCGCGTCATGTCGAAGCGACGTCCGCTGTGAACTGAGACCGTCGAGAGAATTGAATCAATGCCGCACATTTTGATCGTCGAAGACGAAACCATTATCCGCTCTGCCTTGCGACGCCTGCTTGAACGTAATCAGTACCAGGTCAGCGAAGCCGGCTCGGTGCAGGAAGCCCAAGAGCGATTCAGCATTCCCACGTTCGACCTGATTGTCAGCGACCTGCGCCTGCCCGGCGCCCCGGGCACCGAGCTGATCAAGCTGGGCCAGGGCACCCCGGTGCTGATCATGACCAGCTACGCCAGCCTGCGTTCGGCGGTGGACTCGATGAAGATGGGCGCGGTGGACTACATCGCCAAGCCTTTCGATCACGATGAGATGCTCCAGGCCGTGGCCCGCATCCTGCGTGACCGTGTGTCGGCCAGCAGCGCGCCTGTCGAGCAACGCCCCACCGGCAAGGCCAGCGCTGGCGAAAAACCGGGTGTCGACAACAGCAACGGCGAGATCGGCATCATCGGCTCCTGCCCACCGATGCAGGACTTGTACAGCAAGATCCGCAAAGTGGCGCCGACCGACTCCAATGTATTGATCCAGGGCGAATCGGGCACCGGTAAAGAACTGGTGGCCCGCGCCCTGCACAACCTGTCCAAGCGTGCCAAAGCACCGATGATCTCGGTGAACTGCGCGGCGATCCCCGAATCCCTGATCGAGTCCGAGTTGTTCGGCCACGAGAAAGGCGCGTTCACCGGCGCCAGCGCCGGGCGTGCGGGCCTGGTGGAAGCCGCGGATGGCGGCACTTTATTCCTCGATGAAATTGGCGAGCTGCCCCTGGAAGCCCAGGCGCGGTTGCTGCGCGTGCTGCAGGAAGGCGAAATTCGCCGCGTCGGTTCGGTGCAATCGCAGAAAGTCGATGTTCGATTGATCGCAGCGACACACCGAGACCTCAAGAGCCTGGCCAAGATCGGTCAGTTCCGTGAGGACTTGTATTACCGCCTGCATGTCATCGCGCTCAAACTGCCGGCCCTGCGCGAGCGTGGCGCCGACGTAAACGAAATTGCCAACGCGTTCCTGTTGCGTCAAGGCGCGCGCATTGACCGCACCGACCTGAAGTTTGCCGCGGACGCCGAGCAGGCGATCCGTCACTACTCGTGGCCAGGGAACGTGCGTGAGCTGGAGAACGCCGTCGAGCGCGCCGTGATCCTGTCCGAGAGCCCGGAGATTTCCGCCGAGTTGCTGGGCATCGACATCGAACTCAGTGACCTGGATGACGACGACTTCATCGGCCTGGCCCCGCAGCAGGGCGGAGCCAGCAATACCAGCCATGAACCGACGGAAGATTTGTCACTGGAAGACTACTTCCAGCACTTCGTGCTCGAGCATCAGGACCACATGACCGAGACCGAGCTGGCACGCAAGCTGGGCGTGAGTCGCAAATGCCTGTGGGAACGGCGCCAGCGCCTGGGCATTCCACGGCGCAAAACCGGGGTGGCCAGCGAAAGCTGAGGGCGCAGCCCCACAGGTAACACCTGTTGATGTGAAAAAACTGTTACCGCTGACTTTTCACGTAACAAAAGCCGGGGCTTACGGTAACGAAGCCCCGGCTTTTTTTTGCCCTCAAACCGGCGAAACCAGCCCAACCCCCCGGTTTTGCTGGTCGGCGCAAAAGTTGGCACGCACCCTGCTATATGCTTAGTACAAAAACAATAACAAGCTTTGTACAAGACAATAAAAATAAGACGAATCGACTCACGCATAACAAAAACAACACGGCGGAGGCGCAGCTAACTGATTCTTTTGGAGAGGCGTTGCATTTGCGGCTTGCCCCGCAACCAGGCCGAGAACAACAAAAACTGCCCTAAGGCAGAGCCTGAACTGGTTGGATCGTAGATCAGCAACACAGCGACCAAAGCAATCCGTTTGCTCTTGACTCCCGATTGGGAGTGTCATGAAGGTGAAGCTTCATGGCGAGGGCGATCAACAAAAACAAGAAGCCCGACATCAATAATAAAAATAGAGCACGCAACTACTTCTGGGGGAGCTTCGGCTCCCCTTGTAGTTTCCGGGATTTGACCTTCAAACGCTTATGGCGCAATGCCTTTAGCTTGTTCCTACACCATCCCCCGACTAAATGCTAGAATCCCCGCCCATCATGCGGTCATTCTTCGTTATGGCCGAACATTCCTTCAAACAGTGCATCCCATGCTGAAGAAGTTGTTCCAGTCATTCCGTTCTCCCTTGCGTCGAACGCAACACAAACGCAGCACGCCTGAAGTGCTCAATAGCAGCCAGCATTCGCTGCAGCGCGCTCAATTCAGCCGTTATGCAGTGAACATCGTCGAACGTTTGCAGAACGCCGGCTACCAGGCCTACCTGGTGGGTGGCTGCGTACGCGACATGTTGCTCAACATCACGCCCAAGGATTTCGACGTCGCCACCAGCGCCACGCCTGAACAAGTGCGCGCCGAGTTTCGTAATGCACGAATCATCGGCCGGCGCTTCAAGCTGGTGCATATCCACTTTGGTCGCGAAATCATCGAGGTCGCGACCTTCCGCGCCGGTCACCCGCAAAACGATGAAGAGGAAGACACCAACCAGTCTTCCCGCAACGAGAGCGGGCGCATCCTGCGCGATAACGTCTATGGCACTTTGGAAGAGGACGCGCAACGCCGCGACTTCACCATCAACGCCTTGTATTACGACCCGGTCAGCGAGCGCATCCTCGATTACGCCAACGGCGTACACGACATTCGCAACAACCTGATCCGCCTGATCGGCGACCCAACGCAGCGCTACCAGGAAGATCCGGTGCGCATGCTGCGCGCCGTGCGATTCGCCGCCAAGCTCAACTTTGGCATCGAAAAGCACACCGCCGCGCCGATTCGCGAACTGGCGCCGATGCTGCGGGAAATCCCCTCGGCACGCCTGTTTGAAGAAGTGCTCAAGCTGTTCCTGTCGGGCTACGCCGCCGACACCTTTGAAATGCTGGTGGACCTGCAGTTGTTCGACCCATTGTTCCCGGCCAGCGCCGAGGCCTTGGAGTACAACCCAACGTACACCCACACTTTGATCAGCGAAGCCTTGATCAACACCGACCTGCGCATCAAGCAGAACAAGCCTGTGACCCCGGCGTTCCTGTTTGCCGCCTTGTTGTGGCCGGCCCTGCCCAAACGCGTACTGCGCTTGCAGGACCGTGGCATGCCGCCGATCCCGGCCATGCAGGAAGCGGCTCACGAGTTGATCGCCGAACAGTGCCAACGCATCGCTATCCCCAAACGTTTCACCATGCCGATCCGCGAAATCTGGGACATGCAGGAGCGCCTGCCACGCCGCAGCGGCAAGCGCGCCGATCTGTTGCTGGACAACCCGCGCTTCCGTGCCGGCTACGACTTCCTGCTGCTGCGTGAAAGCGCGGGCGAGCAGACCGATGGCCTGGGTGAATGGTGGACCGACTATCAGGACGCCAATGACAGCCAGCGCCGCGAAATGATTCGTGAACTGGGCAGCAAAGGCGATAGCGCCGGCGAAGGCCCGAAAAAGCGTCGCCGCAGCGGCACCAAGCGTAAACGCAGCAGTGCCGATGCCTCGGGCGCTGCGGGCGAATAAACGTGGAACGTATCTACATCGGCATGGGCAGCAACCTGGCTGCCCCGCACCAACAATTGCGCAGCGCGATCGAGGCGCTGGCGCAACTGCCTGGCTCCCACCTCGCTGGGGTATCCGCTTTCTACCAAAGCGATTCATTGCTGCCGGGCCAGCCGCGCTACACCAACGCCGTTGCGGCGTTGGACAGTCACTTGGCGCCATTGGACCTGCTCAATGCGCTGCAAGCCATCGAGAACGATCAGGGCCGCGAACGCCTGGAACGCTGGGGCCCACGCACCTTGGACCTGGATATCCTGCTGTTCGGTGATCGCCTGATCGACGAGCCGCGCCTGAAGGTGCCGCACTACCAGATGCATCTGCGCGCGTTTGTGCTGTATCCGTTGGCTGAGCTAGCGCCAGCCGACCTGCAGCTGCCTGACGGCCAGCGTTTGAGCGACCTGCTCACCGCTTGCCCGTTCGTCGGCCTGGAACGCCTCCCGCAAGAATGACTCGGTCAATGTGGGAGCTGGCTTGCCTGCGATGCAAGCGACTCGGTGTATCAGCCACACCGAGTGGATGCCATCGCAGGCAAGCCAGCTCCCACCTTTGATCTTCTCTGCCGTAATACCGCGCACGTTGCGCAATCGCTTCAGTAACAGCGGTAACACCGCCATCGTAACAATGCGGTAACACATCCAATTGACTTCCCGTGTCCTCCTCACGACTATAGGCGTCCCGCTGCCGCCAACCCGGCGCGACAGGGCGCAATCCAGGCCTTATAAGCACTGCTTTCAAGACAGTGCGCCTGTATAAACGAAGACTCACGCGCGTTACTCGCTGTTTCCAAGCGCCTGAACGAGGACCCTTTTCATGCCAGACATTACCCTGACCACCTTGCAGAGCCTCAAGCTCAAAGGTGAAAAAATCACCATGCTGACCTGCTATGACGCCACTTTCGCCCACGCCAGCTGCCAGGCTGGCGTCGAAGTGCTGCTGGTGGGCGACTCCCTGGGCATGGTTCTTCAAGGGAATGACAGCACGCTGCCCGTAACCACCGATGAACTGGCCTACCACACCGCCAGCGTCAAGCGTGGCAACGATGGCGCCTTTATCATCGCCGACCTGCCGTTCATGGGTTACGCCACCCTTGAGCAAACCTTCCTGAACGCCGGCAAGCTGATGCAGGCCGGCGCACACATGATCAAAGTCGAAGGTGCCGTGTGGCTGGCCGAGTCGATCCGGCTGCTGGCCGAGCGCGGCGTGCCAGTGTGCGCACACATGGGCCTGACGCCGCAGTCGGTCAATATCCTCGGTGGCTACAAGGTCCAGGGCCGCAACGAAGCCCAGGCCCGCCAGATGCGCGCCGATGCCATCGCCCTGGAACAAGCCGGTGCGGCGATGATTCTGCTGGAGTGCGTGCCGAGCGAACTGGCTGCCGAAATCACCCAGGCCGTCAAAGTGCCCGTAATCGGGATTGGCGCAGGTGCAGCCACCGACGGCCAGGTGCTGGTCCTGCACGATATGCTCGGCCTGTCGATCACCGGCCACGTGCCTAAGTTCGTGAAGAACTTCATGGCCGGCCAGGACAGCATCCACGCCGCCCTGAGCGCCTACGTCAGCGAAGTCAAAAACGTGACGTTCCCAGGTATTGAACACGGGTTCTCGGCATGAACACCGTTAAAACCGTCCGCGAACTGCGGGCCGCCGTAACCCACGCCCGCAACGCCGGCAAACGCATCGGCTTTGTGCCCACCATGGGCAACCTGCACAGCGGCCACGCCACCCTGGTGACCAAGGCCGCGCAGCAAGCGGATTTTGTGGTGGCGAGCATTTTCGTCAACCCGCTGCAATTCGGCGCTGGCGAAGACCTGGACAAATACCCGCGCACATTGGCCGCCGACCAGGAAAAACTCCTGCAGGCCGGTTGCAACCTGCTGTTTGCGCCCACGGTGGAGGAAATGTACCCCGATGGCATGAACGGCCAGACCCGTGTCAGCGTGCCACAACTGTCTGAAGGCTTGTGCGGTGCCAGCCGCCCAGGGCACTTCGAAGGCGTGGCCACGGTGGTCAGCAAGCTGTTCAACATGGTCCAACCGGACATGGCCGTATTTGGCCAGAAGGACTACCAGCAGTTGGCGGTGATCCGCGCCATGGTCCGCGACCTGAACATGCCGATCCAGATCATCGGCGAGCCCACCGTGCGCGCCGAGGACGGCCTCGCGCTGTCATCACGCAACGGTTACCTCAGCGAGGAGCAACGGGCGGTCGCGCCAGTGCTGTACCGCGCGCTCAGCCAGATCGCCACGGCCATCAAAGGCGGCGATCATGATTTCGCCAGGCTTCGCGCCGAGCACATCCAGCAGATTGAAGCCGCAGGGCTGCGCATGGACTACCTGGAAGTGCGCCAAGGCGTGCATCTGCGCCCGGCCACGGCTGAAGATCGTGATGTGGTGATCCTGGTCGCCGCTTACCTGGGGGCTACACGTCTGATCGATAACCTGCACCTGAACCTCGCCTGACCCCGCTTTACCCTCAACCTGTTGCCCCGACGGCTGTGCCGGTATAAAAAAGTACCGGCCACAGCGCAGACAAAGCCAAGACATATCCACACGCTAGGTTTAATGTAACTGCCCTGCGCTATGGTTAGCGCTGTCTGGAACCCAGTCCTTGCGATAAGACTGGATGTTCCGGGCTTTGAAGTGTCCTAAAGGCAGTCCCCGTAATAAAAAGGAAACCCGCAGCGATGGCGTACTACCGCACCCCTCATGACGTTACCGCGCTGCCCGCCTGGCAAGCGCTTGTTCAACATCGCCAAGCCATGCAGGATTTCAGCATGCGCGAGGCGTTCAATGCCGATCCTCAGCGTTTTTCCCAGTTCACCTTGAGCAGCTGCGGACTTTTCCTCGATTACTCGAAAAACCTGATCACCAGCGAAACCCGCGACCTGCTGGTGGGCCTGGCCAAGGAAGTCAATCTCAAGGCGGCGATCGACGCGCAGTACGCTGGCGAACCGGTCAACTCCTCGGAGGGCCGCCCTGCCCTGCACACCGCCCTGCGCCGCCCGGTGGGCGACAAGCTGTCGGTCAACGGCGTGAACATCATGCCGGACGTGCACAAAGTGCTGAACCAGATCACTGACCTGGTCGGCCGTATCCACGACGGCCTGTGGCGTGGCTACACCGAGAAGCCGATCACCGACGTGGTGAACATTGGCATCGGTGGCTCGTTCCTCGGCCCGGAGCTGGTCTCCGAGGCCTTGCTGTCCTATGCCCACAAAGGCGTGCGTTGCCACTACCTGGCGAACATCGACGGCAGTGAGTTCCACGAACTGACCATGAAGCTGCGCGCCGAGACCACGCTGTTTATCGTCTCGTCCAAATCCTTCAACACCCTGGAAACCCTGAAAAACGCCCAGGCCGCCCGCGCCTGGTACCTGGCCCAGGGGGGCTCGGAAGCCGAGCTGTATCGCCACTTCATCGCCGTCTCGAGCAACAATGCCGCGGCCGTGGCGTTCGGTATCCGCGAAGAGAACATTTTCCCAATGTGGGACTGGGTCGGTGGGCGCTACTCGCTGTGGTCGGCCATCGGCTTGCCAATTGCTTTGGCCATCGGCATGTCCAACTTCAAGGAACTGCTGTCGGGTGCCTACACCATGGACCAGCACTTCCTGAACGCACCGTTCGAAGCCAACATGCCCGTGCTGCTGGGCTTGCTGGGCGTGTGGTACGGCAACTTCTGGGGTGCGCAGAGCCATGCGATCCTGCCGTACGACCATTACCTGCGTAACATCACCAAGCATTTGCAACAGCTGGACATGGAATCCAACGGCAAGAGTGTGCGCCAGGACGGCACGCCCGTGTCCACCGATACCGGCCCGGTGATCTGGGGCGGCGTGGGCTGCAACGGCCAGCACGCTTACCATCAGTTGCTGCACCAAGGGACTCAGCTGATCCCGGCCGACTTCATCGTACCGATCGTCAGTTTCAACCCGGTGTCCGACCACCATCAGTGGCTGTACGCCAACTGCCTGTCCCAGAGCCAGGCGCTGATGCTCGGCAAGACCCGCAGCGAGGCCGAAGCCGAGCTGCGTGAGAAGGGCCTGCCGGAAGCCGAAGTACAGAAGCTGGCACCGCACAAGGTGATCCCGGGCAACCGTCCGAGCAACACCCTGGTGGTCGAGCGCATCAGCCCGCGTCGCCTGGGCGCATTGGTGGCGATGTATGAACACAAGGTGTTCGTGCAGAGCGTGGTGTGGGGCATCAATGCCTTCGACCAATGGGGCGTTGAACTGGGCAAAGAGCTGGGCAAAGGCGTGTACAACCGCCTGACCGGCGCCGAAGAAACCTTGGCCGAAGATGCTTCGACCCAGGGCCTGATCAACTACTTCCGTGGTCGTCACCGCGGCTGAAGCCGTGCATTCAAGGCCAACGTCGGTTTGGACGTTGGCCTTGAACCCTCCCGCTTCAGGGTGCATCTTTATGACTTGTCGCAAAAACAAGAATAAGGAGCGCTCATGTTCGATATCAGCACCTTTCCCACCGCCGATGCCGTCCGCCGGGCTGCGCATCTCAGTCAAGAGGACTACCAGCGCCTCTATCGCCAATCTATCGAGCAGCCAGACACCTTCTGGGCCGAACAGGCCAAGGGCTTTCTCGACTGGATAAAACCCTGGCACAGCGTCCAGCAGTCAGACATCCACACCGGTGCCGCCCAATGGTTTGCCGGTGGTCAGTTGAATGTCAGCTACAACTGCATCGACCGCCACCTGGCGCAGCGCGCCGATCAGCCGGCCTTCATCTGGGAAGGCGATGATCCGTCAAAATCCTGCACGATTACTTACCGTCAACTGCACCAAAACGTCAGCCGCCTGGCCAACGTCTTGAAAAGCCGTGGCGTGAGCAAAGGTGATCGCGTGTGTATCTACATGCCGATGATCCCCGAAGCGGCCTACGCCATGCTGGCCTGCACGCGAATAGGGGCGGTGCACTCGGTGGTGTTCGGGGGGTTCTCTCCTGACGCCCTGCGCGACCGCATTCTCGACGCCGATTGCCGCACCGTGATCACCGCCGACGAAGGCGTACGCGGTGGCAAACCCGTGGCGCTGAAACAGAACGTCGACAAAGCCCTGGCCAGTTGCCCGAATGTCAGCACGGTACTGGTGGTGGAGCGCACCGGAGCGAGCGTGACTTGGCACGAAGGCCGCGACCTCAAGTACCAAGCCGCCCTGGACGCCGCCAGCGACAACTGCCCACCCGAGCCGATGGACGCCGAAGACCCACTGTTCATCCTCTATACCTCCGGCAGCACCGGCAAACCCAAAGGCGTGCTGCACACCACCGCTGGCTACCTGCTGCAAGCGGCGATGACCTTCAAGTACGTGCTCGACTACCAAGAGGGTGAAGTGTTCTGGTGCACCGCCGACGTGGGCTGGGTCACCGGGCACAGCTATATCGTCTATGGCCCGCTGGCCAATGGCGCCACCTCGCTGATGTTCGAAGGCGTGCCGAGTTATCCGGACAGTTCGCGTTTCTGGCAGGTCATCGATAAACACCAGGTGAATATCTTCTACACCGCGCCCACCGCCCTGCGTGCCCTGATGCGTGAAGGCCACGGCCCGTTGCAGAGCACATCCCGCGCCAGCCTGCGCCTGCTGGGCAGCGTCGGTGAGCCGATCAACCCGGAAGCCTGGGACTGGTATTTCAACGCCGTCGGCGAACAGCGCTGCCCGATTGTCGATACCTGGTGGCAGACCGAAACCGGCGGCATCATGCTCAGCCCGCTGGTCAGCGCCCAGCGCATCAAACCGGGCTGCGCGACACAGCCCATGTTCGGCGTACAACCGGTGTTGCTCGATGAACAGGGCAAGGAAATCAGTGGCGCCGGCAGTGGCGTCCTGGCGATCAAGGCCAGCTGGCCGGGGCAGATTCGCAGCGTCTACGGCGACCCGCAACGCATGATCGACACCTACTTCAAGCCCTACCCCGGCTACTACTTCACCGGGGATGGCGCACGGCGCGATGAAGACGGCGACTACTGGATCACCGGGCGCATCGACGATGTGATCAACGTCTCGGGCCATCGCATCGGCACCGCCGAGGTGGAAAGTGCCCTGGTGCTGCATGACCAGGTCGCCGAAGCCGCTGTGGTGGGCTATCCCCACGACGTCAAAGGCCAGGGCATTTACGCGTTTGTCACCCCCATGAATGGCGTCGAACCCAGCGACGAATTGAAAAAGCACCTGCTGGAGTTGGTCAGCAAGGAGATTGGCAGCTTCGCCAAACCGGAACTGATCCAATGGGCGCCAGCCCTGCCGAAAACCCGCTCCGGCAAGATCATGCGGCGTATCTTGCGCAAGATCGCCTGCAACGAACTGGACAGCCTGGGCGACACCTCGACCCTGGCCGACCCCAGCGTGGTGGACGGTTTGATCGACAAACGCCTCAACCGGTAGCGCCAGGATAATCCCCGGCCTGTGCAGGCCGGGGTTAGCTGTTAAACTTCGCGCCCCCTTTTTCTTATTCATCTGCAAGCAAGGCGCGCTCCATGACTCCCTTGAATCAGGCGCTGCGCGCCGCCCTCGATCACCGCCAAGACCTGATCAACACGCTGCACAGCCAGGGTACGGACTGCTATCGGCTGTTCCACGGCAGCCAGGAAGGCGCCGGCGGCTTGACCATCGACCGCTACGGTCCGCAATTGCTGGTACAAAGCTTCCACCAGTCCCTGGAAACGGCAGACCTGCTGGACCTGTACCAACTGATCAACCAGTACATGGGCCTGGAATTGTTGCTGGTGTACAACGACCGTGCCCGCGGCAACTCACGCATCGACCGCGAAGACACGGTGTACCGCGCAGAGCCTGGCGCATTGGAAGATCTGGTCGGCCACGAGTGGGGCCTCAATTACCGTGTGCGTGGGCGCCACGCCGGGCAAGACCCACTGCTGTTCCTCGACCTGCGCAACACCCGTGGCTGGGTCAAGGACCACAGCGCCGGCAAAAGCGTGCTGAACCTGTTCGCCTATACCTGCGGCGTCGGTTTGAGCGCGGCTGCGGGCGGTGCACGCGAGGTGTGCAACCTGGATTTTGCCGAGGGCAACCTGGCGGTGGGGCGTGAAAACGGCCAACTCAACCCGCAGTTGCCGAGCATGGAATTCATACAGTCCGACTACTTCCCGGCGATTCGCCAACTGGCAGGCCTGCCCATCACCCAGCGTCGCGGGCAGAAGCTGCCGAGCTATCCGCGCCTGGAACAGCGCCAGTACGACCTGGTACTGCTCGATCCTCCCGCCTGGGCCAAGAGCGCTTTCGGCACCGTCGATTTGTTGCGCGACTATCAAAGCCTGCTCAAACCCGCACTGCTGGCCACCGCCAACAATGGCGTGCTGATTTGCTGCAACAACTTGGCAAAGGTCAGCATGGAGGACTGGCGTGAGCAGGTGCTGCGCTGCGCGGAAAAAGCCGGGCGCCCGGTACGCGAATGGCAAGTGATGACACCTGGGGCCGACTTTCCTTCCCGGGACCAACAGCCCCCGTTGAAGACCCTGATCCTGCATTTGTAGGAAGTTTCCCAGCGCCCACGGTTCTTCGGAACCGAATTCCCGTGCCATACTCCAAGGCACTCTTGTTCGACATAGATGGCGTTCACCCATGCCCAAAGGATTGATCCGCGCCGTAGGCGCCTTGTTGACCGCCCTTGCTTTGTACAGCTTGCTGGGCTTTCTGATATTACCCGGCATCGCCCTTCGCATTGCCAACCAACAGTTGGCCAACTACGCCACAGTGCCGGCGCGAATCGAGCGTATCGAACTCAACCCCTTCAGCCTGGAACTGACGCTGTGGGGCCTGAAGATTGGTGAGCCGGGCAAAGAGCAAGTGGGTTTCGAACGCCTCTACGCCAACCTGCAGATCGACAGCCTCTGGACCCGCGCCCTGCACCTGGCCGATGTGCAACTGGACAAGCCCAAGACCGAACTGCTGTTCGACAAGTCCGGCCAACTGAACCTGGCGCAGCTGTTCAAACTGCCACCGAGCGAGCCAACCCCGGCCGATCCTGATGCCAAGCCGTTCCCACTGCGTATCGACAGCATCAAGCTGGCCGGTGGTAACGTGCATTTCCAGGACCTGCGCCCCAGCGAACCCATCGAATTCCTCTACGACGAACTCGACTTCGAGCTGAAAAACCTCAGCACCTTGCCCGACGACAATGCCGACATGACCCTGGTCGCCGCTGGCCCCGAAGGGGGTCAGATCGACTGGAAAGGCAACTTCAGCCTGGTACCGATCACCTCCGAAGGCACCTTGAAGGTTACCGACGGCAAGATGAAAGCGTGGTGGCCGTATGTGCGTGACGCCCTGCCACTGGTGCTGGAAGACGGGGTGCTCAACTTCAGCACTGACTACAAATTCAGCCTGGCCAAAGAGACCGAGCTGAACCTGACCAACACCGCCGCCAGTATCGCCCCCTTCGCTATCAAGGCCCCCGATGGCCGGCCACTGGCGCGCCTGGAACGCCTGGACGTCAGCGAAACCACGGTAGACCTGGCCAAGCAGCAGGTCATTGTCGGCAAGATCCGCAGCAACAAGCTGGAAACCTGGGCCGCCCGTGAGGCCGATGGTCAACTGGATTGGCAGAAACTGTTCGCCAGCCAACCGAGCAAACCGGCCAAGGCACCCGAGCCAGCCGCTGCCGACGCGCCTTCGGCGCAACCGGCGGCACCGAGCAAGCCGTGGCAAGTGCTGCTCAAGGATGTGCAACTGCGTAACTATCAGGTGCACCTGGCAGACCGCCAGGTAAAACCTGCGGTCGCGCTGGAACTGGGCCCGTTGAATGTCGACGTACAGAACTTCGACAGCCTCAACCAGAGCCCCTTTGCCTTGAAGATCGACACCGGCCTGGGCAAACAAGGCAAGATCCAGGCAACCGGCGAGGTTAACCTCAACCCCGTCAGCGCCAAGCTGAAAGTGAACACCCAGGACATCGACCTGCGGGTCGCCCAGGCTTATATCAGCCCGTTTATTCGCCTGGAATTGCGCAGCGGCATGCTGGGCAGCAACCTGGACGTGAACCTCAAAAGCACCGAGCCACTGGCCCTTCAGGTCAGCGGCCGCGCTCAGGTTGACCAGTTGCATACCCTGGACACCCTCAAGACCCGCGACTTCCTAAAATGGCAACGCCTGGTGCTCGAAGGCGTGAATTACCAGCACGGCCAAAGCCTGTCGATCGACAAGGTCAACTTGTTGCAGCCGTATGCGCGCTTCATGATCAACGAAGATCGCACCACCAACATCGACGACCTGCTGATCCCGCAGCCCGCCGACAGCGGCAGCAAGTCGGCCGCCAAACCTGCCGCCAGTAACGACAAGCCCTTGGGCATTCATATCGGCCAGATCGCGATCAACGACGGTTCGGCCAACTTTGCCGACTTTAGCCTCACGCCCAACTTTGCCACCGCGATTCAACAGCTCAACGGCCAGATTGGCACCATCGACAGCCGCCAGGCCAAACCGGCCAGCGTCGACATCAAGGGCAAGGTGGACCGTTACGCGCCAGTGACGATCAAAGGCAGCGTGAACCCGTTTGACCCGATGGCCGCGTTGGACATCGCCACCAGCTTCAAGCGTGTCGAGTTGACCAACCTGACACCTTACTCAGGGAAATTTGCGGGCTTCCGCATCCGCAAGGGCCGCCTGAATCTCGATCTGCACTACGTGATCACCAAAGGCCAGTTGAAGGCTGAAAACAAAGTGGTGGTCGAGCAACTGCAATTGGGTGAAAAAGTCGACAGCTCCGATGCCGTGGACTTACCGATTCGCCTGGCTGTCGCCCTGCTCAAGGACTCCGACGGCAAGATCTCCATCGAACTGCCGGTAAGCGGCGACCTGAACAACCCACAATTCAGCGTGATGCCGATTGTGTGGCAGACCCTGCGCAACCTCGTGGTGCGCGCGGCAACAGCGCCCTTCAAGTTCATTGGTGGGCTGGTCACCGGTGGCGGCTCTGAAGACTTGGGCAATGTGTCGTTCGCCGCCGGCTCCAGTGAGCTGAACAAAGACGCCGAAGGCGCTCTGAACACCCTGGCCAAGGCGCTGAAAGAACGCCCTGCCCTGCGCCTGGAAATTGAAGGCACCGCCGCTGCCAGCAGCGACGGGCCGTTCCTGGCCGCACAGCGACTGGAACGCGAATACCAATACAACTATTACAAGATCCTCCAGCGCCGTGGCGACAAAGTCCCGGCCCAGGCCTCGTTGCTTGAAGTGCCGGAGAAGGAAAAAGCACCCTTGCTGGAAGGCATCTACCGCACCCGTCTCAAACAGCAACCACCGGCCGAATGGAAAGACCTGGGCAGCGACGAGCGCTCGGCGAAGCTCAAGGACGGGGTGATCAAGTTCTGGAGTGGCAGTGACGTGCTACTGCGCCAGTTGGGGCAGGACCGAGCCAGCACCATCAAGGATTACCTGGTAGACAAGGGCCAGTTGGAAGATGACCGCGTGTACTTCATCGATGCGCAGCTGGGGCAGGCCGAGAAAGATGGCCGCGTGATCACTCCAATGCACCTGGATGCTGAGTAACTTCTAAGCACCGTCCATCCTAATGTGTGTGGCTTGCCTGCGATAGCATCACCTCGGTGCAACTGAATGACCGAGGTACCCGCATCGCAGCATAGGTATCTACACAATTTTGTAGGTTGCAGCAGCCAACGGTAACCACGATGCGAAGCGAGTCGCTCTTGATCTTGATCTGCTTTTGATCTCAAGCGCCCCGTTAAACCACGCTGGCCGGAATTCGACAGGGATTTGGGGGGTAAACCGGCAGGGATGCCGGTTTAGCCGCCCCGCGCCATGGATGGCGCGTGGCGGCGGCCCCCCAAATCACTGTCGGATTACGGGCACACCGAGCCCAAGAGAGGTGCCGAGTGGTGGGGCAAGAGCGTTTTGCTTACTTTTGCGCTTTTCAAAAGTGAGCCGCTGTCAGAGCGGAACCCTAAGCAGCCGTTACCGCAGCAATGGATATATACACAATCCAACCGTGTTGACTGCCAGGCCGCCTTCGCGAGCAAGCCCGCTCCCACAGTAGGATCGTTGGGGTGTCAGGTAGCTGGGCGTCGGCTGTCAGGCCGCCATCGCAGGCAAGCCAGCTCCCACATTTGGATCGTGGTGTGTCAGGCACATCTGCGTCGGTTGGTAGGTCCTCACGGGAGCAAGCTCTCTCGCCACAGGTTCAGCGTCGCTGCGAAGTTGTGTAGACACCTATGCGTATCGCAGGCAGCTCCCACATTTTTTTGGCCTGATTTCTGTTTCAACCCGAAATAGAACAGGCCCCGACACAAGTGCCGGGGCCTGCAATGACCACATCCGTGTGGTCGGTCGCATGAACTCCAGAGGTGCGTCAGGTGGATATCTAACTCACCCTAAGCCGCCGCTATTCAGTTCAAACGAAACGTTCAGCATTACTCTGCTTTCAGGCCATCGGCCGATACAGCTTTAACGCCTTTGATTTTCTTGGTGATCTCTACAGCGGTTGCTTTCTGCGCAGCAGTCACAGCGGTAGCCGACGACAGGGATACAACACCTTTGTTGGTTTCAACCTTGATGTCGGTGCCTGGAATACCTTTTTCAGTTACCAGGTCAGCCTTCACTTTAGTGGTGATCCAAGTGTCGCTGGTGGTCTCTTTAGCGTCGTGGGCAGCGCCTTTGGTTTTGTCGATGCCGTCAGCCTTGGTAGCACCGCCAGCCAGCAGGCCGTCAGCGGAAACTGCAGTCACACCTTTGATTTTCTTGGTGATGGCTACAGCAGTAGCTTTCTGCGAATCCGAGATAGCGACGTCGGAGGACAGGGAAACCACACCTTTGTTGGTCTCAACCTTGATGTCCGAACCTGGAATGCCTTTTTCGGTCAGCAGGTCAGCTTTGACTTTAGTGGTGATCCAAGTATCCGAAACGCTTTCCTTAGCCTTGGTCGCTTCACCGGCCGCCAAAGTCATAGGGGCTTGGGAAGTCTGAGCAAAGGCTACGTTAGCACCCATGGCCAGGGTCAGAGCGGTAGCAGTAGCGAGAGCGAACTTCTTCATACGAGTAACTCCTGTTTTATTAAAAGTCTGCAGGCGTAAACCTTCATGCTGCAGCTCTACCAGGGATATTGCAGGCAGTGTGCCAAGTCACCTAACAGATTAAAACCCTTATTAAACAATGACTTATGAAAAGCATGAATTTTCGAAATCGTGCAACTTGCATGAAGCTCATCGTGCCTGCATGCAAGTTGCGGCTTTTGGGCGGCGCTAAACAGCTGATTCTGCTTCATTTTCTTGCGCCCATAAAAAAAGGACTCCGAAGAGTCCTTTTTTCAGCGTAAAGCCTGCGGGTGATTAAACGCCCGAAGCCTTGGCTGCTGCTACGTCCTTGATGGACAGCTTGATACGGCCGCGGTTGTCCACGTCCAGTACCAGCACTTCCACTTCCTGGCCTTCTTTCAGAATGTCGGTCACTTTCTCAACGCGAGCATCGCTCAGCATGGAGATGTGAACCAGACCGTCTTTGCCTGGGAGGATGTTGACGAACGCGCCGAAGTCGACGATGCGCTCAACCTTGCCGACGTAGATCTTGCCGATCTCGGCCTCAGCGGTGATACCCAGGACGCGCTGGCGTGCTGCTTCAGCCGCTTCCTTGGTTTCGCCGAAGATCTTGATCGAGCCGTCGTCTTCGATGTCGATCGAAGCCTTGGTTTCTTCACAGATCGCACGGATGGTCGCGCCGCCTTTACCGATGACATCACGGATTTTGTCGGTGTCGATTTTCATCGCGATCATGGTCGGAGCATTTTCCGACAGTTCGGTGCGGGACTGACCAATGATCTGGTTCATCTGGCCGAGGATGTTCAGGCGCGCTTCCAGGGCTTGGCCCAGAGCGATTTCCATGATTTCTTCGGTGATGCCCTTGATCTTGATGTCCATCTGCAGCGCGGTCACACCTTTAGCGGTACCGGCTACTTTGAAGTCCATGTCGCCCAGGTGGTCTTCGTCACCCAGGATGTCGGTCAGGATGGCGAACTTCTCGCCTTCTTTAACCAGGCCCATGGCGATACCGGCAACCGGTGCCTTCATTGGCACACCGGCGTCCATCAGTGCCAGGGAAGCACCGCAGACCGAAGCCATGGAGCTGGAACCGTTGGACTCGGTGATTTCCGATACAACACGGATGGTGTACGGGAACACGTCAGCGGCAGGCAGCATGGCCTGAACCGAACGGCGAGCCAGACGGCCGTGACCGATTTCGCGACGACCTGCACCGCCCATACGACCACACTCGCCCACCGAGAACGGAGGGAAGTTGTAGTGCAGCATGAAGGGGTCTTTTTTCTCGCCTTCCAGGGTGTCCAGCAGTTGTGCGTCACGGGCAGTACCCAGGGTCGCAACCACCAGGGCCTGGGTTTCGCCACGGGTGAACAGCGCCGAACCGTGGGTCTTGGGCAGTACGCCAACTTCGATGTTCAGCGGGCGTACGGTGCGGGTATCGCGACCGTCGATACGTGGCTTGCCGTTAACGATGTTTTCGCGAACGGTACGGTATTCGATCTCACCGAAAGCCGCTTTGACTTCGCTGGAAGAAGGCTGGCCTTCTTCACCGGACAGCTTGGCAACGACCTGGTCTTTCAACTCGCCCAGGCGAGCGTAACGGTCGGCCTTGACGGTGATGGTGTAGGCGTCGGAGATGGCAGCGCCGAACTCGGAGCGGATAGCGCCCAGCAGCTCGGTGGCTTCCGGGGCAGCAGCCCAGGTCCAGGTTGGCTTGGCAGCTTCGGCAGCCAATTCTTTAACCGCGTTGATCACAACCTGGAACTCGTCGTGAGCAAACAGTACGGCACCCAGCATCTGGTCTTCGGTCAGCTCTTTGGCTTCCGATTCAACCATCAATACGGCTTCGGACGTACCGGCAACGACCATGTCCAGGCTCGAGGCTTTCTGTTGCTCGTAAGTCGGGTTCAGCAGGTAGCCGGTGCTTTCGTGGAACGCAACGCGGGCAGCGCCGATCGGGCCATCGAAAGGAATGCCGGAGATGGCCAGGGCAGCCGAGGTACCGATCATCGCAGCGATGTCCGGATCGGTCTTCTTGCTGGTGGAAACGACGGTGCAGACAACCTGCACTTCGTTCATGAAGCCTTCTGGGAACAGCGGACGGATCGGACGGTCGATCAGTCGGGAAGTCAGGGTTTCTTTCTCGGAAGGACGGCCTTCGCGCTTGAAGAAACCGCCAGGGATCTTACCGGCAGCGTAAGTTTTTTCCTGGTAGTGAACGGACAGAGGGAAGAAGCCCTTGCTCGGGTCAGCGGTCTTGGCGCCAACAACGGTCACCAATACGGTCACGTCGTCGTCAACGGTAACCAGCACTGCGCCGGAGGCTTGACGGGCGATACGGCCTGTCTCGAGGGTAACGGTCGACTGACCGAACTGGAATTTTTTGATAACCGGGTTCACGGTGTCCTACCTTCTTTGTGGCTCTTGGGGGAACTTGTCTTCTTGCGAAATTCTTGGGCAATGACGGGAATCGGCCCGACGCTCGTCCAGGGTAAAACGTGTATCCAGATAAAACTTGAGGCTGGGAGCCTACCACGGGCCAACGGGAATCCCGATGACACGCGGCAGACAACCAACCTCTAGCGCAATCGCTTATTAGCGACGCAGACCCAGGCGACCGATCAGAGTCTGATAACGACCCAGATCCTTGCCTTTCAGGTAGTCCAGCAGCTTACGGCGCTGGTTTACCATGCGGATCAGACCACGACGGGAGTGGTGGTCTTTACCGTTGGCCTTGAAGTGACCTTGCAGTTTGTTGATGTTGTGGGTCAGCAGTGCAACTTGCACTTCTGGCGAACCAGTGTCACCAACAGCTTGCTGATAGTCAGCTACGATTTGTGCTTTTTCTTGAACGTCGAGAGCCATGAGGCAATCCTTTTTTTAAGGAAACCACCCAAAGGGCAGTTTCAACAGGCCAGGGACAAATCCCTGTATCTAAAAATGAGTAGTGACCATGCCTGTTAACAGCCACACTCGTCCGGTCATTCTGACCGAATCAGCCGACGCGGCGCGATGCGCCCGTCTTCGCTCACTTCACCGATACCGATAAAGCGACCGTTATGATCCTGTACTCGCACCATGCCGAACTTCGGGGCATCCGGGGCGCGTACCGGCTGGCCGTTGAGCCAGTAGAACGCGCTGTGCTCCGAGAAGTGCAGCAGCGGCCAATCGAGCAAACCGCTGTCCGATGGCATCAGGAAGCGATCAACCGCTTCATTGCCGCCTTCGGCATGTACCGCTTCCAACTCTTCCAGCGTGACCGTCTGGGCCAGGCTGAAAGGCCCGGCCTGGGTGCGTCGCAGTTCTGCAACGTACGCGCCGCAACCGAGCTTTTCACCAATATCTTCCACCAGGGTACGGATATAGGTGCCTTTGCTGCAGTCCACGGCCAAACGGGCAGTGTCGCCTTCGCAAGCGAGCAATTCCAAGCGCGCAATAGTAACAGAACGCGGTTCGCGCTCCACTACTTCGCCCGCACGTGCCAGCTTGTAAAGTGGCTGGCCATCGCGCTTGAGTGCCGAGTACATCGGCGGTATCTGACTGATTTGCCCACGAAAAGCGGGTAAGGCAGCTTCGATATCCGCACGACCAACGGTCACGTCGCGAACCTGCAAAACATCACCTTCGGCATCTGCCGTGGTGGTGGTCTTGCCCAGTTGCATCAGGGTTTCGTAACCCTTGTCGGAATCAAGCAGGTATTGCGAAAACTTGGTGGCCTCGCCAAAGCACAACGGCAATACACCGGTGGCCAATGGATCAAGGCTGCCGGTGTGCCCGGCCTTCTCGGCGTTGAGCAGCCAGCGAACCTTCTGCAACGCGGCATTGGAGGTAAAGCCAATGGGTTTGTCGAGCAGAATGATGCCACTGACGTTGCGACGAATACGTTTGACCTGAGCCACCGCTTACTCCTTGGCGTCGTCAGGTGTGGACGGATGCTGGCTGTCTTCAGCCACGGCGCGTTCGATCAGGGCCGACAGGTGCGCGCCACGCACGACGCTTTCGTCGTAGTGGAAGTGCAACTGCGGAACGCTGCGCAGCTTCATTTCACGGGCCAACTGCATACGCAGGAAACCTGCGGCGGAGTTGAGCACCTTGATGCTTTGCGCGATTTCTTCGCTGCTGTCCTGCCCCATCACGGTGATGAAGATCTTGGCGTGACCCACGTCACGGCTCACTTCAACAGCGGTAATGGTGACCAGGCCAACGCGTGGGTCTTTGACTTCGCGACGGATCAGTTGGGCCAGCTCACGCTGCATCTGATCGCCGATACGCTGGGTACGGCTGTATTCTTTTGCCATGTCTTGTTACCTGTTACTGCCACACGGTGAAACCCGTGGGGTCTGAAAGCGGCAAACGCCCGGCCTGACAAAAGCCAGACCGGGCGTTGCGTTTAGAGTCCTGACGCTGCGCGGGGCATCTGCATGCCCACACGCTGCGCGGCTCCTGAAGTGCGCGAGTTAGAGGCTGCGAGCAACCTGAACCTTCTCGAAGACTTCGATCTTGTCGCCAACCTTGACGTCGTTGTAGCTCTTGACGCCGATACCGCATTCCATGCCGGCACGTACTTCGGCAGCGTCATCCTTGAAGCGGCGCAGGGATTCCAGCTCGCCTTCGAAGATAACGATGTCTTCACGCAGTACACGGATTGGACGGTTACGGTACACAGTGCCTTCAACCACCATACAGCCGGCGATCGCACCGAATTTCGGCGAGCGGAACACGTCACGCACCTCGGCGATACCCAGGATGTTCTCCCGGACGTCGCTGCCAAGCATGCCGGTAAGGGCTTTCTTGACGTCTTCGATGATGTCGTAGATGACGTTGTAGTAACGCATGTCCAGGCCTTCCTGCTCGACGATCTTGCGAGCGCCAGCATCGGCACGCACGTTGAAGCCGAACAGTACAGCGTTGGAAGCCAGTGCCAGGTTGGCGTCGGATTCGGTGATACCACCGACACCGCCACCGACAACGCGCACTTGCACTTCGTCGTTACCCAGGCCGTTCAAGGCGCCGTTCAACGCTTCGAGGGAACCACGAACGTCAGACTTGAGGACGATGTTAAGCGTCTTCTTCTCTTCCTGGCCCATGTTCTCGAAGATGTTTTCCAGCTTGCCGGCGTGAGCACGGGCCAGCTTGACCTCGCGGAACTTGCCTTGACGGAACAGAGCCACTTCACGGGCTTTCTTCTCGTCGGCCACTACGCTCATCTCGTCGCCAGCGTCCGGCGTACCGTCCAGGCCGAGAATCTCGACTGGGATGGCAGGACCGGCTTCCTTGATTGGCTTGCCGTTCTCGTCGAGCATGGCACGTACACGGCCGTAGTTCGAACCGACCAGCACCATGTCGCCTTGGCGCAGGGTACCGTCTTGAACCAGCACGGTAGCAACCGGGCCACGGCCCTTGTCGAGACGGGACTCAACCACGACGCCACGGCCAGGAGCCGATGGAGTAGCGGTCAGTTCCAGGACTTCGGCTTGCAACAGGACCGCTTCGAGCAGTTCGTCAACGCCGGTACCCATTTTTGCCGAGACCGATACGAATGGCGTCTCGCCACCCCATTCCTCGGACGTCACGCCGTGAACCGACAGTTCGCTACGGATGCGATCGAGATCAGCGCCCGGCTTGTCGATTTTGTTCACGGCAACGACCAGAGGAACACCGGCAGCCTTGGCGTGCTGGACAGCTTCAATGGTCTGCGGCATTACGCCGTCGTCCGCTGCAACCACCAGGATCACGATGTCGGTCGCCTTGGCACCACGGGCACGCATTGCGGTAAACGCGGCGTGACCTGGGGTGTCGAGGAAGGTGACCATGCCGCGCTCGGTTTCAACGTGGTATGCACCGATGTGCTGGGTAATACCACCGGCTTCGCCTGCGGCAACCTTGGCACGACGGATGTAGTCGAGCAGGGAAGTCTTACCGTGGTCAACGTGGCCCATTACGGTCACAACCGGCGCACGGGAAACCGCTTCACCTTCAAACTTCAGGGACTCGGCCAGGGAATCTTCCAGGGCGGTGTCGCTGACCAGGGTCACTTTGTGGCCCAGCTCTTCAGCAACCAACTGGGCAGTTTCCTGGTCCAGTACCTGGTTGATGGTGGCTGGAGTGCCCAGCTTGAACATGAACTTGATGATTTCAGCAGCCTTGACCGACATCTGCTGGGCCAGATCGCCCACAGTGATGGTCTCGCCGATCTTCACTTCACGCACGACAGGGCCGGTTGGGCTCTGGAAACCGTGGGCGTTGCGCTTCTTCAGCTTGGCCTTGCCGCGACCACCACGACGGAAGCCATCGCTTTCTTCGTCGGTGGTACGTGGGGCAACGCGTGGCGCAGGCGCTTTCTCTTTGACCGAGGCGCGGTGCGGAGCGTTTTTACGCTCGCCATCGCCACCACCACCGCGACGATTGTTGTCGTCAGCACGTGGTTTGTCCGGACGACGAGGCTCGTCGCGCTTGCGGGCATCTGCTGCAGGAGCAGGTGCAGCGGCAGCCGGGGCAGCCTCACGCACAGCTTCAACAGGGGCGGCGACCGCGTCAGTGGCAGCAGGTTGCGCAGCAGCAGGCTGGCGACGCGCTTCTTCTTCGGCGCGACGCTTGGCTTCTTCTTCAGCCTTCTGACGTGCAGCATTTTCTACTGCGCGACGTTCTTCCAGCTCGCGTTTGCGCTCGGCTTCGATTTCTTCCGGGCTGCGCTGTACGAAGACTTTCTTCTTGCGTACTTCAACGCTGATGCTCTTGCTACCTGCAACCCGCAGGGTGCTGGTGGTTTTGCGCTGCAATGTAATCTTGCGCGGTTCTTCCACTTTCGCCTTGTGGCTGCTCTTCAAGTGAGTCAGCAAAGACTGCTTCTCACTATCGCTCACACCTTCATCGGCGGCGGTGTGCGGCAGACCTGCCTCACGCATCTGCTGCAACAGGCGCTCTACCGGTGTTTTGACCTCATCGGCCAGTTGTTTCACCGTGACTTGCGTCATGCACTTCTCTCCTCAGGCCGCGCCTAATTACTCGAACCAATGGGCTCGGGCGGCCATGATCAACTTGCCGGCACGATCTTCGTCAATGCCGTCGATGTCGAGCAGATCGTCAATAGACTGCTCGGCCAGGTCTTCGCGGGTAATTACGCCGCGCACCGCCAGTTCCATCGCCAAATCCTTGTCCATACCCTCAAGCGAGAGCAGGTCTTCGGCCGGATGGGCGTCTGCCAGCTTTTCCTCAGTAGCGATGGCTTTAGTCAACAAACGATCCTTGGCCCGAGCGCGGAGCTCGTTGACGATATCCTCGTCAAAGCCGTCGATGTTGAGCATTTCTTCCAACGGTACGTAGGCAATCTCTTCCAGGCTGGTGAAGCCTTCATCTACCAGCACCTGTGCCAGTTCTTCATCGACTTCCAACTCTTCGATGAAGTTGCGCAGGATGTCACCGGTTTCAGCTTGCTGCTTAGCCTGGATGTCCGATTCGGTCATCACGTTCAGGGTCCAACCGGTCAGTTGGCTGGCCAGACGCACGTTCTGACCACCACGACCAATGGCCTGAGCCAGATTGTCTGCGCCAACGGCGATGTCCATTGCATGGGCATCTTCGTCAACGATAATTGCCGCCACTTCAGCTGGCGACATGGCGTTGATCACGAACTGCGCCGGGTTATCGTCCCACAGGACGATGTCCACACGCTCACCGCCCAATTCGCCCGACACTGCCTGGACGCGCGAACCGCGCATACCGATGCAAGCGCCTTGCGGGTCGATGCGTTTGTCCTTGGAGCGGACCGCGATCTTGGCACGCGAACCCGGGTCACGGGACGCAGCCATCACTTCGATCAGGCCTTCGGCGATTTCCGGCACTTCGATACGGAACAGCTCGATCAGCATTTCCGGCGCGGTACGCGACAGGATCAACTGTGGGCCGCGGTTCTCGGTGCGGATTTCCTTGAGCAGCGCACGCAAGCGCACGCCGACACGGAAGGTTTCGCGAGAGATGATGTCTTCGCGGGCCAGCAACGCTTCGGCGTTGTTGCCCAGGTCGACGATCACGTTGTCGCGGGTAACTTTTTTCACGGTGCCGGAGATGATTTCACCCAGGCGTTCGCGATAGGCGTCAACGACTTGAGCGCGCTCGGCTTCGCGAACCTTCTGCACGATGACCTGCTTGGCGGTCTGTGCAGCAATACGGCCGAATTCGATCGACTCGATCTTTTCTTCAACAACATCGCCAACCTGAGCGCCCGGATGCGTTTGCGCAACCTTGCTTGGCCAGGTTTCGATTGCCGGATCATCAAGATCGTCCTCTTCGACCACCGTCCAACGACGGAAAGTCTCATAGGCACCGGTGTGGCGGTTGATTTCCACACGCAGATCTACTTCGTCTTCAAAACGTTTCTTGGTAGCAGTGGCCAGGGCCAGCTCCAACGCTTCAAAAATCACGCTTGCCGGTACACCCTTTTCATTGGATACCGACTCAACAACCAGCAGTACTTCTTTGCTCATCGTACGCCTCGCCTTTCGCAAGCCATTGGATCCGCGGGATCCGCGTCTCAGTCAAAACTGGGAATAATGTTGGCCTTGTCGATCATATCGATCGGCAACAGGAACTCATGGTCTTCTACCTGCACCACGACATCCTGCTCTTCTACACCGCGCAGAAGGCCCTGAAAGTTGCGTCGCCCTTCAAAGGGGGAGCGCAGCTTGATCTTCACTTGTTCACCGGCATATTTAGCAAACTGCTCGATAGTGAACAGTGGGCGTTCCATGCCTGGCGAGGAAACTTCAAGGGTGTATTCAACGGAGATTGGATCTTCAACATCCAGCACACCGCTGATCTGACGGCTGACAATGGCACAATCGTCCACCAGCACGCCGCCCTCTTTATCGATATAAACGCGCAACATTGAGTGGCGACCTTGAGCCGAAAACTCAATACCCCAGCATTCATAGCCTAGGGCCACGACCACCGGGGCCAACAAGGCCTGCAACTCTTCTAGCTTGCTCGACACCTGAACCCCCTCGTGCATGTATGTGCATGCTGTGCAAAATAAAAAAATGGGCGAAACGCCCATCCTTGAAACGCCGTCGAACAGCGGCGTTGAAAGTGTCCAGCTAACAAAAAGCCCCTTAAAAGGGGCTCCGCTAAAACTGGTTGCGGGGGCCGGATTTGAACCGACGACCTTCGGGTTATGAGCCCGACGAGCTACCAGACTGCTCCACCCCGCGACAAAGCTGGGGCGGAAGTATACGACCGATCCCTTGCAGGGTCAATGTAACCTTCCACCTACAAGAAAGCCCGCAACAGCGGGCTCTCCTGATAATTGGTACCGAGAAGGGGACTCGAACCCCTACACCCTATGGGCACAACCACCTCAAGGTTGCGTGTCTACCAATTCCACCACCTCGGCAATACAGCGTTTACAACCCTTCTTACTTCTGCTCTTGAGCTGGAGGTACGTCAGTCGCTGGAGTAGCCGACTTTTGCTCTTGAAGCACCGGGACATCATCAGAAGCCGGTTTTGCTTTTGGAACTTCCAACACTGCTGGGTTTGGCAAACCTACTTGAGTCAGCACATGAGCTTTCTCTTTAGCAAAGTAACCTAACCCTAAGCTGGTTATGAAGAAACCTGCGGCAAGTATAGCAGTAAACTTACTAAGAAAGGTAGAGGAACCTTGGCTTCCGAACACAGTATTTGAAGCACCTGCACCGAAAGACGCACCAGCATCCGCACCTTTACCCTGTTGCAACAAAACCAGAGCAACTACGCTCAGGGCAGCCAACAGATGAAAAACGACTACGACTGTTTCCAGCATTTTTTCAGTTTCCCGCGGCGCGACAGATCGCACCGAACTCATCTGCATTCAGGGAAGCTCCACCAATGAGCCCCCCATCGATATCCGGCATGCCGAACAGTTCGACCGCATTGGCCGCCTTCACGCTGCCGCCGTATAGAAGCCGCACACCTTGTGCGACTTCAGAATTCTCTGCCGCCAACTGCGCGCGGATGGCTGCGTGCACATCCTGCGCCTGTTGCGGTGTAGCAGTCAGCCCGGTGCCAATGGCCCAGACCGGCTCGTAAGCAATGACCGCCTTTGCAAATGCACCAACACCCAGCTCCTCGATGATGCTGCCCAGCTGACGCGAGACAACTTCAAGAGTCTTGCCCGATTCGCGCTGCTCAAGGGTCTCCCCTATGCACAACACCGGAATCAAGCCACAAGCCTGTGCTGCGGCGAACTTGCGGTTGAGCGTCCCATCCCGCTCGCCCATCATCTGGCGACGCTCGGAGTGCCCGACAAGCACATAGGAACAACCCGCATCAACCAGCTGACTCGGCGAAATCTCGCCGGTCAACGCACCTTGCATCGGCTCTACCGCAGAGTTCTGCGCGCCGACCTGAATCGACTTGCCCTTCAAGCCATCAACCACTTGGTTGATATGCAAGCAAGGCGGGAACACCGCGACATCAACACCGCTAGGCAAGGCCAAGTGACGAAGGCCGTTGATCAGCTCAGCGACACTGGCGCGGGTACCGTGCATCTTCCAGTTACCAGCTACCATAGTGCGACGCATGCTGTACCCCGTCGGTCAAAGTGGGCGCAGATGTTACCCAACCACATCATCACTGGCAAGCCGAATTCAGGCGCAAACTTCAGTTACCAGTTTTGCCAGGTCTTCGGCATGGCCGCGAACCTGTGTTTCGTCCTCGCCTTCGACCATCACACGCACCAGCGGCTCTGTGCCGGACTTGCGCAGCAACACACGCCCGCGCCCCGCCATTGCCTGGGTCACGCGCTCGCAAGCCTCTTTGACAGCAGGGTGCTCGATGGGGTTTTCGCCACCGGCAAAACGCACATTGAGCAGCACTTGCGGGCACTTGCGCAGGGCTTGGCGCGCCTGGGCCAGGCTCTCCTCGCGGCGACGCAGGGCCAACAGCACCTGTAGCGCGGCGATGATCGCGTCGCCCGTGGTGGTGTGCTGGAAGCAAACCACGTGCCCGGAGTTCTCGCCGCCGACCAACCAGTTACGCTCCAGCAGCTCGGCGATCACGTAGCGATCACCGACATTGGCGCGAATAAAGGGAATCCCCAGTTCTGCCAACGCCAATTCCAGCCCGAGATTACTCATCAGGGTGCCGACCACGCCACCTTGCAGCTTGTTACGCTCATGCAGGTCACGGGCAATGATGAACAACAGATCATCACCATCCACGATCGTGCCGGTGTGATCCACCATCAGCACACGGTCGCCATCGCCGTCAAAAGCGATGCCCAGGTCCGCATGCTCAGCCAGCACAGCAGCCTGCAGCTGCTCCATGTGGGTAGAGCCGCAATTGTCGTTGATGTTCAAGCCGTTAGGCTGAGCCGACAGCACGGTGACCTGTGCACCCAGCTCCTTGAAGACGCTCGGCGCCACCTTGTAGGTCGCACCATGGGCGCAATCGACAACAATCTTCAAGCCTGCAAAATTGGTGCTGCTCGGAACACTGCTTTTACAGAATTCGATATAGCGGCCTGACGCGTCGTTAATGCGCGACACCTTGCCCAGCTTGCTGGACTCAACCACCGTCATCGGCGCATCCAGCAGCTCTTCGATCATCAACTCGATCTCGTCAGGCAGCTTGGTGCCCTGCCCCGAGAAAAACTTGATGCCATTGTCATCATGAGGATTGTGGGAGGCGCTGATCACAATACCGGCTTCAGCGTGAAAGGTACGCGTCAGGTAAGCGATTGCCGGCGTAGGCATAGGGCCCAGCAGCATCACGTCGGCCCCGGCGGCGGACAGGCCAGCCTCCAGCGCGGATTCAAACATGTAGCCCGAAATTCGGGTGTCCTTGCCCACCAGGATGCGACACGCGCCCATGCTGCGGAACGCCATGCCTGCCGCCCAACCCAGTTTGAGCATGAAATCAGGGGTGATCGGGAATTCGCCGACCCGACCACGAATGCCGTCGGTGCCAAAATATTTCTTAGTCATAAGTGCTCCATCATTCTTATTCGGCTGATTCTACAGCAGCGAGCATGCGCACCACATCGACCGTTTCGGCGACATCATGCACACGCAAAATACGTGCGCCCTTGGTTACAGCAAGCGCCGCAAGCGCCAGGCCGCCATACAGGCGTTCGCCGACCGGGCGATTCAAGGCGAGCCCTATCATGCTCTTGCGCGAAACGCCGACCAACAGCGGGCGACCAAGGGCGTGCAAGGCGTCCATGTGTTTGAACAGGCTTAGATTGTGCTGCAGGGTCTTGGCAAAGCCAAACCCCGGATCGAGGATGATCTGTTCGGGCGCAATACCCACAGCCACACACTGGGCAATCCTCTCAGCAAGAAACCCACTTACCTCGCCAACCAGGTCGTCGTAATGCGGATTGTCCTGCATGTTGCCGGGCTCACCCAGCATATGCATGAGGCAGACGGGCAAGCCAGTTGCAGCGGCCGCATCAAGGGCGCCGTCGCGCTGAAGCGAACGCACATCATTGATCAACCCCGCTCCGAGACGCGCTGTTTCGCGCATCACTGCCGGGGTGGAGGTGTCTACCGAGATGATGACATCCAGCTCACGGGCAATGCGCTCAACCACCGGCGCCACACGCTCCAGCTCCTCCAATGGAGAAACAACGCGGGCGCCAGGGCGGGTCGATTCCCCTCCCACATCAATCAACGTCGCACCGGCAGCCACCATCGCCTCGGCGTGGTGCAACGCGGCGTCCAGCTGGCTGAAGCGGCCACCATCGGAAAAGGAGTCAGGGGTTACATTGAGGATGCCCATGACATGCGTCCGGGCCAAATCAAGAACCCGGTTGCCGCAAGGCAACCGGGTAGAGGACAAAGCAGAAGTCATTTCAAACCTTAGTGATCAGCTGCCGGGCCGCCGATAGGCGTTTCAGGGCGCTCATTCTGCACCACAGGCGGAGTGCCCGAAGTACCCGAACCACCTTCCCAGTCGCGCGGCTCACGCGGCGCACGGCCCGCCATGATGTCGTCGATCTGGTCGGCATCGATGGTTTCGTACTTCATCAATGCATCAGCCATGGCGTCCAGCTTGTCACGGTTGTCAGTCAGGATCTGCTTGGCCGTGCCGTAGCACTGGTCAATGATGCTGCGAACCTCGGAGTCGATCAGCTTGGCTGTCTCACCCGAGAAGCTGGCGCTTTGCCCACCGCCACCACGACCCAAGAACACTTCGCCTTCTTCTTCGGCGTACATCAATGGGCCGAGTTTTTCCGACAAGCCCCACTTGGTCACCATGTTTCGCGCAATCTGGCTGGCACGCATAATGTCATTGGAGGCGCCAGTGGTCACACCATCAAAGCCAAGGGTCATTTCCTCAGCAATACGGCCACCATAGAGCGAGCAGATCTGGCTGATCAGCGCACGCTTGGAGAGGCTGTAACGATCCTCTTCCGGCAGGAACATGGTCACACCGAGTGCCCGACCACGGGGAATGATCGACACTTTATAGACCGGGTCATGCTCAGGCACAACACGACCTACAATGGCGTGACCGGCCTCGTGATAAGCGGTGTTCTGCTTCTCTTTCTCGGACATGACCATGGATTTGCGCTCGGCGCCCATCATGATCTTGTCTTTCGCCAATTCGAACTCTTTCATCTCAACGATGCGCTTGCCAGTACGGGCAGCGAACAGCGACGCCTCGTTGACCAGGTTTGCCAGGTCAGCACCGGAGAAGCCGGGAGTACCACGGGCGATCACAGCCGGAGCCACGTCGTCACCCATCGGCACCTTGCGCATGTGTACTTTCAGGATCTGCTCACGACCACGAATGTCCGGCAGGCCGACCACAACCTGGCGGTCAAAACGGCCCGGACGCAGCAACGCAGGGTCCAGCACGTCGGGACGGTTGGTTGCGGCGATGACGATAATGCCGTCATTCATCTCGAAACCATCCATCTCTACCAGCAACTGGTTGAGGGTCTGCTCACGCTCATCGTGACCGCCACCCATGCCAGCGCCACGATGGCGACCAACGGCATCGATTTCGTCGATGAAGATGATGCATGGCGCGTGCTTCTTGGCCTGCTCGAACATATCGCGAACACGGCTGGCGCCGACGCCGACAAACATTTCGACGAAGTCAGAACCGGAAATGGTAAAGAAAGGCACCTTGGCTTCGCCGGCAATCGCCTTGGCCAGCAAGGTTTTACCGGTACCCGGTGGGCCCACCATCAGCACACCGCGAGGGATACGGCCACCCAGACGCTGGAATTTGCCCGGATCACGCAGGAACTCGACCAACTCGCCGACTTCTTCCTTGGCTTCGTCGCAACCTGCAACGTCAGCCAAAGTGGTTTTTACCTGGTCTTCGGAGAGCAGGCGCGCCTTGCTCTTGCCAAAGCTCATCGGCCCACCCTTGCCTCCCGCACCGCCTTGCATCTGGCGCATGAAGAACATGAACACGGCGATAATCACCAGGATCGGGAAGCTGGCCACCAGGAGTTGAGTCCAGATGCTTTGCTGTTCAGGCTGCTTGCCTTCCACAACGACCTTGTTATCCACCAGGTCACCGATGAGACCGTTGTCCTGAATGGCAGGACGAATGGTCTTGAAGCTGTCGCCATCGTTGCGCTTACCGGTAATCACGTAGCCATCAACCGCTACGCGCTCGACCTTGCCATCCTTAACTTGCTGGATGAAGTCGGAATAGTTGAGGGTCTGCGGCTCGTTAGGGCTGGAGAAGTTGTTCATCACCGTCACCAGGACAGCCGCAATGATCAACCACAGGATCAGATTCTTTGCCATATCGTTCAATTAACTACCCTCTGAAGCAAGCTCCGCTACTGGCGCGCGCTTCGCATGATATTCACCGGCCTAACTTACTACATTACCTACAACTCTGGCAGGCGCCGTCTGTAACCCTTTGTGAAACTTTGACTACGCAATATTCGTAAAGCTTCGTGACGAAAGCGATATAAAAAAACCTATCGCCCTCCTCGAATTTCTCAAAAACGCTCTTCGCTCGCAGCGCCTTCGACGCCGCGGTAGCCACGGCACAGCAGATACTGCTCCCTGGACCTGTCACGGGAAGAGTCCGGTTTGCGGGTCTGCACCTTGTCGAACAACTTGCGAATGTTCTTGTGGTACTCGTCGAAACCTTCGCCCTGGAACACCTTCACCAGGAAATCGCCACCCGGACGTAACACCCGACCTGCCAAATCCAGCGCCAGCTCACACAGGAACATGGCACGCGGCATATCAACAGCCGGTAATCCACTCATATTGGGGGCCATGTCGGAAATCACAAGGTCTACCTGCGAATTTCCCACAGCCTCCAGGATCTCGGCCAATACCTTGTCCTCGGTAAAATCGCCGTGAACAAAGGTCACGTCCGGGATGCTGTCCATCTCGAGGATGTCCGAAGCGATCAATCGACCTTGCCCACCAATCAGACGACTGGTCACCTGGGACCAGCCACCGGGGGCCGCGCCGAGATCGATAACGCTCATGCCTGGACGGATCAGTTTGTCCTTGTCCTGGATCTCCAGCAGCTTGTAGCTGGCACGGGAACGATAGCCGTCCTTTTGCGCCTTTTTGACGTAAGGATCATTGAAATGTTCTTGTAGCCACTTAAGGCTGGTTTTGGAACGGGCCACGGGCCACCTCGAAAAAATAAAACGGGTCGTGATTAACTGGGCGGTCCCGGACTCGCTCGGGTAAACTGGCCGCCGCTTTTTACAAGATCAGACGCAGGGGTCAGATTATGCCGCTCACTCAAGAGCAGAAGAAACAGTACAAATCCATTGGCCACCATCTGAAACCAGTTCTGATTGTGGCAGACAACGGTTTGACTGAGGGTGTGCTAGCCGAATTCGAGCGCGCACTGAACGATCACGAACTGATCAAGATCAAGGTCAACATCCTTGATCGCGAAGCGCGCCTGGCCGCCGTTGCAGAATTGTGCAAGGTCGGCAAAGCGGACCTGGTTCAGGTCATCGGCAAGATGGCGCTGCTGTATCGCAAGAACTTCAGCGTCAACAAGCAACTGTCGAACGTTCATCGCTTCAAATGATGAAAAGGGTCAAGGGCGTGCTTCGCGCGCCCCGCCACTCCATCCCGGCGCAGGTTGCATAACCAGCACCAGGCCACCCGGCGCAGGTTGCATAACCAGCACCAGGCCAGAGAACCCTAGCACAAGATAGCTGAATAACTGCCAGCGCAACGCTTGCGGCAGCCACACATGCACCACGCAAAACATTGCGCATGCATACAGCGCCATCAGCAGCAGTTGCCCGCGAATATCCCGCCACAAACTCTTCAGGCCTTCAGCCTTGACCAGCACCAACACCTGAAGCAGCACGCACGCCGCCGCAAAACTCACCAGCAGCGCACTCAGCAATCCGTCGATCTCATCGATCAGCAGCGGCGCCAGGCCAATCAGGCCCAACGCCGGCAATACACCAATATGCAACAGCCATAGGCCGCCCACCCAAAGCATCTGAGAGAGCTGCCAAAGCATGGCGCCCGCACGCAGCGGGCGCCGTCTTTCAGATGTGACGAACTTCGACAATCTCGTACTCGATCACGCCACCCGGCGTCTTGACGGCCACCACATCACCCTCTTCCTTGGCAATCAAGGCGCGGGCCAGCGGCGAACCAACAGAGATCTTGCCGAGTTTGAAGTCAGCTTCATCTTCACCCACGATGTGATAGACAACGCGCTCATCAGTCTCGACGTTGGCGATCTCAACAGTGGTGCCGAAAATCACTTTACCGGTATGAGGGATGGAGGTGACATCAATGATGACCTGATTCTGAATCCGGCCCTCGATGTCACGAATCCGCGCCTCGACCATACCCTGCTGCTCACGAGCAGCATGGTATTCAGCGTTTTCCTTCAAGTCACCCAGCTCGCGGGCCGTACCGATGTCCTGGCTCAGCTTTGGACGTACGACCTTGGTCAGATGGGCGTGTTCCTCTTCCAGGGCCTTGGCGCCCTGGACGGTCATTGGGTATTTGATCATGCCTTCAATCCTGCGTGTAGATCCTGCAAGCGACGCACGGTCTTTTCCGGACCGAACTTGAGCGCCTCACAGATAGCTTCGCCAGCAGCAATGGTAGTGGTGCAGTAAATCTTGTGCTGCAAGGCATTACGACGAATGGAATAGGAGTCCGCGATCGACTGACGACCTTCGGTGGTGTTGATGATCAGGGTGACTTCGTCATTCTTGATCATGTCGACCACGTGCGGACGGCCTTCCGTCACCTTGTTCACGCGGCGTACTTTCAGGCCGGCAGCTTCGATCAGCTTGGCGGTCCCGGCGGTAGCCACGACTTCAAAGCCCAAGTTGATCAGATCGCGGGCGACCCCTGCAACCAGTGGCTTGTCGTCATCACGCACGCTGATAAACGCGGTACCACCGGTTGGCAGCACTTCGCTGGCGCCCATCTGGGCCTTGGCGAATGCTTCACCGAAGGTATCGCCCACGCCCATCACTTCACCGGTGGACTTCATCTCTGGGCCCAGGATCGGGTCCACGCCAGGGAACTTGGCGAATGGGAACACCGCCTCTTTCACACTGTAGAAGTTCGGAATGATTTCCTTGGTAAAGCCGATTTCCTTCAGGGTCTTACCGGCCATCACACGCGCAGCGATCATGGCCAGGGACACACCGATGCACTTGGAAACAAACGGCACGGTACGCGAAGCACGCGGGTTGACTTCAATGACGTAGATGTCTTCGCCTTGCAGCGCCAACTGTACGTTCATCAGGCCGACAACGCCCAATTCCAAGGCCATCTTCTTGACCTGTTCGCGCATCTCGTCCTGGATGTGCGCCGGCAGCGAGTACGGCGGCAGCGAGCAGGCCGAGTCACCGGAGTGAACGCCGGCTTGTTCGATGTGCTGCATGATGGCGCCGATGACTACATCCGTGCCGTCGCAGACCGCATCCACGTCCATTTCGATGGCGCAGTTGAGGAAGTGGTCCAGCAGCACCGGGCTGTCGTTGGAGACTTTCACCGCATCACGCAGGTAGCGCTTGAGTTCTTCTTCTTCGTAGACGATTTCCATCGCCCGGCCGCCCAGCACGTAGGACGGACGCACCACCAGCGGATAGCCGATCTTGCTGGCCGCGCGGATGGCTTCGTCTTCGCTGCGCACGGTGGCGTTCGGCGGCTGACGCAGGTTCAGGCGCTCAACCATTTGCTGGAAACGCTCACGGTCTTCGGCACGGTCAATCGCATCCGGGCTGGTACCGATGATCGGCACGCCGGCGGCTTCGAGGGCGCGCGCCAATTTCAGCGGGGTCTGGCCGCCGTACTGGACGATCACGCCTTTAGGCTTCTCGACGCGGCAGATTTCCAATACGTCTTCCAGCGTTACCGGCTCGAAGTACAAGCGGTCGGAGGTGTCGTAGTCAGTGGAAACCGTTTCCGGGTTGCAGTTGACCATGATGGTCTCGTACCCGTCTTCGCGCAGGGCGAGGGCGGCGTGTACGCAGCAGTAGTCGAACTCGATGCCCTGGCCGATACGGTTCGGACCGCCACCCAGGATGATGATCTTGTCGCGGCCCGTCGGCGCGGCTTCGCACTCTTCCTCATAGGTGGAGTACATGTAGGCCGTGTCGGTGGCGAATTCTGCGGCGCAGGTGTCAACGCGCTTGTAGACCGGGAAGATATCCAGCTTGTGGCGATGAGTACGCAGGTTCTTCTCAGTCACACCCAGCAGCTTGGCCAGACGCTGGTCGGAGAAGCCTTTGCGCTTGAGGCGGAACATCAGGTCGCGGTCGATAGACGACAGGCCCAGCGTCTTGACCTTCTCTTCTTCCTTGATCAGATCTTCGATCTGCACCAGGAACCACGGGTCGATCATGTTCATGCCGAAGATATCTTCGACGCTCAGGCCGGCACGGAAGGCGTCCGCCACGTACCAGATACGCTCGGCGCCCGGCACGGTCAGCTCGCGCTTGAGGATGCTCATGCTTTCCGGGTTGCTCAGGTCGAGCTTCTCGTCCAGGCCGCAAACACCCACTTCCAGACCGCGCAGGGCTTTCTGCAAGGACTCCTGGAAGGTGCGGCCGATCGCCATGACTTCACCAACAGACTTCATCTGGGTGGTCAGGCGTGCATCCGCCTTGGCGAATTTCTCGAAGGCAAAGCGCGGCAGCTTGGTCACGACGTAGTCGATAGACGGCTCGAAAGACGCCGGCATCGCGCCGCCGGTGATTTCGTTTTGCAGCTCGTCCAGGGTGTAGCCGATAGCCAGCTTGGCAGCGATACGCGCAATCGGGAACCCAGTCGCTTTCGAGGCCAGTGCCGAAGAACGCGATACACGTGGGTTCATCTCGATCACGACCATGCGGCCGGTGTCCGGGCAGATGCCGAACTGAACGTTGGAACCGCCGGTTTCAACGCCGATCTCGCGCAATACCGCCAGGGAGGCGTTACGCAGAATCTGGTATTCCTTGTCGGTCAGGGTCTGTGCTGGCGCCACGGTGATCGAGTCACCGGTGTGCACGCCCATCGGGTCGAAGTTTTCGATGGAGCAGACGATGATGCAGTTGTCCTTCTTATCGCGGACAACCTCCATCTCATATTCTTTCCAGCCGATCAGGGATTCGTCGATCAGCAGCTCTTTGGTCGGCGACAGGTCCAGGCCGCGAGCGCAGATTTCTTCAAACTCTTCACGGTTGTATGCGATACCGCCGCCGGTGCCGCCCATGGTGAAGGACGGACGGATAATGCACGGGAAGCCCAGGGTCTCGAGGACCGCGTTGGCTTCTTCCATGCTATGGGCGATACCGGAACGCGGGCACGCCAGGCCGATCGACTTCATGGCCTTGTCGAAACGCGAACGGTCTTCAGCCTTGTCGATGGTGTCGGCATTGGCACCGATCATCTCTACGCCGAACTTTTCCAGGACGCCTTCGCGCTCCAGGTCCAGGGCGCAGTTCAGAGCGGTCTGGCCGCCCATGGTTGGCAGCAGCGCGTCCGGGCGCTCTTTCTCGATGATCTTGGCAACGGTCTGCCACTTGATCGGCTCGATGTAGGTGGCGTCGGCCATGGCCGGGTCGGTCATGATGGTGGCCGGGTTGGAGTTCACCAGGATGACGCGGTAGCCCTCCTCGCGCAGGGCTTTACAGGCCTGGGCGCCGGAGTAGTCGAATTCGCAGGCCTGGCCGATCACGATCGGGCCAGCGCCGAGAATCAGGATGCTTTTTATGTCTGTACGTTTTGGCATGGGTTTGTCACTCAAATCCGCAGGTCAGTCGGCAAGCCGTCTTGAACAATCTTTGAAGAGCCTGCGGGGGCCACCGCGATACGGGGCCGCCCGCAGGCCACTCAGTCAGCGTCGCTTGGCCATCTCATTGATGAAACGGTCGAACAGCGGCGCTACGTCGTTCGGGCCCGGGCTGGCTTCAGGGTGGCCCTGGAAGCTGAACGCGCTCTTGTCGGTGCGCTCAATGCCTTGCAGGGAACCGTCGAACAGCGACTTGTGAATGGCGCGCACGTTGCTCGGCAGGGAGGCTTCATCCACCGCAAAACCGTGGTTCTGGCTGGTGATCATCACAACACCGGTGTCCAGGTCTTGTACCGGGTGGTTGGCACCGTGGTGGCCGTGGCCCATTTTCAGGGTCTTGGCGCCGGAGGCCAAAGCCAGCAGTTGGTGGCCAAGGCAGATACCGAACACCGGAATCTCGGTCTCCAGCACGTCCTTGATGGCCTGGATAGCGTAGTCGCATGGCTCAGGGTCACCCGGGCCGTTGGACAGGAATACACCGTCCGGCTGCATCGCGAGCACATCGCTGGCAGGGGTTTGCGCAGGCACCACGGTCACGCGGCAACCGCGCTCGACGAGCATGCGCAGGATGTTGTACTTGACGCCGTAGTCATAGGCGACCACGTGGTAAGGCAGATCGGCAGCCTCGATAGTCGCGTGGCTGTCGGTCTTCAGATCCCACACAGTGGAACGCCACTCGTACTTCTCTTTGACGCTGACGACTTTCGCCAGGTCCATGCCCTTCAGGCCAGGGAAGCCTTGCGCTGCGGCAATCGCCGCCTCTTCGGAAATATTGTCACCGACCATGATGCAGCCGTTCTGCGAGCCTTTTTCACGCAGGATGCGCGTGAGGCGGCGCGTATCGATACCGGCGATCGCCACAACGTTGTTGGCTTTCAGGTAATCGGACAGCGACATCGTGTTACGCCAGTTGCTCGCAACCAGTGGCAGGTCACGAATCACCAGGCCCGCCGACCAGACACGATCAGACTCGACATCTTCCGGCGTGGTGCCGGTGTTGCCGATGTGCGGATAGGTCAGGGTAACGATCTGTTGGGCGTAGGAAGGATCGGTAAGGATTTCCTGATAGCCGGTCATGGCGGTGTTGAACACCACCTCTCCAACGGTTTGACCGTCGGCTCCAATGGCTTCGCCGCGAAAAATGCTGCCATCAGCAAGGGCGAGTATGGCTGGCTTAGTCAAGAAGACCTCCCGTAAATAAAGCCTGAAAGGGCGATCGCAGGTTGTAAAAAAGCGGAGTGACGTATGGACACGTCACCCCGCTTCTTCACTGAATTATTCTGCGCGCTTTTAGTGGACACACTAAAGCTGTAGCTTACAGAAAAAGGCTTTTTTGGTCCACCGCTAATGAGCCTTAAAGGCAGGGGAATGCGACAGGACGTCGCTTAGCGGGTAAAAACGGGGCCACAGGATAATCCTGAGCCCCCGTTTTAGCTACTGCTTAGTGCAGATCCAGCACGTCACGCATGTCGTACAGGCCTGGCTCACGCCCTTCCAACCAGAGCGCAGCACGCACCGCGCCCTTGGCGAAGGTCATGCGACTGGAGGCCTTGTGGGTGATTTCCAGACGCTCACCTTCGGTGGCAAACAGCACTGTGTGATCACCGACCACATCACCACCGCGCACAGTGGCAAAACCAATGGTGTCACGCGCACGAGCACCGGTATGGCCCTCACGCCCGTACACCGCCACTTTCGACAGATCGCGACCCAGCGCATCCGCAATGGCTTCACCCATGCGCAATGCCGTGCCCGAAGGCGCGTCGATCTTGTGGCGATGGTGGGTCTCGATGATCTCGATATCTGCTTCATCACCCAGCACGCGCGCCGCCAGGTCCAGCAATTTCAGCGACAGGTTTACGCCCACGCTGAAGTTGGCCGCGAAGACGATCGGAATATCCTTGCCCGCCTCCACCAGCAACTGCTTCTGCTCGGCACTCAAACCGGTCGTGCCGATCACCATGGCCTTGCCTGCCTTGCGGCAGAAGGCCAGATTTTTCAGCATCACTTCCGGCAGGGTGAAGTCGATCAGCACGTCGAATTCGTCAGCCACCTGCTCAAGGTTGCCAGACAGCGAAACACCGATGCGACCCAATGAGGCCAACTCACCTGCGTCCGCGCCGATCAACGTACTGCCTGGGCGAACAATCGCCGCCGTCAGCCCGGAGGCCGGCGAGCGTTGCTGCACCGCCTCGACCAGCGTCTTGCCCATGCGCCCGGCAGCGCCCATTACGGCTATACGTCGCATATTCAGATCCTTACAGGTCGCCGAAGAAGCGTTTTACACCGTCGAAGAAGCCTGTGGTCTTCGGTGAGTGCGAGTCATCGCCTTCCAGCGAGCTGCGGAACTCTTCCAGCAGTTCACGCTGACGACGATTCAGGTTCACGGGGGTTTCAACCGCCACACGGCACATCAGGTCGCCAGCACCGCCACCGCGCACAGGCGCAACGCCTTTGCCACGAATGCGGAACTGCTTGCCGGTTTGAGTCCCCTCGGGAATCTTGAGCTTGACCCTACCATCCAGCGTCGGAATCTCCAGCTCGCCACCCAGTGCTGCATCAACAAAACTGATCGGCACTTCGCAGAACAAATGCTTGCCGTCACGCTGGAAGATCGAGTGCTCACGCACATTGATCACCACGTACAGGTCACCCGTAGGGCCGCCCTGGGCACCCGCCTCGCCTTCGCCCGACAGGCGAATACGATCACCGGTATCCACACCCGCCGGCACTTTCACCGACAGCGTCTTGTACTCTTCGACGCGGCCTTCGCCGTGGCAGGAGTCGCACGGATCAGAAATGATCTTGCCCTGGCCATGGCAACGCGGGCAGGTTTGCTGCACCGAGAAAAAGCCCTGCTGCATGCGCACCTGCCCGATACCGCCACAGGTCGGGCACGTGATCGGCGAGGAGCCTTTCTTCGCACCGGAGCCATCGCACGGCTTGCAGTTAACCAGCGTCGGCACACGGATATTGACACTGGTGCCGCGCACGGCCTCTTCCAGGTTCAGCTCCAGGGTGTAACGCAGGTCGCTGCCGCGCTGAGGGCCGCCACGCTGACCGCCACGGCCACCGCCGAAGAAGTCGCTGAATACGTCGCCGAAAATATCGGAGAAGTTCTGGCCACCAAAACCGGCACCGCCGCCGCCCATGCTTGGGTCGACACCGGCATGGCCATACTGGTCGTAGGCTGCACGCTTATTGGGATCACACAGGCATTCGTAGGCCTCGTTGGCCTCTTTGAACATCTCTTCGGATTCTTTGTTATCCGGATTACGGTCCGGGTGGTGCTTCATCGCCAGGCGACGGTAGGCCTTTTTCAGCTCCGCCTCGCTGGCGCCACGCTCCACACCCAATACTTCGTAATAGTCACGCTTTGCCATAAGTCTTTGCACTCTTAAGGACGTTCGACCTGGCCCTCCTGAACCCTGCCAAACTCGTTGAGCCCCAATACAGGCCCGGACCCAACTCACGTCAATTCAACGATCCTGGTCATTACTGCTTTCAGCCAGGGACCCGGCCAAAAACGCGGTGACTGTCATTCGGAAAGCAGGAGCATTCCCGTTCACACCGCCAGCATCCGAGCGTTGTCGCATGCTGTAAAAATTCGCATACCCCAGACACGCCAACGCGGGAGCAAGCTCCCGCGCGGCGACATCCTACCAGTCACCGCTTGTGAGCGGTCAACCGGGCGACCAAGTTACTTCTTCTGGTCGTCTTTAACTTCTTCGAACTCGGCATCGACAACATCGTCGTGCTTGGCTTCAGGCTCTGCTTGTTGCGCAGCGCCGTCAGCCGGCTGGCCTTGTTCGGCGTACATTTTCTGAGCAACTGAAGCGGAGACTTTCGACAGCTCCTCAACCTTGGCTTCGATGGCAGCCTTGTCGTCGCCTTTGATGGCGGCTTCCAGGGCAACCACTGCCGCTTCGATTGCGGTTTTCTCTTCGTCGGTCACTTTGTCGCCAGCATCAGCGATCATTTTACGCGTCGAGTGAACCAGCGCGTCACCCTGGTTACGGGCGCCTGCCAACTCTTCGAACTTCTTGTCCGCTTCAGCATTGGTTTCAGCATCACGGATCATCTGTTGAATTTCTTCATCAGACAGGCCGGAGTTGGCCTTGATGGTGATCTTCTGCTCTTTGCCGGTGGCCTTGTCTTTCGCGCCGACGTGCAGGATGCCGTTGGCGTCGATGTCGAAGGTCACTTCGATTTGTGGCACGCCACGTGGTGCTGGTGGAATCTCAGCCAGGTCGAACTTGCCCAGGGACTTGTTCTGCGCAGCTTGCTTACGCTCGCCCTGCAGCACGTGGATAGTCACGGCGCCCTGGTTGTCATCGGCAGTCGAGAACACCTGGGATTTCTTGGTAGGAATCGTGGTGTTTTTCTCGATCAGCGCAGTCATCACGCCACCCATGGTTTCGATACCCAGGGTCAGCGGGCTTACGTCCAGCAGCAACACGTCTTTCACGTCACCGGCCAGTACGGCACCCTGGATGGCAGCACCCATGGCAACGGCTTCGTCCGGGTTCACGTCTTTACGAGCTTCTTTGCCGAAGAACTCGGTGACCAGCTTCTGAACCAGTGGCATACGGGTCTGACCGCCTACCAGGATCACGTCGTTGATAGAGCCAACGTCGATACCGGAGTCTTTCAGCGCGATGCGGCAAGGTTCGATGGTGCGCTGAACCAGGTCTTCAACCAGCGCTTCGAGCTTGGAACGCGAGATTTTCACGTTCAAGTGCTTAGGACCGGTAGCGTCTGCAGTGATGTACGGCAGGTTCACGTCGGTCGACTGAGCGGAAGACAGCTCGATCTTGGCTTTTTCAGCGGCTTCTTTCAGGCGCTGCATGGCCAGCGGGTCACCTTTGAGGTTCATGCCGCTTTCTTTCTTGAATTCGTCAACGAGGTAGTCGATCAGACGAATGTCAAAGTCTTCACCACCCAGGAAGGTGTCACCGTTGGTGGCCAACACTTCAAACTGGTGCTCGCCGTCAACTTCTGCGATCTCGATCACGGAAACGTCGAACGTACCGCCACCCAGGTCGTAAACGATCACGGTGTGATCGCCCTTGGCCTTGTCCATACCGTAAGCCAGAGCAGCTGCGGTTGGTTCGTTGATGATACGTTTTACATCCAGGCCCGCGATGCGGCCGGCGTCTTTGGTGGCCTGACGTTGGCTGTCGTTGAAGTAGGCCGGAACGGTGATCACCGCTTCAGTCACTGCTTCACCGAGGTAGTCTTCGGCGGTCTTCTTCATCTTTTTCAAGATTTCAGCCGAGATTTGTGGCGGCGACATTTTCTGGCCGTTCACTTCAACCCAGGCGTCACCGTTGTCGGCCTTGGCGATTTTGTAAGGCACCATCTTGATGTCTTTCTGTACGACTTCTTCGTCGAACTTACGACCAATCAGACGCTTTACCGCGTACAGGGTGTTGTGCGGGTTGGTCACTGCCTGACGCTTGGCCGATTGGCCGACGAGGATTTCACCGTCGTTGGCGTAAGCGATGATCGACGGAGTGGTACGTGCGCCTTCGGCGTTCTCAATAACTTTTGCAACGCCGTTTTCCAGCACGGAGACGCAGGAGTTGGTGGTCCCCAGGTCGATACCGATAATTTTGCCCATGATTTACTCTCCCGAAACTTGAATTTGGTTGCCGCAGCAGTTGTGGCTAACTGCGGTAGCACTTAAACGCTTGACTTATAAATGGGGGCCTTGCGGCGGATTTCAAGCCTGCTCATCAATAGAAGGTGCTACGGGTGCAGGAGCCTTGCTCACCACCACCATTGCCGGGCGCATCAGGCGACCGTTGAGCTGGTAACCCTTCTGGAACACCTTGATCACGCTATTGGGTTCCAGGTCATGGCTTTCCTGCATGGCCATGGCTTGGTGATGCTCAGCATTGAACGGCTCGCCGGCCTGCGGATCGATCGCTTCCAACTGATAGCGCTTCAGGGTGTCCTGGAACATTTTCAGGGTCAGCTCGATGCCTTCGCGCATTGGGCGGATGTTTTCGTCGTCCGGGTTGGACAACTCAAGACCACGCTCCAGACTGTCGATGATCGGCAGCAGGTCACCGGCGAATTTTTCCAGCGCGAACTTGTGAGCCTTCTCTACATCCTGCTCGGCACGGCGGCGGACGTTCTGCAGATCGGCGGCAACACGCAACGATTGATCCTGCGCAGCGGCCAATTGCTCTTCGAGCACTTGCACACGAGTCGCCAGTTCATCACCGGCAGCCGAATTGGCGTCTGGAGTTTGCGTATCCTGCGTCTGTTCGTCAGCCATAGATTTCTCCTTTCAAAATCATGCGCGAACTCAACTCGCGCTTCTGCTCCGGTATATGGGGCCACAATTTTCAGGTTCAAGGGCGCAGGCGTTACCAAAAGTCTTTCGATTGACCTGGATCATTTCCTTCACGCTCATTCCACATCGCGCTAAAAAAAATCGCGATTCAAGCAAATCGAGCTAAGCGCCAGGATTGTCAGCCCCGAACAAAACACTGTATAAATAACCAGACCTAAAGCCTGGGAGCGGCCGTCATGCTCGTGCACCTGTCTGTACATAACTACGCCATCGTTGAACACCTGGATCTTGAACTGGATCGCGGGATGAGCGTAATCACAGGCGAAACCGGCGCCGGCAAGTCGATCATGCTCGACGCCCTCGGCCTGACGCTTGGCGATCGCGCCGACAGTGGCGTGGTACGCCCTGGCTCCGACAAGGCCGATATCCTGGCCACCTTCGACCTGGCGGACATCCCCGAAGCCGAAGCATGGTTGGCCGAGCGCGACCTTAATAATGAAGGCCCCTGCATTCTGCGCCGGGTGATCACCGCCGAGGGGCGCTCCCGCGGTTATATCAACGGCACACCTTGCCCACTGGGCGACTTGAAAGCCTTGGGCGAATTGCTGATCGATATCCACAGTCAGCACGAACATCAATCCCTGTTGAAAACCGATACCCACCGCCGCCTGCTCGATGAGTACGCCGGCGCCACCGATCTTTCCCGGCAAGTTCAACTGGCCGCCCAACGCTGGCGCCAGACACGCCAGGAGCTGGAACGCCTCTCCAACTCCGGCGACGAACAACGCGCCCGCCACCAGTTGCTCAGCTATCAATTGGAAGAGCTCGAAAGCCTGGGCCTGGGTGAAACCGAGCTGGAACAGCTTGAGCAGGAACACAAGAACCTGACCAACGCCGAAACCCTGCTGGGCATCTGCCGCCAGGTGGTCGAACAATGTAGCGAGAGCGACTCCGGCAATGTGCTCAACGCACTGACCGCCAGCCTCAATCGCCTGTCCAGCGTGAACAATGCTTCTGGCTCACTGAGCGAAGCGACCACCCTGCTGACCAGCGCGCAAATCCAGGTTGAAGAGGCCGTGGGCGAACTCAATCGTTTCCTGGACCACTTCGACGCCGACCCAGCACGCCTGCAGGAAATAGAAGAACGCCTGGACACTATTTATACCCTGGCTCGCAAGCATCGAATCCAGCCGACGGAAGTCGCAACCATGCAGCAGAAACTGCTGGATGAAATCGAAACACTCAACGCGAACGACGAATCCATTGAGCGATTGGGCGAGGAGCTCGCTTCGTTTGCCCGTCATTATCAGGAAAAAGCCCGGGAACTGAGCGCTCTGCGCCAGCAGGCAGCTACTAGCCTGGCAAGCGCCGTTGAGCTGGAAATCCAACGCCTGGGTATGCCAGGCGGGCGCTTCACCATCGAGTTGCATCCCAACGCCAGTCAAGAATTGCAGCCCCATGGGCTGGAGCACGTCGAACTGCTGGTGAGTGCCAACCCCGGCCAACCGCTCAAGGCCCTGGCCAAAGTGGCCTCCGGCGGCGAACTCTCGCGGATCAGCCTAGCGATCCAGGTGATTACCGCACAGACCTCACGGGTACCCACCCTGGTATTCGATGAAGTGGATGTGGGCATTGGCGGGCCGACCGCAGAAATTGTTGGCCAATTGCTGCGCCGCCTGGGGGATCGCGGCCAGGTGCTTACGGTGACCCACTTGCCGCAAGTGGCAGCTCAAGGGCATCAGCACCTGTTTGTGCATAAGGTGCGCGGTAGCGACGCGACACACACAGCCGTCTCCAAGCTGAACAAATCGGAACGGGTGGAAGAAGTGGCGCGGATGCTTGGTGGTATCGACTTGACTAAAGAGTCCTTGGCTCACGCGAAAAAAATGGTGGTGGCCGCGAAGGCCTGAAGCGATATTTTCCACTCTATAGAAAGCACGAAGGCGACCCGAGGGTCGCCTTCAATCGTTTCGCAAAGCAAAACTGCGTCGATTTTTACTTTTTCTTACGGATGTACAACACGAGATTGTGGTCGACCAAATCGAACCCATGCTCCTCAGCAATCTTGTGCTGCAGCGCTTCGATTTCAGGGCTGGTGAACTCGATAACCTCATTGGTATCCAGGTCAACCATATGGTCATGGTGACCACCGTCAGCCAATTCAAACACCGCATGACCGCCGTCGAAATTATGACGAACCACCAGCCCTGCGGCTTCAAACTGGGTCAGTACACGGTAGACCGTGGCCAGGCCGACGTCCTCGTTAGACTCCATCAGCGCCTTGTAAACGTCTTCGGCACTCATGTGGCGCTGCTCAGCAGAATCGAGCATTTGTAGAATCTTGACTCGTGGCAGAGTCACTTTGAGACCGGCTTTGCGTAGTTCGCTATTTTCAACCATGGTTAGCTTTCTCGCGGATGCTGCTTCGCAGCTTCTCTTAATACGGGTATGATCGGCGTTTACGTTGTCCCAGCCAAGATAGTGGAAGTCGCCCACCGATGCAAAACACCAAGCTCTTGCTAACCAGTTTCACCTTTGTGGGACTGCTCGCACTCGCCGGTTGTTCATTCCCCGGGGTTTACAAAATCGACATCCAGCAGGGCAATGTCGTCACGCAGGACATGATAGACCAGTTACGCCCGGGAATGACCCGACGGCAAGTACGGTTTATCATGGGTAATCCCCTGCTGACCGACACTTTCCATGCCGATCGCTGGGATTATCTCTACAGCCTGCAGCCGGGTGGCGGTGAACGCCAACAGGAGCGTGTCAGTGTCATCTTCAATGGCAATGACCAGCTCGTGAGCCTGTCAGGTGACTTCATGCCCGGCGTAAGCCGCGATGAAGCTTTGCTGGGCAAGGACAGCGGCACCAACGTGACCGCCCCTGCGCAGCAAGCTGAAAAACCAAAATCCGAGGTACCGGCCAAGCCAGGTTCCCTGCTGGACAGCATCCAGAAAGACATCGACAACGTGGAAACCGTGCCCGTGCCGACGCCTGAGCCTCTGGACACCAGCCCGCAATAACTTTGCGCTCGATAAAAAGCCCGGCATGCCGGGCTTTTTGTTGCCTGCCATTTGCATAGCGATATTGCCCACAGCATCAGCGCCTGGCTCAAATCCCCCGTGGGAGCGGGCTTGCTCGCGAAGGCGGTGTGTCAGTCAATAATTCTTCAACTGAACCACCGCTTTCGCAGGCAAGCCAGCTCCCACATTAGCCATATATTGCCCACAAAATCAGCGCCTGGCTCAGCCCCCTGTGGGAGCGGGCTTGCTCGCGAAAGCGCTGTGTCAGTCAATGACTCTTCAACTGAACCACCGCTATCGCAGGCAAGCCAGCTCCCACACTGGTTTTGTATTGCCCACAGCATCAGCGCCTGGCTCAGATCCCTGTGGGAGCGGGCTTGCCCGCGAAGGCGGTGTGTCAGTCAATAATTCTTCAACTGAACCACCGCTTTCGCAGGCAAGCCAGCTCCCACATTAGCCATGTATTGCCCACAAAATCAGCGCCTGGCTCAGCCCCCTGTGGGAGCGGGCTTGCCCGCGAAGGCGGTGTGTCAGTCAATAATTCTTCAACTGAACCACCGCTTTCGCAGGCAAGCCAGCTCCCACATTGGCCATGTATTGCCCACAAAATCAGCGCCTGGCTCAGATCCCTGTGGGAGCGGGCTTGCCCGCGAAGGCGGTGTGTCAGTCAATAATTCTTCAACTGAACCACCGCTTTCGCAGGCAAGCCAGCTCCCACATTAGCCATGTATTGCCCACAAAATCAGCGCCTGGCTCAGTCCCTGTGGGAGCGGGCTTGCTCGCGAAAGCGCTGTGTCAGTCAATGACTCTTCAACTGAACCACCGCTTTCGCAGGCAAGCCACCCACATTGGCCATGTATTGCCCACAAAATCAGCGCCTGGCTCAGATCCCTGTGGGAGCGGGCTTGCCCGCGAAGGCGGTGTGTCAGTCAATAATTCTTCAACTGAACCACCGCTTTCGCAGGCAAGCCAGCTCCCACATTAGCCATGTATTGCCCACAAAATCAGCGCCTGGCTCAGATCCCTGTGGGAGCGGGCTTGCCCGCGAAGGCGGTGTGTCAGTCAATAATTCTTCAACTGAACCACCGCTTTCGCAGGCAAGCCAGCTCCCACACTGGTTTTGTATTGCCCACAGCATCAGCGCCTGGCTCAGATCCCTGTGGGAGCGGGCTTGCTCGCGAAGGCGGTGTGTCAGTCAATAATTCTTCAACTGAACCACCGCTTTCGCAGGCAAGCCACACACATTAGCCATTTATTGCCCACAAAATCAGCGCCTGCCTCAGATCCCCTGTGGGAGCGGGCTTGCCCGCGAAGGCGGTGTGTCAGTCAATAATTCTTCAGCTGAACCACCGCTATCGCGGGGTTCCAAGGAGATATGTGTCGGTTGACAGGCCGTCAAGGGTTCAGCTTCGTATCGCAGGTCTGCAGATAGCTACGCTGCCATTTGGCAAGCTCAAGAATTCGCTTGCCTGGCCAATGCCGCCTTGGCCGCGCGCAGCCTGCGCACCTCTTTAGGGTCGGCCAGCAAAGGCCGATAGATCTCAATACGGTCACCGGCTTGTACGCAGCGCACCTGTGCATCCACGACGACCTTGCCAAATATACCCACCGGGCAATCAGCCAGATCAACATCAGGAAAATGCGCTGCCATTCCCGACGCCTGCACCGCCTCGCGCAAACTAGTGCCTTCAGCCACCTTTACCGCCAGCAACACCTGGCGGTCCTCAGCGGCAAACACCACCTCAATCTCAACCATGCAGTTGCTTGGCGCGCTGACAGAACGCATCCACCAGGGTATTGGCTGCCTGATTGAACAAAGGCCCCAAGGTTGCACGAACAATCGGCCCGGCATAATCAAACGAAAGATCCAGGCTGATCTTGCAGGCCTTGTCCGTCAGCGCCTTGAACACCCACACACCGTGCAGTTGGGTGAACGGCCCTTCCTGCAGGTTCATTTCAATGGATTGACCCGGCACCAGCACATTGCGCGTCACAAAGTGCTGGCTGAGGCCGCCCTTGGCCACCCCCACACTGGCAACCATGTGCTCGTCACTGCTCTCCAGAACCTCGGCCGTCGAGCACCAAGGCAGAAACTCTGGGTAACGCGCCACGTCGTTGACCAGGTCATAGAGCGCCTGCGCCGGGTAGGGCAACAGGGCCGAACGTTGAATATGCGTCGTCATGTGAGCGTTACTTCCACTGCTTAAGGCAAACATCGCGAAAGAACAGCCCAATCCGCGAGAGAAAAAAACCAAAGAACTGCCCGCATTGTCCGGGATTCGTCCAACTCGCTCAAGCACACAGGTTGACCGTAGCCGACACGCTCGCAACTCCCTATAATGCCGCCCCTATGGCTAAACAAAAGAAACACCCCACAGGGACCATCGCGCAAAATAAAAAAGCGCGACACGATTACTTCATCGAACATCGGTTCGAGGCTGGTCTGGTCCTGGCCGGCTGGGAAGTAAAAAGTCTGCGTGCCAGCAAACTGCAGCTGGTCGACAGTTATGTGCTGCTCAAGGATGGCGAGGCGTGGCTGCTTGGCAGTCATATCACCCCGCTGACCACCGCGAGCACCCACGTGATTGCCGACCCGGTGCGTACGCGCAAGTTGTTGCTCAATGCCCGCGAACTCGAAAAGCTCGCCGCAGCCGTGCAGCAAAAAGGCTACGCGTGCATCTGCTTGTCCTGGTACTGGAGCAAGCACCTGGTCAAATGCGAGATCGCATTGGGCAAGGGCAAGAAGGAATACGACAAGCGCGACACCGAACGCGAGCGCGATTCCAATCGCGAGCTGCATCGCGCCGTGCGCAACAAAGGCAAGGAAGAGTAATCCTTGTGACGGTGTAGCCCACGCGGGCTACATCCCTTTGCGCCGCTCCGCCCGAGCCACGCGCTGAACCTCCTGACGCACCTCCTCCAACACCTCCTGCACATACAGCAGATGCCGTGTCGAGACGTCGCGCGCCTGCTCGGCCCGCCCCTCGATGATGGCCAGGTACAAGTCCCGGTGCTGATTGATCAACATGTCGCGGGTCTCGGTACGCTGCTGGTACATGCCACCAATATTCGTCACTACGTTACGCTTGAGCAGGTCGAACAGCCCACGAATGGTGTGCAGCAATACGGCGTTATGACTGGCTTCGGCAATCGCCAAGTGAAACCTTGCATCCGCAGCGCCCTCCTCCACTCGGCTCACTTCGTCGGCGCGCGCATAACAATCCTGCAACGCCTCAAATGCGGCGGTCAGCCGTTCACGGTCGACTTCCGTGGCGCGTAACGCCGCGTAATAAGCACACGAAGCCTCAAGCGTCTGACGAAACTCCAGCAGATCGCGCTGTGCTTCGGGATTGCTTTCCAACAAGTGCAACAGCGGATCGCTGAAGGTCGAACCCAGGGAGTCCACCACATAGTTGCCACCGCCCTGGCGACTGACCAGCAAGCCCTTGGCCGCCAACTTCTGAATCGCCTCACGCAACGATGGGCGCGACACACCAAAGCGCTCAGCCAACGCGCGCTCGGCCGGCAAACGCTCGCCCGACTTCAGCGTGCCCTCGAGAATCATGCCCTCAAGCTGCTCGACAATATCGTCAGACAAACGGCGCTGACGCACCTGATCAAACCCCATAACTCAACTCTCCACCATCCCGACCACTCGCCGGGGCCCCTATTCTGGCCTATCGACGTGCCGACAGCACCTATCAGAACGCCTTCAATTTCGCTGATCAGAACACCCCGCCTTCCGACCTACGACCAAAGTTTCGCAGGCGGCAAATTGACACACCCCTGCCCAGCCTCTTAATCTAGCCCACAGCGATTGTAAATTGGTATTACCAATTACCCAAGCTCATCAAACAACAACAATCAGGGGCCACCCCATATGCAAACCTGGCAACAGCTTTACAGCCCACTCGGCAGCCTCGGCCTATCCGCACTGGCCGCCGTCATTCCCATCGTATTCTTCTTCCTGGCGCTGGCCGTGTTCCGCCTCAAAGGCCATGTGGCCGGCAGCATCACCCTGGCCCTGTCGATCCTGGTCGCCATTTTCGCCTTCCAGATGCCGGTAGACATGGCTCTGGCTGCGGCCGGTTATGGTTTTGCCTACGGCCTGTGGCCCATCGCCTGGATCATCGTCGCGGCGGTATTCCTGTACAAATTGACGGTCAAGAGCGGCCAGTTCGAAATCATCCGCAGCTCCGTGCTGTCGATCACCGACGACCAGCGCTTGCAGGTGTTGTTGATCGGTTTTTGCTTTGGTGCCTTCCTGGAAGGTGCCGCCGGTTTCGGCGCGCCCGTGGCGATCACCGCCGCGCTGCTGGTAGGCCTGGGCTTCAACCCTCTGTACGCCGCCGGCCTGTGCCTGATTGCCAATACCGCGCCTGTGGCCTTCGGTGCATTGGGCATTCCGATCATCGTCGCCGGCCAGGTCACCGGCATTGATGCGTTCAAGATTGGCGCCATGACCGGCCGCCAACTGCCGCTGCTGTCGCTGTTCGTGCCGTTCTGGCTGGTGTTCATGATGGACGGCCTGCGCGGCGTTCGCGAAACCTGGCCGGCAGCCCTGGTGGCGGGCTTGAGCTTTGCCGTCACCCAATATTTCACCTCCAACTTCATTGGCCCAGAGCTGCCGGACATCACCTCGGCACTCGCCAGCCTGATTGCCCTGACGCTGTTCCTGAAAGTCTGGCAACCCAAGCGCACCGCAGGCGCACAAATTGCCGGCGCCACCTCCAGCGTAGCGGTCACCTCCAGCGCCGGCGGCTTCGGCTTGCCGCGCAACACCGTGGTTTCGCCCTACAGCCTGGGGCAAATTTTCAAGGCGTGGTCGCCGTTCCTGATCCTCACCGTACTGGTGACCATCTGGACCCTCAAACCCTTCAAGGCCCTGTTCGCCGCGGGCGGTTCGATGTACGGCTGGGTGTTCAATTTTGCGATCCCGCACCTGGATCAACTGGTGGTTAAAGTCGCGCCCATCGTGACCAACCCGACCGCCATCCCGGCCGTCTTCAAGCTGGACCCGATATCTGCCACCGGCACTGCGATTTTCTTCTCGGCACTGGTCTCCATGCTGGTATTGAAAATCGACATCAAAACTGGTCTTACCACTTTAAAAGAAACTTTCTTTGAGCTGCGCTGGCCGATCCTCTCCATCGGCATGGTGCTGGCATTCGCCTTCGTCACCAACTATTCCGGCATGTCCTCGACCATGGCCCTGGTTCTGGCCGGCACCGGTGCTGCCTTCCCGTTCTTCTCGCCATTCCTTGGCTGGCTGGGGGTTTTCTTGACTGGCTCCGATACCTCATCCAATGCCCTGTTCAGCTCATTGCAAGCCACTACCGCTCACCAGATCGGCGTCAACGACACCCTGCTGGTAGCCGCGAACACCAGCGGAGGCGTGACCGGCAAAATGATCTCGCCGCAGTCGATCGCCGTGGCCTGCGCCGCCACAGGCCTGGTGGGCAAGGAGTCCGACCTGTTCCGCTTTACCCTCAAGCACAGCCTGTTTTTTGCCACCATCGTCGGGCTGATCACCTTGGCGCAGGCGTACTGGTTCACCGGTATGCTGGTGCACTGAGACCTGCACGTAATAGGGTAAGAATCGACGCCGGACAACGATGCCGGCGTCTGCTATTTCTGGAGGACCGATGAGCCTGCCTGCTGCTTTTCTCAGCGACGTCGCACAACTGATCCCGCAAGATCGCCGCTTCGACGATCCACTTTCCACCCTCGCCTTCGGCACCGACGCCAGCTTCTACCGATTGATCCCACAACTGGTGATCCGCGTAGAGTCAGAAGACGAAGTCGTCGCACTGCTGCAACTGGCCCAGCGCGATCATGTGCCGGTGACCTTCCGGGCAGCGGGCACCAGCCTGTCGGGGCAGGCGATCAGCGACTCGGTGCTGATCGTACTGGGTGATAACTGGAACCACCGCGAAATTCGCGGGCAAGGCACGCAAATCCGCCTGCAACCGGGCGTGATCGGCGCCCAGGCCAACGCCTGGCTCGCGCCATTCGGGCGCAAGATCGGTCCAGACCCGGCGTCGATCAACGCCTGCAAAATTGGCGGCATCGTCGCCAACAATGCCAGTGGCATGTGCTGCGGCACCGCGCAAAACACCTACCACACCCTGGCGGGCATCCGCCTGGTGCTGGCCGATGGCAGCCGCCTGGACACCGAAGATGCCGCCAGCGTGCAAGCCTTCCGCCAGTCACATAGCGCACTGCTTGAACGCCTGGCCCTGTTAGGTCGTGAAACACGGGCAAATACTGAGCTGGCGGCAAAAATCCGCCACAAATACCGCCTGAAAAACACCACCGGCCTGTCACTCAATGCCTTGGTGGATTTCGATGATCCTCTGGACATCCTCAGCCACCTGCTGGTTGGCTCCGAGGGCACCCTGGGGTTTATCAGTGCGGTCACCTACGACACCGTGATCGATCACCCCAACAAAGCCTCGGCGCTGATCGTCTTCCCGGATGTCGAAACCTGCTGCAACGCCGTCACCGTGCTGAAAACCCAACCCGTCTCCGCCGTTGAACTGCTGGACCGACGCAGCATGCGGTCGGTGCAGGACAAACCGGGCATGCCTGCTTTCGTACAGCACCTATCGGAAAACGCCTGCGCACTATTGATCGAATCCCGCGCCGCTTCGCCATCGCTGCTGCACGAACAACTGACGCGCATCATGGCGTCCCTGGCGGCGTTTCCCGTGGAGAAACAAGTCGACTTCACCGAAGACCCACTGGAAAACGCCCGCCTGTGGGCCATCCGCAAAGACACCTTCCCCGCCGTAGGCGCGGTGCGCAAAACCGGCACCACCGTGATCATCGAAGACGTGACCTTCCCGGTAGAGCAGTTGGCGATTGGCGTAAACCGCTTGATCGCACTGTTCGACAAACACCACTACGACGAAGCCATCCTTTTCGGACACGCCTTGGAAGGCAATCTGCACTTTGTGTTCACCCAAGGCTTCAACAGCAGCGAAGAAGTCGCACGCTATCAAGCGTTCATGGATGACGTCGCACAACTGGTGGCCGTGGAGTTCGGTGGCTCGCTGAAGGCCGAACACGGCACCGGACGCAATATGGCCCCTTTCGTCGAACTGGAATGGGGCAGCGACGCTTATCAACTGATGTGGCAGCTCAAGCGCCTGCTCGACCCCAACGGCATCCTCAACCCGGATGTGGTGCTCAGCGAAGACCCGCAGATTCACCTCAAACACCTCAAGCCCCTGCCCGCCGCCGATGAGCTTGTGGATAAGTGCATCGAGTGCGGGTTCTGCGAACCGGTGTGCCCGTCAAAGGGCCTGACCCTGAGCCCGCGCCAGCGCATCGTGATCTGGCGCGACATCCAGGCCAAAAAACGCGCAGGCGTGGACACCACCGAACTGGAAGCGGCCTACCACTACCAGGGCATCGACACCTGCGCCGCCACCGGCTTATGCGCGCAACGCTGCCCTGTAGGCATCAATACCGGCGACCTGGTGAAAAAACTGCGCAGCCGCGAGGCCGACCGTACGAAAACCGCCGACTGGCTCGCCAGCCATTTCGCAACCGCGCTGCAAGGTGCGCGCTTTACCCTGCACGTTGCCAACGGTGCGCGCATGCTGCTGGGCGCCCCACGGCTGGCCAGGCTCTCGAGCACGCTGACCAAGCTGTCCAAAGGGCAAATTCCGCAGTGGACCAACGCCATGCCACAGCCCGAAAAAGCCATCCGCTTCAGCCCCGCTGTGACAGACGCGCGCCCTCGCGTGGTGTACCTGGCCGCCTGCGTCTCCCGCGCCATGGGCCCGGCAGCCGGCGATAAAGAGCAAATGTCGCTGTACGACAAAACCCGCCAGTTGCTGGAAAAGGCCGGCTACCAGGTAGTCTTCCCCGACAACCAGGACAGCCTCTGCTGCGGCCAACCCTTCGCGTCCAAAGGCTACGCCGAGCAGGCCGAACACAAGCGCCAGGAACTGATCGGCGCCCTGCTCCACGCCAGCCGCGGCGGCCTCGACCCCATCTACTGCGACACCAGCCCCTGCACCCTGCGCCTGGTGCAAGAGCTGGAAGAAACGCGCCTGGACCTCTACGACCCCGTGCGCTTTATCCGCACCCACCTGATGGACCGCCTCGACTTCACACCCCAGGAAGCGCCCATCGCCGTGCACGTCACCTGCAGCACCCAACACCTGGGCGAGAGCCAGGCACTGATCGAACTCGCACGACGCTGCGCCAAAACCGTGGTGATCCCCGAAGGCATTCATTGCTGCGGCTTTGCCGGCGACAAAGGCTTCACCACCCCGGAACTCAACGCCCACTCCCTGCGCTCACTCAAGGACGCCGTGCAATCTTGCAGCGAAGGCATCTCCACCAGCCGCACCTGCGAGATCGGCCTGAGCCAACATGGCGGCATCGACTACCACGGCCTGGTCTACCTGGTAGACCGCGTCACCCGCGCCCGCGCCCACTGACCCGGCAAAAAAACCGAACCCTGGCGCACCGGCGCAGTCATCTGCATAGGCCTCGACCAACGAGGCCCATCAGTGATGTCGCTGGCAGCGGTTGCACGCCAGCAGCGTCGAGCCCTTTTGCGCAAGGAGACACCCTATGAAGCGTTCCGCTCTTGCTGGCTTGTTCATGACCGCTGCGATGCTCGCCTCCCCCGCTTTCGCCGCCGGTGACAAAGACCTGTGCCAGATCAACCTGGACAAAATCAACAACGGCAAAGCCCTGCTCGCCACCGACACCAGCGGCAAAAGTGGCGAAATAGACACCGCCGTCTCCCAGGCCAAGGCCGCCCACGCCGCAGGTGATGAGAAGAAGTGCATCGAAATCACCTCCAAGGCCCTGCAAGACCTGCAGAACAGCGAGAAAGGCGGCCAGTAGGCGAGAGGGCCAACCTTCGGGTTGGCCTTCGCTGACGTTTTGGCGTACACTGCACAGGCTTGTCACTCACTAAGAAACAACGAGTTACAAGCACGGGGCCGTTTAGGATTCGACGCCGGTCGCGAAACTTTAGGTGCATGCCGAGTTGGTAACAGAACTCGTAAATCCACTGTTGCAACTTCTTATAGTTGCCAATGACGAAAACTACGGCCAGGAATTCGCTCTCGCTGCGTAAGCAGCCTTAGCCCTGAGCTTCTGGTACCTTCGGGTCCAGCAATCACCAGGGGATGTCTGTAAACCCAAAGTGATTGTCATATAGAACAGAATCGCCGTGCAGTACGTTGTGGACGAAGCGGCTAAAACTTACACAACTCGCCCAAAGCACCCTGCCCTTCGGGTCGCTGAGGGTTAACTTAATAGAAACGGCTACGCATGTAGTACCGACAGCGGAGTACTGGCGGACGGGGGTTCAAATCCCCCCGGCTCCACCATTTGATCATCTAAAGACGTCCACGGACGTCTTTTTTTGTGCCTGAAATCCAGTAAATACGGGGCTTTTAGCGCTTTTGGGGGCTCTGGAGGATTTCTGAGTTCCAGCCGCTTTGGTATCCCAGGTGGTATCCCGGACTACCAAATGCTATTTTCAGGATACCAAAACGGTGCTGGAGGTAGCCCCCATGCCTACTAACGCAACCCGCCTCTCCGATCGCCAGCTCAAGGCAGTCAAGGCAACTGGTAAAGACTTCGTCCTCAGCGATGGCGATGGCTTGCAGCTTCGAGTACGCGCAAGCGGCTCGATGATGTGGAATTTCAATTACCGCGAGCCCCTGACCAGAAGCCGTATCAATATGGCGCTTGGTCCATATCCCGACCTCTCGCTAGCCAACGCCCGGAAGAAAGCCGCGGAGGCGCGTGAGCTGCTCGCTCTGGGCATTGATCCCAAAACCCAGCGTGATGAGGTGAGGCAAGCCAAACTTGCTGAGACTGAACACACTTTCGAGAAGGTGGCCACCGCCTGGTTCGAGTTGAAGAAAGACTCCGTAACCAAAGCCTACGCCGAAGACATTTGGAGATCGCTGACACTACATGTTTTCCCAAGCATGAAAACAACGCCGCTCTCTCAAATCACTGCTCCGATGGTTATCAAGATCCTTCGCCCAATCGAGGCCAAAGGGAGCCTCGAAACCGTGAAACGATTGAGTCAACGACTCAACGAGATCATGACCTATGGGGTCAACTCCGGGCTGATATTTGCGAACCCCCTCAATGGAATTCGGGCGGTGTTCAAGAAACCCAAGAAAGAGAACATGGCTGCGCTACCACCTGAGGAGCTTCCCGAGCTCATGATGGAAATCGCGAATGCCAGTATCAAACGCACGACCCGCTGCCTGATTGAATGGCAGTTGCATACGATGACCCGCCCTGCCGAAGCAGCCACCACACGATGGGCAGATATCGACTTCGACAAGCGCATTTGGACCATTCCGCCAGAGCGCATGAAAAAGCGTCGGCCGCACACAATCCCCCTTACCGACCAGGCACTTTCGTTACTGGAGACGCTCAAGCAACTCAGCGGTAACAGAGAGTACGTGTTCCCCTCAGATAGAAACCCCCGCACCCATGCCAATAGCCAGACCGCCAACATGGCGTTGAAGCGCATGGGCTTTCAGGACCGTCTAGTCAGCCACGGCTTGCGCTCGATGGCGAGCACCATCCTGAATGAGCATGGCTGGGATCCGGAGCTGATCGAGGTCGCGCTGGCGCATGTCGACAAGGACGAAGTTCGTAGCGCCTACAACCGGACGGATTACATCGAACGCCGGCGTCCGATGATGGCTTGGTGGAGTGAACATATCCAGAAGGCGGCCACCGGCAGCCTGTCGGCATCGGCCATCAATCAAACCAGGGACCGCAACGTGGTGCCGATCCGCTGAGCATCCAAGGTTAACGATACCGCCAACAGTCCGTGTAGTGCCGCATGGCGACAGAAATGACGACTGTCGCTAAATCTCTGGTATGTCTGCGCTTGTTCAGCCAAGCCCCTGAGTTTGGGAAGGCTCCGCATTCCCAAACTCAGGGGCTCACGCTTAACGGTCGATCAGGCAACCACGACTTTTGCCTTTCTACGGCGGATCAACCCTGCTGTTAACTCGTAGTAGTAGATGGTAGCTGGAGCTGAGCATCGCAAATAGTGCTCCAGAAACCATCTCACGTGCTTTTCTCTCCAGGACCAGGGAGTCGCGCAACCCCAGCGTTCACGAATTACCTCGTGCATCCTTTCTGCTTGCCTGATGTGCCGCTGCTGCGTGGCATGTGCACCTTTGAGCACGGGGCGCAGGAACAACGCTATGTCGAACTCGGCCGTCATCGGCGGCCTCCGATGTAGGCACTCACCACATCGATGCGGTTATGTCCCAACTCGTGGCTGATCTGCTTACGGGCTCGCTGATCAAGTGCTCGATCCTCTTGATGAACACGACCACCATTAACGGGTGCAGGAAAGCCGATTAGTTGCTCATAGCGCTCACAGGCGTAAGCCGCCCGCAGCTCATGAAAACCTTTTAATCCATGCTCATGCAGGATGTCCCGTGCCGGTCGCACAACTGCCTGCATAAAGTCTTTGTAGCTTTCGTCGGGCGCCAACAAATTCCGACTGCCATTGGGTGAGTTCGCGCTGGCCCAATCCAGGGCATCGCGAACTTGATCCGTTACCGTAATCCAGCGCGGTGCCGAGGCCCCTGATCGACCACCTTTGGTGCCATCCTGGATATTGATCTTGCCCAGTTGCCGAGCCTCACGTTGCAGCCTGGGCAAGTCCGCCAAGACCGCTTCACGCAGACGCATGCCGGTCTCCCGAGCAAGGAGCACAATGGCACTCACCCTCGATTGCTGACGATCTGACAGCGCCCGCGCGATCAATTCGACCTGGGCACGGTCTTGGCCATGCGGAGCCTCACTACGCACGCTTGAGCGTTGCAAGCCCAGCGCCTTACTCGGACTCGGGATTTTGACGTACTGATCACCGCGCAGCGCGGCCATCGTTCGGTTCACGCTGGACAGTCGGTTCTGCGCGGTGGCAATGCCGACGTTGCCCTGATCAACCTGCTCCCGCACGTGGACGGCGTACCGCATTAGGACTTCGCGGTCGATCTGTCGCGCATCATTGAGCCTCGGCCCTTCCTCGGATAGACACCAACGCACGAAGGCCTCCCAGCGATCACTATGGGCTTTGACGGTAGCAAAATGGCCGTCGCCAAACAGGTCTTTCAGTGCCTGCGGTCCGGCATAGCTGAGCTGGCGACCGAAGCCGAAATTGCGTCCTGCTCGCTTACCGACCCGAGCCATTTTTCTGTTCCTGATCGGCTGCTGCGAGATCATGCAAAAGGGCTCGCCAGTGCGCACTTACAATCGCGAGCTGAGCCCAATCAGTCGGGCGAAAACACAGCGTGTTGTCGGTGACGTAAAGATGCGCGCCCTCCTCTTTCAACCATTGAATAATGGCTGTCGTAGAGGCGATAGCTTTATGGGTGGTGGCGACACTGGCGACAGCGGCGACAGCCCTTGTCCTGCCTGGTTTTGAGCGTGGCGACAAAGTGGCGACAGTAGCGGCGACAAATCGCGCTTTGGGCTCCTTTTGACGCTGAGCCAGATGGTTGCGCAGCGCTTCATCAAGATTAAACATGGCGCACCTCGAAGGTGTGGCCATCAGTGATCAACCACTGATGATCAATCAACTCGACCAGCAGCTTAGCGGCATGACGACTGCTCTTGCGGGCAAAGCGGGGACCGTTGCGATTCAATTCACGAATACTGAAACGCTTCCAATCTTTGACCTGTAGCCATCGCAGCAGCCGGTCTGCCTCCTCTTTTACTCGACACACTGGCTCCTGCTCAGTCAGGCGCTGGATCTCGGTGAGGTAGTAGCCGACTAAAGCGGAGGCCCGTTGGATATGGTCGACCTCCACGACGCTGCTCTCCTCCACAACTGCAAGAGTGCCGGCGACGCGCAGCAGGTTATCGGCGGCCTTTGATCCGCTGGGCCGTACGCTGGCCAGCTCGCCAAACTCCCCCAGCTGAGCTTCGATAGCATCATGCAAATCAATCCAGCGACGGCGGGCTAACGGACTCAGTGTCAGCGGTGATAGCCGCAAGGCACCGTCAGCGGAAAGTGACCAAGGCTGATGAAACAGGGCCGAAAGACGGTGGTGATATCGCTTTAGGGCGGGGTCTTTGGACAAGTCGACAGACTGGTAACTGCGTTGTCCGGCCAGGCTGGTGGGCCAGGTGATGAGGCAGCGACCGAGAATGCCTTGCCCCTGCAGCAATGGGTCACTGAGTAACTGCATGGCTAGATACGGTTGCAGCATCAGGTGCAGGCTTAAGCGTCGATCGTAAGCTCGCAAGCTTTCACCCGCCATAGACCGCGCGCGATCTATCGGACTGCCGTCCCAGAGTGACGACAAGGTCGTAACCGCTTTCAAACGGTTATCTCGACTCATGGTGCTGCTGCCGAGGAATTGTCCCCCTTCATCGCAGAACAACCCCATGCTCGGCAGGTCATGGCAGAGCCCTTTGATCAGCGCTTCAATAGTTGGGTCCGTGGTAATCAGCCTCGGTGCAGAGGGCTCCGCTTCGAGCGGTACACCGTTCGCGGAGTCGGGATCGGCAGGGTTGATACGCTGCATCTGGCGCTGTGCGGCGCGGTACCGGGCAAGCTGTTCGCGGTAGCGCTGCCACTGCTCACGCTCCCATTGGCGTGCTGGCAGCAATGCAGATCGGTCTGCCGCCGTTTTACGATCCCCCGAAGCTGCCACCGTGATCAGGTACAGAGAGAGGGGATAATTTCTCCCGTCGAGCTGTAAGCCGGCATGACCTTGGGTAGCCAGCGCCGAGGCAGCCAACACCGATTGTGCAGCCAATGCCTGGGGCACGCCGATGACCTCGGCCATGCGCTCCACCGCAGGCCCAAGAATCCCACCCAGTGCCTGAACCGGATAAGGCTGGGCCACGGGATTCGACTCAATCAACGGTCGAGGTGGTCGTGATAGTTCAAGCTTCGGATCTAACTGCTGCATGGCCCTCTCCTCGTTCATTGCTGGTTGTCCTCACGTAGTCCCGCCACGGTTGTTGAGTGTTATCAGGGATCAAGGCTCCTGCGGCCTGTGAGGTGCTCACTGACGCGGAACGAACGGCTCCTTACAACCAGGAGCGAGGGCATAACCCCATGAATCTGGCCTCCTTAGTCGCATCCGAAGATGCGGGCGGGTAGAGGCTGTGCCGACTGACGAGTTCGGCACCTGGAGATCCGGAGTAGGAGAAGGCAACGACATGGACACCTGGGGCATGCCTGACTGTCAGTCAGATGCAGCCTTTCCATTGGCTGCGGCACCGGTGCCTGTGTCGTTGCGGATGGCGACGAATCGGATTTGTCAGGTCGATTGTCACGAGGAGAGTTGCGGCAATGCCCTGTACGACGTGGCTTGCAGCAGTGGTACGAGCGCCCGTCTCTTTCCAGAAGAAAGAGACGGGCGCGGATTGGCGCAACGAAGTGTGCCGAGAGGTGAGGTTGCTGCAGTGCAGCGAGAAAGGTCCATCGTCTGCCGCAGTGGGCAGATCAGTCGAGTAGGCATCCATCACTCTTGGGGAGTGACCGTGCGAGCCGCCGGACGCTAATCGCACTTCGGAAGAACCACCACGCAAGTGGCGTAGCCTTGAAGGTTCTAGCTACCTGGGCAGGTGCTGTCAACGACAGCGATCCGTGCGCTAATTGTTATACCTGCTCGAAAAGGCGGTCAAGCATTGGGAGCAAAGTGGGCCAGAAGTGGCGACTGTCGCCACTTTGTCGCCACGCTCCAGGGCACGTCCGACGTGGTTTGTCGCCGGTGTCGCCGCTGTCGCCACTCCTCTAGCAATAGCTCCGCTTTGACATTTTAACTGCACTGCACCGATAACGGTCGTGGGTCATTTCTGACGTATAAACGACGGAGTGACGTTAATCAAATTTGAAATAGGAGGGGGAACGAGGTGGCTTCGAGAAAAAAGCGAGTGAACCCTCCGATCGGCGCGATCAAAGATCGCTGGATCGGAGGGTTTGGCGGGAAAAGCAAATCTCAAACGTCAGATACAGACTCAAGCATCAAAGCTGGTTAATTGGGAAGTGTCGGCTTTACGCCGCATGATCAGCGTCTGCTTGCAACGAGGAGGAGTCCATATACGGACATTTACAGACGAGGCGATCACTCCAAAGCGGGCCATAGACACACTGTCAAAGGTTTTGTAACCTCAATGCAGGTCTGTTCGCTTTTCTATTTAACAGTAGAGATTTACGGCCAATTCAGCATCAAAATTCAAGGAAAGAGAATGAGCAGTACCGCACCGCAGCAACTGATAATTTCTGGCGTTGTATTGGATAGCATTAACTCCTTTGCTTCGATTGGCGACGTACGCCTCCACCCTGGCGCAAACAGAACAGGCTATATCGATGGTTACATCTTTGATGGCAGGCAGTGGCGCAGCCTAGATCTAAAGTCGTTTGGCTCTATTTCCAGAAGCTTTGGAAGCCCTGGAGAGGTTGGCCCTATTATGCGAAAAATCGCTTCCAAAGTCGCGGAATGTAAAGCGATGCCTGTATATTACGAACTCACGAACTCCGGCAAAAAGAGCCGGTATGTATTCCGCGGCGTTCCTATGTCAACATTCCTAGCATCGTGGAACCGATTGTGAGAGAAATATAAAGTAATCTGCAGCTTCGCTGCAGTTTACTTTGCTCTTTTGATGTCCAAAAACTGCACTTCTGGCGAGTCGTTTTCTACCACAGGAACGTACAGTCTTGTTGCCACTGCCTTACACCTTTGGCGGCCAACCTATTCAACTTATTCATTTCCCGGCCGGCCTTTTGGCTGGTTTGTTAACGGGGTGGATATACGATTCGAGTGGGAATCCTCTTCCTTTTTCTGAGCGGGCTGTGACAACTAACCGCTTTCGATCCACCAGCGACATTCGGCGTTCGGCTTCGACATCTGGACGCTGCCGCCAGACCTTTGATCAGATATCCCGCGTAGGAACGACGTCAACCGCCTCACAGTAGACGACCTCTATCTCACCGAAGGTGCGCCGCCACTCCTCAATTGTTTCCGGTAGTCGGGCTCTATAATCTGGTACGTTTGTGAAATACCTAAGAACGGCGTCGTCAGTGAACGCAGCCCACATTCGACCGTCGTCTGCGACCATAAGAAGGCTTCCCATTGACGCATAGAGCCCTGCGACGCCCCCCCGGTAAGCGCGCACATCCATTAGGTGAGCATCGGTATTTTCATGTGAGCCCATATCGCTCGAGCAGAGTCGCATCGTGCTCAGGTGTGAACCAACTAGCGAATACAGTCGAGCCACCTCTAGTTCGTTCAGACATCCTGCGTCAAACCACGGCTCGTATTCGTGGGTAAGCCTTCCGCCGAAGTGGGCACGCGTGCCTCCGAAGTATGAGCATCGTGAGACTTCTTCAATGATAACCACGCGGCCACCATCGGTAAGCTCGCGTCTGAACATAAGTTCGCCGTCAGGCTGACCCGGTCCATTTTGCAGGCGACAGTAAGCAAGGTCTTGTGACATCACTCTCGCATAAGCTGTGATGTGCCCATAATGGGCGCCGTGCGAGACAGACAAATCAAAAAGGAACCCATTTGGCCCCACTTCACGCACAAAAAGCGTTTGATCCAGGATCTCTCCGATGCGGTTCCTCCAAACGCCCCACCAAAGCTTCGCTTCACGGCCGCTGGGCAAGCCGCTAGCAACACTCGGACTCAGTGAAGACCGCAAAGCCCCCTCGAATCGGCCTTGCAGTAAACCCCGGGCTTCAGCAGGTGCAGTCTCTGAGTCAAGCGAATAAGTAATTACGCGCCTACCTCTTAAGTCAAACGGAAGTAGCTCTGGCCCACCGAAAGCGATGTTCTGTACCAGTATGATGTTCTCCCAACCAAGCTCCGCTGCCGCATAGCCCAGTTCGACAAGAATGTTTGGGTTCGGCGACGGCCGCAAAGAGCCCGCATTGATTATGCTGACATCAGCAACGAACACGTCGGCGGCAGAAATCTTAGCCAGAATGCTGTGCGCTATATCAGGTGTCCCACCAAGGTTTGCTGTATCGCGATCTAAAACCGGCTCAAGAGTTGCGTCATCATCTGCGGCTATGGTTCGAATTGCGCGCTCGAGTGCGTCGTTGATAAAGCCACGATTTCCCCTGGATGGAAGGTCGGACTGCCATGAATAGAAAATCACTCGTCTCATTTCTAAGCCCTACTCATTCATTTTTCGACAATGCCGAAGCACCCTTAGCATGTGGCGAAACTGAGATAACATTTAATTTTCTTACATTCCGTTTCTGCTTCCACTTGACGCGGAAAAATGCTCCCCTAGTAATGTTTACGCTTACAAAAGAGCCGCCCCCCTCACTCGTCGAAACAGTATTCGGTACTGCCGGACCGCACGGCCCGAAACCGACGCTATCTGAAAAGCCGATTTCGGTCGATCCTGTTGACAAAGTCCGCGATGGTTTCCACAGCAAAAAATATGCGTCCGAGATTGAAATCTTTACTTTCGGCTTACAGGCTTCCGGGTTCAGATTTCACGTAGCAGCGTGCAAAAAGGCGTTTTCACCAGTCCATAATCATGCCGTTTGGGTGGACCGACTTTGTCAAAAGAATCGACCAAAAGCGGACGGTCTGCCCTATAAATGAGTCCGACTACCTTTCCCACACTCGGATGCTGGAATCACCACCCGCGACGAAGCAGCGCTTAATCAATGCATGGGGTGCGACACTCCGTATAGCTGGACCGATCGGCGGCTACGATAAGAACGCATGCATCTTGGCCAAGCCCCATTGGAATCTGCTACACAGGATAGCCGGACTTGGAAGGTGCGGCCTTGGGTTAAACCTGCGCCCGTAGGATGGTATTGAGCGTAGTGCCCCCATCAGCAGTCATCGCGAGAACCGCAAAAGAAATGAGTAACACGCAGCTCAACGCAGGCCCTTTGCGGTTGGCACGTGGAGATTCACAATAGTCATGTTTTACTACTGGCCACATGAAGATTGCAGAGCACCATCAATGAGTGAGCAAAAAATCGAACAAAGCTTTATCGACAAGCTAGTTGAGCTCAAATACACCTACCGCCCAGACATCACAGACCGCGACTCACTGGAGCTTAACTTCCGCGAAAAATTCGAGGCACTCAATCGCGTTCGCCTCAGCGATGGCGAATTCGCGCGCCTGCTTGACGAGATCGTCACCCCCGACGCTTTCGCCGCAGCTCGCACCGTTCGCGAGCGTAACGCCTTCACCCGCGAAGACGGTACTCCGCTGAACTACACACTGGTAAATATCAAGGACTGGTGCAAAAACACCTTCGAGGTCGTCAACCAACTGCGCATCAATACAGACAACAGCCACCACCGTTTCGATGTTCTGATCCTCATCAACGGTGTTCCATGCGTACAGGTGGAGCTGAAAACTCTTGGTATCAGTCCACGTCGTGCCATGGAGCAGATAGTCGAATACAAAAACGACCCCGGCAATGGCTATTCCAAAACCCTGCTCTGCTTTCTTCAACTATTCATCGTCAGCAACCGCACGGACACCTGGTACTTCGCCAACAATAATGCCCGCCATTTCGCGTTCAACGCCGACGAGCGTTTTCTACCTATCTATCAGTTTGCCGACGAGGCGAACAAAAAAATCACTCACATCGACAGCTTCGCCGAGACCTTCCTCGTCAAATGCACGCTCGGCCAGACACTGAGCCGCTACATGGTGTTAATTGCCAGTGAGCAAAAGCTCATGATGATGCGCCCGTATCAGATCTATGCCGTCAAGGCAATCGTGGAATGCATCCATCAAAACTGTGGCAACGGCTACATCTGGCACACCACCGGCAGCGGTAAAACGCTCACATCTTTCAAAGCCTCAACCCTGCTCAAGGACAACCCTGACATCGAGAAATGCCTATTTGTGGTGGACCGCAAAGACCTCGATCGCCAGACCCGCGAGGAGTTCAACAAGTTTCAAGAGGGCTGCGTCGAGGAGAACACCAACACCGGAGCGCTCGTGCGTCGCCTGCTTTCCGAGGACTATGCCGACAAAGTCATCGTCACCACCATCCAGAAGCTCGGCCTCGCCTTGGATGAAAACAGCAAGCGCAATAAGCAGCGCAAGAGGAATGACCAGCTCACCTACAAAGAGCAACTGGCCCCGTTGAGCGATAAACGCATTATCTTCATCTTCGACGAATGCCACCGGTCCCAATTTGGCGAGAACCACAAGGCCATCAAAGCGTTCTTCCCCAAGGCCCAGCTCTTCGGCTTCACCGGCACGCCCATCTTTGAAGACAATGCCTCCCGCATTAAGGTGGAAGACCAGCAGGCCTCGTACCAAACCACGAAAGAACTTTTCCAGAAGCAGCTGCACGCCTACACCATCACCCACGCCATTGAGGACGCAAACGTCCTGCGCTTTCATATCGATTACTTCAAGCCAGAGGGCAAAAAGATTCCCAAGCCAGGTGAAGGCCTGGCTAAGCGAGCGGTCATCGAAGCCATTATGGCCAAGCACGACATGGCCACCGGCCAGCGCCGCTTCAACGCGATCCTCGCTACCGCCAGTATTAACGACGCTATCGAATACTACGGCCTGTTTGCCGAATTGCAAAAAGCCAAACAGCTTATCAACTCCGACTTTCAGCCACTGAATGTCGCCTGTGTTTTCTCGCCGCCCGCCGAGGGCGACGCTGATGTGAAGCAGATTCAGGAAGACCTTCCGCAGGAAAAGCAGGACAACGAAGTAGATCCAGAAGGTAAAAAAGCTGCCCTTAAGGCTATCCTGGCCGACTACAACACTCGCTTTGGTACCAACCACAGCGTCAGCGAGTTCGACCTCTACTACCAGGACGTGCAAAAGCGAATCAAAGACCAGCAATGGCCTAACGCCGACCACCCGCACGCGCAGAAAATCGACATCACCATCGTGGTGGATATGCTTCTCACCGGGTTCGACTCCAAATACCTGAACACGCTCTACGTGGACAAAAACCTCAAGCACCATGGCTTGATCCAGGCATTCTCTCGCACTAACCGCGTACTCAACGGCACCAAGCCCTACGGCAACATCCTCGACTTTCGCCAGCAGCAAGAAGCTGTGGATGCAGCTATCACCCTGTTCTCTGGCGAAAAATCCGACTCCCAAGCACGCGAAATCTGGCTGGTGGACAAGGCCCCTGTGGTTATTGAAAAACTCCAAGCCGCCGTGCAAAAACTGGACGATTTCCTGCAATCGCAGGGCCTGGACTGCGCTCCCGAGGCTGTACCCAACCTTAAGGGCGACGAAGCCCGCGCGGCCTTTATCAGCCACTTCAAGGAAGTGCAGCGCCTCAAAACCCAGCTTGACCAATACACCGACCTCACCGCGGACAACGCCGCCGCCATTGAGCACATCCTGCCAAAGGAAAATCTGCTCGGCTTTCGCGGCGCTTATCTAGAAACGGCCCAGCGCCTCAAGGCCCAGCAGGACAAGGGCGGAAAAGATGCAGATGGCCCCGTAGACGAGGTGGACCAACTCGACTTCGAGTTCGTCCTCTTCGCCTCAGCCGTCATTGACTACGACTATATCGTGGGGCTCATGTCCCGCTTCTCGCAGCAGGAACCGGGAAAACAGAAGATGAGTCGCGAACAGCTCATCGGTCTGATCCAGGCCGATGCCAAGTTTATGAACGAGCGAGATGACATTGCCGCTTACATTGCCACCCTCAAAGCAGGAGAAGGCCTTAGCGAAACTGCTATCCGCAACGGCTACGCCCACTTCAAAAACGAAAAAGACAGTGCTGAGCTCGCCACCATCGCCACAAAACATCGGCTGCCACCCGCCGCCCTGCAAGGCTTTGTAGAGCGCATCCTGCAACGTATGATCTTCGACGGCGAACAGCTTAGCGACCTCATGGCCCCTCTCGAACTCGGCTGGAAAGCCCGCACCCAAGCCGAGCTGGCCCTAATGGAAGATTTGCACCCTCTGCTAACTAAACGCGCCCAAGGCCGCGACATCTCAGGACTCAGTGCTTATGAGCAGTAAACTTAAAACCATGAGCCTACAGGAAGATGATCTTCCCACACTGGTGCCCAAGCTGCGGTTCCCACAGTTTCAGGATGCGGAGAGTTGGGGGCCAAAAGAGTTAGGAGAATGCTTGGATTATCTCCAGCCTACAAAGTTTTTGGTGAATAGCACGGCCTATGACGACAAGTACGAAACACCGGTCGTCACAGCCGGAAAAACCTTCATTTTGGGATATACGAATGAGACTGAAGGGGTTTTTGACCATCCCCTTCCAGTTATTATTTTTGATGATTTCACAACCGCATCTCAATACGTGGATTTTCAGTTTAAGGCGAAATCGTCAGCAATGAAGATTTTGTTGGCGAAAAAAGGCGCCAACATCAAGTTTATTTACGAATCAATGCAGAGAGTTAATTACGAAGTCGGTGCCCATGGACGACATTGGATATCTGCCTATTCAAAAATTAGGGTTGCAGTCCCCAAACCTGACGAACAAAAAAAAATCGCCGATTGCCTCAGTTCGGTAGACGATCTGATCGCTGTGCAAGCTCGAAAAGTACACGCCCTTAAGACACATAAAAAAGGGCTGATGCAGCTACTTTTCCCTCGCGAAGGCGAAAACCAACCCCGCCTCCGATTCCCTGAATTCCAAAACGACGGGGAGTGGGAAGTGTGTCCATTTGATAAGTTTGTAACCAAATCCTTCTACGGGACATCAAGCTCAACTTCACCGAAAGGTCAGTATCCGGTTCTGCGCATGGGAAATATGGTCGACGGCGGGCTAGATTTTACAAACCTGGTCTATATCGATTTGGATCCTGACTCGTTCGAATCCTTCCGCTTGGAGGACGGAGATATTCTTCTCAATAGAACCAATAGCCCCGCCCTAGTCGGAAAAATTTCTCTCTTCCGGCTCAAATCAGAGTGCATAACGGCCTCCTACATCGTCACGTATCGTCTGAACAAACAGCGGATCAATCCTTCGTTCTGTAACTTCATGCTGAATACGCCATTGCATCAGGCACAAATAAAGACACTCGCCAAGCCAAGTATCAGTCAGGCCAACATCAATCCGACCACTTTCCGGAAAGAACTAATCGTTGCTGTTCCTACTATCCCAGAACAACTACGCATCGCCGACTGTCTGACCTCCCTCGACGACCTCATCACCGCCCAAATCCAAAAGCTAGCAGTCCTCAAAATGCAAAAAAAAGGACTAACTCAGCAGCTTTTCCCTGCGGCGGAGACAGCTGCATGAGTGGAAAGCCGAAGATTCAGAAATTCACGAACATTGGAAAACTAGTCACCCGGCTGCGGGATGACCTGACCGGTGGAAATCAGGGATTTGTGCTGCTTTACGCATACAACGGCACAGGCAAAACCCGCCTGTCCATGGAGTTCAAAGACGCTGGGAAGCGCAAAAATAAGGGGAACCCCGACACGCTCTATTTCAACGCCTTCACCGAAGACCTTTTCTCTTGGGACAACGACCTGGATAACGACAGTGCGCGGCACTTACGCCTCAACGCGGCTTCCAAGTTTTTCAATGGCCTCAAAGATTTGGCCCTGGAGGAAAGCATTGGAGGCTACCTCAGTCGGTACACGGATTTTATTTTTGATATCGACTACGACAAATGGACCATCAGCTTCCGTAAAGATGAAGCCAGCTACATCAAGGTATCCCGCGGTGAGGAGAACATTTTCATCTGGTGTCTGTTCATGGCCATTTGCGAGCGAGTGATCGACGGAGCCGAGTCCTATGCGTGGGTCGAATACCTCTATATAGACGACCCTATCTCCTCCCTGGACGACAACAATGCCATTGCCGTGGCGAGCGATCTCGCGAAACTGCTCCGCAGAGGCAAAGATCGCTGGAAAGTCGTCCTCTCTTCCCACCACGCTCTGTTCTTCAACGTGGTGTGCAATGAATTGAAGAAAGAACCGCATAAAAAATACTTCCTCCACCGGCCCGAACGCGGTACCACCTACACCCTGCGGGCAACGGATGACACGCCATTTTTCCATCATGTGGCAACGCTTGCAGAAATCCACAAGGCTGCTGAGGGTGGCAAACTCTACACTTACCACTTCAATATGCTGCGCAGCATCATGGAGAAGACCGCGACCTTCTTCGGGTATGACGATTTTTCTGCCTGTATTCACGGTGTAGAAGATGAGGTGCTCTATTCCCGAGCGCTTAACCTTCTGAGCCATGGCAAATACGCCATTTATCAACCTATGGAGATGGTGAACGATACCAAAGAGCTTTTCCGACAAATCCTCAGTGCCTTTCTCAACCGCTACCGTTTCGCTCTGCCCGACATCCTAGAGCAGACTGCCTCCACGACAGCACCAATCCCGACTCTCGAGCTAAAACCATGAACGACTCCAGCCAAAAACAACTGGGCAAGACCCTCTGGGCCATTGCCGACCAATTGCGCGGGGCCATGGATGCGGATGATTTCCGCGACTACATGCTTTCCTTTCTCTTCTTGCGCTATCTGTCAGACAACTATGAGGCGGGAGCCAAGAAGGAGCTGGGCAGCGATTACCCCAAAGTCGAAGATGAAGACCGACGTGTGCCGCTCGCGCTCTGGTACACAAACAACCCGGATGACATCACCGAATTTGAAAAGCAGATGCGGCGCAAGGTGCATTACGTCATCCAGCCGCTGCATCTGTGGAACAGCATCGCCAATATGGCCCGCACCCAGAACGGTGAACTGCTCAACACACTGCAGGCGGGCTTTAAATACATCGAAACCGAGTCTTTTGAGAGCACCTTTCAGGGACTTTTTTCGGAAATTGACCTGAGCTCCCCAAAGCTGGGCAAAAACTACACAGAGCGCAACACCAAGCTCTGTACGATCATCCAAAAAATCGCCGAAGGTCTGGCAGAATTCTCCACGGACATCGATGCACTGGGCGATGCCTATGAATACCTGATCGGCCAGTTTGCCGCCGGCTCAGGCAAGAAGGCGGGCGAGTTCTACACTCCCCAACAAATTTCCGACATCCTTTCCACCATCGTCACCCTCGATAGCCAGGATCCGAAAACCGGCCCCAAGCAACGCCTGGAAAGCGTGATGGACTTCGCCTGCGGCTCAGGCTCGCTGCTGCTTAATGTGCGCAAGCGCATGGGGCCGCATGGCATTGGCAAGATTTACGGCCAAGAAAAGAACATCACCACCTACAACTTGGCCCGCATGAACATGCTACTGCATGGGGTAAAGGATACTGAGTTCGAGATCTATCACGGCGACACGCTGACTAACGACTGGGACATCTTGCGCGAGTTGAATCCCGCCAAAAAACCCGCGTTCGACGCCATCGTTGCTAATCCGCCCTTCAGCTACCGCTGGGAACCCACGGACGCCCAGGCCGACGATGTGCGCTTCAAAAACCACGGCCTAGCCCCCAAATCGGCTGCCGACTTTGCCTTTCTGCTGCATGGCTTTCATTTCCTGAAAGACGAGGGCGTAATGGCCATCATTCTGCCTCACGGTGTGCTGTTCCGTGGCGGTGCAGAGGAGCGCATCCGCACCAAGCTGCTAAAGGACGGCCACATCGACACTGTGATTGGCTTGCCATCCAACCTTTTTTACTCCACTGGTATCCCGGTTTGCATCCTCGTGCTCAAAAAATGCAAGCAACCAGACGACGTACTATTCATCAATGCAGCTGAGCACTTCTTTAAAGGCAAGCGCCAGAACCATCTGACGGATGAGAACATAGCCAAGATTATTGAGACCTACCAGTTCCGCCAGGAAGAGCCCCGCTACTCCCGACGAGTAACGATGGAGGAGATCGAGAAGAACGACTACAACCTGAATATCTCTCGCTACATCAGTACGGCAAGCGCAGAGGCAGAGATTGACTTGCAAATCGTAAATGCCGAACTGGTTTCACTGGAAGAAACCATTCATGAGGCACGGGACAAACACAATGCGTTTCTGAAAGAGCTGGGCCTGCCAGCTTTAGTGTGAACCGCAAAGCGATTCAATGAGACCGCATAACAAGTCATTGCACGGACAGCTATTGCCTTGTTATGCGTCTATAAATCACAACTACCAGCCGACATCTTATCCAGCGCCTGTTTCAGCGTAGCCGTAGGTACTCGATATTACCCAGTTTTCCAGCCCGAACAGGCCGACGCGAAAGGTCGTGGAAGTCTGCCCGTTCGTTACACTCAGCGGCACCCCAGCACGGATTATTTATAGGTCATATTCCGCTTGTGGTCGAACGCAGCCCACTGCAGTAGGCAGAAACTCGTCAGTCAACAGGTGACAAATTTTATTTCACTAGGACGACTATGGATAGCGGCACACGTGAATTCCGAAGAGAGCTGAGCGGTGCACTATTTCAGCTGAACGGTATTCCAGTCGGTATTCCAGAAAAAAATATAAAAATATATTAGTTAATTAAATCAACAAGATAAGATACTGATTCAAATTACCCCGGCCCACCAAATGCACGAAAAAAGACGTCCTTGAACGTCTTTTTTCGTGCCTGGAAATCCGCTATTGCCATACCCCACCCGCCAGCTCAATCAGTCAACCCAGCACCTTCACCCCCTCACGATCCCCCTGAGCCATCACCCTCACCGCAATCGAAGCACCGGCCAACAGCCCAACAATCCCCAGAACCTCAAGACCGGTAGGCAAGCGCTGCTCGGCGATCAGCCCAAAGGCGACTGCGAATATGGTTTCCACTGAAATAAGCTGCCCGGACAGGGCCATCGGTAGCCTTTGGCTGGCAAAATTCCAGGCCCATGCGCCGCCAACGGAGGCAACACAGGCCAGCGCCGTTGCGGCAGCCAGCACCGGCAGGGTGTTGCCCAAGTGCAGGTCCAAATGCGGGTAGGTGTACAGGTCCAATACGAGCCCGAACGGCACGAAAATAACCACGCTCAGACCGGCGCCGACCATCATCAGGCCCGTCCATAGGCCTGCGTGCACCCTGGGGATTTTCGCCAGCATCTTCTGGTTGAGTATGCTGAACATCAGCCAGGTCAGCACCGCACCCACGGCGTAGCTGACCGCGACCAGGTAGGAGGTCAGGTCATTGTCTAAAACACCGACCAAGGTGCCATAGTTTGCCGCGACCAACCCACAAACCGCCAGGATGATGGGGACCGCGAGGCTGCTCCAGGTGGTGGTGCGCTCGATCATATTGCCCGCGACCGCAATGATGACCGGTGTAGCGCTCAGGAATGCCGGTGCGATGATAGCGCCGCCATTGAGCACGCTGCCCATGATGCAACCGATGTACACCGCATAGCCAAGCACGCCCAGCAGCCCGGCGTTGAGGATTGAGCGCCTGGTTAAAACGGGGTCGCCAGGCCAATAGATACGCAGCATCACCAGACCGATGCAGCCAGACACGATGAACCGCAGGGTAATGAAATCAATCGGACCGAACGCGCCCATCATGTAGGGCGATAGAAAATTAAGCGCCCAGCTGAAGGTGGCAAATACCGCAGCTGCCACCCCCAGCGCGTAGGATCTGGACATTAGCGCTCCTCTGCAGACGACCTTTGCGGGGGCATCAGATGACAGGCCCACAATAGGTAGAAGTGCGAATTTCGTCGCCGTCATTGATGTCGATAAATTGCGAGCCATAGGCGGTCTGGGTCGGTCTGCCCCAATTGACCCCCATTCCTACGCCGCCACCGCTTTCAGACTCGCCTTCGAACATCGTTTTGTCCAATCGTGAACGCCAATCGAGAAAACGCATGGTCACCGCCAGTCGAGTCGCGAGCGGGCCTGGCAAGAGCGGTTCAGAGCGGTGCCACATCGATTTGGTGAACAGCAGTACGTCGCCCAATGCAAAATCGTCCTGGGTTTTATACGCTTCAAACAGGTCTGTGAGCAGGCTGGGGGTTTGGAACACAGCTCTCAAATGCGCGGAAAAATCCTCCACGGCAACGCCGGCAGCCATTCGTTTGGAAAGCAGGCTGGCCATCTGGAAATTCGCCTTCGCGGAGTAGATGTCTTCGGCTAAATAAGCCATGCCCCCGCCTTGGCCTGAATTGTCGATAGGATCCAACGGGATCCACACGCTGAAGGCTGCGTCCTGAGGGCGGATGTACCTGAAACTCAGGGAATCGTAGTGCCAGGCAAACCCCTCTTTATGCGGGGTAAGCTCGAAACTCTGGGACTCGGTCATGATCAGCGGATGCCCGATTAACGTCACCAAGGCCGTCCTGAAAGCGATCGAGGAATAGATGTTCTTCACCGCATCGGTTGTCCCCAGATCGTAGGTCAACCGGCTGAAGGAATCCCCATAGGCAGACTTCGACTCCCGTGCAGAGATCACTTTCGAACGGGCCGCCTGCTTCAAGGATTGAATGGCGTGCTCAGATAAGAAGCCTTTGAGTTTGATAAACCCTTGGTGACGAAATGCTTCGATTTCGTCGCGGCTGAGCGAGAGGTGGTTAACAAGAGACAGGTCCTTTTCCTGGGATTGCATCAGCGTGGCCTCCTTTATGCCAGCGTTTGAACTCAAGCATGCAATAGGTGGGCGCTGGTAACTTGAACTCACACGACTGTTTTTCGCACTGAGGCGACATTGGACGTTGTGTTGCCAGCCGTCGGCGATATTGATAATGTCAGCTCATGAGTACCTATTGCCTCACCTCGACAACCATCACCACGACCGCCGAAAGCGGAGCGTGCGAGGTGTCGTGAGCCAATAACCAACGAACTTCAAAGGCCCGCCAGCGATGGACAGGGCCTTTTTTTATGCCCTTGTGTCGCTGGCTCACACGCAAGGAGATGCACCCATGTACGCCCTGTTGATACTGGATATCCAAGTCGGACTCATCCACGGCCCGGAAAAACCCTGGCGCTGCAACGAGCTGTTGGAAACTCTCAATACCCTGATGGACAAGGCACGCAGCGCAGGCGCGCCGATTTTTCTCGCGCGTCATATCGGCCCCGCTGGCTCGCCAATCGAATCGGGCAGCCCGCTTACGCTGGTTGCCGAGGAACTGAAGTTGCTGGGTGGGGAAGTGGTGTTCGAAAAGCGCCGGCCTAATGCTTTTGCAATGACTGATCTGGCTGACAATCTGCGCTCCAGCGGCGCGACCGGTGTGGTGGTCACTGGGATGAAAACGCAATACTGCGTCGACAGCACCTGCCGCGCCGCGCGTGACCTTGGCTTCGATGCGGTACTTATCGCCGACGGCCATACCTGTTCTGACACGCCCTTGATGAAAGCCGAGGCCATCGTGGCTCATCACAATGCCACGCTCAACGGGCCGTTCTGCCAGTTGGTTCAGGCTGAGGACTGGAGCTTTTAGCAGAGGTTTCCGGAGGAAAGAAAGTCGCCAGAGCAGCGCTTCGGAATTTTCCCGCGACATGGCGCGCTGTTGGTGAACTGGCCAAACTCGCCTGTCGCGAATAACCTGCGACTGTTGCAGCAATGGCAGCGTCAGACTCGGCGATAACCCATCTCGTGCTTGACGCTCAGGCAGCGACTGAACAAAACCCTCTACCAGCTCAGTACAGCGCGCAGGCAATTGTTAGAACCTGCCCAGCAGTCCTGAGCTTTTTTTCGCCTGGCAAAAACACACCAGTAATAATCATGAATCCAGGCTGAACCCCGCAGGGCCAAGCTTCGGAATTTTCCCGCAACACGCCGCGCTGTTGGTGAACTGGCGCAACCGCCTTCACAACGCTAACTTCTTTGCGTCGCTGATGATCAGCGACCGGCTTTGACAGGCCGAAAAGTGTAACCTTTCACACCCCGTGATAAGACGGCATGCTTGCGCATTCCGCTCCGTTCATGGCGGCTGTGCGTGGGGCATCTTCGGGTGCGCCGGGTTCCTACACTTCCGGTCTGTCAACCCGCGTACAGCTGCCACCCAATCCTGTTTGACAGCAGGGGGAGGCAGCTCCTTAAACAGTGTAGGAGCTTCATCGTGAAAAAAATCACCCCCAATCCCCCAACCACCCTCTTCATCCTCGCCGAAAACATCCACCCCGAAACCCTGCTAATCCAAGCCAGCGAAACCCTCGCCTCCCTCAACGCCATGACCACCGACCTGGCTTTCGAACTTGAAGGCGCGCACCGCCACAAGTTGCTCGCCGCCCAACAATTAATCGTTCTGGGTGAGCTACTGGTAGAACGAGTCCTGAACACCCAACCATTCACTACCCAGACGCCACAGCCTTAAAACACGAAAAAGGGCGAGACGCCTCACCGCATCTCGCCCCCTGGCATCCCCTCACACTTCCCATTACCCTGACGGCCTTTATCAGACAACCGGAAGTCAGATACCCGTGCTCAAGCCCTTCGCCGTCATCGCCCTCTCCGTCATGCCTTTACTTGCCACCGCTGCCGAGCTGGCCGGGGTTTGGCAAGGGACTTTGGGCAAGTCCGCTATCACCGTGTGTTTCAACGGCGCCGACGGGGAGCATGGCAGTTATTACTACCAGCGCATCCGTACCCCGATTCAGCTGACCCAGGCCAACGACAACGCCCCTTGGGTGGAGGAAGGCAACACCGGTTTCTGGGCCCTGCAAAAGCCTCAGGGCGATACCCTTTCTGGTGCTTGGAGCAAAACCGATGGCGGTGCGCCGCTGCCACTGGCCCTGCGCCGCATTGGCACGGACGGCTGCGGCAGCGATGCCTATAACGCGCCCATGGAAGCCGCGCCGTTGCCGATCAAGACCGAGAAGAAGACTTTCCACAACCACACCTACCAGCTCAAGACCCAAGGCCCACGCGTCACGCTCAAGCTGGAGGGCGATAGCCCGGCGGTGCAGAAGATCAATCAGCAACTCGCCGCGTTGGCCGTCAATGACGAAGATCTAACCGACTATTTTTATGAACGGCGTGAATACCTGGGTCGAAACGGCTCGGTCTATACCAGTGAGATCGAGGTCGAGCCCGCCTATTGGTCATCGCAATTTCTCACCGTGCGGTTCTACCGCTGGGCCGCAGGCCAAGGCGCCATGGGCATCAGTTGGGGCCTGCACTCCTGGAACCTGCAAACCGGTGACAGTGTGGACCCATGGGCCTGGCTCGGCGGCCATCAGCAATGGCATGACGCCTATTCCGGCCATTTGAAGCTGCCGGCCGCCTTCAGCACTTGGCTGGCCAAGCAAACCACCACTGACGAGGGCTGCCCGGCGATCACCGATTACTCCAACTTTCACCTGAGCTTCAACACTCAGGGCCTGCAACTCTCGACACCGGCCAATGGTGACGGTTGCGACAACGACTTGAGCTTTACCTGGGAGCAATTGGAGCCGGTGCTGACCGAACAAGGCAAAGCGGCAGTGCCCAGCTTGAAAATGCCCTGACGCGCCCGAGAAAAACCCACAGCCGTTCACCAAAGGTTAAGAATCGCGCTCGTATACTCCCTGACTACCCATGACCGGTCGCCCGATCGGTCTCATGCCCCGGTAGCCAGACTCCATGACGCGCCCCGCTCCCCTGCTGCTCTTGCTTGCTGCTCTGTTGTTCTTCTTCGCCCTCGGCAACCATGAGCTGCAAGGCTCTACCGAAGCCCGGGTGTCCGGGATCGCCATGGCGATGCACCTGGACAATGACTGGGTGGTGCCGCGCCTGTTTCGTGAACCCTTCCTGGAAAAACCGCCCCTGAGCCTGTGGCTGGACGCCGGGGCGATTCGCCTGTTTGGCGCCAGCACCGGGGCGGTGCGCTTGGCGTCGGCGTTTGCCGGGTTATTCAGTGTGATGCTGTTGTACGGGATGCTGCGTCGGTTCGGGCGGCCGCAGACGCTGGCGTTCAGTGCCGCGTTGATCCTGGCAACCATGGCCAGTTACTGGGGCAATGTGCGAGGTGTGGGTGAGGATTCGTTGCTCAGCCTCGGTGTCACCGCGGCCCTGCTGGGGTTTTACCAGGCGGTACGGCCCGAGCGTGAAGGTTCGAGTACCTGGGCCTGGGCGTTGTTTACCGCCGGGATGGTCATCGCTACGTTGAGCAAGGGCGTGTTGGGGCTGGCGATGCCGGGCATTGTGATTTTTGTGTACCTGCTCAGCACTAGCCTGATGGATAAACGCCTGCGGCTAGGCGATTGGCTCAAGCCGGCGCTGTTCACGTTGTTGGCGTTGGTGCCGCTGCTGATCTGGCTGGGGTTTCTGTTTCAGCGCGGCGGGATGCAGGCGGTGGGTGAAGTGTTATGGACCAATAGCGTCGGGCGCTTCAGTGGTTCGTTCGTAGAAGCCGGGCACTACGAGCCGTTTTACTATTACCTCGCGAAACTGCCCGAGGCCTTCCTGCCCTGGAACATCCTGGTGTACCTGGGCCTGTGGCACTTCCGCAAAAGCCTGGTGCGCAACCGCTACCGGTTGTTTTTCAGTGTGTGGCTGGTGGCGCAGTTCACCCTGCTGACCCTGGCTTCCAGCAAACGCACCGTGTATTTGATGGCACTGACGCCAGCCGCGGCGGTGCTGGCCGCTGAATATGCGCGGGTGTTGCTGGAGTGGGCCAAAGACCATAAGCCGGGGCTGTACCGTTATCATCGCCGCATTATTGGCGGGGTTTTCAGCCTGGCCATCGCCTGCTACCTGAGCGCGGCCTTCTGGTTTGCGCCCAAAGCCGACGTACGCCATTCATTCGTACCGGTGATGAGTCAGATCCAGACCCTGCAAGACGAAGGCAGGACGGTGGCGATGTATCAACCCAACGAGCGCATCGACGGCGCCAGCGTGTTCTACCTGCAAGCCTACTTGCCAATCCTGAACACCGAAGCCGAACTGCGCGCCTTCCTGAGCGCCAAGCCCGGCAACGTGGCGTTGACGGACCACACCGACCGGCTGAAAGCGCCGGTTACGGTGATCAAGCAGATGGCAGTCAACCGCCAGCCTTACTACTTCGTGGAGCAGTAAGGCCAGCGCGTGGCCTTAATGCTTGGTGAGCTTGTCCAAGTAGCCCATGGCAAACGCCGAGACCACGAACGTCATGTGGATGATCACGTACCACATCAGGTGCTCTGGATCGACGTTCTTGGCGTCCATGAAGATGCGCAGCAGGTGGATGGAGGAAATCGCCACGATGGAGGCCGCCACTTTCATCTTCAGCGACGAAGAGTCCATGGTGCCCAGCCAGTTGAGCTTTTCTTTGTTCTCGTCGATATCCAGCTGCGAGACGAAGTTCTCGTAGCCGGAAATCATCACCATCACCAGCAAGCCGCCGACCAGGGCCATGTCGATCAACGACAGCAGCAGCAGGATCACTTCGGCTTCCAACATGGTGAAGATGTTGGGAATTACGTGAATGATTTCCTGGAAGAATTTCAGCGCCAGGACCAGCAAGCCCAGGGACAGGCCCAGGTAGATCGGCGCCAGCAGCCAACGCGAGGCGTACATCGTATTTTCGATAAAGCGTTCCATTGAATCTCACACAGCTTGGCTAAAAATGGCGCCGAGTATACCAGCCGCCACCTGGCCCCTGTCACCGCGAGAAAACTGACCCAAGTGGCATCTGTAAGAGAATTTTTCTGCTAGTGTCGAGACCATTAACTCGGCTCGATGATGTCGGACAGGAAAACTCAGATGATGGATGTGCGATCCCCTTTGGCCGCTCTCGGCCTGTGCGCGGCGTTGCTGATGGCCAGCGGCTGCTCCCCCAAAGAAGAGCAGAAGCAGGCGACCCTCGAAGAGAAAACCACCAAGTTCGAACAGTCCCTGGACAGCATCCAGGACCCTAAACTGCGCGATGCCATTGCGGACCTGGGCGGCTCGCTGCTGTTGCTGGAGCGCGCGCGCGTCAAGCTCGCCAGCAAGCCCATCGAAGCCGAATACGGCGAAGACAGCCTGGCCCTGCTCAAGCATTACCCTACGCCCCAAGCGCTGGTGGACACCTACATCAATGGCCTGTTCGTACTGCGCAAAACCTCGCACTCCGACTACCTGACGGATTTGCAGCCGGTCTTCCCGTTCAACTTCAACGCCCCGGACCAGTTCCCCTTCCCCCATGGCCTGGAATGGCAGTCGGTCACCCTGAGCAACGATAAAGTCATTCCCTTCCAGCCGGAATGGTCCGAAACCGACCCCGGCATTCAACTGAGCCCCAGCAGCTCCAACCTGACCAACCCCGACGACCTGACGGTGACCTACCCGTTTATCGAAGGCATCGAGACGGAAAACAAGAGCCAACCCCAACCCATCAGCCTCAAGGGCGCGGTGGAGGTGATCACCCCGGGCAAGGTGCTGACGTTCGACCTGACCAAACAAGACGTGGGCCATAAACGCACCGAAGGCAACATCACCCTCAACCTGCTGACGCTGGAAAAGAACTACGCCGAGATCGAACTGACCAACAGCCAGCCCCTGGCCGCCGAAGTGGGCGATGCGTCACCCAACCCGCTGCTGGTACAGGCACAGGACAGCACCGGGCAATTTCTGACCCGCTCAGGTTCGATCAACGAGAGTGCCGCGCAAGTGGCGTTCTATGAGAAACAACTGGCCGAGATGCAGAAACAAACCGCGTGGTCCGATGCCTTCGATAAACAGCTGACCGACGCGCAAAAAGCCTTCGAGCGCCAGCAGACCAGCCATTACGCCAAGGTGTATTTCAACGGGCTGATCGATAACCTGCAGGTCAATGTGCTGGATTTCTCCAAGGCCACGCTCACCCGTAAAGACCTGGACCTGCCGGTGATGCGCTTTGACAGGAACAGCCTGCAACACACCGTACAGCCCCTGCCAATGCCGGTCACGGTGTATGACGACGGCGCCGCCAGTTGGCTCAAAGATGCCTCGATGACGGAGGACCAACTGAAAAACAGCGTCACCCTCAGCCAATCGACCGAAGACGCCAGTGCCGCAAAAATCGTGTTCGACCACCCGTTCACCTTCAATGACGACCTGGTCGGTGCCGAGCGCAACAACAGTGACGCGCCTATCACCTTCTTCACCGCCGATGACAAGGGCGAACGAGGCAAGCCCATCGAGTTGCCGACCGAAGCGTTCGAACTGAATGCCGCCAGCGGCACGCTGACGTACGACCTCAACCTGTTCCCGGAAACCCCGGCGTATGTGGTGGGCTCGGTACCGTTGTTTTTGGCCACCATCGAGAAAGCCACAATCGACGCCGCCAAGCTGCCCAAGGGCCTGTCGCTCAAGGACAACGCGCTGATCGTCGACCAGAAGGACTTCCCCGCCGACAGCTGGCGTTTCTACGCCAAGGATGCCAGCGGCAATTACCTCAAGGAGATCCTCGGTGTCAGCCACCGCGCCGAGGAATACGGCACGGCGATGTTTGACGTGCATTATTTCTACGGCCAGCCGACCACGCTGGAAAGTTACCAGCGCACCGACCTCAGCACCGTGCAATACGGCTTTGAGGTCAAGCTGGACAAGCCTGAGAGCAAATAACCGGCGCTACAGGGCCAGCCGCTCCTGGCCGCCGTTGAGTTGGCGCAGATGGGCTTGCAGGTGCAGGCACCAGATCTGCGGCTCGTCCATTTGCTCGTAGCCGTGCAAGGTCAGGCTATCGACGATGGTGCCCAGCATGCGTTCTGCCACGAAAGGCCCATGGAACGGACCCTGGGATTTGACGGTGGATGGCTGTTCGCCCGACATGCCGGCGGCAAATAGCAGCGTCCACATCCCGTTATCCCCGGCCAGAGGGCGAATGGAGCATTCGATACGGGTGACCAGGCCCAGGCACTGGCGGGTAAGGCAAAGGTTGCGCGACATGGCGGCGACCCTCGGTAGATCGGTGTTCAGCCCCAGCGCACGGCGAGGCTGTTTCTATCCTGCGACTCCTGTGGATATCCCTGACTCTGAGAATAGAATAAAAACGCGACAAACCAAGGTTGTAGAGACCAACGGGCGTTGGTCCCAGGCGAGAGTCAATTTTGTGGCAGGTTTAATAGGTCAATGTGGGAGCGGGCTTGCTCGCGAATGCGCTGGTTCAGTCACAGATGCAGTGATTGACACTCCGCATTCGCGAGCAAGCCCGCTCCCACAGTTTTGATCCCGTTTCGCCTTGGCTATCAGGTCGGCTTGGCTTCTGCCAACGCCTGCTGCGCCAGCTCTTTTTCCGCCTCCTTCAAATCCTCCTCACTGATCATCTCGGCAATCGCCCGCAAGCGTTCCACCACCCGCGCATTCACGGTGCCTTCCGGGAACTGCCCCTCGGCGTCCGGCTCGCCGGCATCTTCGCCCACCAGCAGGCTCAGCGCCTCGTCGGCCTGGCGCACCGCATAGATATGGAATTGCCCGGCACGCACAGCCTGCAACACCTTCTCGTCGAGCATCAGCGTGGCGACGTTGGCCTGAGGGATGATCGCGCCCTGCTCACCGGTCAACCCGCGGGCTTCGCAGAGGCGGAAGAAGCCTTCGATCTTCTCGTTGACCCCGCCCACCGCCTGCACTTCACCAAACTGGTTGATCGAGCCGGTGATGGCAAAGCATTGCTTGAGCGGCGTCTTCGACAAGGCCGAGATCAAGGTGCACGCCTCGCCCAGGGACGCACTGTCGCCGTCCACATAGCCGTAGGACTGCTCCAGGGCAATACTGGCGGAGATGGCCAACGGGAATTCCTGGGCATAACGGCTGCCCAGGTAACCGGTGAGGATCATCACGCCCTTGGAGTGAATCGGCTGGCCGAGGTTAACTTCGCGCTCGATGTCGACAATGCCGCTGCCGCCCGGGTACACCGTGGCGGAAATCCGCGCCGGCACGCCGAATGCCGAGTCGCCCACTTCCAGCACCGTCAGGCCGTTGCACTTGCCCACGGCCGCACCGGCGGTGTCGATCAGGATGACGCCGGCGAGCATATCGTCGAGAATCCGCGCCGACACGCGGCCGGTGCGTGTGGCCTTGGCCTTGAGGGCGCGCTCGATATGCCCGGCATCGGTCATCTCGTCGCCCGCCAGGTGGCGAATAAAGTCCGCCTCGCTGACCAGCTGGAACAAATCACCAATACGCGCCGACAAGCGGCCCTGATGTTCGGCCAGGCGTGCGCTGTAGGTCGCCAGGCGCGCCACCGCGTCCGAGGTGAGCGGCGCCATGCCCTCTTCCGACGTGCGGGTTTTGAGCAACTGGGCGAACTGCTCCAGGCTCTCGTCGACCATGGGGATGTCTTCGTCGAAGTCCACCAGTACGCGGAACATCTCCTGGAAGTCCGGGTCGGCGTCTTGCAGGGCGTAATACAACTGGCGCGAACCGATGATGATCACCTTGACCTGCAAGGGAATCATCTGCGGGTTGAGGGTGACGGTGGCCAGGCGGCCGAGTTCGCCCAGGGGCGATTCCATCTTCAGCTTGCGCGATTGCAGGGAACGCTTGAGCGCATCCCACACAAAGGGCTCGCTGAGCATTTTTTCGGCTTCCAGGATCAGGAAACCGCCGTTGGCGCGGTGCAAGGCGCCAGGACGCAGCTGGCGATAGGTGGTGTAGAGCGCGCCTTGGTCGGTGCTGTATTCGATACGGCCGAACAGGTTGTCGTAGGTCGGGTGCGGTTCAAACACCACTGGCGCGCCACCGTTGACCGAGTGGCCCACCACCAGGCTCGGGCAGTATTGCTCTTCGAGCAGCTTGCGCGCCTGGGCGTCGGTCTTGGCGTCGTCCACCAATTGCTCCACCACGGTTTTGAGCAGGTACACCTGCATGGCTTGCAGGTAGCCACAGACCCCGGCGTTTTCTGCGTATTTTTCTGACAACGGCGCCAGCAAAGGCTGCAGGGCCAGGGTGATGGTTTCTTCGTTGAACTGGCGCAGCTGGTTGTTGGACTCACGCTTCCATTGCGGCAGGCTGGCCAGCTCCTCGTTGAGGCGTTCTTCCAGCTCGGAGATATCGGTGTGGAAACGCTCGCGATCGGCTTCCGGCAGTTGCGAAAACTCGGCTTCGTCCAGCGCCTTGCCGTCGAGCATCGGCGTAAAGGCGATATTGGAGCTGTCGCGGTACAGCGCCACGTCTTTTTCCAGGGCCAGGCGTTCGATCACGTCCAGCGCCTTGTCGTAGCGCTGGTTGAACGCCCGGTCGATGGCGCTTTTACGCTGTTGATAAGTGGGGTGTTCGAACACCGCCGGGAAGGTGGCGACCAGGTTATCGACCAGGGCGTTGATATCAGCGATAAACGCCGCAGCGGCGCCACCTGGCAATTCCAGGGCGCGGGGCTCGCGGGGCTCATCGAAATTATTCACATAAACCCAGTCCGCCGGGGTTTGCAGGCGCTTGCCTTCGGCTTTCAGGTAGCGTTTGACGAACGAAAAGCGGCCGGTGCCCGGCTCGCCCATGACAAACACGTTGTAACCGGGGCGTGGCATGGCCACGCCGAACTGCAAGGCTTCAACCGCACGTTCCTGGCCAAGCACACCGCGAAAGGGCTCCAAATCATTGGTGGTCGAGAAGCTGAACTGTTCAGCGGAGAAAGGGCGAGTCAGCGCTTCGGGCGCTAGACGCAAGCTGGCAGCAACAGGATCAGGCATCGGGCTTCCTTACATCAGGCGGGGCAGATGGGGCATTCTGGCTCCCGGTTGAGCGCTCTGGCAAGGCGCGCTTTCGGGAAAGCATAGACACGGCACGCGTCCTACAAAAAAATCGCCCGCCACTGAATGTTTATAAAAAAACACGGAACCCTGGGAACGTGCCTAAACTCCAAACTGCGCGGGTTGGACTAATAACTGGCCCCTAGGGTGCGTTGAGCACCTGAACCCTTGTCCATTGGTTTGCACACAAAGAGAACAAAGCTATGAAACGGATCCTTCTTGGTACTCTCTTCACCGTCGTCTCCCTCAATGCAATGGCAGAAGCACCAGGTGGCCCGAACTGCGGTTGGGGCAACATGTTGTTTGAAGGCCAGCGCGGTACTCCGGCCCACTTCCTCGCCTCCACCACCAACGGTACTTCGGGTAACGCCACCTTCGGCATGACCTCGGGCACCAACGGTTGCAGCACCAACAGCGCCCTGACCTACGGCGGCAAGTCCTGGATTGCCATGAATGGCATGATGAACGAGCTGTCCGAAGACATGGCCAAAGGCAACGGCGAAGCGCTGACCACCTACGCGGTGGTACTGGGTGTTGCGCCGGAAGATCGCGATCACTTCGCGGCCGTGACCCACGAGCACTTCCAGCAGATCTTCAGCAAGGCTGACGTGACCGCTGACGACGTGCACAACAACACCATTGCTGTACTGAAAAGCGATGCCCGTCTGGCGAAATACGCAACCCAGGCTTAAGCTCGACCTGCCCGCGCCTTTCGAGGCGCGGGTACTATTTTTGGACCCGCCTCCCCTTTGGGTCTCACTTTTTTGACTTAAGTTGCCCCTATGCTCAAACGCTTTGCCTGGTTGGCACTCTTCGCCTGCGCCCCGCTGTACGCGGCCCCGCACCTTGATGATCAACGTTTGCAGCAACTGGCCAATGATCCGTTCTGGCTGTCGCTGGGGCACTACGAAGCCGGCAAAGTCAGTGGCTGGCGCAGCTATGTCAGCGATAAGAAATTCTTCCTCGCTCCCGATGGCGCACACCATCCGGATGCGGAACTCAAGGCCACCGTTGATGCGCTGTATGCACCGGCCAGCCTGGGTGAAAAGCACGCCCAATGTGTTTACCCCGCACGTACCCGCTGGCTCAAGGCGCAGTTGCAACTGAACGACCTGCCCGCGCTGGAATGCAAAGAATTCACCCAGTGGTTCAAGGACGTCGCGCCCCATAGTGCAGTGATGATCTTCCCGGCGGCCTACCTCAACAGCCCGTCGTCGATGTTCGGCCACACCCTGCTGCGCATCGACCAGGCTGACGTGCAAAGCAACAACACCGCCCTGCTCAGCTATGCGATCAACTTCGGCGCCTATATCGAAGGCTCCGACAACAGCATCCTCTATGCCTGGAAGGGCCTGATGGGCGGTTATCCGGGCCTGTTCGCCCTGGTGCCCTATCAGGAGAAACTCTCCGAATACCGCAGCCTCGAAAACCGCGATTTGTGGGAATACCGCCTGAACCTCACCGAGGTCGAGACCAAGCGTATGGTCGAGCACGTGTGGGAGCTCAAGCAGATCCAGTTCGATTACTTCTTCTTCGACGAGAACTGCTCCTATCGCCTGCTGGAACTGCTGCAAGTGGCCCGCCCTGGCCTGCGTTTGACTGAGCAATTCCCACTCACCGCGATCCCTACCGATACCGTCAAAGCGGTAAAGGATGCGGGGCTAGTGGAAAAAATCGACTATCGGCCTTCGCGTGAACGTGAACTGCTGGAACGCGCCAAGCCACTCGATAGCGATGAGCAACAGTGGGTGCTGAAAATCAGCGACGACCAAAAGCAACTGCAGGAACCGGCATTCAAAGCCCTGCCCCGCGAGCGCCAGGCACTGATCGTGGATGCTGCTTACCGCCTGGGCCGCTACCGCGCCAATGGCCTGGAGCGCGATGCGACACGCTCCCAGCGCAGCTTCGAACTGCTGCGCGCAATCAACCAGAACCCGGCGCCCGACCTGAAGATCACCCCGCCTGGCCTACCGGAAAACGGCCACGAGTCGCGCACCTGGCAAGCCGGCATCGGCACCCGTGGTGACAAAGCCTTCGGCGAATACGGCCTGCGCATGGCCTACCACGACCTCAACGACAACGCCGAAGGCTTCCCCCTGGGCGCGCAGATCGAAATTTTGCAAATGAAATTGCGCCAGTACGAGGGCAATCACTGGCAACTCCAGCAACTGGACCTGGCCACTATCCGCTCGCTGACGCCACGCAATGCGCTGCTGCAGCCTTGGTCGTGGCAAGTCACCGGCGGCCTGGAACGCGTGCCGGGCAAACACGACGACGAAACCCTCGTGGCCCACGTCAACGGCGGCGCCGGTGGCACCTGGCAACTCTCCGACGACATGCTCGGCTTCGCCCTCGGCACCGTGCGCGTGGAACACAACAACGACTTCAGCGAAGCCATCTCCCCCGCCGCCGGTTTCAATACCGGCGTGCTGTGGAAAAACCCGTTGGGCAACCTGAGCCTGGAAGCCAAGGGCGATTTCTTCACCAACGGCGAAGTGCGGCGCAGCATCAGCCTCAACCAGCAATGGGAACTGTCACGCAACCTGGGCCTGCGCCTGAGTGCCCAGCGTGAGTTCAGCCACCTGTCCACGCCAGTCAATGAAGTGATGCTTGAGCTGAAGTGGTACCACTACTAACGCAAGCCTTACAACGTTCAAAATGTGGGAGCGGGCTTGCTCGCGAATGCGCAGTGTCAGTCACTGATTGTTTGTCTGACGCACCGCATTCGCGAGCAAGCCCGCTCCCACATTTGGCCCGTGTATAGTCAGCCGTACCGCATCGCACCTCGCCAAAATCAGGAGTTCCATCGACATGACTGTTGCCTGCACCACCCTTGAAGAAGTGCGCGAAAACATCGACCGCCTCGACCAACATATCGTCACATTGCTGGCCGAACGCGGCCACTTCGTTTCCCAAGCCGCACGCTTCAAAAAAGACACCGATGACGTGAAGGCCCCACAACGGGTTGAACAAGTAATCGCCAAGGTGAGGGCATTATCCGAGGTAGTGGGCGCCAACCCTGAGGTCACTGAGCAGGTCTATCGCGCGATGATTGCTGCATTTATTCAACAGGAATTGGCTGAGCATGCAGCGCTCGGAACAGCAGGCTGAAATTAATCAAATTTCTTTGCCTGCATGGAAGTTCTAAGCCCCTCATAACTCCTTGAAAAACAAGTAGAAAATTTTAGCCATGTTTTGAGCCTTTTACCTGTGAAAACTTATTCCTGATGACCTAGCTTTATGAAGGTTTGCGTCTAGTCTTGGTTGGATATCAAACTGCCATCAACCTAAACACGGATCTGAAAAGGTAAGAGGCTCACTATGGATTTTTTTGAAAAGCTCACCAGTCTGGCAGCAAAGGTTCGATTGCAAGGCCCGGCCATTCAAACAGAAGAGGCTACAAAAAATGCCTTCGTAATGCCTTTTATCAACGCGGTGCTGGGCTACGACGTGTTCGATCCACTGGAAGTAATGCCTGAATTTGTTTGTGATGTTGGAACGAAGAAAGGCGAGAAGATCGATTATGCGATCATGAAGGACGGTGAGGTGCAAATACTCATCGAATGCAAAAAGATCGGCGAGTCCCTGAGTATTAATCACGCCTCGCAGCTCTTTCGATACTTTCACGTCACAAGCGCAAGAATTTCCATCCTCACCAACGGTCAGGTCTACAGGTTCTTTACCGACTTGGACGCCCCCAATAAAATGGACGAAAAACCGTTTTTGGAACTGGACTTACTGGATATTGATGAATACTCGGTACCTGAACTGATCAAGCTCACCAAATCAGCGTTCGATGTCGACTCAATCATCAATGCTGCTGGGGAATTAAAATACGTCAGCCAATTGAAAAAGCTCATCGGTACGCAAGTCAGCAAACCAGAAGATGATTTTGTGAAGTTTTTCGCCTCCCGTGTCTACGAGGGCGTAATCACACAAAAGGTTCGCGAGCAATTTTACGAACTGACCCGTAAAGCATTAGCCCAGTTTCTGAATGATCAAATCAACGATCGTCTGAAGTCCGCAATGAGCGGCGTTATTCAACCCTCGCTAGCATCAATACCCGTTACAAACAGCGCGAAGGCAGACGCACAAGACCGAGATGAAACAGAAGATAAAATCCTGACGACGCTGGAAGAGCTGGAGGGTTATCACATTGTCCGGGCCGTTGTACGCTCAGTGGTCGATGCAAAACGAATCGTACAAAGGGATACGCAGAGCTATTTTGGAGTGCTGCTAGACGATAACAACCGTAAGCCGATTTGCCGTCTTCACTTCAATCGCAGCCAGAAATACCTCGGGATATTCGACGAGGAAAAAAATGAAACGCGGCATGCGATTTCGTCCATCGATGAGATTTACGAATACGCCGATCAACTGAAAAAGACAGTGGGTTATTACGACTAACACCTGAAAGCAGGCTGGTATTAGCGCAACCCCACACCCTGTACCTATGGCGAGACAGATTGCTCCATCTCCATAGGTACAGCGTCGACTTCGAACGGCGAGTGAACCAAACACCCTTCTCACCTTTTCTTCACACCGCCCCAACAAATCCCCTTCTAGACTCTCCTTATCAGCCGTAAAACGGCCAGGGAGTACGCCATGTGGCGGTATGCGGTCATGCTGTGCGCGGTGGTGGGGTTGTCGGGTTGCCAGTCAACCCATCAGGAATTACTGGCCAAAGGTTATCCACCGGCCTTCGCCGACGGTTTTGACGACGGTTGCAGCAGCGGGCGCCAGGCCGCTGGGGTGATTACCGGGGAGTTTCGCAAGAATGTGCCGCGCTATCTGAAAGACCGGCCATACGCCGAAGGTTGGGAAGATGGGTTTCGTCAGTGCAAGGCCATGCGCGAGAGCCAGGAACTGCGCGATTACGAGGAAAACCGCAGGGACGACCGCGAACACGATTGGCAGCAGGAAAAAGATCGCGACGCCGCCAAAGCCTATCGCTCACGCTGATCGTGGGAACGATCAGCCCGCGAACGTGGCCCAACTTCCATAGGAAGGAGAACGCCATGAGCCGAGCTTTTGTAAATGAAGACAACGCGGCGGCCCAGGCCGATCAGCCGGTGGAGCGCCAGGTCAGCGAGCAGCCCAACCGCATGACTGCGCAAGGGCTGGCGCAGTTGCAGGCCAAGGTGGCGCAGTTACACGCGGAGCACAGCGACGAAGCCGCCAAAGGTGAGCAGGCTGATAAACAGCGCCAGGCTGACCTTGAGCGGGATTTACGCTACTTCAACCAGCGGGTGCAAAGCGCCCAGGTAGTCGTGCCGGCCACGTCCACCGACAAGGTACAGATCGGCAGTTGGGTCACGTTCGCCAACGAGCAGGACGAACAGCAGCGCATCCAGTTGGTCGGTGAAGACCAGGCCGATGCCAACGCGGGCTTGATCAACTGGGGCTCGCCTCTGGGCCGTGCCTTGTTGGGCGCCCAGGTGGGCGACGAGGTGCTGTGGCAGCGCCCCGTCGGCGATCAGTTGATCGAAGTGTTACGCGTCGAACCCGAGATTTAAACGATGCCTTGGGCCAGCATCGCGTCAGCCACTTTCACGAAGCCCGCGATGTTCGCGCCCTTGACGTAGTTGATGCGGCCGTTTTCTTCACCGTAATGCACGCAGGCATGGTGGATCGACTGCATGATGTTGTGCAGTTTGCTGTCCACCTCCCCTGCGGTCCACAGCAGGCGCATGGCGTTCTGCGACATTTCCAGGCCGCTCACCGCCACACCACCGGCATTGGACGCCTTGCCCGGCGCAAACAGGATGCCCGCGTCGATAAAGATATCCACAGCCTCCAAGGTGGTCGGCATGTTCGCGCCTTCGGCCACGCAGAGGCAGCCGTTGCGCAGCAAGGTGCGCGCAGCGTCGGCGTCGAGTTCGTTCTGGGTGGCGCAGGGCAGCGCGATATCGCAGGCCAGTTCCCAAGGCGTCTGGCCTTTGCGGAACTCCAGGCCGAAACGTGTGGCCAGTTCACTGATACGCCCGCGCTGTACGTTCTTCAACTCCAGCAGCGCCGACCATTGTTCTTCGGTCAAACCGCTTTCGGCGTACAGGGTGCCTTCGGAGTCCGACAGGGAAATGACCTTGCCGCCCAGGTCCATGACCTTGCGCGCCGCGTACTGCGCCACGTTGCCAGAGCCGGACACCGCCACCCGCTTGCCTTCGACGCGCTGGCCTTGGCGCTTGAGCATTTCCTCGGCGAAATACACACAGCCAAAACCGGTGGCTTCCGGGCGGATCAGGCTGCCGCCGTAGGTCATGCCCTTGCCGGTCAGCACCGAGGTGAATTGATTGCTCAAGCGTTTGTACTGGCCGAACAGAAAGCCGATTTCCCGCGCGCCCACGCCGATGTCGCCGGCCGGTACGTCCACGTCCGCACCGATGTGGCGGTACAGCTCGCTCATGAACGCCTGGCAGAAGCGCATCACTTCGGCGTCGCTTTTGCCCTTGGGGTCGAAGTCCGAGCCGCCTTTGCCGCCGCCCATGGGCAGCGAGGTCAGGGAGTTCTTGAAGGTCTGTTCGAAGGCGAGGAATTTCAGCACGCCCAAGTTGACTGAGGGGTGAAAGCGCAAGCCGCCTTTGTAGGGCCCAATGGCACTGTTCATCTGGATACGGAAACCGCGATTGACCTGGACCTTGCCGTGATCATCCACCCACGACACCCGGAACGTGATCGCGCGCTCCGGCTCGCAGATGCGCTCCAGGATGCCCGAGGTCAGATAGTGCGGGTTGGCTTCAAGAAAGGGCCACAGGCTGCGCAGGACTTCTTCTACAGCCTGGTGGAATTCCGGCTGGTCCGGGTCGCGTTTCTTGAGGCGGGCAAGGAAGGAGTCGACGGATTCGGTCATGAAAAGTCTCGGCAAATTGATTGTTGTTAAACAGAGATTGAGCCGGACTTTATCAATTCGTTTCGCACCGCGACAGGGCAAAATGTCGCCTTTGTGAAATTAAATGGTGCAATAAGTATAAATAACTGCCTTTTTTTGCCCTTAAATGGTGATTTCACTCTGAGTGTTGCACCAACAGGTAGGCCGTTATCGCAGGCAAGCCAGCTCCCACATGACCGGTGTACTCGATCAAATGTGGGAGCAGGGTACTAGCGCGTACCCGGCACCAGGTCGAGTATCTCGTCGATGCCCAGGCAACGTGGCTCCAGCTCCAGCGTCCTGCCATTGGCGAGTATGCCGACGGCGGTATCGCGCATGGCCAGGTAGGCACTGCGCAACATGTGATTGGCATAAATCACCGCGTTGAAACCTGCTCGCTCCAGCACCTCGAACTTCAGGTGAACATAGCTGGTCGGCACGCAAATCAGCGGCACCTTGGGCCGCTGCCGGCGAAACTGCCGGGCGAACTCCAGGATTTCCAGGCCATCCTGCTTGCGGCTGTGGATCATGATGCCGTCCGCCCCCGCCTCGACATACGCCAGGCACCGCGCCATCGCCTCTTCCATGCCGCGGTCCAGGATCAAGCTTTCACACCGGGCAATCATCATCAGCCCTGAGCCGGTGCGACTCGCACAGCCGGCCTGGAGCTTGGCGCAAAAGGCCTCGATGGACTCCTGCGCCTGGTCGACCTCGATGCCCAAGAGTGAGTTCTTCTTCAGGCCGCACTTGTCTTCGATCACCACCGCCGAGACGCCCGCGCGCTCCAGCATCTTGATATGAATCGCGAAATGTTCGGCCTTGCCGCCGGTATCGGCATCGAAGATCAGCGGCAGCGAACACACATCGAAAATTTCGCGAATCCCCGGCAATCGGTTACTGGGCGAAAGAATTTCGATGTCGGGTAACCCGCGCTGGGTCGAGTCGGTCAGCGAACTCGACCAGATGGCGTCGTACCCCACCGTATGCCCGGGGCTGATTTCCAGCCTGGCGCGCTGCGCGAGCAACGCCGATATCGGGCTATGGGCTTCGAGTACGCGCAGGCAACGGTTGCTATCCAATAGCGCCGACAGAGGACGTCGGCGCGCTTCGGTATCCATCATAGGGTTCAGGCTCCTTATCAGCGGCACAACGGGGTTATCGGACAGCCTCAATCCCAGGCGGGCTGTTCGCACTTGAGCACCGACGCCATCTTTTGCAGATGTTCGCAGGCCCTGGCCACGTACTCCCTGGAGAGCCGTGCGATACGCGCGTAATCCACCGCCTGCCCGGTGGCGCTGGCATACAGCCGCAACGCCTCTGCGGCATGCTTGAAGTGGCGTGCTTCCACGCTGCCGCAATGCACGCTGAGAAAACTCGCGACGCGGCTGGCCTCACCGGCGCTATAGCCCCGCACATCGCGCAACCACTGTTTCCACAGCGGGGTCATCAGGTTGTATTCGCCGGTATTGAACAACTCCGTCATGGCCATCATTTCCAGCGCTTCGATGAGTTGCGGCGCCAACGGGCGTTTTTCCCCCACCCAACCGGAGAACTCTTTGGTGATCGGGTTAAGGAATTTGTCTTGCAGGCGCCAATCATCGGAGCCGCAGATGGCCGAAGCCATGCGGTAATACAGCTTGGAATGGTGCGGATGCCCATGCATTTCACCCAGCCCGATGTCCTCGACAATGATCTCCCCACAATGGGCCGCCGCTTCGAGCATTTTCAACCGGGCGTCATCCGTCAACGATGCCGACTCCTGGAGGATGCGCACGATGATGCTCGACACGGCATGGGCGGCGCCGTCCGGGCTGCGCCAGCCACAGAAGAACGTACACAGTGACGACTCGCTCCAATTACTGGAGGTCATGTCGACATAGGTCTCGCAGTACGTGTCCAGCGCGGCGGTTTGACTGTTGAAACCGCTGAGCAGGGCCTGGGCCAGATGTTCGTCCTCGACATCCACCAGCGCCTGGTTCACGTACCCGATAAATTGGCGGCTCAGATTTTCCACGGCTCATATCCTTTTAAGGTGGGGTTAATGCGCAACGATTTCTGACATGAAACGAGCGAAGCGTGTGAGGCCCTCAATCAGCGCTTCACGCTCAACGGCGTAGGAGATGCGGATGCTGTTTTCGTCGCCACAGCCAGAGCCGGGCACCACCGCGATATGGGCCTCGGTCAATAACAGATCGGCCAAGTGGTCGACGTCACGAATAACGGTGCCCAGGTAGCGGCCACCCAACTTGCGGGACACGTCGATAAACAGATAAAACGCCCCTTCCGGCGGGGCGCACCGAATGCCGTCGACATGCCCAAGGCAAGTGCAGGCCGCGAGCAATTGCTGGTCGAGGAAGGCATTGACCTGGCGGGTAAAGTGCGGCGCGTCCGCCATCAGGCTGCCGAGCGCGGCATATTGGGACAGGCTGCTGGGGTTGGACGTCGTATGCCCTTGCAGGTTGTGCATGGCGGCGATGACTGGGGCCGGCGCGCACGCATACCCTACCCGCCAGCCGGTGACCGCGTGGCTCTTGGAAAACGAATCGACCAGTACCGTCTGATGTTTGAGCGGCGCAAACAGCGACACGATGTTGTGATGCTCGTGGGGCGCACGCACCAGTTTGCGGTAACACTCGTCGAACACCACCCAAAGCCTGTGTGCGAAGGCGAGCCGGGCAATCCCCAGCAGTTCTTCGCGCTGATAAACCGTGCCCGTCGGATTGTTCGGGGTGTTGATCACAATCATCCGGGTGCGCGGGGTCAGGGCCTTCTGGACCGCTGCGCAGGTGAGGCGATAGTCATCCGCAGCCGTGTCGACATAGACGGGGACGCCGCCGGCCAGCTGGATCTGGGTGGGGAAGGTTTCCCAGTACGGCACCGCGACGATGACTTCATCCCCCGGATTGAGCAGCACCATTGCGGCGTTATACAACGCCTGCTTGGCACCGGCGGTTACCGCTATTTCATCGGCGGCGTACTTCACCCCGCAGCGCTGAGTGACCTGCTGCGCCAGCGCGTGGCGAAGCTGGGGCAGGCCGATGGGCGGCGTATAGCGGTTGCGGGCAGTGGCGAGCGCCTCGGCCGCGGCGGCTTGCATGACCGGGCAGGCATCGAAGGACAATTCGCCCGCGGCAAAGTTGACCACATTGACGCCGGCTTCTTTCAAGGCATTGGCTTTGCTGCGCATGCTGGACGTGCCGGGTGCGCTGAGACGTTGCGCACGCTGGGACAACGGCAATGACACGGCAGAGGGTTCACTGTTATTCATTGTTATACCTGCCAGAACACGTTGGAACGTTCGTTCGCCCTACCGGGCTTGGGCCTCCAACCCTTGCTGAACCCGCCAGGACAGCGGCAAGGTCAGCAACAGGGTGGCGGCCAGCAACAGGACGGCCATGGGCACACCGGTGGCATCCCCAAGGCTGCCGAACAGCACCGGCGCCAAGGCGCCGCCACCGATGGTGCCGGTGTAGAACACGGCGAACGCCTGGTCGCGCTTGCCCGGCCCTGCCAGGTCCGGGACTGCGCCGTACAGCACCGACGACGTACCGTTCAGCGCCAGCCCCAGCAGCGGCAACATCACCATCAAGCCGGCGTAGGGCAAGTACACCGCCATGACGATCAGCACGGCCGTGGTGAACTCCGTGGCCCACACCGTTTTCATCATGCCGATGCGCGCACCGAGGTAACCGCACAACAATTTGCCGAAGGCGCCCCCCACGAACAGCATCGTCAGCGCCAGGCCGATGCCCGCGGGCCCGGCGCCCTTGGCCTTGAGCAAAAACGGCAGGAACGTGAGAAACCCCATGCGCACGGCGCTGTCCAGCGTGCCGGTCACGATCAGCGCACGCAGGCCGCTCGCAGAACCGGCGCCGCCGCCCGTACGGGTAGCTTTCACCGGTGCTGCCGACGCCTCGGCCCGTGCCGGGATCAGCCACCACAACAGACCTGCCGCCAGCAGCCCGAGGACACCCAGCAGGGTGACACTGGCGCGCCAACTGATGACCGCCAGCAACAGGCCGATCAACCCCGGGATCAGGGTCTTGCCGATATCGCCGCTGAAGTTGTACTGCGACAATGCTTGTTTGACGCCCCCGCCTGCCTCATGCGTATCGGTGATCAATGACGAGGCCAGCGGGTGCTGCGTACTCGCGCCGAGCCCGCCCAGCAGCAGCGCCAACAGCAACACGCCCAGCCCACCGGCCTGGCCGGCCAGCAGGTAGGCCAGGCCTGCCAACGCCGTGCCACCTACCAGCAAGCGTTCACGCCCCCAGCGCGCGGCAGCGCGGCTGGCCAGTAACTGAAAACCGGCCATCATGCCCGCGTAGGCACCGCGCAACAGGCCGATCTGGGCGTAGCTGAGGCCGAACTGCGCTTGCCAGATCGGCAACAGCACATAAATCACATCGGTCAGCCCGTCGTGCACGGCATGCGCGCCGCAGCCGGCCACCAGAGCGCGGCGACGCACAGTGACCGGGTCAGGCGGCGACAACGATGGCGCTGCGGTCTGCTTCAGGGTGTTCATCTGGGTCAGAGGCTCTCAGGCAAAACGCCGGGTTAACCCAGCAACTGCGCACAGTCGCTCATCACACTGGCTTTACGCTGCAGGTATTGGGCAAAAATGTCGCGCGCGGTGGCGGGGTCCACTTCAATCTGCATGGCAGTGGTGAACTCATTCACCGCCGCCACCGCATGGGCGAAATGGTTGCTCTCGGTACCGCCGGTGTGCACCGTGACCCAGGCCACTGTCGCACGGGATTTCTCCGGCGGCACGCCCATGTCCCGCACGAACCACTGCGAGTACAACGGGTGGATGAATTCCACTTCGCCGTGGGTGTACACCTCGTGGATCAACGTGGTCAGCAACCCCTGCAGCAGGTCGCGATCACGCAGGCGGCGGGTGTCGGTCCAGTCTTTGAACGCCTGCGCCGAGGGCAGGCAATTGTCCTTCAAGATCCACTGGTCATCGCCGCACAGCGCGGTGGCCATGGTGTAGAACAGGTCTGCGTGCAAGGTGTTGCCCAACGCGCCCAGATCTTCATCGGTGATGCGTTGCAGGCTGCCGCAGGCGCGGTACAACTGCGCGGCGGCGGCGGAGCCTTCATCAGAGCGTGCCAGCAAGGTAATGCGGTTGGCCAGGCCGGACACACTGGCCGCCGAATTATTGGTCTTGGACCAACTGGCGAAGAACTTGCGCAGTACCGCCGGCGAATGCCGACGCGAGGTGAGCCGTGCAAAAGCGTCTTCGATACTCACCAACGCCTCCTCCTGCGCCCAGAAGGCTTCGAACAGCGCGTGGCGCAAGGCACTGGCCGGCATGTCGTTCAATACCGGTTCGATGAGCTTTAACAACTGGCTGTGCTTGATCACGGTGTTAGTCATGTTCACCTCTCATAGTCCTTTATTGGATGAAAAATCAGGCTGGTTTGCCGCGCTGTCCGGCGATCAGGGCCTGGGGCGTTACCGGTTTCCAGCCCAGCAGGGCAATCGCCAGCGACAACAGCTGAAAACCTGCGACCAACGCCACGCAGCCCGGCCAGCCCCATTGATTCCAGAGCATGGCCGGGACCACGGCGCCGGCGCTGCCGCCCAGGTAATAGCCGGTCAGGTACAGCCCCACGGCGCCGGACTTGTCCGGGCCCGCCGTGGTGGCGATATACGCATTGGCGGATGCCTGTGCCAGGAATACGCCGGTCGAGCTCAGGGCCAGCCCCAGCACGATCAGCCACAGGGACGGCAACAATGTCAGCGCCGAGCCACAGATGCCGAGCGCCACAGCGCCGGTCAGTAACTGCGATTGTGGTCGCGATTTGCTCAAGCGCCCCGCAATAGGAATGACCACCAGCGCCAGCAGGAATACGGCATACAAAGTGCCCAAGGCTGCGGCGCCCAGGTTGAACGGGGCCTGGCTGAGATACAGGCCGGCATAGGTAAAGGTTGCGACTTGTGAGAACAGCACGCAGAAACCGACGCCATAGGCCGCCAGCAAGGGTTTGCGCAGAAGCCGGCGCACCTCGTGCATGCCCACGGCCGCGACGCCGGGCCGCGCCACCGGGTTGGCCGGCAACAGCCACACAATCAGCAGGCCGACCAGCAGGCTGATCACCGCCAACAGTTCGAAGGCTTCGCGCCAGCCCACATATTGGGTCATGACACCCGAGACAAAGCGCCCGGCAAACCCACCGAGCACCGTACCCGCGACGTACAAACTGGTGATCTCGGTAACGCTGGCCGCACGCCAGCGATCGCCGATATAGGCCACGCTGGTGGCGAACACCACGGGGATCAACATCCCTTCGACAAAACGCCACACCAGCAGCTCGGCAAAACTGTCCACATAGGCCGTCAGCAGCGTCGGCAGCGCCAGCAGCAACGCGGCCACGGCAATCACGGTGCGTTGCTCGAAACGTCCGGTCAGGCGCCCGACAAACGGCGCGGTCAGCGCCACGGCCAGCGTGGTCACCGTGATGCTCCACCCTGCCTGCCGGGCGCTCACCTGGAAGCTTGCGGCAAACGCAGGCAGGATGCTCTGTGTCGCATAAAGATTCAGAAACGCCGCACAGCCACACAGGAACACGGCGAAGCGGGCGTGATGCATGCGCGGGTTCATGTGGCCTCTCGTCTTATAGTCGAGGATGTTTATAGAATACCCAGCGCAGGGAACACCAATACCGAATTCGGACCGATCAATACCCAGGAAACAGAATGCTTGATCTACGCAAGTTACGTTACTTCCTGACGGTCGCCGAAGAGCTGCACTTCGGCCGTGCGGCCCAGCGCCTGCACCTTGCCCAGCCGCCCCTGACGCGGCAGATCTCGGCCCTGGAAACCGAGCTTGGCTTTCGCCTGTTCGACCGCACCAGCCGCACGGTCACACTGACCGCCCAAGGCCAGCACTTTTTGCCCTATGCCCGCGCGGCGCTGGAGCACGCCAGGCTTGCACAAGACATCGCCGCCAAACTGGCCGCCGGCTCGACCGGCCAACTGGTCGTAGGCTATGCCAGTTCGATCGCGTTGTCGGAACTCTTCAGCCAAACCCTGCAAGCCTTCGCCCAGCGTTTTCCCGATGTGCAACTGACCTTGGTGGAGAGCGCTTCCGGCAGCCTGCACACGCACGTGCTGGACGGGCGCATCGACGTCGGCATGAGCCGCCTGCTGCCGGAGGCCGGGCAAACCGGCGTCGAGGCTTTGTCATTGGGGCAAGAACCGCTGGTGGCGGCGCTTTGCAGCGACAACCCGCTGGCGGATCAGGACGAAGTCACCCTCGCCCAGCTCAGTGAGTACCCGTTGATTCTGTTTCCCAGCGATTACGGTTCGGGCCTCAACGGCTCCATCGAGCACCTGTATCAACGCCGCGGCCTGGCGCTACGCCCGGGCCCAGCGGGGCGCCAGATCACCTCGATCATCGCCCTGGTGGCGGCAGGCCAAGGTGTCTCGCTGGTGCCCCAGTGCACCCGCACCCTGGCCAGGGAAGGCGTGGTCTACCGCCCCTTGGCAGACCCCGAAGCCTGGGTACACCTGCTGATACTCACGCGCTCACCATCACGCTCATTGTTGGTCGAGGCCTTTATGGGAGTGGTCGAAGAATTGCTGCGCAGCCGCCCGGCCCTGGCGCCCACAACGCTTCCGGCATAACGGGGGCAAAAAAATACCCCTGCGTGAGGGGTATTTTTTCAACAGGCTGCTGCGGCTATTGCAGCATCAGGCCAGCTTTTTGTGACGCACACGGTGCGGCTGGGCAGCGGCCTCACCCAAGCGCTTCTTACGGTCGGCTTCGTACTCGGTGTAGTTGCCTTCGAAGAACACCGCCTGGGAGTCATCTTCGTACGCCAGGATGTGGGTCGCGACGCGGTCAAGGAACCACCGGTCGTGAGAGATCACAATGGCGGCGCCCGGGAAGTCCAGCAGGGCTTCTTCCAGGGAACGCAGGGTTTCAACGTCGAGGTCGTTGGACGGTTCGTCGAGCAGCAGGACGTTGCCGCCCTCTTTCAGGGTCAGGGCCAGGTGCAAGCGACCGCGCTCACCACCGGACAGGTCCTTGACGAACTTCTGCTGGTCGCCGCCCTTGAAGTTGAAACGGCCGACGTAGGTGCGCGACGGAATTTCATAGTTGCCGATGCGGATCTGGTCGGAACCGTCGGAGATCTGCTGGAACACGGTCTTGCTGCCGTCCAGGTCGTCGCGGCTCTGGTCCACACAGGCCAGTTGCACGGTGTCGCCGATCTCGATGCTGCCGGAGTCCGGGGTTTCCTTGCCCATCAGCATGCGGAACAGGGTGGATTTACCCGCACCGTTACCACCGATAACGCCGACGATCGCGCCTTTTGGCATGGCAAACGACAGGTTGTCGATCAGCACGCGGTCGCCATAGCCTTTGGTGACGTTCTTGAACTCGATGACCTTGTCACCCAGGCGCGGGCCGGCCGGGATGTAGATCTCGTTGGTCTCGCTGCGCTTCTGGAATTCCTGCGACTGCATTTCTTCAAAGCGTTGCAGACGGGCCTTGGATTTGGACTGGCGGGCCTTGGCGCCTTTGCGCACCCACTCCAGTTCTTCCTTCATGGCTTTTTCGTGGGCCGATTGCTGCTTGGATTCGGCGGCCAGACGGTCGGACTTGGCTTCCAGCCAACCGGAGTAGTTGCCCTCGTAAGGGATACCGGCGCCGCGGTCGAGCTCCAGGATCCAGCCGGCGACGTTGTCCAGGAAGTAACGGTCGTGCGTGATCGCAACCACGGTGCCCGGGAAATCGTGGAGGAAATGCTCCAGCCAGGCGACAGAATCGGCGTCCAGGTGGTTGGTCGGTTCGTCGAGCAGCAGCATGTCAGGGGCCGACAGCAGCAGGCGGCACAGGGCCACACGGCGCTTCTCACCACCGGACAGGTGCTCGACCTTGGCGTCCCAGGCTGGCAGGCGCAGCGCATCGGCGGCGACTTCCAGTTGGCGCTCCAGGTTGTGACCATCGCCCGCTTGCAGGATCGCTTCGAGCTTGGCCTGTTCGGCGGCCAGCTTGTCGAAGTCGGCATCCGGTTCGGCGTAGGCGGCGTACACCTCATCGAGGCGGGCCTGGGCGTCCTTGATCACGCTGACGGCTTCTTCGACCACTTCACGCACGGTCTTGGTCGGGTCCAGGATCGGCTCTTGCGGCAGGTAACCGATGTTCAGGTCCGGCATCGGGCGGGCTTCGCCTTCGAACTCGGTGTCGACGCCCGCCATGATTTTCAGCAGGGTGGACTTACCCGAACCGTTGAGGCCGAGCACACCGATCTTGGCGCCAGGGAAGAAGGACAGCGAAATGTTTTTCAGGATTTCCCGCTTCGGCGGAACAACTTTTCCCAGCCGATGCATGGTGAAGACGTATTGAGCCATGGTGAACCTAGCGTCAGTGACTGATGAATTAAGCGGACGAAGCCCGTGCCAGGCCATGCGCCGCGCGGGCCTTTGACTATCATCAATGCCAGCGAGCAAAAAAAGCCTGAATGTCTGGGGCTGGAACGCCCCCGCGTAACCGGCAAAGCTACCTGAATGCGCTGGGGCAGTCCAGCCAGGCAGGACTGGCACTTTGCCACAACTCAAGGCATGCTAGCCGCCCTTCGGGCGTCCGGCTTATAGTGCACGTCGCGCGCCAGTCCAGCCAAACCGCAGGATCACAGTTTGTCCAACGTCACGCCGCCCACGCCCTTGCGCGCCGCTCATATTGCGCCGGGAGCGCCCCTGCACGGCACCTTGAAAGGCGCGTTGGCGACGCTTGTCCTGCTGTTGCTCGCCTTGTTGTTCTGGCAACTGCTTGACCAATTGCAGCAAAACCAGAAAAACCAACAGCAATACACCATCGACTACAGCGCCGACCTGGCCGAGCAGATCAGCCAGAACATGGCCCTGAGCGCGCAGATCGCCCTGAATCTGCTGCCCATCCTCGAACCACCGCGCACCGCCGAACAGCAACAGGCCTTGATGCGCTCTCTGCAGCGCTCCCTGCCGGATTTGCGCAGCTTCGCCCTGCTCGCCCCCAGCGGCGCCCTGATCAGCGACACTGCCCAAGGCAGCCGAGACAGTGCCCTGCTCGAAGACCTGGTCAAGCGCAGTCACGCCCAGTCCTACTACCTGAGCAACGACAATGACGGCACGGTCATCTATCTGTTGCTGCACCAACCCAGCGGTGGCTCCAAGGTGTACTGGGCCTTGCGCCTGGCGCCCAATTATCTGGCTAACCTCACGCGCCAGGATGTTCAGGGCCAGCGCCCGATGTGGGCGATCGAGAACAGCCTGAACCATCGTGTGGTCAGCCGTGACAGCGGGATGCCGGCGCAGTGGTCCGGCGCCCTGACCCCGGAAGAATTGAACCGCAGCGTGCTGGTCACGCCGTTGAGCAAAAGCGATTGGCAACTGCGCGGCATGTTTGACCGCGGTGCGGTGCTGGAACAGCTGCTGCCGGCCTTTATCGGCAAGTGCCTGCTCGGCCTGGCGTTTTCGCTGATCCCGGTGATCGTGCTGCTCAACATGCGCCGCCGCCAACGCCAGGTGAATGAAGGCCGGCGGCGCTATCAGGACATCTTCGAAGGCACCGGCGTGGCCTTGTGCGTGCTGGACCTGTCGGGGCTCAAGGCGTTTTGCGACAAAACCCAGGTGCAAAGCCGCGAGCAGTTGCACGCTTGGTTGCAGGCCAACCCCACGCAGCGCAAGCAACTGCTCAAGGAGTTGCGCGTCACCGAGGTCAACCAGATGGCCGTGCGCCTGCTGAACGTCGCGTCCTGCGAGCAAGCCTGGGAGCGCCTGATCGATGATTGCCCGAGCAATGCTACGTCCATCGGCTATCAGGTGCTGGAAGCCGTACTGACCCGGCAAAAACAGCTGGAGCTGGAAATCCAGCTCAACGACGTGGCCGGCAACGAACAGTACCTGTGGCTGGTGATGCGTTTGCCGGAGCAGCAAGATGACGTCAAGGCGGTGATCCTCAGCATCAGCGACATCACCAGCCGCAAGCTGATCGAACTGTCGCTGGTGGAGCGTGAAAGCTTCTGGTCGGATGTGGTGCGCACGGTGCCCGATCACCTGTATGTGCAGGATGTGATCAGCCAGCGCATGATTTTCAGCAACCATCATCTGGGCCACACCTTGGGCTACAACAAGGCCGAACTGCAGCAAATGGGCGAGTACTTCTGGGAAATCCTGCTGCACCCCGAAGACGCCGAGCATTACCACGACTTGCGTCAGCAGCAACGCCAAGCCGCTTACACCACCCAACTGCACTGCCAACTGCGCTTTCGCCACCGCAATAACCAGTGGCGTCGCTTCGATATCCGCGAGCAGGCCCTGGCCCGGGATACGTCTACGGTGGTCACTCGGATCATCGGCGTGGCCAAAGACATCACCGACCAGATCGAGGCCAGTGAATCGCTGCGCGACAGTGAACAGCGCTACCGGATGCTGGCCGAAAGCATCAGCGACGTGATCTGCTCCACCGACAGCCAACTGGCGCTCAATTACATCAGCCCCTCGGTCAACACCGTGCTGGGCTATGACGTGGACTGGGTGTTCAAGAACGGCTGGCAGTCAATCGTTGCCAACCCGCAGCAGTTGACCGGCATTTACAGCCTGATGGAGCAGGTCAGCCGCGCCCTCGGCAACCCCGACGCCTTGAACACCTTGCGCGATGAAGTGCAGACCCAACTGTTTCTGTTCGACTGCCTGCGCGCCGACGGGCGCAAGGTGCCGATAGAGCTGCGCCTGGTGCTGGTGTGGGATGAACATGGCGCGTTTGAAGGCATCCTCGGCGTGGGCCGTGATATCAGCCAGCAACGCCGCGCCGAAAAAGACCTGCGCATGGCGGCCACGGTATTCGAACATTCCACCTCGGCGATCCTGATCACCGACCCGGCCGGTTACATCGTGCAGGCCAACGAGGCGTTCAGCCGGGTCAGCGGCTATGCGGTGAGCGATGTGCTCGACCAGTTGCCCAATATGCTCACCGTCGATGAGCAGCAGGAAGCCCACCTGCGTTATGTGCTCAAGCAATTGCACCAGCACAGCACCTGGGAAGGCGAGGTATGGCTCAAGCGCCTCAATGGCGAGCATTACCCGGCCTGGGTCGGCATTACTGCGGTGTTCGACGACGAAGGCGACCTGGCCAGCTACGTGTGTTTCTTCAGCGATATCAGCGAGCGCAAGGCCAGTGAGCAGCGCATCCACCGCCTGGCCTACTACGACGCCCTGACCCACTTGCCCAACCGCACGCTGTTCCAGGACCGCCTGCACACCGCGTTGCAGTCCGCCGAACGGCAGAAGTCGTGGGTGGTGCTGATGTTCCTCGACCTCGACCGCTTCAAGCCGATCAACGATTCCCTCGGCCACGCGGCCGGCGACCGTATGCTCAAGGAAATGGCCACGCGCCTGCTCGGCTGTGTGGCCGAAGACGACACCGTGGCGCGCATGGGCGGCGACGAATTCACCCTGCTTTTGCAACCACGGGTCAGCCGCGAAATGGCGCTGAACCGCGCGATCCATGTGGCCGAGCAGATTCTGGCCAGCCTGGTGAAGCCATTCGTGCTCGAAGGCCGCGAGTTCTTCGTGACCGCCAGTATCGGCATCGCCCTGAGCCCGCAAGACGGCAACGAGCTGAGCCAACTGATGAAAAACGCCGACACGGCGATGTATCACGCTAAAGAACGCGGCAAGAACAACTTCCAGTTCTACCAGGCCGACATGAACGCCAGCGCCCTGGAGCGCCTGGAGCTGGAAAGCGACCTGCGCCACGCCTTGGACCAGAACGAATTCGTGCTCTATTACCAGCCGCAATTCAGCGGCGACGGCAAACGCCTGACCGGCGCCGAAGCCCTGCTGCGCTGGCGCCACCCGCGTCGCGGGCTGGTGCCGCCTGGGGATTTCATCCCGGTATTGGAAGAACTCGGGCTGGTGGTGGATGTCGGCGACTGGGTGATCAGCGAAGCCTGCCGCCAGCTCAAGGCCTGGCACCAGAACAAAGTGCGCGTGCCTAAAGTTTCAGTGAACATTTCGGCGCGGCAGTTCTCCGACGGCCAGTTGGGCACGCGCATCGCCACCATCCTCAAGGACACCGGCCTGCCGCCGGCGTGCCTGGAGCTGGAGCTGACCGAAAGCATCCTGATGCGCGAAGTCAACGAAGCCCTGCAGATCCTCGCCAGCCTGAAGAACCTGGGCCTGAGCATCGCGGTGGACGACTTTGGCACCGGCTATTCGTCGCTCAACTACCTCAAGCAATTCCCCATCGATGTGCTGAAGATCGACCGCACCTTCGTCGACGGCCTGCCCTCGGGTGAGCAGGACGCGCAGATTGCCCGGGCGATCATTGCCATGGCCCACAGCCTGAACCTGGCGGTGATTGCCGAAGGGGTGGAAACCCATGAGCAGTTGGACTTCCTGCGTGAGCATGGCTGTGATGAGGTGCAGGGTTACCTGTTCGGGCGGCCAATGCCGGCGAACCGGTTTGAGGTGCAGTTCAGTAATGATGCCCTCTTCATGTTTGACTGAAAGTGCTGTGGTGAGGCTCAGGGCCTCATCGCAGGCAAGCCAGCCCACATTTGGCTGTGTGAACCCGATCAAGTGTGGGAGCTGGCTTGCCTGCGATGGGGCCAGTACCGACACCGCCCATCCCCAGATGAGCCCCACTTGTCCGCGACATGATGTCCTTTCATATGCCATCTAAAACCCATTGGGTTAGAATGCCCTCCTTTTCTGCCCCCGATCCTTGAGGACCGCCATGTTCAGCCGTGATTTGACTATTGCCAAGTACGACGCCGATCTCTTCGCCGCCATGGAGCAAGAAGCCGTGCGCCAGGAAGAGCACATTGAGCTGATCGCTTCGGAAAACTACACCAGCCCTGCGGTGATGGAGGCTCAAGGTTCGGTTCTGACCAACAAGTACGCCGAAGGCTACCCAGGCAAGCGCTACTACGGTGGCTGCGAGTACGTCGACGTGGTTGAGCAGTTGGCCATCGACCGTGCAAAAGAGCTGTTCGGCGCCGATTACGCCAACGTCCAGCCACACGCCGGCTCCCAAGCCAACAGCGCCGTGTACCTGGCCCTGCTGCAAGGCGGCGACACCATCCTGGGCATGAGCCTGGCCCACGGTGGTCACCTGACCCACGGCGCCACGGTTTCGTCCTCCGGCAAGCTGTACAACGCCGTTCAGTACGGCATCGATGCCAACGGCCTGATCGACTACGACGAAGTCGAGCGTCTGGCGGTCGAGCACAAGCCAAAAATGATCGTGGCCGGTTTCTCTGCCTACTCGCAGATCCTGGATTTCCCACGCTTCCGTGAAATCGCCGACAAGGTGGGTGCCTACCTGTTCGTCGACATGGCCCACGTGGCCGGTCTGGTAGCTGCGGGCGTTTACCCGAACCCAGTGCCTTACGCTGACGTGGTCACCACCACGACCCACAAGACCCTGCGCGGTCCACGTGGCGGCCTGATCCTGGCGCGTGCCAACGCCGAGATCGAGAAGAAGCTCAACTCCGCCGTTTTCCCGGGCGCCCAAGGCGGCCCGCTGGAGCACGTGATCGCGGCCAAGGCGATCTGCTTCAAGGAAGCACTGCAGCCTGAGTTCAAGACCTACCAGCAGCAAGTGGTCAAGAACGCCAAGACCATGGCCAGCGTGTTCATCGAGCGCGGTTTTGACGTGGTGTCCGGCGGTACCGAAAACCACCTGTTCCTGCTGTCGCTGATCAAGCAGGACATTTCCGGTAAAGATGCTGACGCTGCCCTGGGCAAAGCCTTCATCACCGTGAACAAGAACTCCGTGCCGAACGACCCACGTTCGCCGTTCGTCACCTCCGGCCTGCGCTTCGGCACTCCGGCTGTAACCACCCGTGGCTTCAAGGAAGCCGAGTGCAAGGAACTGGCCGGCTGGATCTGCGACATCCTGGCCGACCTGAACAACGAAGCCGTGATCGACGCGGTACGTGAGAAGGTCAAGGCCATCTGCAAGAAGCTGCCGGTATACGGCGCGTAACTGCAGTTGCTTGAATAAAAAGCCCGGCTTTTGTGCCGGGCTTTTTTATGCCGATTTCAATTTGAAACAGGGTCAAGTGTGGGAGCTGGCTTGCCTGCGATGGTGGTTTTGCAGTCAGCCCATCAGTGATTGACCTGCCGCTATCGCAGGCAAGCCAGCTCCCACATTGGAGTGCATTTCAAGCCGGATTTATTGGTAGACCCGCTCAAAGCCTTGGCGGATCTTGTCTTCGGGCAGCTCATCGGCAATAAACACAATCACACTTTCGCGCGCCTCGCCCTCGGCCCATTCGGTATCCCAGTCGAAGCCATACAGCTTCAACACGCCCTGGAACACCATGCGTCGATCCTCCCCGGCAATATTCAACACGCCTTTGTAACGCAGCAGTTGCTTGCCATGGTCTTCCAGCAGTTCGTTCATGAACTCGCTGAGGCGGTCGATATCCAGCGGCTGGTCGGTGCGCAGCACCAGGCTGGAAATACGGTCGACCGACGGCGCTGCACTGACCGGGCGCAGGCTCATGCCGGCGTTGAGGTTGAAACCGCGCACATCCAGCAATTCGGCCAGGTCAATCTTGCCGTGGTCCACCACCCGAATCGGCGCACGGCGGTTGATGCGGGTGAGGCGCTGGCTGAGGGCGTCGAAGGCGGCATCGTCCACCAGGTCGCGCTTGCTCACCAACAGGCGGTCGGCAAAGCCGATCTGGGCCTGGGCGATGGTCTGGGTCAGGTGATGCTCGGCGTGGGCCGCATCCACCAGGGTGATGATGCCGTCGAGGATATAGCGCTCGCGCAGTTCTTCGTCGATGAAGAAGGTCTGGGCCACCGGCGCCGGGTCGGCCAGGCCGGTGCATTCGATCACCAACCGGTCGAAGGCGATCTCGCCGCTGTCCAGGCGTTCAAGCAGTAGGTATAGGGCCTTGGTCAGGTCGGTGTGGATGGTGCAGCACACGCAGCCGTTGGACAGGGTCATCACTTGCACCGGCTCGTCGCCCAGCAGTTGGGTGTCGATACCGGCGTCACTGAATTCGTTTTCGATCACGGCGATTTTCAAGCCGTGCTCGGCTTTGAGCAGGTGGCGCAGCAAGGTGGTCTTGCCGGCGCCGAGGAAGCCGCTGAGGATGGTAACGGGGATGGGAGAGGACAAAGAGATTCTCCTTGAAGAAACACAGAAACAAATGTGGGAGCAAAGGCCTCTGTGGGAGCTGGCTTGCCTGCGATGCAGACAACTCGGTGCTTGCGTCAGACCGAGGTGATGCTATCGCAGGCAAGCCAGCTCCCACAGAAAACCCTGCTCCCACAGGGGGTATCGCATTGACCCGCGTTACCGGGCTAGCAGCACTTGGGCCCACCCTTGCCGCCGTAACGGGCTTCCTGGCGTTCCCGGAAGAACGCCTTGTAGTCCATCACCGGCTTGTCCGGGTGTTTGGTTTGCATATGCTCGACGTAAGTGTCGTAGTCGGGCATGCCGACCATCAGGCGGGCGGCCTGACCGAGGTATTTACCGAGGCGACTGATGTCATTGAACATGTTTGCAATCCTCGTTTACGCGTCCGGTACAGCCTGGAACGGGGCTTCTTTATCCGTACGCTCTTTGTTGCCCCAGGCGGCGACACCCACCTTGAGCGCATAGAACAGGATGCTGAACACCACGAACAGGAACAGCGCCGTCAGCGTTGCGTTGGTGTAGGCGTTCCAGATCACGTGCTGCATCTGGTCGATGCTCTTGGCCGGGGCCAGGATCTGGCCGTTAGCCAGGGCATCGCTGTATTTCTTGGCCAGCGACAGGAAGCCGATCGCCGGGTTGGCGTCGAACAGCTTGATGAAGCCCGCAGTGGTGGTGCAGATCAACAGCCACACCGCTGGCAACATGGTCACCCAGATGTAGCGCTGGCGCTTCATTTTGATCAGCACAACGGTCGCCAGCATCAGCGCGATACCCGCCAGCATCTGGTTGGAGATACCGAACAGCGGCCACAAGGTGTTGATACCGCCCAGCGGGTCGATCACACCTTGGTACAGCAAGTAGCCCCACATGGCCACGCAACCGGCCGTGGCGATCAGGTTGGCGGTCCAGGACTCGGTACGTTTGAGCGCCGGCACGAACGAACCCAGCAGGTCCTGCAGCATGAAGCGACCGGCACGGGTACCGGCGTCGACCGCCGTGAGGATGAACAGCGCTTCGAACAGGATCGCAAAGTGGTACCAGAACGCCATGGTGTTTTCACCCGGCAGCACACTGTGCAGGATCTGCGCGATACCCACCGCCAACGTCGGTGCACCACCGGCACGCGCCAGGATGGTGGTTTCGCCGATATCGTGGGCCACGGCAGAGAGCGCCTCAGGCGTAATGGCAAAGCCCCAACTGCTGACCGTCTGCGCCACGGTAACCACGTCGGTGCCGACAATGGCGGCCGGGCTGTTCATGGCGAAGTACACGCCAGGCTCGATCACCGAGGCGGCAACCATCGCCATGATGGCCACGAACGACTCCATCAGCATGCCGCCGTAACCGATGTAACGGGCATGGCTTTCACTGGCCAACAGCTTGGGCGTGGTGCCCGAGGAGATCAGCGCATGGAAGCCGGAGACCGCGCCACAGGCAATGGTGATGAACAGGAACGGGAACAGGCCGCCCTTCCACACCGGGCCGGTACCGTCGATGAACTGGGTGAGTGCCGGCATTTTCAGGTCAGGCATGGTGACCAGGATGCCAATCGCCAGGGCGATGATGGTGCCGATTTTCAGGAACGTCGACAGGTAGTCGCGGGGCGCCAGGATCAGCCACACCGGCAGCACAGCGGCCACGAAACCGTAGCCGATCAGCATCCAGGTGATCTGGATGCCGGTGAAGGTGAACGCCTTGGCCCACACCGGATCAGCGGCAATCTGCCCGCCCAGCCAGATCGAACCCAGCAGCAACAGCACACCGATGATCGAGATTTCACCGATGCGGCCCGGGCGGATGTAGCGCATGTAGATGCCCATGAACATCGCAATCGGGATGGTCGCCATCACCGTGAAGATGCCCCATGGGCTCTCGGCCAGGGCCTTGACCACGATCAGCGCCAACACCGCGAGGATGATGATCATGATCAGGAAGCAGCCGAACAGCGCGATGGTCCCGGGAATGCGGCCCATCTCTTCGCGAACCATATCCCCCAGGGAACGGCCGTTGCGACGGGTGGACAGGAACAGGACCATGAAGTCTTGCACCGCACCGGCCAGCACCACCCCGGCAATCAGCCAGAGGGTGCCGGGCAGATAGCCCATTTGCGCCGCCAGCACCGGGCCGACCAACGGGCCTGCACCGGCAATCGCCGCAAAGTGGTGACCGAAAAGAATGTGTTTGTTGGTCGGCACATAGTCCAGACCATCGTTGTTGACCACCGCAGGGGTTGCCCGCCGAGGGTCGAGTTGCATCACGTTGTTGGCGATGAACAGACTGTAGTAACGGTACGCAACCAGGTAGATGGCCACTGCAGCGACCACAATCCACAAGGCGTTGATCGCCTCGCCGCGGCGCAAGGCCACTACGCCCAGGGCGCACGCTCCTACGATTGCCAGCACCAGCCAGGGTAAGTGGCGTAGCAGGCTATTATTATTTTTCATTTTTATATTCCAGCCAGGGTGGACAGAAAGGACAGCCAGCCCGAGTTTAGCGCTACTGGCCTTAAAGACCAGCCCCCTACGTTGGTCTAGAGCCTTCAACCGGTAAAAAAAGCCGAAATAATCACCCCTTGATGGCCCGGGGCTACACTCCTCCCATTCACAGAGGGCTTTACCATGACCGAGCATGCGTCTGAACGTCGCCGTTTCCGCCGGATTGCCTTTGATGCCACGGCCGAACTTCGGCAAAACGGCAGCGAATGGCCGGTGAAACTGCTGGATCTATCACTCAAAGGTTTACTGGTGGAACGGCCTGACGACTGGAAGGGGAATAAAGCGCTGCCCTTTGACATCGACATACGCCTGGACCAGAAGACGCATATAAAGCTGCAAGCGCGGCTGACCCATGAAGATCAGGGTCAATTGGGCTTTGTGTGCAAACACATTGATCTGGATTCGATCAGCCATTTGCGCAGGTTCGTTGAGCTGAACCTGGGTGATGAGCAAGAGCTGGAGCGCGAACTGGGCGCCCTGCTGGAGATCTAGCTGCCAACATGAATCAAGGGTGGGAGCTGGCTTGCCTGCGATGGCGGTGTATCAGACAAGGATGGGTAAGCTGACCCGCCGCTATCGCAGGCAAGCCAGCTCCCACAGGGGTTCAGCAGTGTTGCGGATTATTCGAACAGCGCATCCAACGCCTGTTCTAAGCGTGTCACAGCAATAATCTGCAACCCCGGCGGCGCCTCCTTCGGCGCATTGCCCTTGGGCACAATCGCCCGTTTGAAGCCATGCTTGGCCGCCTCCTTCAAGCGCTCCTGCCCACTCGGCACCGGGCGCACTTCGCCCGACAACCCCACCTCGCCAAACACCAGCAAGTCATGGGGCAACGGCCGGTTACGCAGGCTGGACATCACCGCCGCCATCAACGCCAGGTCGGACGCGGTCTCCAGCACCTTGACCCCGCCCACCACGTTGAGGAACACATCCTGATCGTGAGTCGGAATGCCGCCATGCCGGTGCAGCACCGCCAGCAACATCGCCAAGCGGTTCTGGTCCAGGCCCAGGGTGACGCGCCGTGGGTTGGCCAAATGGCTGTCATCCACCAGCGCCTGGACTTCCACCAGCATCGGCCGGGTGCCTTCCCACGTCGCCATCACCACACTGCCTGGGACTTCTTCCTGGGCGCGGGTGAGAAAAATCGCCGAGGGGTTCGAGACTTCTTTCAGCCCCCGGTCAGTCATGGCAAACACACCCAGTTCGTTGACGGCGCCAAAGCGGTTCTTCACCGCCCGCAGCAGGCGCAGGCGACCGTCGGACTCCCCTTCGAAATACAGCACGGTGTCGACCATGTGTTCCAACACCCGTGGCCCGGCCAGTGCGCCTTCCTTGGTGACGTGGCCGACCAGGAAGATCGCCGTGCCGCTCTGCTTGGCGTAACGCACCAGCAGCGCCGCGCTTTCGCGCACTTGAGACACGCCGCCGGGTGCCGATTGCAGTTGTTCAGTGAAAATCGTCTGGATCGAGTCAATGACCATGACTTTGGGCTTTTCGATGCGCGCCGTGGCGATGATGCTTTCGATGCAGGTTTCGGTCATCACCCGCAACTGATCCTGAGGCAAGCCCAAGCGCCGGGCGCGCATGGCCACTTGCTGCTGGGACTCTTCGCCGGTGACATACAGCGCAGGCATGCGGCTGGCGATGCTGCACAGGGTTTGCAGCAGGATCGTGGACTTGCCGATGCCTGGGTCACCGCCGATCAGCACCACCGAGCCGTCCACCAGGCCGCCGCCCAGTACCCGGTCCAGCTCGCCGGAGGCAGTGGAAAAACGCGGGATCTCTTCGACGCTGACTTCGGCCAGGGTCTTGATCTGCGCCTGTTGCCCGGTCCAGCCGGCACGGCCGGTGGGGGCTGCGGCACCGCCGCTCTCGATCATGGTTTCAGTCAGGGTGTTCCACGCGCCGCATTCGGAGCACTGGCCCGCCCATTTGGGAAAGGTCGCGCCGCACTCCGTGCAGCCGTACATGCGCTTGGCCTTTGCCATATGAGAACCTCCAACCGAAAAACCGCGATGATAGCTCAGCGCGACGCTGGGGTCCGGATTTCGCCATTAGCCAAACGTGAAGCGCTGTTACCGACGGGGTCTTCGGCGTTCAGGTCGGCGCCTTTGGCTTGCAGCGCCCCCAGCAACTCGACGCGCTTGAACAGCCCGGCGTACATGGCGGCGGTCTGCCCTGCGCCGTTGCGTTGGTCAGGGTTACAGTCGGTGGCCAACAGGCGCTGGGCGATTTTCAGCTCGCCTTTGAAGATGGCGCCCATCAACGCTGTGTTGCCGCGCTTATCCTGCACACAGGCGTCGGCGCCGGCATCGAGCAGACGCTCCACATACGGGCCCTGGCCGTGATAGGCAGCCAGGATCAACGCGGTGTAGCCCTTGTCGTCCTGGGTATTGAGACCGTAGCCGGACTCAATGAAGGTGTTGAGCATGTCGAGGTCGCCACGACGGGCGGCGTCGAAATAGTAGTCCTGCAACTGCGCCTTGAGCGCCACCGGGTCGGGGGACTCGGCATGGGCAGCGAAGGCCAGCATGGCCATCAGTAAACCGATAGAGATGCGCATAGGGTGTTCTCCTGCCAAAGGTCGACGCCCGTGAAGGCGCCGACCGCAACCAACGAATCAGTCAGTCAGTTTTTCCGCCAGCGCTTTCACGCGAGCCAGATCGCCCTTGGCGACCTTGGCCACGCCGGTGCCGTATTCCGGATCCGCCTTGTAGAGGAACGACAGGATGATGTGCTTGCTCTCGTCATCGGTGGTGGCCAATGAGCCGCCGAAGTTGTTGATCAAGTCCTCGCGCTCTTTCTTGGTGTAGGAACGGTACAGGTCACCGGCCTGTTTGAAGTTCTGCTCGCGCTGGATCTTCGCCTGCTGGGTGCTGCCCGCCAGCGGCGCCTGGCTGTAGCGCGCGGTTTGCGGCTCTTCGCGTGGCAACAGCCGGCTTGGCTGGTAGTTCACGCCGGTGGTGGTCTTGCCGAAGTTCATCGCGCCGTCCTGGTTGCCGTTGTTGACGGTGACCCGTGGAGCGTTGATCGGCAGTTGCAGGGCGTTCGCGCCCAGGCGGTACATCTGCGTATCGGCGTAGGAGAACACCCGGCCTTGCAGCAAGCGGTCTTCCGACGGCTCGATACCCGGTACCAGGTTGGCCGGGGCCATCGCCACTTGCTCGGTTTCCTGGAACACATTGGCCGGGTTGCGGTTCAGCACCATTTGCCCGACTTTGCGCTCGGGCACATTTGGCCAGATCTTGGTGGCATCCAGTGGGTCGAAATCAAACTTGGCCAGGTCTTCAGGCTTGAGCACCTGCACATACAAGTCCCACTTGGGGAAGTCGCCTTTGTTGATGTGCGTGACCAGGTCGTTGGTCATATGGCTGTAGTCACGCCCCTGCACTTCGGTAACTTGCTTGGGATCAAGGTTCTTGATGCCCTGCAGGCTCTTCCAATGGAACTTGACGTAGTGCACTTCACCTTTAGTGTTAATCAACTTGTAGGCATGTACGCCATTGCCGTCCATTTCGCGGTAACTGGCTGGGGTGCCGGAGTCCGAGTACAACTCGGTCAGTGTACGAGTGGACTCTGGAACATGGGAGAAGAAGTCGAAACGCCGCGAGTCATCGTCCAGGTTAGTGCGCGGGTCCGGTTTAAAGGCATGGACCATGTCCGGGAACTTGATGGCATCGCGAATAAAGAACGTGGGGAAGTTATTACCGACCAGGTCCCAGTTACCTTCGGCGGTATAGAACTTGGTAGCGAAGCCCCGTGGGTCGCGCAGGGTTTCCGGGGAGTGGTTGCCATGCACCACAGCCGAGAAGCGCACGAACACCGGCGTGGTTTCACCGGCGGCGAATACCTTGGCCTTGGTCAGGTCGCTGAGGTTGTCGGTCACGGTGAAGGTGCCATGGGCGCCCGTGCCGCGCGCGTGCACCACGCGCTCCGGGATGCGTTCACGGTCGAAGCGCTGCAGCTTCTGGATCAGTTGCACATCCTGCAGCAACACCGGGCCATTGGCGCCGGCGGTCTGGGAGTTCTGGTTATCACCGACGTTGGCCCCGTTATCGCGGGTCAGGTTGGCGGCTTGCACAGAGAGGGAAAGCAGGCTGGCGGTCACCAGGGCCAGCGCGTGGCGCGCCGACACGGGCCTGCGGCTGATTGGAGTGTTCATCGAGGTTTCCTCTGGTTTTTTTAATGCACATTCAGTTGTGCTTGCCAGAGGCTAGTGACCTGCGAGTCAGAAGATAAATAGAAAAACACCACAGGCCCGATTAAGAAAAAAATCTGGTAACTCGCTGAAATAGCCGGTAATTCGCGCGCGATTGATGGCACTTTGCAAACTATTTGCGATTTAATGTGTCGATAAAAATCGACAGTGTTAACAGTTGTGTCGAGCAAGCGCTGTTCGACTTAATTACACTGACCTCCACCCTCCTCAACTGTAACAAGGAATAACCTATGGGCGTGATCAGTGAGTTCAAGGCCTTCGCGGTCAAAGGTAATGTGGTCGACATGGCCGTCGGTATCATCATCGGTGCTGCCTTCGGCAAGATTGTTTCCTCATTTGTAGGCGACGTGATAATGCCTCCCATCGGCCTGCTGATCGGTGGCGTGGACTTTGCCGATCTGGCCATCACGCTCAAGGCAGCACAGGGCGATGTCCCCGCGGTTGTGCTGGCGTACGGCAAGTTCATCCAGAGCATTATCGACTTTGTGATCGTCGCGTTTGCAATCTTCATGGGCGTGAAGGCGATCAACCGTCTCAAGCGCGAAGAGGCCGTGGCCCCAAGCCTGCCGCCGACGCCGAGCAAGGAAGAAGTGCTGCTGGGCGAGATCCGCGATCTGCTCAAGGCACAGAACAACAAGCCGCTTTAACCTGCGGATGCAAAAAAGGCGCCTCGTAAGGCGCCTTTTTTCTACCAGTAGTTTTCTACCGCCACCTGGCCAGGCCGTCGGCTCAGGCTCAGTTGCATGTCCCGCTGCTTGAGCAACTGGCGCGTGTCATCGACCATCTGCGGGTTGCCGCAAATCAGTACGCGCGAATCCTGCGCCGTCAGCTCCACGCCGGCGGCCCGCTCCAATTCGCCATTTTCGATCAGGGCCGTAATACGCCCGTTCAACGCGCCCGGATGCAACTCGCGGGTAACGATGGGAATGTAGGTGAGCTTGTGGGCGTAGTCGGCCAGGTACTCACGCTCACCCAGCGTGTTGATCAGCGACTGGTAGGCCAGTTCCTTGGCTTCCCGGGCGCTGTACACCAGGATGATGCGCTCGAATTTTTCCCAGGCTTCGAAGTCCTGCAGGATCGACAGGAACGGCGCAATGCCCGTACCGGTTCCCAGCAACCACAGGTCGCGCCCGTCGACAAAGCGGTTAAGGGTCAGAAAACCCGTGGCCTGGCGCTCTACCAGCAAGGTATCGCCCACCTTCAGGCGGCTCAGTTCACTGGTGAACTCACCACCGGGGACCACGATGGAAAAGAAATCCAGATGCTCGTCAAACGGCGAAGACACGATGGAATAGGCTCGCCACACGGTGCTGCCATCCGCCTTGGTAACGCCCAGGCGCACAAACTGGCCGGCGGTAAAACGAAAACCGGCATCGCGGGTGGTGCGCAAGGTGAACAGGCTGGGGGTCAGCGATTGCACATCGAGCAGGGTCTGGCGGGTAAATTTCTCAGCACTGGCCGTCATGGGGGGCTCCGTTTTGCACAGGCCGTTAGTGTCCCTCAAAACAGACCGCGCAAACACCGATGATTGATACTGGCTTTGCAATCGCTGAAGGCTCGCGCAGCTGGCGCGCGCGTTTTTGAGCCAGCCAGGGGCTACACCATGGGCGCCTCAGTGGAACTAATTATTTGGCTATTAATGCACCCCGAACACCTCACTAGATGAAACAGCACTTACAACGACATCATTTTGATACTGTTTTTAAGACATTAAAAACGTTGAAAAACTTTCGCTGCCAAGTGCCCTTATACAAAACTCCAAGCCTTGTACAAAACCGGCGTGCGAAACAAACCCTGTAAGTAAAATATTTTTCAGACTCAGTTGTAGGACTTCCCCTACACTTGTTTTCGAGTTGCATTGGGAGATCAGGACGTACCCAAGTCACACAGAAACCTATGGAGAGTCACCGATGGTCAATTGGCATAACACCCGGCTGCCCAAGCTGGAAGGCGAGAGTGAAATCACCAGTGTGTTTGAGATGGTGATTAACCACACCTATGAGCTGGGTTTCGAATATTGCTCTTTTACGATGAGCTCCCAGTCACAAGACACTCAAACAAAACCCATTCTATTCAATAACTATCCAAACGAATGGAGCCACATTTATAAACAAGCACACTACTTCGATGTAGACCCCGTTGTAACCCACTGCAAAAGTTCGGTATTGCCCATTCTCTGGGAACCAAAAACCTTTGCCAACACGCCCCAGCTGTGGGAGTTGGCCCAGTCATGCGGGGTGCATTTAGGCTGGACCCAAGCCGTGCATGATTTCCAAGGTGTGTTCAGCATGCTGACCCTGGTTCGCAGCAAGGGCGAGGTCAGCCCTGAAGAGCTTTACGAAAAAGCCGGCCAGGTGTTGTGGCTTTGCCATGCGATGCATGCGGTCGTCGCGCAGAAGTACGCCGACGCGCCCGACATCAAAGCGCCCAGCAAATTGACCGCCCGGGAAACGGAAATTCTCAAGTGGTCCGCGATGGGCAAGACGGCCTCCGAGATTGCCGCGATTCTTTGCCTGTCCGAACGCACGGTAGGCTTTCATATCAGCAGTACCTTCAAGAAGCTGGGCGTGCACAACAAGATCCAGGCGGTGCTGCGCGCCGCTAAAGCCGGGCTGTTTTAGCCTACGCAAAACACCGCATGTCATCGCGTTGAAAAAAACGTAACATTTACGGCCAATTCTGAGTGTTGAGGGTGCGCTTCCCATGGTTGCCCCGCCGTTCACTCAGACGGTCCGTCGATTACCCAGAGCCTTGCCCCGCCATGCCCCTGCTTGACAGCCCTTTCGCCCAGCTCGACCTGATTCGTCAGCCAGAGCAACACAATGATCCGCTGCAAGCCTTCGATGCCGCCGACGAATACCTGCTCAGCCACCTCGCCGCGCAACAGCCCACTGCCGCCACCCGCGTGCTGGTCCTCAATGACAGCTTCGGCGCCCTGGCGGCCAGCCTTCACGGCCAGGTGCAGGTGACCTCCAGCGGTGACTCGTTCCTCGCGGCTCAGGGCCTGGAAAAAAATCTGGTGCGCAACGGCAAACCCTTTGATGCCGTGCCCTTCATACCGGCCAGCCAGCTTGCGACCGGGCCATTCGATCGCGTATTGATCCGCGTGCCGAAAACCCTGGCGTTGCTGGAAGAACAACTGATCCGCCTGCAAGGGCAACTGGCGCCCGGCGCCGAGGTGATCGCAGGTGCGATGGTCAAGCATTTGCCCCGGGCTGCGGGAGAATTGCTGGAGCGTTACATCGGCCCCATGCACGCCTCATTGGCGGTCAAAAAAGCGCGGCTGTTGATCGCCAGCGTCGAGCAGCGCCCTGCTGCGGTTTCGCCCTACCCAACCCGCTATACCCTGGACGCGCCCGTCATCGAGTTGCGCAACCACGCCAACGTGTTTTGCCGCGAAGGCCTTGACATCGGCACCCGCGCCTTCCTGCCACACCTGCCAAAAAACCTGGGCAGCGCCCGCGTGGCGGACCTGGGTTGCGGCAACGGCGTACTGGCAATTGCCAGCGCCCTGCACAACCCCGATGCGCATTACACCTTGGTGGATGAGTCGTACATGGCGGTGCAATCAGCCGCCGAAAACTGGCAGGCCGCCTTGGGTGAACGGGACGTCACCGTGCATGCCGGCGACGGCCTGGCCGGCCAGGAGCCGCAGTCGCTGGACGTGGTGCTGTGCAACCCACCGTTCCACCAACAACAAGTGGTCGGTGACTTCCTCGCCTGGCGCATGTTCCAGCAGGCACGCGAAGCGCTGGTGGTCGGTGGCGCCTTGTACATCGTCGGTAATCGTCACCTGGGCTACCACAGCAAGCTGGCGCGGCTGTTCCGTGGCGTAGAGCAAGTAGCCGCCACGCCCAAGTTCGTCATCCTCAAAGCGCGAAAATAAAAAATCCCTGCTTATTGTAGGAGCGAGCTTGCTCGCGAAAAACCTGAGAATACCGCGGGGCGCCAGGCACCCCGCGTTATCGTTGACGTTTTTCGCGAGCAAGCTCGCTCCTACATTATTGGTATGGGTGTCAGTGGGTGCTCAGGCCTGCCGCATTCATGAACATGCGCATCAGGCTGGCCACCACGAACAGGGCCAGCACGCTGCCGGTCCAGATCATCGCCAGCCACCCAAGCCGGCGCCACAGCGGCTGCTTCTCGGCCTGTTCAATCTCGTGTAACGAAGGTTTGGACATGTTTCAACCCTCCTAGTGATAGCCGTCTTCGTGGGTGACCTTGCCGCGGAACACGTAGTAGCTCCAGAAGGTGTAGCCCAGGATGAACGGGATGATGAACAGCGTGCCCACCAGCATGAAGCCCTGGCTTTGCGGCGGCGCGGCGGCATCCCAGATCGACACGGACGGCGGGATGATGTTCGGCCACAGGCTGATCCCCAGGCCGCTGTAGCCGAGGAAAATCAGCACCAGCGTCAACAGGAACGGCGTGTAGTGCGCGTTACGTGCCACGGCGCGGATCAGCCCGTACATGGTGATCAGCACCAGGATCGGCACCGGCAGGAACCAGAACAGATTCGGCAGGGTAAACCAGCGCGAGGCGATTTCCGGGTGGGTCAGCGGCGTCCAGATGCTGACGATGCCGATCACCGCCAACACTACAAAGGCCAAAGGCCGCGCCAGGTTGTGCATCTGCTCCTGCAACTTGCCTTCGGTCTTCATGATCAGCCAGGTGCAGCCGAGCAAGGCATACGCCACGATCAGCGCCACGCCGCAGAACATCGTGAACGGCGTGAGCCAGTCCAGTGAGCCGCCGGCGAACTGGCGGTCGACCACCGGAATACCGTCAATAAAGGCGCCCAACGCCACGCCCTGAAAGAAGGTCGCCGCCAGCGAGCCGCCAATAAACGCCTTGTCCCACAGGTGACGCTTGTGGTCCTTGGCCTTGAAGCGGAACTCAAAGGCCACGCCGCGGAAGATCAGCCCGATCAGCATCAGGATCAGCGGCAGGTACAGCGCCGACAACACCACCGAATAGGCCAGCGGGAACGCGCCGAATAACGCCGCGCCGCCAAGTACCAGCCAGGTTTCGTTGCCGTCCCATACGGGCGCCACGGTGTTCATCATCACGTCACGGTCGACTTTGCCCGGGATAAACGGGAAAAGAATGCCGATCCCCAGGTCGAAGCCGTCCATGACCACGTACATCATGATGCCGAAGATGATGATCACGGCCCAGATCAGCGGAAGATCAATACCCATCTCAATTCCCCTTGTGCTGGATGTGGTCGTGGTCGTTATCACTGCCATCGTCGGCAGCAGACAACGGACGTGCCGGGGTGCGTTTCTGGCCAGGGCCACCATGCGCCGGCTCGGTACTGTCGTGGGTCACGGGGCCTTTGCGCACCAGGCGCATCATGTAGCCCAGGCCCGCGCCGAACAACGCGAAGTACACCACCACGAACAACACCAGGGTAATGGTCATCTGCGTCAGGCTATGCCCGGAGGAGGCATCCGCCGTGCGCATCAACCCGTAGACCACCCAGGGCTGGCGACCGATTTCGGTGGTGAACCAACCGGCCAGAATCGCAATCAGGCCAGATGGGCCCATCCACAACGCCAGGTACAGGAACGGCTTGGACGTGTACATCTTGTCGCCCCGGCGCAGCCACAGGCTGAACAGACCGGTGAAGATCATCAGGAACCCCAGGCCGACCATGACCCGGAACGACCAGAACACAATGGTCGAGTTGGGACGGTCTTCAGGCGGGAACTCCTTGAGCGCCGGCACCTGCTTGTCCAGGGAGTGAGTCAGGATCAGGCTGCCCAGATACGGAATCTCGACCGCGTATTTGGTTTTCTCGGCTTTCATGTCCGGCCAGCCGAACAGGATCAGCGGCGTGGGCTCGTTGCCGATATTTTCCCAGTGACCTTCAATCGCGGCGATCTTGGCCGGCTGATGCTTGAGGGTATTGAGGCCGTGGAAGTCGCCAATCACTGCCTGGATGGGCGCAACGATCAGCGCCATCCACATCGCCATCGAGAGCATTTTGCGGATCGCCGGGCTGTCCTTGCCGCGCAGCAAATGCCAGGCCGCCGACGAGCCGACGAAGAACGCCGTGGCAACAAAAGCAGCCGTGGCCATGTGCATCAGGCGGTAGGGGAACGACGGGTTGAAGATCACTGCCAGCCAGTCGGTCGGGATCACGCGGCCATCGATGATTTCAAAGCCCTGGGGCGTCTGCATCCAGCTGTTGGAGGCAAGAATCCAGAACGTGGAGATCAACGTACCCACGGCCACCATCACCGTGGCGAAGAAGTGCAGCTTGCGCCCCACCTTGTTCCAGCCGAACAACATCACGCCCAGGAAACCGGCCTCGAGGAAGAAGGCCGTGAGCACTTCGTACGTCAGCAACGGCCCGGTGACAGAGCCGGCGAAGTCCGAGAACCGGCTCCAGTTGGTGCCGAACTGGTAGGCCATGACCAGGCCCGATACCACGCCCATGCCGAAGTTGACGGCAAAGATCTTCGACCAGAAATGGTAGAGGTCACGGTAAGTATCGTTATGAGTCTTGAGCCACAAGCCCTCCAGCACCGCAAGGTAACTGGCCAGGCCGATGGTGATCGCCGGGAACAGGATGTGGAATGAGATGGTGAACGCGAATTGAATTCGGGCGAGATCTAGCGCCTCCAAACCGAACATAAGTCTTCCTCTGTCAGGTAATACCGGCTGCTGGCTGGGAGCCTGCACCCACTGCCCCCACGGATATGGAGTGTGGCGAATTTCAATTCGTTTCTTTTATTACCCATCGCGTGGGGAATCTGGCCTTTCGACCACCAGAACAATCCCGGGGCAGGTTTTGATCTGGATCAAGCATCGTTGAAAGAGTAGTCCCATTTTTGCTGTAGGACTGTGTGGTCTTTTGCCGCGTGACAGCTTGCCTCAGCTCAGTTCTTGCAACTATTTGTTACAGCTTGATGCTAATCTCGCCCTTCTCCCGTTGCCGACCTGATTGCCGATGCCCAGTGAACCTGCGTTGCTGTTACGTCACCACCGCCCTTTCATCGCGTTCTGGCTGGCGCGGATCTTTACCGCCAGCGGTTTCCAGATGCTCACCGTGGCGATCGGCTGGAACCTCTACCAACTGACCGGCAATGTGCTGGACCTGGGCCTGGTCGGCCTGGTGGAATTCATACCGCGCGTGCTGTTCATGCTGCACACCGGGCACGTGGCGGATCGCTATGAGCGCCGCCGGGTCGCGGCCATCTGCCAGACCTTGCAGGCGCTGATTGCTTTGACCCTGGCCATCGGTGGCCTGACCGGCAACGTGACCCGTGAGATGATCTTTATCCTCGCCTTCCTGCTGGGCGCCGCCCGTTCATTTGAAATGCCCACCACCCAGGCGCTGTTGCCGAGCATCGTGCCCAGCGCGCTGTTCCCCCGCGCCGTGGCGGCTTCGCAATCGGCCCAGCAACTGGCGACCATCGTCGCACCGGCCCTGGGCGGCCTGCTTTACGCGTTTGGCAGCGTGTGGGTGTACGGCCCCACCGTGGCGCTGTACCTGATCGCCTGCGTGCTGACCCTGAACCTGCCCGCACGCCAGACCCCGCTGAACAAAGCCAAGGCCACCATGGACTCGCTGCTGGCCGGCATTCGCTTTATCCGCAGCCGCCCGGACATTCTCGGCGCCATCTCCCTGGACCTGTTTGCCGTGCTGCTGGGCGGCGCCACCGCGCTGTTGCCGGTGTTCGCCAAGGACATCTTGCTGACCGGCGCCTGGGGCCTGGGCCTGCTGCGGTCGGCGCCGGCCGTGGGCGCGTTGCTGATGTCACTGTGGCTGGCGCGCTTTTCGGTCGACCGCCAGGTGGGCCGCGTGATGTTCACCGCCGTCGGCGTGTTTGGCGTAGCAACCATTGCCTTCGGCCTGTCGACCTCGTTCTGGTTTTCCCTGGCGGTGCTGGTGGTACTGGGCGCGGCGGACATGATCAGCATGGTGATCCGTGCGTCGTTCGTGCAGTTGGAAACGCCTGATGAAATGCGCGGGCGGGTGAGTGCGGTCAATGGCCTGTTTATCGGCGCCTCGAATCAATTGGGCGAGTTCGAATCCGGGATAACCGCCCACTGGTTTGGCACCGTGCCTGCGGTGGTGATGGGCGGGGTTGGCACGCTGGTGGTGACTGGGGTGTGGATCAAGCTGTTCCCGACCCTGGCTAACCGGGATCGCATGCATGTGCCGGTGGAAGAAACCAAGTTATAGGCGTCACCGCCCGACCTGAGGTTGGAATACAGTCAATGTGAGAGCGGGCTTGCTCGCGAATGCAGTGTGTCATTCAGTACATCACTGACTGAACCACCGCATTCGCGAGCAAGCCCGCTCCCACATTTTAAAGCACCTTATCCAAGGTAATCGGAAACTCCCGCACCCGCTTGCCGGTGGCATGGTGAATCGCATTCGCCACCGCCGCCGCCACGCCGACAATACCGATCTCCCCTACGCCCTTGGAACCCAGCGCATTGACCACCTCGTCGTGTTCTTCGACAAACAGCACGTCAATCTCGCCGATATCGGCGTTAACCGGGATGTGGTATTCGGCCAGGCTGTGGTTCATGTAGCGTCCCAGTTGGTGGTCGACCTGGGTCTCTTCATGCAGGGCCATGCCAATGCCCCATACCACGCCGCCGAGGATCTGGCTGCGGGCCATCTTGGGGTTGACCACGCGTCCGGCGGCAATGGCGCTGACCACACGGCTGACCTTGATGGTGCCAAGGTCTTCATCCACCCGCACTTCGACGAACACCGCCGAGTGAGTAGCGCTGGCATAACCCTCGCGCTTCTTGTCGGGCTGGCTGTCGACCTGTACCTCCAGGGCCTCTTCACCGCTGTCCTTGACCAATTGCGCCAACGACACGCTCACGTCACCGCTGTGTAGCTGGCCGTCTTCAAACCGAACTGAATCGGCCTCCTTGAATACCGGGTAAGTCTGCCGGGCGATCTCCAGCAACTTGGCATTCAGCGCTTCGCACGCTTGCTGCACGGCAGTGCCGACAGACGAGACGGTAAACGAGCCGCCCTGCAACGGCGCAGTGGGCAACGACGAATCGCCCAGCACAAAGCGCACGTCGGCCATCGCCACGCCACTGGCGTGGGCGGCGATCTGGGTCATCACGGTATAGGTGCCGGTGCCAATGTCGGTGGTGGCGCTGCTGACGGTGAGCGTGCCCTCGGCATCGAGGCGCGCCTTGGCGCTGGCCTTCATCTGCATGGCTTCCCACACGCCGCCGGCCATGCCCCAGCCGATCAACTGGCGGCCGTCGCGCATGCTGCGCGGTTCCGGGTTGCGCTGGCTCCAGCCGAAGCGTTCGGCGCCTTCGCTGTAGCACTCGCGCAGGGCCTTGCTCGACCAGGGTTTGTCTTCGTTCTGGTTACGTTCGGCGTAGTTGATCAGGCGCAATTGCACCGGATCGATGGCCAGGGCGCAGGCCAGTTCGTCCATGGCACATTCCAGGCCGATCACACCCAGTGCCGCACCGGGGGCGCGCATGTCCAGTGGGGTAAACACGTCCAACGGCGCCAGCTTGTAGGTCAGTTGCACGTTGTCGCAGTGATAGAGCATGCCGCTCCACTCCACCACGTGCTCGCTGAAATCCTCGAAGCGCGACGTCTGGCCAATCGCGGTATGCCCCAGCGCCAGCAAGCGCCCATTGGCGGCGGCGCCCATCTGCAAACGCTGCAAGGTGCGCGGGCGATAGCCGAAGGTGAACATCTGCTGGCGCGTCAGGGTGACGCGCACCGAGCGCTTGAGCGCCATGGCCGCCATCACCGCGAGCGGCAATTGGTATTGCGGGCGCAGGCCCGAACCGAAGGCGCCACCGACGAAAGCGGCAAAGATGCGCACCTGGCTCTTATCCAAGCCGAAGACTTTTTGCACATAGGCCTGGCAGTTCTGCGGGCCTTGGGTCTTGTCGTGAATATGCAGGCTGCCGTCGGGCTGATACAGCACGGTGCTGGCGTGGGGCTCCATCGGATTGTGATGCTCGATGGGCGTGCTGTAGTGCAGGTCCAGACTGATTGCAGCACCGACCCATTCAGCCTCGAAGTTGCCTCGCGGTTTGGGTGGGCTCTGGGGCGACGGGTGCGCCGCCGCTTGCTGGGTGAGCAGGTTGGTTTCGAAGGCTTCGGGTGCGTAGTCGATCTGCACCAGTGAGCCGGCATGCCGCGCCAGTTCAAGGTTATCGGCGATCACCAGGGCCAGGGGCTGGCCGCTGTAGAGCACGCGGTCGTTATACAGCGGGCGAAAGGGCGAGCCATCGGCCGCATCGGCATCAGCGAACGCCTCATCGTAGCTGGCGATGTTCGGCCGGTTGAGGTGATGGATCACGTCCACTACACCCGGCAACGCCAACGCCTTGGACGCATCGATGCGCACCACCCGGCCTTTGGCGATCGAACTCGACACCACGCTGCCATGCAGCAGGCCGTCCTCGGGAAATTCACCGGCGTAGCGCGCTTGGCCGGTGACCTTGAGCAGACCGTCGACGCGGTCCAGGGGTTTGCCGATAGCGCTCATGGCTGTTCTCCTGCGACGGCGGCGTCGCTCAGGGCACGAATGATTGCGCGCCGGGCCAGCTTGACCTTGAAGCCATTGTGTTCCAACGGTTCGGCGTCTTGCAGCAGGGCGTCGGCGGCGGCGCTGAAGGTTTCGCGGCTGACCGTGCGGCCGATCAGCAAGGCTTCCACTGCGCGGTCACGCCAGGGTTTATGGGCCACACCGCCCAAGGCCAGGCGGGCGTCGATGATTTCATCGCCGTCCAGCTCCAAGGCGGCAGCCACCGACACCAAGGCGAAGGCATAGGAGGCACGGTCGCGGATCTTCAGGTAATGGCTGTGGCGGGCCAGGTGATCGGCGGGCAGTTCAATCGCGGTGATCAGCTCATCGTCGGCCAATTGGTTGTCACGTTGCGGCGCATCGCCTGGCAAGCGATGGAAGTCGGCGAACTCGATCACCCGCGCGCCGCCGCGTCCTTCTACATGCACCCGCGCCGCCAGCGCCGCCAGGGCCACGCACATGTCCGAAGGATGGGTGGCCACGCACTGTTCACTGGCGCCGAGGATCGCATGGATACGGTTCAAGCCGTTGCGCGCCGGGCAGCCACTGCCGGGCTGGCGCTTGTTGCACGGCACCGCGGCGTCGTAGAAGTAATAGCAACGGGTGCGCTGCAACAGGTTGCCGCCGGTACTGGCCATGTTGCGCAACTGCGGCGACGCCCCGGCGAGGATGGCCTGGGACAACAACGGGTAACGCTGTTCGATCAGCGGGTGCCAAGCCAGGTCGGCGTTGCTCACCAGCGCACCGATACGCAGGCCACCCTCGGCGGTCTCTTGAATGTCATGCAGCGGCAAGCCGGTGATGTCGATCAGGTGCTCGGGATGGCTGATGTTTTCTTTCATCAGGTCCAGCAGGTTGGTGCCACCGGCGATAAAGCGCGAGGCGGCGCTGCTCATCTGCACGGCCTGCTGCACATCGGTCGGCCTGCTGTAGTGGAAGGGGTTCATGACTCACCTCCCTGGCGACGGCAGGCCGGCAGCGCGTCTTCGATGGCATCGCGGATATTGTTGTAGGCACCGCAGCGGCACAGGTTGCCGCTCATCAGCTCTTGGATCTGCGCACGGTCGTTTGCGCGGCCTTCATTGACCAAGCCTATGGCGGAACAGATCTGGCCCGGCGTGCAATAGCCGCACTGGAACGCGTCGTGCTGGATAAAGGCCTGTTGCATGGGGTGCAGTTGGTCGCCGTCGGCCAGGCCTTCGATGGTGGTCAACTCGGCGCCGTCGCACATCACCGCCAGGGTCAGGCAGGCATTCACGCGTTTGCCGTCACGCAACACGGTGCAGGCGCCGCACTGGCCGTGGTCGCAGCCCTTTTTGCTGCCCACCAGGTCCAACTGCTCACGCAGCAAGTCCAGCAAGGTGGTCCAGGGCAACACGTTCAGTTGGCGAGCCTGGCCGTTGAGTGTCAGGCGTATCGGGTGGGCGACGAACGGCTGGGCCGCCGCGCCATTGGGGGTCGCGCTCATAAACACCTCACGGGTTGGTGTACGTCCGCGGCGTTCAGGAAAATCGCCGTCTTAGGGGTACGACTTCCGGGTGTTTTGAGCGTTCAAGATGATTGATCAGCGGATATTGAGCTGGGCTTTCAGGGTGTTTTGCGGCGGGTTGATCGAGGTATTGGTGAATTCGAACCAGCCCTGGGCCTGGACGTTCAGGTCGAACACATAGATGTAGCCCATCAAGGTGCCCACGCCGTTGCACGCCTCACTGATGTTGCCGACCTGGCAGACCGCCGTGCGCTGGCCGTTGAGTACCGCGCCATTGAATTGACCGATGGGATTGTTGCCCAAGCCGACCTCCATCACTGAAACCTTGGTGGGCCCGCGGTGCTCGCACATCTGGGTGGTGTTGACCCGCTCCGGGATCGCTTCGCTGCACTTGGCCGATTCCACCTTGAACACCCGCACCTCGCTCAAGGCCGGTGCAGTCGCGCCCCACGCCGGTGCCGCACCCAGCCACAGGCCGATACTGGCGATCAGAGCTAGACTCCACGGGTTGGCTTTTTTCATGCTGTCGATGACCGGCTGTTGAACGTCGGCGCAGTATGCCTCAAGCCCATGCGCCACACAGCCTCGGCTGCTGGTATGATGCGCCGCTTTTTCCGATCCTCTCTGAATCCACAAGCGCTTGGCGCAGTTTGTGCTTTGACTTAGAGGTCAACAAATCACGACGCACACTAGCGTCACAGGGAGCCGGCATGCTGGAAAAGCTGTTTCAACTCAAAGCCCACAACACCAATGTGCGCACCGAGATTCTCGCGGGGATCACCACCTTCCTGGCCATGGCCTACATCCTGTTCGTAAACCCGAGCATCCTCGGCGAGACCGGCATGGACAAGGGCGCGGTGTTTGTCGCCACCTGCCTGGCGGCGGCCATTGGTTCGACCGTGATGGGCCTGATCGCCAACTACCCGATTGCCCTGGCACCGGGCATGGGCCTCAACGCGTTCTTCACCTACACCGTGGTCTTGCACATGGGCCACACCTGGCAGGTGGCGCTGGGCGCGGTATTCATTTCGGCGGTGTTGTTCTTCCTGCTGTCGATCTTCCGCATTCGTGAGTGGATCATCAACGCCATCCCCCTGCCCCTGCGCTCGGCGATTGCCGCCGGCATCGGCCTGTTCCTGGCGCTGATCGCCCTGCATAACGCCGGTATCGTGGTGAGCAACCCGGCCACCATGGTGGGCCTGGGCGACCTGAAACAACCGGCGCCGATCCTGGCCACCCTGGGTTTCGTGCTGATCGTCGCGCTGGAAGCCCTGGCCGTACGCGGCGCGGTGCTGATCGGCATCCTGGCGGTGACCGTCGCCTCCATCGTCCTGGGCTTCACGCCGTTCATCGGCGTGACTTCGGTACCGCCGTCTCTGGCCCCGACCTTCCTGCAGCTGGACATCAAGGGCGCGCTGGACATCGGCTTGGTCAGCGTGATCTTCGCCTTCCTGTTCGTTGACCTGTTCGACAACTCCGGCACCCTGATCGGCGTCGCCAAGCGCGCCGGCCTGATGGGCAAGGACGGCCATATGCCGAAAATGGGCCGTGCGCTGATTGCCGACAGTACCGCTGCCATGGCCGGTTCCCTGCTGGGTACCTCGACCACCACCAGCTACATCGAATCGGCCGCAGGCGTGAGCGCCGGTGGCCGCACCGGCTTGACCGCCATCGTGGTCGCGATCCTGTTTTTGCTGGCGCTGTTCTTCTCGCCACTGGCCGCCAGCGTGCCGGCCTACGCCACCGCGCCAGCCTTGCTGTTTGTGGCGGTGTTGATGAGCCAAGGCCTGGCCGAAATCGACTGGGACGACATTACGGTGGCAGCGCCGGTGGTGATCACCGCCCTGGCGATGCCCTTCACTTACTCCATCGCCAACGGCATCGCCTTCGGTTTCATCGCCTGGACCGCCATCAAGCTGCTTTCGGGCCGCTACCGTGAGCTGAACCCGGCACTGGTGATCCTGTCGATCCTGTTTGTGATCAAGCTGGGCTGGTTCAACGCATGACTTTTGACGCCGCAAGCTACACCGCTCAACTGCAAGACAAGGTCACGCGCCTGCGTGACCTGCTGGCACCGTTCGACGCGCCCGAGCCGCAGGTCTTCGACTCGCCGCTGCAGCACTTTCGCCTGCGTGCGGAGTTCCGCCTGTGGCGCGAAGGCGGCGAGCGCCACTACGCGATGTTCTCCCAGGAGGACAAGCGCACGCCGATCCTCATCGAAGAATTCCCCATCGCCAGCCAGCGCATCAACCAGTTGATGCCGCAACTCAAGGCCGCCTGGCAAGCCAGTGCCGCCCTGAGCCACAAGCTGTTCCAGGTGGAGTTCCTCACCACCCTGGCCGGCGACGCGATGATCACCCTGTGTTATCACCGCCCGCTGGATGAGCATTGGCACACCGCCGCGAACAAATTGGCCGCTGAGCTGAATGTAAGCATCATCGGTCGCTCCAAGGGCAAGCGCGATGTGATCGGCCATGACTATGTGGTGGAAAAACTCGACGTCGGTGGCCGCACCTTCAGCTACCGCCAACCCGAAGGCGCGTTCACCCAGCCCAACGGCACGGTGAACCAGAAGATGCTCAACTGGGCCTATGAAGCGCTGGGCGACCGCCCGGACGATTTGCTGGAGCTGTATTGCGGCAACGGCAACTTCACCTTGCCGCTGGCGACCCGCGTGCGCAAGGTGCTGGCCACCGAGATCAGCAAGACCTCGGTGAATGCGGCCCTGAGCAACCTGGATGAGAATGGCGTGGATAACGTCACCCTGGTGCGCCTCTCCGCCGAAGAACTCACCCAAGCCCTGAATGAAGTGCGCCCGTTCCGCCGCCTGCACGGCATCGACCTGAAAAGCTACGAGTTCGGTAGCGTCTTCGTCGACCCGCCCCGCGCTGGCATGGACCCGGACACCTGCGAGCTGACCCGGCGCTTCGACAACATCCTGTACATCTCCTGCAACCCGGAGACGCTGGCGGCGAACATCGCGCAACTGCACGACACGCACCGGATTACCCAGTGTGCAATGTTTGACCAGTTCCCGTGGACGCACCATATGGAATCGGGTGTGTTGCTGACCCGCCGATAAACCTGCAAGGTAGGCGCGAGCTTGCTCGCGAAAAACGTCAACGATAACGCGTGCTTCCTGGATGAACGCGGTGCCTGTGGGTTTTTCGCGAGCAAGCTCGCTCCTACCGTTTATTCAAGTGTCTGTTGTATCTGGGGTATCCGGTACTTCCTTGCGTGGCCGGCCACCCTTCTTGCCATTGGCCCGGGCCGCTGCGGTCTTGGCCGCGCTGCTTTTGCGACCATTGCGCGATGCTACCAGGCTGGTTGCCAGGTCCATCAGCGGCTTGCTTGTAGCGATCAGGCCAGTGATGGAAACATCCAGGTCCTGCGCCTCACAGCTAATCGCCTTGCCACCGAACGTCACTTCCAACTGCTGGAAATCCTCCGCTGAAAACCCTTCGAACTCCGGCAGGCCAGCCACCGGCAACACGACGCGGCTGCCATCGCTGAAGCCAATGGAGAGGCTGTCGTTTTCATAACGCACGTTGCTGGCGTTGGCGTACAGACGTTTCAACTTGCGCCCACGGGCGATTGCCTTGTCAACGTCGGCTTCAGTGAGAGGTACATAAGGTGTGACTTTGGCTTTTATGATTTTCATAAATTAATCCCCACGCAATCTGGCGCTCTTACCAGATTCAAAATTGTCCGTTGCGCTACGACGTCGTGCCTGGCGCTCGCGATGACGTAGACACCTTGTCGAATGACCAACCCGGGGACCAACTCGCCAGCGTCCCAATTCCAGGAATGATTCTCCAGGCAAACCGTCTGCAGTTTTTCCCACCAGATCCTGCGTGCCCGCGCCAAGTAGTGCCGCTGCATGATCGCCCCGCGTATCTCTTTCAGAAGTGCTATGGGTGGCCGCCTCCGTTCAGGCTCTACGTCCCACAACTCAACTTCCCCATCCAGGAAACTGAAACGAAACCGCGCATCCCATCCCTTGCCCCTGACATGCACATGGGGCGGGCAATGCTCATCCCTGATAAACACCGAAATGACATAGCCTTTGTAAGCACCTACTCTCATCGTAACCCATCCGTTAGGTTATTTTCCGCCAGGTAACAATTTCCCTCTGCCACCCGACAACCGGCTCCTATTCCCGAAGCTGTTTCACAGATTAGTAACCATAAAAAACCCGGCGAATGCCGGGTTGTAACCACTCATGCCGAGGGTTGGAAATACCCGGCCAACGCCCGCAAGTCCTGCTCGCTCAGCAACCCCGCGTAATACTTCAACTGAATGCGCGCCAGCAGGTACGCATGACGCGCATTGGCCAGGTCGCGGCGGGCGGTGAACAGTTGCTGCTCGGCGTCGAGCACGTCGAGGTTGACCCGCTCGCCGCCACTGACGCTTTTCTTCGTGGCGCTCACCAGCGCCGTGGCGGAACTCACTGCCATTTCATAGGCGCGCACCTTGGCCGCGCCGCTGGTGTTGAGGTTGAATTGCTTGCGCAACTCCACCAAGGTCGCAGCGGTTTGCGCGTCCAGCTCGTATTGGGCCTGAGACAGTTGGTTAGCCGCCTGACGGGTGGAGGCCGAGACCGAGCCACCGGCAAACAGCGGCAGGCTGACCTGGATGCCGACGCTGTTGGTGTCGTACTTCTGGTTGTAGCTGCTTTCTGAATCGGAACTGGTTTTGCGACTGGTCGCGTACAGACTGACCTTGGGCAGGTGCCCGGCGCGCTTGCGCTCCACCTCATACGAGGCCACGTCAAGCGCGTGGTGCTGGGACTTGAGTTCGGGGTTATTGGCCATGGCCAGTTCACGCCAGGTTTCAAAACGATGGGGCTCAAGCGGCGCGATCTCGAATTGACGCGCCAGGGGCGCCAGCTCTTCGATGTGCAGCGGCTGGCCGACAATGGCTTCCAGCTCACGCAAGGCACTGTCCTGGGCATCCATGGCTTCGATTTCTTCGGCCTGGGCCAGGCTCAGGCGCGCCTGGGTTTCGAGCACATCGGTCCGCGTGCCCTCACCGCCTTTGAGCAGGCGATCATTGAGTTGCAGGCGCTCGGCAAACGCACGTTTCTGGGCACGGCTCAACGCGATGCGCTCTTGTGCCAGCAATGCCTGGCTGTAGGCGCTCAGCACCCGCACGGCCAGTTCCTGGCTCTTGCCGCGAAAGCGCTCGTCGGCCATCAACGCCTGGGCGGTGCCTTGGCGAAAACGCGCATAGGCTTCGTAATCAAGCAACGGTTGCTGCAAGGTCAGGGCCGAGGCGTAGCTGCGGTAATTGCGGTCGCTGCTGACATTTCCGATTGCCGTGCTCTGGGTCACTTCAGACTCATTGCGCGAATTGTTGTAGCTCCATGACAGGTTAGGCAGCAATGCGGCCCGACCGATCACGCGGTTTTCTTCACCGGCCTCGCGCTCCTGAATCGCCGCCTGAAAGGTCGGGTCGTTGCGCAGCGCCAAATCATAAACGTCCAACAAACCCAGGGCATACGCCGTCGGTGTGCAGCTTAAACAGAGGGTGAACAACAACGCCTTCATTCTTCCACCAGGGCCATATGGGTGCGGTCCAGCAAAGGTTTGAACAGGTAGTTGAGCATCGAGCGCTCGCCGGTCTTGACGAAGGTTTCCACCGGCATCCCCGGACGGATCTGCACGCCGTCCAGTTGTTGCATACCCGCCGCGCTGACCTGGGCCCGCAGCGTGTAATACGGCTCATCGGTGCGCTCATCGACCTGGCGGTCTGCCGAGACCAAGGTGACTTCGCCCGCCACCCGTGGCGTGGTGGACTGGTTGAACGCCGAGAACATCAATTCAACCGGCAAGCCTGGGTGCACCTTGTCGATCATCTGCACCGGCACCCGTGCTTCCACCAGCAGTGGCTCGCCTTCGGGCACGATGTCCATCAGCGTCTGGCCGGGCTGGATCACCCCGCCTTCGGTGTACACCTGCAACCCCACCACCACGCCAGACGCCGGTGCGCGGACCAGGCTGTTGGCCAGTTCGAATTCGGCAGAGGCCAGGCGATTGCGCAAGTCGTCGCTGCGGGTGCGGGTCTCGGCCAACTGGCTGCGCAGGTCTTTCTGAAAGTCCTCGCCGAGCTGGCGGATGCGCAGGCGCAGTTCCAGTACCTGGCGCTGCAACTGGCCGATACGGCCAAAATCCTCAGCGATGGCACCGTCGATTTGCGCGTACAGCCGCTCGCTGTCGAGCAGGCGATTGCGCGGGATATAACCCTCACGCGCCAACTCGCGCAGCCCCTGAAGCTGCTCATTCAACGCCGCGCGCTGCAAAACCTTGCTTGCCTGGGAGGCCCGCGTGCCGCGCAACTGCGCTTCAAAGCCAGCGATAGTTTCACGCAGGCCCGCCTGTTCGGTAGCCAGTGCCTGGGCACGGCTGTTGAATAGCTGGCGTTGCAGGCTCAGGGTGTTCGCGGCGTCGGGATCGGCCAGCAGCTCGGGGCTGAACACAATGGTCTGCAAGCCTTCACTCTCGGCACTCAAGCGCGCTTCGCTGGCCAACGACGCCAGGTATTGGCTGCGCAATGACTGCATCTGCCCGCGCAACGGGGTTTGCTTCAACCGCAACAACACCTGGCCCGCGCTGACCCGGTCACCGTCACGCACCTGGATACGCTCGACGATCCCGCCCGATGGGTGCTGCACCGTCTTGCGATGCCCCGACACCATGACCTTGCCCGGCACCGCCACGCCCTTGTCCAACGGCGCCAGCGCCGCCCAGCCGAGGAACCCGGCAAAGCCGCCGAGCACCAGCCACCAACCCAGGCGTGAGTATTTTTTGTCATCCAGCGCCAGCACGTTAGACGGGTCACTGAGCAAAATGGGCTTGCTCTGGCTCATGCGGGTTTTCCTGCACCGAGGCGGTAGCTCATGCTCATGGTCGAGACCGGTTTGTTTGCCGCAGTTTTTTGCCGCGCCTCCAGCACTCGCGCTGTGGGGCCGAACGCTTGCATCTGGCCATCCTTGAGGATCAGCAACTGGTCGGTGAGGCTCAGCACGTTGGGTTTGTGGGTAATCAGGATCAAGGTGCGGCGCTGCTGCTTGAGCTGGGTGATCGCCTGCAGCAACGCCTGTTCGCCCACTTCGTCGAGGTTGGCGTTCGGCTCGTCCAGCACGATCAGTGCCGGTAACCCATACAGCGCACGCGCCAGGGCCACCCGCTGCTTTTGCCCGCCGGACAAGCCCGCGCCGCCCTCCCCCAGTTGCGTGTCGTAGCCCTGGGGCAGTTGCAGAATCAATTCATGCACGCCGGCCATTTGCGCGGCGGCGAGGACGGTGTCGGCCTCCACCGCTTCAAAACGCGCGATGTTCTGCGCGATGCTACCGGCGAATAACTGGATGTCCTGGGGCAGGTAACCGATATGCGGGCCGAGTTGTTGCTTGTCCCACAGGGCCAGGTCGGCGCCATCAAGGCGCACCTTGCCGGCCAAGGGTGCCCAGGCCCCCACCAGCACCCGCGCCAGGGTGGACTTGCCGCACCCCGACGGGCCGATAACACCGAGTACATCCCCCGCCGGCAGGCTGAAACCCAGGTTTGCCAACGCCAGACGTCGGCTGCCGGGCGCGCAGGCGCTGATCTGCTCCACGCTCACCTGGCCCTTGGGCACGGGCAGGCTCATGCGCACCGGCCGCGCCGGGTTGTCCTGCAGCATCAACGACAAGCGCTCATAGGCCAGGCGCGCCGAACCCCATTGTTTCCACACGCCGATTAACTGGTCGATGGGGCTGAGCACACGTCCCATCAGGATCGAGCCGGCAATCATCATCCCCGGCGTTATGTCGCCGTTGACCGCCAACCAGGCGCCCAGGCCCAGCACCAGCGATTGCAGGGCCAGGCGTACGCCCTTGGACCAGGCCGTGACCACCGCAGTCTTTTCACTGGCCAGGTTCTGCTGCACCAGAAACGCCTGGTGCTGGCTGAACCAACGCCCGCGCAAGGTGGCGAGCATGCCCATGGCTTCAATGGTGTCGGCGTTGCGCAGGTTGGCCGTGGCCTGCTGGCTGGCGCTGATCGACAGTTGGCTGGCCAGGGCCATCGGTGCCTGGCTGACATAATGATTAGCCCAGGCCAATGCGATCAGAAGCAACGCCCCACCCAATGCCAGCAGGCCCAGCCAGGGGTGGAACAGGAAGATCACCAGCAGGTACACCGGAAACCACGGCGCATCGAAAAAGGCGAACAACGCCTGGCCAGTGGCGAACTGGCGCAAGGTGGTCAGGTCGTGCAGGGCCTGGCCCGCCGCTTGGGTGCCACCCTTGAGTTGGGCTTCATAGGCGGCGTCGAATACACGCTGGTTCAAGCGCATGTCCATCTGCGTACCGAGGCGAATCACCACCTGGCTGCGCACCCACTCCAGCGCGCCCATCAAGCCGAAGAGGCCGAGGATCATCAGCGTCAGCATCAGCAGGGTCATCTGGTTGCCCGAGGCCAATACGCGGTCGTACACCTGCAACATGTAAAGCGCCGGGGCCAGCATCAGCAGGTTGATCACCGCCGAGAACAGGCCAATGTTGAAGAAGGCGCTTTTATAGGCGGTGAGTGCAGCCAGCATCTCATTCGCGCGCTTGGCACCGGGCCGAGTCATGAAGGGCATCCCATTGAAGAGTCAAGCAAGGGCCCGCCCGGTGCGTTGACAGCACCTGTGGCGCGCCCACAGAATTTGCAGCCGCCGCCGCCCTGGCCTGCAAGCACTCGGGCGGCGACGGTGTTCGAGCAAGGCCGATGAAAGAGCGATCTTTCATCGGCTTTTTTGCATCAGGCGGCCAGGGCGAAGTCGTGCGGCGCGTCCTGAATACCCACCAGGCCCACATCGGCAGCTGCAAATGCAGCCGGCTCCTGATGGGCCACACCGGCAGCGGCCAGTTGATCGAAGGTGGAGTTGACCGACAGGCTTGGGTCGATGCCCTTGAGCAGGGTGTCGATGGCCGAGGCCAGCGCCGAACTGTCGCCACTCATCAGGCCGTACACGATTTTGTGCACCTGGCCATCGCGGCCTTCGGATTGCAGGCTCGACAGGCCCAGGTTGGTGAAGCTGACTTCCTGGTTGGCGATGGTGTAGCCACCGCTGCTCGCGCCGCCGGCGAGGGTATCGCCCAGGGTCAGGCCGTCGAGCGAACCCCACAGCGTGTGGGTCGGCGGATTGAACAGGGTGTAATGCAGGCTGCCTTCAGCCACCACTGCCGCATCGCTGACGCTGCTTGTCACGCCATATTGGGTGCCATCGAACGGTCCCGGGTTGAAACCACCGGTGTTCACACCCTCTTTCACCGAACCTTCACGGTGGTTGAGATCACCAAAGTAAGCCGACCAGTCGTTCAGGTATTGGGCGACGGTGCTGGCGGCGTAGGTCGTGCTGTATGAAATAGAAATGCTCATGCAAAACTCCAAGTCATTGGGTGGTCACTCCCCAGCAAGCCGGTGCCTGCTGTGGTTTTGCCCGTCACTGGGCAAAAGCGGTCAGAACTGATATTCAACGGTGCCCTGCACGGTGCGCCCACGGCCCAGGGTGAAGGCCAGCACATCCCCGAGCGGCACCAGGTAGGCGCGGTCGGTGACGTTTTCCATGGCCAGGCGCAGGGTCAATTGGTCGGTGGCGCGGTAGCTGCCATACAGGTCGTAGACGGTGTAGGGCTTCCAGTCAGCGGGGTAGACGCCGGTTTGCGAGGTGGTTATCCCGGCGGCGCCCTTGACGTAGTAGCCGGCGCTGTAGCGGGCACGCACACCCACGTCCAGCTTGCGTTCAAAGAACCGCGCGCCCAGCGTGGCGGTGCCGCGGTCCATGGGCATGTGTTCGGAGGAGCCGAGGATCGCGCTGCAACCCACGCCGGCATTGGCTGCGTCGTCCGGCACCATCGCGTCCACCGGGGCACGGTTACCCGGGCGTTTCTGGGTCTTGGTCACGCCGCCCAGCCACGCGGTTTTGCTGCAGAACTGATTGCTGCCAAGCATGCGCGTGTAGTTGAACTGGCCGTAGGCAAAACCGGCGTCGTAATCGAGTTGGTATTCAAGCCCCCGAAAACGCGTGGTCTCCAGGTTGTTCACATAGGCCGCACTGCCGATATTGACGTTGCCATAACCCGGCGGCTGCACGCCCAGGGCCATATAGGAAAAGTCATCGACCCGGGTGTTGAAGTAGGACACCTTCATGCCCATGCGATCATCGGAAAACAGCAGGTCTTCCTTGAGCACATTGAAGCCGACTTCCCACGCCGTGGACCGCTCCGGCTTCAGGTAAGGGTTGGGGAAAATCGACTCCGAACCGCCGCCGTGGGGCCGGCCGCTGACCATGGTTTCGGTCACAGCCGGCGGGCGCCAACCCTTGCCATAGGTGGCGAAGAGTTGCAGCCACTCCACACCCGGCTTGACCGACAAGCCAAACGTCGGCGAAAAACGGCCCTCCTCGCGATCCACGTCATAAGTGGTGGGCACACTGATCTGGCGAGTGGTGCCAATGATGAAGGTACGGGTGTTCAAGCCGGTATCGCCGCGCAGCCGATAACGGTCATAACGCAAGCCGGCGTTGAGGTTCAGCCAACCGTCGTAGTCGAAGTCCAGGCGCCCGAACAGGCTGCCCATGGCGCGATCACCTTTGGGCGTGATGCTCTCTGCCGCCGAAGCCGTCAGCGCCGAGCCAGCCTCTACCCCCTGGTTGGAGTCCGGCCGGACCTTGTCGTAGAAAAATTCCAACCCATAGTTGGCCTTGAGGGTGGTCAGCTCCGTAAGGGCAAAGGTCGAGATGTTCTGCGCCTGCGCGCCGTAGGTATTGGTTTGATAGGTGACGTCGTAAGCCTTGCTGATACCCCGGGCCAGGGTGGATTGGTCGTTGCGGGTATCCACATGGTAGAGCTTGGCCTTGAAGTCGATCAGCGGGTTGTCTGGCGCATAGCTGTAATCGAGCGCGAAGTTCTGCGCCTTGACGTTGCTGCTGCCTAGCTTTTCCCATAACTGGGGCTTTTCGGCGGTCATCATATTGACGTCGTCGTAGTCGACCTCGGTGACCAGGTAGCTCAGTTGCAGGCGCTGCTCAACCGGAAGATTGAGCCCCAGCTTGAGCAAGCGTGAACGCATCACCGAGCCCGAATAGGCAACGGTGGTGTTTTTGATCCGCTCCTCACTCGCCGGCATGTACGCCGCGCCAGTACGCAACTCGCCAATGCTGCCCCGGGTACCGGGGTTGTAATCACCGAGGTGACGCTCGCTGGCGGCCACCAGCATGTCCCAGACATCGGTGCCCACCGCAAACGCCGAACTGCCGATAAAGTGCGTGCCGTTGCTGCGCCCACCCAGCCCCGAGGTGAGCCGAATGCGCCCGCCGATTTGCTTGCCATCCTTGAGCAGGTCAGCGGCTTCAAGCGTGCGGAAGTTCGCCACCCCGCCAATCACCCCCGCACCGCCCTGGGTGGAGGTCGCGCCCTTTTCGATCACCACCTCGGACAGCAACTCCGGGTCGACATACAGCGTGCCATTGCGTTGCTGGTGACCACTTTGCTGGTAATTCTGGCGCATGCCATCGACCGACATATTGACCCGGCCATAGTCCTGGATACCGCGAATATTCACCGACAGGCCAGGGTCTTGCTGGCTGACGGCGGAATAGACGCCTGGCGCCTCTTCGAGCATCTCGGCGGCATGGCGTGGCGGGTTGCGGTCCAGTTGTTCGCGCCCCACCACACTCACCGCGCGCGGAGTTGAATACACCCAATCCTGCGGGTGCAGGCCGGTGACCGTGGTGGTGGCCAAGGCCAGGGCACCGGCCTGTTGCTCGACCCGGGTGAGGGTGACCTGGCGATCGCCGGTAAAGCGATACTCCACCGGGGCGGCACCCAGCAGGCGGCCCAGGCCTTCCTGCACGTCAAATCGCCCCTTGAGCGCGGTGCTGCTCAGCCCGTGCAGACGCTGGCTGTCGAACAGCACTTGCAGGCCGGCCTGGTCAGCGAACGCCAGCACCGCACTGCCGAGGGATTGCGCAGGGATATCGAACGTCAACACGGCGGACTGAGCCGTGGCAGCTGGAGGCTGCGCATAGGCCGGTACGGCCACGGTGAACAACCCCAGGTGAATGGCCAGGGCTAAGCGGCTGCCGGTGGTACGCCCCTTGGTGAGTGCTGACATTGGTGGTGATCCCTGCGCTGAGCATTTTTTGTTTATGCGAATACTTCTCACCTAGCAAGACGTGCGAGGCGCGGGAAGTCAGTAATATTTTTTGCAGGAGCGAGCTTGCTCGCGAAGAACGTCAACGAAAACGCGGTGCCCTGGTATTTTCGCGAGCGAGCTCGCGCCTACAGGGGCATCGGTTTTTAACGCGGGAAGGTCAGTAGATCAGGCTGAGGCCAGCCAGCTCCACGCGTTGCACTTGAAGCTCTTGGGTCAGGGTGGCCAGGGCGCTGTCGAGCATGTCCAGGCGGAAGACGCCGCTGACTTCGCGCTCGCCCAGGTCCGCGTTAGCCAACACCACCCGCCCGGGGCGGTAACGGTTGAGTTGCTCGATGACCTTGGCCAGCGGCTGCCGGTCGAAGATCAACACACCACGGTGCCAACTGGTGGCGCGATCCACATCAAACTGATCCAGGCTGACCACCCCGTCCTGGGGACTGTAGCGCGCAGCCTGGCCCGGTTGCAGGACCTGCTCGGCAGGGCCGTTTCTGGGTGACGCCGGCACTGACACTTCGACGCTGTGCTGCAGCACGCCCACCCAGGCCTGGCTCTCGCGCTCACGTTCGACCACAAACCGTGTGCCCAGCGCCCGGGTCTGGCCGCCGGCACTGTGCACCACGAACGGTCGGGTTTCTTCGCCGGCCATCGGCGCCACCTGAAAAATCGCCGAGCCCTGGAGCAGGTTGACGCCGCGCTGTACGCCGTCGTACTCAAGGCGAATGGCGCTATCGGAATCCAGCTCCACCACGCTGCCATCGGCAAGGTGCACCGTGCGCACTTCGCCTTTGTGGGTGACGTAGTCGGCCTGCAAGCGCAGCAAGGCATCCGGCCCGCGTACCCAGCCGATGCCCGCCGCCACCAGCACCAGCGCCACGGCGGCCGCACGTTGCCACGGCCTTCGACGTTTGGCGCGGCGCAAGGGTATAGCGGGCGCGGGCGGGCGCTGCCTGTGTACACCCTCGTCCTTGTGCACCTCGCCCAGCGCCGCCCAGGTCTGCTCGGCAAACCGCAGGGCCGCTTCGTGGCGGCTGTCGCGGGCGATCCACTGGCGCAGTTCGGCTTGTTCCTGTTCGCTCAAGGCACCGGCGTGCAGGCGCACCGCCCACTCGGCGGCCGCCTCGGTAATGCTGTGCTGTTGCGGTCCCTGGCTATTCACGTGTGAATCTCGAATTCTCGTTATATAGACGCTGTGACGTCTGGCCTGGCGTTTTTCGGTAATTCATTCGTCGGATGGCGTCACCTCGCCTTCCTGCAAGCGCTGCATCACATAGGCCAGGGCCTTGGCCAGATGCTTTTGCACGCTGCTGTCGCTGATGTCCAGATGCCGGGCGACCTGAGCGTGGGTCATGCCTTCGATACGGTTCAAGCGGAAAATCTGCTGGGTGCGCGCCGGCAATTCCGAAAGCGCCTGCTTCAATGCCTGCCGCTGTTGCTGCGCCATTGCCTGAGCCTCCAACCCGGCCACGTCATCTTCAATCTCGGCCAGCGCCTCGTGGGGCACGGTGTCGGTCTTGCGCCGTGCTTCCTGGCGAATATGGTCGATCAGCAGATTGCTCGCCGTTCGATAGAGATAGCCCTGGGAGTTGTCGATACGCTCACCGGCCGGTTTTTCTGCCAGGCGCAGGAAGCTCTCCTGCACCAGGTCTGCGGCCAACTGCGGGTCCCGTACTCTGCGGGCCAGATACCCGCGCAGCGTATCAGCGTGCTTGAGAAACAGGCCCTTGAGATCCACGTCCGACAAACCGACTCCCTGGAATGTTAAGGAAACAGGCGGGCATCTTAAGCGTTGTCGAGAATGGTTTTCAATTGATATCTAATCCGATTGAGCCGAGCGTTTGCCTTGATTAAACGTTCGATCACCGAACAGATCCGCTGCCATCCATTGACCAAATTAACCAACCAGTACATTTTGACTCCACAACCAATAAGAACTGTGGAGAAGCCTCTATGCCGCCCATCGTGCTGGTGCTCAACGGCCCCAACCTCAACCTGCTCGGCACCCGCGAGCCTGCCACTTATGGCCATGAAACCCTGGCCGACATTGCCGCCCTGTGTGGGCGCAGCGCCGACAAACTCGGGCTGACCATCGAGTTTCGCCAGACCAACCACGAGGGCGAATTGCTCGACTGGATCCACGGCGCCCGCAACCGCTGCGCCGGTATCGTGATCAACCCGGCGGCCTGGACCCACACCTCAGTCGCGATCCGTGATGCCCTGGTAGCCAGTGAAGTGCCGGTGATCGAAGTGCATTTATCCAACGTGCATGCCCGTGAAGCCTTTCGTCATCACTCGTTTGTGTCACCGATTGCCAAGGCCGTGCTGGCCGGGTTTGGCAGCCATGGCTACCACCTGGCCCTGGAACATTTCAGCCATACGCTGAAGGGACGCACCTGATGAAACCACGCATTCTCGCCGGCCTGATCGGCGCCGGCATCCAGGCCTCACGTACCCCGGCACTGCATGAACAGGAAGGCGACGCCCAGGGCTTGCGTTACTTGTATCGCCTGATCGACCTGGAGCCGCTGCACCTGGACCTCAACGCCCTGCCGGAACTATTGCGGGCCGCCGAGCTGATGCACTTCACCGGGCTGAACATTACTTACCCGTGCAAGCAGGCGATCCTGCCGCTGCTCGATGAACTCTCCGATGAGGCCCGGGGCATTGGCGCGGTCAATACGGTGGTGCTCAAGGATGGCAAGCGCATTGGCCATAACACCGACTGCCTGGGGTTCGCCGAAGGCTTTCGGCGCAACTTGCACAACGTGCCGCGCCAACGCGTGGTGCAGATGGGCGCCGGTGGCGCGGGCGCGGCGGTGGCCCATGCACTGTTGGCAGAAGGTGTGGAGCAGTTGAGCATCTTCGACGTCGACCGCACCCGCGCCCAGGACCTTGTGGATAACCTTGCCCGGCAGTTCGGTGCCGGTAGCGCTCAAGTCGGCAGCCACCTGGAAAACGCCATGGCCGAGGCCGATGGCCTGGTGAACACCACGCCGATGGGCATGGCCAAGCTGCCCGGCACGCCGGTGCCAGCGGCGTTGTTGCGGGCCGAATTGTGGGTAGCGGAGATCGTGTACTTCCCGCTGGAAACCCAACTGCTGCGTGACGCTCGCGCCTTGGGTTGCCGTACGTTGGATGGCGGCAATATGGCGGTGTTTCAGGCGGTGAAGGCGTTTGAGTTGTTCAGCGGTGAAGTGGCGGATGCAGACAGGATGCTGGCGCATTTCCAGAGCATGAATGCTTAGACATGTGGGAGGTATGTGGGAGCGGGCTTGCTCGCGAATGCGGTGCGTCAGTTAAAGCTGGGGTAACTGATCCACCGCATTCGCGAGCAAGCCCGCTCCCACATGGATTGCATTTCTTCCTTGGGAGTTGGGTGTTCTCAGGCTTGCAGGTAGCGCAGCACCGACTCGCAAATCATCTCCCGATGGCGCTGCTTGATCGCCTCATCCGACAGCTCGATCTGGAAAATCTCGCTGAAGGTGTGCCGGTTGGACACCCGATAAAAGCTGAACGAGTTGATCAGCAAGTGCACATCCAGCGGCTCCAGCCCTTCGCGAAACAGCCCCAACTCAGCCCCGCGGCGCAAGGTCTCCCCCAGCCCTTCCAGGATTTTGCTGTTCATCGCCTTGATGGTCTCGGTGCGCTTGACGTACTCGGCGTTGTGGATATTTTCGATGCTGACGATGCGCACGAAATCCACGTTCTGGTCGTGGTGATCGAAGGTGAACTCCACCAACCGGCGAATCGCCTCACGCGGCTCCAGAGCCGTGAGGTTCATGCGCGTTTCGGTGTTGCGGATATCGCCGTAGAGCTTCTCCAGCACTTCGACGTATAGCTGCTCCTTGCTGCCGAAGTAGTAATAGATCATGCGCTTGGAGGTATGGATGCGCTCGGCGATGGCGTCCACACGAGCGCCGGCCAGGCCCTGCTGAACAAACTCGACAATGGCTTCTTGCAGAATATTTTCGCGGGTCTTTTCCGGATTGTTCTTGCGACTCTTGCGCGGTGCGTCAGCTACCGCGGGGAGATCGGGACTCGAGGTCATGGTGCGCTCACGGCCATTGTTGTGCAGGCGCTGATTATGGGCCGCGGCGCTCCCCGAAGGAAGCACCCACCCTGCCCTTATAAACGGGCCTGGCGCACCGCACCGCTGCGTGACTTGGCCATCGCCGCCAGACGCACCGCCACGTTGGCCGCGCCGTAGCCGGCATAGCCGTGCTTGCGCTGGATGATCTCGAAGAAAAACCGCCCTTCGAACGGCTCGGTGTACACATGAAACAGCTCACCGCCCTGGGCGTCGCGGTCGTACAGCACGTTGTAGTACGCCAGCTCGCTGAGGAACTCATCGTCAAAATCGAAGCGCGCCGCCAGGTCGTCGTAGTAATTGAGTGGGATATCCAGCAGCGGCACACCGGCTTCCTTGGCCCGGCGTACTTGCGCAAAAATGTCCGCGCAATCAAACGCAATATGGTGCACGCCCGAACCGCGATAGCTGGAGAGCGCGTGGGAAATCGCGGTGTTGCGGTTTTCGGAGATGTTCAGCGGCAGGCGAATAGAGCTGCAGCGGCTGCGCAATGCACGGCTTTTCACCAGGCCGTAAGGGTCGGGCAACACCACTTCATCGTCGGCTTCGAAATCCAGCAGGCTTTTGTAGAACAACACCCAACTGTCGAGGCTGTCGGCCGGCAAGGCCATGGCCATGTGGTCGATGCGCAACAAGCCGCCGCTGGCGGGTGTGGCCGCCTGCAGGTTGAAATCGGTGTCGTACAGCCCGCCTTCGCTGGGGTCGACCAGGTAAATCAGGCTGCCATCCGGTGCACGCACGGCGGCCAATTCCAGCTCGTTGGGGCCGACCAAGCCGCGATAAGGCTGGCCCTTGTAGGCCACCGCCCGCTCCAGGGCCTTGGCACTGTCCTTGACCCGCACCGCCGTGGCGCACAACGACGGGCCATGGGCCTCGAAAAAGTTATGGGCGAAGGAATAGGGTTCGCAGTTGAGGATCAGGTTGATATCACCCTGGCGCAGCAGGCTTACATTCTTCGAGCGATGCTGGCCGGCCTTGGCGAAGCCCAGGCGCTCCAGCCAATTGCTCAGCTTGGCGCCGAGGCTTTCATTCACGGCAAATTCAAGGAATTCGATCCCGTCGTACTCGCTGGCCGCCGGGGTTTCAAACAGGATGTCCACCGGCGCAGCGGGTGCTTCCTGCGCCAGGCGCTGGCGGGTTTTCTCTTCCAGGTACAGCAACGAGCGCAAGCCGTCCGCCGCATTCGCGCGGGTGGGCGCGGCGCGGAAACCATCGTTGAAAATTTCCAGGGACAAGGGCCCGCTGTAGCCACTTTTGATGATCGGCGCGAGAAAGCCCGCCAGGTCAAATTCGCCCTGGCCTGGGAAGCAACGGAAATGCCGGCTCCACTCCAGCACATCCATGGCCAGGATCGGTGCGTCGGCCATCTGCACGAAGAAAATCTTGTCGCCGGGGATCTGCGCGATGGCACTCGGGTCGCCCTTGAGCGACAAGGTGTGGAAGCTGTCGAGCAACACACCGAGGCTTGGGTGGTCGACTTGGCGCACCAGGTTCCACACCTGCTGCCAGGTGTTCACATGCTTGCCCCAGGCCAGGGCTTCATAGCCGATGCGCAGGCCGCGCTTGCCCGCGTGTTCGGCCAGCAGGCTCAGGTCATCGAGCAGAATACGTTCGTCGCCCACGCTGTCGGCCGAGGCGTTACTGCACACCAGCACCAGGTCGGTGCCTAGCTCTTGCATCAAATCGAATTTGCGTTCGGCGCGCTCCAGGTTGCGCGCCAGGCGATCGCGGCGGCAGCCTTCGAAATCGCGAAACGGCTGGAACAGAGTGATGGCGATGCCCAGGTCGGCGCACATCTGCCTAACCTCGCGCGGGCTGCCGTCGTAATACAACAAGTCGTTCTCAAAGATCTCCACCCCATCAAACCCGGCGGCGGCAATGGCTTCGAGTTTTTCCGGCAGGGTGCCGCTCAAGGACACAGTGGCAATAGAACGTTGCATGGAAGACTCCCGGCAATTGTTGTTTGTGGCAAATTATTCGCCCCTAGCCTACAGGCAGCAATTAAAATGTACGAACCGGTTAGTTTTTGGTGCGATTATCGAACACTAAGCCCCTTTGGCGAATTGACGACTTTTTAACCACTGCGCACCATCGACCGGGCAATTCGTTCACGTAACAAAGACCCAGAACACACCATAAGAATTTCAAAAAACGGGTACAAACCTCATGCCTCTGCAAAATCCAGCCCTGGCCGCGCGCCCGGGCAACCCGCACGCCGGTATCGGCGACAAGATCCGCGGTGCCCTGGCCGTGGGTAAAACGCGCTGGGGCATGCTGGCCCTGGTGTTCTTCGCCACCACCTTGAACTACATCGACCGCGCCGCCCTGGGCGTGATGCAACCGATCCTCGCCAAGGAAATGAGCTGGACGGCGATGGACTACGCCAACATCAACTTCTGGTTCCAGGTCGGCTACGCCATCGGCTTTGTGCTGCAAGGCCGCTTGATTGACCGGGTTGGCGTCAAACGCGTGTTCTTCTGCGCCGTGCTGCTGTGGAGCCTGGCCACCGGCGCCCATGGCCTGGCCACCTCGGCGGTCGGCTTTATGGTCTGCCGGTTTATCCTCGGGCTGACCGAAGCCGCCAACTACCCGGCCTGCGTCAAGACCACACGCTTGTGGTTCCCGGCGGGTGAACGTGCAGTGGCCACCGGCATCTTCAACGCTGGCACCAACGTCGGCGCAATGATGACGCCCATGCTGCTGCCGTTGATCCTGCACGTGTGGGGCTGGCAGGCAGCGTTCCTGTGCATGTCGGCACTTGGCGGTATCTGGCTGGTGCTCTGGGGCTTGAAGTACTACAACCCGGAAGACCACCCCACCGTTAAACAATCCGAATTGGACTACGTGCAACAGGAAGTCGAACCGGAACAACCCCGTGTGCCGTTCAGCCGCATCCTGCGCATGCGCGGCACCTGGGCCTTCGCCCTCGCCTACTCGCTGACCGCGCCGGTATTCTGGTTCTACCTGTATTGGCTGCCGCCGTTCTTGAACCAGCAATACAACCTGGGCATCAACGTGACGCAGATGGGCATTCCGCTGATCATCATTTACCTCACCGCCGACTTTGGCAGCGTGGGCGGCGGGATCCTGTCGTCATTCCTGATTGGCCGTGGGATGAACTCGATCAAGGCGCGGCTGTTGTCGATGCTGCTGTTCGCCTGCTGCATCGTCGGCGTGATCATGGCGGCCGGTTCCAGCCAGCTATGGGTCGCGGTGTTTGCCATCTCCCTGGCCATCGGCGCGCACCAGGCCTGGACCGCCAACATCTGGAGCCTGGTGATGGACTACACGCCCAAGCACATGATGAGCACGGTGTTCGGCTTCGGCGGCATGTGCGCGGCCATCGGCGGCATGTTCATGACCCAGATCGTCGGCCACATCCTCACGGTAACCAACAACAACTACACGATCTTGTTCACCCTGATCCCGGCGATGTATTTCATCGCACTGGTGTGGATGTACTTCATGGCGCCGCGCAAGATCCCCACGGTAGACGTTTAACTAACGCCGCCGCTGCTGCCAGGCAGCGGCCAACCCGCTCATGCAGATCACCCCGATACCCACCACCGTGGTCATATCGGGGGTATGGCTGAACACCAGCCAGCCCAACAACCCCGCGAATACGATCTGGCAATAGCCAAACGGCGCCAGCAAGGCCGGCGCCGCGAAGCGGAACGCCTGGGTGAGCATCAGGTGCGCGGTCATCCCGCAGGTGCCCAGCGCCAGCATCATCACCGCGTGCCACAGCGTCGGCACTTGCCAGAAGAACGGCACCATCGCACTCATCACCAAGGTGTTGCACAGGCCGGCGAAGAAGTTGCTGGTGGTGGGGCTGTCGTATTGGCTGAGGATGCGCGTGAGCAACTGGTAGAAGCAGAAGAACAGCGCCGAGCACAGCGGCAGCAACACTGCCGGGGTAAACAGCTCGCCGCCGGGGTGGATGATGATCACCACGCCGATAAACCCGCAGATCACCGCCAGCCACTGGCCACGGGTCACGTGCTCACCGAGCAACGGTACCGACAGCGCAGTCACCAGGATCGGCGCCAGGAAGTTTACCGCTGTAGCTTCGGCCAACGGGATGTAATGCAGCGCCGTGGTGAAGAACAGGCTGGTGCCCAACAGGCATAACGCCCGCACCACTTGCATGCCCGGCCGCTTGCTGCGCAACACACGCAGGCCCGATTGCGGCAGGAAGATCCCAGCCATCAGCAAGGTGTGCACCATGTACCGCGCCCACACCACCATCACGATCGGGTAAAACCCGGCCAGGTATTTGGACAAGGCGTCGTGGCTGGAGAACAGAAACGTCGCCAGCACAATCAGCAGGATGCCTTTGAACGGATGGTTGACGCCGGAGAGCGGGGTACTGACAGTCATTGAATTCTCTTGTGTGGCGAGCGGGACGCTGAGCACTGAACCAAGTAGCGCTCAACCCGGTAATCTAGCAGCCGGGCCGGAGTCTGCCCCAAGAGCATAACCAAACACCGGGCGAACAGCGCACTAAATCGATGGATCCGAGTCCAACGCTGCACGCTCGCCCCGGCGTTGCACACTTTTTAACCAAGGCCTTGCCGCTATGAAAAAAATCCTCTTTGCCCTGTCTGCCCTCGCCCTGCTCGCTGCCTGCGACAAAGCCCCGAAAGAAGCCCCCAAGCCCGCGCCCGCTTCCGTGCAAGCGACCCTGGTGCCAGAGACCCCGCCCACCGATAAATGGGTTGGCAAGTGGGTCGGTGTCGAAGGCTTGCACCTGACCATCGCCAAAGACGACAGCATTGGCCGCGGCCACTACCTGCTGACCATGCAATACGGCCTCGATGCCGATGACGCTGGCACCTTCAAAGGTGAGGCCACTGACGACGGCATCGCCTTCACCCGCCCCGACGGCCCGCAGCTGTTGCGCGCTGGCGATGGCGCCGCCACCGGTTTGAAGTGGCTGGCAGATAAAAAAGACTGCCTGATCGTTGCTACTGGCGAAGGCTATTGCCGTTAATACCGACCATAATCAATCACGGTTAGCACACAGAGGATTGCTCCCATGCTATGGAAAAAAGGCCGACGCAGCGACAACGTGGTGGATGCCCGTAATGACAGTGGCGGCGGCGGCGGTATGCGCTTCGGCGGCGGCAAGGGCCTGAGCCTCACGGCCATCGTGCTGATCGTCGGCATTGGCTGGCTGACCGGCCAGGACCCGATGCAGATCCTCGGCCAATTGACCGGGCAGATGGAACAGGCGCCGTCGGTCAGCACCCAGCCGCGTCAGGCACCGCCGGCCAACGATGAGCAAGCCGACTTTGTGCGCGCTGTGCTGGGCGATACCGAAGACACCTGGGGCCAAGTGTTCCAGCAAAACGGGCTGGCGTATAAGAACCCGAAACTGATCCTGTTCCGTGGCCGGGTGAATTCAGCCTGTGGTGGCGCCACCTCAGCCAGCGGCCCGTTCTACTGCCCGGCTGACCAGCAGGTGTACCTGGACCTGGATTTTTTCCGGGAAATGTCGCAACGCTTCCAGGCCGCCGGTGACTTCGCCCAGGCCTACGTGATCGCCCACGAAATCGGGCACCACGTACAAACGTTGCTGGGCATCTCGTCCAAGATCCAGGCGGCGCGCCAACAGGGTCGGCAGATGGAAGGCGACGGTGGCCTGCTGGTTCGCCAGGAACTGCAAGCCGACTGCTTTGCCGGCGTGTGGGCCAACCATGCGCAAAAACGCCTGAACTGGCTGGAACCCGGCGATATCGAAGAAGCCCTGAACGCAGCCAATGCCATCGGCGACGACCGTTTGCAGCAGCAGGGCCAGGGGCGCGTGGTACCGGACTCCTTCACCCACGGCACCTCGGCCCAACGCGTGCGCTGGTTCAAGACCGGCTTCGCCCAGGGCCAGATCACTCAATGCGATACCTTCGCGGCCAAGAGTCTCTAAATGATCAAACGATTGGGGTTACTGCTGGGTATGCTCGTGTCCTGTTGCACCTTCGCGGCCGAACACGGCGTCAAGGTGGTCAGCCCCGATCGCTTTCATCTGGAGGCCGGCGACCTCAGCCTGGGCCTGAGCCAGGATTGGCGCCAACCGCTGCCCAAGGTCACGCGCGCATTGATCATCGTGCATGGCCGCCTGCGCAATGCGCAAACCTACCTGCAAAGCGGCATCGACGCCGCCGAGCATGCCGGGGCGGGCGGCAGTACGCTGGTGATCGCGCCGCAGTTTCTCAATCAAACGGACGTGAAGCGTAACCACCTGGATGATCAGGTTTTGCGCTGGAAGGGCAACGACTGGATGGCCGGCGACGCGTCCACCGGCCCAGGGCAGATCAGCTCTTATGGCGCTCTGGACCAGATCATCAAGCACTTGGGCAACCGCAAACTGTTCCCGGCACTGAAAGAAATCGTGGTTGCCGGGCATTCTGGCGGTGGCCAAGTGGTGCAGCGCTTCGCCCTCACCGGCCACGACCACCCGCTGCTGAACACCGAAAGCATCCGCCTGCGGTATGTGGTGGCTAACCCGTCGTCCTATGCGTACTTCAGCCCGCAACGCCCGGTGAAGTTCGATGCGACCAGTTGCCCAGGCTTCAACGACTGGAAGTACGGCATGCAAAACCTGCCGGATTACGTGGGTGACCGAGGCGCCCAGCAACTGGAACAGGCCTACGTGTCACGGGATATCACTTACCTGCTGGGCCAGCACGACACCGACCCCAACCACCCGGCGCTGGATAAAAGCTGCGAAGCCGAGGCCCAGGGAGCGTATCGGCTGATGCGTGGGCACAACTACTTTGACTACCTCAAGCAGCGGCATCCGCAGTTGGCTCACAGGCTGGTAGAAGTGCCGGGGGTGGGGCATGACGGGGACAAGATGTTTACCTCGCCAGAGGGAGAAAAGGTGCTGTTCGCCCAGTAATCACTGACGAAACCTAATCAAAATGTGGGAGCTGGCTTGCCTGCGATGACGGACTGTCAGTTGATAAAGTGTCAGCTGACCCACCGCTATCGCAGGCAAGCCAGCTCCCACATTTGATCTCTGTCGCCTGGGTTAGATCATTCGGCGCAGCGCCGCACAATCCTCGGCATGCCAATCCGCCAATTCCGGCCACGGGTTCTCCGGCAAGTTCACCAACACCGTCTTGGCCCCCGCTGCCCGACCACAATCCAGGTCAAAGCGATAATCCCCCACCATCACCATTTCGTTGGGTGATATGTCCCAAGCCGCCGCCAGCTTCAGTAACCCACCCGGATCCGGCTTGTGCGGCGCATCATCGCGCCCCAGCACATCCTCAATGGCAAAGCAGTCCGCCAGGCCTATCGCCTCCAGGGTGATATGCGCCAGCTCCCGTGCATTGCGGGTCAGGATGCCCAGGCGATAACCGCGAGCGGCCAATTCCTGTACCAGCTCCACCGCGCCCTGCGCCGCCACCGAACCCAGGGCCAGCTCGCGCTCGTGCTCCAGCAACCAGGCATGCTTGGCCGCGGCCTCCTGCGCCGGCAAGGCCGCCAAGTGCGTGAGGATGTCGTCTTCGGGTGGAATGTCCAGCGCCTCGCGGATAGCCGCAAAGTCATGCACCGCCACCGTGAGCGTGCCGTCCATGTCGAACACCCAGTGCTTAACGTCGCAGAGGCTCATGCCCAATCCTTGCGATGGCGGATCAAACCTTCCTGGGTCACCGACGCCACCAGTTGCCCGGCGCGGTTGTACACGCTGCCCCGGGAGAAACCCCGGGAGTTGCCGGCCCACGGGCTGTCCATGGCGTACAGCAACCAGTCATCGGCACGCAGGTCGGCGTGGAACCACAGCGCGTGATCGAGGCTGGCGACCTGCATGTCTTTCTGCCACACAGTCTTGCCATGGGGCAGCAACGAGGTGGTCAACAGGCCGAAGTCCGAGGCATAGGCCAACAGGTATTTATGCAGCGCCGGCGTGTCCGCCAAGGCCCCGTCGGCACGAAACCACACGTACTTGACCGGGTCGGACGGCTGCGGGTTGAACGGGTCTTTTTCGGTGACCGGGCGCACTTCGATGGGCTTGGGGCACAGCAGCTTGTCGCGCATGTGCTCGGGGATCAGGTGCGCACGCTGCTGGGTCAGCTCCAGCTCCGACGGCAGGTTTTCCGGGCCCACTACCACCGGCATGGTGGTCTGGTGCTCAAAGCCTTCTTCGTCGTACTGGAACGAGGTCGTGCAGGTGAAGATCGGGTTGCCCTTTTGAATCGCGGTGACACGACGCGTGCTGAAACTGCCGCCATCGCGCACGCGGTCTACCGAATACACCACCGGCAAGGCCGCATCGCCAGGGCGCAGGAAATAACCGTGCAGGGAATGCACATGCCGCGCTTCGTCTACGGTCTGGCTGGCCGCTGACAGCGACTGGCCGAGCACTTGGCCGCCGAACAACTGGCGAAAGCCCAGGTCCTGGCTGCGGCCGCGAAAGAGGTTTTCCTCGATCGGCTCCAGGGTCAGCAAGTCCACCAGATCTTCCAATACTTGGCTCATTGAAACTCTCCTCAAAGCAAAACGGTATCTACCTGTAGGAGCGAGCTTGCTCGCGAAGGTCGTTAACGATGACGCGGCGCTTCTGGTTTACCGCAGCGCTCTTGCGTTCTTCGCGAGCAAGCTCGCTCCTACAGGTTTCTGTTGAGCATGACCGCCTGCTTATCCGTGCAGCGTGTCCAACCATTGGGCGCGGGTGATGCGGTATAAAACATGAGGGCGCAGCGGGTCACCGGCTGCGACTTTCGGGTGTTCAAAATCTGCCTGCGGATCGTAATGCATACCGATGGCCTGCATGACTTTTTGTGAGGGCAGATTGCTCTCGGTGGTGAAAGCCAGGATTTCGTCCAGTTGCAGGCGGTCAAAACCACAGCGCAACGCCGTCCAGGCGGCCTCACTGGCATAACCCAGGCCCCAATGCTCACGGGCCAGGCGCCAGCCGATTTCCACCGCCGGGGTAAAGCCGGCTTCGAAGCTGACATTCGCAAGGCCCGTCAGGCCGATAAACTCACCGGTGTCCTTGCGCTGCAAAGCCCAGAAACCAAAGCCATATTCAGCAAAATGCCCGCGTATCCGGCCGATCAGCGCCGCGCTTTCCAAGTGGCTCAATTGCGCCGGGAAGTAGCGCATCACCTGCGGGTCGGCGCACATGCGCGCAAAGTCCGGCAGGTCGCTGTCGCGCCATTGGCGCAGCACCAAGCGTGCACTTTCCAATTCCAGTATCGGCTCCATGGGTCCCCCTGCCTTGCCATGTGCGTGAGTGTACAGCGCTGTTAAGATCCGTCGCAGGTTCCCGTCAGAAAATCCCATGCCCTTGCCATTGATCTACCACGAAGACTACAGCCCTGAGTTCCCGGCGGACCACCGGTTCCCCATGGACAAGTTTCGCCTGTTGCGTGACCACCTGGTGGACAGCGGCCTCACCGAAGACAGCCAATTGCTGCGCCCGTCGCTGTGCCCGGCAGACATTTTGGCCCTGGCCCATGAACCTGGGTATATCGAACGCTACATGGGCGGCGAACTGTCCCGCGAAGACCAACGCCGCCTCGGCCTGCCCTGGAGCGAAGCCCTGGCCCGGCGCACGGTGCGGGCGGTGGGCGGCTCGATCCTGGCGGCTGAACAGGCCCTGGAACATGGCCTGGCCTGCCATTTGGCGGGCGGCACCCACCATGCCCATTACGATTATCCGGCCGGTTTCTGCATTTTTAATGACCTGGCGGTGATCAGCCATTACCTGTTGGCCAGCGGCCGGGTCAATCGTGTGCTGATCTTCGATTGCGACGTGCACCAGGGCGACGGCACTGCACGCATCCTGCACGACACGCCGGATGCCATCACCGTGTCGCTGCATTGCGAAAAGAACTTCCCGGCCCGCAAGGCCCAGAGCGACTGGGATATCCCGCTGCCCATGGGCATGGGCGATGCGGACTACCTCGAGGTGGTGGATGACGCGCTCAACTACCTGCTGCCGCTCTACCAGCCAGACCTGGTGCTGTACGACGCCGGCGTGGATGTGCACAAGGACGACGCCCTTGGTTACCTCAAGCTGACAGACGAAGGCGTCGCCGCCCGTGATGAAAGCGTGATGCGCCACTGCCTGGGCCGCGACATTCCAGTGATGGGCGTGATCGGTGGCGGCTACAGCAAGGACCGCCCCGCCCTCGCCCGCCGCCACGGCATCTTGCACCACAGCGCACAACGGGTATGGACGTCATCAGGCTGTCATTGAAGTGTGAGCGTTACCCACAATGCCTGTGGAACGGCCTGTGGATAACTTGAGCGTAAGCGGCTGCAAGCGTTTGGCCGTATGGCCTGTAGGAAAGTGTACGTTTTTTGATCAGGCAGCGCCGTCGTGGTCGGGTAGAATGCTCGGCCTATTCATATCACCGTAGCCCTTCCCATGCCTCAGACTTCTGCCCACCACGTCTCCATTATCGGCGGTGGCCCCGCCGGGCTGATGGCCGCCGAAGTCTTGAGCCAGGCGGGCGTGCGCGTGGACCTGTACGACAGCATGCCATCGGTGGGGCGCAAGTTCCTGCTGGCAGGCGTGGGCGGCATGAATATCACCCACTCCGAAGCCTACCCGGCGTTCCTGTCGCGCTATGCCGAACGCGCCCCGCACATGGCACCGCTACTGCGCAGCTTTGGCGCCGAGACGTTGTGCGAATGGATTCATGGCCTGGGCATTCAAACTTTTGTCGGCACCTCTGGCCGCGTATTTCCTACCGATATGAAAGCCGCGCCCCTGTTGCGCGCTTGGCTCAAGCGCCTGCGGGAGCAAGGTGTGGTTATCCACACCCGGCATCGTTGGACGGGTTGGAATGCCGAGGGCGATTTACTTATCCACAGCCCGGAGGGCGAAAAAGTTGTCCACAGCGACGCCGTGCTACTGGCCCTGGGCGGCGGCAGTTGGTCGCGCCTGGGCTCCGACGGTGCGTGGCTTAACCTGTTTGAAGGCAAAGGCCTGCCCTATGTGCGGCTGCAACCGAGCAACTGCGGGTTTGAAGTGTCGGCATGGAGCGAGTTGATGGTCAGCAAATTCGCGGGCGCACCGTTGAAAAACGTCGCCATTGGCTTGGCAGACGACAAACCTCGGCTGGGCGAGTGTGTGATCACTGCCACCGGTATTGAAGGCAGCTTGATCTACGCCTTGTCAGCGCCGATTCGCGAAGCGATCAACCGCGACGGTGCGGCCACGGTGCATATCGATTTGCTGCCCAGCAAGCCGTTGGACAAGGTGCAGGCCGCATTGGCCAAGCCCCGTGGCTCGCGGTCGATGAGCAAGCATTTGCACAGTCAGTTGGGATTGGATGGCGTGAAGGCGGCGTTATTGCGCGAGCTGACGCCCGCTGAACACTTCACCGATCCGGCGCAATTGGCGGTGGATATCAAAGCGTTGCCGCTGACGCTGGTGAGGACGCGGCCGATGGATGAGGCGATCAGCACGGCCGGTGGTGTGCCGTTTGAAGCGCTGGATGAGCGGTTGATGCTCAAGCCATTGCCTGGGGTGTTCTGTGCGGGGGAAATGCTCGATTGGGAAGCGCCGACCGGTGGGTATTTGCTGACCGGCTGTTTTGCCAGTGGCCGGGCGGCTGGGCTGGGGATGTTGGAATGGCTTAACCGCTGAGCGCTGCGGTGGACTTAAGGCCGCCATCGCAGGCAAGCCAGCTCCCACCTTTGACTGTGTTCACAATTCAAAAGGTGGGAGCTGGCTTGCCTGCGATGAGGCCATCAGCCACAGCGCAAAATCACTTCTTCTTACGCGGCCCGGTATTAAACACCGGCACCTTGCGCACCGGCTTGATCGAAGGCTCAGCTGGGGCCACTTCCCCACTGTCCACCCACTTGCCCAGGTTGCGCTTGCCGCCACCGCCAGAGGCCTTAGGCTTCTTCGGCTTTTTCGGTTTCTTCACCACCTGCCCGCTGGCATCGGTATCCGGCACGCGGTGCTCGGGCTCGAAGTCCGGTTCCATTTTGCGCGTGAGGGTCTGGCGGGTCAGCATCTCGATGGCCGAGAGCATGTTCACCTCATCGGCACACACCAGGGAAATCGCCTCACCAGTGTTGCCCGCACGCCCGGTACGGCCAATGCGGTGGATGTAGTCTTCGGCCACGATCGGCAGGTCAAAGTTGACCACCAGCGGCAGGTCTTCGATATCCAAGCCACGGGCCGCTACATCAGTAGCCACCAGGATCTGCACGTCGCTGGCCTTGAAGCGGTCCAGTGCGCGTTGGCGGGTGGCTTGGGGTTTGTCGCCATGGATGCCGTCGGCGTTGATCCCCAGGCCCTGCAACTTGTCCACCAAGGCGTCTACGCCGTTGCGGGTCTTGGCGAACACCAGCACTTGCTTCCAACGGCCCTTGCGCATCAGGTGCACAAACAGTTCCGGCTTGCGCTTCTTGTCCACCGGCACCACCCACTGCTTGACGGTGTTGGCGGCGACGTTGCGCGGGCTGACTTCGATGCTCAGCGGGTCGTTGAGCATTTGCCCGGCCAGCAGGCGGATGTCATCGGAGAAGGTCGCGGAAAACAGCAGGGTCTGGCGCTTTTTCGGCAACATGCGATAGATGTTCGCCAGTTCTTCGGAGAAGCCTAGGTCGAGCATACGGTCGGCTTCATCCAGCACCAGGGTTTGCAGCTGGTTGAGCTTCAGCGCGTTCTGGCGGAACAGGTCGATCAGGCGGCCAGGGGTGGCGACCAGAATGTCCACACCCTTGCGCAGCTTCATCATCTGCGGGTTGATGCTCACGCCGCCGTACACCGCGTAAGTGGTCAGCGGCAGATGTTGGGCGTACTCGGCAACGCTGGCGTGTACTTGCTCGGCCAGTTCGCGAGTCGGGCACAGGATCAGCGCACGCGCCGAGTTGGCGGCGACTTTCGGCCCTTCCATGGTCAACAGTTGCAGCAGCGGCAAAGCGAAACCTGCGGTCTTGCCGGTGCCGGTCTGGGCCGCGGCCATCAGGTCGCGACCGGCCAGCACGGCCGGAATGGCTTGGGCCTGCACCGGCGTCGGGGTCTGGTAGCCAAGCGTCTCAAGGGCGCGCAGCAAGGGTTCGATCAGGCCAAGGGTGGCGAAAGTCATGTAGTTACCGTAGGAAAAATTCAGCGCAAGGGCGTAATGCGCGGCAGTTTACCTTATTTCGGGTTTGGGCTTGCGCCATTGGGGCAGGCTGATCAGCAACACCGCGCTGATGATCACCAGCATTGCCAGGGCTTCTTCCAGGCCGATGCTCTCACCCACGAACACAATCCCCAGCAACACGGCCACTGCCGGGTTTACGTAGGCATAACTGGTCGCCGCCGCCGGGCGGACGTGCTTGAGCAAGTACATATAAGCGTTGAAAGCAATGATCGAGCCGAACACCGTGAGGTACGCCAGGGCCAGCCAGCCTTCCAGCGGCGGCATGGCCTGCAGGTGCTCGCCAGACAATGCGCTGACGATCAGCAGCGCCACGCCAGCCACGAGCATTTCCGCGGCGCTGGCCATGGCGCCTTGGGGCAGCGGCAAGTGGCGGCTCCACACCGAGCCGAAGGCCCAGGACGCCGCCGCCATCAACAGCAACACCGCGCCCAGTGGGCTCGACTGCAAGGTGCTGCCCATGTTGAGCATGGCGATGCCGATGATCCCCAGCAGCACCCCGGCCCATTCCAGCCGTGTATTACGTGCGCCCCAGAAAAACCCACACAGCAAGGTAAACAGCGGCACCGTCGCCACCGCCAGCGCGGCCACGCCGGATGACACGCCCATATGTTCGGCCACACTCACGCCACCATTGCCCACGGTGAGCAGCAAAATGCCGATCATCCCGGCCGCCTTCCACTGCGGCCAGGTCGGCGCCGGCACCCCGCGCCACCTGAGAAAGCCGTACATCAACGCGCCCGCCGTGCAAAACCGAATGCCCGCCAGCAACAACGGCGGCCAGTACTCCACGCCAATGCGGATCACCAGGTAGGTGGAACCCCAGATCACATACAACGCAAAAAAGGCGGCGATCAACGGTAAGGGAAAGCGACGTGGGCCAGGCATTGGGCGGCTCTATGGCAGGAAATGGGAGACTTATTCTAGAAACGAAGGTGGATAAACTTAAGTTACAAAACCTGTTTAAAACGCCAATACACTTCTCAAACCATGGTTATCAAGGCTATAAACCGTGCTTTCGAAAGCGATGCGCAACCGGAGCCTTATCATGGACAAATACGACCGCATGCTCCTCAGCGCCCTGCTTGCAGATGGCCGCGCTTCCTACGCGCAACTGGCACGCACCGTAAACCTCTCCGCCCCCGCCGTGGCCGAACGCGTGGCCAAGCTTGAGGCCAGCGGCGTGATCACCGGGTACCAGGCCAAGGTGGATTTATCCAAAGTGGGTTTGCCGATTCAATGCGTGATCGAGTTGCGGCTGACCAACCATGGCAGCCAAAAGGTGTACGACGCCCTGGCGGAAATACCCGAACTGACCGAATGCCACCGCGTCACCGGCGACCCCTGCGTGATCATGCAAGCGGCGGTGGGCTCGATGCCCGAGCTGGAAAACCTGATTAATCGGGTAGCGAAGTTCGGCTTCAGCAAGACCTCGATTATTTTGTCCAGCGCCATAGAGCGGCGGGTGCCGTTGGGGCAGTTGGAAGCCAATGGGAAAAATGCTGGCTGACCTGCCCAAGCGACGCGGTCAACTGTGGGAGCTGGCTTGCCTGCGATGGCGCCAGTGGCCTCACCGGTTGCCCGCCGCCCCCCCTGTAGGAGCGAGCTTGCTCGCGAAAAACCCGAGGGCGCCGCGTGCATTCAGGACGCCAGCGTCACCGTTGGCGTTCTTCGCGAGCAAGCTCGCTCCTACAAAGGGCTCGATCTGCGCTGGACGATCAGATCGACTATCTGCTTGATGGTCGTGATGTGATCCCAATCCTCCTGCGTCGCTTGCAACTTGAACTGCCACTTGATCTGCATGACAAAGCACGTCAGGTCGTCATCAATGATGTCGAAGTCATGGATGAAATCGGTTTGCTCCGTCACATCGCTTCGGTCGATAAAGCCGATGATATCGACGAATAGCTGGATCACTTTTTCGCTGATGTCGGCTCTGGTCAGATGATCCTTCACTTTTAGCCCTCTCTCCAAAACCCCGTCCGATAAGCCTGCCACTATTGGCCAGCAAGACCCATCCCGATCAATTGCAGGACGTTTCCGAGCAGCATTTCAAGCCTTGCTCCATCAGAACGCGACCGCTAATCTGCCACGCGTCATCGACCCTTCGGTGACCGGAAGTGCAAGCCGAAATTGACGGAAGGAGAGCGTTAAAGATCCCGGAGATTCAACATGGTCAAAGCAACCTCTGCTTCAACTGAAAACAAAACCGACTTCCTCAGCGAAGACGCCCTGCTCCACCGTCGTGCCATCGACTACTACCTCAAGGCATCCGCCCCGGATGCGCCGATCTTTATCCTGAATGACAACCTGAGCTTCGAAGACGCCCTGGCCCATGCGGCGGAGTTGTTGCATTGCGCGGTGGAGACGGCCCACGCCTCGGGTGAGGTGATGAAGGCGCCGCAGCGGGCGGTGATGCATTTGGTGGAGATGGCGAAGGGGGTGGTGGACCAGGCGCTGGAGTGCGCACAGCCTCGATAGGCCACGCATAACCCCATGTGGGAGCGGGCTTGCCCGCGATAGCGAAGGGTCAGGCAATAAATGTCTGGCTGATACACCGCTATCGCAGGCAAGCCAGCTCCCACATTGGAACTTCAGTGTTCTTGAGAGGGGTGGCTGGATCAGAACCCGCGATGTTTTGCTCGCGAAGGCGGTGTGTCAGTCAACTTATTTAGCGACTTGCTGATCGTTCCCACGCTCTGCGTGGGAATGCCGCCCTGGACGCTCTGCGTCCGCACTTAAAGTCGTGACGCGGAGCGTCACCAGATGCATGCCCACGCGGAGCGTGGGGACGATCAGCGCCAGGCCTTAAAACCCGCGATGTTTCTTCAGGTGTTCATTGATCTTCGCCGCCGGCACTTTCTGCAAGGTGCACAACAGGTCATGGGACAGTTCACGCAGGCCGTGAGTCTGGCGCAGTTCCTGGGCCAGGTGCGCCGTGAGGTTGGCGGCCATTTCCGCGTCCGCCAGCGCCCGGTGAGCCTGGCCGGTGTGGGGCAGTTTGGCGTAGGCGTTGAGGGTGCCGAGCTTGTGGTTGGGCGCCGCCGGCATGAGGCGGCGGGCCAGGAGCAGGGAGCAGGCGAATTTCTGCAGGCGGGTGCGGCGGATCAGGCCGAGCTCAAAGTCCCAGAACTTCTGGTCGAACGCGGCGTTGTGCGCCATCAAGGGCGTGGTGCCGACGAACTCATTGACCTCGTTCATCACCCGCTCAGCCGGTGGCGCGCTGCGCAGCATGGCGTTGCTGATGCCGGTGAGCTGTTCGATAAACGCCGGTATGCGCACGCCAGCGTTCATCAGGCTCTGGTAGCGGTCCACGATTTGCCCGCGCTCAAGGATGACCACGCCAATCTCCGTGGCCCGGCAGTGGCTGCTGGGGGTGATGCCGGTGGTTTCAAAGTCGATGACCGCTATGCGTTCCAAACCTGTTCCTACTCCGTTCAACGATCTATTTGAGCAACAACGCGCCTTCGATCGGCACATAGTGACTGGCGGCGCGTATCAATGAGTTGGCCGTCAGCCCCGGCACGCCGTAGGCCACGGCCCGCACGCCATGCTTGTGGATGATGCGCTCGAGCAGCATGTCGAAATCACCGTCACCGGAGGCCAGCACGACTTCGTCGACATGATCGGCGGCGTCCATGATGTCCAGCGTGATGCCCACGTCCCAGTCGCCCTTGGCCGAGCCATCGCTGCGCTGGATATACGGCTTGAGTTTTACCGTAAAGCCCAGGTTGCGCAGGATCTGCTGGAATTGCTGCTGCTTGCTGTCGCCGCGGTCGATGGCATAGGCGTACGCCTCGACAATCTGCCCGCGCGCGCTGATGTCAGCCCACAGGGCGGCGTAGTTGAAGTGGCAACCATAGGCCTGGCGCACGGTGTAGTAGAGGTTTTGCACATCGGCGAACACTGCAATTTTTTTCACCGCACTTCCTCATGGACAGCCAGGCGCCAGCGCCCGGAAAGGGCGCCAGTATGCCAGCCAAGGGAGTGTTTCCGGGAAAAAATCAGACCGGAGCGCCGCAGCGTTCCGGTCTGCGTGGGTCAGACGAAAGAATCGTCGTCGCCAAAGGATGAGGAATCGTCCGAATAATCGCTGTCGGTGTTATCACTGCCCCAGCGGTCATTACCGGCGAACTGCTGGTCGTCGTTGCCCCAGTTGCCTTGATCGCTGGCCGGTGCCGGTTGTTCGATGATCTCTTCCACCACCTGGGGCTGCGAGTTGTGATGGAACAGGCTGCTGATCCCTTCGGCCAGCAACACACCACCGGCCACACCAGCGGCGGTCTTCATGGCGCCACCGAGGAAACCACTGCCGGCTGGTGCAGCGACCGGTGCTTGCGGCGGCTGGTAGTTCTGCTGCGGCGCCGGCTGGCCAAAAGCGGGCCGCGCCGGCTCACGCCAGCCGCCACCTGAGTTGCTCGGCGCAGGCTGTGGGTCACGGGAGCTGCCGCCAAAGATGCTCGACAGGAACCCACCACCGCTGGCCGGCGCAGGTTGCGTGGCCTTGGCCCGTTGCAGCTCGTCCTGCAATTGCTGGATCTGCTGGGCCTGTTGCTTGTTCTGCGCGTCGAGGCTCTGCAGCGCATGTTCCTGCACCAGAATCGACTGGGTCATGTAGTAGCCGACGGCGGGTTGACGAGCCATATGCTCCTTGATCCGCGCTTCGGCCTGGGCGTCGCGGGGGGCTGAGTCCGTTTCGGCTTGTTGCAACCGTGAAAACAGTCCATCGATCAGGGTTTGCTCTTCGCTGTTCATGGCGACCTCGTAGATTGCCGATAAAAAATTCTCGTCCCGCCTGTGATCAGGCCAGGGGCGTTTCAGTTATGGGGATGTTACGAGTTGTTTCAATGGTCTTTACTCAAGGTTTACGTTTGCGCCCCTTTGAGCCTGATCGGTTAAAGTGTCGCCCTCTGCTTCCAGGCCTGTGATGACCCTGATGAATCCGTTAGACGTTTTGCGCGACTCCTTCCGCTTTACCCAGCGCAACCTGGGCGCCATCGTCCAGCTGTGCCTGCCGTTGGTGATCCTCGAAGCCTTGCTGCAACAGGTGCTGGACCACGCGCTGGGCCCGGATGCGTTTCCCGGCTACAGCGTGGTCGTGGGTTTGTTGGTGTACCCGCTGTACACCGGCGCCCTGATCCTGTTTCTCGACGCCCGCACCCGGGGCGAGTCGCCGCGCACCAAGGACGTGTGGGCCATGGCCTTGAGCCTGTGGCCGCGTTTTGCCCTGCTGACGGCCATGAGCACCTTGCTGATTCTGCTGGGGCTGTCGCTGTATTTCCTGCCGGGCTTGTGGCTGATGGTGGTGTTGGCGTTTGCCGAATACCTGCTGGTATTGCGCGGCATGCCGGCGTTGGCGGCGATGAAAGAAAGCCTGCGCCTGACCCGTGGGCATTTCTGGCGCATCCTGGTGTGCCTGCTGTGCGTGATGACGCCGCTGTGGCTGCTCAAGGGCGCCAGCGTGGCGGCGTACCCTGAGCCGGCGCCGTTGCTGGGGCTGCTGATGGACAGCGCCCACAGCTTCCTGCAACTGTTCACCAGCGTGGTGTTGTTCCGTTTATTCATGCTGATCGGTGGCGACGCCGACGTGCGGTGATATGCTCCGTGGCTCTTCTGACACGCATATAAGCCGAGCCGATGACCCGTTTATTGCGCATCACCCTGTTGAGCCTGTTGATCATCGCCGGCCTGCTGGCCGCGCTGATCTACAGCCTGACCTGGCGCCCTGCCGACAAAGAGACCCTGCCCGTCAGCTGCGTGGCACCCCGCGCGCCGACGTTGTTGCCGGGGCAGGCGCTCAAGGTCATGACCTGGAACGTGCAATACCTGGCGGGCAAGAACTACGTGTTCTGGTACGACACCCCGGACGGCAGCGGCCCGGACGATCGCCCCACCGTCGAAGACATGGCGTTCAGCCTCGACGAAGTGGCGCGGGTGATTCGCGACGAACAGCCTGACGTCCTGCTGTTGCAGGAAGTCGACGAAGGCGCCAAGCCTTCCCACTATCAGGACCAGCTTGCGCTGTTGCAGGAGCGCCTGGTGGATCTGTACCCGTGCAGCACTCAGGCGTTCGACTGGAAGGCCGACTTTGTGCCCAGCCTGCCTATCTTCGGCAGCGTCGGGCGCAAGCTGGCGACACTCAGCCGCTACCAGATCGAGCACGCCGAACGCCTGCAACTGCCGGCCGCCGAAGCCAACTTCATCAGCCGCCAGTTCCAGCCTAAACCTGCGTTGCTGCTGACTTACCTGCCCTTGAGCGATGGCGGCCAACTGGCCGTGCTCAATACACGCCTGGACGGCGGCGCACCTGGCCGCTCGGCCGCGCAACAACAGGTGCAAGCCACAGCCAAACTGCTGGATAAATTCGAAGGCCGGGGCACGCCCTGGTTGATCGGCGGGGATTTCAACCTGCTGCCACTGGGCCAATACCTGCGCCTGGACGCCGCTAAGCGCGGGCAGTATTCGCCGGACAGCGAGTTGCACCTGCTGTGGGACAAGTACCCGATGATCCCGCGCAATAGCGAATCCAGCGGGGTTGATCGCGAAAAATGGCTGACGCACTTCCCCAACGACCCAAGCCTGGACGGGCCGGATCGCACCTTGGATTACCTGTTCTACAGCCCGCGCATCAAGCGGGTAGAGGCAAAGGTGAGGCAGGAAGACACGTTGCGCATCTCCAACCATTTGCCGGTCATTGCCCGTTTCCTGCTGCCTGCCGCGCAATGAGCGTTGACACGCCCGCTCCCACCTATTGGATCTTTGTCGTTAGGGTTTGCGAGGCTTGATCCGGGCCGTCGCTTCGGCCACCAACGGGTCATCTGGCCAGTAATGCTTGGGGTAGCGCCCTTTCAAATCCTTCTTCACCTCGGCGTAGGTACTGCGCCAGAAGTTCGCCAAATCCTGCGTGACCTGCACCGGCCGCCGCGCCGGGGACAGCAGGTGCAGCTTCACGGCCAGGCGCCCGCCGGCAATGCGCGGGGTGTCTGCCAGCCCGAACAATTCCTGCAAGCGCACCGCCAAAATCGGCGGCTGTTCGCTGTAGTCCAGGCGCACCGATGACCCCGACGGCACTTTCACGTGCTGAGGCGCCAGTTCGTCCAGGCGTTGGGGCAAGGGCCAGGGCAGCAGGTTATGCAGGTAGCTGGAGATATCCAGGTTGGCGAAATGGCTGAGGCGCGAGACCTTGCCCAGGTAAGGCATCAGCCAATGCTCCAGGCTGGCGAGCAGGGCCTTGTCGCTGAGGTCGGGCCACTCGCTGGTGTTGCCCGCATCCAGTTGGCGCAGCAACATCACACGGGCTTGCCATTGGCGCAGTTCCGGGGTCCAGGGCAGCAGTTCCAGGCCTTTGCGGCGCACCAGGTTGACCAGCGCCTGGCTGCGGGCGGACTCGTCGAGACCGGTCAAGGGTTCACGGCTGAGTACCAACTCGCCGACTTTACGCTGGCGCTCGGCGCGCAAGACGCCTTCGCGCTCGTCCCAGTCGAGTTGGTCGACGTTGCGCACTTGCTCGGCCAGCACCGTGTCGAACAGCGCCGGATCAAAATCCGCCGCCAGGTAGATGCGTTCTTCGCGCTGGCCCTGGCGGCTGCCCAGGTCGGCGATCACCAGCCAGGGTTGTTTCATCAGGCTGTCGGCTTCGGCAAACAGCGCCGCTCGGCCATTGGCCAGACGGTATTCAGCGCCACCGGGGCGGCGTTGCTGGGCGACGCGGTCTGGGTAGGCCAGTGCCAGCAAGGCGCCGAGCCAGCGCGGGTGGTCCGGGTTGTCCACCGGCTGGGTCGCCTTGCCGCGCAGGTAGCCACGGTATTGCCGGGCCAGTTGCTTGGCGCGCTGCACGCCACCTTGAGTGCCGCGCGCACGCTCTTCTCCGGACATCAGCGCCAGGCGGCTGTGCAAATCGGCACCGCCGCCGCGCAAGATGTCGCGCTCGCCTAACAGGGCTGCCACGTCACAGGCGGTGGCGGCGAGACCCAGGTCCTGGCCACGCAATAACAGATGGGCGATACGCGGGTGAGCCGGCAACTCCGCCATCTTCTGGCCATGGGCGGTGAGGTTTTCTTCGCTCAATGCACCGAGGCGTTGCAACAGGTCCTGAGCCTGGGCATACGCGGCCGTGGGTGGTACGTCCAGCCACACCAATTGGTTGGGCGTCACACCCCAACGCGCCAGTTGCAAGGCCAGCCCTGCCAGGTCGGCGGCGAGGATTTCCGCACTGCCATAAGCGGCCAGACCGTCGTGCTGGTCTTCAGACCACAACCGGTAACACACCCCCGGCTCCAACCGCCCTGCTCGGCCGGCGCGCTGGGTGGCGCTGGCGCGGGAGATGCGCTGGGTGTCGAGGCGGGTCATGCCGCTGCCGGGGTCGAAACGCGGCACCCGTGCCAACCCAGCGTCGATCACCACACGCACGCCGTTGATGGTCAGGCTGGTCTCGGCGATGTTGGTGGCCAGCACCACTTTGCGCTTGCCGGCCGGCGCCGGGTCGATGGCGGCGCGCTGGGCATTGAGGTCCAGCTCACCGTGCAACGGGCATAGCAGCACATCAGGGCGATCACCCAAGGCCTCGGCCAGTTGCTGGTTGACCCGGCGAATCTCCGCCTGCCCCGGCAGAAATACCAGCACACTGCCGGTCTCGTCATGCAGGGCTTCGAGGACAGTCTGCACCACGCGCGGCTCGATAAACTCCCCAGCCTGGTACGGCCGGCCCCAGCGCATCTGCACCGGGAACATGCGCCCCTCACTGCGCAGGATCGGCGCATCATCCAGCAAGCCGGCCAGGCGTTCGCCTTCGAGGGTGGCGGACATCAGCAGGATCTTCAGCGGCTGCTCGTCGCGAAACAGCTCGCGACCGTTAAGGCTCAGGGCCAGCGCCAGGTCGGCGTCGAGACTGCGCTCGTGGAACTCGTCAAAGATCAACAGGCCCACGCCATCCAGCGCCGGGTCGTCCTGCAGGCGGCGGGTGAGGATACCTTCGGTGACCACCTCGATGCGCGTATTAGGGCCGACTTTGCTGTCCAGGCGAATGCGGTAGCCCACGGTCTCACCGACCTTTTCGCCCAGCTCACTGGCCAGCCGCTCGGCAGCAGCACGGGCAGCCAGGCGCCGGGGTTCGAGCATCAGGATGGTTTGCCCGGCAAGCCACGGCTCATGCAACAAGGCCAAGGGCACGCGGGTGGTTTTACCGGCGCCGGGGGGCGCTTCCAGCACGGCTTCATGGCGATGCGCCAAGGCGTCACGCAGGGCGGGTAAAACATCATCGATCGGCAACGAATTCATACTGGCTCCAAAGCAGAGCGGCGAGTATAACGGCGAACTGCCGAGTGCCGATGCGGGTCTCAAAAACAGCCACTCTTGGGACTGGGAATGCAGTCAAAGGTGGGAGCTGGCTTGCCTGCGATAGCGGTATGACAGTTGCCACTGTATTCCCCGAGCCGACGCTATCGCAGGCAAGCCAGCTCCCACATGAGTTCATCGGCGCCTGGCCGATCTGGCTTATAGTCACCCTTAAATCTGTTCAGGAGACTTTTTCATGCGTATCGCTTCCCGTGTCATCGGCGGTGTCCTCGCCGTTACCCTGCTGAGCCAACTTACCGCCTGCGGCTCGATTTTCTACCCCGACCGCCGTGGCCAGATCGACGGCAAGATCGACCCGACCATCGCGGTACTCGATGCCCTCGGCCTGTTGTTTTATGTGATCCCCGGCCTGATCGCCTTCGGTGTCGACTTTGCCACGGGCGCCATTTACTTCGAACCGGGCAAGACCGCCCAGGTCGCCCCCGAGAAACTGCACGAAGCCATCGGCGCCGACGGCAAGGTCGATAACGCCAAGCTGCAAAGCATCATCCAGAAGGAAACCGGCCGCACTTTGCCGCTGGATGACCCGCGCCTGATCCAGTTCAAGGGCAGCGTGCAGCAACTGGCGGCCCTGGGCCTGCAGCCTGCCGCGTAAGGGCTGCCCATGACCAGCAGCCCCGAACACGCCAGGCTCTTGCGCCTGGCCACCCGCGCCTCGGTGGGCGTGGCCTGTGTGCTGATTGTGACCAAGGCCATCGCCTGGTGGCTCAGCGGCTCGGTGAGCATGCTCGCCGGGTTGACCGACTCACTGCTCGACGGCGTGACGTCGCTGTTGAACTTGCTGGCGGTGCATTACGCCCTGCGCCCGGCCGATGACGATCACCGCTATGGGCATGGCAAGGCGGAGTCACTGGCGGGAATGGCGCAGGCCTTGTTTATCGCCGGCAGTGCAGTGCTGATTGCGCTGCAGGCGTATGAACGGCTCAAGCATCCGGAGCCGGTCGGCGCACCGTGGTTGAGTATCGGCGTGATTATTTTGTCCCTGGCGCTTACCGTAGCCCTACTGATGCTGCAACACCGCGTGGTGCGCGAGACCGGCTCCAACGCGGTGCGTGCCGACTCGCTGCATTACCGCTCAGACTTGCTGCTCAATGGCAGCATCCTGATTGCGCTGGTGTTGGCAGGCTTTGGCTTTCATCAGGTCGACGCCTGGTTCGGCCTGGGAATCGCCGCCTACATTCTGTGGAGCGCGATCCAGATCGCCCGGGAAAGCTTTGCCGTGCTGATGGATGAAGAGTTACCGCCGGACGTCAGCCAGCACATGCTGGAACTGGCCCGGGGCGTGCCCGGCGTACTGGGTGCCCACGACTTGCGCACGCGGGTTTCCGGTAACCACTGGTTTGTGCAGTTGCACCTGGAGTTACCGGGGGAATTGACGCTGTCGGTGGCACACGGCATCAGCGACCAGGCCGCCGATGCCATTCACCGGGAATACCCGAAAGCCGAAGTGCTGGTGCACGCCGACCCACGGGAAGTGGTCACCGGCAGCAAGGCCTAGTACTGCACCTGATACCCGCGACTGCCCAGGCAGTTGCCCTGGGCCTGGCGGTAGGTTTGCACCACCGCTGGGTCCGGGGCGTAGGTGACGGTGCGCGGGTCGAAGCCGCTCTGCTGCACCGCCCAGCGATAACAGTCGTAGCCGTCCTGCTGGACCTGGGCCGGGGATTGGCCATTGGCCGGGTAAGCCACTACGTCATAGCCGTTGCCTTGAGGCGCCGGCGGGGGTGATGGCACCTGCGTCGGCGGCTGCACCACCACGTATTGCTGGGTGCTTTGCTCATAGGCGTAATACGCGCCAGCGGCGAGGAACAACAGCGAGCCGCCTACCCACACTTCACGCGCGTAGTCCGGCAGGTAATGCACGCGGATGCCGTAGGGCGGCGTCACCACCACGTAGCGCGGACCTTGGGGGCGATACCAGTAGCCACCGGAGAAAAAGTAGTCCTGGCCACGGTAAGGCACGCGGTAATTGCGGTCGGGAAAACGGTCGATGACATAACCAGGGGGATGTTGCGGGCCAGGGCCCCAGCCGTTGCCATGCCCGTCGGGGCGGCCTGGCCAGCGGTTATCACCGGGGCGATCGTTACCCGGACGCGAGCCAGGGCCGCCGGCCTCCCAATGCCGATTGTCATCGGGACGTCTGGGAATATCACGGTAATAACCCTGGCGCGGCTCCTGAGTCTGACGCACGGTATCGGGCCGGCCCTGGATCGGCAGGTTATGCTCCGGCCGCGGCCCACCTTCGGGGCCCCGTTCATGCTGCCCCTGCGGCCCATGCCCCGGGCCCGGTGAGTTATCGCGTTCGTCGGCCATCGCCTGGGAGCCGACGCTGACCACCAGCAAACCAACACCTGCCATACGCCAGATGCGCTTCATGCTTTTCCTCACTGCGGATTGGGGCTTGATCATGAGACTGGAAAAGCCTCGCCCGGTTCTGAGACAGGTTATCAGTCACGAGAACTATTTTCTGAAGGCAAAACGCACACAAAGAAAAAGGGGTGACCCGTCGGCCACCCCTTGAGAATTTCGTCCTGGCTCAACGCTTTTGACGTTGGCTCACCTCACGCCGTCTTGTGGACAGTGTGCAGCCTGGAGGCCGGCTCAACCCTGCTGGGGCGGCGGCCGCAACGGGCCTGATTGGGCGCGTTGCTGTGGACTGTTGTCCAGGCGGTGATTCTGTTGGTAATCATAGGCGTGCCGGGCGGGCAGAGGATTGCGAAGATTGCGTCAATAAACAGTGCTTGCGCAATTTTTAACCCTTCATGGATAATTCACCGCAATAGTTACGACAAAGGCCAACCCAATGAGCAAGCTTGACCGATACGACCTGAGTATTCTGGCGGAATTGCAGCGCGACGCGAGGATCTCCAACCAGGAGCTGGCCGAGCGCATCGGCCTGTCGCCTTCGCCCTGCTCACGCCGGGTCAAGCAGTTGGAAGACGACGGCTACATCGCCCGCCAGGTCGCCCTGCTCGACCGCAAGATGCTCGGCCTGAGCCTCACGGCTTATGTATTGATCGGCATGGACCGTCACACGCCGGAACGCTTCGAAAACTTCGAAGCCGCCATCCGCACCCTGCCGCAAGTGCTGGAGTGCAGTTTGGTGACCGGCATGGATGCGGACTATCAGTTGAAGGTGGTAGTGCCGGACATGGACCATTATCAGAAGCTGCTGTTGGGCCACCTGACGCGGATTGAAGGCGTGACCAGCGTGCGCTCCAGCTTTGTGCTCAATCAGGTATTGAACAGCACCGAACTGCCCCTGACCCACCTGCGCACCTGAAAACCACGATGTCCAACTGTAGGAGCGAGCTTGCTCGCGAAAAACGTTAACGATAACGCCTGCCTTCTGAATGAACGCGGCGCCTGTGAGTTTTTCGCGAGCAAGCTCGCTCCCACAATGGCATCAGGCCCCCCACAGTTTGACCGTGCAGGACTCAGGTCAATGTTGCTGGTGTGACGCTGCCGTATACTGCTCGCTTGTCTTGTCGGAAGAGCCCCATGAACAACATCGATCCCGCCCTGTTTGAAGAATGGATGATGACTGGCCTGGTCAGCATCCTGATCATTTTCATGGGCTTTATCGTCTGGGACCTGGCGAAGAAATCCAAGGCCGGGCGCTTTGGTTCGTTCATCCTGTTTTTCGTGCTGGGGCTGGGCGTGGCGGCGTTCATCATCAAGAGCGTGGTGATCGGCCTGATTGAATCCGGCGCCTTATAAGCGCGCCGGCACCGCCTTCCACTGGCCTTGATCCAGGCCGTCGATCGACCACTCACCAATACGCACGCGCACCAGGCGCAGGGTCGGCAAGCCTACTGCCGCGGTCATGCGCCGTACCTGGCGGTTACGCCCTTCGCGAATCACCAGTTCCAGCCAGTGGGTGGGCACGCTTTTACGAAAACGTACCGGCGGGTTGCGCGGCCATAATGCCGGTTCATCCAGTTGCCGTGCCTCGGCCGGCAAGGTCATGCCGTCGTTGAGCTCCACGCCGTCACGCAGGCGTTGCAGTTGCTCTTCGGTGGGCTCGCCTTCTACCTGCACCCAGTAGGTTTTCGCCAGTTTGTGCTTGGGGTCGGCAATCCGCGCTTGTAGCTGACCATCATTGGTCAACAGCAGCAGGCCCTCGCTGTCCCGGTCCAAGCGCCCTGCCGGGTAAATACCGGGAATATCAATAAAATCCTTGAGCGTCGCACGCCCGCCTTCGTCGCTGAACTGGGTCAGCACGTCGAAAGGTTTATTGAACAGGATCAACTTCGGCTCGGCCGGTGGCGCCTTGGCAACGCGGCGAGCGGCAGAGTGCGGAGGTTTCACGCCAGGGCGGCGTGAATCGGGACGGCTGGGACGGGACATGGCAAAGGAACATCTAACGGTCAGGACCGACAATGCTAGTGGCCTGACCGCTAAATGACCATCCCAACCGCTTAGCGGAACGGCGGCTCGTCGAAGCTGCGCAGTTTGCGCGAGTGCAAGGAGTTGAGTTCGGTGCGCAACAGGTCGACCGCTTCGATGCCGATCTTCAAGTGCTGGCTGACCGCACGCTCATAGAACGCGTTGGCCGAGCCCGGCAGCTTGATCTCGCTGTGCAAGGGTTTGTCCGATACGCACAACAAGGTGCCGTAAGGCACGCGCAAACGGTAACCCTGGGCAGCGATGGTGCCGCTTTCCATGTCCACGGCCACGGCGCGGGACAGGTTGATCAGCGGCCGCTCCTGAGCCCAGCGCAGCTCCCAGTTCCGGTCGTCATAGGTCAGCACCGTACCGGTGCGCAGGCGTTTTTTCAGCTCTTCGCCTTTTTCGCCAGTGACCTTGGCCGCCGCCTGCTGAAGCGCCAACTGCACTTCGGCCAGGGCCGGGATCGGGATGTTCGGTGGTACCACGCGGTCGAGAATCCCGTCGCGGCGCATATAGGCGTGGGCCAGTACGTAGTCGCCGATGGTCTGGGATTGGCGCAGGCCGCCACAGTGGCCGATCATCAGCCAGCAATGCGGGCGCAATACAGCCAGGTGGTCGGTAATGTTCTTGGCGTTGGACGGGCCCACGCCGATGTTCACCAGGGTCACGCCGTGGCCATCAGTGGCTTGCAGGTGATACGCCGGCATCTGGTAGCGGTGCCACACCACGCCGGCGGCAATGGCCGAGGCTTCGCCGTGGTCCATGCTCTTGTCGATCACCACGTTGCCGGGCAGCACCATGCGGATGAACCGCGGGTCGCTGCGCAGTTGTTCCAGGCCATGCAGGATGAACTGGTCCACGTAGCGGTGGTAGTTGGTCAGCAGGATCCACGGCTGCACATGGCGCCAGTCGCTTCCGGTGTAATGCACCAGGCGACGCAGGGAAAAGTCCACGCGGGCGGCATCGAACAGGGCCAGGGGCAGCGGGTCGGTGTTTTCCCAGTCGTACAGGCCATCGGCAATGCCATCGGTGGCGGCAGACAGGTCGGTACTGGGGAACACGCGAGCCAGGGTCGCGGCAGTGACGCCGGAGCCGGCCAGTTCATCGCCCTGCTCCACCACATAGGGGTACGGGATGTTCTGCTGGCTGACGCCCACTTCCACCGTGACGGTGAAGTCGTGCATCAGCGGCACCAGTTGCTCCAGCAGGTACTTACGGAACGCAGCCGGGTGGGTCACGGTGACGCTGTAGGTACCCGGCAGTTGCACCTTGGCATACGCCCGAGTGGTTTGTGGGACTTCACCGTGGCAGTGGTAGGTCAGGCGCAGTTCCGGGTAGCGAAACAATGCGCGCTGCGCGGCGTCGGGCTCGACGCGGTCCTTGAGGTATTGCTTGAGCGCCTGGTTGAGCGCGCCAGTGGCACGCTCATGCAGCGCCGCCAGCCGGTCCACGGCTTCTTCGGCGGTTTTAACGACAACAAAAGCTTCGGTCACGGTAAGCATCCTGTGTTCTGACTTGCAGGCCTTTATCTTGCCTGTATCCAAGCGTCACCGAAACCACAGGATTGGAATGCGGTAAATAATGTGGGAGCGGGCTTGCTCGCGAATGCGGTGTATCAGTTACCTATTCAGTTACTGACCCCCCGCATTCGCGAGCAAGCCCGCTCCCACATTTGGATTGTGTTTATTCAGAGCGATTGCGGGGTTGAGCGGGCGACAATTGCTTCCACGTCGACGCCACGCGGCAAGGTGCCATATACGCGCCCCGACGATTCACCCAGCCGGCTGGCAATAAACCCATCGCTGACCGCCGCATTACCCGCCTCCAACAGCAACTTGGCCTGCAACGCCAGGGCAATGTCCTCGGTCAGTTGCCGCGCCCGATACTGGATGTCCTGGGTGTCCATGAACGCTGCCTTCAACTGCTCGATATGCCGCGCCAACTGTTTGTGGCCGTGGCCATCGCCCAGTTCGACAAACAGCACCTCAAGCACACCGGGCTCTTTGGACAGTGCACGCAATACGTCCAGGCACTGCACATTGCCGGAACCTTCCCACGTCGAATTCACCGGTGCCTCGCGGTAAAGGCGCGGCAGGATGCTGTCCTCCACATACCCGGCACCGCCCATGCATTCGGCGGCTTCGTTGATCATCGCGGGTGCGCGCTTGCAGATCCAGTATTTGCCCACGGCCGTGACCAGCCGGGCAAATTTGGCTTCATGCGCATCATCGAGATGATCCAGGGCGCGGCCCATGCGCAGGCTCAAGGCCAGGGCCGCTTCGCTTTCCAGGGCCAGGTCGGCCAGCACGTTCTGCATCAGCGGCTGCTCGCTGAGCACGCGGCCACCCACCTGGCGATGGGCGCAGTGATGGCTGGCCTGGGTCAGCGCCTGGCGCATCAAGGCGCTGGAGCCGACCATGCAATCGAAACGGGTCATGGCGACCATTTCGATGATGGTTGGAACGCCGCGGCCTTCTTCACCAACCATCCACGCCAGGGCGCCGCGAAATTCCACTTCGCTGGAGGCGTTGGAGCAATTGCCGAGTTTGTTCTTCAAGCGCTGGATGTAGAACTCGTTGCGCGTGTCATCCGGGCGGTGCCGGGGCAGCAGGAAACAGGTCAGGCCCTTGTCGGTCTGGGCCAAGGTCAGAAAGCCATCGCACATCGGCGCCGAACAGAACCATTTATGCCCCACCAGCTCGTAGGCCTGGCCGGGGCCGCCCGCGCCCACGGGGTAAGCGCGGGTGGTGTTGGCGCGCACGTCGGTGCCGCCCTGCTTCTCGGTCATGGCCATGCCGATAGTGGCGCCGGCCTTGTGGGCGATGCCGACATTGCGTGGGTCGTACTGGGTATTGAGGATCTTCGGCAGCCAGAGGTCCGCCAACTCCGGTTGCAGGCGCAGGGCCGGGACGCAGGCGAAGGTCATGGTCAGCGGGCAACCGCTACCGGCTTCGGCCTGGCTGTGCAGGTAGGTCATCGCCGCACGCGCCACATGCGCGCCGGCCTGCGGATGGGCCCACGGCAACGACGGCAGGCCATGTTCGACGGCGGTGCGCATCAGTTCGTGATAAGCCGGGTGAAACTCCACCAGGTCGATGCGATGGCCATAACGGTCGTGGCTGCTGAACACCGGCTTGTTCTGGTTGGCCAGGAATCCGGCTGCCATCAACGGCCCACCCGCGAGCGCGCCGTAGGCATCCATGCGCGACTCGGCCCAGCTAGCGCCAAAGCGGCGCGACCATTCCTGCAAAGGCAAGTCGGTGCGATACAGGTTGGTGCCGTCCAGGGACGGTGGCTGGTTGGTGACGTCGTGGGTTTCGGCAAACTGATGCAGGTTCATGACGGGCCTCCTGGAAAAAAGGCCACGTCGATATGGAGCTGTTTGTAGGAGCGAGCTTGCTCGCGAAAAACCTGAGCGCAACGCGCTAACCCAGGAGGGGCGCGTTATCGTTGAGGTTCTTCGCGAGCAAGCTCGCTCCTACAAAAAAACACAGATCGATTGAGGCCGGTTTTTTCAGTTAAGCACTGCCACTGCGCTTAAAAAAGTGGCATACGCGCCGAATGTTCGGCGCTTTCACCCTCATCCGCGCACAGCACGCTGCGCTCAAGCGCCGCCTGCAAGGCATCGAAACGCACCGGCTTGGCCAGCCGATCCGTCATACCAATACCATGGCAGCGCTCACGCTCCGGGCCATTGGGCGAAGTGCTCAGGGCGATCACCGGCAATTCACCGCAGCCGGGCAATGCGCGAATCTGGCAGCACAACGAGAAACCACCCTCTGGCACATCCAGCAGCACGGCGTCGAAGCTGTGCCCTTGCAATGCAGCGAGGGCTGCCGGGCCGCTGTCCACGGTTTTAACCCGGTAACCGAGCTTGAGCAACATGCCACGCACCGCCAGTTGGCCCACGCTGTTGTCGTCCACCAGCAGCACCGTGCATTCCTGAGGCGCACGCTGTGCAGGCAGCGTTTGCGTGGCGGGCGTGATCTGCTGCGGCACCGAGACGTCCACTTCCAACTGGAAGCGGCTGCCTTTACGGGGTTCCGAATGGTGGGTCAGACGCCCGCCCAGCAGTTCGATCAACTGCCGGCAGATCGCCAGGCCAATGCCCAGGCCGCCGTACTCACGCGTCATCGAACCATCGAGCTGGAAGAAACGCTGATACAGCGTGGCCTCATCGAGAAAGGCGAAGCCGATACCGGTGTCGGTGACGATAAAGCTCAGGTGCAAGGCGCCATCCCCTTGTGGCACGCCCACCACCCGCAAGCGAACCGCGCCGACGTGGGTGAATTTGAAGGCGTTATCGAGCAGGCAATCCAGGCACTGGAGGAGTTTGTCGGCATCGCCGATCAGCCGATCCGGCACCTCATCGGCTATATCAATGGAGAACGCCAGGCCCTTGCTCTGGGCGCTGCCGGTGAACTGCTGGCGCAAGGTGTCGAGCGTGCCGCGCAGGCTGAACACTTGCGGCTGGGCCACCAGGCGACCGGCCTGCAACTCGGTGAGGGTGAGAATGCCGTTGACCATGCGCATCATGTCCCGCGCCGAGCCGGCGGCGGTTTGCTGGTACTGCGTCATGTCATCGTCCAATGACACGGTTTGCATCAGCTCCAACGAGCCGATCACACCGTTCATCGGCGTGCGCAGTTCGTGGGTCAGGGTGGCGAGAAATTCGTCTTTGAGGCGGTTGCTGCGGGCCAGTTGCTGGTTGAGCGCTTCGAGTTTCTGGCTGGCATCGAGCAGAATCTGTGCCTGCTGTTCGCGCATGCCGTTGATGCGGTCGGCCAGGGCCAGGGACAACAGCGCCACTTCAATGGCCGAGCCGAGCTGGCTGGCGTACATGGTCAGGAACACGTTAGGCAGGTAACCCAGCACCATCAGGGTATTGACCACCCCGCCGAGCAGGAAGGCCGACCAGGCGATGATGAAATAACGCGCCATGCGCTGCCCGCAGTACCAGGCTTTGATGGCCGCCACGAAGATGGTCACGGTAAACACCAGCGCCAGCGCAGTGGCCAGGCGCAGAGCCACGGCGTAGCTGGTCAACAACGCCAGTGCCATCACCAACCCACCACAGGCCGCCAGCGCCAGCAGGATGCGGTTGAGCCAGCGGCTGTGCTGCGCGGTGTGCAGGAAGCTGCGCGCGAACAGGCTGCCGAACAAGGACGCCGAGCCGATCAGGAAGGGCACCGCGGCATTCGCCCACCACGGGTTGTTCGGCCAGAAGTACTCCACCGCCACACCATTGACCGACAGCTGATACAAGCCGAACGAGGCGATATAGAGGATGTAATAGAGGTAGCTGGTGTCGCGCACGCTCAGGTAGATGAACAGGTTGTAGATCAGCATGCCCAGCAACACACCGTAGATGGCCCCGAGCACGTACAAGCGCAGCGGCTGCTCCTCCATGTAGGCGGTGCCGGCCCACAATGTCAGCGGTGCCTGGATCGAGCCTTGGCTTTGCAAGCGCAGGTAGACGGTTTGTTGCTGATCGGGCAAGAAGCTGAGTTTGAACAGGTAGTTGCTCTGGCTCACCTCACGGCTGGAAAACGGCAACGCGCTGCCGGTTCGGGCGGTGAGGCGGTAATTCCCGGTGCCGTCGTCCTGGTAAAGGTCCAGGCGATTGAGCGGCGGGTAGGCCAGTTCCAGAAACCAGCTGCGTGGTGCGCGGGGATCTGTGGCGGTGTAGTGCAGGTTGACCTTCAGCCAGAACACCGAGCGTGAATAGCCGGCATTGAGGGTGCCTTTGTCATGGGTCTTGAACTGGGCGGCATAGGCGGGAGAGCTGACATCGGCGATGGTCAGGGCATCGGTTGGGTCTTCGAGCACTTGCATGACCCGGCCCAACGGGAGGCTTCGCGTGTTCTGGTTGAACTCGACGGCGCTGGCGAGCATCGGCAGCCCGCACAATAAAAAAATCAGCAAATAGCGCATAGAGCCCCAGCGTAGCCTGGTCCGGTTGTGTCAAAAGCCCCCCATTCCTTTTGAGAAGACGTACACCGGCGATACAGTAAGTTGTTTGGATGCACTTTAGCATAGCCAGTAAAAGCCATTAGCCACTGTCGGAACTTTTTTTAGAACGGCTCTAGGGCAATGCTTTCAGACCACTTCCATTGCGGTTTTCAGCCACGCAAAGCGACACCGCAGCGGCAAACTTCTGCCATTGCCATACAGCCACGCAAAAAGCGTTTGGTGGTAAGCTCGCGCACCATGAATATCTACTGCTCTCGCCCCGTTGTCCTCTGTCTCTCCGGCCACGACCCCAGTGGTGGCGCCGGCCTGCAGGCAGATATCGAAGCCCTGCTCGCCCAGGGCTGCCACGCGGCCCCGGCCGTCACCGCGTTGACCGTGCAAAACACCGTCAATGTCAGCGACTTCCGCGTGCTTGACCGTGAGTGGGTACTGGCCCAGGCCAATGCCGTGCTCGGCGACTCTGAAGTCGCGGCGGTCAAGCTGGGCATGCTCGGCTCCACCGCGATGGTCGACACCGTGGTCGAACTGCTGCAGGCGCACCCGCATTTGCCAGTGGTCTGCGACCCGGTGCTGCGCGCCGGCGGCGGCGGTAGCCTGGGCAAGGACGAGGTCGGTTATGCGATGCGCGAGCGGCTGCTGCCGTTGTCATTGATCGCCACCCCCAACCTGCCCGAAGCGCGGATCCTCGCGGAACTGCCCGACGGCAGCGCCGACGACTGCGCCGAGAAGCTGCTGCCGTATATCAAGCACCTGCTGATCACCGGCGGCCATGGCGATGAGCACGAAGTGCACAACCGTCTGTACAGCCGCGACGGCACGCGCCAGACCTTTACCTGCCAGCGCCTGCCAGGCAGTTATCACGGTTCGGGTTGCACCTTGGCCAGTGCGCTGGCCGGGCGCATTGCCCAGGGCGAAGGCCTGGCCAGCGCCGTGCAAACGGCCCTCAACTACACGTGGCGTACCCTGCGCGATGCCGAACAACTCGGCCAGGGCCAGTTCGTGCCGCGCCGATTGCCGCTGGATTTCTGCTCGTAACTTATCGCTCGTCAGCAAGGGGTTTGCCCGATGAAACTACGCGGCCTTTACGCCATTACCGACAGCCAGCTGTTGGCCGGCAAATTCCTCGCCTACGTCGAGGCGGCGCTGGATGGCGGCGTCACCCTGTTGCAGTACCGCGACAAAAGCAGCGACGAAGCACGGCGCCTGCGTGAAGCCGAAAAGCTGCATGAGCTGTGCTCGCGCTACAAGACTCAATTGATCATCAACGACGATGCCGAACTGGCCGCGCGCCTGGGCGTCGGCGTGCACCTGGGCCAGACCGACGGCCCGCTGACCTCGGCCCGGGCACTGCTCGGCGCCAAGGCGATCATCGGCGCCACCTGCCACAGCCAGATCGAACTGGCCGAACAGGCCGCCAAAGAAGGCGCCAGCTACGTCGCCTTCGGCCGCTTCTTCAATTCCACGACCAAACCCGGCGCACCTGCCGCCACCGTTGACATGCTGGTCCAGGCCCGCAAGCGCCTGCACCTGCCGATCTGCGTGATCGGCGGCGTCACCCTGGAAAACGCCGAGCCGCTGGTGGCCCACGGGGCCGACCTGCTCGCCGTGGTCCACGGCCTGTTCGGTGCCGACAGCACCCAGGAAGTCACCCGCCGCGCCCGTGCGTTCAACGACCTTCTTAAATCTTCAGTTTAGAGAGCCCGACCATGTCCCGTTCCGAAACCCTGTTTGCCAACGCCCAGAAACACATCCCCGGCGGTGTGAACTCCCCCGTGCGTGCGTTCAAGAGCGTGGGCGGCACGCCGCTGTTCTTCAAGCATGCCGAAGGCGCCTACGTCACCGATGAAGACGACAAGCGCTATGTCGACTACGTCGGCTCCTGGGGCCCGATGATCCTCGGCCACAGCCATCCGGACGTGCTCGACGCGGTGCGCCAGCAACTGCAACACGGCTTGTCTTACGGCGCCCCGACCGCGATGGAAACCGAGATGGCCGACCTGGTCTGCTCGATCGTGCCGTCGATGGAGATGGTACGCATGGTCAGCTCCGGCACCGAAGCCACCATGAGCGCGATCCGCCTGGCCCGTGGTTTCACCGGCCGCGACAACATCATCAAGTTCGAAGGCTGCTACCACGGCCACTCCGACAGCCTGCTGGTGAAAGCCGGCTCCGGCGCGCTGACCCAGGGCGTTCCCAATTCCGCTGGCGTACCTGCGGCATTCGCCAAGCACACCCTGACCTTGCCGTTCAACGACATCGCAGCCGTCGAGCAGATGCTCAGCGAAGTCGGCCAGGACGTCGCGTGCATCATCGTCGAGCCGGTTGCCGGCAACATGAACTGCGTTCCACCGGCCCCGGGTTTTCTTGAGGGCTTACGCGAGCAGTGCGACAAGCATGGCGTGGTGCTGATTTTTGACGAAGTGATGACCGGTTTCCGGGTCGCCCTCGGTGGCGCCCAGGCTTACTACGGCGTTACGCCAGACCTGAGCACCTTCGGCAAGATCATCGGCGGCGGCATGCCGGTAGGCTGCTTCGGCGGCAAGCGCGAGATCATGCAACACATCGCCCCGCTCGGCCCGGTCTACCAGGCAGGCACCTTGTCGGGTAACCCGCTGGCAATGGCCGCCGGCCTGACCACCCTGCGCCTGATCAGCCGCCCGGGCTTCCACGCCGAGCTGACCGACTACACCACGCGCCTGCTCGACGGCCTGCAACAGCGCGCCGATGCCGCTGGCATCCCGTTCGTGACCACCCAGGCCGGTGGCATGTTCGGCCTGTACTTCAGCGGCGCCGACGATATTGTCACCTTCGATGACGTGATGGGCAGCGATGCCGAGCTGTTCAAGCGCTTCTTCCACCTGATGCTCGAAGGCGGCGTGTACCTGGCACCGAGCGCCTTTGAAGCTGGCTTCACCTCGATCGCCCATGGCGAAGCCGAGCTGAAATTGACCCTGGATGCTGCCGAGCGCGCCTTTGCGGCCCTGAAATAAGTGACGGCAACCGCTGACGTTGCCCCTGGCAACGTCAGATTTGCTACTTTGCTTACAGACAATTCCTGGTTTTTTCGAGAATTGACCTGCAATCCGGCAGATAACTTGCCCAAGCAGCAGAAAAACGAGTAAAGACTTTGTAAGCAGAGGCCTGCTTATTTCATAATGCGCGCTTATTGGACTCCCTCGAGGGTCCGCGCGCCCCGTCAGAGGTAAGTCGATTCCCATGAAACGCACCGGCCGCACCCTGGTTCTGGGCTGCCTGTTGCTCCTTCAACCGCTACTGGCACATGCCCAGGCCGGCGGCAACTCGTTGTTAATCCCAGCGATGGGTCGTTGCACCCTCAATACCCAGCCAGAGAGCCAGGCCGAAGCCCTGAGCGCGTGCCAGAAACAGGCCGAGGACGGGGATGCGCAGGCGCAATACGAGTTGGGCGAGTACTACCACGACAGCAAGAACCCGGCCGTTGACCTCAACAAAGCGTTGAGCTACTTCGAGAAAGCCTCGTTGCAGGGCCACGCCCAGGCGCAATACCAGTTGGGCAACATGTTCTTCAAAGGCGAAGGCGTGCCGGCCAACAACATTCAGGCGTACATCGTGCTGAAAATGGCCGCGGTCAATGGCGCCGAAGACGCGCTGGACACCGCCGACGAAGTCGCCGAGCACATGCAGCGCGATGAACTGGAAGTGGCGACCCAGGTGCTGGGGCAGATTTTCCGCAACTACCTGCAGGAGTTGCAGAGCGCCGATGGGCGTTCGCCGTTCTCACCCCTGCCCTGAATTCTCAGCGTTTTTGATGACCTCTTCGCGAGCAAGCCCGCTCCCACAGTTGACCGCATTCCAAATCTGGAACTCGGCCGAATGTGGGAGCGGGCTTGCTCGCGAAGGGCGCGACTCGGTCTAAAGCCCTACTTCTCAGGCATCGGCATCGGAAACGGCATCACATTGCTCATGCCCCGAGCCTCACTGATCTTCGGCGTACCCAGGCGCTCGACCTCATCGATGCGCACAATCGAATGCATCGGCACAAAGCTGCGCACCACGCCTTCGAACTGGGCCTTGAGCTTTTCTTCGCCCGGATCGACCACCAATTGGGTGCGCTCGCCAAAGACGAACTCTTCCACCTCCAGGAAGCCCCACAGATCACTTTGATAGATCTGCTTGGCGTACATTTCGAACACCTGGCCCTGGTTGAGGAAAATCACCTTATAGATTGGAGCTTCACGTTTGGTCATGGTGGGCGAACAACACATGGGGATATAAAAGAGGGCGCGAACTATAGCATGGCACCCGATGCACAGCGCTAGGAACCAATGGGCATGCCCCCTATAATGCGCGGTTCTTTACCACCAGTTGACGATTCCCATGGCCAAGAAGCTTTACATCGAAACCCACGGTTGCCAGATGAACGAGTACGACAGCTCGCGCATGGTCGACTTGCTGGGCGAACACCAGGCCCTGGAAGTCACTGCCCGCGCCGAAGATGCCGACGTAATCCTGCTCAATACCTGCTCGATCCGCGAGCGGGCCCAGGACCGTGTGTACTCGCAGCTGGGCCGCTGGCGTGAATTGAAACTGGCCAACCCGGACATGGTGATCGCCGTCGGCGGTTGCGTGGCCAGCCAGGAAGGCGCTGCGATCCGCGACCGCGCGCCCTATGTCGATGTGGTGTTCGGCCCACAAACGCTGCACCGCCTGCCGGAAATGATCGACGCCGCACGCGTCACCAAGCTGCCACAAGTGGACGTGTCGTTCCCCGAAATCGAAAAATTCGACCATCTGCCCGAACCGCGCATCGACGGGCCGAGCGCCTATGTGTCGGTGATGGAAGGCTGCAGCAAGTACTGCACCTTCTGCGTGGTGCCTTACACCCGTGGCGAAGAAGTCAGCCGGCCGTTTGACGATGTGCTGGCAGAAATCATCCACCTGGCTGAAAACGGCGTGCGCGAAGTGACCCTGCTGGGCCAGAACGTCAACGGCTACCGTGGCCAGACCGATGACGGGCGCCTGGCCGACCTGGCGGAATTGATCCGCGTGGTCGCCGCCGTCGACGGCATCGAGCGCATCCGCTACACCACCTCGCACCCGCTGGAGTTCTCCGACAGCCTGATCCAGGCCCACGCCGAAGTGCCAGAGCTGGTCAAGCACCTGCACTTGCCGGTGCAATCGGGTTCGGACCGCATTCTGTCGGCGATGAAGCGCAACCACACCGCGCTGGAATACAAATCCAAATTGCGCAAACTGCGCGCTGCCGTGCCGGGCATCTGCATCAGTTCGGACTTTATCGTCGGCTTCCCGGGCGAAACCGAGAAAGACTTCCAGCAGACCATGAAGCTGATCGAGGACGTCGGTTTCGACTTCTCCTACTCGTTCGTCTACAGCCAGCGCCCGGGCACCCCGGCTGCCGAGCTGCTGGATGAAACCCCGGAGGCGTTGAAAAAAGAGCGTTTGAACGCGCTGCAACATCGCCTCAATCAACAGGGCTTTGAAATCAGCCGACAAATGGTCGGTTCGATCCAGCGCATTCTGGTCACCGATTATTCGAAGAAAGACCCGGGTGAGTTGCAGGGGCGTACCGAGAACAACCGAATCGTCAACTTCCGCTGCGACAATCCCACGCTGATCGGCCAGTTTGCCGATGTGCACATTGATGCGGCGCAGCCACACTCGTTGCGTGGCTCGTTGATCAACTGATCTCGCTGACCGGATGAAGATCAAAATGTGGGAGCTGGCTTGCCTGCGATAGCGATGTATCAGTGCCCAATGTGCCAACTGACCCACCGCTATCGCAGGCAAGCCAGCTCCCACAGGGGTTCTTCAGGGTTATCGAGAGTGGGGCCAGGCTATTTAAGTGCTTTCGCACACCGGCGCCTGGCGTTATTCTCTCTCTCACCTCATCAGCCAAAGGGCGGCTAAAAGCAACCTTGAACGCACCCATAGCAGAACCCCATCGTTTTATCCTCGAGCCTTTTGAGGCTCGCCGTTTCGCCAACCTGTGCGGACAGTTCGACGAGCACCTGCGCCTGATCGAACAACGCCTGAGCATCGAGATCCGCAACCGCGGCAATCAGTTCGAGCTCATTGGTGAACCCCAACACACCACGTCTGCAGAAAACCTGCTGCGCCGCCTCTACCGCGAAACCAAGGGTAGCGAGCTGTCGCCGGAGACCGTGCACCTGTACTTGCAGGAATCGGCTGTGGAAGACCTGGCCAACAACCCGGTGGCCGAAGCCAGCGTGGCCTTGCGTACCAAAAAAGGCATGATTCGCCCACGCGGCTTGAATCAGCAGAAGTACGTCAAGGAAATCCTCGGCAACGACATCAACTTCGGCATCGGCCCGGCCGGTACCGGCAAGACCTACCTGGCGGTGGCCTGCGCCGTCGATGCCTTGGAGCGCGAGCAAGTGCGGCGCATCCTGCTGGTGCGCCCAGCGGTCGAGGCCGGCGAAAAGCTCGGGTTCCTGCCCGGCGACCTGGCCCAGAAGATCGACCCGTACCTGCGACCGCTCTACGACGCGCTGTACGAAATGCTCGGCTTTGAATACGTGGCCAAGCTGATCGAACGCCAGGTGATCGAGATCGCCCCGCTGGCCTACATGCGTGGCCGTACGCTCAACAACAGCTTCATCATTCTCGACGAAAGCCAGAACACCACGGTCGAGCAGATGAAGATGTTCCTCACCCGTATCGGTTTCGGCTCAACCGCCGTGATCACGGGCGACATCACCCAGGTCGACCTGCCCAAGGGCACCAAGTCGGGCCTGGGCCAAGTGATCGAGGTGCTCAAGGACGTGCCGGGTATCAGCTTCACGCATTTTATGCCCAAGGACGTGGTACGCCACCCGCTGGTGCAGCGCATTGTCGAAGCCTATGAGCGTTTCGAACACCGCGACGACGCGCCCGCCAAGGACGCTCGCCACGATGCTTGAGCTAGACCTGCAGCTGGCCACCGACGCGCCCGCCCCCAGCGAAGCCCAGTTTCGCCAATGGTGTGAGCTGGCCTTGCGCCAGCGCACCGCCGACTCGGAGCTGACCATTCGTCTGGTGGACGAGGCCGAAGGCCGTGAGCTGAACCACACCTGGCGCCAGAAAGACTACGCCACCAACGTGCTGTCCTTCCCCGCCGATGTGCCCGACGAATTGCTGGATATCCCGTTGCTGGGCGACCTGGTGATCTGCGTCGCGGTGGTCGAGCGAGAAGCGGCGGAACAAGGCAAGGAACTTGAGGCCCATTGGGCCCATCTAGTCATCCACGGCTGCTTGCATCTCTTGGGTTACGACCATATAGACGATGACGAAGCCTGGGAAATGGAAGCGCTGGAACGAACGTTGCTTGCAGAACTGGGTCACCGCGACCCGTATGCAGACGACGAAAGCTGATCAACACTCAACTGTCATATCAAAGGATTTAGAGTAATCGCTATGAGCGAAGACCGATCGAGCAACGGGCAGAAGTCATGGCTGGGTAAACTGACCCAGGCTTTTGCCCACGAGCCGAAAAACCGCCAGGAGCTCTTGGAGCTGCTGCGCGATGCACACCAGAACAAATTGCTGGACAGCGAAGCGCTGGCCATCGTCGAAGGCGCCATTCAGGTGGCTGACCTGCAAGTGCGTGACATCATGGTCCCGCGCTCGCAGATGATCAGCATCAAGGCGACCCAGACTCCTCGGGAATTCCTCCCGGCCGTGATCGACTCGGCGCACTCGCGCTACCCGGTGATCGGTGAAAGCCATGACGACGTCATGGGTGTCCTGCTGGCCAAGGACCTGCTGCCGTTGATCCTCAAGGAGAACGGCGACAGCTTCAACATCAAGGACCTGCTGCGCCCGGCCACCTTCGTGCCCGAGTCCAAGCGCCTGAATGTGCTGCTGCGCGAGTTCCGCGCCAACCACAATCACATGGCCATTGTGATTGACGAATACGGCGGCGTGGCCGGCCTGGTCACCATCGAGGATGTGCTGGAGCAGATCGTCGGCGACATCGAAGACGAGCACGACGTCGAAGAAGACAGCTACATCAAGCCGCTGCCCAGCGGTGATTTCCTGATCAAGGCGCTGACGCCGATCGAGAACTTCAACGAGTTCTTCGACAGCGAGTTCTCGGACGATGAGTTCGACACCGTCGGCGGCCTGGTGATGAGTGCGTTCGGGCATTTGCCCAAGCGCAATGAAACCACCGAGATCGGTGCCTATCGCTTCCGCATTTTGAATGCCGATAGCCGTCGTATCCATCTGATCCGTTTGACACCTATTGCCCGCTAAGGACTGACATGCGCCGTCTCACCGCACCCGGCTGGCCCGGTAACCTGCTGGCCGTGGTGGCCGGCGCCATCACAACCCTGGCGCTGGCGCCGTTCGATATCTGGCCGTTGGCGCTGGTAGCGGTCGGCCTGTTCTATATCGGCCTGCGGGAGCTGACACCCCGCCAGGCCCTGGGCCGTGGCTGGTGTTTCGGTTTTGGCCTGTTTGGCGCCGGCACCAGTTGGATCTACTACAGCATTCACCACTTCGGCGGCGCTTCGGTGCTGTTGGCGGGGTTCCTGATGCTGCTATTCACTGCCGCCATCGCCTGGTTCTTTGCCCTGCCCGCCTGGCTGTGGGCGCGCTGGTTGCGCCGTAACGAAGCACCGCTGGCGGACGCATTGACGTTCGCCGCGTTGTGGGTCGGCCAGGAAGCCTTTCGTGGCTGGTTCCTTACCGGTTTCCCGTGGTTGTACTCCGGTTACAGTCAACTCGATGGGCCGTTGACCGGCCTCGCGCCATTGGGCGGGATGTGGCTGATTTCCTTCGCGCTGGCACTCACCGCCGCATTGCTGTGCAACCTGCCGCGCCTGCTGGCGAGCAAGCGCAATGCCTTCATCGGCGCAGGCCTGTTATTGCTGGTTGCGCCTTGGGCGATTGGCCTGGCGCTCAAGCATCACGCCTGGACATCGCCGTCTGGCGCGCCGCTGAGCGTGGCCGCGATCCAAGGCAACGTCGAGCAAAGCATGAAGTGGGACCCGGACCAGCTCAATGCACAGTTGGCGCTGTACCGCGACATGAGCCTGAGCTCCAAGCGTGTCGACCTGCTGGTATGGCCGGAAACCGCCGTGCCGGTGCTCAAGGAGTCCGTGGAGGGCTACCTGGGCATGATTGGCAAGTTTGCCGCTGACCGGGACAGTGCGCTGATCACCGGGGTACCGATTCGACAAGAAGTGCACCACCAGAAGCGCTACTTCAACGGCATCACCGTGGTGGGTGAAGGCGACGGCACCTACCTCAAGCAAAAACTGGTGCCATTTGGCGAGTACGTGCCGCTGCAGGACATGCTGCGTGGGCTGATTGCCTTCTTCGACCTGCCCATGTCGGACTTCGCCCGCGGCCCTTCTGACCAGGCCATGCTGCAGGCCAAGGGTTACCAGATTGCGCCGTTCATTTGCTATGAAGTGGTGTACCCCGAATTCGCCGCCGGCCTGTCGGCCCAGAGCGACCTGCTGCTGACCATCAGTAACGACACCTGGTTCGGCCGCTCCATCGGCCCGCTGCAGCACCTGCAAATGGCGCAGATGCGTGCATTGGAGGCTGGCCGCTGGATGATCCGCGCCACCAACAACGGCGTGACCGGGCTGATCAACCCGTTCGGGCAGATCACCGCGCAGATCCCGCAGTTCGAGCGCGGCATTCTCTATGGGGAGGTGGTGCCGATGCATAACCTCACGCCATACCTGCAATGGCGTTCGTGGCCGTTGATCATTGTGTGCCTGGCATTGTTTGGCTGGGCTCTGCTGGCCGCACGAATGTCCAAAACGCTCTGACCTGTGGGGGCTGGCTTGCCTGCGATGGCCATAGGTATCTACACAACACTGTAACGCTCAACGGTAACCACGATGCGAAGCGAGTCGCTCTTGATCTTGATCTGCTTTTGATCTTAGGCGCCCCGTCAAACCACGCTGGCCGGAATTCGACAGGGATTTGGGGGGTAAACCGGCAGGGATGCCGGTTTAGCCGCCCCGCGCCATGGATGGCGCGTGGCGGCGGCCCCCCCAAATCACTGGCGGATTACGGGCACACCGAGCCTAAGCGAGGTGCCGAGTGGTGGGGCAAGAGCGTTTTGCTTACTTTTGCGCTTTTCAAAAGTGAGCCGCTGTCAGAGCGGAACCCTAAGTAGCCGTTACCTAAATAACGGATATGTACCCGGTCCACCTGTGTCGGACTGTTAGGCCGTCTTCGCAGGCAAGCCAGCTCCCACATTTGGACAGCGGCGCGTCAGTTAGAACAGCGCTGGCTGCCAGGCCGTCACGGGAGCAAGCTCCCTCGCCACAGGGTCAGTGTCGTATTGAAGTTGTGTAAATACCTATGCTGCGATAGCGGTGTATCAGTGCCCTGAGTGTTCAATGACCCACCGCCATCGCAGGCAAGCCAGCTCCCACCATTGATCGCCTGTGTTGCACCTATCGGTAGAACAACCGATACCCCACCTGCCCCACCGCCTCATTGATCAACTGCCCGCTTTGCCACACCGCCTTGACGTCCGGCATCCAGCCGCCCAGCGGTCGACCATGGTCCACTCCCAGAAAGCCCACCGGCCCCGGCACCACGGTGAAGCCGGCTTTCTCAAAGCTCCACACCGAACGCGGCATATGCCAGGCCTGGGTCACCACCACCACCCGCTTGATGCCTTGCGGCAACAAAATCTCGGCGCTCATCTGGGCGTTTTCCCAGGTGGTGCGGCTGCGTTCTTCTTTCCAGCGCACGCTAACGCCGAAGTCATCCTGCATCGACACCGCCATCAGCTCGGCCTCACTGGGCGGCGTACCGTAGTGCAAGCCGCCGCTGGTCAGCACCGGCAAACCGGATGCCTTGGCCAGCCGCGCGGCAAAACGCTCACGTTCCAGGCCGATACCGGTGGGCTGGTCGCTGCCCCACGCAATGTCCCCACGCTCGCGCCCCGAGCCCAGCACCACAATCGCGTCGGCACGCTGGGCCAATGTAGCCCAGTCTTCCCGGGCCAGAGGCGGCTCTGTCTCCAGGACGCGCGCGCCCCACTGCACCATCACGGGCAGGCTGATCAACCACATCCCGCCAAGCCCCAGGGCAAAACACAAGCCCGCCAGGCGCGGACGGCTGCGGCGAAACCACCAGGCACACGCCAACAACAGCAGAAAAATACCGGGCGGCAACAACAGTTGTTTAATGAAATAACGAAAAGGCATCGGGCATCTCCAAAGATGCCCGAAGCCTAGATGCAACGGGGTTTTGCAACAATCCTTACCGACAACATTTTGATAACGCTAACGGATAACGCGGGGCTCATTTGCACCGCACAGACCGCAAGTTCTCTGGCCTGCGGCCGGTCGCCAGGTCTTTGAGCCAGATGACCTTGGCCGAATGAGCGGGCGGGGAAGCCTGCCCATGGGAGGCGCGGTCGTGATTCAACGCCAGGTAGTTATTGATCAATTCAAGCTCCGCCTGGCTCAAGCCTCGCAACTCCAGCTCCAGAGGCCGCTCATCACGCAATCGGCCTGCGGTTCTTGCGGCATCCAATGCCCGACCCAAACGGTCGATCAATCCTTCGTACAACTGCGGTTTCGTTAAAGTTCGCTGCGATTCAACCATCCCCTCACCTCATTGAAGAAATACTTGCTCCCCACTAAACAGCGTAGCCCCCGTTGCTGCGCCTGCCCGGTGCCGCGACAGACGGCCCTTGGCGCGCAATCAGGGTTTCCCTCGATAGAGTGGGGTCATGTATGCTACGGCGCTTCCTGTAACTCCACTTCCCGCAGGGTTTGGGCATGGACGCGCCGCTTCTTGGTGTCGAACAACCCGGACAGTGCACCGAAGAGGATTAGGCCACCCCTATCCAGTTCAAAAGTAGCCATGCACGAACAATATCAGCCCCGTGAAATAGAAAATGCCGCCCAAACCTTCTGGGACGAGCAAAAGTCCTTTGAAGTCAGTGAACAGCCAGGCAAGGAGACTTACTACTGCCTATCGATGTTCCCTTACCCCAGCGGCAAGCTACACATGGGGCACGTGCGCAACTACACCATCGGCGACGTGATTTCGCGCTACCAGCGCATGCTCGGCAAGAACGTGTTGCAACCCATGGGTTGGGACGCCTTCGGCATGCCGGCAGAAAACGCCGCGATGAAAAACAACGTGGCGCCCGCCAAGTGGACCTACGAAAACATCGCCTACATGAAGACCCAGCTGCGCAGCCTGGGCCTGGCGGTGGACTGGTCCCGCGAGGTCACCACCTGCAAGCCCGATTACTACCGCTGGGAACAATGGCTGTTCACTCGCCTGTTCGAAAAAGGCGTGATCTACAAAAAAAGCGGCACCGTGAACTGGGACCCGATCGACCAGACCGTACTGGCCAACGAACAGGTCATCGACGGTCGCGGCTGGCGTTCCGGCGCGCTGATCGAAAAGCGCGAAATCCCGATGTACTACTTCAAGATCACCGCCTACGCGGATGAACTGTTGTCGAGCCTCGACGATCTGCCGGGCTGGCCTGAACAGGTCAAGACCATGCAGCGCAACTGGATCGGCAAATCCAAGGGCATGGAAGTGCAGTTCCCGTACAACGTCGACTCCATCGGCGAAGCGGGCGCACTCAAGGTGTTCACCACCCGCCCCGACACCCTGATGGGCGCGACCTACGTCGCCGTGGCCGCCGAACACCCGCTGGCCACCCAGGCCGCACAGAACAACCCTGAGCTGCAGGCGTTCATCGCTGAATGCAAAGGTGGCAGCGTGGCCGAAGCCGACGTCGCCACCCAGGAGAAAAAGGGCCTGCCAACCGGCCTGTTCGTCGAGCACCCGCTGACCGGCGAGAAGCTGCCAGTATGGGTCGCCAACTACGTATTGATGCACTACGGCGATGGCGCCGTCATGGCGGTGCCGGCCCACGACGAGCGCGATTTTGAATTCGCCACCAAGTACAACCTGCCGATCAAGTCGGTCGTACGCACCAGCTCGGGCGACACTAACCCCGCTCCGTGGCAAGACGCCTACGGCGAGCACGGCACGCTGATCAACTCCGGCGAATTCGACGGCCTGGATTTCCAGGGCGCGTTCGACGCCATGGAAGTGGCCCTGATCAAGAAAAACCTCGGCGCCTCGCGCACCCAGTTCCGCCTGCGCGACTGGGGCATCAGCCGCCAGCGCTACTGGGGCTGCCCGATCCCGATCATCCACTGCCAAACCTGTGGTGACGTGCCGGTGCCAGAAGACCAACTGCCGGTCGTGCTGCCAGAAGACGTAGTGCCGGATGGCGCTGGCTCGCCGTTGGCACGCATGCCTGAGTTCTACGAGTGCAGCTGCCCTAAATGCGGCGCGCCGGCCAAGCGTGAAACCGACACCATGGACACCTTCGTCGAGTCTTCGTGGTACTACGCTCGTTATGCCTCGCCGCACTATGAAGGTGGCCTGGTGGAGAAATCCGCAGCCGACCATTGGTTGCCGGTGGATCAGTACATCGGTGGCATCGAACACGCCATCCTCCACCTGCTGTACGCGCGCTTCTTCCACAAGCTGATGCGTGACGAAGGCCTGGTGAGCTCCGATGAGCCGTTCAAGAACCTGCTGACCCAGGGCATGGTGATCGCCGACACTTACTATCGTCGCGAAGCCAATGGCGCCTACACCTGGTTCAACCCGGCGGATGTCGAGCTTGAGCGTGACAGCAAGGCCAAGGTCATCAGCGCCAAGTTGAAAGCCGACGGTTTGCCGGTGGAAATCGGTGGCACCGAGAAGATGGCCAAGTCCAAGAACAACGGCGTCGACCCACAGTCGATGATCGACCAGTTCGGCGCCGACACCTGCCGCCTGTTCATGATGTTTGCCTCACCGCCCGATATGAGCGCCGAATGGTCCGACTCGGGTGTCGAAGGCTCGCACCGTTTCCTCAAGCGCGTCTGGCGCCTGGCCCACGCCCATGTCAGCCAGGGCCTGCCGGGCAAGCTGGACCTCGGCGCCTTGAACGACGAGCAGAAAGCCGTGCGCCGCAGCATCCACCTGGCTATCCGCCAGGCCAGCCAGGACGTCGGGCAGAACCACAAATTCAACACCGCCATCGCCCAGGTGATGACGCTGATGAACGTGCTGGAAAAAGCCCCGCAGGCGACCGAACAAGACCGTGCGCTGATCCAGGAAGGCCTGGAAACAGTTACCCTGTTGCTCGCGCCGATCACGCCGCACATCAGCCATGAACTGTGGAGCCGCCTGGGCCACAGCGGTGCCGTCATCGATGCCGCCTGGCCGGTGCAGGATGACAGCGCCCTGGTACAGGACACGCTGCAACTGGTCATCCAGGTTAACGGTAAACTGCGTGGCCAGATCGACATGCCGGCCAGCGCCAGCCGTGAAGAGGTTGAAGCAGCTGCACGTATCAATGAGAACGTGCTGCGCTTTACCGAAGGCCTGACCATCCGCAAGGTGATCGTGGTGCCCGGCAAACTGGTCAATATCGTCGCCAGCTAAATCGGATCGGGCGCGGGGCTTGGGCCCCACGCCGAACTAAACCTTTAGGGCCCGAGAAGGCCCACCTGGTTTCAAGGGGAGCAACAAAATGATCAAACGCAATCTGCTGGTTATGGGCCTTGCCGTGCTGTTGAGCGCTTGCGGCTTCCAGCTGCGCGGCACCGGCACCAATGAGCTGTCGCTCAAGGAACTCGACGTCAGCGCCCGCAACGCCTACGGCGAAACCGTCACCCAGCTGCGCCAGACCCTGGAAAACAGCGGTGTGCACGTGTACAACGGCGCGACCTACAAGCTGATCCTGACGGATGAACGCGAAACCCAGCGCAATATCAGCTACGCCAGTGCCGGCCGTGCGTCCGACGTTGAATTGAACACGGCGCTGATGTTCGAAATACAAGGCCGTGATCAGCTGCCGCTGATGGGTGACAAGATCCAGGTGCAGAAAGTGGTGAGCCACGACGGCAACAACCTCGTGGGTTCGGACTCCGAGACCATCCAGGTGCGCAAGGAAATGCGTCGTGAGCTGATCCAGCGCATGATGACTCGCCTGCAAATGCTCACCCCGGAAAAACTGGCTGAGCTGCAGCAAGTGGCCGACAACAAGGCCAAGGCTGACGCCGACGCCCTGAAAGCCGCGCAGGAATATGAAGACAACACGCCGAAACAGTCGCCTGTTGAAGTCCCTGTCGAGTAAGCCAGACGGGGCGCCCCTGGCGCCCCGTTCGCCCCGCCTATGAAACTTGCCCCCGCCCAACTCGCCAAACACCTGCAAGGTGGCCTTGCGCCTGTGTATATCGTCAGCGGCGATGACCCGCTGCTGTGCCAGGAAGCGGCCGACGCGATCCGCACCGCCGCACGCCAGCAAGGCTTCGATGAACGCCAAGTGTTCAGCGCTGACGCCAGTTTCGACTGGGGCACGCTGCTGCAAGCTGGCGCGAGCATGTCGCTGTTTGCCGAGAAACGCCTGCTGGAACTGCGCCTGCCCTCGGGCAAGCCGGGCGATAAAGGCGCGGCAGCCCTGATGGAATACTGCTCGCGCCCCGCCGAAGACACCGTGTTGCTGATCAGCCTGCCCAAGCTCGACGGCAGCGCGCAGAAAACCAAGTGGGGCAAGGCCCTGGTCGAAGGTCCACAGACTCAGTTCATCCAGATCTGGCCGGTGGACAGCAACCAGTTGCCGCAGTGGATTCGTCAGCGCCTGTCGCAATCAGGCCTGGCGGCGACACAGGACGCCGTGGAGCTGATCGCCGCTCGGGTCGAAGGCAACCTGCTTGCCGCCGCCCAGGAGATCGAAAAGCTCAAGTTGATGGCTGAAGACGGGCAGATCACCGTCGAAACCGTGCAAGGCGCAGTGGCCGATAGCGCGCGCTTTGATGTGTTCGGCCTGGTGGACGCCATCCTCAACGGCGAGCCGGCCCACGCGTTGCGCATGCTCGAAGGCCTGCGCGGCGAAGGGGTGGAACCACCGGTGATCCTCTGGGCCCTGGCCCGTGAGCTGCGCGTGTTGGCGAACATTGCCCTGCAATACAGCCAGGGCACCCCGCTGGACAAATGCTTCAGCCAGGCCCGGCCACCGGTGTGGGACAAACGCAAACCCCTGATGAGCAAAGCCCTGCAACGGCACTCGGCGCAACGCTGGGCGCAACTGCTGCTGGAAGCACAGCGCATCGATGCACAGATCAAAGGCCAGGCAGCCGGCTCGCCATGGATGAGCCTGAGCCGTCTGTCGCTGCTGATGGCCGGCCAGCGCCTGGCATTGCCTGCCGAATAACCCCCTCAGCACCACACCACAAAACCCTGTGGGAGCTGGCTTGCCTGCGATGGCGGCGGGCCAGATGGCCCATTTGCTCCTGATACAGCTCTGTAGCGCTCAACGCTAACCACGATGCGAAGCGAGCCGCTCTTGATCTTGCTCTTGATCTGCTTTTGATCTCAGGCGCCCCGTCAAACCACGCTGGCCGGAATTCGACAGGGATTTGGGGGGTAAACCGGCAGGGATGCCGGTTTAGCCGCCCCGCGCCATGGATGGCGCGTGGCGGCGGCCCCCCAAATCACTGGCGGATTACGGGCACACCGAGCCTAAGCGAGGTGCCGAGTGGTGGGGCAAGAGCGTTTTGCTTACTTTTGCGCTTTTCAAAAGTGAGCCGCCGTCAGGGCGGAACCCTAAGTAGCCGTTACCGCAGCAATGGATATGTACACCATCCAACTGTGTTGACTGCCAGGCGGCCATCGCAGGCAAGCCAGCTCCCACATTTGGATCCTGGGGCGCCAGGGAGATAAGCGCCGGCTGTCAGGCCGTCGCGGGAGCAAGCCCCCACATGGACTCTGCCCACCACTTATTTGCGACATTTCCCACCTATCGCCGGGCTTTACAGCCAGCCCACTTCGGCAGATGATTTGCACCGCCACATTCCACCCCAAGCGAGAGAACCCACCATGAGCAAAAAGCCATCCAAGCATGGCCCCAACAAGGCCAAATCCATCATCGCCCAGCCCTTGTTCCGCAGCCGCCAGGAACGCGCCGGCAAAGGCAAAGGCAGCTACCGCCGCGAAGCCTTCCAGTCTAATAGCTGGGAGGCTTCTTACTTTCTGGCTGCCTGAAGGCAAGCGCCCCTCTGGCATGATAAGGTCTGTACCTGATTGGTAATCCCTGGACCTGTGCATGCCCTCTAGTCTTTCCCGTCGTTGGCACCTACGCCAATTGATCGCTGCCTCCAGCCTCATTCTGCTCGTCGCCTGCGCCGAAAAGCCCACGGCTGCGGACGCTCAACCCCTGCCCAAGCTCCAGACCGCCCCGGCTATTGCGCCTGCCGTGGTTGCCCCATTGGCAGTGGACAATCTCGATATCCAACCCACCCAGACCTTTGCCGAGTGGCAGGCTGGCTTCCGTGCACAAGCCCTGCAAGCCGGGATTACGCCCGCGGTGTTCGATAACGCCTTTGCCGGCGTCACCCCCGATATGGCGGTGATTCGTGCCGACCGCAGCCAGCCAGAGTTTTCCCGCCCGGTGTGGGAATACATCGAGGGCGCCCTGTCGCCGCTGCGCGTGCGCAATGGCCAGGCGTTGCTGGTCAAGTACGCCGATATCCTGCAGCGCATCGAAGAACGCTATGGCGTTGACCGCCAGGCACTGGTCTCGGTGTGGGGCATGGAAAGCAACTTTGGCCAGTTCCAGGGCAATAACTCGGTAATCCGTTCCCTGGCCACCCTGGCTTACGAAGGCCGTCGCCCGGCCTTTGCACAAGCGCAACTGCTGGCGGCGCTGCAGATCATCCAGCATGGCGATATCCAGGCTGACCAGATGAAAGGTTCCTGGGCCGGGGCGATGGGCCAGACCCAGTTCATCCCGACCACCTACAACACCCACGCCGTGGACTTCGACGGTGACGGTCGCCGCGATATCTGGAACAGCCCGGGCGATGCCCTCGCCTCCACCGCGCACTACCTGCAAAGCTCCGGCTGGCAAAAAGGCCAGCCGTGGGGTGTTGAAGTGCAGCCGCTGCCGTCGGGCTTCGACTACAGCCTGGCCGATGGTGGCGTGCGCAAGACCGTGGCGCAATGGCTGCAACTGGGCATCCAATTGCCGCCTGGCGTAAGCCTGCCGGCGAATGTCGACCAGCTGTCCGCCGCCCTGCTGCTGCCGGCCGGCTACCGTGGCCCGGCATTCCTGGTGCTGGATAACTTCCGCGCGATCCTCAAGTACAACAATTCGTCGTCCTACGCACTGGCGGTTGGCCTGCTGTCGGAGCGGTTTGGCGGTGGCGGTGTGATTCGGGGCAGTTGGCCCAAAGATGAGCTGCCATTGAGCCGTTCGCAACGCATCGACCTGCAGACGGCGCTCAGCGCCAAGGGCTACGACGCGGGTAATGCCGACGGGATTATTGGCGCCAACACGCGCAAGGCGATTCGGGCTGCACAGCAGGCGCTGGGCTGGCCGGCTGATGGGTATCCGACAGTGAAGTTGCTGGAGTCGCTGCAGAGCCAATAGATCGTTGTATGACGGCTACCGCTTTCGCGAGCAAGCCCGCTCCCACATGTTGAATGCATTTCAAAATGTGGGAGCGGGCTTGCTCGCGAAAGGGGCCCAACAGGCGCCCATTATTTAAAGACTACATCCTGCTCCAGCACCACCCGCTGCTCCCCCGCATCCAGGCGCACCAAGGCACCCATCGGCAATGTCAGGTTCGGGTCGCAATGCCCACTGCGCCAGCCCGCCAGCACTGGAATGCACAGCGGCGCAAAGGTCTGCTTCAACAGACGCGCCAGCGCCAGGTTATCCACACCGGCCACATCCCCTACAAGCACACCGGCAACTTGAGCCAGCTTGCCCGCCAACCGCAGGTGAGTCAGCAATCGGTCGATGCGATAAAGCGGTTCGTTGACGTCTTCGATAAACAGGATGATGCCATCGGCGTCTAGTTCGTACGGCGTGCCCATGACGGCGGCGATCATCGACAAGTTACCGCCCAGCAAGCGCGCACAGGCCACACCCGGCTCGATGGTGGTCAGCGGGTAGGCCATCGGGTGCGGCAGCACACTGCCGGCGCCCCGTTGGCCACGCAGCAGGCTGAACAACGAGGACTCGGTGGGCGGCTGTTTGCCGCCGAGCAGGTCGGCATTGAGCATCGGGCCGTGGAATGTCACAAAGCCCGCGTAGCGGTTGATCGCCAGGTGCAAGGCGGTGATATCGCTGTAGCCCACAAACGGCTTGGGGTTGGCACGCAGCAGGTCGAAGTCCACGGCATCCAGCAAACGGGGCGTGCCATAGCCGCCACGCAGGCAAAGGATGGCATCGATGTCGGGGTTGGCGAAGGCCGCATGCAAATCGCGCAGGCGCACTTCATCGCTACCGGCCAGGTAGCCGTCGCGTTCGTGCACACCCGGGAAAATATGCAGGTCGTAGCCACGGGCACGCATCCATTGCCTGGCTTTTTCAACATCCAACTCGGCAGGGCCGGCGGGGGCGATCAGGCCGAGGGTGCCTTCGGGGCGCAGTGCAGGTACGGCGGCACTCGGTAGAGCGGTCATCCATGTTCTCCCTATCTGTAATGCAGAACCCAATGTGGGAGCGGGCTTGCTCGCGAAGGCGCCGTGTCAGTCAATGGATCAGGTGACTGACACGGCGCCTTCGCGAGCAAGCCCGCTCCCACACAAGCCCGCATTTCACATTGATGCTGGGGGCGGCTTACGAAACCAGGCTCGCCTTGACCAGCTTGGCCTGCTCATCGGCGTGGTACGAAGACCGCACCAACGGGCCCGAGGCCACGTTCTTGAAGCCCATCTTGTAGCCTTCCTCGGCGAACCAGGCGAAGGTGTCCGGGTGCACGAAGCGCTGCACCGGCAAGTGGCTGCGGGAGGGTTGCAGGTACTGGCCCAGGGTCAGCATGTCGATGTCGTGTTCGCGCATGCGCTTCATGACTTCGATGACTTCTTCGTCGGTCTCACCCAGGCCCAGCATCAAGCCGGACTTGGTCGGAATGTGCGGCATCATCTGCTTGAATTTCTGCAGCAGGGTCAGCGACCACTGGTAGTCCGAACCCGGGCGCGCAGCCTTGTACAGGCGCGGCACGGTTTCCAGGTTGTGGTTGAACACATCCGGCGGCTCGGCGGCGGTGATTTCCAGGGCGACGTCCATACGGCCACGGTAGTCCGGCACCAGGGTTTCGAGCATCACGTTCGGCGACAGCTTGCGGATCTCGCGGATGCAGTCGGCAAAGTGCTGGGCACCGCCGTCACGCAGGTCGTCGCGGTCCACCGAGGTGATCACCACGTACTTGAGTTTGAGGTCGGCGATGGCGATGGCCAGGCTTTCTGGCTCGTTGACGTCCAACGGCTTCGGACGGCCGTGGCCGACGTCGCAGAACGGGCAGCGACGGGTGCAGATGTCACCCATGATCATGAAGGTGGCAGTGCCGCCAGAGAAGCACTCGCCCAGGTTCGGGCAGGACGCTTCTTCGCATACGCTGTGCAACTTGTGTTTGCGCAGCAGCGACTTGATACGGTCGACTTCCGGCGAAACCGGGATGCGCACGCGAATCCAGTCGGGTTTTTTCGGCAGCTCGGTGGTCGGGATGATCTTGACCGGGATGCGTGCAACCTTCTCGGCGCCGCGCAGCTTGACGCCGGCTTCCACCTTGGCACGCGGGGCCGGGGCTGGACGCTCAGTGATGTCCAGCGTCGGGATCATGGTTTGCACAACATCAGTAGTCATATCAATCGATTCCGCCCGTCAGGGTCGTCTGCTCTGCATAGTCGAGGTGTTTGACGAGCTGCGCGCGCAGCCGGGCACTTACCTCGGCAAATTCAATGGATGTTGCATGGTCACTCAACTGGGTCATTGCAAGCCCGGCATAACCGCACGGGTTGATGCGCCGGAACGGTGCCAGGTCCATGTCCACATTCAAGGCCAGGCCATGAAAGGAACAACCGTGGCGAATGCGCAGCCCCAGGGAGGCGATTTTCGCGCCATCCACGTACACACCCGGTGCATCGGGCTTGGCCACGGCGGTCACGCCGTAACTGGCCAACAGCTCGATCAGGCACGTCTCCATGCGGCTGACCAGGTCGCGCACGCCAAACCCCAGCTTGCGCACGTCCAGCAGCAGGTAAGCCACCAGTTGACCGGGACCATGGTAAGTCACTTGGCCACCTCGGTCGACCTGCACCACCGGAATATCACCCGGCAGCAGCAAGTGCTCGGCCTTGCCGGCCTGGCCCTGGGTGAAGACCGGCTCGTGTTCCACCAGCCAGATTTCATCCGGGGCCGAGGTGCCGCGCTCATTGGTAAAGCGCTGCATGGCATGCCAGACCGGCTCATAGGCCATCCGGCCGAGCTCGCGAAAGCCCAGGGTTTGCGACATCACAGCACCATGTGCACGAAGCCGGTGGCCCGCAGTTCGCTGTTGATGTCGTAGAGCTGGTCTTGACCGGTCGCAACGATGTGCAACTGGATAGTCGTGTACTTACCGGTGGTGCTGGAGCGCTCATCCACCCGGTTATCGTTGATCGTCGCATGTTTACGCACGATCTCAAGAATCGTGTCTTTGCGGCCCACACCGGTGTCGCTGATTACCTTGATAGGATAATCCGTCACAGGGAATTCGATTTTTGGCGCTTTTACTTCTTTATCGGTCATGGCAGAACAGCCTCGTAAGCGCTAAGCCGTGGCGACGGGCAAAGCCCCGCGTTGGATCAACGCGGGGCTTTGCAGGTGCACACAATCAGTTGAACAAGCCGTAGAAGAATAGACGGATGCTATCCCATACGCGGCGGAAGATACCACCTTCCTCGACAGCGTCCAGTGCGATCAGGTCGGCGCTGTGCACCACCTTGTCGTCCAGCTTGACTTCAACCTTACCGATCACATCACCCTTGGCGATTGGCGCAACCAATTGCGGGTTCAGGGTCATGCTGGCGGCGAGCTTTTTGAGCTGGCCTTTAGGCATGGTCAGGGTCAGGTCGTCGGCCAGGCCGGCCTTGACTTGCGAAGTCGCGCCCTTCCACACCGGCGCGGTCGCCAGCTCAGCACCCTTCTGGTAGAAGGTCTGGGTTTCGAAGAAGCGGAAGCCGTAAGTCAGCAGTTTTTGCGTCTCGGCCGCACGGGCCTGCTCGCTGTTGGTGCCGAATACCACGGCGATCAGGCGCTGGCCATCACGTACGGCGGACGACACCATGCAGTAGCCGGCTTCGTCGGTGTGGCCGGTTTTCAGGCCATCGACGGTCTTGTCGCGCCACAGCAACAGGTTGCGGTTAGGCTGCTTGATGTTGTTCCAGAAGAACTCCTTCTGGGAGTAGATCGCGTAGTGCACCGGGTCAACGCGGATGATCGCGCGCGCCAGGATCGCCATGTCGTGAGCCGACGAATAGTGCTCTGGGTTTGGCAGGCCAGTCGGGTTCATGAAGTGGCTGTTGGTCATGCCCAGCTCGCCGGCGGTTTTGTTCATCATGTCGGCGAAGGCGTCTTCGCTGCCGGCGATGTGCTCGGCCAGGGCGACGCTGGCGTCGTTACCGGACTGGATGATGATGCCGTGCAGCAGGTCGCTCACGGTGACTTGCGAACCCACCTTGATGAACATCCGCGAACCACCGGTACGCCAGGCGTTTTCGCTGACGGTCACCGGGTCGTTTTCGCCGATCTGGCCGCGACGGATTTCCAGGGTCGCGATGTAGGCGGTCATCAGCTTGGTCAGGCTGGCAGGCGGCAGGCGCACGTCACCGCCGTTTTCGACCAGCACGTTGCCACTGGCGGCATCCATGAGTACCCAGGACTTGGCGGCCAGTTGCGGGGAGGCCGGCACCATCTCAACCGCCCAGGCGGCTGGGGTGATGATCAGCGAGATAAGCAGGCACGTACGTTTGGCTAAGGTGGTGATGTTCATCCGTCTCTCGAAATTGCTTATGGAAACTTGCCCTCGCGGGCAAAACTATTCAGACAGCCCGCTTCCAGACTGTCACGTGTTCGGTTGCCCGCTCACCCCTTGCCCCTGGGTTTTTATTGTTCAACGAGCCAACAACCAGGGTTCAAGCGCGCAGGCGCGCCTGAGCCATCAAACCGTTACTGCTTATTCTGCGGTGACCACGCTGGGTTGCCCCAGGTTGGCCAGGCGCACGCTGTTCTGCACTTGCGCCACTTCGCTTGGCGAGCCGATCGGGCCCATGCGTACACGGTGCAAGGTTTGCTGGTTACGCACGATGGAGCTGATGAAGACCGGCGCGCTGACCATGCCGCTGAGCTTGGACCTTAACAGTTCTGCCGCATCCGGGTTGGCGAAAGCGCCGACCTGCAGGTATTGCCCACCGGCCATGGAGGCGCCCGCTGCCGCATGCGGTACCACCACGGTATCAGGCGCATGCTGCGCCGGTGGCGGCGTCCACTGCTCGATCTTGCCGGTCGAGGCCGTCACTTGCGGTTGCGGGGTAGCCGGTTCGTTGAGCATCAACGGCGCCGGTTTGCCACGCTGGGCCCAGTACTGCGCCGGGTCGATGCCTTCGACCTTGACCCGTGCGGTGCCGGTTTCGGCATAACCGAGTTTCTTGGCGGCCGCGTAGGACAAGTCAATGATGCGGTCCGAATAGAACGGCCCGCGGTCATTGACCCGCAGGATCACGGTACGGTTGTTGTCCAGGTTGGTCACGCGCACATAGCTGGGCAGCGGCAGGGTCTTGTGCGCCGCGCTCATGCCGTACAGGTCATACACTTCGCCGTTGGCGGTGTTCTGGCCATGGAACTTGGTGCCGTACCAGGACGCGGTGCCCGATTGCACGTAGGTCTTGGATTCCTGCAGCGGGAAGTAATTCTTGCCCAGCACGGTATAAGGGTTGGCCTTGTACGGGCCGGTGTGCAGGGTGGGCGTGGCGTCCGGGATTTTCGATACATCCACATCCCACCACGGCGCGCCGTCTTTGTGCGCGCGGTTGATGTCCAGGCCCGGCTGGGCGCGGACCACCGCACCGCCCGCCTTCTTGGCCGGCGCACGGTTAGGGGTGGTGGAACAACTGGCTACCAACAAGGACAACGCGGCGAACGCCACCAGCTTGAGCGGTTTTTTGAACGGCGATACCCGCATTACTTGTTGCCCCGTGCTTGAACCAGCTCATCTGACAGCTGATGCACGGCCATGGCGTACATCACACTGCGGTTATAACGCGTGATTGCGTAGAAATTCTTCAGGCCCATCCAGTATTCAGGGCCATTTGCGCCTTCCAGGCGGAATGCCGTCACCGGCATGTCATCGCGTGGCGCATTCTGACTCGACCAGCCCAGCGCTCGCAACTCCCCAACGGTCTTGACCGGTTCGATACCTTGGGTCAGGCCCTCGTCGGCGCGCTCGCCCGTGACATCGGCGCGGATAACCACCGGCTCGCCGCCAACCCAACCGTGGCGCTTGAAGTAGCTGGCCACGCTGCCGATGGCATCGTCGGGGTTGCTCCAGATATTGATGTGCCCGTCACCGTCGAAATCCACCGCATAGGCGCGAAAGCTGCTGGGCATGAACTGCGGCAAGCCCATCGCCCCGGCGTAGGAGCCCTTGAGGCTCAGCGGGTCGACCTGCTCTTCGCGGGCCAGCAACAGGAATTCGCGCAGTTCCTTGCGGAAAAACTCGGCGCGGGGCGGGTAATCGAAGCCCAGGGTCGACAAGGCGTCGATCACCCGATAGCTGCCGGTGTTGCGCCCGTAAAAGGTTTCGATGCCGATGATCGAGACGATCACCTGGGCCGGCACGCCGTACTCTTGCTCGGCGCGGGCCAGGACTGCCTCGTGCTGGCGCCAGAAGTCCACGCCGCGGGCGATGCGCGCATCAGTGAGGAACATCGGGCGATAGTCCTTCCACTGCTTTACGCGTTCGGCGGGGCGAGAGATGGCGTCGAGGATCGCCTGCTTTTTCTGGGCTTCGCGGAACACGCCCATCAGCTGCTCGCCGGCAAAACCGTAGTCGCGGGTCAGCTCACCGACAAATTCGGCGACCTGGGGAGAGCCATCGTAGTCACCGGCCTGCGCCTCTTGCGTTGCCCCCAGCAGCCCAATCAGGCCCATCCAGGTCGCATGCCGAGTCGCCCAGCCGCGCATTACTTGCATTGACATCTTCACCTTATTCAAACCTGTGCGATCCACTTGCGATGCGTATGAATCGACATCAAAACCCCAAACGCTGACAGCAATGTCACCAGCGAAGTTCCGCCGTAGCTAATGAATGGCAACGGCACCCCAACCACCGGCAGCAGGCCACTGACCATACCGATGTTGACGAAAACGTAAACAAAAAAAGTCATGGTCAGGCTGCCGGCGAGCAATTTGCCGAACAGCGTCTGCGCCTGGGCCGTGATCACCAGGCCGCGACCAATCAACAGCAGATAGATCAGCAACAACGCGCAAATGCCCACCAGGCCGAACTCTTCGCCCATCACCGCGATGATGAAGTCAGTATGGCTCTCGGGCAAGAAGTCCAGGTGGGACTGGGTGCCCAGCAACCAGCCCTTGCCAAATACCCCGCCGGAACCAATGGCCGCCTTGGACTGGATGATGTTCCAGCCGGTGCCCAACGGGTCGCTCTCCGGGTCGAGGAACGTAAGGATCCGTTGCTTCTGGTAGTCGTGCATAAAGAAGAACCACATGGCCACGGCCACGGGCACGGCGGCGGCCAGCACGCTGAGGATCCAGCGCCAGCGCAATCCGCCCATGAACAATACGAACGCGCCACCGGCGAGGATCAGCAACGAGGTGCCCAGATCCGGCTGGCGCACGATCAGCACGAAGGGCACGCCGATCAGGATCAGGCTGATGGCCACGTGCTTGAGCTGCGGCGGCAAGGTGCGCTTGGACAGGTACCAGGCAATGGTGGCCGGCATCAGGATCTTCATGAATTCCGACGGCTGGAAGCGAATCACCCCGGGGATGTTGATCCAGCGTGTGGCGCCCATGGCGTTGTGGCCCATGACGTCCACCACCACCAGCAGCAACACGCCGGCGACATAGCCCAAGGGCACCCAGCGCGCCATGAAGCGCGGCTCCAGTTGGGCGATCACCACCATCGACAGCAGGCCCAGGCCAAACGAGGACGCCTGCTTGATCAGCAAGTCCCAGTTCTTGCCGCTGGCCGAATACAGCACGAACAGGCTGCCGGCCGCCAGGGTCAGCAGCAGGATCAGCAAGGGGCCATCAATGTGCATGCGTTGCAGCAACGTCGCACGGCGACGCATCACATCTTCGCTGGAGAGGATGCGGTCAAAATTACTCTTCACGGGCCGTAACCTCGGGGCTTGAAGGGGGGCCGCCATACTCGGGCTTGAGCCGGCCATCGTCGGCCAGCAGCCAGGCGTCCATGACCTGGCGTACCACTGGGGCCGCGACGCCGGAGCCGGACTCGCCGTTCTCGACCATCACGGCCACCACGATTTTCGGGTCTTCCGCAGGGGCAAAGCCGACAAACAAGGCGTGGTCGCGGTGGCGTTCCTGCACCTTGGAACGGTCATACTTTTCGCCCTGTTTGATCGCGACCACCTGGGCCGTACCACTCTTGCCGGCAATGCGGTACTGCGCGCCGATTGCCGCCTTGCGTGCGGTGCCGCGAGCACCGTGCATCACCTGCTGCATGCCGTGGTTGACCTTGGCCCAGTCGGACGGGTCACGCAGCACGATGTCCGGAATCGGATTGTCGTCCACCGGCTTTTCACCTTCGATGGTCCTGGCCAGGTGCGGTCGGTTCCACACGCCTTTGTTCGCCACCAGCGCCGTGGCCTGGGCCAGTTGCAGCGGTGTGGCCTGCATATAGCCCTGGCCGATACCGAGGATCAGGGTTTCGCCGGGGAACCACGCCTGGCGGCGGGTCGCACGCTTCCACTCCCGCGACGGCATCAGGCCGGGGGATTCTTCGAACATGTCCAGGGAGACTTTCTGACCGAGGCCGAACTTACCCATGTAGGCAGACAGCCGATCAATCCCCAGCTTGTGGGCCAGGTCATAAAAATAGGTGTCGTTGGAGCGCATGATCGCGGTATCCAGGTCGACATAGCCGTCACCGGAGCGGTTCCAGTTACGGTATTTATGGTCATAGTTGGGCAGCATGTAATAGCCAGGGTCGTACACCCGGCTTGAAGCCGTGACCACACCAGCATCCAGGCCGGCAATCGCCACCGCCGGCTTGATGGTCGAGCCCGGTGGGTACAGGCCGCGCAAGACGCGGTTGAACAGCGGCCGGTCGATGGAATCACGCAGCTCGGCGTAGGCCTTGAAGCTGATGCCGGTCACAAACGGGTTGGGGTCGAAGCTGGGCTGGCTGACCATCGCCAGCACTTCGCCGGTCTTCGGGTCCAGCGCCACTACGGCACCCCGTCGACCGCCCAGGGCCATCTCGGCAGCTTCCTGCAACTTGATGTCCAGGCTCAGGACAATGTCCTTGCCCGGCACCGGGTCGGTGCGCTTGAGTACCCGCAATACGCGGCCACGCGCATTGGTCTCGACTTCCTCGTTACCTACCTGGCCATGCAACTCGGCCTCGTAGAAGCGCTCGATGCCGGTTTTGCCAATATGGTGGGTGCCGCTGTAGTTGATCGGGTCGAGGGTTTTCAGCTCTTTCTCGTTGATCCGCCCCATGTAGCCAACGGAGTGGGCAAAGTGCGGCCCTTGCGGGTAATGCCGCACCAACTGCGCCACCACTTCCACACCTGGCAGGCGGAACTGGTTCACCGCAATGCGGGCGATCTGCTCTTCGGTCAGCTCGAACAGAATCGGCACTGGCTCGAACGGCCGGCGCCCCTGCCGCATGCGCTTCTCGAAAACCACCCGGTCTTCCGGCGTCAGTTGCAGCACCTCGACGATGACATCGAGCACCTGCTTCCAGTCGCCGGAACGTTCGCGGGTCATGCTCAGGCTGAAGCTGGGCCGGTTATCGGCAACCACTACGCCATTGCGGTCGAAGATCAGCCCACGGGTCGGCGGAATCGGCTGCACATGCACCCGGTTATTTTCCGACAGCGTGGAGTGATAGTCGTACTGGATCACCTGGAGGAAATACAGCCGCGCAATCAGCACGCACATCAGCACCACCACCAAAACAGCACCGAACACCACCCGCGCGCGTACCAGACGTGCGTCTTTCTCGTGGTCCTTGATGCGGATCGGCTGGGTCATCGGGGGCGGCGCAGACTATTTGTGGTAAGGGTGCCCGGACAGAACTGTCCAGGCGCGATACAGCTGTTCACCGATCAGAATCCTTACCAACGGGTGCGGCAACGTCAGCGCCGACAGCGACCAGCGCTGATCGGCTCGCGCACAGACTTCCGGCGCCAGCCCTTCGGGGCCGCCGACCATGAAATTGACCGTGCGCGAATCCAGGCGCCAGCGATCCAGTTCCACCGCCAGTTGCTCGGTGCTCCAGGGCTTGCCGTGCACTTCAAGGGTGACGATGCGCTCATTGGGGCCGACCTTGGCCAGCATGGCTTCGCCTTCCTGACGGATAAAGCGCGCCACGTCGGCGTTCTTGCCCCGGGTATTGAGCGGTATTTCCACCAGCTCAAGCGACAGCTCAGCGGGCAGACGCTTGGCATATTCGTGCCAGCCTTCTTCCACCCACTTGGGCATGCGTGAACCGACAGCGATCAGACGCAGGCGCACAGCCGTTCCTTATTCCTGGTCTTTGTTGAGCTTGTCGAAGTGCGCGTGGCCCACTTCCGGGCTGTGGTGCTTGCCATCGGCAGCACGGCTCTGCTCGGCGCCTTGCCACAGACGCTCCAGGTCGTAGAACTGGCGAGCGTTGGAGGTCATCATGTGAACGATCACATCGTCCATGTCCAGCAACACCCAGTCGCTGTCGCCCTTGCCTTCTTCACCCAGTGGCTTGACGCCCTGGGCTTTGACGGCTTCACGAACCTTGTCCAGCATCGCGCCGATCTGGCGGTTGGAGGTACCGGTGGCGATGATCATGAAGTCGGTGATGCTCTGCTTGTCGCGCACGTCCAGCACCTGGATGTCCTGGGCTTTAACGTCTTCCAGGGCAGCCACGGCGACTTTCACCAGCTCTTCGCCAGCCAGTTCCGGGCCAACATGGGCTTCAACCGGCAGCGGTGCGCTTTTGAAGGTGCCTTTGCGCTTAACTTTGCTTACGTCTTTGTTCGTCATATAAAACTCGTTTTGCTCGTATGTTCGGGCGCTTGCTGCACGGTTCGTGCGTTCAAGCGCGCCTTTTTAGTTCGACGCACGGTAAAGCCCGTGCGCATCGATGTAGGCCAGGACCGCGTCAGGCACCAGGAAACGTACCGACTTCCCGCTGGCCAGCAGTTGACGGATCTGGGTGGCGGACACCGCAAGCGGGGTCTGCCAGACGAATGCAATATTCCCGTTCGGCCCGGTCAGGGCCAAGGGGTCACTTACCGACCGCGCGGCCAGCAGGTTGCGCAAGGCATCCGGCGGTTCGCTGTCGGCATCCGGGCGTTGCAAAACCAGGATGTGGCAATGCTGGAGGAGTTCCTCCCAGCGGTGCCAAGAGGGCAGGCCGCAAAATGCGTCCCAGCCCAAAAGCAGAAACAGTGGGTCATCTGCGGCCAATTCGGCGCGCATCAGCTCCAGGGTGTCGATAGTGTAGGACGGTTTATCGCGCTTGAGTTCGCGATCGTCCACCACCAGCGGCGATATACCTTCTACGGCAACACGCACCATTTCCAGGCGTTGCTCGGCGGCCACCTGCGGCGTGTCGCGATGGGGCGGCCGGAAATTGGGCAGCAGGCGCAGCTCATCCAGCGCAAGGGCATCCGCAACTTCCAGGGCACTGCGCAAATGGCCGATGTGCACGGGGTCGAAAGTACCGCCGAGCAGCCCGATGCGTTTAGTCATCAAGTGCGCACATGACCGTCGCCAAACACCACGTACTTCTCACTGGTCAGCCCTTCGAGGCCCACCGGGCCGCGTGCGTGGAGCTTGTCGGTGGAAATACCGATCTCCGCCCCCAAGCCGTACTCGAAGCCGTCGGCAAAACGCGTCGAGGCGTTGACCATCACCGAAGCGGAATCCACTTCGTTGAGGAAACGCCGGGCATCGCTGAAATGCTCGGAAACGATGGCGTCGGTGTGCTTGGAGCCATAGGTATTGATGTGTTCGATGGCCTGGTCCAGGTCGTCGACGATGCGGATCGACAGGATCGGGGCCGTGTACTCGGTGTACCAGTCCTGCTCGGTCGCCTCGATGACGTCCGCGCCCAGCAACGCCCGGGTGCGCTCGCAACCGCGCAGCTCTACCGACTTGTCACGGTAGATGGCAGCCAGCGGCGGCAGCACGCGCTCGGCAATGCCGGCGTGCACCAGCAGGGTTTCCATGGTGTTGCACGGCGCATAGCGGTGGGTCTTGGCGTTGTCGGCAATGCGGATCGCCTTGTCGAGGTCGGCGGCAATGTCGATGAACACATGGCAGACGCCGTCCAGGTGCTTGATAACTGGCACCTTGGCATCGCGGCTGACGCGCTCGATCAGGCTCTTGCCACCTCGCGGTACGATCACGTCGACGAATTCCGGCATGGTGATCAAGGCACCCACGGCGGCGCGGTCGGTGGTTTCCACCACTTGCACCACTTCAGCCGGCAACTCGGCCACGGCCAGGCCCTGCTGGATGCAGGCGGCGATGGCGCGGTTGGAGTTGATCGCCTCGGAACCGCCACGCAGGATGGTGGCGTTGCCCGACTTGAGGCACAGGCTCGCGGCGTCGATGGTCACGTTCGGGCGCGACTCATAGATGATGCCGATCACGCCCAGGGGCACGCGCATCTTGCCCACCTGGATACCGGACGGCAGGTAACGCATGTCGCGAATTTCACCGATGGGATCAGGCAGCTTGGCCACCTGACGCAGGCCTTCGATCATGTCGTCGATACGCGCCGGGGTCAGCGCCAGGCGGTCCAGCAAGGCTGGCTCCAGGCCATTGGCGCGCCCATTGGCCAGGTCCAGCTCGTTGGCGGCGGTCAGCTCGGAGCGCGAAGCATCCAGAGCATCGGCAGCCGCCAGCAGCGCACGGTTCTTCTGCGCAGTGCTCGCACGGGCGATCAACCGCGAGGCCTGCCGGGCAGCGCGACCCAGGCGGGTCATGTAGTCAAGAACGGACTCAGTCATGGTCAGGGAGTCTTGGCAAAGAGGAAAGCGGCAGATTATAGCTGTGACGCCGCCCGACTGACAGCGGTGAGGGGCGGATGGTCGAAATGAACTGTAAAAACCCCAGGTTCAGGCGTAATTAAGCTGAGAGTTGTTATGATTCGGTCACATTTAGCCGTATCAACCCTTGACCGCCATGCCCGATTTTTTGCCCCAGCTCCCCGCCAGCCCCCTGCCCGATAGCTTCTTCGACCGCGACGCGCAACTGCTTGCCCGCGAACTACTCGGAAAAGTCATTCGCCATCGCGTGGGCGATCTCTGGCTTTCGGCGCGAATTATTGAAACCGAAGCCTATTACGTGGCCGAAAAAGGCAGCCACGCCTCACTCGGCTACACAGAAAAGCGTAAGGCTTTGTTTCTGGATGGTGGCCATATCTACATGTACTACGCCCGTGGCGGTGATTCGCTGAACTTCAGCGCCCATGGCCCGGGCAATGCCGTGTTGATCAAATCGGCCTATCCCTGGGTCGATGACATTTCCGGCGCGGCGAGCCTGGCGCAGATGCTGTTGAACAACCCCAACCCCGATGGCAGCCCACGCCCCTCGCAAAAGCTGTGTGCGGGCCAGACGCTGCTGTGCAAGGCACTGGGCCTGAAAGTGCCGATGTGGGACGCCAAGCGCTTCGACCAGGAACTGCTGTATGTCGAAGACGTGGGCCAAGTGCCCACGCAGATTATCCAGACCACGCGCCTGGGTATCCCCAGCGGGCGCGATGAGCACTTGATGTACCGCTTCGTCGATGCTGGCTATGCGCCTTATTGCACGCGGAACCCGCTGCGTCGGGGGCAGGTCGAAGGCCGGGATTATTTTTTGATTTGATGATATCCGCAACACAGCGGATCCAATGTGGGAGCGGGCTTGCTCGCGAATGCGGCGTGTCAGTGCAGGAATCTGTGTCTGACACACCGCATTCGCGAGCAAGCCCACAATTGAATCTTCAGTGTTTTTGAATATGTATGCATGGAGTGGATTGTATGGGCCAATGGCTCGATAGCATTACCGGCTGGTTGACCCTCAACCCACAATGGCTGGCAGCGGCGGTGTTTATTGTCGCGTGCGTGGAGTGTCTGGCGATTGCCGGGTTGATCGTGCCAGGCACGGTATTGCTGTTTGCAATCGCCGCGTTGGCTGGCAGCGGTGCGCTGTCGCTGAGTGAAACCCTGCTGCTGGGCTTCCTCGGCGGTTTGTTGGGCGACGGCGTTTCCTATTACATGGGCCGCCACTTCCATCAGAACATCCGGCGCCTGCCCGGCCTGCGCCAGCATCCTGAATGGATGAACGGCGCAGAAACCTACTTCCACAAGTACGGGATTGCCAGCCTGTTGGTCGGGCGTTTCATCGGACCATTGCGCCCTATGCTGCCGATGGTGGCGGGTATGTGCGACATGCCCTTCCCGCGCTTCGCCGCCGTGAGCATCATTGCCGCAGCGGGCTGGACCGTGGCCTACCTGCTGCCGGGCTGGGCCGCCGGCGCCGCGTTCCGCCTGCCGTTGCCGGAAGGTTTCTGGCCGGAAGCGGCGATTATCGCGGCGTGCCTGGCGGTGCTGCTGGGGCTGAGTTTGAACAGCAGTTGGCGTGGGCATCGGCGCGCCACGTTGTGGATCGGTTGCGCCAGCCTGGTGTTGTTGATCGCACTGTTTATCGGCTACCCCCATCTCAATGACTTCGACCAGGGCCTGAGCGCCCTGGTGCAGGAACATCGCAGCCCGTGGCTGGACGAAGTGATGGTGCGGGTCACCCAACTGGGCGAGTTCAAGAAGATGTTTTTCGCCAGCGCGGTGTTCACTGGCCTGTTGCTGCTAGCGCGGCAATGGCGCCACGCCGTGTTTGTCGGCGCCACCCTCGCCGGCGCGGCAGTGATCAACACCGGCACCAAGCTGTTCTTTGCCCGTGGCCGCCCGGAAATCCTCACCGACCCGCTGACCAGCTTCAGCATGCCCAGCGGCCATGCCTCCGGTGCCTTTGCCTTCTTCCTGGCGCTCGCGGTATTGGCCGGTCGCGGCCAACCCACGCGGCTGCGCCTGACCTGGATGCTGTTGGGCTGCATTCCGGCGGCGTTCATTGCCTTGTCGCGGGTCTACCTGGGCGCCCATTGGCCTACAGACATCCTGGCCGGCACATTGCTGGCCATGACCGTATGTGCGTTCAGCCTGACGGCAATCGAGTACCGCAGCCCATTGCCAGCCATGTCGCAAAAAGCCTGGTGGCTGGTGCTGCCCGCCGTGGTGGCCGTGCTCGGTTTTATCGCCTTTACCGGCACGCCCCACGCCCTGCTCAGGTACGCCTACTGACCCTTGGCCGGGCCGATCCAGTCCACGGAGGCACTGCGCCGTTCAACGCAACGTTCGCGGCGCTCCAGCAGCATCTCATCGGCCACTTCGGCGGCGCGCTCGGCGATGTACTCCGCGCCCCGCGAGGCTTGCTGCTGGAGTAATTGCGTGGTCACGCTGACAAAATAAGCGTCCCACGCGACTTGTTCCGAAGGTGTCAGCCGAATCATGGTTATCTCCGATCATTGTTGTGTGATCGGAAAATAGTGCAGGCGACGCAGTGGAGACGACCGAGCAAAGTCTGAAAGCTCTGTCAGGCAAATCCGAACCTCAGGTGAACAGTTCGCCCTGCAGTTCATCGAGCAACATCTGGATCGCATCCAAGCGTTGCTGTGGGTCGTCCAGTTGCAGCAAGTCGATCTTGTCGGCCTCGGTAAACGGCAGCAGATAGGCCAACCGGTTGCCCAGGGCTTGCTGGCCTTCGACGTCACCGCCCATGTCCAGCGAAGCCACCATCGGGTGCTCGGCCAGGGCCTCGAGCAACGCCAGTAAGTCGGCGTCTTCTTCGCCCAGTGGCGGGTCCGGCAACTCTTGCAGCCATTGCACGTCGGCCACCAGCAATTGGTCTTTCTGGACGTCGGTCTCATGCACGCGGAAACGACGCCCCCCTTCGACGCGAATGCCCAGCAGGCCGTTGTCCTGCTGTTTGAAGTCACGAATCAGCGCTTCACAACCGACAAGCGCATAACCGTCAGGGGCCATGCCCACCTCTGAGCCATCCAGGATGCACACCACACCAAAGCCTTCGCCCTTTTTCATGCAACGGCCGATCATGTCCAGGTAGCGCGCCTCGAATATCTGCAAGTCGAGGGTGCAGCCTGGGAACAGCACAGTGTTGAGGGGGAATAGCGCCAGACTCATAACGGCTTCCTTAAAACCTGGTTTAAACAATGACCGACACCGCCAACGGCAGGAACACCGCCGTGGCCACGCCCATCAAACTCATGGCCAGCGCCGCGAAGGCGCCGCATTCTTCGCTTTCCTGCAGGGCCACCGAAGTACCGACGGCGTGGGCGGTCATGCCCAAAGCCATGCCGCGCGCTTCGGGGCTGCGTACACCCAGGCGCGTCAAGAGCGCTGGGCCGATCATCGCGCCGACCACCCCAGTGATCAACACGAACACCGCTGCCAAGGCCGCCACGCCGCCGATCTGCTCGGCCACCAGCATGGCAATCGGCGAGGTCACCGACTTGGGCGCCATGGTCATCAGCACTCTGTGTTCGGCACCAAACCACCACCCCAACGCCACACAAAGGCCGGTGGCCAATACCCCGCCTACCACCAGCGTAGTAAAAATCGGCCAGAACAATTGGCGAATCCGTCGCAGGTTCAGATAAAGCGGCACCGCCAGGGCCACGGTCGCAGGCCCCAGCAGGATGCCCATGATCTCGGTGCTCTTGCGGTATTCGGCGTAGCTCAGGCCGCAGGTGAGCAGCACGCCGATCACCAGTAGCATCGACACCAGCACCGGCTGCAGGAAGATCCAGCGGGTTTTCTCGAACCCCGCCAGCACCAGTTGATAGGCGCCCAGGGTGATACCGATACCGAACAGCGGGTGATGAATGACCGCCGTCCAGGCGCCTTGCCAGTCGAGGATCATTGGTCCTTCTCCTTGCGCTTGACCATCTGCTGCATCAGCACACCGACAAAGCCCATGGCGATCACCAGCGACAACACCAACGCCCCGACGATGGCCCAGAAATCCGCCACGATGTCCTTGGCGTACACCATCACCCCCACGGCCGGCGGCACCAGCAGCAGTGGCAGGTAACGCAACAGGCTGCCGGCCGCCAGGCTCAGGGGCTCGCCGACTTCACCGCGCCAGACCAGAAAGCCCAGCATCAGCAGCAAGCCGATGATCGGCCCCGGCAGCACCGGCACCAACAAATGATTGATCGCGGTGCCGATCAATTGAAACAGCACCAGCCAGGTCAGGCCACGTAACAGCATCCCGCTCTCTCCCCCTCAACGCTCGCGCGCATTATAAGCATGCCCGCCCTATGCTCCGGCATTCGCCAAAAGCATCTTGGGTTGACCGGGCTGATTGCCCATGATGATCTACATTGGTTCTCTGTCACCGATAAAAACGCCCGTTACCGATGGGCAAAAATGATGAACCAAGGAGAGACGCAATGCCCTATGTACCCGTAGCGCAGCTCAAAGATTACGTCGGCAAGGAACTGGGACGTTCCGAATGGCTCACCATCGACCAGGCGCGTATCAACCTGTTCGCAGAAGCCACCGGCGATCATCAGTTCATCCACGTCGACCCGGTCAAGGCCGCGCAAACCCCGTTCGGCAGCACCATCGCCCACGGGTTCCTGTCGCTGTCGCTGATGCCCAAGCTGATGGAAGACATCCTGATCATGCCCGAAGGCTTGAAGATGGCCGTCAACTACGGCCTGGACAGCGTGCGCTTTATCCAGCCGGTGAAAGTGAATTCCAAGGTGCGCCTGAACGTCACCCTCACAGACGTCACCGAGAAGAAGCCGGGCCAATGGCTGTTCAAGGCCACGGCCACCCTGGAAATCGAAGGCCAGGAGAAGCCGGCTTACATCGCCGAGTCGCTGTCACTGTGCTTCGTATAACCACCACACCCCCACTGTAGGAGCGAGCTTGCTCGCGAAGGTCGTCATCGATAACGCGTGCTGGCTGAAAAAATGCGGCGCCTGTGAGTTTTTCGCGGGCAAGCCCGCTCCTACAGGTGATGGATCCTGCGCATAGACCACTAGGTTCGGCACCCCGGCTACGGCATACTCGGCGCTCAATTATCCGGATCCCGCTATGCGCCCACTCGCTCCCCTTGCCCTTGCCCTGTTGCTCACCGCTTGCGGAGACGGCGAATCGCTGTTGCCGCCCGATGCGCGCCTGCCCGATGGCGGCCGCTACCGTGGCGATGTGATCAACGGTTTGCTGCAAGGCCAAGGCCGTGTGGACTACCCCAATGGCAGTTGGTACGCCGGCCAGTTCGACAAAGGCCAGTGGCACGGCCAGGGCGAATGGCACGGCAGCAATGGCGAAGTCTATAAAGGCGAATTCAAGCAGGGCCTGTTTGACGGCCAGGGCAGCCTGACCACCTCGGGCAGCAGCTACGTGGGCGGCTTCAAGAACGGTCGACGCAACGGCGAAGGCACCCTCAAAGAGGGGCAGATGACTTATCGCGGCGAATTCCAGGACGACCAGTACTCAGGCCTCGGCCGCCTGGAACTGGCCGACGGCAGCCAGTACCAGGGCCAGTTCGCCCACGGCAAGCCCAATGGCGAAGGCCAACGCAATGACGACAGCGGCAACCAGTTCAGCGGCCGTTTTGTCGATGGCCAACTGGAAGGCAATGGCACCTTCAACAGCGCCGAGGGCGATATCTATGTCGGCCAATTCAAGCAGAACCAGCTCAACGGCAAAGGCCGCTATGAGAACGCCGACGGCGATGTGTGGATCGGCCAGTTCAAGGAAGGCGCGCTGACCGGCAAAGGCGAATTGATCGGGGTCGATGGCAGCCACTACGTCGGCCAGTTCAGTGACTGGCGCTTTACCGGTGAAGGGCGTCTGAACCTCACCGATGGCAGTTTCTATATCGGAGGCTTCGACAGCGACAACTATCAAGGCCGTGGCACCCTAGTACTCACCGACGGCACCGTGCAGTCCGGCACCTGGGTCAATGGCCTGCGCGTACGCGACGCCGAGGGCAAGCTGCTGCCCGACCCACTGGAGACCGGCATACTGGCCCAAGGCCGCTTGCTCGATGACGCCCTGGCAGCCGTGCCCGCGTCCACCCCAGCCGTGGAGCTGTACACCCTGGTGCTGGCCGGTGACGGCAAACAAAGCGTGTTCCTGCGCGAAGCCGATTACGTCAGCAACCTGCTCGCCACCCGCTTCGGCGCGCGCGGGCAGGTGCGCCTGGTCAACCACCGCGACCACATCGCCGACCGCCCTCTGGCCACCCGCGAAAGCCTGCGCCGCTCGGTGCAAACCCTGGCCGAACGCACCGGGCCGGAAGACCTGGTGTTCATTTATATGACCAGCCATGGCACCCATGAGCATGAACTGGTGCTCGACCAACCGCGCATGGAACTGGCCGACCTGCCCGCCGATGAACTAGCGGCCGTGCTCGCACCACTGAAAAACCGTGACAAGGTCATCGTGATCTCCGCCTGTTACTCCGGCGGCTTCATACCGGCGCTCAAAGATGAGCGCACCCTGATCATGACCGCCTCCCGCGCGGACCGCGTGTCGTTCGGCTGCTCGGAAGAAGCAGACTTCACCTACTTCGGTGATGCCCTTTTCGCACAAGCTTTCAACCAAACGGATGATTTGCAACACGCCTTCAAACTGGCACAACTGCACGTAGCCGAACGCGAACAGGCGGACAATTTCGAAGCCTCCGAACCGCAGATCTGGGCACCTAAAGGCGTGATCGCCCATTGGCAATTATTACGTAAACAGCAGGCACGAAAGGCGCTCGAAAGCGTCTCAATGAATAGCAAGGAAGCCAAAGGCAACTAAGCTGTAACGTGTAACAAGGGGGAAACACCATGTACCTGACACCGCAGCATATCTTGCTGGCCGGGGCTTCCGGCCTCACGGGCGAACACCTGCTCGACCGCCTGCTCAACGAACCCACCGTGACCCGCGTGCTGGCACCCAGCCGCAAACCATTGGCTGAACATCCACGCCTGGAAAACCCGGTGGGCGACCCGGCGGTGTTCCTGCCGCAACTGAGCGGCCGCGTGGATATCGCCTTCTGCTGCCTGGGCACCACGATCAAAAAGGCCGGCTCGGAAGCTGCGTTCCGTGCGGTCGACCTGGACATGGTGGTGGCTTTCGCCAAGCGCGCACGGGAACTGGGCGCGCGGCATCTGATCGTGATCAGCGCAATTGGCGCCGACCCGAAATCCTCGGTGTTCTACAACCGCGTCAAGGGGGAAATGGAACTGGCGCTCCGAGCGCAAGACTGGCCACAGTTGACCATCGTACGTCCGTCGCTGCTGCTGGGCGAACGACTGGAACCGCGCCTGGCCGAGCAGTTGGCCGGGCCTTTGTCACGGCTTATTCCGGGCAAGTACCACGGTATTGAAGTCTGCGAACTGGCCCGCGCCATGTGGCGCCTGGCGCTGGAAGAACAGGATGGCGTGCGGGTGGTGGAGTCGGACGAGTTGCGCAAGCTCGGCAAGTAATGATGCGGGGCTGGTACTGGCCTGATCGCAGCATCGGTATCTAAATAACGCGGTAGCGCTCAACGCTAACCACGATGCGAAGCGAGCCGCTCTTGATCTGCTTTTGATCTCAGGCGCCCCGTTAAACCACGCTGGCCGGAATTCGACAGGGATTTGGGGGGTAAACCGGCAGGGATGCCGGTTTAGCCGCCCCGCGCCATGGATGGCGCGTGGCGGCGGCCCCCCAAATCACTGGCGGATTACGGGCACACCGAGCCTAGGCGAGGTGCCGAGTGGTGGGGCAAGAGCCCTTTGGTTACTTTGGGGCTTTTCCAAAGTGACTCGCCGTCAGGGCGGAACCCTAAGCGGCCGTTACCGCAGCAATGGATATGCACACAATCCAACTGTGTTGACTGCCAGGCCGCCTTCGCGAGCAAGCCCGCTCCCACATTTGGATCGCCGGGCGTCAGGTAGATATGCGCTGGCCGCCGGGGCCGGCCCAGGCAGCCACTGCCTTACAGCCCGCCCGTGGCGTTGAAGCCAACCCCCAGCACCGTCAACACCGACAGTGGCAACAACAAGGTATCGAGCAACGCACTGGCCGGCAGGTCGAGATGGGGATAGCTCGGGGCCTCGGCGCCAAAGCGGTCCTTGGCGCAGCAGCCACCATTGATCGCGTACAGATCCAGCCGCGTGCCGGCATACACCACCGGTGCGCCCGGTTGCGCCGCATCCAGCGTGCGCGCCGTGGCGCAGCCGGTAAGTTGCAGCGCCATCAACAGCAGCAGCGCTTTATTCATCGCCGCCCAGATGGTGCTCACCCCAACGCGGCAGCATGTCCTGGGGAATGTTCAACAGGTTGAGAATGCGCGCCACCACAAAGTCCACCAGATCATCGATGGTCTGCGGCTGGTGATAGAAGCCAGGCGACGCGGGCAGAATGGTCACGCCCATGTTCGACAACTTGAGCATGTGCTCCAGGTGAATGCTCGAATACGGCGCTTCGCGCGGCACCAGGATCAATTGGCGGCGCTCCTTCAAGGTCACGTCCGCCGCCCGTTCGATCAGGTTGTTGCAGGCGCCCGTGGCAATCGCCGACAAGGTACCGGTGGAGCATGGCACCACCACCATGGCCGCCGGCGCACCGGAGCCCGAAGCTACCGGCGACATCCAGTCTTCTTTGCCGTAGACCTTGATCTGCCCCGCCGCCGCACCGGTGTACTCGGTGAGGAACGCCTGCATCATCTGCACTTTGGAAGGCAGCGCGACATCGGTCTCGGTCGCCAACACCAACTGCGCCGCCTTGGAGATCAGAAAATGCACCTCACGGTCTTCACGCACCAGGCAATCGAGCAGGCGCAGGCCGTAAGGCGCACCAGACGCGCCGGTCATCGCCAGGGTAATGCGCTCCGGCCCGCTCATTTCAACGCCTCGGCCAACTTGCCGTGCAGGCCGCCGAAGCCGCCGTTGCTCATGACCACCACGTGGGTGCCGGGCTGGGCCAAGGACTTCACCTGCTCAATGATGCCTTCCAGCGAATCGCAAACCTTCGAAGGTATGGTGCACAGCGCAGCAATAACCGGCAAATCCCAGCCGAGGTTGGCTGGCGCATACCACACCACCTGGTCGGCATCGTTGACGCTTTCAGGCAGGCCATCACGGTGTGCGCCGAGCTTCATGGAGTTGGAACGCGGTTCGACGATGGCGATGATCTGCGCATCGCCCACGCGCTTGCGCAGGCCATCCAGGGTGGTGGCAATGGCGGTTGGGTGGTGGGCAAAGTCGTCGTAAATGGTAATCCCATTCACGTCGGCGACTTTCTCCATGCGCCGCTTCACACTCTTGAACGCGCTCAAGGCGGCGATGCCCATGGCCGGCACCACGCCGACATGCCGAGCGGCAGCCAGGCTCACCAAGGCGTTGGCCACGTTGTGCTGGCCAGTCATGCCCCAGTCGACGATGCCTTGGGCCTGGCCTTCGAACAGCACTTCAAACCGCGAACCGTCGTCGCTGAGCAACCTGGCCTGCCACTGCCCACCCGCGCCGGTGGTTTGCACCGGGGTCCAGCAGCCCATGTCGATCACACGCTGCAACGCAGGCTCGGTGGTGGGATGAATGACCAGGCCTTCGCTGGGAATGGTGCGCACCAAATGGTGGAACTGCCGCTCAATCGCCGGCAGATCGGGGAAGATATCCGCGTGATCAAACTCAAGGTTGTTGAGGATCGCCGTGCGCGGGCGGTAGTGGACGAACTTGGAGCGCTTGTCGAAAAAGGCGCTGTCGTACTCATCGGCCTCGATCACAAAAAACGGTGTCTGGCCCAGGCGCGCCGACACCGAGAAGTTCTGCGGCACACCGCCAATCAGGAAGCCCGGGCTCATGCCCGCATGTTCCAGCACCCAGGCCAGCATGCTGCTGGTGGTGGTCTTGCCGTGAGTACCCGCCACTGCCAGGACCCAACGGCCTTGCAGCACATGGTCGGCCAGCCACTGGGGGCCGGAGACGTAAGGCAAGCCTTTGTTCAGTACGTATTCCACCGCCGGGTTGCCGCGCGACATGGCGTTGCCGATGACGACCAGGTCCGGCACCGGGTCGAATTGCGCAGGGTCGTAACCTTGGGTCAGCTCAATCCCTTGCGCCTCTAGCTGCGTGCTCATGGGTGGATAAACATTGGCATCGGAGCCTGTTACGTGATGGCCCAGCTCTTTGGCCAGAACCGCCATCGAACCCATGAACGTACCGCAGATACCCAGAATATGAATGTGCATAGTCGACCTCGTAAACATCGAGGCAGGTTAGCGTAGGGTGGGAAAGTTCGCACGCATTAGCTGAGGGCGAAACGCCCGCCGGTAGGATCCGGCGGGCAAAAGGAATGACTTAAACCGTGGTGCGCGTGTTGTTAAGCTCAGCGCCTTTCAAGGTCATGATTCGGTCAGCGGTTTTTTTCAAGGCATGGTACCGACGCTCGATCACGCCTAAGCGGCCACCGGTACCAGGGGACGTTTGTGACTCGATGTGAGGTTTGAAAATCAGCTCGTGGTCCTCGGCCAGTTGTTTCATATGGGTTTCTGAAACGTCCAGTAACTGCTCAAGGTTACTCATGCGTGCCCCGCGCTCCTTGGGCCAGGCGTCGCCCATGACAAGCCGGTCTCCGGTGTTTCCCGCCAGCGTGATGATGAGATTGGCAAACTCCAGCATCACCTTTTCTACGCGATCCAAATGGCGTGTGGCCCCAGGCGCAGGCTCATCGGGTGTGGGCGGCGTAATGACTGGCGGCGCTGGCTTCTGACCGGCCTGCACACCGCCAGGCAAATGCGGTGGCGGTGGCGGCACCGGCGACGGTACGTATTGGCCCTTGATCGCTTCCCCCGCAGCCACGGACCCGGCATAAGCGCCCACATTGATCGGCGCGCTGACCATGCCATTGATGCCTGCGTTGATGAACGCGTCCTTGACCATCTTGCCGGTAGAGGGCGATGTAGAAATAACGCCCGCCTTGACCAGCCTGTCGGCATCCAACAGCCGCTGGGTGACATCGGCCACACTGACCTTGGGCGATTCCGCCGGTTTTACAGGGGGGGTGCCACCGAGAGGGGGCGTCTGAGGCCCCTTGGTCAGCGCGTCCTTGAGCCTACTGGCCGTCGACTGGCCTGAACTGCCCGCGGTCACGCTGGTGCCAGAGGCGTCGTGGGTTGCCGTCGGTTTTTTCCCTCCCGTCGCGGTTTGGGGCCGGGTAGGCGTGGGACTGACCGGGGCCGGCGGTACCCTGGGCGACGGCGGGGGAGACACGGGCGGTGTGGGCCTGGACCCTCCCCCGAACCGCCGCCCGAAGATTCCACGCCTGATGCGCACCTTCGGCGTTTGATCAGCCTGCGGCTCAGACAACTGCGTGCCAGGCTCATGCTCAAGGGGGTGCATCGGTTCGCCCCAGCCCGCCATCAAGGGCTGCGGTGCAGGCGTGGGCGTAACATCAAGTTGAACAGGGAGTTGTGGCACAGGAGTCGTTATTGGACTTGTAATATTCATGTGTTGTCACCCTAGAAGTTTCAAACAACGGTGTTTAAGGGCAAGTGATGCTCTGCCCTTATTCCATCAGTGCTTAAAACAGCGCACCACGTTCCGGGACGACGTGAGTGCGTAGAGCGATAAAAAACCTTAAATCACGTGGGACAAAAAACGAGCAGTCCGCAATAACTGAGTTATTCCGACAACTGTCGCGCCCCTAATGCATAACCTCCCGTGAAATCCCATGTTTGCGTAACTTGCGGTACAGCGTATTGCGACTGACGCCCAGCTGTTCAGCCACATGGCTCATGTGCCAGCGCTGCTGCGCCAACGCATCGAGTAATGCCTGACGCTCGGCGCTCTCCAGCGGCGAGGCGCACGGCGCATCCAGCCTCTGCCCTTGGGGCCGCGCCTGTCGAATCAGCGCCGGCAAGTCCTCAAGCCCGACTCGCCCGCCCTCACAAAGCGCCACTATTGTGCGCAACACCGTACGCAACTGCCGCAGGTTGCCGGGCCAATGGAATGCCAACAAGGCTTGGCGCGCAGGCTCGTCGAGCATCACCTGCTCGGTGCCCGCCTCTTGGGCCAGGAGGAAGTCCAACAGTTGCGACTTGTCAGTGCGTTCGCGCAACGGCGGCAGGGCAACTTCCAAGCCGTTCAGGCGGTAATACAGGTCTTCGCGAAAGCTGCCATCGGCCACACGCTCCAGCAAATTGCGGTGCGTGGCGCTGATGATGCGCACGTTCACCGCTTGGGGTTCACCACCGATAGGCACCACCAGGCGGTCTTCCAGCACCCTTAACAGGCGGGTTTGCAGCGCCAGGGGCATGTCGCCGATTTCATCGAGAAACAGCGTGCCGCCATCGGCCTGTTGCAGCTTGCCGCGCATACCTTCTTTAAGGGCGCCAGTAAAACTGCCGGCGCGATAGCCAAACAATTCGCTCTCGATCAGGTTTTCTGGAATCGCCGCACAGTTCAGCGCGACAAAGGCCTTGTCGCCCCGCTGGCTAGTCTGGTGCACGGCCTTGGCGAAGGCTTCTTTACCGCAGCCGGTTTCGCCGTTGATCAGTAAGGGCACGTCGCGCTCGAACACTCGCGAGGCCTTGCGCAGCTCATTTTGCAACGCCGGGTCGCCCAGGCAGATACCCAAAGGCCGTGGCGCCTGCGGCTTGATGATAGGGGCCGGCACACTGCGCGGCTGGCCTCGCAACGCTGCAAACAGAGGCCGACCCTCGCGGGTGCGCAATGGCCAACTGGCCGTGGCATTTGCGCTGGCGCGCCCCAGCAACTGATCCAGGGAACAGTCGAAAAACGCTTCCACCGGCTGGCCCACCAAACCGCCGCGCAACTGCCCCAACAGGTTCAGGGCGCTCTGGTTGACCGCACAAATGCGCCCTTCGCCATCGAACGCCAGCAAGCCCTCGCTGAACAACCCGACCGACTCGGCCTGCAGGTGAAAACGCAACAGCCAGTGATGTTCGAAGTGACGCAGGAAGTAGCAACTCTCGATCATCTTGGCCGACAGGTTCACCAGCGCCATGGTGTGGAACTGGCTCTGGCGTGACACGGCTTCGCGGGCCGAGGACACATCCAGCACCGCCAGCAATTCACCATGAGGGTCGAACACCGGGCTGGCCGAACAGGTCAGCCCGGTATGGCGGCCGCGAAAATGCTCGTCACGGTGGATCGTCAACGACTGCCGTTCCACCAGGCAGGTGCCGATACCGTTGGTGCCTTCGCAGGCTTCGCTCCAGTCAGCGCCCAGCCATAAGCCGGCGCGCTCGAAGATCTTGCGCTCCGACGGCGCGGTGACACAGTTGAGGATCACCCCGCGTGCATCGGTGAGCAGCACCGCGTGACCGGCGCCGGAGAGTTGCTGGTGCAGGCTGTTCATTTCGCTGCCGGCGATGTGCAGCACTTGCCGCAGGCGTTCGCGACTTTCCAGCAGGCGCCCGTGTTCGAGCACAGTGGGCGCGATGGTCAGCGCCGGGTCGAGGTGGTAGTCCTCCACACAGCGCAGCCAGGAGCGGGCGATGGACGGGTCGCTGCCAGGCCCCTGGGAAAGCTCTTGGCCCCGGGTGACGGTCAAGACTTGCTGGGCATGGCGACTGAAATGATCGTTATGCATGTTCTTATTATTCTCCCTGCGTGAGAACGCCCAGCATCCCCCAGCCATCCGGCCATTGCAATCCCGGCCCGACCCACCGGTCACAGGCTGTACCGTTTGTGGCACAAACTGTCACCTGGCCTGTATCACCCCTGTCACGGCAACGCCTTGCAACAACGCCCAACCCCTTGATTTTGCGGGCCCGCACAGCAGTGGCCCAACCTTTGCTCTACGCTTTATAACGCGCTTGCCGCGCTGTACTCCAATAAACATAAAAGCAGGAGATGCCCACCATGCGTTATGCACACCCCGGTACTGAAGGCGCCATCGTTTCGTTCAAGGCCAAGTACGGCAACTACATCGGCGGCGAGTTCGTGGCACCGGTCGATGGCAACTACTTCTCCAACACCTCGCCGGTCAACGGCAAGCCGATTGCCGACTTCCCGCGCTCCACCGCCAAAGACATCGACAAGGCGCTGGACGCCGCTCACGCAGCCGCCGATGCCTGGGGCAAAACCTCGGCCCAGGACCGCTCGCTGGTGCTGCTGAAAATCGCCGACCGCATCGAGCAAAACCTCGAACTGCTGGCCATCACCGAAACCTGGGACAACGGCAAGGCCGTGCGCGAAACCCTAAACGCCGACATCCCCCTGGCCGCCGACCACTTCCGCTACTTCGCCGGCTGCATCCGCGCGCAGGAAGGCAGCAGCGCGGAAATCAACGAACTCACCGCCGCCTATCACTTCCACGAGCCGCTGGGCGTGGTCGGCCAGATCATCCCATGGAACTTCCCGCTGCTGATGGCCGCGTGGAAACTCGCGCCAGCCCTGGCCGCCGGCAACTGCGTGGTGCTCAAACCCGCCGAGCAAACGCCGCTGGGCATCAGTGTGCTGATGGAACTGATTGGCGACCTGCTGCCGCCAGGCGTACTGAACGTGGTGCACGGTTTTGGCAAAGAAGCCGGCGAAGCCCTCGCCACCAGCAAGCGCATTGCCAAGATCGCCTTTACCGGCTCAACGCCTGTGGGCTCGCACATCATGCATGCGGCGGCCGAGAACATCATTCCGTCCACGGTTGAGCTGGGCGGCAAGTCGCCGAACATCTTCTTCGCCGACATCATGAAAGCCGAACCTCAATTCATCGAAAAAGCCGCCGAAGGCCTGGTGCTGGCGTTCTTCAACCAGGGTGAAGTGTGCACCTGCCCTTCCCGTGCACTGGTGGAAGAGTCGATCTACGACGACTTCATGAAAGTGGTGATGAAAAAGGTCGAGTCGATCAAGCGTGGCGACCCGCTGGACACCGACACCATGGTCGGCGCCCAGGCGTCCGAGCAGCAGTTCGACAAGATCCTGTCCTACCTGGAAATCGCCAAGGGCGAAGGCGCGCAACTGCTCACCGGCGGCAAGGTCGAGAAGCTCACGGGCGACCTGGCCACCGGTTATTACATCCAGCCGACCCTGCTCAAGGGCACCAACGACATGCGTGTATTCCAGGAAGAAATCTTCGGCCCGGTGGTGAGCATCACCACCTTCAAGGACGAAGCCGAAGCCCTGGCGATTGCCAACGACACCGAGTTCGGCCTGGGCGCTGGCCTGTGGACCCGCGACATCAACCGCGCCTACCGCATGGGCCGGGCGATCAAGGCCGGCCGTGTATGGACCAACTGCTACCACCTGTACCCGGCGCACGCCGCGTTTGGCGGTTACAAGAAGTCTGGCGTAGGCCGTGAAACCCACAAGATGATGTTGGATCACTACCAGCAGACCAAGAACTTGCTGGTGAGCTACGACATTAATCCGCTGGGTTTTTTCTAACCCCACAGAAGCAACAACCGTCACTGTAGGAGCGAGCTTGCTCGCGAAGAACGTTAACGATAACGCGAGTAGCCTGACTCCCCCGAGGCGCTCGCAAGTTTTTCGCGAGCAAGCTCGCTCCTACATTACCCGGCGCCAACCTGTCGGGATCAAAACAATAAGAATGGAAGGTACTTCCCATGCCTAGCGAACCCACTGGTTCTTCTGTCGACTTTGAAAAAGTCGGCACCGATTACTTTCAACAACGCGAACTGAAAAAAGGCGCCGCCGGCTGGGTACTACTGGTTGGCCTGGGCGTCGCCTATGTTATTTCCGGAGACTACGCTGGCTGGAACTTCGGCTTGGCCCAGGGCGGCTGGGGCGGCATGTTCCTCGCTACTTTGCTGATGGCCACCATGTACCTGTGCATGTGCTTTTCCCTGGCCGAGTTGTCTTCCATGATCCCCACTGCTGGCGGTGGCTACGGTTTTGCCCGCAGCGCCTTCGGCCCCTGGGGCGGGTTCCTCACCGGTACTGCCATCCTTATCGAATACGCCATCGCGCCCGCCGCCATCGCGGTGTTTATCGGCGCCTATTGCGAGTCGTTGTTCGGCATTGGCGGCTGGATGATCTACCTGGCGTTCTACATCATCTTTATCGGCATCCACATTTTTGGTGTGGGTGAAGCTTTGAAGTTGATGTTCGTGATCACCGCCGTCGCCGCGATCGCCCTGGGCGTGTTCCTGGTGTCGATGGTGCCGCACTTCAACGTCGCCAATCTGCTCGACATACCCGTGACCGAGGCCAAGGGCGCCAGCAGCTTCCTGCCGTTCGGCTACGTCGGCGTGTGGGCCGCGATCCCTTATGCCATCTGGTTTTTCCTGGCGGTGGAAGGCGTGCCGCTGGCCGCTGAAGAAACCAAGAACCCCAAGCGCGACCTGCCGCGCGGGCTGATTGGCGCCATTGTGGTGCTGACCAGTTTTGCCCTGTTGATCCTGGTGATCGCGCCGGGCGGTGCGGGTACTTACGCGCTGATCAAATCCGGCAACCCGCTGGTTGAAGCTTTGGCGTTGTCCTACGGCGGTTCCACCTGGATGGGCAGCTTCGTCAACCTGGTCGGCCTGGCCGGTTTGATCGCGAGCTTTTTCTCGATCATCTACGCCTATTCGCGGCAGATCTTTGCCTTGTCCCGTGCCGGTTACCTGCCGCGCAAATTGTCCGAGACCAACAAGAGCAAGGCGCCGGTATTGGCGCTGGTGATCCCCGGGATTATCGGCTTTGGCCTGTCGCTGACCGGCCAGGGTGACTTGCTGATCCTGGTGGCGGTGTTTGGCGCCACGATTTCCTACGTATTGATGATGGCCGCCCACATCACCCTGCGCATCCGTCGCCCTAAAATGGAGCGGCCATACCGCACGCCCGGTGGCATCTTCACCTCGGGCGTGGCGCTGGTGCTGGCCTGCGTGGCCGTGGTGGCGGGCTTTCTGGTGGACCCACGCGTGGTGATTGGCGCGGCGATCATCTATGGAGTATTAATTGCTTACTTTGCTTTCTACAGCCGGCATCACTTGGTAGCAGGCACGCCGGAAGAGGAATTCGCGGCGATCCAGGCCGCAGAGACCGCCCTGCACTAACTGCCGAAAACCTCGACGCGGCGCCTTGCCCGCAGCAGGCCCGCGTCATCAAGGAGACACTGTATGGCAAGCTTTTCCCACGCGGTAGGTGCTCAAACCTACCGCTTCGACAGCCTCAAGGACGTGATGGCCAAGGCCAGCCCCGCACGCTCCGGGGACTTCCTCGCCGGTGTCGCCGCGCAGAATGACGGTGAGCGTGTGGCGGCGCAGATGGCGCTGGCAAATATCCCGCTCAAGCACTTCCTGCAGGAAGCATTGATTCCTTATGAAAGCGATGAAGTCACCCGGCTGATCATCGACACCCACGATAAACAGGCGTTTGCAGCGGTCAGCCACCTCACCGTCGGCGGCCTGCGCGACTGGCTGCTCAGCGACGCGGCCGATGAACAGGCCCTACGCGCATTGGCGCCGGGGCTGACACCAGAAATGGCCGCGGCGGTGTCCAAGATCATGCGCGTGCAAGACCTGGTGCTGGTGGCGCAGAAGATCCGCGTAGTCACCCAGTTTCGCGGCACCCTGGGCCTGCGCGGGCGCTTGTCCACGCGCTTGCAGCCCAACCACCCTACCGACGAACCCGCCGGCATCGCCGCGAGCATTCTCGACGGCCTGCTGTACGGCAACGGCGACGCCATGATCGGCATCAACCCGGCCACCGACAGCATCGCCTCGATCTGCGCCATGCTGGAGATGCTCGACGCGATCATCCAGCGCTACGAAATCCCCACCCAGGCCTGCGTGCTGACCCACGTCACCACCTCCATCGAAGCGATCAACCGCGGCGTACCGCTGGACCTGGTGTTTCAGTCGATTGCCGGCACCGAAGCGGCCAATGCCAGTTTCGGGATCAACCTGAACGTGCTGCAGGAAGGTTATGACGCGGGCTTGAGCCTCAAGCGCGGCACCCTGGGCCAGAACCTGATGTATTTCGAAACCGGCCAGGGCAGCGCCTTGTCGGCCAATGCGCACTTTGGCGTCGACCAGCAAACCTGTGAAACCCGAGCCTACGCCGTGGCCCGGCACTTCAAGCCGTTTCTGGTGAACACCGTGGTCGGCTTTATCGGCCCGGAGTACCTGTACAACGGCAAGCAGATTATCCGCGCGGGCCTTGAAGACCACTTCTGCGGCAAGCTGCTCGGCGTGCCCATGGGGTGCGACATCTGCTACACCAACCACGCCGAAGCCGACCAGGACGACATGGACACCCTGCTGACCCTGCTCGGCGTGGCGGGCATCAACTTCATCATGGGCATCCCCGGTTCCGATGACATCATGCTCAACTACCAGACCACCTCGTTCCACGACGCCCTGTACGCCCGGCAAACATTGGGTTTAAAACCGGCGCCGGAGTTCGAGCAGTGGCTGGCGAAAATGGGCATCTTCACGCAGGCTGATGGCAAGGTGCACTTCGGCAACAGCCTGCCACCGGCCTTCCGCCACGCCTTGGCGCAATTGGGATGAAGGAGCCGACTGTGCAACCAGAATTGCCTGACAACCCGTGGCTGGAACTGCGCCGCCTCACCCCGGCGCGTATTGCCCTGGGCCGCACCGGTACCAGCCTTCCCACCAGCGCCCAACTGGACTTCCAGTTTGCCCACGCCCAGGCGCGGGACGCGGTGCACCTGCCCTTCGATCACACCGGCCTCAGCCGCCAATTGGCCGAACGTGGCCGAGACAGCCTGTTGTTGCACAGCGCCGCCACGGACCGGCACATCTACCTGCAACGCCCGGACCTTGGGCGACGCCTGAGCGATGAGTCGGCGCAAACGCTGCGCGACTACGCCCTGGCCCAGCCCGGTGGTGTGGACTTGGCAATCGTGGTGGCCGATGGCCTGTCGGCACTGGCAGTGCATAAACACACCGCGCCGTTTCTGGCGCGCCTGGAAGAACAGACCCACGCCGAAGGCTGGTCCTTGTCACCGGTGATCCTGGTGGAGCAAGGCCGCGTGGCGGTGGCAGACGAGATCGGCCAACTACTCGGTGCCAAGATGGTGGTGATCCTCATCGGCGAACGCCCAGGGCTCAGCTCGCCGGACAGCCTGGGCCTGTATTTCACCTACAACCCCAAGGTCGGCCTCACCGATGCCTATCGCAACTGCATCTCCAATGTGCGGCTCGAAGGCTTGAGCTACGGCATGGCGGCCCATCGCCTGCTGTACTTGATGCGAGAGGCGTGTCGCCGGCAGTTGTCGGGGGTCAATCTCAAGGATGAGGCGCAGGTTCAGACCCTCGAATCCGACGACCCGGACCTGATGAAGGGCAATTTCCTGCTCAGCCCGGCGGATGACCGATAGCGGCACGATTGCGCTTTTTGGCGTCATTAGGCAGCATCGAGTCACGGCCGCTCGTGTGGTCATACCCCATTTGGAAGTTGAGGCCTGGCATGCGGATTACTCAAGCGACCCTGGAACACCTGGACCTGTTGACCCCGTTGTTCGTCAAATACCGCGAGTTCTACGGGGCCTTGCCGTTCCCGGACTCGTCACGGGCCTTTTTGGAAAAGCGCCTGCGGCGCAAGGAGTCGGTGATCTACCTGGCCCTCGCCGACGATGACGACAAGCGGCTGCTGGGGTTTTGCCAGCTGTACCCGAGTTTTTCCTCGCTGTCGCTCAAGCGGGTGTGGATCCTCAACGACATCTATGTGGCCGAGGATGCGCGCCGGCAACTGGTGGCTGACAACCTGATGCGCACGGCCAAGAAAATGGCCAAGGACACCCACGCGGTGCGGTTGCGGGTATCGACCAGCAGCGATAACGACGTGGCGCAGAAGACCTACGAGTCGATTGGGTTTCGCGAAGACACCGAATTTAAAAACTACGTGTTGCCGATCAGCGAAGACTGAAAACCGGTAAGCCAAACACCGCAATATCCTTGTGGGAGCTGGCTTGCCTGCGATGGCGGAGGGTCAGCCATACTGTATCGGCTATCGCAGCCTAGGTATCTACCTGACCCTGTGGCGAGGGAGCTTGCTCCCGTGACGGCCTGACAGCCGACGCTTATCTACCTGACGCGACGCAGTCCAAATGTGGGAGCTGGCTTGCCTGCGAAGACGGCCTGACAGTCAACACAGTTGGATTGTGTACATATCCATTCCTGCGGTAATGGCCACTTAGGGTTCCGCTCTGACAGCGGCTCACTTTTGAAAAGCGCAAAAGTAAGCAAAACGCTCTTGCCCCACCACTCGGCACCTCGCTTAGGCTCGGTGTGCCCGTAATCCGCCAGTGATTTGGGGGGCCGCCGCCACGCGCCATCCATGGCGCGGGGCGGCTAAACCGGCATCCCTGCCGGTTTACCCCCCAAATCCCTGTCGAATTCCGGCCAGCGTGGTTTAACGGGGCGCCTAAGATCAAGATCAAAAGCAGATCAAGAGCGACTCGCTTCGCATCGTGGTTACCGTTGAGCGTTATAGTGTTGTGTAGATACCTATGGCCATCGCAGGCAAGCCAGCTCCCATACTTGATCCGGCGACTCAGGCGAAGCCCAACCCCTTCACAATTTCGCGACACTCCCCGCTACAAAAGCCACACGCTTTTCACCTCTCAATCCGTATAATGCCGACCTTTCAGGGTTGTAAGAACCGCGACAATTACTTGTAGCCTTATTGCCTGAGCTTCCGCACAAGCCCGCTGAGTCGGGCTATTCACACAGGTGCCATCCATGGATTTCAACCCGCTCGACCTTATCCTGCATCTCGACGTCTACCTCGACATGCTGGTAACCAATTACGGTCCGTGGATCTACGCCATTCTGTTCCTGGTGATTTTTTGCGAAACCGGCCTGGTGGTCATGCCCTTCCTGCCGGGCGACTCCTTGCTGTTCATCGCCGGAGCCGTAGCAGCCGGCGGCGGTATGGACCCAGTCTTGCTGGCCGGCCTGCTGATGCTGGCGGCCATCCTCGGCGACAGCACCAACTATGTGATCGGACGAACGGCGGGCGAGCGCTTGTTCAGCAACCCGAACTCGAAAATTTTCCGCCGCGACTACCTGCAAAAAACCCACGACTTCTACGACAAGCACGGCGGCAAGACCGTGACCCTGGCGCGCTTCCTGCCGATCCTGCGTACCTTCGCGCCGTTCGTCGCGGGCGTGGCCAAGATGCCGTACCCGCGCTTCTTCGGCTTCAGCGTACTGGGCACCATCCTGTGGGTCGGCGGCCTGGTGACCTTGGGTTACTTCTTCGGCAACGTGCCTTTTATCAAGAAGAACCTGTCGCTGCTGGTGGTGTTCATCATCCTGCTGTCCCTGGTGCCAATGATTATTGGCGTGGTGCGCAGCCGCTTTGGCCGCACGTCCTCCGAAGCCAACCCGCACTGACCGCCCGTGTGGTCCTTCAGCGCCTGGCGTCGCCGGCGCCTGCTGGCCAAGCACCCGATTGCCGATGACACCTGGCAACGGGTGCGCCACCATCTGACCTTCCTCGACGGCATCACGCCAGAGCAAGACCAGTGGCTGCGCGAATCCTGCGTGGTGTTCCTCAGTGAAAAACACCTCACCGCCCTGCCCGGCGTCGAACTGCACCAGGAACAACGCCTGCTGCTCGCCGCCCAGGCGCAACTGCCGCTGATGAACCTGGGCGACCTCGACTGGTACCAGGGCTTCCATGAAATCGTGCTGTACCCCGACGACTTCCTCAGCCCACAACGCCATCGCGATGCCAGCGGCGTCGAACACGAGTGGGACGGCGAACACAGCGGCGAAGCCTGGCAACAAGGCCCGGTGATCCTCGCCTGGCCCGGCGTGCTCGCCAGCGGCCAATGGGAAGGCTACAACCTGGTCATCCACGAACTGGCGCACAAACTGGACATGCTCAACGGCGACGCCAACGGCCTGCCGCCCCTGCACCACGACATGCGCGTGCAAGACTGGGCCAGCGTCATGCAAGGCGCCTTCGATGACCTCAACCGCCAGTTGGACGCCAACCCGGACGCCGAGACCGAGATAGACCCTTACGCTGCGGAAAACCCGGCGGAGTTCTTCGCCGTCACCAGTGAATATTTCTTCAGCGCCCCGGATTTACTGCTCAATAGTTATCCACAGGTGTACGCCCAACTCAGCCGCTTTTATCGCCAGGATCCCCTGGCCCGCCTAGCCCAACTGCAAGCCAGCGACCCGCGCTACTCGCCACAGGGCGAATGACCGTACGACGCTTGGCGCATGGCATCGGCGTCAGAATATGCCTATAATCGCCGCCACTTTTAGGCCAATCCGGCCATGTCATATGGCCAACTAACGGGGGCAACGCCCAATGAGCTACAGCAAGATTCCGGCTGGCAAAGACCTGCCGAACGACATCTACGTCGCCATCGAAATTCCGGCCAACCACGCGCCGATCAAATACGAAATCGACAAAGACAGCGACTGCCTGTTCGTTGACCGTTTCATGGCCACCCCGATGTTCTACCCGGCCAACTACGGTTTCATCCCCAACACCCTGGCTGACGACGGTGACCCCCTCGACGTGCTGGTCGTGACCCCTTACCCGGTCACCCCAGGCTCGGTTATCCGCGCACGCCCAGTCGGCATCCTGAACATGACCGACGACGGCGGCGGCGATGCCAAAGTCATCGCAGTACCACACGACAAGCTGTCCCAGCTGTACGTGGACGTGAAGGAATACACCGACCTGCCGCCACTGCTGCTGGAACAGATCAAGCACTTCTTCGAGAACTACAAAGACCTCGAAAAAGGCAAGTGGGTGAAGATCGACGGTTGGGGCAACGCAGACGCTGCCCGCGCCGAGATCATGAAGTCGGTTGCCGCCTACAAAGGCTGATACCCGCGCCTCATTGCCACAGCAATTAAAAAGCCCCGTTAATTCGGGGCTTTTTTATGGGCCGAATTAAACATCAAGTTCAATGTTTATTTGCAGCGTTTAACTAAGTTGCACACCTGAAAGATCCAGCCACAACTAAGCCAAATCCTACAACCGCAAATCAACGCATGGTTTATTTGATTAGACTTTCCGGCCAGTAAACTCTGCGTTTATGAATACATCAGGTGATCGTTTAAAAGCGCTACTACGGGAAGTTCATCTTTCCGCCTCCGACTTCGCCAAGAACCGCGGCGTCACGCCTCAGCACGTGAACAATTGGTTCAAACGCGGCGTCCCCATGGGCCGACTCAACGAGATCGCAGAGTTGCTGTGCGTCTCAAGCCGCTGGTTAAGCGACGGCAAAGGCCCCAAACACCCGCCCGCCAACTACCTGTTGGAAGGCCCCACCGCAAGGATTGCAACCGCCCGCGAAGACACAGGCAAATACCTCACAGGCCCCGCCTGCCGCCCGGAAAAAACCGACGTGGAGATCCCTCTCCACCCCACCTTCACCTCAACCGAACGCATCCGCGTTAACCTGCACAGCCTGGAAACACTCAACGTCAACCCTGACCGCGCGATAGGCGCCTACATGGTCGACAACAGCATGATCGACATCATCCAACAAGGCGCTACCCTCGCCATCGACCGAGGCCGCACCCAAATCATCGACGGTGAAATCTACGCCGTCGAACACGACGGTATGCTGCGCATCAAATACCTCTACAACCGCCCTGGCGGCGGCCTGCGCATGCGCAGCCACAACGCCAGCGAACACCCGGACGAATACCTCAACCACGAAGAACGCTTCGAGCAGAGCTTCAAGATCGTCGGCTGGGTATTCTGGTGGTCCACCCTCAACAACCGCCGCCCACCGGTCCCCCTGGATGAACACCTACTGGGCTGGGAAGGCTCTAAATCGGAACCGGAGGTGGGCAACTGAAGTGAATGTGGGTATCATGCGCCGCACATTTGGCAGGGGTCGCTTTTAGCTGATTCCCTGCCGGCGAAGCGGAGGAGTTCCCGCGGATGCCCCTACTATTCAGCCAGACGCCATGTGGGCTGAGCGATTTGAAGGCTGGTGAGGTTTGTCAAAAACAAGCTGAGGCAGTCCCCGAGAAGCCGGCCACAAGCCGGCTTTTTAATGCCCCCCTTAAACATCAATCACGTAGCCTTAAAGATCCACTCTGCCCCCCCTGAACATGTCTCTGGTGCAGTAGGCAGCCATTCAAAGGCCAGTGGGCTCCAGCAATATCAAAATGACTCGACGCAATCTAGGTGTATTACCCCTTCTTCATTGCTTCACCCAAATAGTCAGCGACCTGATCGATATCCAACATGTCGCCAACAGCGACACGAGGATAAAATATGTCGCAAAAATACAAAAAAAACGACACGTTATGCACGCGGGCTTACACTAGCGACATGACAAGGGCGCTTATAAAAGCGGCCTTACCTTTAATTGGACGTCCTAGTGAGCGTGCGCCCATGACTAACCCCCAGCGGCCTTGGCAGGCGGATAGACCCTATAACCAGCTTCCACCCTTGCCGCCAAAGGCAGAACTGGAAACCCGAGCGGTCCTCAAACGCTGCATCGAAGCTCGAGCAGCCTTGGCCGAATTGAAACAAGCAGCCGAGCTGATTCCTAACCAAACGATGCTGATCAATACGATCCCGCTGCTGGAAGCCAAGGACAGCTCCGAGATCGAAAGTATTGTCACTACTACAGATTTACTCTTTCAGCATGCCCAGGATGGCACCAATCATGCAGATCCCGCGACCAAAGAAGCCCTCCGGTACCGCAAGGCTCTACATAACGGTTTCCAGTCTCTGGCTGAACGTCCACTCTCTACCGGCACAGCAGTAGAGATCTGTCGAACGCTCAAGGGTGTAGACATGGACATCCGTCGAGTGCCAGGCGTCCAGCTAGCCAATGATCGGACCGGAGAAATCATCTATACCCCACCAGAGGGCGAAGATCGCTTACGCGACTTGCTCGCCAACTGGGAACGTTTTCTACACAACGAGACAGACCTCGACCCGCTGGTTCGCATGGCTGTCGGGCACTATCAGTTCGAGGCTATTCATCCATTCACAGATGGCAATGGTCGTACCGGGCGTGTGCTAAACACCCTGTATCTGATCCAGGAAGGTCTGTTGAATCTACCGATTCTCTACCTTAGTCATTTCATCATTGCGCATAGAGCCGATTATTATCGACTACTGCTTGATGTCACACGCGAACAGGCCTGGGAGCCCTGGCTGCTGTACATGCTCACTGCCGTGGAAGAAACCGCTCGCTGGACCAGCGCCAAAATTGCCGCCATTCGCAGCCTGTCCGAACACACCAGCCAATTTGTTCGCGAGCGTCTGCCGAAAACCTATTCACGCGAATTGGTGGACGTGATTTTTGAGCAGCCCTATTGCCGTATTAGCAACGTCGTCGACAAGCAGATCGCTCAGCGCCAGGCTGCTTCTCGCCACCTCAAAGAGCTGGTCTCCATTGATGTTCTGCAAGAGGTTCAGGTCGGAAAGGAAAAACTGTTCATTCATCCAAAGCTGATGCAGTTGCTGATTCGCGACAGCAACGAATTCAAGCCCTATTTCTGAGCCGAAATTAATGAAATCGTGAATGAGTCGCCTGGACGATAACAACCGAACAGGCGACGTTGTATCACCTAGCCTGCAAACACTCCACAGCCCTATCCGCCACCATCTTCGCCATCTCCACCAAATGCATTACCGCCCTCTGTGGCGCAGCCACTGACTCGCCGATCACCTGCGATGTAGCCAGCGCACAATGCAGCAGCTCAGCCACCTGCACCCAGGCATCCTCGAAGCTCAGTTCTTCATTGACCGTGAATGGGTTGGTTGCACCTGACGACGGCGAATCTGAAACAACGTTATCCATAGCAAAACTCCAATCGATAATTTGAAGCTGCCATTTACGCGACTAAACGAAAGGTGGCAGCTGTACGCAGGTTAGTCGACCGGTCGATTGGAACCCGGCGCACCCGAAGGTGCCCTGCGCACAGCCACCATAAGATGCAGGCGATGGGGTGCCTGACTCATGAGTTGCTTATGCGCCAATCGAATCCGGGCGACTAAACCCGATCACTGAATTAGCAGTGACGGTCAGCAGCCTAGTCACCCAATTCCACTGGCGCAAGCGGTTGGGATTCTCTAGGAAACGTCCTGCAAATGAAAGGGATCGGACCTGCTGGCTACTCAAAATCAGGCAATTCACTCCTGTTCTGCACAGCAACCCGGAGGCCTGAAATCGGGCGCCAACCATTGTCCACTTTAAGTTGACAGTAAGACGCCTCCCACCCGATTTATCCCTCGTCACCCACCCATTAATCTGTGCCCATGTTGAACGCAACGCCCAACCAACCTAAACAAAAAAGGATTCAACCATGAGCACTGCAACCTACAACCGCTTGAACAAAGACGACGCCATTGTTCTGCTGGTCGACCACCAGACCGGCCTGATCTCCCTGGTGCAGGACTTCTCCCCCAACGAGTTCAAGAACAACGTGCTGGCCCTGGCTGACCTGGCCAAGTTCTTCAACTTGCCGACCATCCTCACCACCAGTTTCGAGCAAGGCCCTAACGGCCCGCTGGTGCCGGAGCTGAAGGAGATGTTCCCGGACGCGCCGTATATCGCTCGCCCCGGTCAGATCAATGCCTGGGACAACGAGGATTTCGTCAAAGCGATCAAGGCCACCGGGCGTAAGCAGATCATCATTGCCGGTGTAGTAACGGATGTGTGTGTGGCGTTCCCGACGCTGTCGGCGCTGGCGGAAGGGTTTGAGGTGTTTGTGGTGACGGATGCATCGGGCACGTTCAATACCACCGTGCAGCAAGCGGCGTGGAGCCGGATGACGCAGGCCGGTGCACAGTTGATGAACTGGTTCTCGGTGGCGTGTGAGTTGCACCGCGACTGGCGCAACGACATCGAAGGGCTGGGGAATCTGTTGTCCCAGCGGATTCCTAACTATCGCAATTTGATGAATGGGTATGCGGCGCTGACTGCCCAATCTAAGTAAGTCACCACGCTGTATGACAAGCCTGCTTTGAAAAGCAGGCTTTTTCATTCCACGGCTTACCCGGCCAGCAATTGCCCAACCACCGCCTTGAATTTGGTCAGAGCGCCTATCCGCTTAGCAACAGCTATCTACCTGATGGTATGCAGCTTCCATCGCACGGCAGGTAAACAAGCCTGAGCGGCATAACGTGGATCAAGTGGCATTGGCAAAACGCTCCGGAACGGTAATGAGGAACTCTTTATCGAGTCGACCGCCCCGGATGATTTGCCGCTTGCCCTTACCCATGTCGATGCTGGAACGATCTATTCGCCTATACCACGCATGGTTCGCGTTACGTGCCAGCAACAGGAACACACGTTTGACGCGGATCGAGTTGCACGCTTCAAGCAGTTTTTGCAGGCGTTTGGGGCTGAGTGTGGCCAGACCGCTCAATACATCGGCCACACCGCTGAACAGCATTTCATCGTCGCTTTGATGGATAAGCTCAAGCACCGCACGCTCCGGGGTGGAGATTTTTAGCGCAAATTGGCGGTACGGCACTTGGAAAACTTGTAACGCCATATCTTCCAGCCCCGCAAAGAGCGCACCTCGGTAGAAATTTACCTGGGCCTCCCATTCGTGCTTGCGAAACCAGCCTGGCAGAAGAGCTTCTGATGCGCCGAATAGATCGACTGTCTGCTTTCCGAAGGTCAGGTAGTGGCTGTAACCGGCCAAGCTCAACGCCGTCGCACCACCCGGCCAAATCTGCACCGTTGCGTCTTGTTGCAGTGCGAAGACACCGCCGTGCCAGTCAAGATCGTCGCCGCTGCGTTTCCACGCACCATGCCCCACACGCTCTACCCAACCCGTGTGCTGATACTTTTGAATGAGGCTCGGCCCAACGCCGTGTTCGTGCAGCCACGCTTGGGTGGCAATGGAGCCCGGTGGCCATTCAGCGAGAAGATGGTTTATTTTCATGATAAATATCACCCTATAAGGGTATTTATATGAAAAATATTAAACCACGAGAATGCTGGGTATGACTATTCTTGCGAAGCTTTGATTGCAGCCGTGAATGGGTACGTCAATACCAGGGCGCGGTGACGCGGAGCGTCAGTGGATGCGTTACCACGCGGAGCGTGGGAACGATCAACTTCCTTAATCCAGGATCAAGTGCGGCAGAAACCGGCTTGAGTCCTTGGTGATCAAGCTATTGTCCTCGCGCACACCGATGCCGGCGGCCTGGTCGCCAATTACCCAAGAGCCGATCAGCGTGTAGCTGTCACCAAATTTTGGCAGCGGCGCGAACTCTTGAAGGATGAAGGGCGCATCCGTGTAGGGGCCGTCTTCTTTTACAGTCAGGCCGTCGGCGGTTTGCAGTTCGATGTTGGCGCCTTCCCGTGAGAAGAAAGGTTTGCGCACCCAGCCTTTTGGCACGGCTTTACTTGGATCGGTGTCCAGGTGGGACGCGAGCAGGTTGGGGTGGCCTTTGTTGAATTCCCACAGCAGCGGCAGGATGCCTTTGTTGGAAATAATGGATTTCCACGCGGGCTCGAAGAACTGTGTGTCGCTCTGGGCAATCGCGGCACCAAAGGGTTCGTGGAAGATGAACTCCCAGGCATGCAGTTTGAACAGGTGGGGGATCCAGCGATCTTCAAGGTCGACGAAGCGGCCTTCGCTGGTCAGGCCGATGTCTTCGATGTCGATGTGGCGCGATTCGATGCCGACCTTTTCGGCGACCAGGCGCAGGTAGTCGGTGGTGCCTTTGTCTTCGACCGAGTCTTTCATCGAGGCGAAGTAGAACGGCTGGTTGACCTGCAGTTGCGCGAAGGCCTGGTGCAGTTTGGTGTCGATGCTGTTGAACTGGTCGGCGTGCTTGGGCAGCAGGCCGCGTTCGATGCATTGTTCCAGCCAGCCCCACTGAAATGCCGCGGCCTCGTAGAGGCTGGTGGGGGTGTCGTAGTTGAGTTCCAGCAACTTGGCGGGCCCGCTGCCGTTGTAGGAGAAGTCCATGCGCCCGTACAGGTGCGGGTGGCCTTCGAGCCATGAGGTGCGGATCATGTCGTAGAAGGGCGCGGGGATGCTCAGGCGCTCAAGCAGTTCTTCGCTGTGGACCACGCGGGCGACGAGGTCCATGCACATGTCATGGAGCTCGGTGGTCGGGTCTTCGAGGTCGTGCTCGATTTGCTTGAGCGTGAACTGGTAGTACGCGCTTTCGTCCCAGTAGGGTTCGTCGTCGATGGTATGGAACAGGAAGCCGAGACTCTCGGCGGTATGTTTCCAGTCATGACGCTCTGCGCATTGGATCTTCTTCATGGCCGGTTTCCTTAGCTGCTCGACCCGCCGCCCCAGCCGCTGCGTGCGCTGGCTTTGCTGCCGAAGCCGCCCCGGGAGGTGGCCGATGAAACCGAGCTCGATTTAGGTGAAGAACGCAGCGTGTTGGTGTAATTGCTGCTGCCGTACCGGGCCTGGTTGGAACGGCCAAAGGTCGCGCCATTGGACACGCGTTGGTTGAGCGTCGAGTTGCCGTAATTGCCGCGATCATCGCGATAGCGGTACACCGGCTCCGAGCGGTAGCTGTTGCGGTTGTTGCTCAGCATGTTGCCGATCAGCAGGCCGGTCAGCAGGCTGCTGGTAGAGAAGCCTGAGCCACCGCCGCTGGCCTGAGCGTTGGCCGCTTGCGCATTGGCAGCATCAACCTGGGATTGTGTCACCTGGCCTTCGGCAGTCAGTTCGAAGCCGCCCAAGCGTGGGATGAACTTGCCGGTGGAGTCTTGCTGGCACCAGTCGGCAACAAAGTCGGCGTCGCAGTCGGCCTGGCTGTCGTACACCGGCGCTATGCGGCGATGCTCGGACATGGCGGTCATGTAGGCGTCCGAGCAGACGTCTACCGGAAGTTTTTCATCGGCGCATTGCTGTACCGATTGGAAGTTGTACTTCTTTTGCAGGTCGTAGGTTTTTTCCGTTGGGCCACAGCCGGATATCGCCATGGCGACCGACGCTGCCAGCGACAGCTGGACGTACTTGCTTCGTTTCATCGGGAGCTCCGTGGGCAATCAGTTCGAGGTGGGCGTCATGCACGCGGCATTCAGCATGCCGACGCTGATGGCCACCGCGGCCACGTAGATACCGGCCGCCAGTTCGCCCTTCTTGATGCGCTCGGACGTGCCTTTGAGCACCAGGCTGGTCAGCAGGAACGCCAGCAGCTGGACGACGGCGGCGATCACGGCCCAGACGATGAAGTCGAGAACGTTGATCGAGTAGGCAATCACGTTGCTGGCCGGAATGGCGAAACCGACGATGGCACCGCCCAGGGCGACCGCTGCGGAGGTGTTGCCCGCACGGATCAGTTCGAACTCCTTGTGCGGGGTGATGCGGGTGTAGATGAACTGGAACAGCGCGAACAGTACCGCAGCCCCCAGGATATAGAGGACAAAGCCGAGCACGGCAGCTTTGTTAAGGGAGATGGAGAGTGCTTCTAGCATGGACGGCTTCCTTTTTTAGAGCGTAGTCAGGTCGGTGGTGTACAGCGAAATGCCCAGGGATGTGCTCAGGCTGATGGTGCCTTCGGCATCTTCTTCGACGGAGAACAGCAGGAACTCTCGACGGTCGGTCAGGCCGGTGTCGCGGGCGTATAGCATCGAACGGTGCTCGACGCTGTAGGTGGCTTCTGGGCTGGTGACCTGCTCGCTCATCGCCACCAGTTCGGTCTGGCCGTCCTCGCTGCCCCACTCACGGAAGAACTCGACGCCGTCGTGGGTGTAAGTCGGCAGCCCGATCAGGCTCTGTGGGCCCGCCAGCCTGCGCAGTTCCGCTTCGCTGCTGAGGGTGACGTAATTAAGGTAGTTGAACAGAATCACCGACTCGACCTGGCCTGCGACCTGCCCGGTGGTGTGCACCTGCAACCAATAATCTTCGTCGTTCATGTAATAGCGCGACAGCCAGGTGGACTGGCCGAGGTCGATGGTGCCGTTGCTCCAGATTTCCTGGGAACCGGGGATCACCACGTTGGTTTTTTCATCGAGCAGCAATTTCAGGGTGGTGTCGAACATCACCCCCTTGCCCGGTGCCAGGCCAAGCGGGCCGGTGGCTGGCAGGCTTGGGCTGGCGGTCCGGTTCGAGTCGGTAGTGGCTTTTGGGGCCTCAAGCCCCATTAACTTTTTAAGCCATCCCATGGGAGATTTCCTTAAGCCGAGTGGAAGCGATGTAGAAGAGTTCGCCGCCTTTGACCTGTGTGGCACTGGGCGGGTTGATCGACGCCTGCTGAACACCTTGGGCGCGATAGCCGATGAGGGTGGCGTTGTGGCGCTCCTTCATCTGCGTGTACAGCTCGCCGAAGGTTGCCTCAAAGGCATCGGGCAATTTCATCAGGTACTGGGTGGCGCCCTGCCCCACGCACAGCAATTCATTGATCACCACCGACGAGCCCGGATCCTGAGAGGCGCGCACCAGCATTTCGATTGCCATGCTGGACGTGCATTCCAGCCGCGGGGCGTAGGAGCTGGCGAGTGCGGCGATTTCACTTTCGTTGAAGTGGGCGACCACATGCCCGACGGGGTGTAGTTGGTTCACCGCCAGCACGGTGGCCAGCGTCAGGTCATCAGACGGGGTTCGCACCAGCACACGCTCGGCACCGGGCACACCGGCACGCAGCAACAGCGCGGTGGAAGACAGGCTCTCGCCGCGGATGAACGCTGCTTTGCCCGGCATCGGGTTTTCTTCAAGGCTGCAATCGCAGATCACGATCAAGTTGTCGTTGGAGGTTTCGTCTTGCAGCAACAACTCAATCACCCGCTCGCTGGACGCGCCCTCCCAGCCGATCAGCACGGTATGGCCGACCTTGCCGGTGAAATCACCTTTGCCCTTCATGCCTTTTCTCCATGCATCGATAACACTGCTGGTGGTTTTGCCGATGGCTGCCGTGAGCAGCGCAATGCCCCCGAGCATGACCCAGGCCGCCACGAAAATTCGCCCCGCCGAGGTCTGCGGTGCGAGGTCGCCATAGCCGACGGTAAGTGTGGTGGTGAGATAGAAGTAGATAAACGTGGCGGGAGCGGTGAGGTGTTGTTCGCCCAGCAACACAAGGCCCAGGTAAGCCGTGCTCAGGTGCATACCCAAGGCAACGATCAGCCCTGCCCAACCGAAGCGGTGAAAGAGCGACGAGGCGTACATGCGTAACAAAAGGAAAATCGACATTTAGCCCCTGGCTCCCTGGGTACTTGAATCCTGACGACAGCATCGCCTCGGCTTCTGGATGCTCAAGTGCGTTCACCCGGCATTAAACCCGCTGCGCGGCCTGGATAGAAGTACCTTGGCTGCAATAAATCCAGCGAGCGCGCCAAACAGATGCCCTTCGAAGGAAATGCCCTGCCGGGGGAGGAAGCCCACGATCAGGCCGCCATATAGCAAAGCGACGACAGCGGCTGTTAGCAGGTTGCCCCAGCTTCTGTGGAACCAGGCGCGAGAGAGCAGGTAGGCCCATAGCCCGAACACCCAACCGCTGGCGCCGACGTGTACGCCTGAAAAACCAAACAGCCAGACCAACAAGCCGCCCAGCAGAATGACGATGGCACTGACGGCAATGAACCGGCTGACCCCTTCGATCATGACCAAAGAGCCCAAGACCAAAAAAGCAATCAGGTTGGCGCTCAGGTGGGCGAAGGAGGCATGCAAAAACGGTGAGGTGAGGATACCGAACAGGCCCTGCACCGTTCTCGGGATCAGCCCGAACGCCATGAGGCTGTAACCGGTCGCCACATTGAGCAGTTGCAGCGCGACCATGAAGAGGGCCAGGCCTGCGATTGTCTTGAAACCGTTCAAGGCGTTCATCCTGACCTCAACATGAAAAGAAGTGCCCAATGCCGCTCAGTGAAACACCGCCCCTTGTGGGAGCGGGCTTGCTCGCGAAGGCGTCGGCTCAGTCAACATTGACAGTGACTGCCCCACCGCTTTCGCGAGCAAGCCCCACTTTGGTCTGCGCTGCTTGGACTTGCCTTTATTACTCAGCCGACTTTTGCTTCAGACGCTCCAGAATCGCATTGGCGCTGCCTTCGTTCGGCGTGATGCCGGCATCGCGCAGTTTGCGCTCCAGGTCCGTGCCCGTTGACGCATCAGCCAGTTCATCCTGGGCTTGCAGCTCAGCGGCACGTTGCTGCTGTTTGGCCTGCAAGCGATTGAGCGTACCAACCGCGGTTTCCAGCTTGCCGTTGGCACCGCCGCTGGCAATGGAGGCGCTGACCTGTGCTTTTTGCACGCTGTCGCGAGCCTTGGCCATGTCCACTTGCTGGCGCAGGCTTTTGATGCGGCTCTCGGCCTTGGTGATGTCTTTGCGCATGCTTTCAGCGTACCCACCGAACTCGGTGGTCTGCTTTTGCTCCACATCCCGCTCGTTGGTCAGGGTCGAAATGGCTTCGGCCACTTCCAGGGCGAGGTCTTCACGGTTGGCCTGGATAGCGGCCATCGCCTTGGATTCCAGGTCTTTGATCTTGGCGTCGTACTCGCCAACGCGATCAGCCGCCAGTTTGTGCTTGGCCATGATGCTCACCAGCTCACGCTTGGCGTTGGCCAAGGCGCTGTCTGCATCGCGAATTTCCTGGTCAAGGATGCGCAGGGCCTGTTGGTCGACGATCGATTCGCCGACTTCGCTGGCGCCGCCACGCAACGCGGTGAACAATTTGCTCCAGATGGACTGAGTCATTGGATTTTCCCGAATAATTAAATGAAGAAACGTTCGAAGGCTTCGCTGGCGCGCTGCACGTTATCAACCAGGGTTTTCACCTCGGTCACGATGTTGGTCAGGCTGGAGTCGGAGCTGAGTGCACCGAACATGTTGTAGACCACCTGCCCGTTCGGCATGGACTCGATGCCGATGGACGACAACGGGAACATCTCCCGGCTGCGCAGCACCGCGTCGTTGAAGGCCGGCACGTCGTTGATGGACTCAGCGTCAACCAGGACGGTATCCACAATGATTTGCTCGCCCACCACCGCGATGTAAATCGGCAAGCCACCAAAGTCGTTCATCTCAAGCTTGATGCTGGACTCGGAGCCTTGGACGAGAGAAAGCGTAATGTCATTGGACGTCACGTCATCCAGGGCCTGAAGAGCACTGAAGAGGCGATCGATATTCCAGTTGGTACCTGCGCTCATGAAATTCTCCGACATGAATGAGCCAGCCAGGATCGGTTGGCGTAGCTGTTTCTCCATTTGCTTGAGCAGGCTTCGGTTTTCGGGAAGCACCCAAGTCTCGTGTTTCACATAACCGGCCGCCGCCAGCCCCGCACGCATCTGCTTCATGTAAAAGCTCGACGGCTTTTTTGCGGGCGGCTTCAAGCGCTCTCCCTTGAGGCTTGCTGAATCGGTATCGGGCCCTGCTGATGGGCTCGATGGAGAGCTGCTGTTCATGGTACTGACCTCGCTGTGAAAAACTCACGCGTGAGAAAATCTACAGGCATTCCGCAAGGTACTCAATAGCTCACGCGTGAGATTTTTCCTTACATTTTTCAGCCACCGAAAAGACCCAGCCTACCCCGCCAACTCTCGCTCGATTTGCTCGATGCTAGGCAAGCTCGATTGCAGTTCGGCTGGCAAAGACTCCATCAGTTGATATTGCGCCACACCAATAGGTCGGTTGTTATCGCGCAGTGCATATTCAGCCACCACTTCATTTTTACCCTTGCACAACAAGAGGCCGATAGTCGGGCCATCCTGTGGGTGCTTTATCTCGGCATCCACCGCCGCGAGATAGAAGCTCAGTTTGCCCAGGTGCTCGGGTTTGAATTTGCCCGCTTTGAGTTCTATCACCACATAGCAACGTAGCTTGAGGTGATAGAACAACAGGTCGATGAAGAACTCATCGCCGCCTACATTCAGCAGCACTTGCCGGCCAACGAAGGCAAAACCTGCGCCCAACTCCAACAAGAAGTCAGTGACGTGCTTGATCAGGGCTTTTTCGATCTCGCGCTCTTGCGCATTCAGCCCCAGGCTGAGGAAATCAAAGCGGTACGGGTCTTTGAGGGATTCGCGCGCCAGGTCGGATTGCGCTTTGGGCAGATGGCTTTCGAAGTTGCTGACGGCCTTGCCACTGCGCTCCAGCAGGCGGTTTTCAATGTGCATCACCAGTGTGTTGCGCGACCAGTTATGTTTAACGGCCTGAATGATGTACCAACGACGAGTTTCGGGGCCGGGAAGCTTATCGAGCAGCACCACGTTGTGGCCCCAAGGCAATTGTGCAGCAGCCTGTTGCACAAATTCCGAATCCGGCCAGGCCTCAGCAAAAGCACGCATGTACTTCAAATTGCGCGGCGAAAAGCCCTTGATGTCAGGAAAGGCCGCCCGCAGATCTTGCGCAAGGCGATCGATCACTTTGCTACCCCAACCTTGAGCGTGCTGACGCATCAAAATATCGTGCCCGATCTGCCAGTAGAGCAGCACCAGCTCACGATTAACGGCAATTGATGCACGCTGTTGCGCCTGATGGATACGGCCCTTCAGGTCTGTCAGCCAATCGCCGTAGCCCTCAGGAGGCGCGATCAACCCGATAGAAGTTTCGCTCATGCCTTTTTTACTCTGGTGTTTTCGGCAGGCTAGCCAGCCCACACTACTGTCACAAGCGTTCATGAGCACTTCAGGAAGGGTCCTGCGCACCTCACAGAAAGGTCCTGCTGGCCCTTGACTCTCCCCTATACGGCAACCCCTACCCTGAATGCTCTTTTCAGGACCTATCACCATGAGTCAGCGCATTCTGGTCATTCTTGGCCACCCGTCCGCCGATAGTTTTTGTTCCGCTCTCGCGCACACTTATATCCACGCCGCTAAAACGGCCGGCCACGAAGTCCGCGTCCTGCGCCTGGGTGATCTCAGCTTCGACCCCACCCTTAATCATGGTTATACCAAGGCTCAGACACTGGAACCCGACTTGCTCAGTGCCCAATCCGACATCCTTTGGGCCGAGCACCTGGCGTGGGTTTTCCCTGTCTGGTGGGGCGGAGTCCCGGCTCTGATGAAGGGCTTTATCGACCGCGTTTTCCTCCCCGGCTTTGCCTTCAAATACCGCGCAGGCAAGGCATTCCCAGACAAGCTGTTAAAGGGCCGAACCGCGCACTTGTTAGTGACCCTCGATACGCCGCCGTGGTATTACCGCTGGGTTTATCGCATGCCGGCCATCCACCAGATGCGTCGTACCACACTGGCGCTCTGTGGCATCACGACGAGCAAGACACTGCTGTTGGGGCCGGTACTGGGCTCTACGCTGACGCAGCGGGCCAAGTGGCTGAAACAGGCCAGCGCACTATTTGAAAAAGGGAGTTTTCATGTACATCGGCAAAGCCGCGCAATTGTCCGGCACAACCATCAAGGCGATTCGTCACTATGAGGCGATCGGGCTGATGCCCGCGCCTGCGCGTCAGGGCGGTTATCGCGTTTATACCGAGCAGAATGTCGAGCGGCTGATGTTTATAAAGTGCGCGCAACAGCTGGGGTTCAAGCTCAAGGAATTGCAGGAGATTTTGCTGGGGTACGAGGGTGATGCGCTTCCTTGGGACCGGGCTGAACAAGCCATCGCCGACAAGAAGCGCACGCTGGCCGCGCAAATCGCCGTATTGCGACGGATGCAGGCTGGGCTGATTGCGTTCGAAACCCAACTCAAAGGCGCTCAAGGGGACTGCTCGTCACTCAGTAGCGTCGCCATTTGAAGTAGCCCTTGCGTATGAATTAGCGCCGCCTTTTGCAAGCCCATTGCTCGGTGCCTCCTAGACGATGAGCCGAATACCCAGCACAATCGGCTCACAAAATGAGCCGAATAGACCCTCTATTCGGCTCACGCACCCAGGCACTCATCCATGGATCATCCGAACTGGATCTGGCAACACACCGACTGGCCTCACTTTCACTGGCAGCCTGGGCGGCTGGCGGCCTTGCTGCGCGAGTGTGGGCAGGCCCAAGGCAAGCTACTGGGCATGCTGGGTTCTGTCACCCAGGCAGTCAGCGCGCAGAATGAATTGGATGCCCTGCTGCAAAATATCCTGACCTCTTCGGCCATCGAGGGTGAGCAGTTGAACGTTGGTTCGGTGCGCTCCTCCCTGGCACGACGAATGGGTTTGGAAGCCACGAAGGACGGCCAGGTCAGCCGCCGCAGTGAAGGGCTGGCCGATCTGATGATGGATGCCACCGAGCAATTTGCGCAGCCGTTCACCCTCGCGCGCCTGATGAATTGGCACCATTTGTTGTTCCCAGAGCCTGAGGCAGGCTTTGCCACACGCGAGCTCAGCGTCGGCGCGTTGAGGGGCAATGAGCCGATGCAGGTGGTGTCGGGCAGGCTTGATCGGCCAACCGTGCATTTTGAGGCGCCGCCACGTCACGGCCTGGAGCACGCTGTGGAGGATTTCCTGGAGTGGTTCGAAACCAGTCGCAATCAACCTGAACTGGATCCATTGGTTCGTGCAGGTGTTGCGCACTTCTGGTTCATCACCTTGCATCCTTTCGATGACGGCAATGGTCGCCTGACACGCGCTATCACTGACTTGGCCTTGGCCCAAGGCGAACACCACGCCATTCGCTTTTACGCCATGTCGGCCAGCATCCTGGAGGACCGGGCCGGTTACTACACCGCCTTGGAGTCCAGTCAAAAGGCCACGCTGGATATCACCGACTGGCTGGAATGGTTTCTTAAAACCCTGTTGCGCAGCCTGCAACAGGCGATGACACGGATAGACCGGGTGTTGGCCAAAAGCCGGTTCTGGCAGCAGCACCGTGGCGTCTCGCTCTGCGTCGAGCAAGTCAAGGTACTCAATCGCCTGCTCGAGGGTGGTGAGCGGGGCTTCGAACAGGGCATCAGCGCCGCGCATTACCAAGCGGTGGCCAAAGTGTCCAAGGCCACTGCGACGCGGCACCTGGCAGACCTGCTGGAGAAAAACTGCCTGGTGCGCCTCCCCGGGGGTGGCCGCAGTACGCGTTATCACGTCAATCCCCCTTACGAGTAACCCCCACTCATTTGCCCCAATCCCCCATGTCTGCTAGTGTCGCGCCGGTTTACCGTCTACCGGAATTGCCGCCATGGCCCGCAAAAAAGTTGCACTCGATTTCGAACAATCCCTCGCCGACCTGCAAGCTTTGGTCGAGCGTCTGGAGAACGGCGAGTTGTCGCTGGAAGACTCGTTGACGGCGTTTGAGCAAGGCATCGGCCTGACCCGCGACTGTCAGAGCGCGCTGGCGCAGGCAGAGCAGAAGGTCCAGGTGTTGCTCGAGCGTGACGGCGAGTTGGCCGAAGAACCTTTCGATGCGGAACAGCCGGAATGATCAGCGCGTATCAGGCCAGTAGCCAAGCCCGGGTGAATGCGGCGCTGGAGCCCTTGTTTGTTGCGCCAAGCCCGGAAATGACTCGCCTCTATGAAGCCATGCGCTACAGCGTCATGAATGGTGGCAAGCGTGTGCGGCCGTTGCTGGCCTATGCGGCGTGTGAAGCCCTGGGCGCGCCTGCCGAAGAAGCCAATGGTGCCGCCTGCGCGGTGGAGCTGATCCACGCCTATTCCCTGGTGCATGACGACTTACCGGCAATGGACGACGACGATTTGCGTCGCGGCCAGCCCACGACCCACAAAGCCTTTGATGAAGCCTATGCGATCCTGGCCGGTGACGGCTTGCAGAGCCTGGCGTTCAGCGCATTGCTGGACCCGCGCTTGAGCAGCGTCAACGCCGAGATCCGCCTGCGCATGGTCACCGCCTTGGCCCACGCCGCAGGCCCGGCCGGCATGGTTGGCGGGCAAGCCATCGACATGGGCTCGGTCAGCCTCAAGCTGGATCAAAAAGCCCTCGAGCACATGCACCGCCACAAAACCGGAGCGCTGATTGAAGCGGCCGTGCATCTAGGCGCCTTGGCCAGTGGCCGCGCCGACGCCGAGCACTTGGCGGCCCTGCAGACCTATTCCCGCGCGATCGGCCTGGCCTTCCAGGTGCAGGACGATATTCTCGACGTGGAAAGTGACACCGCCACCCTCGGTAAACGCCAAGGCGCCGATATCGCACGGGACAAGCCGACTTATCCTGCGTTGCTCGGGCTGCAAGCCGCCAAGGCGTATGCCATCGAGCTGCGCGACCAGGCCCTGGACGCCCTGCGACCTTTCGACGCGGCGGCCGAGCCACTGCGTGACCTGGCGCGGTATATCGTCGAACGTCGCCACTGACAGCCGCGGCCATTTGCGCCGCATATCGGCCAAGTTCGGCGCTCTGCGTGGGCAGTTTGCACGGCTTGAGGTAAACTGCCGCCTCTTCTATACCTATAACGATTCGCCTGATGCCCACGACGTTTCAAGAGATTCCCCGCAAACGCCCGTCCACGCCCCTGCTCGACCGTGCTGCCACGCCGGACGGCCTGCGTCGACTGGGTGAAGCCGAGCTGGAAACCCTGGCCGATGAGCTGCGCCTGGAATTGCTCTACACGGTCGGCCAGACCGGTGGGCATTTTGGCGCCGGGCTGGGCGTGATCGAGCTGACCATCGCCTTGCATTACGTGTTCGACACCCCGGACGACCGGCTGGTGTGGGACGTGGGCCATCAGGCGTATCCGCATAAAATCCTCACCGGCCGTCGCGAGCGCATGGCCAGCCTGCGCCAGAAGGACGGCCTGGCCGCCTTCCCGCGCCGTGCCGAGAGCGAGTACGACACCTTTGGCGTCGGCCACTCCAGCACCTCCATCAGCGCAGCGCTGGGCATGGCGATTGCCGCCCGCCTGCAAGGCAGTGAGCGCAAGGCGATTGCGGTGATTGGTGATGGCGCGCTGACCGCCGGCATGGCCTTCGAAGCGCTGAACCATGCGCCGGAAGTGGACGCCAACATGTTGGTGATCCTCAACGACAACGACATGTCGATTTCGCGCAACGTGGGTGGCCTGTCCAATTACCTGGCGAAGATCCTCTCCAGCCGTACCTATGCCAGCATGCGCGAAGGCAGCAAGAAAGTGCTGTCGCGTCTGCCTGGCGCGTGGGAAATCGCGCGTCGCACCGAAGAATATGCCAAGGGCATGCTGGTCCCCGGCACGCTGTTCGAAGAGCTGGGCTGGAACTACATCGGCCCTATCGACGGCCACGACCTGCCCACCCTGATCGCCACGTTGCGCAACATGCGCGACCTCAAGGGCCCGCAGTTCCTGCATATCGTCACCAAGAAAGGCAAAGGTTTCGCTCCGGCGGAAGTCGACCCGATTGGTTACCACGCGATCACCAAACTCGAACCCCTCGATGCCCCCGCCGCCGCGCCGAAAAAGGCCAGCGGGCCGAAGTATTCCGGGGTGTTTGGCGAATGGCTGTGCGACATGGCCGCCGCCGACCCGCGCCTGGTGGGTGTGACCCCGGCGATGAAGGAAGGCTCCGACCTGGTGGCGTTCAGCGAGCGTTTCCCGCTGCGTTACTTCGATGTGGCGATTGCCGAGCAACACGCCGTGACCTTCGCGGCCGGCATGGCCTGCGAAGGCGCCAAACCGGTGGTGGCGATCTACTCCACCTTCCTGCAACGCGGTTATGACCAGTTGGTTCACGATGTAGCGGTACAGAACCTCGACGTGCTGTTCGCCATCGACCGTGCCGGCCTGGTGGGCGAAGACGGCCCGACACATGCGGGCAGCTTCGACCTGTCGTACCTGCGTTGCATCCCCGGCATGCTGGTGATGACACCGAGCGACGAAAACGAACTGCGCAAGATGCTCAGCACCGGCCACCTGTACAACGGCCCGGCCGCTGTGCGGTACCCGCGCGGCACTGGCCCCAACGCCGTGATCGAAAAAGACCTGGAGCCGATTGAAATCGGTAAAGGCATTGTGCGTCGCCAAGGCAGCAAAACTGCGTTCCTGGTGTTTGGCGTGCAACTGGCCGAAGCCTTGAAAGTCGCCGAGAAGATCGACGCCACTGTGGTCGATATGCGGTTCGTCAAGCCACTGGACGAAACACTGGTACGCGAAATTGCCGCCAGCCATGAGTTGCTGGTGACCGTCGAAGAAAACGCCATCATGGGCGGCGCCGGTGCGGCGGTCAGCGAGCTCCTGGCGCGGGAGAATATCCTCAAGTCGGTGCTGCATCTGGGCTTGCCGGATGTGTACGTCGAACACGCCAAGCCGGCGCAGATGCTGGCTGAGTGCGGGCTGGATGAGGCGGGTATCGAGGCGTCTGTCCGCGAGCGTTTGGCGCTACTAAATCTGTAATCAGCCCAAACTGTGGGAGCTGGCTTGCCTGCGATGACGGCGGCACATTCGCTAACAATGTGTCAGATACACCGCTATCGCAGGCAAGCCAGCTCCCACAGTGGTTTTGCATGACATTCGAATGCTATGGACAGCCCATGAAACGCCTGTGCCTTGCCCTGCTACTGCTCCCCTGCGCCGACCTGCTCGCCGACACCCGCGACCAGGCCCTGAAGCTCTCCGACGTGGTTATCAGCGCCAACCGCCAAGTCCAGGCGCGTAACGACAGCAGCGCCGCCAACACTGTATTCACCCGCGCCGACATCGACCGCCTGCAACCCACCAGCGTCACCGACCTGCTCAGCCGCGTGCCGGGCGTGCAAGTTGCGCCAACCGGTGGGCGTGGCAGTTTGCCGGGGATTTTTATTCGCGGCACCAAGTCGGCGCAGAGCCTGGTGCTGGTGGACGGCCAACGCATCGCCAACACCACCTCCGGCGACAGCGGCTTGCAATACCTCAACGTCGATCAGATTGAACGGGTGGAAGTGCTGCGCGGTTCGCGTTCGGTGATTTACGGCAGCGATGCGATTGGTGGGGTGATTCAGGTGTTCACCCGGCGCAATGCCGAGCAAGGCTTGCAGCCGCGCTTGAAACTGGGGTTTGGCAGCAACCAGACCTGGGAGCGCAGCCTGGGCCTGTCGGGCGGCGATGAACACACGCGTTTCAACCTGGGCGCGAGCCTGGATGAAACTGCCGGTATCAACGCGAGCCACGCGTCGTTTCCCAGTGATGGCGACCATGATGCCTACCGCAATCAGTCGATCAGCCTGAACCTCAGCCATTCGTTCAGCGATGAGCTGGAGGCGGGCTTCAACCTGTTGGATAACCGTGGCAAGTCGGAGTATGACAACAGTTATGGCCGCTACGACGGTGCCACCGGGCAGAGCCTCGGCCAGAAACCCTACACCGACTACACAGTGAGCAGCGCCAGCGGCTATGTCGATGCCAAGCTCAATGACAGCTGGCAGTCGCGCCTGGAGCTGGGCCACAGTGAAAACCGCGACACCAAGCGCGATACCCTCAGCGATGATTACAGTGCATTCAACACCTACCGCGACTCGGTCAATTGGCAGAACGACCTGACCCTGGATGAGCAAAACAGCCTGATCGTCGGCGGCGATTGGTACGAAGACCGTTTCCACGGTTCCACCACCTTTACCGAGAACAGCCGCTGGAACCGGGCGGCCTTTGTGCAGCACCGTTTCAAGAGCCAGTGGTTTTCCACCGAGCTGGGCCTGCGCCGCGACCAGAACCAGCAGTTCGGCGGCCAGAACAGTTGGAGCGGCACCCTGACCGTGCCGGTCAACCCTGACAATGACCTGCTCCTGAGCTACAGCGAAGGCTTCCGCGCGCCGACCTTCAATGACCTCTATTACCCCGACACGCAGTACAGCAACCCCAATCTGCAGCCTGAGACCTCAAAGAGCTACGAACTACAATGGCGCAGCCAACTGACCGACAGCGCACGCCTGGAAGCCTCGCTGTATCGCACTGATCTGAGCGACGCGATCATCCTTGACGCTGGCAAGCCGCAAAACGTGGCGGCGGCGCGGATCAACGGCTTTGAAGCGGCGCTCAAGCAGGAACTGTTTGGCTGGCAGGGCAACCTGGGCCTGTCGCTTATCGACCCGCGTGACCGTGACAGCGGCCACACCCTGGCACGTCGCGCACGGCGCACGGTGAACCTGGATCTGGACCGACAATTTGATCAGCTCGGTCTCGGCGCCAGCTGGCAGGCGATCAGCAGCAGCTACGACGATGAAGCCAACCGCAACCGTCTGGGCGGTTATGCCTTGTTGGGGCTGCGCAGTAGTTGGGCGTTGAACCGGGAGGTGTCGTTGTCGCTGAAGGTGGATAACGTGCTGGATAAGTCTTATGCACGGGCGAAGTACAGCTACCTCGGCGAGGCTCAGAATTATCGTGAAGAAGGTCGGGTGTGGATGGTTGGGCTGACATGGACACCTGAGTTCTGAGGGGCCTGCACCGATGTCATCGCAGGCAAGCCAGCTCCCACAATTGAAATGCATTCCCCTGTGGGAGCTGGCTTGCCTGCGATAGCGGTTTCACAGGTTAGGTGATAAAACCTGACACAACCGCCCCACCGCCTCCAACATCTGCCCACTCGGCCGCTCCAGGCCCTTGTCCGGCACTAACCGTACCCGAGCAGCCATCATTGGCCATGCCTTCCAAGCGTCCTTCTGAGCCTGATCCCCCACCAGGATCACCTCCGGATCACGCGCCAGCACCGACTCGATATTCACCTGCGGCGCCGGCAACTTCAGGTCATCAAACACATTGCGCGCCCCGCACACACTGAGGGCATCGCTGATGATCTGCCCACCGCCCACGGTGTACAGCGGCTGGTTCCACACTTGGTAGAACACCCGCAGCGGCTCAGCCCGTTGGTAGCGCTGGCGTAATTCGGCCAAGCGCTGGCGCAATTGTGCAGCACGCTCTCGCCCTGCCTCAGCGCGGCCCAATTGCTCGGCAATGGCCTGCACCTGCGTGGTCAGTTGTTCAAGGCTATGGGGTTCGGCGACGTACACCGGGATATTCAACCGCTGGAGCTGCTCGCGCTGGGCCGGGCCAACACTGCCAGGCCACAGCAGGATCAGGTCGGGTTTGAGGCTGAGCAGGCGCTCCATGTCCAACTGGCCGTAATGCCCGACCGAGGGCACCTTCGCCAACGCCACCGGGCGCTCACCACCATCAAGTACGCCAACCAGCAAGTCGTCGGCGCCCAGTTCAAGCACGATTTCAGACAGTGACGGCGCCAGGCTGACAACTCGCTCGACCGCCCAGCCCTGGGCACTGAATACCAGCAGCAGCGCCAGCCAGTAGCGCTTCATCCCAACTGACGCGGTATGCGATAGAGGTAGAACAGCACCAGCGTCGACAACGCCAACAGAAACAGCGGCACCGCCTCCAGGCCGACGAATACCGCCAGCGCACCGATCCAGGCAGGCAGCGCGGCCACCAGCAAGGCCGTGCGCCGTCGCGCCGCCAGGGTGATCCAGGCTGCGGGCTCTTCAGCAGTATCAAGGGCTTTGGAGGTGGCGATCAGTGCGTGTTTATAAGCATGAAAATAACGCAGGCTGAGAAACATCGAGGCCACGCCGGCGATGAAAAACGGCATGGCCAAGACGGGCAACAAGGATTCAGCACGACCAAATAGCAGGTTGATCACAAACAAAGGCAGCAATGCCAGGGCCAGGTACTGCCACCAATTGAAGGACAGGCGCCGTTTCACCTGGCCACGGGTCACGCGCGGTCGACCTCGCCCTGGTGCTCGTTGCCCATCATATGGTCGAGCTTGCTGGCCTTGGTGGCCAGGTAGAGTTTGTTGTGCGGGTTGTGCCCGGTGTGCAGCGGCACGCGCTCGGCCACGGTGATGCCCATCTCGGTCAAGGCTTTGACCTTGCGGGGGTTGTTGGTCATCAGGCGCAGGGATTTGACCCCCAGGTGCTCGAGCATCGGCAGGCAGATGGCGTAGTCGCGCTGGTCGGCAGCAAAGCCCAGACGCTCGTTGGCCTCCACGGTATCGGCGCCGCCGTCTTGCAGTTCGTAGGCGCGGATCTTGTTCAACAGGCCAATGCCGCGGCCTTCCTGACGCAAGTACAGCAACACGCCACGGCCTTCACGGGCGATGGCCTGCAGTGCGGCCTCCAGTTGCGAGCCGCAGTCACAGCGCTGGCTGAACAGCGCATCGCCGGTCAGGCACTCGGAATGCACACGCCCCAGCACCGGCTCCCCATCGGTAATGTCACCGAGGCTGAGCACAACGTGCTCGCGCCCGGTGGCTTCTTCAAGAAAGCCGTTCATGGTGAACGTGGCAAAAGGGGTAGGCAGCTTGGAAGCGGCGACGAAAACGACGGGCACCGTGTGCTCCTGATTTCAGATTTCACAGAGGCGGGCATTGTAACAGCACGTTCCTACAGACGCTTAAGCTGAATTATCGCTGATAAAGATCAATAGGTTCGATTGGCCTTTGAGTCAGTTCTATGGGCGTCAGAACGGATACGGCTGTTTCCAGCGCTCGAAAATCGCTTTCAACTCACCGGTCTTGACCAGGCTGGCCAGACGCTGGTCATACACGCCCATCAATGCCCTGCCGCGCTCGGTGTCGGCAAAACCTATGTAGAGCGGCAATTCAGCGATATGGGTGAGCTTGAATGGTGTCGGGTCTTGGGACTGACTGAGCACGTATTGGGCTTCGGTGAGAGCATCGATATAGAAATCGGCGCGACCGTGTTGCAACATCGGCAGAATGCCGTCACGCCGCTCGATTTGGTTGAAGCGCTGCACGTTGGGCAGGTACCCCTCGTATTTGTAGCCACGCACCCAGGCCAGGCGGTACTTGCCCAAGGTCGCCAGGGTCGGCGTGGGTGCAGTGGCCAGCCCGAGGGCATAGACGTGATCGGCGTCGAAGTTCCAGCGAGGGTAAAGCACCCCGCTGGCCTCATCGCGATAGGTGCCGACACACCCATCCACCTCACCACGCTGGGCCAGGCCAATCGAGCGGGTGTAGGGCACGCTGCGGGTGTGCACGGTGATGCCAGCCGGTTCAAAGACTTGGCGCAACACGTCCCAGGCCAGGCCGCTGCCATCTTTGTTGGTGTAGTCGTTCCATTCCTCACTGGCCAGCACGATTTTGCCGGGCACGGGAGTGCTCGCCTGGGCCAGGGAAGCGAAGGTACACAGCACGATCAGCAGCCAGCGGCATGCAGCCATGGTCACGGCCTCTTACTCGGGATAATCGTATAAAGGGTAGCGCAGAGCGCCGGCTTAGGGCGTCTGGCGAAAATGCTGGTAGCCGCGCACAGCCGGGGTGATGTCCTGGCCGTCGCCGTCGAGCAGCGTCACGCCCTGCCCCGCTTCGACTCGGCCGACCACATGCACTGGCCAGCCAGCGGCCTGCAACGGTGCCAACTGGGACGGTGGCAAGGTGAACGCCAGCACATAGTCGTCGCCCCCACTCAACGCCGCCACGTGAGCCTGGTCTTCACCGACAAACGCCAGCAACGCCTCGGACAACGGCAACCGGTGGCGCTCAACCACCAGGCGCACCGCTGACGCCTTGGCGATATGCCCGCAATCGGCCAGCAGCCCATCGGAGATATCCATGGCCGCTGTCGCCTTGCCCCGCAGCGCAAGCCCCAGGGACAACTGCGGTTGCGGCGACCAGTAATGCGCCAGCAGCGGCTCGGCGATTGCTGCGTCAGCCGTGCGTTGCCCCAATACCAGCGGCAACGCGCCAGCGGCATTACCTAACTCGCCGCCGACACACAGCAAATCACCCGGCTGAGCACCGCTGCGCGTCAAGGCCTGGCCAGCCGGCACGCGGCCGAACACGGTCAGGGTGAGGCTCAGCGGCCCACGGGTGGTATCGCCGCCCACCAGGCCCACGCCGCAGCTTTGCGCCATGGCGTTCAAGCCTTGGGCATAGCGTTGCAGCCAATCGGCTTCGACGCTCGGCGTGGTCAGGGCAAGGGTAAAGGCGAGGGGGTGGGCGCCCATGGCGGCCAGGTCGCTCACCGCCACGGCCAGCGAGCGCTGGCCGAGCAGGAACGGGTCACAGGGGTCGGCAAAATGCACCCCTGCTACCAGCGTATCGGTAGAGACTGCCAGTTGCTCCCCAGCGGGAAGCGCCAGCAAGGCGCAGTCGTCGCCGATCCCCAGGGCAATGCCTTCGCCGCCTTGCGCACAGGGCGCAGCGGCGAAGTAGGTGCGGATCAGCTCAAACTCACCCATTGAAGACTCAAGCGCAGATTAGCGCTTGTGTTCCTTCACTTCGGCTTCACGCAGGCGCGGGGCCAGCTTGTCGAGCACGCCGTTGACGAATTTGTGGCCGTCGGTCGAACCGTAGACTTTCGCCAGTTCGATGCCTTCGTTGATCACGACGCGGTACGGCACGTCGACGCGCTTGAGCAGCTCCCAGGTGGACAGACGCATCACGCACAGTTCAACCGGGTCGAGTTCTTTGATGGTCAGGTCCAGGCATGGCGCCAAGGCTGTGTCGATCTCGGTCAGGTTGGCGTGCACACCATGAAGGATGTCGTGGAAGTAGCTCTGGTCGGCGAAGGTGAAATCGTTATCGACGCGAAACTGTGCCTCGATTTCGTTCAGCGAAGCGCCCGCCAGGTGACGCTGGTACAGCGCCTGGGTCGCAAGTTGACGCGCCTTGCGACGCTTCTCGCTCTTGGACGGCTTGCCCGCATCGGCAGGACGCGGCTCCTGAGGGTTGAACTGATCGCTTTCGTCGGAAATCACTTGGCCTCCAACTGCGACAGCAGGCTGACCATTTCCAGGGCGGACAAGGCAGCTTCGGCGCCTTTGTTACCGGCCTTGGTGCCGGAACGCTCGATGGCTTGCTCGATGGAATCCACGGTCAGTACGCCGAAAGCGACTGGCACGCCGAACTCCATGGACACCTGGGCCAGGCCCTTGGTGCATTCGCCGGCCACGTATTCGAAGTGCGGGGTACCGCCACGAATCACCGCGCCCAGGGCGATGATCGCCGCGTATTCACCCTGCTGAGCAACTTTTTGCGCAACCAGTGGAATTTCGAAGGCGCCAGGCGCGCGGATAAGGGTGATATCGCTCTCGCTCACACCGTGGCGAACCAGGGCGTCAACCGCACCGCTCACCAGGCTTTCAACCACGAAGCTGTTGAAGCGGCCAACCACCAGGGCATAGCGGCCTTTGGGGGCGATGAAGGTACCTTCGATGGTCTTCAGGGTCATTCGACAAATCTCTTAAAGAGCCGGGACGCGAAAAGTGCGTCCCTCAGTGATGATTTAACCGCGAACAAGGGGCAAGAATCGCCGGCCTTTATTCGGAGGGCACGTATTCTACAACTTCCAGGTCGAATCCGGATATCGCATTAAATTTCATCGGTGCGCTCATCAGGCGCATTTTGCGCACACCCAGGTCGCGCAGGATCTGCGAACCGGCACCGACGATGCTGTAGGTGGTCGGCTTTTTCACCGGCACGGCATCAGCGGTTTCGCGGATATGCGCCAGCAATACATCGCCGTCCAGCGGGTGACCGAGCAACAGCACCACACCGCTGCCCGCCTCGGAAACCGCGGCCATGGCGGCGCGCAGGCTCCAGCGGCCCGGCTGCTTGACCATCAACAGGTCACGCAGGGGGTCCATGTTGTGCACGCGTACCAGGGTCGGTTCTTCGGCGCAAATGTTGCCCAGGGTCAGGGCCATGTGCACGTCGCCTTCCACTGAATCACGGTAGGTCACCAAATTGAATTGGCCCAGTTCGCTGTCCAGTGGCTGCTCGGCAATCCGCTGAACGGTACGTTCGTGGATCATGCGGTAGTGAATCAGGTCGGCGATGGTGCCGATCTTGAGATTGTGTTCGGCGGCAAAGGCTTCGAGTTCAGTACGACGGGCCATGGTGCCATCATCGTTCATCACTTCGCAGATCACCCCGCTTGGCTCGAAACCGGCCATGCGCGCCAAATCGCAGGCGGCTTCGGTGTGGCCGGCACGGGCCAGGGTACCGCCCGGCTGGGCCATCAGCGGGAAGATGTGGCCCGGGCTGACGATATCTTCGGCCTTGGCGTCTTTCGCAGCGGCGGCTTGCACGGTGCGGGCGCGGTCAGCGGCGGAAATGCCGGTGGTGACGCCCGTGGTGGCTTCAATGGATACGGTGAACTTGGTGCCAAAACCCGAGCCATTGCGCGGCGCCATCAGGGGCAGCTTGAGCAATTCGCAGCGTTCGCGGCTCATGGGCATGCAGATCAGCCCACGGGCGTGCTTGGCCATGAAGTTGATGTGCTCGGGCTTGCACGCCTCGGCGGCCATGATGATATCGCCTTCGTTCTCGCGATCTTCGTCATCCATGAGGATGACCATCTTGCCTTGGCGGATGTCTTCAACCAGTTCTTCGATGCTATTGAGCGCCACGCGGCACCCCCTTGGTCAGGATTTCAGGTAGCCGTTAGCGGCCAGAAAACTTTCGGTGATGTTACCGGCTGCAGGCTCTGCGGCCTTTTCGCCCAGCAACAGGCGCTCCAGGTAACGGGCAAGCAAGTCCACTTCCAGGTTCACCCGGCGGCCCGGCTGGTACGAGGCCATGATGGTTTCGCTGAGGGTGTGGGGAATGATGGTCAGTTCAAATTCGGCGCCATTCACGGCGTTCACGGTCAGGCTGGTGCCATCGACGGTGATCGAGCCTTTGTGTGCGATGTACTTGGCCAGCTCTTTGGGCGCGCGGATACGGAATTCCACGGCGCGGGCGTTTTCGCTGCGCGCGACCACTTCGCCGACACCGTCGACATGGCCGCTGACCAGGTGACCGCCCAGGCGGGTGGTCGGCGTCAGGGCTTTTTCCAGGTTGACCGGGCTGCCGGCCTTGAGGTCGTTCATCGCGGTGCAGTCCAGGGTTTCCCGGCTGACATCGGCAGCAAAGCCGTTGCCCGGCAGCTCGATGACGGTCAGGCACACGCCGCTGACGGCGATGCTGTCGCCCAGCTTGACGTCGCCGAGGTCCAGCTTGCCGGTTTCAACCAGCAGGCGGACATCCCCGCCTTTGGGGGTCATTGCACGGATGCTGCCGATGGATTCGATAATGCCGGTGAACATTTCGTTCTCCTGAAAACGAGGGGCTGACGCTTAAGCGCAGGCCGGGAATTATACGCTCACTGCTGGGACGGGGATGGCAGTGACTCGCCAGTCGTCGCCCACAGCGCGCATGTCGGTGATCTTGAGTTGGGGGGCATCGGCCAACTTCTCAAGCGGCCAGTCCAGCAACGGGCGGGCAGCAGAGCCTAAGAACTTGCCGGCGATGAATATCACGTACTCATCCACCAGGCCTTGTTGGGCAAACGCACCGGCCAGGCTTGGCCCAGCTTCCACCAACACGTCGTTGACGCCACGGGCAGCCAGGGCGACCAATGCCGAGCGCAGGTCTACCTGGCCTTCCACGCCAGGCACCACCAGGCACTCAGGGCCACGGGGAAACTGGTTCTCTGGGGTGACGCAGGTGATGACCAATGCCGGGCCGGCCTTGAAGAACGGCGCGTTGAGCGGCACCCGCAGGCGGCCATCGATCAGCACACGCAACGGCGGGCGCGACATGGCCAGGGCGGTGGTTGCTTCATCCAGGCCCAGTTCGGCGGCGCGTACGGTCAAGCGGGCACCGTCGGCCAGTACCGTGTCGGCACCGGTCAGCACCACACTGGCTTCGGCGCGCAGGCGTTGCACCGCAGCACGGGCGGCGGGGCCGGTGATCCACTGGCTTTCGCCGCTGGCCATCGCCGTGCGGCCGTCCAGGCTCATCGCCAGCTTGACCCGCACAAACGGCAGGCCATGCTCCATGCGCTTGAGGAAGCCGGGGTTAAGCGCCCGCGCTTGGGTTTCCAACACACCGCTGCGCACCTCGATACCCGCCTGGGCCAGGCGCTGCATGCCCCGCCCGGCCACTTCAGGGTTCGGGTCCTGCATGCCGGCCACTACCCGCGCTACGCCGGCGGTCACCAGCGCATCGGCGCAGGGCGGCGTACGGCCATGATGGCTGCACGGTTCAAGGGTCACGTACACCGTCGCGCCACGGGCCTTGTCGCCCGCGGCGCGCAGGGCATTGGGCTCGGCATGGGGTTCGCCGGTGCGCTCATGCCAGCCTTCGCCGACAATCTGCCCGTCACGCACGATCACGCAGCCAACACGGGGGTTGGGGTGGGTGGTGTACAGGCCCTTGCGCGCCAATTCGAGGGCGCGGGCCATGTAGTGGGCGTCGAGCACAGCCTGTTCAGAGGTCATTGTTTGGAGGGCTCACGGGCCAGGCGGTCGATCTCTTCGCGGAACTCATTGAGGTCCTGGAAGCGTCGATACACCGAGGCAAAACGGATATAGGCGACTTCGTCGAGCTTTTGCAGCTCGCCCATCACCAGCTCACCGACCACCAGGCTCTTGACCTCGCGCTCGCCGGTCGCCCGCAGCTTGTGCTTGATATGCACCAGCGCCGCTTCCAGGCGCTCGACACTCACCGGGCGTTTTTCCAGGGCGCGCTGCATACCGGCGCGCAGTTTTTCTTCGTCGAAAGGCTGGCGGCTGCCGTCGGACTTGATCAGACGCGGCAACACCAGTTCGGCGGTTTCGAAGGTGGTGAAACGTTCACCACAGGCCAGGCATTCGCGCCGGCGACGCACTTGGTCGCCCTCGGCGACCAGACGCGAGTCGATGACCTTGGTGTCGTTGGCACCGCAGAAGGGACAGTGCATGGTTGGCAGGCAACAAAAAATGGGAGGGCCATGGTAGCGCATCCCTGTGGCAAGACAAGCCATAGCCTTTACGGTATATAGGCAGGCTTATATGTTTCATATTTTTAAGCCACGGATTTTGTCCTTTCTGGAGCCGTACATGCAGTTACGACCACTCGTTCTACTCAGCCTGTTCAGTTTTCTGGTCGCCTGCAGCAGCGAAGCCCCCAAGCCGGCCGCGCCTCAACCCACCCCGGCGCAAGAGAAAAAAGTCCCAGGCATTGAAGACCTCGGCCCCCTGCCCGCCTATCAGCGCGAAATCAGCGGCAGCCTGACCAACGTGCCCGCCGGTGCCGAAGTCGAGATGGCGCTCCTGGTGATCGACGACCGTTCGCGCCCGCAGCAACTGCTCGCCAGCAGCGTACTGAGCGGCAACGGCAAACCCCTGGCCTTCCGCCTGCGCTTTAACCCTGAAGCCTTCCCGGCCGGTGCGCGCGTGGAATTGCGCGGCCGCGCCAGCCAGTCCGGCCAGTTGATCCTGCATCTGCCTGCCGTGCGCGTCACCCAGGCGATCACCCAGAGCACCGGCCCCCTGCAACTCGTCAAGGCGCCATGACGCCACCGCTGGGCCTGCAACACGCCTTGAGCGCGTTGATTGGCGATGCGCAATTGGTGCCCTGCCCATTGCCGGGCACCGCGTTGTCGTTGTGGCTGCTGGACGCCGACAACATGGACCGCGCCTTCAGCCAGGAAGAAACCCGGCGCATCCTGCATGAGCCGCCCTACTGGAGCTTTTGCTGGGCCAGCGGCCTGGCATTGGCGCGTTACCTGGCAGCGCATCCCGAGTGGGTCGCCGGCAAACGCGTGCTGGATTTCGGCGCAGGTTCGGGCGTGGCCGGGATCGCTGCCGTCAAGGCTGGCGCCCTGGAGGTGGTGGCCTGCGACCTGGACCCACTGGCCTTGGCCGCTTGCCGTGCGAATGCCGAGCTCAACCAGGTGGCGCTGAGTTATTCGGCAGACTTTTTTGCCGAAGCCGACCGCTTCGACCTGATTCTGGTGGCCGACGTGCTCTACGACCGCGCCAACTTGCCGTTGCTGGATCAGTTCCTCACTCGTGGCCGCGAAGCGCTGGTGGCGGATTCGCGGGTACGGGATTTCCAGCATCCGGATTACCGGCGGCTGGAGATCCTCGAGGCCTTGACCCTGCCAGACCTGGCCGAGCCTTGGGAGTTTCGTAAGGTGAGCCTGTACCATTCGCGGCGCGCTTGAGGCCATCGCGGCATAGGTATCTACACAACTCTGTAGCAGTCGACGGCAACCACGATGCGAAGCGAGCTGCTCTTGATCTGCTTTTGATCTTAGGCGCCCCGTTAAACCACGCTGGCCGAACGCAGGCTTGAATTCGTGGGTAACCCGGCAGGACGCCGGGTTAGCCGCCCCGCGCCATGGATGGCGCGTGGCGGCGGCCCACGGATTCAAGCCTGTGTTCGGGCACACCGAGCGTGAGCGAGGTGCCGAGTGGTGGGGCAAGAGCCCTTTGGTTACTTTGGGGCTCTTTTCCAAAGTGACCCGCTGTCAGAGCGGAACCCTAAGTGGCCGTTACCGCAGCAATGGATATGTACACAATCCAACCGTGTTGACTGCCAGGCCGCCTTCGCGAGCAAGCCCGCTCCCACATTTGGATCGCGGGGCGTCAGATGGATATGCGCCGGCTGTCTGGTCGTCACGGGAGCAAGCTCCCTCACCACAGGCTTAGCGTCGTACCGAAGTTGTGTAGATACCTATGGCCATCGCGGGCAAGCCCGCTCCCACAAGGGATGCATTTCAAGGTGGGCGCTACCACGATGCTTTCAGCCAACCTCGCCAGCCCTTATAGTTGCCCCCATTCCCGCTTTATTCGAGATGCCCCATGAGTGAGCCCACGCCGTACATCTTCGACGTCACCACCGCCAACTTCGACCAGGCCGTTATTCAGAACTCCTTCGAAAAGCCCGTACTGGTCGATTTCTGGGCCGAGTGGTGCGCTCCCTGCAAAGCGCTGATGCCGATGCTGGCGAAGATTGCCGAGAGTTATCAGGGCGAGTTGCTGCTGGCAAAAGTCGACTGCGAAGCCGAACAGGACATCGTGGCGCGTTTTGGCATTCAAAGCCTGCCGACGGTGGTGCTGTTCAAGAATGGCCAACCGGTGGACGGTTTTGCCGGGGCACAGCCAGAGTCGGCAGTACGGGCAATGCTGGAGCCCCATGTGCAAATGCCACCACCGGCTGCGGCGGACCCGCTGGAGCAGGCTCAGGCGCTGTTCAGCGAAGGACGCATCAGCGAGGCCGAAGCGCTGCTGGTGCAGTTGTTGGGCGAAGACAACACCAACGCCGCCGCGCTGATCCTGTATGCACGTTGCCTGGCTGAGCGCGGTGAATTGGGTGAAGCCCAGGCCGTGCTCGACGCGGTCAAGAGCGACGACCACAAGGCCGCCCTGGCCGGGGCCAAGGCGCAAATCACCTTCCTGCGCCAGGCTGCGGACTTGCCGGACGCCGCCGAGCTGAAAAGCCGCCTGGCGCAAAACCCGCAGGATGACGAAGCGGCCTATCAGTTGGCGATCCAGCAACTGGCGCGCCAGCAATACGACGCGGCGCTGGAAGGGCTGCTCAAGTTGTTTATCCGCAACCGCGGCTACAGCGAAGGCCTACCCCACAAAACCTTGCTGCAGGTGTTCGAATTGCTGGGCAATGATCACCCGCTGGTCACGGTGTACCGCCGCAAGTTGTTTGCCGCGCTGTACTAACCCAACCTTGTAGGAGCGAGCTTGCTCGCGAAAAACGACAACGATAACGCGGGCATCCTGGATGAACGTGGTACCTGAGAGTTTTTCGCGGGCGAGCTCGCTCCTACAAAGCGCCGACCCAGGTGTAGAGCGGGGTGTCGCCGCCGCTGGCCACCTTCACGTTGGCGCTGTGGCGCAGGCGCACCAGCAGGCGCTTGCCCGCCCCGGCATCGCCGGCCAGGCCTTCGAGTTGGTCGAGCAATTCCAGGCCATTGAGTTGCCCGGCCTTGCGCAGTAAATCCTGGGCGTTCTGCCACAGGTCTTCGTTCTGTTTGACCGGTGCCGCAGTAGGCGCGCTGGGCGTTGGCGCGGCCTGCAGTTGGGCGCCCAATCGCGCCCAATCGCCGTCGTCCAGCTCCAAGGTCAAGTCCACCGGCAGGTCGCCGATGGTTCCACGAATTCGCAACATCGTCCTTACTCCTGCATTTTTCTGACGGGCATGCTCCCACGCAGCTTGCGCAACACCAAGCGGGCGGTCAAACTCTCGGCTCAATTGTTATAAGATCACATAACAAAACTTTCATCCTGGAGCTCTCTCATGCGCCGTTTGCTGCTCGCTTTGCCGTTTGCCCTGCTGCCACTGGCTGTCGCTCATGCTCACGAAGACCATGACCACGAGCACGGCAGCCTCGGCGCCCATGAACATGGCGTCGGGCGCCTGAATGCCGTGCTGGACGGCCAGGCCCTGGAGCTGGAACTGGACAGCCCGGCCATGAACCTGGTGGGTTTCGAACATGTAGCCACCAGCGCCGCCGACAAGGCCAAGGTCGCCGCCGTGCGCAAACAGCTGGAAAATCCATCGGCCCTGTTCAACCTGCCCAAGGCCGCAGGTTGTGTGGTCAGCAGCCAGGAACTCAACAGCCCGTTGTTCGGTGACAAACCGGAAGCCGAGCATGACGACGATGACCACGCCACCGACGGCAAAGGCGCCGCCGCCCACAAGCATGATCACGACCACAGTGAAATCCACGCCCATTACCAGTTCACCTGCGCCACACCGGCAGCCCTGGGCAACCTGGACTTGAGCCAGGTGTTCAAGACCTTCCCCGCCACCCAGAAAATTCAGGTACAACTGATCGGCCCGAGCGGTCAGCAAGGTGTTGACGCGACGGCAACCGCAGCCACGCTGAAGTTCTGATTTGAAACAAGGTCCATGTGAGAGCTGGCTTGCCTGCGATACAGGCGACGCGGTGCAGCAGGCACACTGCCGCGATGCCATCGCAGGCAAGCCAGCTCCCACAGTGGATCGGCGCCATTTTCGACTACCAGGCGACACTGACTTCCCATGACTCAAGCGTTAATCGAACTGTCCGACCTGGGCTTCAACTGGCCCGGTCACCCGCAGTTGCTGGACATTCCCGCGTTCCGCCTGGAACCCGGGGAAACCTTGTTCCTCAAGGGCCCGAGCGGCAGTGGCAAGACCACTTTGCTGGGGCTGCTGGGCGGCGTGCAGAAGCCCAGCCAGGGCAGCATTCGACTGCTCGGCCAAGAGTTGACCGAACTCTCGGCCGGCGCCCGTGACCGTTTCCGTGTGGACCACACCGGCTATATCTTCCAGCAGTTCAACCTGCTGCCGTTTCTGTCAGTGCGCGAGAACGTCGAGTTGCCTTGCCACTTTTCCAAGCTGCGCGCGCAACGGGCCAAGCAGCGTCACGGCAGCGTCGACCAGGCCGCTGCGACCTTGCTCGCACACCTGGGTTTGAAGGACCCGAGCCTGCTGGAACGCCGTGCCGATTCGCTGTCCATCGGCCAACAACAACGGGTGGCCGCTGCCCGAGCGCTGATCGGCCAGCCGGAGCTGGTGATCGCCGACGAGCCCACCTCGGCCCTGGACTACGACGCCCGCGAAGCCTTCCTGCAGTTGCTGTTCGCCGAATGCCGCGAAGCGGGCGCCAGCCTGTTGTTTGTCAGCCATGACCAGAGCCTGGCGTCGCTGTTCGACCGCAACCTGTCGCTGGCCGAACTCAATCGCGCCGCCATGCCCGCAGAGGTTTGAGATGTATCTGTTCCGACTAGCCATGGCCAGCCTGGCTAACCGCCGCTTTACCGCGATCCTCACCGCGTTTGCCATCGCGCTTTCCGTCTGCTTGCTGCTCGCGGTGGAGCGTGTGCGCGTCGAGGCGCGCAACAGTTTCGCCAGCACCATCAGCGGCACCGACCTGATCGTCGGCGCCCGTTCCGGCTCGGTCAACCTGCTGCTGTACTCGGTGTTCCGCATTGGCAACGCCACCAACAACATCCGTTGGGACAGCTACGAGCACTTCGCCGCCAGCCCTCAAGTGAAATGGGCGATCCCGATTTCCCTTGGCGATTCCCATCGCGGCTACCGGGTGATGGGCACCAACGAATCCTACTTCGAGCACTACCAGTACGGGCGCAAGCAAAATCTCGAGCTGGCCAGCGGCCGTGCCTTCGCCACCGACCCGTTCGAGGTAGTGCTCGGCGCTGAAGTGGCCGAGGCCCTGCATTACAAACTCGGCGACAAGCTGGTGCTGGCCCATGGCGTGGCGGTGGTCAGCCTGGTCAAGCATGACGACAAACCGTTCACGGTGGTCGGCATTCTCAAGCGCACCGGCACGCCAGTGGACCGCACGCTGCATATCAGCCTCGGCGGCATGGAAGCGATTCATATCGACTGGCACAACGGCGTGCCGGCCCAGGGCAAAGGCCGCATCAGTGCCGACCAGGCGCGCAATATGGACCTCACGCCGCAAGCCATTACCGCGTTCATGCTCGGCCTGAACAACAAGATTTCCACCTTCGCCTTGCAACGGCAGATCAATGAATTCCGTGGCGAGCCCATGCTGGCGATCCTGCCCGGCGTCGCGCTGCAAGAGTTGTGGAGCATGATGGGCACTGCCGAAAAAGCCTTGTTTGTGATCTCGCTGTTCGTGGTGCTGACCGGTTTGATCGGCATGCTCACGGCGATCCTCACCAGCCTTAACGAGCGCCGCCGCGAGATGGCGATCCTGCGCTCGGTGGGTGCGCGGCCTTGGCACATCGCAACGCTGCTGATCTTCGAAGCCTTCGCCCTGGCCTTGTCCGGCGTGGTGGCGGGCCTGGGGTTGCTGTACCTGTGCATTGCCGCCTCGCGGGGTTATTTGCAGGCCAATTACGGCCTGGACCTGCCGATGTCGTGGCCGAGCGAATATGAATGGACGTTGCTCGCCGGTATCCTGGCAGCCGCCCTGTTGATGGGCAGCGTGCCCGCGTGGCGCGCCTACCGCCAATCTTTGGCCGATGGCCTGTCCATCCGTTTATGAGGAAGGCTTCGATGCGTCGTGCCCTGTTTGCCCTGTTGTTGTTGATGGCCGTGCCTGCCTGGGCGCAGGAGCAGCCCAAGGATTTGTCCTGGCAGGAGATGATCCCGCCGGATGCGCCACCAGAAGTGCCCAATATGAAGCCGCTGCACGACCTGTCGAACATGGCGGATGCCTTGTCCGCCGAAGCCGCGCCGGCGGCCAAGCAGGACATGCCCAACGCGCCGGTGGTACAGAGCCTGGATGGCCAGCACATTCGCCTGCCGGGGTATATCGTGCCGTTGGAAGTCAGCGAAGAAGGCCGCACCACGGAGTTTCTGCTGGTGCCGTATTTCGGCGCCTGTATCCATGTGCCGCCACCGCCGTCGAACCAGATTGTGCACGTGAAAAGCGAGGTGGGGGTGAAGCTCGATGAGCTGTATCAACCGTACTGGATCGAAGGTGCGATGCAGGTCAAGCCATCGTCCAGCGAATTGGCCGATGCCGGTTACCAGATGGATGCCCAGAAGATTTATATGTACGAGCTCGAAGAATAACCCCACCAGCAAACACACCGAAGATCCAAATGTGTGCGGGCTTGCTCCCGAAGGCGGTGTATCAGTCACTGAGTCTTTAACGGAACCAGCGCTATCGCAGCATAGGTATCTACACAACGCTGTAACGGTGGACGGTAACCAAGATGCGAAGCGAGCTACTCTTGATCTTGATCTGCTTTTGATCTTAGGCGCCCCGTTAAACCACGCTGGCCGGAATTCGACAGGGATTTGGGGGGTAAACCGGCAGGGATGCCGGTTTAGCCGCCCCGCGCCATGGATGGCGCGTGGCGGCGGCCCCCCAAATCACTGGCGGATTACGGGCACACCGAGCCTAAGCGAGGTGCCGAGTGGTGGGGCAAGAGCCCTTTGGTTACTTTGGGGCTTTTCCAAAGTGACCCGCCGTCAGGGCGGAACCCTAAGTGGCCGTTACCTAAATAACGGATAGGTACTCGGTCTGATCCAACATCCCGGTCGGCTGTCAGGCCGCCTTCGCGAGCAAGCCCGCTCCCACAGGTTGATCGTGGGGCGTCAGGTAGATGAGTGTCGGCTGGCTGGCCGTCATCGCAGGCAAGCCAGCTCCCAAAGGTTTAGATCAGTGGCAAAAGTGACTGATCACCCTTTCATTGAGCTGAGTCAAAAGACCGAACGGAACGATCTTTACCATTGGACGTACAACTTTTAAACGTCCTTTGGAGCTCCCATGAACAAGTCTCTGCTCGGCGCGTCCCTCTTCGCGCTCGCCCTCGTCGCCCCCGTCGCTCACGCCCACCAGGCGGGCGATATTCTGGTTCGCGCCGGTGCAATCACCGTGAACCCGAAGGCCGACAGCAGCAGCGTCAAAGTTGACCAGGGCCCATTGGCCGGTACCAACCTGGGCGGCAAGGCGACCATGAGCAGCGACACCCAATTGGGCTTGAACTTCGCCTACATGATCACCGACCACGTCGGCATCGAACTGCTCGCGGCCACGCCGTTCGAGCATGACGTGAAGATCAAGAACACCGCCCTGGGCGCCGCCAACGGCAAGCTCGGCACCCTGAAACACCTGCCGCCGACCTTGAGCGTCGTGTACTACCCGCTGGATCATAAGTCTGCGTTCCAGCCGTATGTGGGCGCCGGTATCAACTACACCTGGATCTACGACGAACACGTGGGCAGCCGTGCCGAACAGGCCGGTTTCAGCAACTTCAAGGCCGAAAACTCCTGGGGCTGGGCCGCGCAGATCGGCGCCGACTACATGATCAACGACAAGTGGATGATCAACGCCCAGGCGCGCTACATCGACATCAGCACCAAAGCGACTGTGGATAACAACGCGCTGGGCCAGGGCACTCGGGCCAAGGTCAATGTGGATGTAGACCCGATGGTTTACATGGTGGGTATCGGCTACAAGTTCTAAGTCCGGTTAAGCCACACCGCATAACCCATGTGGGAGGGGGCTTATGTGGGAGCCGGGCTTGCCCGCGATGCAGACACCTCGGTGTATCAGTGATACCCAGGTGATGCTATCGCAGGCAAGCCAGCTCCCACATAAGTCCCCTCCCACTTTTGGTTTTGGGGGTGTCAGCTATGGCGGTAGAAGCGATCCAGTAGCGCCGGCAAGCCTGCCCGCCATGCCCGTGGCTTGATGCCGAAGGTATGCAGGATTTTCTTGCAGGCCAGCACCGCATGCTGCGGTTCATCCGCCGCATCCGGCCGCGCTGCGTGAGCCTGGGCGGTGGGGGACTCGATGGCCAACGGATGGAAGTTGCGCGCTTCAGTGAGAATCGCCTGGCCCAGCGCCAACGGCGTGGTCGCCTCGTGGCCGGCGTAGTGGTAAGTGCCCCACAGTGGCGCGGCGCAATCGAGTTGCTTGAGCACCGAGATAATTACCCGTGCGGCGTCGTCAACCGGCGTCGGGTTGCCACGACGGTCGTCGGCCATCAACAGCTCATCCGGTTTTTCAGCCCGGGCCAGGAAGCGCCCGAGCGTGCCGTCGACGCTGTCATCCAGTAGCCAGCCAAACCGCAGCAGCACATGCTGCGGGCACGTGGCGCGCACGCTTTGTTCGATGCGCCACAACGCCTGGCCGCGCAGGCCCAGGGGCACCGGCTCGTCTTTCTCGCTGTAGGCGGTGGCGCGGGAGCCATCGAATACGCGGTAGCTGGACGGTTGCAGCAGGGTGATGCTGTGATGCTGGCACAGCTCGGCCAGGCGTTCGATGGCGAATTCCTGGGCGGCCAAGCGGGACTCGCTCACGGCTTCGGCCTGGAACCAGTCGAAATAGTAGGCGAGGTTGATCAAGGCATCGGGACGGGTGTCGTCGAGCAATTGGGTGAGACTTGCGGCATCCCAGCCGTCTTGGGGCGGTTTGGGGGCGAGGAAACCGATGTCTTCCTCCGCACCGAGGCGAATCAGCGCCTGCCCGAGGGCATTCCCGCCGCCCAGTAACATAAGGCGCATTCGCATAGATTGAGCAGGCCCGGTCTGTTTGGAACGATGGTTATTATCGACAGGCGTGTGTGCGCTGTCGTAGGTCATTGCCAGAATCGTTGCATTTTGCGGGCTTGTAGCGCAACCGTCACGGATTAAGTGTCTTGACGTCGGGTTCGGCGGCCTCCTGTTTCAGCGCCGTACGCGGTGCGAGCAAGAGCTGCTGTGGATAAGTCTGGGCGAAGTGCACCGCCTCACAGTTATCCACAAGCTTTTTCAGACGCTGGTTAAACGCACGGCTGACCGCGTACTGGCCACCCGAAACCGTGCGGAACTGCGCGGTGAGCACCACGCCATTGAGGTCCATCTTGTCCACCCCGAACACTTCCAACGGCCCTTGCAGGTTGTACTTGAGGAACACATCGTCGCGGATCGACTGGCCGGCTTCGCGGATCAGCTCCACGGCCTTGTCCACGTCGGTGTCGTAGGTGAACTGCACCGAGAAGAACGCATAGGCGAATTGACGGGACTGGTTGGTGACCGCCTTGATCTGCCCGAACGGCACAGAATGCACAAAGCCCTTGCCGTCGCGCAGGCGCAGGGTGCGGATGGTCAGGCCTTCGACGGTGCCGGCGTGGCCGGAGTCGAGCACCACCCAATCGCCGATGGACAGGGTGTCTTCGATAATGATGAACAGGCCGGTGATCACGTCCTGCACCAGTTGCTGGGAACCGAAACCGATGGCCAAGCCCACCACCCCAGCGCCCGCCAGCAACGGCGCGACATTGATGCCCAGGTTGGCCATGGTGGTGATCGCGCAGATCACCACCAGGATGATCTTCACCGCATTGCGCAGCAGCGGCAGGATGGTTTTGACCCGGGTACTGGGCTGGCGGCTGGAGCGTTTATTCACCGGTGGTTTGAGGGCTTCCTGGATCGCGGTGTCGAGCACCACCCAGAACAGCCAGGTCACCAACAGGATCAGGCCGATGCTGCTGAGGGAGTCACTGATGGCCCGGCCCACGGAGTTGCGCTGGGCGAATTCGAACAACGAGACACCCCAGATACGCCCGAGTATCTCGATAAACGCGATGGCCATGACGATACGCAAAATCGCGTGCAGCAAACTCAGGAAGCGTTCCTTGTAGGCGCTGCTGCGTTGGATCGATACCTGACTGCGGGACTTGAACAGGTGTTGCAGCACAGTGCTGAGAAACACCGTACCGATCAGTAACAAGGTGGTGAGCAGCGCGCAGCGCAGGGCCTCTTGGTTGTCGTCACCGGCGCCAATCAGGTTGACCGCCGAGACCAGCACCATCAACAGAATCGGCCAGTACCAGAGCCCGGAAAACACCCGCAGCGACTGTTGCAATGCTGGATGCTTGAGGCGCTGGGCCAACGGCCGGTTGCGGATCAAATGGGCCACCGGGCGACGCAGGCGTACCACCAGCACGCCAAAGATGACCGCGGCAAACAGGCCGGTAAACACAGCGATGCTGCTGGTGATATTGCCGCCCAGTTGCCGAGCGATTTGCGGGCTGGTCAGCGCATCGCTGAGGGCCGCGAGAAAGCCGATCAGGAATAGAGGCTTGGGGCAATAGTCACGAATGATCCGCACCGCAGGCCGCTTGTGCCCGACGTTGAACATCACAATGACGCACAGCAACAGCGAGGTGGAAAAGATGCCACTGCTGGTGGCGTAGGCAAAACACAGCGCCAGGGCTCGGCCGACAGACGCGGCTAAAAAGTGACTGACATAAAGGGTCAACGGCAGGCAGATCAGCGCTGGAATCGTGTAGGGCACCACATAGCCCAGCAAGCCTTGCAGCCGTTGACGCCGCGCAAGGAATGGGCGACGGCTCGCGCGTTTCACAACCAGGCGCCCCAGCATCGTCAGCACAGCAAAGGCACCGGCCCACACGCCAGACAACAGCAGGAAATCGCCGGCCACGCTCCACGGCGAGCGTGCGGTGGTCTGGTCCACCAGGCGCCCTACTTCGTCTGCGGCGCGGTCGGCCCGCAGGCGCCAGGCGTCAATGAGGTTCTGGTTGAGGTCGAGCTTGTCTTGCACGTCATCAATGCTGGAACTGATGGCCCCGAGTAGCCCGCCTTGCACCAGCAATTCCGGCTTGGCCGGCGTCTCGGCAGCGGGTGCCGTCGCTGCGGCTTGCAGTGCGCCGTTACCGCAAAGCAGCAACGCACCGAGCAGTAATGCAGTCTTTAGATTCAGCAAAACAGCGAGCTCCTTCAGCAGGGTCTGTAAGGAACTGACGGGTTTAGGCCTTGATCGTTCCCCGCATGGGCGATGCCCTCCCATCTTTTCCTACCCTGTACCGCCTGTAGGAATGTGGAAACTTTCAGCCAAATAGCGCAGTCATCCCATAACGGAGGTCACCTCACCCACCAACCACGGGAGCACACATGGCGGCGATTCACATCGGCATTTCCGGCTGGCGCTACACGCCCTGGCGCGGGGATTTCTACCCCGAAGGGCTGACCCAGAAACGCGAGTTGCAGTTTGCGTCACGCGCCGTCAACAGCATCGAAATCAACGGCTCGTTCTACGCGCTGCAAACCCCTAAGCGCTATGCCGAGTGGTATGCCGATACGCCTGAAGGTTTCATGTTCAGTGTCAAGGCGCCCCGTTTCATCACGCATATCCTGCGCCTGCGCGATGTACACAAGCCGATGGCGAATTTCTTCGCTTCCGGGGTGCTGGAACTCAAAGAAAAACTCGGCCCAATCCTCTGGCAGTTTCCGCCCAGCTTCAAATTCGACGCCACGCTGTTTGAAACCTTTTTGGCTGAATTACCCGCCGACACCCAACAGGCCGCCGCCCTCGCGCGCCAGCATGAGCCGCGTCTTAACGGCAAGGCGAGCATGAAGGCCTATGCCAAGAAGCCGTTGCGCCATGCCGTGGAGATTCGCAATACGAGTTTTGCCGTGCCGGAGTTCATCCAGATGCTGGATAAGCACGGGGTGGCCCTGGTGGTCGCGGACACCGCAGGCAAGTGGCCGTACATGGAAGACGTGACCGCCAACTTCATGTACCTGCGCTTGCACGGCGACAAGCAGTTATACGCCAGCGGTTATAGCGCCGAAGCGCTCCAGCGCTGGGGTGACCGGATCGAGCGCTGGGCCCACGGCAAGCAGCCTGCCGATGCACACCTGGTCGACCCGCACCACACACCCCGCAGGCGTAAACAGCGCGATGTGTACTGCTTTTTCGACAACGACATCAAAGTTCGCGCGCCCTTCGATGCACGCCAATTGCTGCAACGTTTCGGGCTGGACCAACACCTGCTCACCGAACCTGGCCGGCTGCCGGAACCAGGAGTATTGCCATGACACATCCAGAGCTGATCCCCACCCCGCCGACCACCGCCATCACTCGCTTTACAGTGCTGACGGTCAATATCCACAAGGGTTTCACCGCACTGAATCGCCGCTTCATCTTGCCCGAGCTGCGTGAAGCGGTGCGCAGCGTGGGCGCAGACATGGTGTTCTTGCAGGAGATCCATGGCACCCACGAACGCCATCCGCAGCGTTACAGCGACTGGCCAAAAATGCCGCAGTATGAGTTCCTCGCCGACAGCATCTGGCCGCAGTTTGCCTATGGGCGCAATGCGGTGTACCCCCATGGCGACCATGGCAATGCACTGCTGTCCAAATTTCAGATCATCCGCTATGACAACCTCGACATATCGCAAAGCGGCCATGAAAACCGCGGCCTGCTGCATTGCGTGCTGCGCCTGCCGGGCAGCGGTCAGCAGGTGCACGCGATCTGCATCCACCTGGGCTTGCGCGAGGTGCATCGCCAACAACAATTGCGGTTGCTGGAACAACGTATCAGCGAGATTCCGGCCGATGCGCCGTTGGTGGTCGCCGGCGACTTCAACGACTGGCGGCAAAAAGCCGACCTGAGTCAAAGCGGTTTGCAGGAAGTGTTCATGCACACCCTCGGCAAACCGGCGCGCACCTTCCCGGCGCGCCTGCCGCTACTGCCGCTGGACCGCATTTATGTGCGCAATTTGAAGGTGCACAACCCGCGCGTGCTCACCACTCGCCCCTGGTCCCATCTTTCAGACCATGTGCCGCTGTCGGTGGAGGTTGAGCTATGAACGTTGCGGTAGACCATATCGCCACAGACCAACCGCCAGATGACAGCAAGGCGCGGGATCTGGATTACGGCTGGCAAAGCGGCAACCGCGTGGAGTTGCTGGAGAACGGCGAGGCATACTTTCCTGCCGTATTCGAGGCGTTGCGCGGCGCCGAGCGCGAGATCCTGCTGGAGACCTTTATTCTCTTTGAAGACAAGGTCGGCTTTGAGCTGCACAGCATCCTCATCGAGGCGGCCAAGCGCGGGGTGAAGGTGGTGGTCAGCCTCGACGGTTTTGGCTGCGGCGAACTGAGCCCGGGCTTCCTGCGGGAGTTGGCCGAGGCCGGGGTGATGGTGCAGATGTTCGACCCGGCGCCCAAGACGCTCGGCATACGCACTAACTGGTTTCGCCGCCTGCACCGCAAGATCGTCGTGGTGGACGCCCGCGTGGCGTTTATCGGCGGGATCAATTTTTCCGCCGACCACCTGGCGGATTTCGGCCCCGAAGCCAAGCAGGATTACTCAGTACAGGTGATCGGCCCGGCTGTGGCAGACCTGCACCATTTCGCCCTCGCCCAAAGTGGCCGCCAGGTGCGCAGCCGTCGCGGTTGGCGACGGCGCCAGCAACGGCCCTCGCCCTGGACGAACGAGCCAGGCGACGGCCTGGTACGCCTGATCTATCGCGACAACATCCAGCATCGTGATGACATCGAAGACGCGTACATCCACGCCTTGAGCCAGGCCCGGCAGCGGGTGGTGATCGCCAACGCGTACTTCTTCCCCGGCTATCGGCTGCTTCGCGAGATCCGTAATGCGGCACGCCGTGGCGTGCAGGTGCAGTTGATCATGCAGGGCCAGCCGGACGTGCTGTTGGCGAAACTGGCCGCGCGCATGCTCTATGACTACTTGCTCAAGGATGGCGTGGTGATTCACGAATACTGCCAACGCCCGCTGCACGGCAAGGTGGCGTTGGTGGATGACGAATGGAGCACCGTCGGCTCCAGCAACCTGGACCCCCTGAGCCTGGCATTGAACCTGGAAGCCAACGTGCTGATTCGCGACCGGGCTTTCAATCAACAGCTCTACGAACGCCTGGAAGCACTCGCCCACAATCATTGCCAGACCATGCCGGAAAAGCGCAAGCCACGCCTGTGGCTCTGGCGCCTGACCGTTGGTTTCCTGGTGTTTCATGTGATGCGCCATTTCCCGGTACTGGCCAGTTGGTTGCCGGCCCACAAACCGCGCTTGAAACCTTTTGAGGCCACGCCCCATGACGTCTGAAGCCCGCCCCCAAGCGCAAGCCTCTGGGTTCAAGCGCTGGAAGAAACCGCTGACGATTGCGTTCTTCGTGCTGCTGATCGTGTTGTTTACCCTGCTCGCCCGGCGCATCGACTGGAGCGAAGTGTTCCAGACCCTGAGCGAGTTCAAGCTGCGCACATTGTTCATCGCCGGCGCGCTGACGCTGTGCAGTTTCATTGTCTACGCCTGTTTTGACCTGATCGGCCGCACCTACATTCGCCAGCCGCTGCGCTGGAAGCAGATATTGCCGGTGGGCATCATCAGCTACGCGTTCAACCTCAACCTCAGCGCTTGGGTCGGCGGCATTGCCATGCGGTACCGGCTGTATTCGCGCCTGGGCGTGAGCACCAGCAATATCGCCAAGATCCTTGGCCTGAGCCTGGCCACCAATTGGTTCGGCTATATGGCGTTGGCCGGGGTGGTGTTCAGCAGCGGGTTGGTGACCCTGCCGCCGGGCTGGAAGCTCAGCAGCGGCGCCTTGCAAGGGGTCGGGGTGTTATTGGTGCTCGCGAGCCTGGGCTACCTGGCGGCGTGCCGGTTTTCTAAAAAGCGCGCGTGGTCGATTCGCGGTATCGAGATCAACTTGCCGTCGCTGCGCATGGCCTGTTTGCAGCTGGCTCTGGGTGCGTTGAACTGGTCGTTGATGGCCGCAGTGATATTCACCTTGCTGCCGGCCAAACTGGATTACCCGTTGGTGCTGGGGGTGCTGTTGATCAGTGCGATTGCCGGAGTGGTCACCCATATCCCGGCCGGGTTGGGGGTGTTGGAGGCGGTGTTCATTGCGCTATTGCAACATGAGGCGTCACGGGGGAGTTTGCTGGCGGGGCTGATCGCGTACCGGGCCATTTATTTTATTTGCCCGTTGTTGATTGCACTGGTGATGTATTTGGGGGTGGAGGCCAAGGCCAAGGCGTTGCGAGTGAAGAAGACAGCCTGATGAGGCGGTGGTGACTGTTGAATCGCTATCGCGGGCAAGCCCGGCTCCCACAGGGGAATGCATTCCAAGGTGGTGCCAGGCTTGCCCGCGATAGCGATCACAAGGGCAACGACTATCGGGCCTGAATGATGCTCAACCGCTCCCCCACCACCATCTCGGTAATCCAGTCCACCAGTATCGAGGTGTACGCCTGTTGCGACACCGGGTCGCTCAGGGAATGGTCGGCGCCGTCGATGATGCGGTGGGTCAGGGAATGGGTCTGCTGGCACGCCGCACGGTAACTCATGATGGTCGCGTGGGGCACATGGTCGTCGGTTTCCGACTCGACAATCAGCACATCGCCGGTAAATTGCGCACAGGCATGCAGGGCCCGATTGGTTTCGGCGTGCACCAGGGTGCCGCGGTAATCCATCAGGTCGGCTTTGTCCAAATCGCGCTTGGGCTTGAGCCATTCCTGGTCGCGATACAGTGCCGGCACTCGCAGCGCCAGCCAGCGTACCGGGCGCAACGAGGTGAGGATCGCCGCCAAGTAGCCGCCATAACTGGTGCCCACCACTGCCACCGCCGAGGTGTCGATCGCCGGGTGGGACAGTAGGCGGTCGTAGGCAGCCAGCAGGTCGCGCAGGTTGTCTTCGCGGGTGACGCGGGACAAGGGGATGCCGGTGCCAGCATGGCCACGCAGGTCGAAAGTCAGGCACACACACCCAAGGCCTGCGATACCTTTGGCTCGCTCCAGGTCGCGCTCCTGGCTACCGCCCCAACCGTGCACGAACAACACACCGGGCACTTTGGACTTGGGGCTGAGGAAGGTCCCGCTCATTTGTTCGTCGTCTATATCAATGCTGATGCTCTCGCTTCTAGCCGTCATAAGTCTGGACCGTCACATACTTGAGTAGAAAGTCGCTGTTCTCGGCCGGGCCTCGGTATACCTCGATGGCATCCGCCGGCAGCGCTTGGTCTACATAGGTTTCTACCGAGGACACACGGATGGCCTTCAGGCCCGGGTGGTTGATAAAGCTCTGCAGCGCCGCGACTTCCGCGCTACTGGCCCCGCCCATGCGCCAGGATTGTTCGAGCACGCCACTGCGGCGCTGGCCTGTGCTGTCCAGGCCTTGGGCGATGTCGTAGTTGCGGCGCGAGGCGAAGAAGCTTGGGTAGGCTTCATTCGCGGCTCGGTCAAAAACCAGCGCCTGTTCGATAGCCTTACGCACGTCTTCAGGCAGATCCAGTTTGAGCAGGGCTGCGTAATCACCGGGGACGACCAGCAGATCGGAACCGCCGTAGACCTCTTCGCCCTGCCCGTCTTGCGTCAGGTGCTGCTCGCCGCAGTAGCTGAAGAGGTGATCGCCGATAAAACTCTGGCCCACACTATGGGTGACCACCTCGTGCAGGTCTTGTTCCAGCACCACGCCTTGATTGAACATTCGGGCCGCTTCCGGGCGGGCCACTATCGCGTCGAATTCATCCAGGCTGTGGATAACTTCCTGCCCCCGCCCTGCACAGGCATTTACGGGTTTCAGACGAATCGGGCCGCTGTAGAGCAAGCGGGTCGCGGCAGGCCGTGCATCCTCAAGGGCGAACACACTCACGCCGTCCAACACCACGTCACGCACACGCTCGCAGAATGTCGGCGACCAGCCTTCGGGCGCCTTGGCCTCGGGACTCAGCAGGCCGTGACTGATGGCTTTGGTGCAGATGAAAGCGTGATCGACATAGCCGCCCCACAGATCTTGTGGCCCTTTGATATTGAGCCGTTGCGCTTGGGCAGGTCCGACCAGCGTTTGCGTGGGCAGCAGGTACAATTCCCGGCCCGCATGCAGGGCCGGGTCGTAGCTACCACCGAACTTGAGCCCCAGGATCTGCGCCAGCCAGCGTGCGAGTGCACGGTTGGTTTCAATTTCATGCAGGGGCGCGCCTTCTCGCATGGAGTGGGCGACCACCAGCTTCTTGCGACTTATGGGGGTCATGCGTTCCCCTTTCTATCAGCCGTTGTGTAGCAGGAGGGCTGCATGGATCAGGCCAACATAGGGTTTGCGGGGATGGCCGTAAAATCAATCAGTTGCGCAAGAAGTGATGGCCGTTAGCCTGTTTTATTCTGCACGACCCTAAGTTAACCCTGCGGCGTTCTGCACGATTCAAACCCCAAAACGGTTGCGGTAATCGCTGGGGGACAGCCCGGTGATTTTCTTGAAAATGGCGCGAAAGGCGCTGGGGTCCTGATAGCCCACGGTCCAGGCAATGTGATCGATCGTGCCGTTGGTGAACTCCAGCATCTGCCGTGCCTTGCCGACCCGCAGGTGCTGGCAGTACTCGGTGGGTTTCAACCCGGTGGCGTTGCGAAATCGCCGCAAGAACGTGCGCTCCTCCAGGTTGGCCTCCTGCGCCATCGCCGCCACGGACACATCCACCGCGCCACTGGCCTGCAGCCAATGCTGGACCTTGAGAACCGCACCATCACCATGCCTGAGAATCGGCGCAAAGTTGCTACCGCACTGGCTGGCACTGGCGCTGTGTTCGATCACCAGAAAACGCGCCGTGTCGGCTGCAACGCTCGGGCCCATCAGGCGGTCGACCAGGCGCAGGCCCAGTTCGGACCAGGCCATCAGCCCAGCGGAGGTGATCAGGTCGCCGTCATCGACAATGGGTTTATCCGCTTCCAGGCGCACCGCCGGGTAACTGGCCGCAAAGGACTTCGCGGAAGACCAGTGAGTGGTGGCGCTGCGACCATCCAACAAGCCGCTGCGCGCCAGCATGATCGAACCGATGCACACACCGCCCAGCACGGTGCCGGCCGCATGTTGCTGGCGCAGCCATTGCAGCAGTGCAGGCGGCGCCTGGTCTTCGGTGAACTCGGCAATCGAGGGTGGCACCAGCACGGCCATCATCGGTTGGTCGGGGCCGGGATGGCTGTCGAACGTGCGCGCGGGCGTGCCGTGGGCATCTACCTGCCAGTGGCTGACCCGCAGCAGCGGCAGTTGCGCAGATTCATGCTCGGCGGCGATGCGGTTGGCGACCCCGAACAGGTCAGTCAGCCCGTGGACTGCGGCGAGTTGCGCGCCCTGGTAGATCAACACACCCAGCTCGACAGTGCTGCGTTGCGCGGCCATTGTCAGTTTTCCCCCTGTTATTGTCGGTGCAGCCAATTCTCGGTGTGATCGCCAGATAAGATACTAGGCCCATCAACCCATCACGAGGCAACACACATGGCCAAGCAGGCGCTCATCCTAATCGATATCCAGAACGACTACTTCCCCCAGGGCAAGTGGCCGCTCGACGGCGTGGAAGCCGCAGCGGACAAGGCGGCGCAGGTGCTACAGGCGTTTCGGCAAGCAGGCGATGCGGTGATCCATGTACGCCATGAGTTCGCCGGCGACGACGCACCCTTCTTCACCCCGGGCTCCGAAGGCGCGCACTTGCATGCCAAGGTAATCAACGAGGGCGATGAGCCGGTGGTACTCAAACACTTCGTGAATGCGTTTCGCCAAACCAACCTGCGCGAACTGCTGGAACAGCGCAGCATCACCGACGTGGTGGTAGTGGGCAGCATGAGCCATATGTGCGTTGACGCCGTGGTGCGGGCAGCGGCGGACCTGGGCTACAAGGTTACGGTGATTCATGATGCCTGCGCGACCCGTGACCAGGAGTTCAACGGCCAGGTGATTCCGGCAGCGCAGGTACACGGCGCGTACATGGCCTCCCTGGCCTTTGGCTATGCGGGTGTGGTGTCGGCAGAGGAATATTTGAAGGCCCCAGCAGCGGCCGCGTGACCGCCACCCGGGCTGATCGCTTCAGCGTGTGGCAATGATGAACAGGCGCGGAAAGGGCAACAACACCGTGCCATCAGCTAGGGCTGGATAAGCCTGGCTAATTCGCGCCTGGTATTGCTGCAGGAAGGCGGCTTTTTCATCGTCGGTCAACGGCGCAAGAAAAGGCCGCAATGCCGAAGCCTTGAACCACTCCACCACCGCCGCGTGGTCCGCCAACGGGTGCTGATAGGTGGTGCGCCACACATCCACGGTACTGCAGTGCTTGCTCAGCAGTTCGTAGTAGTAACTGGCGGTGTGCCGCTCATTGTGTTTGACCGCCCCTATCTTTGCCGCCCATGGGCCATCGGCCGCAACTTCACGGGCCAGGCGATGGGCGGGCTCGTCCAGATTGTCCGGGGTTTGCACCGCCAGCGTACCGCCTGGGTTCAGTTGGTGGACCAAGTGCGGGTACAGCGTGGCGTGGTCGGGCAGCCATTGCAGCGAGGCATTGGCCAGGATCACATCCAAGCGTTGCGCCGGATGCCAGGCGCCGATGTCTGCCAGCTCGAAGTTCAACCTGGGCAGGCGCTTGCGTGCGTCTACCAACATGTCATCGGAGCTGTCCATGCCCGTGACGTGCGCTTGGGGGAAACGCTCGGCCAGTACTTCGGTGGAGTTCCCCGGCCCGCATCCCAGGTCGACGGCGGTGGTCACGTCGATGTTGGGAATGGCTGCCACCAGGTCACGGACGGGGCGAGTGCGCTGCTGTTCGAACATCGTGTACTGCTTGGCGGACCAGGTCATCACAGCCTTCCTTCTTGCTAGAGGTGACGACAGCCTAAATCTTGTGGGCCATGAGAACAAATGTCGGGGTTGGTGTGCTGTTTGCACAAAGGCATCCCGTGCACCGACACCTGGGCATTGCCCATAAAAAACCCCCGATGCTTTCGCTATCGGGGGTTTTGTTTGTTCAGGGTCGGTCTTGGACCTTAGAACGGGATATCGTCATCAAAGCTGTCGAAATCCGGAGCCGGTTGCGGAGCAGCCTGTTGTGGCGCTGGGCGCGACTCACGCTGTGGCTGTTGGCTTGGCTGCGGACGCGACTGCTGTGGGCGCGGTGCCGAGTTGGACATGCCGCCCTGGCCCTGTTGGTCGCCCTGTGGACGGCCGCCCAGCAGTTGCATGGTGCCTTGCATGTCGACCACGATTTCGGTGGTGTAACGCTTGATGCCGTCTTTTTCCCACTCACGGGTTTGCAGTTTGCCTTCGATGTACACCTGCGAACCTTTGCGCAGGTATTCACCGGCGATCTCTGCGACCTTGCCGAACAACGACACGCGGTGCCACTCGGTTTTCTCTTTGCGCTCGTTGGTCTGCTTATCGGTCCATTGCTCGCTGGTCGCCAGACTCAGGTTGGTCACAGCATTACCGTTAGGCAAGTAGCGAACTTCGGGATCCTGGCCGCAAGTACCGACCAATATGACTTTGTTAACCCCACGGGCCATAACGTTCTCCTAGGCTGGGCGCGCTGTCGGCACTGGGTTGACCAGTTGCTCGAGCGTCGCGCGATCCAATAATTCGGTGTCCAATTTGATGTAAATGGCCGCCTCTTCAGCGACCACCACTGCATCCGTTACCCCTACCACGGCCTTCAGGCGCTCGACCAGGCCGGCTTCGCGGATCGCCTCGGGCGATAGCGGCAAACGCAGGCTGGTGACGTAGGGAGGTTCGCGCATGGTAACAGCAAAGACCAGCCAAAGTGCAGCCAGCGCGGCGCATCCGAGGAACACAACCGACAAACCGCCATGCTGGAACATCCAGCCGCCCATGATGCCGCCCAACGCGGAGCCCAGGAACTGGCTGGTGGAATACACCCCCATGGCCGTGCCCTTACCGCCCGCCGGTGAAACTTTACTGATCAGCGACGGCAACGACGCTTCGAGCAGGTTGAACGCGGTGAAAAACACCACCGTGCCGATCACCAGTGCGCGCAGGCTGTCGCCGAACTGCCAGAAGAATAGTTCAGTGAGCATCAATGTCGCGACGGCGCCGAGTAAAACTCGTTTCATTTTGCGTTTCTTCTCGCCATAGATGATGAACGGGATCATGGCGAAGAACGAAATCAACAACGCAGTGAGGTAGACCCACCAGTGCTGTTCCTTGGGCAGCCCGGCTTTTTCCACCAGGGCCAGGGGCAAGGCGACGAAGCTGCACATCAGCATGGCGTGTAATACGAAGATACCTAAATCCAGACGCAGCAGGTCCGGGTGCTTGAGCGTCGGCAGCAACGCCTTGCGTGCAACGCCCGATTCACGGTGCGCCAGGGTGCCGGTGGAGCGCGGCACCATAAACGCCACGATCAGGATGCCAAACAACGCCATGCCGCCCGTGGCCAGGAACAGCCCATGCAAGCCGAACGCACGCGTGAGCAAGGGGCCGACCACCATGGCCACGGCAAACGACAGGCCGATGGTCATGCCGATCATCGCCATGGCCTTGGTGCGGTGTTGTTCGCGGGTCAGGTCCGAGAGCAGCGCCATCACGGCGGCGGAAATCGCACCGGCGCCCTGCAGGATGCGCCCGGCGATCACGCCCCAGATCGAATCGGACTGGGCCGCTAGCACACTGCCAAGGGCGAATACGATCAGCCCGAGATAGATCACCGGGCGACGGCCAATGCGGTCGGAAATAATCCCGAACGGGATCTGGAAAATTGCCTGGGTCAGGCCATAGGCGCCAATCGCCAGGCCGATCAAGGCGGGGGTCGCCCCTGCGAGATCCATCCCATAGGTGGCCAGCACCGGCAACACCATAAACATGCCCAGCATACGGAAGGCGAACACCAGGGCCAGACCGCTTGCCGCTCGGGTCTCGCCGCTACTCATGCGTTCGCTGTGGGGATCGTGCATGGAAAAACCTCGTGTGAACCGGCGGCGATTCTACCAGTCCCATCGATTGAGAGGGTATATGCGGCGCTTTGCCGCGCAGCTTTCATGTAAGGCTGCAAGCGGCGTTTTGACAGTGTATATTCATCCAGTCTTTAGCCGTATACTCCGGCATCATTTACGCCCGCCGTGCGAGGCCATCTTGGACAAGATCCTGATTCGTGGGGCTAGAACCCACAACCTGAAGAACATCGACCTGACCCTGCCCCGGGACAAACTGATCGTCATCACCGGCTTGTCCGGCTCCGGCAAATCGTCCCTGGCGTTCGACACGCTGTATGCCGAAGGTCAGCGTCGCTATGTGGAATCGCTGTCGGCCTACGCCCGGCAGTTCCTCTCGATGATGGAAAAGCCCGATGTCGACACCATTGAAGGCCTGTCGCCGGCTATTTCCATCGAGCAGAAGTCCACGTCCCACAACCCGCGCTCTACCGTGGGTACCATTACCGAGATCTACGACTACCTGCGCCTGCTGTACGCGCGCGTGGGTATCCCCCGTTGCCCGGACCACGATATCCCCTTGGAAGCCCAGACCGTCAGCCAGATGGTCGACCTGGTGCTGGCCCAGCCCGAAGGCGCCAAGCTGATGCTGCTGGCGCCCGTCATTCGCGAGCGCAAGGGCGAACACCTGTCGGTCTTCGAAGAACTGCGTGCCCAGGGCTTCGTGCGTGCGCGCATCAACGGCAAGCTCTATGAGCTGGACGAAGCGCCGAAGCTGGACAAGCAGAAAAAGCACTCCATTGATGTGGTGGTCGACCGATTCAAGGTGCGCGCCGACTTGCAGCAGCGTTTGGCGGAATCGTTCGAAACCGCGCTGAAGCTGGCCGATGGCATTGCCCTGGTAGCACCGATGGATGACGAGCCGGGCGAAGAGATCATCTTCTCCGCACGCTTCGCCTGCCCGATCTGTGGCCATGCCATCAGCGAGCTGGAACCCAAACTGTTTTCCTTCAACAACCCGGCCGGCGCCTGCCCGACTTGCGACGGCCTGGGTGTGAAGCAGTTTTTCGATATCAAGCGCCTGGTCAATGGCGAACTGACCTTGGCCGAGGGTGCGATACGTGGATGGGACAGGCGTAACGTCTACTACTTCCAGATGCTTGGGTCGTTGGCCTCCCACTACAAGTTCAGCCTGGAAGTACCGTTCAACCAACTCCCGGCAGACCAGCAGAAGGTCATTCTAAATGGCAGCGGTTCGCAGAATGTCGACTTCAAATACCTGAACGACCGCGGCGATATCGTCAAGCGCTCGCACCCGTTCGAAGGCATCGTGCCAAACCTGGAACGCCGTTACCGCGAAACCGAATCGGCGAGCGTGCGCGAGGAGCTGGCGAAGTTCCTCAGTACGCAGCCATGTCCGGATTGCCGTGGCACGCGCCTGCGCCGTGAAGCCCGACATGTATGGGTGGGCGAGAAGACCCTGCCGGCAGTGACCAACCTGCCGATCGGCGATGCCTGTGAATACTTTGGCGTGCTGAAGCTGACCGGTCGTCGTGGAGAAATTGCCGATAAGATCCTCAAGGAAATTCGCGAGCGGTTGCAGTTCCTAGTCAACGTGGGCCTGGACTATCTGTCGCTGGACCGCAGCGCCGATACCTTGTCTGGTGGTGAGGCACAGCGTATTCGCCTGGCCAGCCAGATTGGCGCGGGCCTTGTAGGCGTGCTGTATATCCTCGACGAGCCGTCGATTGGCTTGCACCAACGGGATAACGACCGCCTGCTGGGCACGCTGAAACACCTGCGCGATATCGGCAATACCGTGATCGTGGTCGAGCATGATGAAGACGCTATCCGCCTGGCGGACTACGTGGTCGATATCGGCCCCGGCGCGGGCGTGCATGGTGGCCATATCGTTGCTGAAGGCACGCCTGCCGAGGTGATGGCACATCCTGATTCACTGACCGGCAAATACTTGTCCGGCCGTGTGAAGATTGAAGTGCCCGCCAAGCGCACACCGCGCAACAAGAAGATGGCGCTACACCTCAAGGGCGCGCGCGGCAACAACCTGCGCAATGTCGACCTGGAGATTCCGCTGGGCCTGCTGACTTGCGTGACCGGTGTTTCCGGTTCGGGCAAGTCGACGCTGATCAACAACACCCTGTTCCCCCTGAGTGCTACCGCCCTGAACGGCGCGACCACCCTGGAAGCAGCGGCCCACGACAGCATCAAGGGCCTGGAGCATCTGGACAAGGTGGTCGACATCGACCAGAGCCCGATTGGACGTACGCCGCGTTCAAACCCAGCCACCTACACCGGGCTGTTTACGCCTATCCGCGAGTTGTTCGCTGGCGTGCCAGAGTCGCGCTCACGGGGTTATGGGCCGGGTCGGTTCTCGTTCAACGTCAAGGGTGGCCGCTGTGAAGCGTGCCAGGGCGATGGCCTGATCAAGGTGGAGATGCACTTCCTGCCGGACATCTACGTGCCGTGCGATGTGTGCAAGAGCAAGCGCTACAACCGCGAGACCCTGGAGATCAAGTACAAGGGCAAGAGCATCCACGAGACCCTGGAAATGACCATCGAGGAAGCTCGCGAGTTCTTCGACGCGGTGCCGGCGTTGGCGCGCAAGCTGCAGACGCTGATGGATGTGGGCCTGTCGTACATCAAGCTGGGGCAATCAGCGACCACGCTGTCGGGTGGCGAGGCGCAGCGGGTCAAGCTGTCTCGCGAGCTGTCCAAGCGCGATACCGGCAAAACCTTGTACATCCTCGACGAGCCGACCACCGGCCTGCACTTCGCGGATATTCAGCAGTTGCTGGACGTACTGCACCGCCTGCGAGACCACGGCAATACCGTGGTGGTGATCGAGCACAACCTTGATGTGATCAAGACTGCCGACTGGCTGGTAGACCTGGGGCCGGAAGGTGGTTCGAAGGGTGGCCAGATTATCGCAGTGGGCACTCCGGAGCAGGTTTCCGAAATGCCGCAGTCGCATACCGGTTACTACTTGAAACCGTTGCTGGAACGCGACCGGGCCTGATTTTTCAGGCCCAATAAAAAGCCCCTGTCACTTTGCAGTAACAGGGGCTTTTTTGTAACCGGGAATCAGAACTGCGATTGCAGGTAATTCTCCAGGCCGATCAGCTTGATCAGGCCCAACTGCTTTTCCAGCCAGTAGGTGTGATCTTCTTCGGTGTCATTCAACTGCACCCGCAGTATTTCCCGGGTGACATAGTCGTTGTGCTGCTCGCAAAGCTCGATGCCCTTGCAGAGTGCGGCACGGACCTTGTACTCAAGGCGAAGATCGGCAGCGAGCATGTCAGGCACTGTGGTACCCACATCCAGATCATCAGGACGCATACGCGGCGTGCCTTCGAGCATCAGAATGCGGCGCATCAGGGCATCAGCGTGCTGCGCCTCTTCTTCCATTTCGTGGTTGATACGCTCGTAGAGCTCGGTAAAGCCCCAGTCTTCGTACATACGCGAATGGATGAAATATTGGTCACGAGCTGCCAGTTCGCCCGTCAGCAACGTGTTGAGGTAATCGATTACGTCGGGGTGACCTTGCATCGCCCTACATCTCCCTGCTTGAAAGGCTGTAGTTTGAACCATGCTGACTTGAAGGTCACGGGACAAACGGCATAAAAGTGAAGATTTCCGGAGAAAAGTAGCTGAAATAACGCAAAAACCGCCCAAATGAGGGCGGTTCTGCTTATCGTTTAGAGTCAGTTAAGCGATACACCCAGTGCCTTTGCGATTGCTTCTCCATAAGCCGGGTCGGCTTTATAGAAGTGCTGCAGTTGACGCTGGACCACGTCGCTGGAAACGCCCCCCATTGCACCGGCGATGTTATTGGTGAGCAACGCTTTTTGCTCGTCATTCATCAGACGGAACAGCGCACCGGCGTGGCTGTAGTAGTCCGTGTCTTCGCGATGATCGTAGCGATCAGCGGCGCCGCTCAGGGCCAATGCTGGCTCTGCATATTGCGGAGCTTGTTTCGGTGCGTCGGCGTAGCTGTTTGGCTCGTAGTTCGGAGCCGCCCCACCATTGCTGCCAAAAGCCATTGAGCCGTCACGCTGGTAGCTGTTAACCGGGCTACGTGGCGCGTTCACCGGCAGTTGCTGGTGGTTGGTGCCCACACGGTAGCGGTGCGCATCGGCGTAGGCAAAAACCCGACCTTGCAGCATACGGTCGGGCGACAGGCCAACGCCTGGGACCATGTTGCTTGGGCCAAATGCGGCCTGCTCGACTTCGGCGAAGTAGTTCTGCGGATTACGATTGAGCTCCAACTCACCCACTTCAATCAACGGGAATTCTTTTTGCGACCAGGTCTTGGTCACGTCAAACGGGTTCTCGTAATGGGCGTTCGCCTGGGCCTCGGTCATGATCTGGATGCACACGCGCCACTTGGGGAAGTCACCGCGCTCGATTGCGCCAAACAGATCGCGCTGGGCGTAGTCAGGATCAGTACCCGCCAAGCGGGCAGCCTCGGCCGGCGCCAGGTTCTTGATGCCTTGCTTGGTCTTGTAGTGCCACTTCACCCAATGACGCTCGCCCTGGGCGTTGATCAGGCTGTAAGTGTGGCTGCCGAAACCGTGCATGTGACGGTAGCCGTCTGGAATGCCACGGTCCGAAAACAGAATGGTGACTTGGTGCAGCGCCTCCGGGGAGTGCGACCAGAAATCCCACATCATCTGTGCGCTTTTCAGGTTGCTTTGCGGCAGACGCTTCTGGGTGTGGATAAAGTCCGGGAATTTCAGCGGGTCACGGATAAAGAACACCGGGGTGTTGTTACCGACGATGTCCCAGTTGCCTTCTTCGGTGTAGAACTTCAAGGCGAAGCCACGTGGATCGCGCTCAGTATCAGCCGAACCACGCTCACCGCCTACGGTGGAAAAACGCAGGAACGTAGGCGTCTGCTTGCCAACGGACTCGAACAACTTGGCGCTGGTGTACTGGGTAATGTCTTTTGTCACCGTGAAGGTACCGAAGGCACCCGAACCTTTGGCGTGCACGCGACGCTCAGGGATATTTTCACGGTTGAAGTGAGCAAGCTTCTCGATCAGGTGGAAATCGTCGAGCAGCAATGGGCCACGTGGGCCGGCGGAACGTGAGTTCTGATTGTCCGCAACGGGCGCGCCGCTGGCGGTGGTAAGGACTTTATTCTGGCTCATGCGCATCTTCCTCAGGTCGGGCTTTGAACTGCCGGCTAATCGGCTTGGAGGGAGTATTGACCATCCACATGACACCTACAAATTCATTAAATTGTAGGCTTCAATAGAAAATAACTACCAACATACCCAACGCTCATAGTGAGGCGTGTCGCTTGAGGATTCTTGTACGCAGCACGCTTTTGTTACGCGCACAAAAAACCGGGCACTAGGCCCGGTTTTTCGTTGCAGCTTGTCGTCTTACTCGGCGCTTACAGCTTCGCCGGCAGTAGCACGATCAACCAACTCGACGTACGCCATAGGCGCGTTGTCGCCAGCGCGGAAACCGCACTTGAGGATGCGCAGGTAGCCACCCTCACGGGTAGCGTAACGCTTGCCCAGGTCGTTGAAGAGCTTACCAACGATAGCTTTCGAACGAGTACGGTCGAAAGCCAGACGGCGGTTAGCCAGGCTGTCTGTCTTGGCCAAAGTGATCAGCGGCTCAGCAACGCGACGCAGTTCTTTAGCTTTCGGCAGTGTAGTTTTGATCAGCTCGTGCTCGAACAGCGACACCGCCATGTTTTGGAACATGGCCTTGCGGTGCGAGCTGGTACGGCTCAGGTGACGACCACTTTTACGATGACGCATGGTTCATTCCTTACCAAACTCACGTTCGGTGATTACGACGATCAGGCAGTCGCCTTGTCGTCCTTCTTAAGACTTGCAGGCGGCCAGTTGTCGAGGCGCATGCCGAGGGACAGACCGCGGGAGGCCAGAACGTCCTTGATTTCAGTCAAGGATTTCTTGCCCAGGTTCGGAGTCTTCAACAGTTCTACTTCGGTGCGCTGGATCAGGTCACCGATGTAGTAAATGTTTTCCGCCTTAAGGCAGTTAGCCGAACGTACAGTCAGTTCCAGATCGTCAACCGGGCGAAGCAGGATCGGATCGATCTCGTCTTCCTGCTCGATTACCACTGGTTCGCTGTCACCTTTGAGGTCGACGAACGCAGCCAACTGCTGTTGCAGAATGGTTGCAGCGCGGCGGATAGCCTCTTCAGGATCCAGGGTACCGTTGGTTTCCAGATCAATAACCAGCTTGTCCAGGTTAGTACGCTGTTCGACACGGGCGTTTTCCACCACGTATGCGATACGGCGAACCGGGCTGAACGAAGAGTCAAGCTGCAAGCGACCAATGCTGCGGCTTTCGTCTTCATCGCTCTGACGCGAGTCGGCCGGTTCATAACCACGACCACGAGCTACAGTGAGCTTCATGTTCAGGGCGCCGTTAGACGCCAGGTTAGCGATTACGTGATCGGGGTTAACGATCTCGACATCATGATCCAGCTGAATATCGGCAGCGGTAACCACCCCCGAACCCTTCTTCGACAAGGTCAGCGTAACTTCGTCACGGCCGTGCAGCTTGATAGCCAGACCTTTAAGGTTCAACAGGATTTCAATTACGTCTTCCTGTACACCTTCGATGGCGCTGTACTCGTGGAGCACACCGTCAATCTCGGCCTCGACTACTGCACAGCCGGGCATTGAGGACAACAGGATGCGGCGCAGCGCGTTGCCCAGGGTGTGGCCAAAACCACGCTCGAGAGGCTCGAGAGTAATTTTGGCGCGGGTTGGACTGACAACCTGCACATCAATGTGGCGGGGTGTCAGGAACTCATTTACCGAAATCTGCATGGATGCACCTATTTTCTAGCCCTTACTTGGAGTAGAGCTCGACAATCAGGCTTTCGTTGATGTCGGCGGACAGATCACTGCGAGCAGGAACGTTCTTGAAAACGCCCGACTTCTTCTCAGTGTCTACTTCTACCCATTCTACGCGGCCACGTTGGGCACACAGATCGAGAGCTTGGACAATGCGAAGTTGGTTTTTTGCTTTCTCGCGAACTGCGACCACGTCACCAGCACGAACCTGGTAGGACGGAACGTTTACGGTCTGACCGTTAACGCTGATCGACTTGTGCGATACCAGCTGACGGGATTCGGCACGAGTCGAACCAAAGCCCATACGGTATACAACGTTGTCCAGACGGCATTCGAGCAGTTGCAGCAGGTTTTCACCGGTTGCACCTTTCTTGCCAGCAGCTTCTTTGTAGTAGCCGCTGAACTGACGCTCGAGAACGCCGTAGATACGACGGACCTTCTGCTTTTCACGCAGTTGGGTGCCGTAGTCGGACTGGCGACCGCGGCGTTGGCCGTGGATACCAGGTGCTGCTTCAATGTTGCACTTCGATTCGATCGCGCGCACGCCGCTCTTCAGGAAGAGATCGGTGCCTTCGCGACGAGCGAGTTTGCATTTTGGACCAATGTAACGAGCCATTCTTTACAATCTCCTGGATTACACGCGGCGCTTCTTCGGCGGACGGCACCCGTTGTGCGGGATTGGCGTCACGTCGGTGATGCTGGCGATCTTATAGCCACAGCCGTTCAAAGCACGGACAGCAGACTCACGACCTGGACCTGGACCTTTGACGTTAACGTCGAGGTTTTTCAGGCCATATTCCAGCGCAGCTTGACCAGCACGTTCAGCAGCTACTTGAGCAGCAAACGGGGTGGACTTGCGGGAACCGCGGAAACCCGAACCACCGGAGGTAGCCCAAGAAAGCGCGTTACCTTGACGGTCGGTGATGGTCACGATGGTGTTGTTAAAAGATGCATGGATGTGGGCGATGCCATCAACCACTGTCTTTTTAACTTTTTTACGAGGACGAGCAGCAGGTTTTGCCATGATAATTTTCCTGTCGATTCGCTGGGGCGATTACTTGCGGATCGGCTTACGCGGACCTTTACGGGTACGCGCGTTAGTCTTGGTACGCTGACCGCGTACTGGAAGACCACGACGATGACGCAGACCGCGATAGCAACCGAGGTCCATCAAACGCTTGATTTTCATGTTGATTTCGCGACGCAGGTCACCTTCAGTGGTGAACTTCGCCACTTCGCCACGCAGCTGTTCAATCTGCTCGTCGCTCAGATCCTTGATCTTAGCGGCTGGGTTTACCCCAGCGACCGCGCAAATTTTCTGCGCAGTAGTGCGACCAACACCATAGATGTAGGTCAGCGAGATAACAGTGTGCTTGTTATCTGGAATGTTAACGCCTGCAATACGGGCCATTCAGTGGGACTCCAATTGACAGCTACCTACGCCCCGGAAGCCAAGAAATAGGGCGCGAGATAATATCGCTGTAATAACAAATAATCAACCCGGCAGCGCACTAGCTGCCGGGCTTCAAGCGGATCACACTCAGCCTTGGCGCTGTTTGTGACGCGGTTCCGCGCTGCAAATTACTCGAACAACACCTTCGCGGCGAATAATCTTGCAGTTACGGCACAGCTTTTTCACCGATGCACGAACTTTCATCACCAACTCCTCGAACCTTATGGGGTACTCAGCGCAACATGCCGCTGCCGTAGCCCTTCAGGTTGGCTTTCTTCATCAGGGATTCGTACTGGTGCGAAACGAGGTGCGATTGTACTTGGGACATGAAGTCCATCACAACCACGACCACGATCAGCAACGAGGTCCCGCCAAGGTAGAACGGAACGTTTGCTGCAACCACCAGGAACTGGGGCAACAGACACACGGCCGTCATATATAGAGCACCGAACAGGGTCAAACGAGTCAGAACGCCATCAATGTAGCGTGCCGACTGCTCACCTGGACGGATGCCCGGAATAAAGGCACCGGACTTCTTCAGGTTTTCCGCTACGTCTTTCGGATTGAACATCAACGCCGTATAGAAGAAGCAGAAGAAAATAATCCCTGCACTAAACAGCAGAATATTCAACGGCTGACCAGGAGCGATCGACTGAGAGAGGTCCTGCAGCCAGCCCATATTTTCAGACTGACCAAACCAGGTACCCAACGAAGCCGGAAACAGCAAGATGCTGCTCGCGAAAATTGCCGGAATAACACCGGCCATATTCACTTTCAGCGGCAAGTGGCTGGTCTGCGCAGCAAAGACCTTACGGCCCTGCTGACGCTTGGCGTAGTGAACAGCAATACGACGCTGGCCACGCTCAATGAACACCACAAAACCGATAATCGCTACTGCCAGCAAACCGATGGCAACCAAGGCGAAGATATTGATATCACCCTGACGCGCAGACTCGAAAGACTGCCCGATTGCTCTCGGAAGACCGGCGACGATACCTGCGAAAATCAACATCGAGATACCGTTGCCAACACCACGCTCAGTAATCTGCTCACCCAGCCACATCATGAACATCGCACCAGCCACAAACGTGGATACTGCGACGAAATGGAAGCCAAAGTCACCAGTGAACGCAACGCCCTGCCCGGCCAAGCCAACGGACATGCCGATAGCTTGAACCAGGGCGAGGACGACAGTGCCGTAGCGGGTGTACTGGCTAATCTTGCGACGGCCAGCTTCACCTTCCTTCTTCAACTGCTCCAGCTGCGGGCTGACGGCTGTCATCAGCTGCATGATGATCGATGCCGAGATGTACGGCATGATCCCCAGTGCAAAGATGCTCATCCGCTCCAGCGCGCCGCCGGAAAACATGTTGAACAAGCTAAGAATGGTCCCCTCATTCTGTCGAAACAGGTCTGCGAGTCGGTCCGGGTTGATACCTGGAACCGGGATGTGTGCGCCTATTCGGTAGACGATAATCGCCAGGAACAGAAAACGCAGACGAGCCCAAAGTTCAGACATACCGCCTTTGCCGAGCGCTGAGAGAGCACCTTGCTTAGCCATTTATTCCTCGAACTTGCCGCCAGCTGCTTCGATAGCCGAACGCGCACCTTTGGTGGCGCCGATTCCCTTGCCGATAGTGACAGCGCGAGTCACTTCACCGGACAGCATGATTTTCACACGCTGTACGTTGACGTTGATCACGTTGGCATCTTTCAGGGTCTGCACAGTAACGATGTCGCCTTCCACTTTAGCCAGCTCGGACAGACGCACTTCTGCGCGGTCCATGGCTTTCAGGGATACGAAACCGAACTTAGGCAGGCGACGATGCAGCGGCTGTTGACCGCCTTCAAAGCCTGGAGCAATGGTGCCACCGGAGCGGGAGGTTTGACCCTTGTGGCCACGGCCACCGGTCTTACCCAAACCACTACCGATACCACGGCCCGGACGATGCTTTTCGCGACGGGAACCCGGCGCTGGACTCAGATCATTGAGTTTCATCGATTAACCCTCTACACGCAGCATGTAGTAAGCCTTGTTGATCATCCCGCGATTCTCGGGAGTATCCTGGACTTCTACAGTGTGACCGATGCGACGCAGACCCAAACCTTTAACGCACAATTTGTGGTTAGGGATGCGGCCGGTCATGCTTTTGATCAGCGTTACTTTAACGGTAGCCATGATCAGAAGATCTCCTTGACAGTCAGACCACGCTTGGCAGCGATGGACTCAGGAGATTGCATAGCCTTCAGACCCTTGAAAGTGGCGTGAACCACGTTTACCGGGTTAGTCGAGCCGTAGCACTTGGCCAGAACGTTCTGAACGCCAGCAACTTCGAGGACAGCACGCATAGCGCCGCCAGCGATGATACCGGTACCTTCAGAAGCAGGCTGCATGTACACCTTCGAAGCGCCGTGAGCGGACTTCATTGCGTACTGCAGAGTGGTGCCGTTCAGATCAACTTGGATCATGTTGCGACGAGCAGCTTCCATTGCCTTCTGGATCGCAGCAGGCACTTCACGTGACTTGCCACGGCCGAAGCCAACACGCCCTTTACCATCACCCACCACGGTCAACGCGGTGAAAGTGAAGATACGGCCGCCTTTAACGGTTTTGGCTACGCGGTTAACTTGAACCAGCTTCTCAATGTAGCCTTCGTCGCGCTTTTGGTCGTTATTTGACATAACTTAGAACTCCAGCCCAGCTTCACGAGCAGCATCAGCCAGCGCTTTCACGCGACCGTGGTACTTGAAGCCAGAGCGGTCGAAAGCCACTTGCGAGACGCCAGCGGCCTTAGCACGCGTAGCGACCAGCTGGCCAACCTTTGTGGCCGCGTCGATGTTGCCAGTGGCACCATCACGCAGTTCTTTATCCAAAGTCGAGGCGCTTGCCAGGACTTTGTTGCCGTCGGCCGAGATGACCTGGGCGTAGATGTGCTGCGACGAGCGGAACACGCAGAGACGCACGACTTCGAGTTCGTGCATTTTCAGGCGTGCTTTGCGAGCGCGACGCAGTCGAGTAACTTTTTTGTCGGTCATTTGCTATGCCCTACTTCTTCTTGGCTTCTTTACGACGGACGACTTCGTCCGCGTAGCGCACACCTTTGCCTTTGTACGGCTCTGGTGGACGGAAGTCGCGGATCTCAGCGGCCACTTGACCTACCAGCTGCTTGTCGATGCCCTTGATCAGGATATCGGTCTGGCTAGGAGTCTCAGCAGTGATGCCCGCTGGCAGTTCGTAATCCACTGGGTGCGAGAAGCCAAGGGCAAGGTTCAAAACCGTGCCTTTTGCTTGCGCTTTGTAACCAACACCGACCAGCTGGAGCTTACGCTCGAAGCCTTGGCTTACGCCTTGGACCATGTTGTTTACCAACGCACGCGTGGTACCGGCCATTGCGCGAGTTTGTTGATCGCCATTGCGAGCAGCGAAACGCAGCTCACCAGCTTCTTCAACGATCTCAACGGACGAATGGATGTTCAGTTCAAGAGTACCCTTGGCACCCTTCACCGAAAGCTGTTGGCCTGCGAATTTGACTTCGACACCGGCTGGCAGCTTAACGGGGTTCTTAGCGACGCGAGACATGCTTATCCCCCCTTAGAACACAGTGCAAAGAACTTCGCCGCCGACACCGGCAGCGCGCGCAGCACGATCCGTCATCACACCTTTGTTGGTGGAGACGATAGACACGCCCAGACCGCCACGAACTTTCGGCAGATCTTCAGCGGACTTGTACTGACGCAGGCCTGGACGGCTAACGCGCTTCACTTCCTCGATGACCGAACGGCCTTCGAAGTACTTCAGCTCGATGGACAGCAGTGGTTTGATTTCGCTGCTGATCTGATAACCCGCAATGTAGCCTTCGTCTTTCAGGACTTTGGCAACAGCTACCTTCAACTTGGAAGATGGCATGCTTACGACGGACTTTTCAGCCATCTGGGCATTACGGATACGAGTTAGCATGTCCGCTAACGGGTCCTGCATACTCATGGGCTAGACGCTCCTAATACAAAAAAATTAGCCTTGCGGCTACATATGTCGCCGAGAATCTCCGAGCACAAAAAACACGGGCTCAGGCGAGCCGCGTATTTTAGACATACTCCAGAAATGAAACAAGCCCCAAAAGGGGCTTGATCCAGATTCAAGGTCACCGGTGGTCAGTATCTTGCGATTCCGACCACCCGGACGTTGAAAGTACTTACCAGCTGGCTTTAACCAGACCTGGTACGTCACCACGCATTGCCGCTTCACGCAGTTTGTTACGGCCGAGGCCGAACTTGCGGTAAACGCCGTGTGGACGACCGGTCAGGCGGCAGCGGTTACGCATGCGCGAAGCGCTTGCGTCACGTGGCTGCTTCTGCAGAGCAACTGTAGCTTCCCAACGCGCTTCTGGACTTGCGTTCAGATCAACGATGATTGCTTTCAGTGCTGCACGCTTCTTGGCGTACTTGGCAACCGTGAGCTGACGCTTCAGCTCGCGGTTTTTCATGCTCATCTTGGCCATGGTCCTACTCCAATCAGTTGCGGAACGGGAATTTGAAAGCACGCAACAGGGCGCGACCTTCATCATCGTTCTTGGCAGTGGTGGTCAGGGTGATGTCCAGACCGCGGAGAGCATCGATCTTGTCGTAGTCGATTTCCGGGAAGATGATCTGCTCTTTCACGCCCATGCTGTAGTTACCACGACCATCGAAGGACTTGGCATTCAGGCCGCGGAAGTCGCGGACCCGAGGCAGGGAGATCGACAGCAGACGATCCAGGAATTCGTACATACGCTCACGGCGCAGAGTCACTTTGACGCCGATCGGCCAACCTTCACGGACTTTAAAGCCAGCGATGGATTTCCGAGCGTAAGTCACAACGACTTTCTGACCGGTGATCTTTTCCAGGTCGGCAACAGCGTGCTCGATGACTTTTTTGTCGCCGATCGCTTCGCCCAGACCCATGTTCAGGGTGATTTTGGTGACGCGCGGAACTTCCATCACGTTCCCGAGCTTAAGTTCTTCCTTAAGCTTAGGGGCGATTTCCTTCCGGTAAATCTCTTGTAGTCGTGCCATGGTCTAATCTACCTAGCAGTGTTCAAGCATCAACCGCTTTTTGGGTCGACTTGAAGACACGAATTTTCTTACCGTCTTCTACTTTGAAACCAACGCGGTCAGCCTTGTTGGTTTCGCCGTTGAAGATGGCGACGTTAGAAGCATCCAGCGGAGCTTCTTTCTCGACGATACCGCCCTGCACGCCCGACATCGGGTTAGGCTTGGTATGACGCTTGACCAGGTTCAGACCACCGATAACCAGACGGTTATTAGCGAGAACCTTAAGCACCTTACCGCGCTTACCTTTGTCTTTGCCGGCGATCACGATGATCTCGTCGTCACGACGAATCTTTTGCATGTCGGATCTCCTTACAGCACTTCTGGGGCGAGCGAGACGATCTTCATGAACTTCTCAGTACGAAGTTCACGGGTCACTGGCCCAAAGATACGGGTGCCGATCGGCTCTTGCTTGTTGTTCAGAAGAACAGCAGCGTTGCCATCAAAGCGGATAATGGAGCCATCAGCACGACGTACGCCGTGACGAGTGCGGACTACAACAGCAGTCATCACTTGGCCTTTTTTCACCTTACCGCGAGGAATTGCTTCCTTCACGGTAACTTTGATGATGTCACCGATACCAGCGTAACGACGATGGGAGCCACCCAGCACCTTGATGCACATAACACGGCGAGCGCCGCTGTTATCGGCCACATCGAGCATGGATTGAGTCTGAATCATATAATTTCTCCGACCCCTAGTCCTTAGACTTCCACAGCGCGTTCGAGAACATCAACCAGTGCCCAAGACTTGGTCTTGGCCATCGGACGAGTTTCACGAATAGTGACTTTGTCGCCGATGTGGCACTGATTGGTTTCGTCGTGCGCGTGCAGCTTAGTCGAACGCTTAACATATTTACCGTAGATCGGGTGCTTAACGCGACGCTCGATCAAAACGGTGATGGTTTTGTCCATCTTGTCGCTGACAACACGGCCAGTCAGCGTACGGACAGTCTTTTCGGCTTCAGCCATGATCACTTACCTGCCTGCTGGTTGAGCACAGTCTTCACGCGAGCGATGTCACGCTTAACTTGCGAGAGCAGATGAGACTGCCCCAACTGGCCAGTTGCTTTCTGCATACGCAGATTGAACTGGTCGCGCAGCAGGCCGAGCAGTTGCTCGTTCAGCTGCTGTGCGGATTTTTCACGAAGTTCATTCGCTTTCATCACATCACCGTCCGTTTAACAAAGGAGGTGGCGAGCGGCAGCTTTGCAGCAGCCAGGGCGAAAGCCTCACGCGCCAGCTCTTCAGAAACACCCTCGATTTCATACAGGACTTTGCCTGGCTGAATCTGGGCTACCCAGTATTCCACGTTACCCTTACCTTTACCCATCCGAACCTCGAGAGGCTTTTTGGAGATCGGCTTGTCCGGGAATACACGGATCCAGATCTTACCGCCACGTTTTACGTGACGGGTCAGAGCACGACGCGCTGACTCGATCTGACGAGCGGTGAGACGACCACGAGCTACAGACTTCAGCGCGAACTCGCCGAAGCTGACTTTGCTACCGCGCTGAGCCAGACCACGGTTGTGGCCTGTCATCTGCTTGCGGAACTTCGTACGCTTAGGTTGCAACATTTGGCGTACCCCTTACTTAGCAGCTTTTTTACGAGGCGCTGGTGCTTGTGGTTTCAGTTCTTCTTGGCGACCACCAATTACTTCGCCTTTGAAGATCCAAACCTTTACACCGATCACACCGTAAGTGGTGTGAGCTTCGTAGTTGGCATAGTCGATGTCGGCACGCAGGGTGTGCAGTGGCACACGACCTTCGCGATACCATTCAGTACGTGCGATTTCAGCACCGCCGAGACGACCGCTCACTTGGATTTTGATGCCTTTGGCACCAATGCGCATGGCGTTCTGTACGGCGCGCTTCATAGCGCGACGGAACATTACGCGACGCTCCAGCTGCTGAGCTACGCTCTGCGCAACCAGCATACCGTCGAGCTCCGGCTTGCGGATCTCTTCGATATTGATGTGCACAGGCACACCCATTTGCTTGGTCAGGTCCTGACGCAGTTTCTCAACATCTTCACCTTTCTTCCCGATAACGATACCTGGACGAGCGGTGTGGATGGTGATACGTGCAGTTTGGGCCGGACGATGGATATCGATACGGCTTACGGACGCGCTTTTTAGTTTGTCTTGGAGATACTCACGCACCTTCAGATCAGCGAACAAGTAGTCCGCATAAGTCCGACCGTCTGCGTACCAGACGGAGGTGTGCTCCTTGACGATTCCCAGGCGAATGCCAATGGGATGTACTTTCTGACCCATCTCTTCGACTCCGTTACTTGTCAGCAACCTTGACAGTGATATGGCAAGACCGCTTGACGATGCGATCAGCACGGCCTTTGGCACGTGGCATGATGCGCTTCAGCGAACGCCCTTCGTTGACGAAAACGGTGCTGACCTTCAGGTCATCAACGTCTGCGCCTTCGTTATGCTCGGCGTTGGCTACGGCCGACTCCAGCACTTTCTTCATGATCTCGGCGGCTTTCTTACTGCTGAAAGCCAACAGGTTGAGCGCTTCGCCCACCTTCTTCCCGCGGATCTGGTCGGCGACCAAGCGGGCTTTCTGGGCGGAGATTCGAGCGCCCGACAACTTAGCGGCTACTTCCATTTCCTAACCCCTTAACGCTTGGCTTTCTTGTCTGCCACGTGCCCACGATAAGTGCGGGTACCGGCAAACTCGCCCAGTTTGTGGCCGACCATGTCTTCGTTAACGAGAACTGGGACGTGTTGACGACCGTTGTGTACTGCGATGGTCAGACCGACCATTTGTGGCAGGATCATCGAACGACGCGACCAGGTTTTAACTGGTTTGCGATCGTTCTTTTCCGCCGCCACTTCGATCTTCTTCAGTAGGTGAAGATCAATAAAAGGACCTTTTTTCAGAGAACGTGGCACTGTCGTATCCCTCTATTTACTTGCGACGACGGACGATCATTTTGTCGGTACGCTTATTACCACGAGTCTTCGCGCCCTTAGTCGGGAAGCCCCATGGCGATACCGGATGACGACCACCAGAGGTACGACCTTCACCACCACCGTGTGGGTGGTCAACCGGGTTCATGGCAACACCACGAACGGTTGGGCGAACGCCACGCCAGCGTTTGGCACCAGCTTTACCCAACGAACGCAGGCTGTGCTCGGAGTTCGAGACTTCGCCCAGGGTCGCACGGCATTCAGCCAGTACTTTACGCATCTCACCAGAACGCAGACGCAGGGTCACGTAGACACCTTCACGAGCGATCAGCTGAGCCGAAGCACCAGCGGAACGAGCGATCTGTGCGCCTTTACCTGGCTTCAATTCGATGCCGTGTACGGTGCTACCAACTGGAATGTTACGCAGTTGCAGAGCGTTGCCCGGCTTGATCGGTGCCAGAGCACCTGCGATCAGCTGGTCGCCAGCACTCACGCCTTTAGGGGCGATGATGTAGCGACGCTCGCCATCTGCGTACAGCAGCAGAGCGATGTGAGCAGTACGGTTTGGATCGTATTCGATACGCTCGACAGTGGCAGCGATGCCATCTTTGTCGTTGCGACGGAAGTCGACCAGACGATAATGCTGCTTATGGCCACCACCGATGTGACGAGTGGTAATGCGACCATTGTTGTTACGACCACCAGACTTCGATTTTTTCTCGAGCAGCGGTGCGTGAGGAGCGCCTTTATGCAGCTCCTGGTTGACCACCTTGACCACAAAACGGCGGCCAGGGGAAGTCGGTTTGCATTTAACGATTGCCATGATGCACCCCTTCCTTACTCAGCACTGCTGCTGAAATCGAGATCTTGGCCTGGCTGAAGGGAGATAACTGCCTTCTTCCAGTCATTACGCTTGCCCAGACCGCGAGCAGTGCGCTTGCTCTTACCCAGAACATTCAGGGTAGTAACACGCTCTACTTTCACGCTGAACAGGCTTTCGACGGCCTTCTTGATTTCCAGCTTGGTTGCGTCAGTTGCAACCTTGAAAACGAACTGGCCTTTCTTGTCAGCCAGAACCGTAGCCTTTTCGGAAACGTGCGGGCCAAGCAGAACTTTAAATACGCGTTCCTGGTTCATCCCAGCAGCTCCTCGAATTTCTTCACGGCCGACACGGTGATCAACACCTTGTCGTATGCGATCAGACTAACTGGATCGGAACCTTGCACGTCACGTACATCAACGTGTGGCAGGTTGCGAGCAGCCAGGTACAGGTTCTGATCAACAGCTTCGGACACGATCAAAACGTCGGTCAGGCTCATGTTGTTCAGTTTGCCCAGCAGATCTTTGGTTTTTGGACTTTCAACAGCGAAGTCCTGAACCACGACCAGACGATCAGTACGCACGAGTTCAGCAAGGATGGAGCGCAGTGCTGCGCGATACATCTTCTTGTTGAGCTTCTGAGAGTGATCCTGTGGACGAGCTGCGAAAGTGGTACCGCCGCCACGCCAGATTGGGCTACGGATAGTACCGGCACGAGCACGGCCAGTGCCTTTCTGACGCCAAGGGCGCTTACCGCCACCACGTACGTCGGAACGGGTCTTTTGCTGCTTGCTACCTTGACGGCCGCCGGCCATGTAGGCCACGACTGCTTGGTGAACGAGCGTCTCGTTGAATTCGCCGCCAAATGTCAGTTCGGAAACTTCGATCGCTTGAGCGTCATTTACATTTAATTGCATGTCAGCTTCCCCTTAACCGCGAGCCTTGGCCGCTGGACGTACAACCAGGTTGCCGCCAGTAGCGCCAGGAACAGCACCCTTGACCAACAACAGATTGCGTTCAGCGTCGACGCGCACTACTTCGAGGGACTGCACGGTCACGCGCTCAGCGCCCATATGACCGGACATTTTTTTGCCCTTGAATACACGACCAGGAGTCTGGCACTGGCCAATAGAGCCCGGGACGCGGTGGGAAACGGAGTTACCGTGAGTGTTGTCTTGACCACGGAAATTCCAACGCTTGATCGTACCCTGGAAGCCTTTACCCTTGGACTGACCGGTTACATCAACCAGTTGACCAGCGGCGAAGATTTCAGCGTTGATCAGATCGCCAGCCTGGTAGTCGCCGTCTTCAAGACGGAACTCCATGACAGTACGACCAGCTGCAACGTTTGCTTTAGCGAAGTGACCTGCTTGAGCAGCAGTCACGCGCGAAGCACGACGCTCGCCGACAGTGACTTGCACTGCACGATAGCCATCGGTTTCTTCAGTTTTGAACTGGGTGACGCGATTCGGTTCGATCTCAATGACCGTGACCGGAATGGAGACACCTTCTTCGGTGAAAATACGGGTCATACCGCATTTACGACCGACTACACCAATAGTCATGTTGTAAACCTCATGAGTGTACGGGGCTTTCACCCGCTATGGCCGCCCATTTCAGAGCGTTACACGACTAAGACCCAAGTCTTAGCCGAGGCTGATCTGTACTTCCACACCGGCCGCCAGATCGAGCTTCATAAGTGCATCAACGGTTTTATCCGTTGGCTGGACGATGTCCAGTACGCGCTTATGAGTACGGATCTCGTACTGGTCACGCGCGTCTTTGTTGACGTGCGGGGAGACCAGAACGGTGAACCGCTCTTTACGGGTAGGCAGTGGAATTGGACCACGCACTTGAGCACCAGTACGTTTCGCGGTTTCCACGATTTCCTGGGTGGATTGGTCGATCAGGCGATGGTCAAAAGCCTTCAACCTGATACGGATTTGCTGATTTTGCATTGGATTTCAGACTCCGGCTGCTATTCCCACCGGGCGCAATACGCCCGTTAAAAGGAGGCGCAATTCTATAGACGCCCTAGATAGGTGTCAACCCAATAAAAAAGCCCCCGCTAAGCGGGGGCTTTCTCAAAACATCAAAGCTCACTCAAAAGAGAGATTACTCGATGATTTTAGCTACAACGCCAGCACCAACGGTACGGCCGCCTTCACGGATTGCGAAACGCAGACCGTCTTCCATAGCGATGGTTTTGATCAGGGTGACAACCATTTTGATGTTGTCGCCTGGCATTACCATTTCTACGCCTTCCGGCAGTTCGCAGTTACCAGTCACGTCAGTAGTACGGAAGTAGAACTGTGGACGGTAGCCTTTGAAGAACGGAGTGTGACGACCGCCTTCTTCTTTGCTCAGCACGTACACTTCAGCTTCGAACTTGGTGTGCGGCTTAACCGAACCTGGCTTGACCAGAACCTGGCCACGCTCAACGTCGTCACGCTTGGTACCACGCAGCAGAACGCCGCAGTTCTCGCCAGCACGACCTTCGTCGAGCAGCTTACGGAACATTTCAACACCGGTGCAGGTGGTGACGGTAGTGTCACGCAGACCAACGATTTCCAGTGGATCTTGTACCTTAACGATACCGCGCTCGATACGACCAGTTACAACAGTACCGCGACCGGAGATCGAGAATACGTCTTCGATTGGCATCAGGAACGGCTTGTCGATAACACGGACTGGATCTGGGATGTAGCTGTCCAGAGTCTCAACCAGTTTACGAACGGACGTGGTGCCCATTTCGTTATCGTCCTTGCCTTCCAGAGCCATACGAGCAGAACCGATGATGATCGGAGTGTCGTCACCTGGGAAGTCGTAAGTGCTCAGCAGATCGCGCACTTCCATCTCAACCAGTTCCAGCAGCTCAGCGTCGTCTACCAGGTCAGCCTTGTTCAGGTAAACCACGATGTACGGAACGCCAACCTGACGGGACAGCAGGATGTGCTCACGGGTTTGTGGCATCGGACCATCAGCGGCCGAGCAAACCAGGATTGCGCCGTCCATCTGGGCAGCACCGGTGATCATGTTCTTCACATAGTCAGCGTGACCTGGGCAGTCAACGTGAGCGTAGTGACGGATCAGCGAGTTGTATTCAACGTGCGCGGTGTTGATGGTGATACCACGAGCTTTCTCTTCTGGCGCGCTGTCGATTTTATCGAAATCAACGATTGCGGAACCGAATACTTCGGAGCAAACGCGAGTCAGAGCAGCAGTCAGAGTGGTTTTACCGTGGTCAACGTGACCGATGGTGCCAACGTTGACGTGCGGTAGGGAACGATCAAATTTTTCTTTAGCCACGACAATTAACTCCTTGCCTAAAGGACTGAATCAGCCTTGTTTTTTGGATACAGTTTCAGCGATGTGCGCCGGAGCTGTGTTGTATTTTTTGAATTCCATAGAGTAGCTTGCGCGACCCTGGGACATGGAACGAACGTCGGTCGCATAACCGAACATCTCGCCCAACGGAACCTCGGCGCGAATCACTTTGCCGGAAACCGTGTCTTCCATACCCAAGATCATGCCGCGACGACGGTTAAGGTCGCCCATGACATCACCCATATAGTCTTCAGGTGTAACAACTTCTACCGCCATGATTGGCTCAAGCAACTCACCACCGCCCTTCTGGGCCAGTTGCTTGGTTGCCATGGAAGCAGCCACCTTAAACGCCATCTCGTTGGAGTCGACGTCGTGGTAAGAACCGTCAAAAACGGTTGCTTTCAGGCCGATCAGCGGATAGCCGGCAACAACACCGTTCTTCATCTGCTCTTCGATACCCTTCTGGATAGCAGGGATGTATTCCTTAGGAACAACACCACCTACTACTTCGTTCACGAATTGCAGACCTTCCTGACCTTCGTCAGCAGGAGCAAAACGGATCCAGCAGTGACCGAACTGACCACGACCGCCGGACTGACGAACGAACTTGCCTTCGATTTCACAGTTCTTCGTGATGCGCTCACGATAGGAAACCTGAGGCTTACCGATGTTGGCTTCGACGTTGAACTCACGGCGCATCCGGTCAACCAGGATGTCCAGGTGCAGCTCGCCCATGCCGGAGATGATCGTTTGACCAGTCTCTTCATCAGTCTTGACGCGGAAAGATGGATCTTCCTGAGCAAGTTTGCCCAGAGCGATACCCATTTTTTCCTGGTCATCCTTGGTCTTAGGCTCTACGGCAACCGAAATAACCGGCTCCGGGAAGTCCATGCGAACCAGGATGATTGGCTTGGCAGCGTCGCACAAAGTCTCACCAGTGGTGACGTCCTTCATGCCGATCAGGGCCGCGATGTCACCAGCGCGTACTTCCTTGATCTCTTCACGGGCGTTTGCGTGCATTTGCACCATACGACCCACGCGCTCTTTCTTGCCTTTAACCGAGTTGATCACGCCGTCGCCGGAGGCCAACACGCCCGAGTAAACGCGGACGAAGGTCAAAGTACCCACGAATGGGTCGGTAGCGATCTTGAACGCCAGAGCCGAGAACGGCTCGTTGTCATCGGCGTGACGCTCCATTTCTTCTTCCTCGTTATCAGGGTTGGAACCCTTGATAGCAGGAATGTCGGTTGGAGCAGGCAGGTAGTCGATAACGGCGTCGAGAACCAGGGGAACACCCTTGTTCTTGAACGAGGAACCGCAAACAGCCAAGACGATCTCACCAGCGATAGTACGCTGACGCAGAGCGGCCTTGATTTCCACGTTGGTGAGTTCTTCACCTTCGAGGTATTTGTTCATCAGCTCTTCGCTGGCTTCGGCAGCAGCCTCAACCATGTTGTTGCGCCACTCGTCAGCCAGTTCCTGAAGCTCTTCAGGGATAGGCTTACGAACAGGAACCATACCTTTGTCGGAATCATTCCAGTAAACAGCTTCCATGTTGATCAGATCGATCTGACCCTGGAAGTTGTCTTCGGAACCGATAGCCAACTGGATAGGCACCGGAGTGTGACCCAGACGCTGCTTGATCTGACCGATCACGCGCAGGAAGTTGGCACCAGCACGGTCCATCTTGTTTACATAAACAAGACGTGGAACACCGTACTTGTTGGCTTGACGCCATACGGTTTCCGACTGAGGCTCAACACCCGAGGTGCCGCAGAACACAACGACAGCGCCGTCGAGTACGCGCAGGGAACGCTCAACTTCAATGGTGAAGTCTACGTGGCCCGGGGTATCGATTACGTTGAAGCGATGCTCGTCCTTGTACTGCTTCTCGGAACCTTTCCAGAACGCGGTAATAGCAGCAGAAGTAATGGTAATACCACGCTCCTGCTCCTGAACCATCCAGTCTGTGGTCGCGGCGCCGTCATGCACCTCGCCCATTTTGTGACTTTTGCCGGTGTAAAACAGTACGCGCTCGGTGGTGGTGGTTTTACCAGCATCCACGTGAGCGACGATACCGATGTTACGGTAGCGGCTAATCGGAGTAGTACGAGCCATAAAGCCCTCGCAAAATTAGTGAAGCTAAAATTAGAAGCGGTAGTGCGAGAAAGCTTTGTTGGCTTCAGCCATACGGTGCACGTCTTCACGCTTCTTAACAGCAGCACCTTTACCTTCAGCAGCGTCCAACAGTTCGCCGGCCAAACGCAGAGCCATAGACTTCTCGCCGCGCTTACGGGCGAAGTCTACCAACCAGCGCATTGCCAGAGCGTTACGACGGGACGGGCGAACTTCAACCGGAACCTGGTAAGTAGCACCGCCTACACGGCGCGACTTCACTTCGACCAGCGGAGCGATGGCGTCGAGAGCTTTCTCGAAGATTTCCAGGGGGTCGCTGTTCTTGCGTTCTTTAACCTTTTCCAGCGCGCCATAAACGATACGCTCGGCAACGGCTTTCTTGCCGCTTTCCATCACGTGGTTCATGAACTTGGCCAGAATTTGGCTTCCGTATTTTGGATCGTCAAGCACTTCGCGCTTGGCTGCTACGCGTCTTCTTGGCATGGATAAGCCCTCAAACGGTCTTCAGGTTCGCTCGGAATCGGTGCCCTTTCGGGACGCCTCCGACCTTACTCTTATCGACTCAGAAAATAAGATGATTCAGGTTTACAAAAAGCCGCTACTACTTAGGCTTCTTGGTACCGTACTTCGAACGACCCTGGTTACGACCTTTAACGCCGGAAGTATCCAAAGAACCGCGTACGGTGTGATAACGAACACCTGGCAAGTCTTTTACACGACCGCCGCGGATCAGTACCACGCTGTGCTCTTGCAGGTTGTGGCCTTCACCGCCGATGTACGAGGAAACCTCGAAACCGTTGGTCAGACGCACACGGCATACTTTACGCAGTGCCGAGTTAGGTTTTTTCGGCGTGGTGGTATACACACGGGTGCATACGCCACGACGTTGCGGGCAGTTCTGCAGCGCAGGTACGTCGGATTTCTCGACGATACGCTTACGCGGCTGACGTACCAGCTGGTTGATAGTTGCCATCTACTAGCTCCACTGTTGTCTTGCGACGCTATTGTCTTGCAAGAAAAGCAAAATGGCAGGAACGAATTCCCGCCAAATTTAGGGGTACAAGAGTCTAAAGAGGATCTTGCCCCCAGTCAAGGCAAGGCCCCGACCTCCCCTCGCGTCGAACCGGGGCAAAAATGCCTCGATCCGACGAATGGGAGTGTCAGGGCCCAGACTCATCTATCGCAGAACTCAGTTACCGCTTGAGTTCAGCGCTTCGGTCAGTGCAGCTTCCACTTCACTGGCGCTTACGCGCAGCGGCTTGTCAGCATCACGGCGACGCTTACGCTCGCTGTGATAAGCCAAACCGGTACCCGCCGGGATCAGACGACCCACGACTACGTTTTCTTTCAGGCCGCGCAGGTAATCGCGCTTGCCGGTTACCGCTGCTTCGGTCAGTACGCGAGTGGTCTCCTGGAAGGAGGCCGCCGAGATGAACGACTCAGTGGACAACGACGCCTTGGTGATACCCAGCAACACGCGAGTGAACTTGGAGACAAATTTCTCTTCGTTCGCCAGGCGCTCGTTTTCTACCAGTACGTGAGTCAGTTCCATCTGGTCGCCCTTGATGAAACTGGAATCGCCGGATTCAGCGATTTCAACTTTACGCAGCATCTGACGCAGGATGGTCTCGATGTGCTTGTCGTTGATCTTCACGCCTTGCAGACGGTAAACGTCCTGGATCTCGTTAACGATGTACTTGGCCAGCGCACTCACACCCAGCAGACGCAGGATGTCGTGTGGATCGCTCGGACCGTCGGAGATAACTTCGCCGCGGTTTACCTGTTCGCCTTCGAACACGTTCAGGTGACGCCACTTCGGAATCAGCTCTTCATACGGATCGCTACCGTCGTTCGGGGTAATGACCAGACGGCGCTTGCCCTTGGTCTCTTTACCGAACGCGATGGTGCCGCTGACTTCAGCCAGAATCGACGCTTCTTTCGGACGACGAGCTTCGAACAAGTCGGCAACACGCGGCAGACCACCGGTGATGTCACGGGTCTTCGAAGTTTCTTGCGGGATACGCGCGATAACATCACCGATCGCGATCTTCGCACCATCCGCTACACCGACCAGGGCGTTGGCTGGCAGGAAGTACTGAGCGATTACGTCAGTACCTGGCAGCAACAGATCCTTGCCGTTGTCATCGACCATCTTCACGGCAGGACGGATGTCCTTACCGGCAGCTGGACGATCTTTGGCGTCGAGTACTTCAATGTTGGTCATACCGGTCAATTCGTCAGTCTGACGCTTGATCGTGATGCCTTCTTCCATGCCCACGTAGGTCACGGTACCTTTCATTTCGGTAACGATTGGGTGAGTGTGCGGATCCCACTTGGCCACGATTGCGCCAGCGTCGACCTTGTCACCTTCTTTAACCGAAATCACAGCACCGTACGGCAGCTTGTAACGCTCACGCTCACGACCGTAGTCATCAGCGATGGCCAGCTCACCGGAACGGGACACAGCAACCAAGTGGCCATCCACTCGCTCAACATGCTTGAGGTTGTGCAGGCGGACGGTACCGCCATTCTTCACCTGAACGCTGTCGGCTGCGGAGGTCCGGCTTGCCGCACCACCGATGTGGAACGTACGCATGGTCAGCTGGGTACCCGGCTCACCGATAGACTGGGCAGCGATAACGCCGACCGCTTCACCGATGTTCACCTGGTGACCACGAGCCAAGTCACGGCCGTAGCACTTGGCGCAGATGCCGTAGCGGGTTTCGCAGCTGATCGGCGAGCGAACGATCACTTCGTCGATGCTGTTGAGTTCGATGAACTCGACCCACTTCTCGTCAACCAGGGTGCCGGCAGGAACGATAACTTCCTCGGTACCCGGCTTGAACACGTCACGGGCAATAACACGACCCAATACACGTTCACCCAGTGGCTCTACAACGTCACCGCCTTCAATGTGCGGAGTCATCAGCAGGCCGTGCTCGGTGCCGCAATCGATCTCGGTTACAACCAGATCTTGTGCAACGTCTACCAGACGACGAGTCAGGTAACCGGAGTTAGCGGTTTTCAACGCGGTATCCGCAAGACCCTTACGAGCACCGTGAGTGGAGATGAAGTACTGAAGTACGCTCAAACCTTCACGGAAGTTCGCAGTGATCGGCGTTTCGATGATGGAACCGTCCGGCTTGGCCATCAGGCCACGCATACCGGCGAGCTGACGGATCTGCGCAGCAGAACCCCGCGCGCCCGAGTCGGCCATCATGTACATCGAGTTGAAGGATTCCTGGTCAACTTCGTCGCCGTGACGGTCGATGACTTTCTCTTTCGAGAGGTTGGCCATCATCGCCTTGGAAACTTCGTCGTTCGCCTTGGACCAAAGGTCGATCACCTTGTTGTACTTCTCGCCCTGGGTTACCAGGCCGGAGGCGTACTGGCTCTCGATCTCTTTCACTTCGTCAGTGGCAGCACTGATGATGCGAGCTTTTTCATCCGGGATAACGAAGTCGTTAACGCCGATGGAAACGCCGGAGATAGTCGAGTAAGCGAAACCTGTGTACATCAACTGGTCAGCGAAGATAACGGTCTCTTTCAAACCAACCACGCGGTAGCACTGGTTGATCAGCTTGGAGATCGCCTTTTTCTTCATCGGCAGGTTGACGACGTCGTACGACAGACCTTTTGGCACAACCTGGTACAACAGCGCACGGCCGACAGTGGTGTCGACGATACGGGTGTTGCTCACGCTGCCGCCGTCACGGTCGTTGACGGTTTCGTGGATCCGCACTTTGACCTTGGCGTGCAGTGCGGCTTCGCCGGCACGGAACACACGGTCAACTTCTTGCAGGTCAGCGAACACACGACCTTCGCCCTTGGCGTTGATCGCTTCACGGGTCATGTAGTACAGACCCAATACAACGTCCTGCGACGGAACGATGATTGGCTCACCGTTGGCTGGCGACAGGATGTTGTTGGTCGACATCATCAACGCACGCGCTTCCAACTGAGCTTCCAGTGTCAGCGGTACGTGCACGGCCATTTGGTCGCCGTCGAAGTCGGCGTTGTACGCAGCACAGACCAGAGGGTGCAGCTGGATAGCCTTACCTTCGATCAGTACAGGTTCAAACGCCTGGATACCCAGACGGTGAAGGGTCGGTGCACGGTTGAGGAGAACCGGGTGTTCGCGGATCACTTCAGCAAGAACGTCCCAAACCTCTGGCAGTTCGCGCTCGACCATTTTCTTGGCCGCTTTGATGGTGGTCGCGAGACCGCGCATTTCCAGCTTGCCGAAGATGAACGGCTTGAACAGCTCGAGTGCCATCTTCTTAGGCAGACCGCACTGGTGCAGACGCAGGGTCGGGCCTACGGTAATTACCGAACGACCGGAGTAGTCAACACGCTTACCGAGCAAGTTCTGACGGAAACGACCTTGCTTACCCTTGATCATGTCAGCCAGGGATTTCAGAGGACGCTTGTTGGAACCTGTGATAGCGCGGCCACGACGACCGTTGTCGAGCAGGGCATCGACCGCTTCTTGCAACATACGCTTTTCGTTGCGCACGATGATGTCCGGAGCGGACAGATCAAGCAGGCGCTTCAAGCGGTTGTTACGGTTGATCACGCGGCGGTACAGGTCGTTGAGGTCGGACGTCGCGAAACGACCACCGTCCAACGGTACCAGCGGACGCAGGTCTGGCGGCAGAACCGGCAGAACGGTCAGCACCATCCACTCTGGCAAGTTGCCGGAACCCTGGAAGGCTTCCATCAACTTCAGACGCTTGGACAGCTTCTTGATCTTGGTTTCGGAGTTGGTTTGCGGAATCTCTTCGCGCAGACGACCAATCTCGTGCTCCAGGTCGATAGCGTGCAGCAGTTCGCGGACAGCTTCGGCACCCATGCGGGCATCGAAATCGTCGCCGAACTCTTCCAGCGCCTCGAAGTACTGCTCGTCGTTCAGCAGCTGACCTTTTTCAAGGGTGGTCATGCCTGGGTCGATAACGACATAGCTCTCGAAGTAGAGAACACGTTCGATATCACGCAGGGTCATGTCCATCAGCAAGCCGATACGGGACGGCAGCGATTTCAGGAACCAGATGTGGGCAACCGGCGAAGCCAGTTCGATGTGCGCCATGCGCTCACGACGAACCTTGGCCAGCGCGACTTCAACGCCACACTTCTCGCAGATCACACCACGGTGCTTCAAGCGCTTGTACTTACCGCACAGGCACTCGTAATCCTTTACCGGGCCAAAGATCTTGGCGCAGAACAGGCCGTCACGTTCAGGTTTGAACGTACGGTAGTTGATGGTTTCCGGCTTTTTAACTTCACCGAACGACCACGAACGGATCATCTCAGGCGATGCCAATCCAATACGGATGGCGTCGAACTCTTCGACTTGACCCTGGTTTTTCAGCAAATTCAGTAGGTCTTTCAAGGCCTTTCCTCCTGGCGGAGCAGAGAGCGGGCTAAACAGCCCCGCTCTCGATTCGCGTCACGTGTTATTCGGTTTCCAGATCGATATCGATGCCGAGGGAACGAATTTCTTTGATCAACACGTTGAAGGACTCGGGCATGCCCGGCTCCATACGGTGATCGCCGTCCACGATGTTTTTGTACATCTTGGTACGACCGTTCACATCGTCCGACTTCACTGTGAGCATTTCTTGCAGAGTGTATGCAGCACCGTATGCTTCCAGTGCCCAGACCTCCATCTCCCCGAAACGCTGACCACCGAACTGAGCCTTACCACCCAGCGGCTGCTGGGTAACCAGGCTGTACGAACCGGTAGAACGAGCGTGCATCTTGTCGTCTACCAAGTGGTTCAGCTTCAGCATGTACATGTAGCCAACAGTAACCGGGCGCTCGAACTTGTTGCCGGTACGGCCGTCGAACAGCTGCATCTGGCCGCTTTCTGGCAGGTCTGCCAGTTTCAGCATGGCCTTGATTTCGCTTTCCTTGGCACCGTCGAACACCGGGGTAGCCATTGGAACGCCGCCGCGCAGGTTCTTCGCCAGATCCAGGATTTCCTGGTCGGAGAAGGTGTCCAGCTCTTCGTTGCGACCGCCGATCTCGTTGTAGATCTCGTGCAGGAACTTACGAAGGTCTGCGACCTTGCGCTGCTCTTCGATCATACGGTTGATCTTCTCGCCCAGACCTTTGGCCGCGAGGCCCAGGTGGGTTTCAAGGATCTGACCAACGTTCATACGCGAAGGTACGCCCAACGGGTTGAGGACCACGTCGACCGGGGTGCCATTGGCATCGTGCGGCATGTCTTCAACCGGCATGATCACAGAGACCACACCCTTGTTACCGTGACGACCGGCCATCTTGTCGCCCGGTTGGATGCGGCGACGGATTGCCAGGTAAACCTTGACGATTTTCAGCACGCCTGGAGCCAGGTCATCGCCCTGCTGCAGTTTGCGCTTCTTGTCTTCGAACTTGTCGTCCAGCAGACGGCGGCGATCAACGATATAGGCCTGGGCCTTCTCGAGCTGCTCGTTCAGAGCGTCTTCAGCCATACGCAGTTTGAACCACTGGCCGTGCTCAAGACCGTCGAGGATTTCGTCGGTGATGTCCTGACCTTTCTTCAGGCCTGCGCCGCCTTCAGCCTTGTGGCCTACCAGAGCGGAACGCAGACGTTCGAAAGTCGCGCCTTCAACGATACGGAACTCTTCGTTCAGGTCCTTGCGGATCTCGTCGAGCTGGGTCTTCTCGATGGACAGCGCACGAGCATCACGCTCAACGCCGTCACGGGTGAAGACCTGTACGTCGATGACAGTACCCTTGGTACCGGTAGGTACACGCAGGGAGGTGTCTTTAACGTCGCTGGCTTTTTCACCGAAGATGGCACGCAGCAGCTTCTCTTCCGGCGTCAGCTGGGTCTCGCCTTTCGGAGTGACCTTACCGACCAGGATGTCGCCAGCGCCAACTTCAGCACCTACATAAACGATACCGGCTTCGTCCAGCTTGTTCAGTGCAGCTTCACCCACGTTCGGGATGTCTGCAGTGATTTCCTCAGGCCCAAGCTTGGTATCACGTGCCACACAGGTCAGTTCCTGAATGTGGATCGTAGTGAAGCGGTCTTCTTGAACCACACGCTCGGACAGGCAGATGGAGTCTTCGAAGTTGAAGCCGTTCCATGCCATGAACGCGATGCGCATGTTCTGACCCAGAGCCAGTTCACCCATGTCGGTGGACGGGCCGTCGGCCATGATGTCGCTACGCTGAACGCGATCACCCTTGCTCACCAGCGGACGCTGGTTGATGCAGGTATTCTGGTTCGAGCGGGTGTATTTGGTCAGGTTGTAGATGTCGACACCGGCTTCGCCAGTTTCTACTTCGTCATCGGCAACACGAACCACGATGCGGCTGGCATCAACGGAGTCGATCACACCGCCACGACGAGCCACGACGCAAACGCCGGAGTCACGCGCTACGTTGCGCTCCATGCCGGTACCCACCAGCGGCTTGTCAGCACGCAGGGTCGGTACAGCTTGACGCTGCATGTTGGAACCCATCAACGCACGGTTGGCGTCATCGTGCTCCAGGAACGGGATCAGCGACGCTGCAACCGAAACTACCTGCTTCGGAGAAACGTCCATCAAGGTGACGTCTTCCGGCGCCTTGACGGTGAACTCGTTCAAGTGACGAACAGCTACCAGCTCGTCGACCAGGACTTTCTTGTCGTTCATCGTGGCCGAAGCCTGAGCGATCACGTGATCAGCTTCTTCGATGGCGGACAGGAATACGATCTCGTCGGTGACCAGGGCGTCTTTCACCACACGGTACGGGCTTTCGAGGAAGCCGTACTGGTTGGTGCGCGCATAGGCAGCCAGGGAGTTGATCAGACCGATGTTCGGACCTTCCGGCGTTTCGATCGGGCAAACACGACCGTAGTGCGTCGGGTGTACGTCACGGACTTCAAAGCCAGCACGCTCACGGGTCAGACCGCCCGGGCCCAGTGCAGAAACACGGCGCTTGTGGGTGATCTCGGAGAGCGGGTTGTTCTGGTCCATGAACTGCGAAAGCTGGCTGGAACCGAAGAACTCTTTCACCGCAGCAGCCACTGGCTTGGCGTTGATCAGGTCTTGCGGCATCAGGCCTTCGCTTTCAGCCATCGACAGACGCTCTTTGACCGCACGCTCAACACGTACCAGGCCAACGCGGAACTGGTTCTCGGCCATTTCGCCTACGCAGCGAACACGACGGTTACCCAGGTGGTCGATGTCATCGACGATGCCTTTGCCGTTACGGATGTCGACCAGGGTCTTCAATACCGCGACGATGTCTTCCTTGCACAGCACGCCCGAACCTTCGATCTCGGTACGACCGATACGACGGTTGAACTTCATCCGGCCGACCGCAGACAGGTCATAGCGCTCAGGGCTGAAGAACAGGTTGTTGAACAGGGTTTCGGCAGCGTCTTTGGTTGGTGGCTCACCAGGACGCATCATGCGATAGATCTCGACCAGCGCTTCCAATTGGTTGCTGGTGGAGTCGATCTTCAGTGTGTCGGAGATGAACGGACCGCAGTCGATATCGTTGGTGTACAGGGTCTCGATGCGAACAACCTGGGCCTTGGCGATCTTGGCCAGGATCTCGGTGTTCAGCTCGGTGTTGCACTCAGCCAGGATTTCGCCTGTAGCCGGGTGAACGATGACCTTGGCGGTAGTACGACCCAGGACGTAGTCCAGTGGCACTTCCAGCTCTTTGATACCGGCTTTTTCGATCTGGTTGATGTGGCGCGCAGTGATACGACGACCAGCCTCAACGATGACCTTGCCTTTTTCGTCCTGGATGTCCAGGACAGCAATTTCACCACGCAGACGCGAAGCGATCAGCTCCAGCTTGAGGGTTTCATCCTTCAGGCTGAATACGTTGGTGGTGTAGAAAGCGTCCAGCACCTGCTCAGTGGTGTAACCGAGCGCGCGCAGCAATACCGAGGCCGGCAGCTTGCGACGACGGTCGATACGCACGAACACGCAGTCTTTCGGGTCGAACTCGAAGTCCAACCACGAACCGCGGTACGGAATGATCCGCGCGGAGTACAGGAGTTTGCCGGAGCTGTGCGTCTTGCCGCGGTCGTGGTCGAAGAACACGCCCGGGGAACGGTGCAGCTGGGAAACGATTACACGCTCGGTACCGTTGATTACGAAGGTACCGTTTTCAGTCATCAGTGGGATTTCGCCCATGTAGACTTCTTGCTCTTTGATGTCCTTGATCGCTTTGTTCGACGATTCTTTGTCGAAAATGATCAGACGGACTTTTACCCGCAAAGGTACGGCGTACGTAACGCCACGCAACACGCATTCTTTGACATCAAATGCCGGTTCGCCCAGGCGATAACCGACGTACTCCAGCGCAGCATTGCCGGAGTAGCTGATGATCGGGAAAACGGATTTGAAGGCCGCATGCAGGCCCACGTCGCGGAACTGATCTTTGGTCGCTCCCGCCTGCAAGAATTCACGATACGAATCCAGCTGGATAGCCAGAAGGTACGGGACATCCATGACGTCCGGCAACTTGCTAAAGTCCTTGCGGATACGTTTTTTCTCAGTATATGAGTAAGCCATCAGCGTTCCCCAGCTTGGTCACCTGCTTGTTTGGCCCCTCCGACGGGAGCAGCCAGAAAATCTTGCAAACCCCATGGTTTGCACCACCGCTTCGGGTGGCTACAGCGCGTTAATGGCGGCGACCGAGTCGACAGCCAAGAACGGAAAAAGGCCGGTGGCAAGAGCCACCAGCCATCAGCCTTCAGCTTAACGCTTGGGCTGGAGACGCAAGGTCGATGCTTACTTCAGCTCGACTTTAGCGCCTGCTTCTTCCAGAGTAGCTTTGGCTTTGTCAGCGGCGTCTTTCGACACAGCTTCCAGAACCTGGGCAGGAGCGCCGTCAACTACAGCCTTGGCTTCTTTCAGGCCCAGACCGGTCAGTTCACGTACTGCCTTGATCACGTTTACTTTCTTCTCGCCAGCTTCCAGCAGCATGACGTTGAATTCGGTTTGCTCTTCAGCAGCGACAGCAGCAACAGCTGGGCCAGCGGAAGCAGCGGCAGCGGAAACGCCGAATTTTTCTTCGAAAGCTTTGATCAGCTCAACAACCTGCAGAACCGACATTTCAGCTACGGCGTTGAGGATATCGTCTTGGGAGATAGACATTGCTGTATTTCCTGAATTGGGGGACGGCCTACGCGGCCATCGAAATAAACAAAAATACGCGAGAGAATTTGCTCAGCCTTAGGCTGCGGCAGCTTCTTTTTGCTCGCGAACTGCAGCCAGAGTACGAGCCAGCTTGCTGGTAGCGCCTTGAATCACGCTCATCAGCTGCGAAATAGCTTCGTTACGGGTCGGCAGTGTTGCCAGTACGTCGATTTGGTTAGCTGCGAGGAACTTGCCCTCGAACGCAGCTGCCTTGATCTCGAACTTATCCTGACTCTTGGCGAATTCTTTGAACAAACGGGCAGCAGCGCCTGGATGATCTTTAGAGAACGCGATCAGAGTCGGGCCGGTGAACACGTCGTTGAGAACACTGTATTCAGTGTCAGCAACGGCGCGCTTGAGCAGGGTGTTACGTACAACACGTACGTATACGCCAGCTTCACGAGCCTCTTTACGGAGTCCGGTCATAGCGCCTACTGTCACACCACGGGCATCAGCCACGACAGCGGACAGAGCAGCTTTGGCAGCCTCGTTGACTTCAGCGACGATGGCCTTCTTGTCTTCGAGATTAATTGCCACGGGTTTAACTCCTGCTTGTTACCGTTTCATCTGGCCTAGGCCTGATGTCGTTTTGGTGTCTGATTCGGTAAGGAACCGGGAGCACCATCTGCGTAGGCTTGTTGGTTTAAGACTTGCGTCGCCTACGGTCTTGGATAGCCCCCGCCAGGCAGGGACCCCAATCTTTCAATTGGCGCAATTACTTGCGCCAATTTATGTCTTATACGTCCAGCGAGCCTTGGTCGATGACCAGACCTGGGCCCATAGTGGTGCTCAGGGTAACGCGCTTGACGTAGATACCTTTCGAGGAAGCAGGCTTGATACGCTTCAGATCAGCGATCAGGGCTTCAACGTTTTCCTTCAGCTTGACGGCATCGAAGCCGACTTTGCCAACGGAGGTGTGAATGATGCCGTTTTTGTCGGTGCGATAACGAACCTGACCAGCCTTGGCGTTTTTAACCGCGGTAGCTACGTCTGGCGTTACGGTGCCGACTTTAGGGTTAGGCATCAGGCCACGTGGACCGAGGATCTGACCCAACTGACCTACAACGCGCATTGCATCCGGGGAAGCAATTACGACGTCATAGTTCAGGTCGCCGCCTTTCATTTCGGCAGCCAGGTCGTCCATGCCAACGCGATCAGCACCAGCGGCCAGAGCAGCTTCAGCAGCTGGGCCTTGGGTGAAGACAGCAACACGTACAGTCTTGCCAGTACCGTGTGGCAGCACAGTAGCGCTACGAACGACCTGGTCAGATTTACGTGGGTCAACGCCCAGGTTTACAGCAACGTCAACAGACTCGCTGAACTTGACAGTCGACAGCTCGGTCAGCAGGGCAGCAGCGTCTACGAAGTTGTAGGACTTGCCCGCTTCGATTTTGCCGGCGATAGCCTTTTGGCGCTTGGTCAGCTTAGCCATTACACACCCTCCACGTTAAGGCCCATGCTACGAGCAGAACCGGCGATGGTACGCACGGCTGCATCCATATCAGCTGCAGTCAGATCCGCGTTTTTGGTTTTCGCGATTTCTTCCAGCTGAGCACGGGTCACGGTGCCAACCTTAACGGTGTTAGGACGAGCGGAACCGCTAGTCAGACCGGCAGCTTTCTTCAGCAAAACCGAAGCCGGGGTCGACTTGGTTTCGAAGGTGAAGCTACGGTCGCTGTATACAGTGATGATCACTGGAGTCGGCAGACCTGGCTCAAGACCCTGAGTACGGGCGTTGAAGGCCTTGCAGAATTCCATGATGTTCACGCCGTGCTGACCCAGAGCTGGACCGACGGGTGGGCTAGGGTTGGCCTGAGCGGCCTTCACTTGCAGCTTGATGTAAGCGGTAATCTTCTTGGCCATGAGGCACTCCAATTACGGGTTCAAACGCCTCGAAAGGCTCCCCGGTTACTTGCGCGTTTATCCCAGTGACGACAAAACCCCACAGCCGAAGCTGCGGGGTTGGGATGCTTGCCCAGCTAGACCTTCTCGACCTGGCTGAACTCCAACTCTACCGGAGTAGAGCGACCGAAAATGAGCACTGCCACTTGGATCCGGCTCTTTTCGTAGTTAACTTCTTCGACCGTACCGTTGAAATCAGCAAACGGACCATCTGTAACGCGAACAACCTCACCCGGCTCGAACAACGTCTTCGGCTTGGGCTTGTCGCTACCGTCAGCGACACGACGCAGAATTGCTTCCGCCTCTTTATCGGTGATCGGAGCAGGCTTATCGGCAGTACCGCCAATGAAGCCCATGACGCGAGGGGTATCCTTGACCAAGTGCCAAGTACCTTCGTTCATGTCCATCTGTACCAGCACGTAGCCAGGGAAGAACTTGCGTTCGCTTTTGCGCTTCTGCCCATTCCGCATTTCAACCACTTCTTCAGTGGGAACCAGAATTTCGCCGAAGCCATCTTCCATGCCTGCCAGCTTTACGCGCTCCAGCAAAGAGCGCATAACATGCTTCTCGTAACCCGAGTAAGCATGCACAACGTACCAACGCTTAGCCACGGGACACCCTTAGCCAACAATCAAGGAAACAAGCCAGCCGAGCAGGGAATCAAGCCCCCACAACAGCAACGCCATAACCAGAACAACAGCCACGACAATCAATGTGGTCTGCGTGGTTTCTTGGCGAGTCGGCCAAACGACTTTACGGATTTCGGTGCGAGCTTCCTTAACCAGTACCGCGAAGGACTTGCCTTTGGCAGTCTGCAGACCTACAAAGGCAGCTACAGCAGCAAGGGCAAGCAAAGCGAGTACACGGTACAGGATCGGCGAAGCAGAATAGTACTGATTGCCAACAACGCCTACGACCACCAAGGCGACTACAGCGAGCCACTTTACCAGATCGAAACGAGAGCTTTGAGCTTCAGCCTTAGGAGTCATCTATGAAGATCCTGTGAAAAGAAAGCCAGACACACCACGTGAATCTGGCAGGTCAGGAGGGAATCGAACCCCCAACCTACGGTTTTGGAGACCGTCGCTCTGCCAATTGAGCTACTGACCTAAAACAAAATCAGGCCGACCATTATGCAGGCCTGAAAAAGACTTTACAACAACCAACCCCACAAGACCTGAAACATCGAACAACATTCAAGCCGAGGCAGCTGTTAAAACAAAGGCAGATATTTTCATATCTGCCTTGTTATATGGAGCTCTTGAGCGGATTTGAACCGCTGACCTCACCCTTACCAAGGGTGTGCTCTACCAACTGAGCTACAAGAGCGAAACACCTTGCACAACCTGCAAACTTGGAGCGGGTAGCGGGAATCGAACCCGCATCATCAGCTTGGAAGGCTGAGGTTCTACCACTAAACTATACCCGCGGAGCTTGCAGCTCACGCTAAAAATGGTGGAGGGGGAAGGATTCGAACCTTCGAAGTCGTAGACGTCAGATTTACAGTCTGATCCCTTTGGCCGCTCGGGAACCCCTCCTAAGCGAGCCGGCATTTTACATCACGCCGACCTTCTGTCAAGCATTTTCTCATTTAAATTATGAGGTTAGCTGCATTGACGGTAGCTTTGCACTGTAGCCCTTAAAGGTCTTCACTGCGAAGCGGGCGCCATTCTATGCAAACTATTCGAGAGTTGCAATGCCTTCACACAGCATTATTTTATGTTTTAACTCATTGAATTCATTAGCAAGGCTTTCAAAGGGCAGATCGTCAGCCAGGCGACGGCTTTCAGGGGCTACGCGCAACCAATAACCCGAGGCGTCCGGTGCGTTCAGCGACTGGACCTTGACCTTGATATCAAGGCTCGTGAGCCTCTGCTCGAGAGAGGAGGCTTGGCGTCGATCCGAGAAGCCACCGATGTATAAGCAGGTATTTTGCGCCTCGGCCGGCCTCGCTCGATCGCGCCGAGCCACCGTGTCTGCCGACTCACTCAAGAGGCGAATGTCTTGCTGCGCTCCCCGATGGAGACTCAAGGGCGTGACATCCTTGGCCCGCAATGGCGCCTCTTGCTGATGCCAGACGTAATAGAAAACATTGAGAACCAGTAAAAGCAAAAACAGCCAGCGCATAATCACCTCAAGACAAAGGACACGCCATCGCCAAACCAACAAACACCAGGTCCGGGACCAGCCGAGCCTGAGGCGCGGCATCCCTGACCAGTTCGGCATCGCCTCCAGTGAGGAAGACCGTGAAATCCTCCCCCCAATAGCCTCGCGCCAACTCGAGCTGGGTCAGCACGAACCCTCTAAGCATGAGGGTACAACCACGCTCGACAGCCTCTACGGTTGTTCGACCAGGAGAGAGACGCTCCAGCGCCCGCTCAGCGGCCGCGTCGTCATAGCGTATCTTGCGGGTATGGGTTCGCAGTTGATTACGCATAAGCGGCATACCCGGGCAAATAAACCCACCCAGGTGGCCACCGTCCGGACCAATAAAATCTGCTGTCGCCGCTGTACCAAAGTCGAGTACCAAGCATGCACCTGACGCCAATTTGAACGCGCCTAGCATGGCCAGCCATCGATCCATCCCCAGGCGCTGGAAGTCGTCGTAGCCATTGCGCACTCCGCCCATTTCTTGAGCAGAGGTGGCGCAGGAAACAGCAACGCCAAATGCCGCTACCAAGGCAGCTATCAGCTTATCGGTCTCCTCAAGCGCGCGAACACTCACCAACCGACAACGCGTGAGCAATAGACCAGGCAAAGCCACCAAACTATCGATCAGCGCGATATCCGAACCTGCGATGCCTTCCGCGCGAACAGTTGCCTCACTCGACTCAAGAACACGCCATTTGATAAAGCTATTTCCACAGTCGAGCTCAAGAATCATCACGCAACCTCAGGCTTAACTCACCACCGCTGTATATTTTCTCAACGCCACCGACATCCAAACGCAAGGCGCCCTGACGATCCACGCCCAGCACAACCCCATCGATCTGATTGACGCCCGCGATAAGCGACACGGACCTCCCCTGCCAGGCGTGATGCTGTTCCCATTCGTCTTGCAACCCTGCAAAACCCGCAGCCTTGTGTCGATCTAGGTAGGCTTGTAGTTGCAAACCCAGACGCGCCACCAGGTGATTACGATCCACAGGAGAGCCAGCCTCGAGCTGCATCGAAGTCCATTGCTGATCAACCTCTACAGCCTTCTGCATATTCACATTGATACCTATCCCTAGCACAACGTGACAGATATCGGCGGGATCTCCCACCAACTCAAGCAAGATGCCTGAGATTTTCTTTTGCCCAACCAGGACATCGTTTGGCCACTTCAAAGCTGCGCCCCGCACACCCGACTCACGCAGAGCCTGCAGGACTGCCAGCCCCACCACCAGACTCAGCCCTTCCAGTTGCCGCAAACCGCCCTCAATACGCAATACAAGGCTGTAGTAAACGTTTTGCGCAAATGGGCTGACCCATTTGCGGCCTCGTCGCCCCCTACCCGCCGTCTGTTGCTCCGCCAGCACAACAAAAGGAGCCGCACTGCCCGCACCGATAAGACGTAAAGCCTCAGCATTAGTGGAATCAATGGAGTCGAAAATGTGAACGGGCCAAGCCAAGGAAGCCGCGCCCAAAGAAATCTCCTGCGCATTCAAAAACACCAATGGCGCAGCCAATCTATATCCGCGGCCCCGCACCTTATGAATGGGGAGATTCAATTCTGCCTCAAGATGCTGAAGCTGCTTCCACACGGCACTGCGACTAACGCCCAAGGCAGCGCCAAGCGCTTCTCCAGAATGGAACTGACCATCTTTCAGAAGTTTCAACAACGTCAGCATGCACATATCGCCTCAGAATGAGGCACGCATGATAGCCATGCGCAGGGTCATTGCATAGAAAGGCTAGATATCAGTCTGGATCGAGATTTTCGAGCGCCCAAAACAAAACCCCAACTGCTTTCGCAATTGGGGTTTCGGAATTTAATCTTGACGATGACCTACTCTCACATGGGGAAACCCCACACTACCATCGGCGATGCATCGTTTCACTGCTGAGTTCGGGATGGGATCAGGTGGTTCCAATGCTCTATGGTCGTCAAGAAATTCGGGTACTGAGTCGCGGCCAGCTGGCCTCGCTTCAGCAAATTGGGTATGTGACAGCTTTCGGTGCTTTGTGAGCGTCGAACTTTCGGTTCATCTTCGTCTTCACACACCGCAATCTGATGCTCGTTAGAGTAGTCAAATTGCTTGGGTGTTATATGGTCAAGCCTCACGGGCAATTAGTATTGGTTAGCTCAACGCCTCACAGCGCTTACACACCCAACCTATCAACGTCGTAGTCTTCGACGGCCCTTCAGGGAACTCAAGGTTCCAGTGAGATCTCATCTTGAGGCTAGTTTCCCGCTTAGATGCTTTCAGCGGTTATCTATTCCGAACATAGCTACCCGGCAATGCCACTGGCGTGACAACCGGAACACCAGAGGTTCGTCCACTCCGGTCCTCTCGTACTAGGAGCAGCCCCTCTCAAATCTCAAACGTCCACGGCAGATAGGGACCGAACTGTCTCACGACGTTCTAAACCCAGCTCGCGTACCACTTTAAATGGCGAACAGCCATACCCTTGGGACCGGCTTCAGCCCCAGGATGTGATGAGCCGACATCGAGGTGCCAAACACCGCCGTCGATATGAACTCTTGGGCGGTATCAGCCTGTTATCCCCGGAGTACCTTTTATCCGTTGAGCGATGGCCCTTCCATACAGAACCACCGGATCACTAAGACCTACTTTCGTACCTGCTCGACGTGTCTGTCTCGCAGTCAAGCGCGCTTTTGCCTTTATACTCTACGACCGATTTCCGACCGGTCTGAGCGCACCTTCGTACTCCTCCGTTACTCTTTAGGAGGAGACCGCCCCAGTCAAACTACCCACCATACACTGTCCTCGATCCGGATAACGGACCTGAGTTAGAACCTCAAAGTTGCCAGGGTGGTATTTCAAGGATGGCTCCACGCAGACTGGCGTCCACGCTTCAAAGCCTCCCACCTATCCTACACAAGCAAATTCAAAGTCCAGTGCAAAGCTATAGTAAAGGTTCACGGGGTCTTTCCGTCTAGCCGCGGATACACTGCATCTTCACAGCGATTTCAATTTCACTGAGTCTCGGGTGGAGACAGCGCCGCCATCGTTACGCCATTCGTGCAGGTCGGAACTTACCCGACAAGGAATTTCGCTACCTTAGGACCGTTATAGTTACGGCCGCCGTTTACCGGGGCTTCGATCAAGAGCTTCGCGTTAGCTAACCCCATCAATTAACCTTCCGGCACCGGGCAGGCGTCACACCCTATACGTCCACTTTCGTGTTTGCAGAGTGCTGTGTTTTTAATAAACAGTCGCAGCGGCCTGGTATCTTCGACCGGCATGAGCTTACGGAGCAAGTCCTTCACCCTCACCGGCGCACCTTCTCCCGAAGTTACGGTGCCATTTTGCCTAGTTCCTTCACCCGAGTTCTCTCAAGCGCCTTGGTATTCTCTACCCAACCACCTGTGTCGGTTTGGGGTACGGTTCCTGGTTACCTGAAGCTTAGAAGCTTTTCTTGGAAGCATGGCATCAACCACTTCGTTAACTAAAAGTTAACTCGTCATCAGCTCTCGGCCTTAGAATCCCGGATTTACCTAAGATTCCAGCCTACCACCTTAAACTTGGACAACCAACGCCAAGCTGGCCTAGCCTTCTCCGTCCCTCCATCGCAATAACCAGAAGTACAGGAATATTAACCTGTTTTCCATCGACTACGCTTTTCAGCCTCGCCTTAGGGACCGACTAACCCTGCGTCGATTAACGTTGCGCAGGAAACCTTGGTCTTTCGGCGTGGGTGTTTTTCACACCCATTATCGTTACTCATGTCAGCATTCGCACTTCTGATACCTCCAGCAAGCTTCTCAACTCACCTTCACAGGCTTACAGAACGCTCCTCTACCGCATCACTTACGTGATACCCGTAGCTTCGGTGTATGGTTTGAGCCCCGTTACATCTTCCGCGCAGGCCGACTCGACTAGTGAGCTATTACGCTTTCTTTAAAGGGTGGCTGCTTCTAAGCCAACCTCCTAGCTGTCTAAGCCTTCCCACATCGTTTCCCACTTAACCATAACTTTGGGACCTTAGCTGACGGTCTGGGTTGTTTCCCTTTTCACGACGGACGTTAGCACCCGCCGTGTGTCTCCCATGCTCGGCACTTGTAGGTATTCGGAGTTTGCATCGGTTTGGTAAGTCGGGATGACCCCCTAGCCGAAACAGTGCTCTACCCCCTACAGTGATACATGAGGCGCTACCTAAATAGCTTTCGAGGAGAACCAGCTATCTCCGAGCTTGATTAGCCTTTCACTCCGATCCACAGGTCATCCGCTAACTTTTCAACGGTAGTCGGTTCGGTCCTCCAGTTAGTGTTACCCAACCTTCAACCTGCCCATGGATAGATCGCCCGGTTTCGGGTCTATTCCCAGCGACTAGACGCCCTATTAAGACTCGCTTTCGCTACGCCTCCCCTATTCGGTTAAGCTCGCCACTGAAAATAAGTCGCTGACCCATTATACAAAAGGTACGCAGTCACCCAACAAAGTGGGCTCCCACTGCTTGTACGCATACGGTTTCAGGATCTATTTCACTCCCCTCTCCGGGGTTCTTTTCGCCTTTCCCTCACGGTACTAGTTCACTATCGGTCAGTCAGTAGTATTTAGCCTTGGAGGATGGTCCCCCCATATTCAGACAAAGTTTCTCGTGCTCCGTCCTACTCGATTTCATGACTAAGAGATTTTCGCGTACAGGGCTATCACCCACTATGGCCGCACTTTCCAGAGCGTTCCGCTAATCTCAAAGCCACTTAAGGGCTAGTCCCCGTTCGCTCGCCACTACTAAGGGAATCTCGGTTGATTTCTTTTCCTCAGGGTACTTAGATGTTTCAGTTCCCCTGGTTCGCCTCTTGCACCTATGTATTCAGTACAAGATAACCATCTTATGATGGCTGGGTTCCCCCATTCAGACATCTCCGGATCAAAGTCTGTTTGCCGACTCCCCGAAGCTTTTCGCAGGCTACCACGTCTTTCATCGCCTCTGACTGCCAAGGCATCCACCGTATGCGCTTCTTCACTTGACCATATAACCCCAAGCAATCTGGTTATACTGTGAAGACGACATTCGCCGAAAATTCGAATTTCTCAGTTAAGAGAACTCACAAATTTTACCTTAGCCTGATCCGTTACCAGTGAAAGTAACGTTCAGTCTATCTTTCTATCACATACCCAAATTTTTAAAGAACGAACTAGTCAAAGACTAGAAATCAACATTCACCATCACCACGATGGAATGCTCATTTCTAAGCTTTATACAAACAGAAGCAGTAGTGGTGGAGCCAAACGGGATCGAACCGTTGACCTCCTGCGTGCAAGGCAGGCGCTCTCCCAGCTGAGCTATGGCCCCGTATTTCTACAGGCGTTTCCCACACAAAATTGGTGGGTCTGGGCAGATTCGAACTGCCGACCTCACCCTTATCAGGGGTGCGCTCTAACCAACTGAGCTACAGACCCAATTTCGGGCTGCTTCTTTCGTCTTCTTCAATGAATCAAGCAATTCGTGTGGGAACTTATGGAGCAGCTGATGTCGTCGATTAAGGAGGTGATCCAGCCGCAGGTTCCCCTACGGCTACCTTGTTACGACTTCACCCCAGTCATGAATCACACCGTGGTAACCGTCCTCCCGAAGGTTAGACTAGCTACTTCTGGTGCAACCCACTCCCATGGTGTGACGGGCGGTGTGTACAAGGCCCGGGAACGTATTCACCGCGACATTCTGATTCGCGATTACTAGCGATTCCGACTTCACGCAGTCGAGTTGCAGACTGCGATCCGGACTACGATCGGTTTTATGGGATTAGCTCCACCTCGCGGCTTGGCAACCCTCTGTACCGACCATTGTAGCACGTGTGTAGCCCAGGCCGTAAGGGCCATGATGACTTGACGTCATCCCCACCTTCCTCCGGTTTGTCACCGGCAGTCTCCTTAGAGTGCCCACCATTACGTGCTGGTAACTAAGGACAAGGGTTGCGCTCGTTACGGGACTTAACCCAACATCTCACGACACGAGCTGACGACAGCCATGCAGCACCTGTCTCAATGTTCCCGAAGGCACCAATCTATCTCTAGAAAGTTCATTGGATGTCAAGGCCTGGTAAGGTTCTTCGCGTTGCTTCGAATTAAACCACATGCTCCACCGCTTGTGCGGGCCCCCGTCAATTCATTTGAGTTTTAACCTTGCGGCCGTACTCCCCAGGCGGTCAACTTAATGCGTTAGCTGCGCCACTAAAAGCTCAAGGCTTCCAACGGCTAGTTGACATCGTTTACGGCGTGGACTACCAGGGTATCTAATCCTGTTTGCTCCCCACGCTTTCGCACCTCAGTGTCAGTATTAGTCCAGGTGGTCGCCTTCGCCACTGGTGTTCCTTCCTATATCTACGCATTTCACCGCTACACAGGAAATTCCACCACCCTCTACCATACTCTAGTCAGTCAGTTTTGAATGCAGCTCCCAGGTTGAGCCCGGGGATTTCACATCCAACTTAACAAACCACCTACGCGCGCTTTACGCCCAGTAATTCCGATTAACGCTTGCACCCTCTGTATTACCGCGGCTGCTGGCACAGAGTTAGCCGGTGCTTATTCTGTCGGTAACGTCAAAATTGTAGAGTATTAATCTACAACCCTTCCTCCCAACTTAAAGTGCTTTACAATCCGAAGACCTTCTTCACACACGCGGCATGGCTGGATCAGGCTTTCGCCCATTGTCCAATATTCCCCACTGCTGCCTCCCGTAGGAGTCTGGACCGTGTCTCAGTTCCAGTGTGACTGATCATCCTCTCAGACCAGTTACGGATCGTCGCCTTGGTGAGCCATTACCTCACCAACTAGCTAATCCGACCTAGGCTCATCTGATAGCGCAAGGCCCGAAGGTCCCCTGCTTTCTCCCGTAGGACGTATGCGGTATTAGCGTCCGTTTCCGAACGTTATCCCCCACTACCAGGCAGATTCCTAGGCATTACTCACCCGTCCGCCGCTCTCAAGAGAAGCAAGCTTCTCTCTACCGCTCGACTTGCATGTGTTAGGCCTGCCGCCAGCGTTCAATCTGAGCCATGATCAAACTCTTCAGTTCAAACATCTTTGGGTTTTTAAGAAACCCTAAACTTGGCTCAGCAATCGTTGGTTACATCTTTGATTTCTCGCGGAGTAACTTGTGATGCTGATAATCTTGTTGACTATCAGTCTGACTCCACAAGCACCCACACGAATTGCTTGATTCAGTTGTTAAAGAGCGGTTGGTTAAGATCTTTCGTCTCAACCGAGGCGCGCATTCTACAGCAGCCTCATTTGCTGTCAAGTGGTTATTTTCAGAAGTTTTCGAAGAATTCTTCAACAACTTCAACCACTTGCGCTTGCGATCTCTCGTAAGCGGGAGGCGAATTCTACAGCGTTACACGCTGCTGTCAACACCTCTTTTTCAACTTCCTTTTGGCTTCGATGAACTGAAGCAACTTGCTGTCGATAACTGCGTAACTCATTGTTTACCAAGGAGTTTTCCGTTTCGACTGCGCCGGAAGTGGGGCGAATTATAGACAGATATAATTCGCCGTCAACACCTATTTCAGACTTATTCGGATTTGAGCGTAATACGCGCAAATGCCTTCTTACCCGCCTGACAAACGTGAGTGGCGCCCAGCTCGTATATAAAGGTGCGATCAACCACCTCACCATCTATACGCACACCGCCCGAACCCAAGAGATCACGCGCTACCGCCGAATTCTTCACCAGGCCAGCCTTATTAAGCACAGCCGCAATCGGCATAGCCTCGGCAGCAGTCAGCTCAATCTCCGGCAGATCGTCAGGCAACTCGCCATCTTTCATGCGATTACCTGCCGCACGGTGAGCGCTGGCCGCAGCCTCCTCACCATGGAAGCGTGCAACGATTTCTTCAGCCAGCTTAATCTTCACATCCCGAGGATTAGCGCCCGCCTCGACATCCGCACGCAGCGCATTGATTTCGTCCATCGAGCGGAAGCTCAACAGTTCGAAGTAACGCCACATCAGCGCGTCCGGAATAGACACCAGCTTGCCGTACATCACACCCGGCGCTTCCTGGATACCGACATAGTTACCCAAGGACTTGGACATCTTCTTGACGCCATCCAAGCCTTCCAGCAATGGCATGGTCAGAATGCACTGAGCCTCCTGACCATAGGCGCGCTGCAATTCACGCCCCATCAACAGATTGAACTTCTGATCAGTGCCACCCAACTCAACGTCCGCACGCAGCGCCACCGAGTCGTACCCTTGAACCAGCGGGTAAAGGAACTCATGGATGGCGATTGGCTGATTGGTCGAGTAACGCTTGTCGAAGTCATCGCGCTCAAGCATGCGCGCCACGGTGTACTGGGACGTCAGGCGAATGAAATCTGCCGGCCCCATTTTGTCCATCCAAGTGGAGTTGAACGCCACCTCTGTCTTGGCTGGGTCAAGGATCTTGAATACCTGGGTTTTATAGGTCTCGGCATTATCGAGCACCTGCTCGCGAGTCAGCGGCGGGCGCGTAGCGCTCTTGCCGCTTGGATCACCGATCATCCCGGTGAAGTCACCTATAAGGAAGATGACCTGATGGCCCAGTTCCTGGAACTGACGCAGCTTATTAATAAGCACGGTATGACCCAAGTGCAGATCCGGCGCAGTCGGATCAAAGCCAGCCTTGATACGCAGGGGCTGGCCACGCTTGAGCTTTTCGATCAGCTCGGACTCGACCAACAGTTCTTCCGCACCACGTTTTATCAGCGCTAGCTGCTCTTCAACCGACTTCATAACAGACCCGCAAGGCTCAGATTCAAAAGGGAACCAACCATACAAGATCAGGGACTAATTACAAGTTTTGCCCTGCGCACGGACACCGTTCAGCAAGCCCAGCGTTCGCGAGCTTGCGCCACAGATGATTTGGTTATATTTTATACAGTTATTTCATCTTCATCATGTCATTCATCTTTTCCATTTCATCTTCAAAGTCAAAATTACCTATGACCACTGAACCGTCTAAAGCGCCGCCGCTTTACCCGAAGACCCACCTGCTCGCCGCAAGTGGTATCGCCGCCCTTCTCAGCCTGGCGCTGCTGGTATTCCCTTCCAGTGACGTTGAAGCCAAACGAACATCCCTGAGCCTTGATCTGGAAAGCCCAGTTGAACAACTGACACAAGATCAAGACGCTTCCGACGCACAACAAGCCACAAACACTGCAACTGAATCACCTTTCGCACAGATCGAAAGCACTCCCGAAGACACCCAGCAAGCCGCCCAGGAAGCACCTGCGGCCGCCACAGCCAAGAATCCCCAGCATCGCGAAGTCATCGTGGGCAAAGGCGACACTCTCTCTACCCTGTTCGAAAAGGTTGGGTTGCCTGCCGCCGCTGTAAATGACGTGCTCGCCAGCGATAAGCAAGCCAAGCAATTCACTCAGCTCAAACGTGGCCAAAAGCTTGAATTTGAGCTGACGCCAGACGGCCAGTTGAACAACCTGCACACCAGCATCAGTGACTTGGAAAGCATCAGCCTGAGCAAAGGCGCCAAAGGCTTCGCATTCAACCGAATCACCACCAAACCCGTCATGCGTTCCGCCTACGTACATGGCGTGATCAACAGCTCCCTGTCGCAATCGGCCGCGCGTGCGGGCCTGTCGCATAGCATGACCATGGACATGGCCAGCGTATTTGGCTACGACATCGACTTCGCTCAGGACATCCGTCAAGGCGACGAATTCGACGTGATCTACGAGCAGAAAGTAGCCAACGGAAAAGTAGTCGGCACTGGCAACATTCTGTCTGCACGCTTCACAAACCGTGGCAAAACCTACACCGCCGTGCGCTACACCAACAAACAAGGCAACAGCAGCTACTACACGGCTGATGGCAACAGCATGCGCAAGGCCTTCATCCGTACACCCGTTGACTTTGCCCGTATTAGCTCGCGTTTCTCCATGGGCCGCAAGCATCCAATTCTGAATAAAATTCGCGCACACAAGGGCGTCGACTATGCCGCGCCGCGTGGCACGCCAATCAAGGCGGCGGGCGACGGCAAGGTCTTGTTGGCGGGGCGCCGTGGTGGTTACGGCAATACGGTGATCATCCAGCACGGCAACACTTACCGCACGCTGTACGGCCACATGCAAGGGTTCGCCAAGGGCGTCAAGACTGGCGGCAACGTGAAACAAGGCCAAGTGATCGGCTACATCGGTACCACCGGCCTCTCCACCGGCCCGCACTTGCACTACGAGTTCCAGGTCAACGGCGTACACGTCGACCCATTGGGCCAGAAGCTGCCGATGGCCGACCCGATTGCCAAGGCCGAACGCGCGCGCTTCATGCAGCAGAGCCAGCCGCTGATGGCACGGATGGACCAAGAGCGCTCCACCTTGCTGGCTTCGGCGAAGCGTTAAGGTATGCCGCTCTATATCGGTGTGATGTCCGGGACCAGCCTCGACGGCCTGGATATCGCCCTTATCGAACAAGGTGCGGCGATCAATCTGATCGCCACCCGCTATATCCCAATGCCTGACGCCTTGCGCACAGAGCTGCTGAGCCTATGCGCGAGCGGCCCGGATGAAATCGCCCGCTCAGCAATTGCTCAGCAACAGTGGGTAACGCTTGCCGCTCAAGGCATCCACACCCTGCTGGATCAACAGAACCTCAGGCCTCAGGACATTCGGGCGATTGGCAGCCATGGCCAGACGATTCGCCATGAACCCGCCCGAGGCTTTACCGTTCAGATCGGCAACCCTGCCCTTCTCACCGAACTGACAGATATCACCGTCGTCAGCGACTTCCGCAGCCGCGATGTCGCTGCCGGCGGCCAAGGCGCCCCATTGGTTCCAGCCTTTCATGAAGCCTTGTTCGGCGAGCAGACGGGCAATCGCGCGGTATTGAATGTCGGCGGGTTCAGCAACCTCAGCCTGATCGAGACGGGCAAGCCTGTCGCCGGTTTCGACTGCGGCCCAGGGAACGTGCTGCTCGATGCCTGGATTCATTTGCAGCGCGGCGAACACTTCGATCAGGACGGGCAATGGGCGACCAGCGGAAAGGTACAGCCCCAGTTGCTCACCACGTTGCTCAGCGATCCGTTTTTCTTGACCAAAGGCCCGAAAAGCACGGGCCGAGAGGTGTTCAACCTGGCCTGGCTGCAGCAGCACCTTGGCCGCTTGCCCGCCTTTGACCCCCAAGACGTACAGGCCACCCTGCTGGAGCTGACGGCCCTGACCGTCGTCGAGTCCCTGCAAAGCGCCCAAACTGACACAACAACCTTGCTGATCTGTGGCGGCGGCGCCCATAACGGGGCACTGATGAGCCGGCTGACCGCGCTACTGCCTTCCACCCATGTCAGCACTACAGCGGCCTACGGCGTAGACCCTGACTGGGTAGAGGCAATGGCCTTCGCCTGGCTGGCCCATTGCTGCCTTGAGGGAATTGCCGCCAATCGCCCCAGCGTCACTGGCGCTCGCGGGCTTCGAGTGCTTGGCGCGATCTACCCCGCCTGAATCCCAGACAGCAAAACGCCGCTTGGCCCGTAAAGCCAAGCGGCGTTTTTGTATCTGCTACCGGTCAGATCGAGAACGAGGACCCGCAACCACACGTCGTGGTGGCATTAGGGTTCTTGATCACGAAGCGCGAGCCTTCCAGACCTTCCTGATAATCCACCTCGGCACCCGCCAGGTATTGGAAGCTCATCGGATCCACGACCAGGCTCACACCCTCGCGCTCAACGATGGTGTCGTCATCGGCCACATCTTCATCGAAGGTAAAACCGTACTGAAACCCTGAACAACCGCCGCCCGTAACAAATACGCGCAGCTTCAAGCGATCATTACCCTCTTCATCGACCAGGCTCTTCACCTTGTGCGCAGCACCGTGGGTGAATTGCAAAGCCGTGGGGGTGAAGGATTCAACGCTCATGCTGATAATCTCCCGGCGTAGCGCCGCCATATGCGTAATGACCGGCATTATCCGCTTCTCCTAGAAAAGCGGTCAACTATTGTTACGGTATATCAATCTGCCCAGCGACCATTAAAAATGCAAAAGGCCCGATCAACGGGCCTTTTGTGCAACGGTAAGCCCGCGTTAAGGCAGCATGCCCGCGTGGGACAGGCCCAACTTCTCGTCCAGACCGAACAGGATGTTCATGTTCTGCACCGCCTGGCCCGACGCGCCCTTGACCAGGTTATCGATGACCGACAACACCACCACCAGGTCGCCATCCTGCGGACGATGCACCGCAATACGGCACACATTGGCGCCTCGCACGCTGCGCGTTTCCGGATGGCTGCCGGCCGGCATCACATCGACGAACGGCTCATTGGCATAACGCTTTTCAAACAACGCCTGCAGGTCTACCGAGCGATCGGTGACAGTCGCATACAGCGTGGAGTGAATCCCGCGGATCATTGGCGTCAGGTGCGGCACGAAGGTCAGCCCCACCTCCTGGCCGGCAGCGCGGCGCAGGCCTTGGCGGATTTCCGGCAAGTGACGATGACCTTTTACCGCATAGGCTTTCATGCTTTCCGACGTTTCGGAGTACAGAGAACCGACCGCTGCGCCACGGCCCGCACCACTGACGCCCGACTTGCAGTCGGCGATCAGGCGCGACGCATCCGCCAGACCAGCTTCCAGCAATGGCAGGAAGCCCAATTGCGTGGCTGTTGGATAGCAACCCGGCACCGCAATCAGGCGTGCTTGCTTGATCTGCTCGCGATTGACTTCCGGCAGGCCGTACACCGCCTCCTCCAACAACTGCGGCGCCCCATGAGGCTGGCCGTACCACTTGGCCCACTCATCGGCGTCTTGCAGGCGGAAGTCTGCCGACAAGTCGATAACCTTGGTACCGGCCGCCAACAGCTCACCGGCCAACGCATGGGCTACACCGTGAGGCGTGGCGAAGAACACCACGTCGCAGGCACCCAGGGTCTTGGTGTCCGGCACACTGAACGCCAGGCCGTCATAGTGGCCTCGCAGGTTCGGGTACATATCGGCCACGGCCAGCCCGGCTTCGGATCGGGAAGTGATAACCACCACCTCAGCTTGCGGATGCTGAGCCAACAGACGCAGCAATTCGACACCGGTGTAACCCGTGCCGCCGACGATACCGACCTTGACCATAAACCTGCCCTCAACGAACCCACTGGAAAGCCGTCGATAATAGGGGCCGTATCGTCCTGCGACAACCGTCAACGTGACGTACGGGCGCATGAGCCACTACTATCTTCGCTACCGTGAACCTGGGAATAACTAAAATGCTCTATCTATGGGTCAAAGCCTTCCACATCGTCAGCATCGTTTGCTGGTTTGCCGGGCTGTTCTACCTGCCGCGCCTGTTCGTCTACCACGCCCAAAGCGAAGACACCGTCAGCAAGGAACGCTTCAGCATCATGGAGCGCAAGTTGTACCGGGGCATCATGGGCCCGGCGATGGTTGCCACACTGGTCTTCGGCATCTGGATGCTGGCCCTCAACCCCGGCATTTTCCAGTCGGGCGCCTGGATCCACGCCAAGCTGACCCTGGTCGTCCTGCTGATTGGCTACCATCACATGTGCGGCGCACAGGTAAAGCGCTTCGCCCGTGGCGAGAACACCCGCAGCCATGTCTTTTATCGCTGGTTCAATGAAGTCCCGGTTCTGATATTGCTGGCTATCGTAATTTTGGTCGTGGTCAAACCGTTCTAACTTCAATTACTCGGGGAACCTCCAATGTCGCTGCCCGCTCTGCTGGAACAACGTCTGCGCCTGCCCGTGGTGGCCGCGCCGATGTTTCTGATCTCCAATCCGCAACTGGTCCTGGCCTGCTGCCGCAACGGCGTAGTTGGCAGTTTCCCGGCGCTCAACCAACGCGAAAGCAGTGGATTCAAGGCCTGGTTGGAAGAAATCGAAGCGGGCTTGGCGCAGTTGGACAACCCTGCGCCCTATGCTGTGAACCTGATCGTGCACAACAGCAACCCGCGGCTGGAGGCCGACCTGGCGATCTGCGTCGAGCACAAGGTGCCCATCGTCATCACCAGCCTCGGTGCGGTAAAGGAATTGGTAGATGCCGTTCACAGCTACGGCGGCCTGGTATTTCATGACGTCACTACCCGACGCCATGCCGAGAAAGCCGCTGAAGCCGGCGTCGACGGCCTGATTGCCGTAGCCGCTGGCGCGGGAGGCCACGCTGGCACCTGGAGCCCCTTTTCGCTGATTGCCGAGATTCGCCAGTTCTTCGACAAAACCCTGCTGCTGGCGGGCTGCCTTAACCATGGGCACGAAATTTTTGCCGCCCAGGTGCTGGGGGCAGACCTCGCTTATTTCGGCACGCGCTTTATCGGCACCACCGAAAGCCAGGCACCGGATGCCTATAAGGAGATGCTGCTCACATCGCGCGCCGCCGACATCGTGCACACTCCTGCTGTCTCCGGCGTACCTGCGAGCTTCATGCGCCAGAGCCTGGAAAATGCCGGTTTTGACCTCGCTGCGCTTCAAGGCAAAGGGGAAGTCAACTTCGGTTCCAAGCTCAAGCCATTGAGCGATGAGGCCAAAGCGTGGAAAACTGTATGGTCTGCCGGCCAAGGCGTCGGTGAGATCAATGATGTGCCCAGTGTGGATGAGCTCATAGCGCGCCTGGATGCCGAATACCGCAAAGCACGCGAGCATGCCGCGCAACTGCGCTGGCCACGCTGACCCACTGCCGGGCCTGCCAATTGGACAGGCCTGCATACTCCCCCTGATTAAGTGACAAGGATGCCCGCATGAGCGACAGCCGTTTCAAGATTGTGTTTGACGGAGCCTTGCGCCCAGGTGTCGAAAGCACCACCGCCAAGCTGAACCTCGCCGAGTTATTCAAAAGCGATGTTGACGCAATCGAAAAGCTCTTCACCGGCCGCCCCGTCGCGCTCAAACGCGACCTGTCCCACTCCGACGCTGAAACCTACCTCACGGCACTGCACAATGCCGGGGTGGACGCACGCATCGAAGCCGAACAACCCGTGGCATTCAGCCTGGCAGAAACCCACGAGACAGGCTCGTCAACCGCTGACCGCGCCGCCGCGTCACCTTATGCACCACCACGCGCTGCCGTTGGCGACGACCTGCCGGAGTTCGCCACTCTAAAGGTGTTCACCATCCACGGGCGCATCGGGCGCCTGCGCTACCTGGCCTGGACGCTGGCGCTGACCGTCGCGATGTTGGTGGCCGCGGGCATCATCAGTACGGTGGGCTTCGCGGTGGCGACAGCCTCGCCAACCATCGCCATCATTATTGGCTCACTGCTGGGTTTCGCGCTGTTTGTGGCACTGGTAGTGGTGAGCGTGCAAATCGGCGTGCAGCGCCTGCATGACCTGGGCTGGTCTGGCTGGCTGTACCTGCTCAACCTGGTTCCGCTGGTGAACAGTGTGTTCCCTCTGCTGTTGCTGGTATTGCCAGGCAACACGGGCGCCAACCAATACGGCGCGCCACCACCACGCAACTCCACTGCGGTGAAAATACTGGCCTCGCTGTGGCTGGCGTTTATCCCTTTGATGCTCATCATTGTCGTCACCCTGGGCATGAACGGCTATCTGGACCAGCTTGAAGCCAACATGGACAGCAGCTACGAAAGCAGCTCCATCACCTCCGATGCAGACGCCGATCAAAGCGTTATCGTTGATGAAGCCGCAGCGCAAAGTGCTGACGACGCAGCCGAACCTGTAGACTCTCCAGAACAGTGAAGAAACGCCCGCCGCCTGTGACGCACTGTCATAGGCCGGTGGCGTTGCGATGGAGAAAGGCATGACCCGTTACGCTCTGATCACCGGCGCCTCCAGCGGCATCGGCCTGGCATTGGCCGAAGCCTTGGCACGGCGCGGCCGCAGCTTGATTCTGGTGGCCCGCCAGCGTGATCAGTTGGAAAGCATTGCATTGGAATTGACCCAACGCTTCGGCGTCGAGGTGCTGTTTCGTGCCTGTGACCTGGGCGAACCGCTGCGTTTGTCCGGCTTTTTGCTGGAGCTCGAAGAGGGTGAGCGGCAGATCGACCTGCTGGTCAACTGCGCCGGCATCGGCACCAGCGGGCCGTTCCTGGCCCAGGACTGGATGACCGAGCAGGATCTCATCGAAGTCAACATCCTGGCCCTGACCCGCATGTGCCACGCACTGGGCAATGCCATGGCCCTGCATGGCGGCGGGCAAATCCTCAATGTGGCCTCGGTCGCCGCCTTCCAGCCTGGGCCGTGGATGAGCAGCTACTACGCCAGCAAAGCCTACGTGCTGCACTTTTCCGAAGGGTTGCGCGAAGAATTGAAAACCTGCGGCATCAAGGTTTCAGTGCTGTGCCCCGGCCCCACGCGCACCGCATTCTTCGGCACCGCACAGATGGATACGGCGAAACTCGACCGCAGCCAGCAACTGATGAGCCCGGAAGAAGTCGCGCTCTACACCGTACGCGCACTGGAAAAGAACAAAGCCATCATCATTCCCGGGCGCCGCAACCGTTGGCTGACGTTCAGCCCACGCCTGAGCCCGCGCTGGCTGACCCGCAGAATTGCCGGCGCCATCAACAAGGCCTATTGCCCACGCTGATGGCCTGCGTACACTCACCTCACGTTCACAATGGAGATACAGCTGTGGATACTCTGTTCACCAAGATCATCAACAGAGAAATACCGGCGAAGATCATCTATGAAGATGACCAGGTCCTGGCTTTTCACGATATCGCCCCACAGGCGCCGGTGCATTTTCTGGTTATCCCGAAAAAGCCCATTCGTACCCTCAATGACCTGACCGAGGACGATAAGGCGCTGGCCGGCCATATCCTGTTCACTGCTCAACGCCTGGCCGTGGAACAAGGCTGCGAAAAAGGCTTTCGCGTGGTGATGAATTGCAATGAAGACGGCGGGCAAACCGTTTATCACATCCATATGCACGTGCTGGGTCAGCGCCAGATGAACTGGCCACCAGGCTGAGTGCACAAGGGCAAATTGACTCAGCACAAACGCTGGACGCTCTCTTGCGGTAAACTGGCCGCCGAGATTCTTCCCGGAGGTCAGCATGACTACCCAACGTCACTACTCGCCGATTGACCGTCTGTTGCTGCAAGCCGACATGGCCATGCGCACCCTGCTGCCGTTCAGCGGCCAACCTTACCGTCCATCGCCCGCCATCGTGCAGCCGGATGTACAGCTGAGCGAGACCGACACCCGTCACGTGGCCGGCCTGATGCGCATCAACCATACCGGTGAAGTCTGTGCCCAGGCGCTGTACCAGGGCCAGGCGCTGACCGCCAAGTTGCCACAGGTACGCACGGCGATGGAGCACGCTGCCGAGGAAGAGATCGACCACCTGGCCTGGTGCGAACAACGCATCCGCCAGTTGGGCAGCCATCCCAGCGTGCTCAACCCACTGTTCTATGGCTTGTCGTTTGGTATCGGCGCGGCTGCCGGGCTGATCAGCGACAAAGTCAGCCTGGGGTTTGTGGCCGCGACAGAACATCAGGTGTGCAAACACCTGGATGAACACCTGGAGCAACTGCCGGCCGAAGACGAAAAGTCCCGGGCCATTCTTGAGCAGATGCGCATCGATGAAGAACACCATGCAGAAAGCGCGCTGGACGCGGGCGGCTTCCGCTTTCCAGCCCCGGTACGGTTCGGCATGAGCCTGTTGGCCAAGGTCATGACCAAAAGCACCTATCGAATCTGAACCGAAAAAAGGGCGCCCAAAGCGCCCTTTCTTTTGCCTGCTGCAATCAACCCAACTCGATGATTTCGTAGTCGTGGGTAATGACTACGCCCGCCGCCCCCAGCATGATCGATGCTGAGCAGTACTTCTCGGCCGACAGCTCGATGGCACGCTTGACCTGGGCTTCTTTCAGCGCCCGGCCCTTGACCACGAAATGCATATGGATCTTGGTAAAAACCTTGGGGTCTTCAGTGGCGCGCTCGGCTTCCAGGAAGGCTTCGCAGCTTTCCACGGCCTGGCGCGACTTCTTCAAGATGCTGACCACATCGAAGTTGCTGCAACCGCCCACACCCAGCAGTAACATTTCCATCGGGCGTACACCCAGGTTACGCCCGCCGGCTTCCGGCGGACCGTCCATGACCACCACATGGCCGCTGCCCGACTCACCGAGGAACATGGCTTCGCCCGCCCATTGGATGCGTGCCTTCATCGCCCAGACTCCACTGCTAAAAAAGGGTCGCCAGCTTAGCACAGGGCTTTGAAACAGCAGCGCCCTGCATAAATTCGATAAATGACAGCGTTTGCCCGATAAATTGGCTAATCGTGACAGAAGGTGTCTGGTAAGCTGGCGCCAAATGAATGGCGCATTGCCATGACTTGTACAGCGTCTATCAATGAGAGGCCGCTGGATAAAAACAACGCCAACTACACCGCGCAGTCTTTTCGGGATACAACCATGGTTGCTCTTACTCCCACACCCAAGATCAAGAACCTCGACAAACTGCTGTTGCATTGCCAGCGCCGGCGTCATCCGGCCAAGCACAACATCATCTGCGCTGGCGAGCGTTCAGAAACCCTGTTCTTCATTATCAAGGGCTCGGTCACCATCCTGATCGAGGATGAAGATGGCCGTGAGATGATCATTGCCTACCTCAACACCGGGGATTTCTTCGGGGAGCTGGGCCTGTTTGAACAAGCAGGCAAAGAGCAGGAACGCAGCGCTTGGGTAAGGGCCAAAGTTGAGTGCGAAGTGGCCGAGATCAGCTATTCGAAATTTCGCGAACTGGCCCAGCATGATCCGGATATCTTGTATGCCCTGAGCGGTCAGATTGCCCAGCGCTTGCGCGATACCACGCGCAAGGTCGGCGACCTGGCGTTCTTTGATGTCACCGGTCGCGTCGCTCGCTGCCTGCTGGAGTTATGCAAGCAACCCGATGCCATGACCCATCCCGACGGCATGCAGATCAAAGTCACGCGCCAGGAGATCGGACGTATTGTCGGGTGTTCGCGGGAAATGGTCGGCCGCGTGCTCAAGGACTTGGAAGAACGCAATCTGGTGCACGTCAAAGGCAAGACGATGGTGGTGTTCGGCACCCGTTAAACCGGCAGGAAACCAGCCAGCATCTGACGGTACAGCGTGTCGAGCCGACTGATAGCATCCGGCGCGGGAAACGCTTCGTGCAGTGCGATATGGCTGTCGGCGCGAACTCGCTGCTCCAAGCCGCAGGCTTGATTGAAGCGATTGACCGCCGCAATCAGTTGCTCACGATCGTTCTCCAGCAACATCGCCCCATGCACCAATCCGACCGGGCGGCCACCGCTTTGTCGCCAACGCTGGGCAGTGCCCACCATTTTGCGGCCATCAAGGTTGACGTTGTAACGACCGTCGCAAAAGGCACCGTCAATTTCGCCGACGGACGCATTACCGCCCAACTCGATCAACAGATCACAGATCGGTTGGCACAAGCGCTGATAGCCGGTTTCGATACGCCCTTGGTCGCCTTCACTGCGCGGCGGGGCATAGACCAGGGCGATATTGACCGTGGCGCCGGACTGCGGCACCGGCTCACCGCCGGTTTCACGCAGCAACACCGGCCAACCCGCATCGGCCGAGACCTGGCTCGCCGCCTCGAATGCCGGCAATCGGCTCAAACGGCGCGGCATGACCAGCGCTTGGTCACTGGGCTGCCAGAACAGCAATCCGAACGCCTGCTCACCCGCGCAAACGGCTGCCAATAGGTCTTGCTCGGCGGCAAGGCCAGCTTCGACAGTCATGATCACGGGCTGGAGCATCGAACACCTACCTGAATAAACACAAAACCCAATGTGGGAGCTGGCTTGCCTGCGATAGCGGTGGGTCAGCTACACAGAGGTTGGCTGACCCGCCGCTATCGCAGGCCAGCTCCTACAGTTCCGAGCGTATTTCAAATCAGTCTAGTGTCGAACCGCTGATCGTCGTACCGCGCTCCGGGAAGAACAAGCGCTGCAATTCCGCCCCTGGGTTCTCGGCGCGCATAAACGTCTCGCCCACCAGGAACGAGTACACGCCACTGATTTCCATCAGTTCCACATCGGCGCGGTTGACGATGCCACTTTCGGTAATCACCAGACGATCGCGAGGGATACGCGGCAGCAGGTCCAGAGTGGTTTCCAGGCTGACGTCGAAGGTATGCAGGTTACGGTTGTTGACGCCCACCAGCGGTGTGTCGAGAGTCTTCAATGCGCGCTCCAACTCGTCGCCGTCGTGCACTTCGACCAATACATCCAAGCCGACGCTTTTGGCCACGGCCGCCAGCTCGACCATCTTCACGTCATCCAACGCGGAAACAATCAGCAACACGCAGTCGGCACCCAAGGCTCGGGCTTCGACGATTTGGTATGGGTCAACCATGAAATCCTTGCGGATCACCGGCAACTTGCACGCGGCGCGAGCCTGTTGCAGGAACAGGTCGGAACCCTGGAAGTAGTCGATATCGGTCAGCACAGACAGGCAGGTCGCTCCACCCTTCTCGTAACTGGCGGCGATTTCAGCAGGTACGAAGTGTTCGCGAATCACCCCTTTGCTCGGCGAAGCCTTTTTGACCTCGGCGATCACGGCCGGCTGCTTGAGCTTGGCCTGAGCGATCAAGGCATTGGCAAAGCCGCGTGGCGTATCGGCGGCTTTCACCTGCGCTTCCAACTCGGCCAGGCTCACACGGGCGCGGCGCTCGGCCACTTCTTCAGCCTTGCGGGCCAGGATCTTTTCCAGAACGGTTGGCACACTCATCCTTCATTCTCCATCTTGAATACGGCGGTGAATGCTCCCAGCTCTTCGAGCTTCTCGCGAGCCAGGCCGGTGTGCAGCGCATCGTGGGCCAAGGCGACACCTTCCTTGAGACTATAGGCATGGTCGGCGGCGTAAAGGGCTGCGCCAGCATTGAGCACAATCATTTCCGCAGCTTTCTGACCGTTTTCGGTCTTGCGACGCCCCAGGGCATCACGAATCAACTCCAACGAAGCCGCCGGGCTTTCCACCGCCAGGCCGTGTAGGCTCTGGCTTTTCATGCCCAGGTCTTCGGGTTCGACCCAATATTCGGTGACCTCGTCATTCTTCAGCTCCGCCACGAAGGTCGGCGCCGCCAGGCTGAATTCGTCGAGGCCATCCTTGGAATGCACTACCAGCACATGCTTGCTGCCCAAACGCTGCAAGACTTCGGCCAGCGGCCGGCACAGCGCCTGGCTGAACACCCCTACCACCTGATGCTTCACACCGGCCGGATTCGTAAGCGGGCCGAGCATGTTGAACAGGGTACGCAGGCCAAGGTCCTTGCGCGGGCCGGCAGCGTGCTTCATCGCGCCGTGATGGGACTGGGCAAACATGAAGCCGATGCCAACGCTGTCAATGCAGCGCGCTACTTGCACCGGCGTGAGGTTCAGGTAAATACCGGCCGCTTCCAGCAAGTCGGCACTGCCGCTCTTGCCAGACACTGCACGGTTACCGTGCTTGGCGACGGTGCAACCAGCGGCGGCCACCACAAAGGATGAGGCGGTCGATACGTTGAAAATATTCGCACCGTCACCGCCGGTGCCCACTACATCGACGACGCCGTCGAGGGTCTTGAGTTCGACCTTGTCCGCCAGCTCACGCATCACCGACACCGCACCGACGATTTCGTCGATGCTTTCGCTCTTCATGCGCATCGCCATCATAAAAGCGCCGATCTGAGCATCGGTGCATTGACCGGTCATGATCTCGCGCATCACATCGCTCATTTCCGCGGTGCTCAGGTCCAGATGGCCGACGATACGGCTCAGGGCAGTCTTGATATCCATGAAAAGTCCTTAGCGCGTGCCGCCGCTCTGCTTGAGAAAGTTGGCGAACAGCTCGTAGCCCTGCTCGGTCAGGATTGATTCAGGGTGAAATTGCACCCCTTCGATGTTCAGTGTCTTGTGACGCAGGCCCATGATCTCGTCGACCGAGCCGTCTTCCAGTTGGGTCCAGGCGGTCAGCTCCAGGCATTCGGGCAAGGTCTCACGCTTGACCACCAGTGAGTGGTAACGGGTCACGGTCACCGGCAGGTTCAGGCCTTGGAACACACCCAGGTCGCGATGGAACACCGGGCTGGTCTTGCCGTGCATGACCTCGCGCGCGCGCACCACATCACCGCCAAACGCCTGTCCGATGGACTGATGGCCCAGGCAGACGCCCAGGATCGGCAGCTTGCCGGCGAAATACTGGATGGCTTCCAGAGAGATACCCGCCTCGGTCGGCGTGCATGGGCCAGGTGAGACGACGATGCGCTCGGGGTTCAACGCGGCGATTTCGGCAACAGTAAGTTCATCGTTGCGCACCACCTTGACCTCGGCACCCAGTTCTCCCAGGTACTGCACAACGTTGTAGGTAAAGGAGTCGTAGTTATCAATCATCAGCAACATGTGGGTTCAAACCTCTTGAATTCACTGATTTCAAATGACCACCTTCCAAGAGCGTGACCCGCTGCCAGACGCACGTTCCGGTTGCCAGGGGGAGTTGGCAAGGGGCGTCAGATAACGGGTGAAGAAGGCAAATCGGTACAGGTCCGGCCAGGCCGGCAGAGAAAAATGTCAGGCGCGCCAACGCCAACGGGCGTGTGCCTTGACTACTCGCATCAAGAGTTTGCTGATGATCAACACGGGGAGGGTCTCATTCATACGTTCAGGCACAGTAACGTAGGCTCGCCAGCGGTGCAATATGGAGCCGCAAATACGGGGGCGCAACGTAGGCGGATTCCGGTTTTCCTTACAAAAAATGCCAAAAATTTTGCTAGTGTTTCACCTCCAACATAAAAACAACCGAATGGAATCTTGCATGCTCAGACCAGCGTTTTACGCGCCCCTTGCCGGCTGCCTCCTGTCATTGGCCTGCGCCCAGGCGTTCGCAGCCCCGTCACCTTATTCAACCATGGTGGTTTTCGGTGACAGCCTGGCGGATGCGGGCCAGTTTCCCGACGGTTCGGCCGGCGCCACATTACGTTTTACCAACCGAACCGGGGCGAACTTCCAGGGCGAATATGGCCTGGTCTCCTCGACCCTGCTGGGCGCAAAACTGGGCGTCGCTCCCAACGACCTGAATGCCTCCACCTCACCGGTTCGCGCAGCCCAGGGTTTGCCAGACGGAAACAACTGGGCAGTGGGTGGCTACCGCACCGACAATATCCTCGACTCCATTACCTCAGTCTCCAATGCTGCGATTCCCCCAGGCAACCCCGGGGGCGGAACTGTATTGCGCAGCCGGCAGGGCTATCTGCCGGCTAATGGCGGGAGAGCCGACCCGAACGCGCTTTACTTTCTTTCCGGGGGCGGCAATGACTTCCTGCAGGGCCGGGTCCTCAGCCCCGCTCAAGCGGTCGCCGCCGGTGGCAGGCTGGCGGACAGCGCCCAGGCCCTGCAACAAGCCGGCGCGCGCTACATCATGGTCTGGATGCTACCCGACCTGGGGCTGACGCCGGCCATCAATGGCACCCCACAGCAAGCAGCGACTTCGGCCCTGAGTAATATTTTCAACCAGTCCCTGGTACAGCGCCTGTCACAAGTGGATGCGCAGGTTATCCCGCTGAACATCCCGCTGTTGTTGAACGAGGCTTTCGCCGATCCGGCCCGCTTCGGCCTCGCCACCGGGCAGAATCTGACGGGCACCTGCTTCAGCGGTAACAGTTGCACCGCCAACCCTACCTACGGCATCGGTGGCACCAACCCGGACCCGACCAAATTGATCTACAACGACTCGGTCCACCCTACCGTGGCCGGGCAACGCTTGATTGCCGACTACGCCTATTCGCTACTCGCCGCGCCGTGGGAGCTGACCTTGCTGCCGGAAATGGCCCAAGGCACCTTGCGCGCCCACCAAGACGAGCTGCGCAACCAATGGCAAGCAGACAACGGCGGTTGGCAAGCCGTCGGCCAATGGCGCGCCATAGTCGCCGGTGGCGGCCAACGCCTGGATTTCGATGATCAAAGCAGCTCGGCCAGTGGCGACGGCAGCGGCTATAACCTGAATATCGGTGGCAGCTACCGGCTCGATGAAAACTGGCGCGTGGGCGTTGCCGCCGGCCTGTATCGGCAGACACTCGAAGCCGGTGCCAATGATTCGGACTACAAGCTCAACAGCTATATGGGCACGGCTTTCGCTCAGTACCAGCAAAATCACTGGTGGGCCGATGCTGCATTGACCGGCGGCAAGCTGGACTTCGACAGCCTCAAGCGCAAGTTCGCCCTGGGCGTCAGCGAAGGTTCGGAGAAAGGTGATACCGATGGTTGGCTCTGGGCCCTGAGCGGCCGCGTGGGGTATGACATCGCCGCACCGGGCAGCGACTGGCACCTGTCGCCCTTCATCAGCGCCGACTACGCGCGGGTTGAAGTCAATGGCTACTCTGAGAAAAGCAGCCGCTCCACCGCCCTGACCTTTGATGATCAACAACGCGACTCCAAGCGCCTGGGCATCGGCCTGCAAGGCAACTACCGCATCACGCCACAAACTCAAGTTTTTGGCGAAGTGGCCCACGAGCATGAGTTTGAAAATGACACCCAGAAGGTGAACATTTCGCTCAACAGCGTGCAGGGAATCGACTTCAAGCTGGACGGGTATACGCCTCGCAGCAACTCTGACCGTTTGAGCCTGGGTGTCAGCCACAAGCTGACTCAGGACCTGGCGTTGCGGGCGGCGTATAACCTGAGGAAGGACGACAATTTGACCCAGCAAGGGGTCAATGTCGGGGTCAGTCTGGATTTCTAAACAAATCCCAAGACCGGTGAAAAACTAATGTGGGAGCGGGCTTGCTCGCGAATACGGTGTATCAGTCACACATGTATCGACTGACACTCTGTATTCGCGAGCAAGCCCGCTCCCACATTTTTTATTCCAGCTTTAGTCTTGTGGGGTTTGCTCTGCCAGTGCCACGGCACGGAACATCGCCCGACGCTTGTTCAGGGTTTCTTCCCACTCAAGGGCCGGCACCGAGTCCGCCACAATCCCGCCACCCGCCTGCACATGCAGTTCGCCATCCTTGATCACCGCCGTACGGATCGCAATGGCGGTGTCCATATTACCGTTCCAGGCGAAATACCCGACGGCGCCGCCATAGACACCACGCTTGACCGGCTCCAGTTCGTCGATGATTTCCATCGCACGGATCTTCGGCGCCCCCGACAAGGTGCCCGCCGGCAAAATCGCCCGCAGGGCGTCCATCGCCGTCAGCCCGGCCTTCAGCTCGCCGGTGACGTTGGACACGATATGCATCACATTGGAATACCGCTCGATGACCATCTTCTCAGTCAGTTTCACCGAGCCGATTTCCGAAACACGTCCGGTGTCGTTGCGCCCCAAGTCGATCAGCATCAGGTGTTCGGCGATTTCCTTTTCGTCGCTGAGCAGGTCTTCTTCCAGCGCCACGTCGGCTTCTTCGGTCGCGCCACGGGGGCGCGTACCGGCAATCGGGCGCACGGTGATCAGGTTGTCTTCAACCCGCACCAGCACTTCCGGCGAACTGCCCACGACGTGGAAGTCGCCGAAGTTGAAGAAGTACATATAGGGCGTGGGGTTGAAGCAACGCAGTGCGCGGTACAGGTCAATCGGCGCCGCCTTGAAGTCGATGGACATGCGTTGCGACGGCACCACTTGCATGCAATCACCGGCAAGGATGTATTCCTTGATGGTATCGACGGCGCGCTCGTAGTCATCCTGGGTAAAGCTTGAGCGGAACACCGGGTCGGTCGCCGGTGGACGGCTGAGGTCGAGGCCGCGACGCGGGGTGATCGGCTGGCGGAGTTTTTCCAGCAACGCTTCCAGGTTGGCCTGGCCTTGTTCGAAGGCATCAGCCTGGGCGGGGTCGGCGAGGACAATCGCATGCATCTTGCCGGCGAGGTTGTCGAACACCACCACCGCGTCGGACACCATCAGCAAAATATCCGGCACGCCCAGCGGGTCCGGGTTCGGGCATTTGCCCAGGCGCTTCTCCACATAGCGCACGCAGTCATAGCCGAAGTACCCCACCAGGCCGCCATTGAAGCGCGGCAGGCCAGCGATGGTCGGCACGTTGTAGCGCGCCTTGAAGGTTTCGACAAAGGCCAGCGGGTCTTCTACATCGTGGCTTTCGATCTCCACGCCATCATGGGTGATGCTCACATGATGGTCGTGTACCCGCAGCACCGTGCGGCATGGCAGGCCAATGATCGAGTAACGGCCCCACTTCTCCCCACCCTGTACCGACTCGAGCAGGTAAGAGTTGGGCTCGTCGGCCAGCTTCAGGTAGATCGACAGCGGCGTATCGAAGTCGGCCAGGGTTTCGCAAGCCATGGGGATACGGTTATAGCCGGCAGCGGCCAAACGCAGGAATTCTTCGCGGGTCATGAGGTGCCTCGTGGTGTGAGGGTCAAACGGTCAGGTAGGCAAACGTGCCGCACACGCGGCCAGGATCAGTCAGGCGCGCCAACGCCAGCGGGCCAGGGCCTTGATGACTTTCATCCAGAGTTTGCGAGTGACCACCACGATGGAATTTCCAGAAGGGGACGAATCAATGTCGGGCAACGTTATCTCAGCGCCAGCGCCCAAGCAACCGGGGATTAGCAGTCGCAGGTCATCAATGACCAGCGCGGGGGACTCTTCCGCAATCGGCCGGCCATGGTTGTAACCATAACTCAAGGCCACGCATTGCACGCCCGCCGCTTTCGCCGCCAGCACATCACTGCGCGAATCGCCGACAAACAGCGATTGAGACGCCGGGATATTGGCCATTTTCATCACGAAAAACAGGGCCGCCGGGTCGGGCTTTTTCTGCGGCAAGGTATCGCCGCCGATGATCCAGCGGAAGTAGCGACCGATTTTCATCTGGTCCAACAACGGCGCAACGAAGCGCTCCGGCTTGTTGGTGATCAGGGCCATTTCCACGCCCTGCTTGCTCAACCACTTGAGGGTGTCGCGCACACCGGGGTAAACCACGGTCAGTTCGTGGCTGCTTTCATAAGCGGCATTGAACAGCTCCAAGGCATGTTCCGCCTCAACCTCATCCACGCCCGTGGCATCGATGTCGTTGGCCAAGGCCCGGCGCACCAACATCGGCGCGCCATTGCCAACCCATTCGCGCACCGACTCGATCCCCGCCGGCTTGCGCCCCAGTTTGAGCAGCATCTGGTCCACCGCGGCCGCCAGGTCGGGTACCGAGTCGATCAAGGTACCGTCCAGATCGAACATCACCAGCCGTGGCAATTTGCCGGGGAACAACTGCTCAAAACCGCTCATGGACGCGCCAGCGCCAGTTCGGCACGCATCTTGTCGATGACGGCCTGGTAGTCCGGGGCGTTGAAGATCGCCGAGCCGGCCACGAAAGTATCGGCACCCGCTGCGGCGATCTCACGGATATTGTTGACGTTGACCCCGCCGTCGATCTCCAGGCGGATGTCACGCCCCGACGCATCGATCAGCGCACGGGCCTCACGCAGCTTGTTCAAGGTGCCAGGGATAAACTTCTGCCCGCCGAAACCTGGGTTGACGCTCATCAGCAAGACCATGTCGACCTTGTCCATCACGTACTCAAGCACGCTCAGCGGCGTGGCCGGGTTGAATACCAGGCCTGCCTTGCAGCCGCCTTCGCGGATCAGTTGCAAGGTGCGGTCAACGTGCAATGTGGCTTCCGGGTGGAAGGTGATGTAAGTCGCACCCGCCTCGATGAAGTCACCGACGATACGGTCCACGGGGCTGACCATCAGGTGCGCATCAATCGGCGCGGTGATGCCGTACTTGCGCAATGCGGCGCACACCATCGGGCCGATGGTCAGGTTGGGTACGTAGTGGTTGTCCATGACATCGAAGTGCACGAAGTCGGCACCGGCGGCCAACACCTTGTCCACTTCCTCACCCAGGCGGGCGAAGTCGGCAGAGAGAATCGATGGAGCAATGACGAAGGGCTGCATGACGCACCTTTTTTGAGCTAAATCACGATGGCGCGCATTGTATACCTCATGCTTTGCTGCGCGCACCGTGACCTATCTCAACGGTTAGTAAGCTGCCCGGTAGATTTTTTCGATATCGGCGGCGCTGAGCTTGCGCGGGTTGTTGCGCATCAAGCGTTCAATGCCTGCAGCTTCGCTGGCCATGGCCGGGATGGCGTCCTCGGGCACGCCGAAACTGCGCAGGCCGGACGGGATCTCCACTGCCGCACACAGTCGTGTCATCGCCTCTACCGCCTGGTCGGCAGCGTCATTCACGCTCAGCCCGGCGATATTGACGCCCATGGCCTGGGCAATGTCCTGCATGCGCTCGACGCAGGCCAACTTGTTCCAGTGCATGACATACGGCAACAACAGCGCGTTGCTTACGCCATGGGCAATGTTGAAGCGCCCACCCAACGGGTACGCCAGCGCATGCACGGCACCGACGCCCGCGTTGCCAAAGGCCATGCCGGCCATCAGGCTGGCGGTGGCCATGTCGTCACGGGCCTGCAGGTTCGCCGGGTTGGCGTAAGCCTTGGGCAACGCGCTGGCAATCAATTTGATCGCACCGATGGCCAAGGCGTCGGTAATCGGCGAAGCATTCAGCGACAGGTAGGACTCGATGGCATGCACCAAGGCGTCCACGCCACTGGCGGCCGTGACACCGCGTGGGCAGGTCAGGGTCATTTGCGGGCTGATCAGCGCGACATCCGGCAGCAAGTAATCGCTGACGATGCCTTTTTTCAGCTGTGCCGCCTTGTCGGACAGTATCGCTACATTGGTCACCTCCGAGCCGGTGCCGGCCGTGGTGGGGATGGCGATCAACGGCGGGCCTTTGCGCGGCACCTGATCAACGCCGAACAGGTCCGCCAGCGCGCCGTGATAACCGGCATAGGCCGCCACGCTCTTGGCGATGTCGATGGCACTACCGCCACCCACACCGATCAGGCCGTCATGCCCGCCTTCGCGGTAAGCACGCATGCAGTCTTCGACGATGGCAATCTCCGGGTCGGGCAGCACGCGGTCGAAAATTTCGTAGGCTCGATCGCCCAGGTGCTCCAGGGCCAGCGCCACGGTGCCGGACTGGACCAACGCGGCGTCGGTGACGATCAGCGGGTTATCCACATCCAGGCGCGTGAGTTCGGCAGCCAGTTGTTCTATGGCACCTGCGCCGGTCAGCAGTTTGTGGGCGATCTTGAATGAGGAAGTACTCATGTGCGCGGCCTCTTATGAATGATGGGCTGGCACAAGAATAGCCGCCCCTGGCGTGTTGTCTGCCATTCATTGGTTGAATGGTCGCGCCACGCCCATCAAGGCAGCGTGCAAACCGCCGATAGCCTGTTGGTAGCGAGAACCGCGCCTCATACCCCTGACAAATACCGACCAACCCATTAGGCTGCTGGAATCACTTCTGGCCGGGAATCAACGATGCTTTTTCTTCACCGTTCGGCACTGCCAGCATGGTGCCTGTCACTTCTGTTTACCAGCGCACTGCCTGTCCAGGCCGAGGATGCGCCCTCGCCTGCCATCGAAAAGCCGGCTGAACGCCAGCCCTTACCCGAGCGTAGCCAGCAAGAAGCCAATGCGCTCGAGCGCCAGGTGCCGCAGCAGGAGCAACAGCAATTGCAGGCGGGTAGCGATTCGTTCCTGGCGCTGTGGAAACCTGCCAACAGCGCCGAAGCCGAGGGTGTGGTGATCCTCATACCAGGTGCTGGGGAGAACGCGGACTGGCCGCAGGCCATCGCGCCTCTGCGGCGCAAGCTGCCGAACGCCGCCTGGGGCAGCCTCAGCCTGTCACTGCCTGATGTCAGTGTGGACACCCTGCCGCCACGGGTCATCGAACCGCCGACAGCGACGGTCGATACCAGCAGCAAGGAAGGCAGCACCGCAGCCAAGCCGGTCGAACAGGCCGCCAGTGCCGAGGCCGAAGGCACTGACCCGGCGGTGGTGCCAGGGGCGGATGAGCAGGACAAGACCGACGCCAAGCGCATCTTCGACCGTATCGACGCCGCCGTCGCCTTCGCCCAGACCCAAAACGCCCGCAGCGTGGTGTTGCTCGGCCATGGCACCGGCGCCTGGTGGGCGGCACGCTACCTGAGCGAGAAACAACCTTCTCAAGTGCAGAGGTTGGTGATGGTAGCCGGCAAGACGCCTGCGGCTCGCCAACCGGACCTGCAGCAACTGGCGCCGGCTTTGAAGGTGCCCACGGCGGATGTGTTCTATCAAGAGGGCGCTCAGGATCGCAAAAACGCTCAGGAACGACTTCAGGCAGCCAAGCGCTCGAAGAATGACGGCTATAAGCAGGTGTCGCTCACGGCGTTGCCCGGTAATAGCGCGGCGCAGCAAGAGCAGTTGTACCGCAGGGTTCGCGGGTGGTTGAGCCCGCAGGGCGGCGCAGACTGACACTCCGCTATCGGGGGCAACATCGCTCCTACAATTAGGGCTTGCCACTGCCACATAAAGTTGAGTGGCGATGGCCTCAGCGAAAATCCCGACGCTCACGAATCAACGCATAGGCGTTATGCAATTCACGGGTTCGCTCGGTCGCCTCACGCACTTGCGCGGGGCTGGCACCCGTGCCGGCGATCTTGTCCGGATGGTGGCGGCTGAGCAGGCGGCGGTAGGCGCGCTTGATCACCGAAGGCTCAGTGGTTGCCGTCACCCCCAAAATACGCAATGCCTCCTGATAGGCACCGCCACGATTGGCCAGTGGCTTGCGCTCCGGTGCGTAATCGCTCGCCAATGCCTGTAGCTGTTGCGGCGTCCAGCCCAACCACTTGCCCCACTGGTCGATCAAGTCGCGCTCGGCAGCATCCGCCCGACCGTCCGCCCACGCCATGCGCCAACAGGCGCGCAGCACGCCTTCCGCCGCATGGGGCTGCGTCTTGAGCACCCGCAGGTAACTGCGCACCCGGTCGCTGCCGGACTTGCCACGGTTGAAGGCGCTGATCGCGCGGCGCTGGGCCGGCTCAGTCATGTCCAGTGCGCGCATTTCCTGGCGCGCTTGCTGGATATGCCCATCGACTACCCGGCCATTACTCTTGGCCAAGCGCCCCAGCAGCACAAACAACAGTTCATCGTTGCGCAAGGCCGGGCGCCCACCCAGGCGTTCACGCAGTTGCGCCCAACTGTGCAATTGCAGGCGGCGGTCCAGCGCCTGCCCCAGCAATGCCCCCAACAAAGCCCCCGGAATACTGGCAATGGCAAAGCCAGCCCCGGCGCCGATCAGCGTCCCTGGCCACAACATCCTACTGCCCCGCTGTCAGCAAGGTTTCGACCTGGGCCAGTCGCTCCAGTGTCCCTACATCCACCCAGCGTCCTGCCATGTGCTCCCCCGTTACCAAACCTTTGGCCATGGCCTCGCGCAACAGCGGGGCCAGTTTGAAGGCACCGGCGCTGCAACCCGCGAACAATTTAGGGTCGAGCACTGAAATGCCACTGAAGGTCAGGTTATCGGCACCGGGCGCGGCATCATGAAGCACGCCGTGATCCAGGTAGAAATCCCCGCCCGACGGGTGGTGCGCAGGGTTGTCGACCATCACCAAGTGCGCCAGGCCCCGGATCGGCTGCTTGAGCTGGGTGAAATCGTAGTCCGTCCAGATATCGCCATTGACCACCAGAAACGGTTCGTCACCCAGCAGCGGCAACGCCTGGAATATCCCGCCCCCCGTTTCCAGCGGTTCACCCTCTGGCGAGTAGCTGATGCGCAGACCAAACTGGGCGCCGTCGCCCAAGTAGTTTTCAATCTGCTGACCAAGCCATGCGTGGTTGATCACGATCTCGGTAAAGCCGGCCTTCGCCAAGGCTTCAAGGTGATACTCGATCAGCCGCTTGCCGCCGGCTTGCACCAGCGGCTTGGGCGTATGCAGGGTGAGCGGACGCATGCGTTCGCCCTTTCCCGCCGCCAGGATCATCGCCTTCATACGCTGGCCTCGACAGGTTCGCGCAGGCTGGCGAGTAACTCGCCCAGGTCACTCAACTCAGGTCGGTCGGCCAGCACCGCTTCTATATAAGCAAAGAAACGCGGCACGTCGGCCAGGTAGCGTGGCTTGCCGTCGCGATGGCAGATACGCGAAAAGATGCCGATGACCTTGAGGTGACGCTGCACGCCCATCAGGTCGCTGGCACGCAGGAACTCTTCAAAGCCGTCCTGCACGGGAATCCCCAGCTGCCCGGCACGCTGCCAATAGCCACGCTGCCATTCGCGCACGCGGGCCTGGGGCCAACTGAGGAAGGCGTCCTTGAACAGGCAGGTAATGTCGTAGGTCACCGGCCCGTAGACCGCGTCCTGGAAATCCAGCACGCCAGGGCTCGGCTCACTGATCATCAGGTTGCGCGGCATGTAGTCGCGGTGCACCAGCACCTTGGGCTGGGCCAGGGCGCTGTCGATCAACTGCTGGCTGGCGCGTTGCCAAAGGGCCTGTTGCTCAGCATCGAGGTCGATGCCCAGGTGACGACGCACGTACCATTCCGGGAACAATTCCAGCTCGCGACGCAATAAGGCCACGTCATAGCTGGGCAACGGCGCATCCATCGGCAATTGCTGGAAAGCCAACAGCGCGTCGATAGCATCGGCAAATAATTGGTCGGCGTTTTCACCGTCAATCACGTCCAAATAGGTTTTTGTGCCCAGGTCATTGAGCAAAAGAAAGCCTCGGGGCAAATCTTCTGCATAAATTTTTGGCACATTTATTCCCGATTTCGCGAGCAAATGCGCGATATCGACGAAAGGTTTGCAGTTTTCCTGGGGGGGTGGCGCGTCCATGACGACGAACGTATGGGCACCGCCCTCCCATCGGAAGTAACGCCTGAAACTCGCGTCGCTGCTGGCCGCGGTCAATGTGGCCGGGGGCACGGGGCCCCAGTCCTGAGCGTTGAAGAGGATCGGCAACTGCTCATCCAGCCAGACTTCCAGCTGTTGTAAACGTAGATCGTGCTCGGGCATTACAAGGGTCTCCGACGGCGCTAGCCGTCAAGCGGGGCATGCTTTATTATCACGCATCTTTTTCAGACCATCGAGAGGCGTGCGGCCCAAACCGCGGGCAGATGGCACGCAGGAAGCCCGGACTAATAAGATGGCATTGAAATCCCCCGCGTTTCGTAGAAAATTTCCGTTGCTGGTAACCGGCAGTCTGCTGGCCTTGCAACCTTTCGCCACCTCATTCGTGGTCGCCGCGGAACAGTATGACTGCTCAGTCTCTGCTTCGGGTGCCTGGGATTGCGCGCCGAAGACGGCCGCCGCCCCATTGCCACCGCGCCCGGTGCATGACGGCGCTGCCGTCAGCTCGGCCAACAGCACGCCGCAAGGCAAAGCTGGCGGCAGCGTCGACGCCGAGCCCAAGACCATGCTGGTCACCGAGTCCAAGGGCCGTGGCCTGCGTTCGCGCAGTGCCGACTACAGCCACCTGGACTGGGTACCTCGCGACAAGCTGACTGCAGCACAGTTGGCCGAAACCGGCCCTTACTGCGGCGGCGCGTACATCGAGCCGACTCGTCCTGGCATGAACGACAAGACGAACAAGAGCGATGCACCGACCTTCATCGGCGCCAAGGCCTCGCGTTACGAGCAGGAGCAGCAGGTCGCTACCCTGGCCGGTGACGTGGTCATGCGCCAAGGCAGCATGCAACTGGAGGCGGACGAAGCCAGCCTGTACCAGGCCGAGAACCGTGGCGAACTGAACGGCAAAGTGCGCCTGCGCGACAACGGCGCCCTGATCGTGGGTGACCACGCCCAGGTCCAGCTCGACACCGGTGCTGCCCAGATCGACAACGCCGAATACGTGATGCATAAGTCGCGCATTCGCGGTAACGCGCTGTACGCCAAGCGTGCAGAGAACGCGATCATCCGTCTCAAGGACGGTACGTACACCACCTGCGAGCCGGACAGCAACGCCTGGCAGCTCAAGGGCAACAACATCACGTTGAACCCGGCCACCGGTTTCGGTACGGCGACCAACGCGACGTTGCGGGTCAAGAACATCCCGATCCTGTACACCCCGTACATCTACTTCCCGATCGACGACCGTCGCCAATCCGGTTTCCTGCCGCCGAGCTTCAGCACCGGTAGCGAGACTGGCTTTACGCTGGTAACGCCGTACTACTTCAACCTGGCACCGAACTACGATGCCACGTTGTACCCGCAATACATGACCAAGCGTGGCTTGTTGATGGAGGGCGAATTCCGCTATCTGACCAAGTCGAGTGAAGGGCAGTTTGGTGGGGCTTACCTCAACGATGATAACGATGAGCGGAAGAACCAGACCGATTACGAAAAGACCCGCTATATGCTCAATTGGCAGCATAAGGGTGGGTTGGATTCGCGTCTGACGTCGCAGGTGGATTACACCCGGATCAGCGATCCTTATTACTTCCAGGATTTGAAGTCGTTTGAGGAAGGGGTTGAGAGCCAGGATGCTCTGAACCAGCAGGGATCTTTGACGTATCGGGGCGACTCTTATCAAGCCCGCTTGAATGTCCAGGCTTATCAGCTGGCGACAATCACTCAAATCACACCGTATGACCGGTTGCCGCAGCTCACGCTGAATGGCCAACTGCCATTTCATCCGGGCGGCCTGGACTTCAGTTATGAAACCGAAGCCGTACGCTTTGATCGAGACTTGGAGAACGGTAACTTTACCGACGAAAACGGCTTGGTTTCGCGTCGCCTCGATACCAACGTTACTGGCTTGACCCGTGCAAACGGCACTCGTCTGAACCTTGCGCCAGCTGTTTCTTATCCGATGAACTGGTCCTACGGCTTCTTGACGCCGAAGTTGAAGTACGTTTATACCAAGTACGATCTTGACCTTGATGGTACGGGCAAGAGCCAAATGGCTGCCGGAGGTCAAACCTTCGAAAGCTCACAGGATCGTGCAGTACCTATCGCCAGCATCGACAGCGGCCTGTACTTCGACCGTAAAACCAATTGGTTCGGTAAAGACTACAACCAGACCCTCGAACCTCGTGCGTTCTACCTCTACGTACCGAATAAAGACCAGACCGAGATTCCTGTCTTCGACACCAGCGAGAACTCGTTCAGCTACTCCTCGCTGTTCCGGGATAACCGCTTCAGCGGCTCCGACCGTATCGGCGACGAGAACAAGCTGTCCTTTGGTCTCACCAGCCGATGGATTGAAGAGAACGGTTTCGAACGTCAACGCGCTTCCATCGGCCAAGCGGTGTACTTCAAGGATCGTGAAGTTCAATTGCCTGGCATCGACGCCAAGACACGTGATGACGCTCACTCGAACGTATCTCCTGTCGCACTGGAGTACGAGTTCCGCTTCAACCGCGACTGGCGCGCCACGGCCGACTACAACTGGGATACCGAAAGCCATAGCCCTCGCTCCGGCAGCGCGATGTTCCACTATCAGCCGGAAGACAACCCGAACAAGGTCGTCAACCTGGGCTACCGCTATCGCAACGACCAGGTTGTCTACAACCAGCTGACCGGCAAATGGCAGTTCGGCGGTGACTTTGGCAGCCCGGGCCAAGAGAACTACGTGAAGGATTACTACAAAATCCAACAACACGACTTCTCGATGATGTGGCCGATCATTCCCCAGTGGAACCTGATCACCCGCTGGCAGTACGACTATGCCCGCAACCGCACCCTGGAAGCCTTCGGCGGTTTCGAGTACGACAACTGCTGCTGGAAACTGCGCGTCATCAACCGTTACTGGGTTTCCAACGACGAATATACGCAGATCGCCCCTCAGAACGAAAAGGGTGACCACGGGCTCTTCTTCCAGATCGTCCTTAAAGGACTCGGCGGCCTGACCGGCGCCAAGGTAGAGAGCTTCCTCGACAAAGGCATTGAAGGTTATCGTGAACGTGAAGACAAAGCTTTCTGAGTGTTTGCGCCCGCTAGTGCTGGGCGCGCTGTTCCTGGGTACTGTTTCGGCACACGCCGCGGTTCAACAGCTGGATAAAGTCGCGGCCATCGTCGACAACGACGTGATCATGCAGAGCCAGCTGGACCAACGGGTCAAGGAAGTTCAGCAAACCATCGCCAAGCGTGGCGGTGGTGTGCCACCGAGCAGCGTCCTGGAACCCCAGGTGCTGGAGCGTCTGATCGTCGAAAACCTGCAATTGCAGATTGGCGACCGTTCCGGCATCCGTATTTCGGACGAAGAACTGAACCAGGCCGTTGGCACCATTGCTCAGCGTAACAACATGAGCATTGATCAGTTCCGCGCCGCCCTGGCTCACGATGGCTTGTCCTATGAGGACGCCCGTGACCAGATCAAGCGTGAAATGATCATCAGCCGTGTGCGCCAGCGCCGTGTGGCCGAGCGGGTTCAGGTGTCCGAGCAGGAAGTGAAGAACTTCCTGGCCTCGGACCTGGGCAAGATGCAGCTCTCCGAAGAACTGCACTTGGCCAATATCCTGATTCCTACCCCGGACGCAGCCAACTCTGAGCAGCTCAATGCTGCCGCCGCTAAAACCCAGGCGATCTACGAGCGTCTGAAAGCGGGTGCAGACTTTGCCCAGATGGCTATTGCTCAGTCCGGCAGCGACAACGCCCTTGAAGGCGGTGACATGGGCTGGCGTAAAGCCGCTCAATTGCCACCTCCGTTTGATCGCGAATTGAGCGCTATGGAAGTCGGCGGCATTACCCAGCCAGCACGCACTCCGGGTGGTTTCATCATCCTGAAGTTGCTGGAACGCCGCGGCGGCGAAACTTCGTTGAAAGACGAAGTCCATGTTCGTCACATCCTGGTCAAACCGAGCGAAATCCGCACCGAGGCCCAAACCAAGGAACTGGCACAGAAGATCTATGACCGCATTGAAAGCGGTGAAGACTTCGCCACCCTGGCCAAAAGCTTCTCGGAAGATCCAGGTTCTGCCCTTAACGGTGGCGACCTGAACTGGATCGACCCGAAAGCCCTGGTGCCTGAGTTCCAGCAGGTTATGGCCGAGACGCCACAAGGCGTATTGTCCAAGCCCTTCAAGACTCAGTACGGCTGGCATGTCCTGGAAGTGCTTGGCCGTCGCGCCACGGACAACACCACCCAGGCCCGCGAGCAACAAGCCCTGACCGTGTTGCGTAACCGCAAATACGACGAAGAGCTGCAAACCTGGCTGCGTCAGATCCGTGACGAAGCGTATGTAGAGAACAAGCTGCCAGGCGCCGAGCAAACAGGCACCGACCAGGCACCCCAGTGAAACCCCAGCGTTTCGCGGTGACACCCGGCGAGCCAGCCGGCATTGGTCCAGACCTGTGCCTGCTGCTCGCCTCGCAACCCCAGCCACACCCCCTGATTGCCATTACCAGCCGCGACCTGCTCCTTGAGCGGGCCGCGCAGCTGGGTGTGGCCGTCAACCTGCTGGACGTGGCGCCGGGCAACTGGCCCGACCTGCCGGCCCCCGCCGGTAGCCTGTATGTGTGGGACACCCCGCTGCAGGCCAAGGTGGTGGCCGGGCAGTTGAACACGGCCAACGCGGCATTTGTGCTAGAGACGCTGACCCGTGCGGGCCAAGGCTGCATCGACGGCGACTTTGCCGGCATGATCACCGCCCCCGTGCACAAAGGCGTGATCAACGAATCCGGCATTGCCTTTTCCGGCCATACCGAATTCCTCGCCGAACTGACCCATACCGCCCAAGTAGTGATGATGCTCGCCACCCGCGGCCTGCGCGTGGCCCTGGTGACCACCCACTTGCCGCTGCGTGAAATCGCCGATGCCATCACTGCCGAGCGTGTGGAGCGTGTCACGCGCATCCTGCACAGCGACCTGCAACACAAATTCGGCATTGCCCAACCGCGCATCCTGGTCTGTGGGCTCAACCCCCACGCCGGTGAAGGCGGCCACTTGGGCCATGAAGAAATCGACATCATTGAACCGACATTAGAGCGCCTGCGCCAAGAAGGCATGGACCTACGCGGCCCATTGCCTGCAGACACTCTGTTTACCCCCAAATATCTGGAGCACTGCGACGCAGTGCTGGCGATGTACCACGACCAGGGGCTGCCCGTGCTGAAATACAAAGGCTTCGGCGCCGCAGTCAACGTGACACTGGGCCTGCCGATTATCCGCACCTCCGTCGACCATGGCACTGCCCTGGACCTCGCAGGCAGCGGCAAGATCGATACCGGCAGCCTGCACGTGGCCCTGGAAACCGCCTATCAGATGGCCGAGACCCGTATATGACTGAGCATTACCAACACCGGGCGCGCAAGCGCTTCGGGCAAAACTTCCTGCACGACGCTGGCGTGATCGATCGCATCCTGCGCTCCATTCATGCCAAGCCTGAAGACCGCCTGCTGGAAATCGGTCCGGGCCAGGGCGCGCTGACCCAAGGCTTGCTGGCCAGCGGTGGGCAACTGGACGTGGTGGAACTGGACAAGGACTTGATCCCGATCCTCAACCAGCAGTTCGCTGGCAAAGCCAACTTCAACCTGCACCAGGGCGACGCGCTGAAGTTCGACTTCAATAGCCTTAACGCTGCGCCTAACAGCCTGCGGGTAGTCGGCAACCTGCCCTACAACATTTCCACGCCGCTGATTTTCCACCTGCTGAACAACGCAGGGATCATCCGCGACATGCACTTCATGCTGCAAAAGGAAGTGGTGGAGCGCCTGGCCGCGGGCCCTGGCGGTGGTGACTGGGGCCGCTTGTCGATCATGGTCCAGTATCACTGCCGCGTAGAGCACCTGTTCAACGTCGGCCCGGGCGCGTTCAACCCACCGCCGAAGGTCGATTCAGCCATCGTGCGCCTGGTGCCGCATGCCGTGCTGCCGCACCCGGCCAAGGATCACAAACTGCTGGAGCGTGTGGTACGCGAAGCGTTTAACCAACGCCGCAAGACCCTGCGTAACACCCTCAAGGCCCTGCTGAGCAACGCCGAGATCGAAGCCGCCGGCGTCGACGGCGGCCTGCGCCCCGAGCAACTGGACCTGGCCGCGTTCGTGCGCCTGGCTGACCAGCTTGCCATCCAGCCAGCGCCAACAGCGGAATAAGGTTCAACACCCTCCAATGTGGGAGCGGGCTTGCTCGCGAATGCGGTGTGTCAGTCAACATTTTCGTCACTGATACACCGCATTCGCGAGCAAGCCCGCTCCCACAGGTTTTAACCGCGTTTCAAGAGCCCAGACAGCATGTCTGGCCTAGTGCCCTCCTCTTGGCCTAGACTGACCCGCATCTGCTGTCCTTCGCTTTTAAGGCCTCTTGCATGTCCGATCCTCGTTATCAGATCGACGTCAGCGTCGTCACCCGCTTCCTGGCGGACCAATCGCAACCCGAACATAACCGCTTCGCCTTTGCCTACACCATTACAGTGAAGAACAACGGGCTGGTGCCGGCCAAGCTGCTGTCGCGCCACTGGATCATCACCGATGGCGACGGCCAGGTTGAGGAAGTGCGCGGGGCAGGCGTTGTCGGCCAACAGCCGTTGATCGACGCCGGCACCAGCCACACTTATAGCAGCGGCACGGTGATGACTTCCAAGGTCGGCACCATGCAAGGCTCGTATCAGATGAAGGCCACCGACGGCCAACTGTTCGATGCAATCATCAAGCCCTTCCGCCTGGCCGTACCAGGAGCCCTGCACTGATGGCGACGTACGCGGTCGGCGACCTGCAAGGCTGCCTGGACCCTCTCAAGCGCCTGCTGGAGCGCGTAGCCTTCGACCCGGCAAATGATCGCCTGTGGCTGGTAGGCGACTTGGTCAACCGCGGCCCGCAGTCCCTGGAAACCCTGCGCTACCTCTATAGCCTGCGTGATTCTCTGGTCTGCGTGCTGGGCAACCATGACCTGCACTTGCTTGCGGCCGGCAACAATATCGAGCGCCTCAAAAAAGGCGACACCCTGCGGGAAATCCTCGAAGCCCCAGACCGTGCTCAATTGCTCGACTGGCTGCGCCGGCAAAAACTCATGCACTACGATGAAGGCCGCAACATGGCCTTGGTGCATGCCGGTATCCCGCCCCAGTGGACGTTGAAAAAAGCCCTCAAATGCGCTGCCGAAGTTGAAACTGCGTTGGCCGATGACAACCTGTACACCGCTTACCTCGACGGCATGTACGGCAACGACCCGGTGAAGTGGGACAACGACCTCACGGGCGTGGCCCGCCTGCGAGTCATCACCAACTACTTTACGCGGATGCGCTTCTGCACGGCCGAAGGCAAACTGGACCTCAAGAGCAAGGAAGGCGCCGACACCGCCCTTCCCGGCTACAAGCCCTGGTTCGCCTACAAGGAACGCAAGACCCGTGACACAAAGATCATCTTTGGCCACTGGGCCGCGCTGGAAGGCAAATGCGATGAGCCCGGCGTGTTCGCCCTCGACACCGGTTGCGTGTGGGGCGGTGCCATGACCCTGATGAACATCGACACGGGCGAACGTCTCGACTGCCAGTGCGAATCGCCCCTTTCCATTACCCAGACGGCCGCCGCCAAGCCCTAGGAGCCCGCCATGACCGAATTCAAACGTATCCCTCCCCAAGAAGCCCAGGCCCTGCGTGAGCAAGGTGCTGTAGTCGTCGACATCCGCGACCAGCCTACTTATGCCGCCGCTCACATCACCGGCGCCCAGCATTTGGACAACGTCAACATCGCCGACTTCATCCGCGCCGCTGACCTCGATGCGCCGCTGATCGTCGCCTGCTACCACGGCAATTCCAGCCAGAGCGCAGCCGCGTATCTGATCAGCCAGGGTTTCTCCGACGTCTATAGCCTGGACGGCGGGTTTGAGCTGTGGCGTGCGACCTTTCCTGCGGAAATTTCTTCAGGCGATTCGCAATAATTTTTTTCACACCCCGCTACCCCGCGTGACGCTTGGGCTTGCGCCGTTTCTGACGAACGGCGCAGCCAAACTAATTGCGCATCGCGCCTTGACCTCCCGGATTCCGAACTATCCTTAAGCGCAGGCCATCCGAATCAGGGGAGAGCCGGTACACCGGCGTACGGGTCATCGGTAGCGTTTCAGGGTGTTCTGGGGGGAAAACAGCCATTGGCGTGCGTCAATGACTGCCAGCATCGACTGATTGATCCGGCGTCGGCTCCACGTATCGAGCGAGGTGACGACGTCATGAGTATCTTTAGCCACTTCCAACAACGCTTCGCGTCCACACAGCAGGAAGAACTCACGCTTCAGGAGTATCTCGAGCTGTGCAAACAGGACCGCAGCACCTACGCCTCTGCCGCCGAACGCCTGCTACTGGCGATTGGCGAGCCAGAACTGGTGGAAACCGCCAATAATTCGCGCCTGTCGCGGATATTTTCCAACAAGGTGATCCGCCGCTATCCGGCCTTTGAAGACTTCCATGGGATGGAAGAATGCATCGACCAGATCGTTTCCTACTTCCGCCATGCCGCCCAAGGCCTGGAAGAGAAGAAGCAGATCCTCTATCTGCTCGGCCCGGTCGGCGGCGGCAAGTCGTCCCTGGCGGAAAAGCTCAAGCAATTGATCGAGAAGGTGCCCTTCTATGCGATCAAGGGCTCGCCCGTCTTCGAGTCGCCCCTGGGCCTGTTCAACGCCACGGAAGATGGCGCAATCCTGGAGGAAGACTTTGGCATACCGCGGCGCTACCTCAACACCATCATGTCGCCCTGGGCCACCAAGCGCCTGGCCGAGTTCGGTGGTGATATCAGCCAGTTCCGCGTGGTGAAACTCTACCCGTCGATCCTCAACCAGATCGGCGTGGCCAAGACCGAACCCGGCGATGAAAACAACCAGGACATTTCGGCACTGGTGGGTAAGGTCGATATCCGCAAACTGGAAGAATTCCCGCAGAACGATGCCGATGCCTACAGCTATTCGGGCGCATTGTGCCGGGCCAACCAGGGCCTGATGGAGTTCGTGGAGATGTTCAAGGCACCGATCAAGGTGCTGCACCCACTGCTCACCGCTACCCAGGAAGGCAACTACAACAGTACTGAAGGCCTGGGGGCGATTCCGTTTACCGGGATCCTGCTGGCCCACTCCAACGAATCGGAATGGCATACCTTCCGCAACAACAAGAACAACGAAGCCTTCATCGACCGGATCTATATCGTCAAGGTGCCGTACTGCCTGCGGGTCAGCGACGAAATCAAGATCTACGACAAACTGCTGTTCAACAGTTCCCTGGCCAAGGCCCATTGCGCGCCCGACACCTTGAAGATGCTTGCCCAGTTCACCGTGCTGTCGCGCCTCAAGGAGCCGGAGAACTCCAATATCTATTCGAAGATGCGCGTCTACGATGGCGAAAACCTCAAGGACACCGATCCCAAGGCCAAGTCGATCCAGGAGTACCGTGACACAGCCGGTGTGGACGAGGGCATGAACGGTCTGTCGACGCGCTTTGCGTTCAAGATCCTGTCCAAAGTTTTCAACTTCGACCCTCACGAGATCGCCGCCAACCCGGTGCACTTGCTCTATGTGCTTGAGCAGCAGATTGAACAGGAGCAGTTCCAAGCCGAAACCCGTGAGCGCTACCTGCGCTTCCTCAAGGAATACCTGGCGCCGCGCTACATCGAGTTCATCGGCAAGGAAATCCAGACCGCTTACCTGGAGTCTTACAGCGAGTACGGCCAGAACATCTTCGACCGCTACGTGCTGTACGCCGACTTCTGGATTCAGGACCAGGAATACCGCGACCCGGAAACCGGCGAAATCCTCAACCGCGTGGCCCTCAACGAAGAGCTGGAAAAGATCGAGAAACCCGCCGGCATCAGCAATCCGAAGGATTTCCGCAACGAAATCGTCAACTTCGTACTGCGTGCCCGTGCCAACAACAACGGCAAGAACCCCACTTGGCTCAGCTACGAGAAGCTGCGGGTGGTCATCGAGAAGAAAATGTTCTCCAACACCGAGGACCTGCTGCCCGTTATCAGCTTCAACGCCAAGGCCAGCAAGGAGGATCAGCAAAAACACAACGACTTCGTCACACGCATGGTCGAGCGAGGCTACACCGACAAACAGGTACGGCTGCTCTCCGAGTGGTACCTGCGGGTTCGCAAATCGCAGTAAGGCAGCGGCAAGCGCGCACTGCCAGGCATCCGGCCTGGCATGCGACCGCTTGTCCCTAAGCTTCCAGCTCGCGGCTTGAAGCTTGTAACGTGAAGCTGCCCGGAGGGCTCCCTATGAGCTATGTGATCGACCGACGCCTCAATGGCAAGAACAAGAGCACGGTAAACCGTCAGCGTTTCCTGCGGCGTTACCGTGACCACATCAAAAAGGCGGTAGAAGAGGCCGTCAGCCGCCGTTCCATCACCGACATGGAGCATGGCGAACAAATCAGCATTCCCGGCAGGGACATCGATGAACCGGTGCTTCACCATGGTCGCGGCGGCAAACAGACCGTGGTACACCCCGGCAACAAGGAATTCACCACCGGCGAACATATCCAGCGCCCACAAGGCGGCGGCGGTGGCAAAGGCCCGGGCAAGGCCGGCAACTCTGGCGAAGGCATGGATGAATTCGTGTTCCAGATCACCCAGGAAGAATTTCTCGAATTCATGTTCGAAGACCTGGAACTGCCCAACCTGGTCAAGCGCAACCTCACCGGCACCGACACCTTCAAGACCGTACGCGCAGGCATCAGCAACGAGGGCAACCCTTCGCGCATCAATATCATCCGTACCCTGCGTTCAGCCCATGCCCGGCGCATCGCCCTGTCCGGTAGCAGCCGCGCCAAACTCAAGCAGGCCAAGGAAGAGTTGGCACGCTTGAAGCGCGAAGAACCGGACAACTTCGGCGATATCCAGGAAATTGAGGCCGAAATCGAAAAACTCAGCGCGCGCATTCACCGCGTGCCGTTCCTCGATACCTTTGACTTGAAGTACAACCTGCTGGTCAAGCAACCCAACCCCAGCTCCAAGGCGGTGATGTTCTGCCTGATGGACGTTTCCGGCTCCATGACCCAGGCCACCAAGGACATCGCCAAGCGCTTCTTTATCCTGCTTTACCTGTTTCTGAAACGGAACTACGACAAGATTGACGTAGTGTTCATCCGCCATCACACCAGCGCCCGGGAAGTGGACGAAGAGGAGTTTTTCTACTCGCGGGAGACCGGCGGCACCATCGTTTCCAGTGCACTGAAGCTGATGCAGGAGATCATGGCCGAGCGCTACCCCGCCAACGAGTGGAACATCTACGCCGCCCAAGCCTCAGACGGCGATAACTGGAACGACGACTCGCCGATCTGCCGGGATATTTTGATCAACCAGATCATGCCGTTCGTGCAGTACTACACTTACGTCGAAATCACCCCCCGTGAGCACCAGGCCCTGTGGTTCGAATACGAGCGCATCGGCGAAGCCTTTGCCGATACGTTCGCCCAGCAGCAACTGGTCTCGGCCGGCGATATCTACCCGGTCTTCCGTGAACTCTTCCAGCGCAGGTTAGTGACATGACCGCCAAAAAAGAGAACAAGCGCCAACCCATTTCCACCGGCTCCGAGTGGACCTTTGAACTGATCCAGGCCTATGACCGGGAAATCAGCCGCATCGCGGCAGGTTATGCCCTGGACACCTACCCCAACCAGATAGAAGTCATCACCGCTGAACAGATGATGGATGCCTATGCCTCGGTGGGCATGCCGCTGGGCTATCACCATTGGTCCTACGGGAAACACTTCCTCAGCACCGAGAAGTCCTACACCCGTGGCCAGATGGGCCTGGCCTACGAGATCGTGATCAACTCCGACCCGTGCATCGCGTACCTGATGGAAGAAAACACCATCTGCATGCAGGCGCTGGTAGTGGCCCATGCCTGCTATGGGCATAACAGTTTCTTCAAGGGCAACTACCTGTTTCGCACCTGGACCGATGCCAGTTCGATCATCGATTACCTGGTGTTCGCCAAGCAATACATCATGCAGTGCGAGGAGCGCCACGGTATCGATGCGGTGGAAGACCTGTTGGACTCCTGCCATGCGCTGATGAATTACGGGGTCGATCGCTATAAGCGCCCCTATCCTATTTCCGCCGAAGAGGAGCGCCTGCGCCAGAAGGAACGCGAGGAGCACCTGCAGAAACAGATCAACGACCTGTGGCGCACCATCCCCAAGCGCGCCGACAAGAACAGCGACAAGGACAATGCACGCTTCCCCGCCGAACCGCAGGAAAACATCCTGTACTTCCTGGAAAAACACGCACCGCTGCTGGAACCCTGGCAGCGTGAAATCGTGCGCATCGTACGCAAGATCGCGCAATATTTTTATCCCCAGCGCCAAACCCAGGTGATGAACGAAGGCTGGGCTACCTTCTGGCATTACACCCTGATGAACGACCTGTACGACGAAGGCCTGGTCACTGACGGCTTTATGATGGAGTTCCTCACGTCCCACACCAGCGTGGTCTTCCAACCAGGCTTCGATAGCCCGTATTACAACGGCATCAACCCCTATGCGCTGGGTTTTGCCATGTATCGCGATATTCGCCGTATGTGCGAGCACCCCACAGAGGAAGACCGCCGCTGGTTCCCGGAAATCGCCGGCAGCGACTGGCTATCGACCATCAAGTTCGCCATGAGCAGCTTCAAGGATGAGAGTTTTATCCTGCAGTACCTGTCGCCCCAGGTGATTCGCGACCTCAAGCTGTTCAGCATCCTGGACGACGACCTCAAGGATGACCTGGTGGTGCCTGCCATCCACGACGAACCCGGCTACCGCATCATTCGCGAAACCCTGGCCGCGCAATACAACCTGGGTAACCGCGAGCCTAACGTGCAGATCTACAGCATCGACGTGCGTGGCGACCGTTCGCTGACCCTGCGTCACCAGCAGCACGACCGCAAACCCTTGGGCGAATCCACCGAGGAAGTGCTCAAGCACCTGCATCGGCTCTGGGGTTTTGATATTCATCTGGAAACCCTGCAGGGCGACCAGGTGATGAAAACCCACCATGTGCCACCGCGCAGCGATCATAACGACAACGACTACGGCCGCTTGGACATGGCCGTCGTTCATCTCTGAAACAGCAAAGCCTCCATTGGCCAGGCTCAGGCGTTATCCTGTGCCGCTAATGGAGGCTTTTTCATGAAAATCTACAAAGTCGGCGGCGCCGTACGTGATCGCCTTCTGGGCATCGAGGTCACCGATATAGACCGCGTCGTCGTTGGCGCGACGGCCGAAGAGATGCTCGCCAAAGGTTATAAACCGGTGGGCGCTGATTTCCCGGTATTTCTCGACCCGAAGAACGGTGACGAATACGCCCTCGCTCGCACCGAACGCAAGAATGGCCGGGGTTACGGCGGCTTTATATTCCATGCGAGCCCCGACGTTACGCTGGAAGAAGACCTGATCCGGCGTGACCTGACCATCAATGCCATGGCGGAGGACGACGAAGGTAATCTGACTGACCCTTACCACGGCCAACGCGACCTTGAAGCGCGTATATTGCGGCATGTTTCTCCCGCGTTCGCCGAAGATCCCCTCCGCGTCTTGCGCGTTGCACGCTTCGCCGCGCGCTATGCGCCTCTGGGCTTCACAGTCGCCCCTGAGACCCTGGCGTTAATGCGCCAACTCAGTGAGTCCGGCGAGCTGGAGGCCCTTACCCCCGAGCGCAGCTGGAAGGAAATCTCACGGGCGCTGATGGAAGCTCAACCCCAGGTATTCATCCAAGTGCTGCGTGACTGCGACGCGCTGAAAACCTTGATGCCGGAAGTGAATGCGCTGTTCGGCGTGCCGCAGCCCGCAGCGCATCACCCGGAAATAGACACCGGCGTGCACACCTTGAGCGTGCTGGAGCAGGCCGCCCTGCACAAGCAACCGCTGAGCGTGCGCTGGGCCTGCCTGCTGCATGATTTGGGCAAAGGCCTGACGCCTGTGGATAAGTTGCCGCAGCATATTGCCCACGAGCAACGCGGCCTGAAGCTGATCAAAGCGGTGAACGAGCGTTTCAAGGTGCCGAAGGATTGCCAGGAGTTGGCCCTGCTGGTGGGGCAATATCATACCCATGGGCATCGTGCGCTGGAGCTCAAGGCCTCGACATTGCTGGAGTTGCTGCAAAGCTTCGACGTGTACCGTCGGCCGCAACGCTTTGAAGAGTTCGTGGCGGCCTGCGAAATGGACGCTCGGGGCCGCCAGGGTTTTGAGCAACGCAGTTATCCACAGGCCGATTATTTGCGCGCAGCGGCAAAGGCCGCACGCGAAGTGCCGGTAGCGCCACTGCTGGAAAAAGGCTTCAAAGGCCCCGAACTGGGCGAGGCGCTCAAGCGCGAACGACTAAACGCATTGAAAGCCTACAAGGAACAGCAAAAGCCCCTGTAGGAGCGAGCTTGCTCGCGAAGAACCTCAACGATGACGTAGCGCCCTCAGGTTTTTCGCGAGCAAGCTCGGCGCCTACAAAAGAGCTAGCGGCGTGAGTGGCTGCCCCTGCCACTCGAACGCCACAGGTGCCAGCACCTGATCAATCTGCGCGTCTCGCCACAACTGGGCCATCGTCTTGCCGGCCTCAGGATGCATACGCTGCGGCGCCATCATCGACAGCGGCCACAACACAAAGGCGTTTTTCAGAATTTCGGCTCGCGGCAGGACCAAGCCATCAAAATCGCCCACCAGATCGCCATACAACAACACATCGATATCCAGCGGCAGGCCTTTGCGGTCGGGCGCGTAGCGGCCATTGTCGGCCTCGATGGATTTCAAGCGGCGATCCAATTCCATCAACGGCAGGTCGGTATAAGCCGACACCACCAGATTGAAAAACGGCCCGCTCTTGATACCCACCGGCTGGCTTTCGAACACCGCTGAACAGCGCATATCCGTCAAAAAGCCCGCCAACGCATCCAAGCCGGCGCATAAACGAGCCTCGCGCTCGATATTGCTGCCAAGCCCGAGGTAAACCTGAGTCAACGACATCCGCGCTCGATCTCCACGCCCACGCCCTTGGCAGCCGGTACCGCGCCGGGCTTGGTCAACTTGAGGTGCAGCCAGGGAATCTGGAATTCACTCATCAGCACTTCGGCCAGGCGCTCGGCAAAGGTTTCCACCAACTGGTACTGGGACTGCTCGGCAAAGGCCTGGATACGCGCAGACACCCTGGCGTAATCCAGTGCCAGGGTCAGGTCATCACCGGCCGCGGCTGGGCGATTATCCCAGGCGAAGCTCAGGTCCAAGCGCAGGCATTGCCGGATTCCGCGCTCCCAGTCGTAAGCCCCGATCACGGTGTCGACTTCCAGGCCTTCGATAAACACTCTGTCCAAGCACTTTTCTCCGCAGCACGACAAGGGCGCGATGCCCCGTTAGAATCAGGGCGTCCTCGCCCGGAATAGTTAGCATGTTTTGGTCACTGGCGATTTTCGCCTACCTGCTCGGCTCGCTGTCCTTCGCCATTTTGCTCAGCCGCTTGACGGGAAATCCCGACCCGCGAATGAGTGGCTCAGGCAATGCCGGCGCCACCAATATGTTGCGCCTGGCCGGCAAGAAACTCGCCGTCCTGACCTTGCTGGGCGACCTGTGCAAGGGCCTGCTGCCCGTGCTGATCGCCAGCCTCGTCGGCCTTAGCTTGCAACAGCAAGCCTGGGTGGGCCTATGTGCCGTCTTGGGCCACCTGTTCCCGTTGTACTTCCGCTTTCGCGGCGGCAAGGGCGTCGCCACGGCGGCCGGCATGCTGCTGGGCATTTACCTCCCTGCGGCGTTACTGGCCATGCTCGCCTGGCTACTGACGTTCTACCTGACCCGCACCAGCTCGCTGGCCGCGCTGATTGCTACGCCACTGACCCTACCGCTGCTGGCCTGGCAGGAACCGCAAGCACTGGTGCCGATGAGCGTACTGACACTGCTGATCGTCTGGCGTCACCGCGGCAATCTACGCGACCTGTTTGCCGGGCGCGAACGGCATTTTTAAATACCCCGCCTGGGCCCGGCGCCCTTGAACCTTACAACGGCGGCAATTGCTCCATCGGCCAGCGCGCCTGCACGCTGATCGCCAGGCTTTCGTGCTGCCCGGCCTGCAAGCGCTGGCAACCGGCGTAGGCGATCATCGCGCCGTTGTCAGTGCAGAACTCAGGGCGTGCGTAGAACACATTGCCATTCATGTCGCCGAGCATCTTTTCCAGGGAACTGCGCAACGCCTTGTTGGCACTGACGCCACCTGCGATCACCAGCCGCTTCATGCCCGCCTGTTTCAGGGCGCGCTTGCACTTGATGGTCAAAGTCTCCACCACAGCCTGCTGGAACGCCAGCGCGATGTCGCAACGGGCTTGTTGGCCGTCGTCCCCGGCGCTGACGCTCTGCTGCCAGGTGTTCAAGGCAGAGGTTTTCAAGCCGCTGAAACTGAACATCAAGCCAGGACGATCACACATCGGCCGCGGGAAGGTGTAGCGACCGGCAACGCCGTTCTCAGCCAGGCGAGCGATTTCCGGACCGCCAGGATAATTAAGCCCCATCATCTTCGCGGTTTTGTCGAACGCTTCGCCGGCAGCATCGTCCAGCGACTCGCCCAACAGCGTGTATTGGCCGATCCCATCCACCTGAACCAGCTGCGTATGCCCCCCCGAAACCAACAAAGCGACGAACGGGAACTCTGGCGGTGTTTTTTCCAGCATGGGCGCCAATAAATGGCCTTCCATATGGTGCACGCCGAGGGCAGGAATGCCCCAGGCAAAGGCCAGCGCCTGGGCGCAAGAGGCCCCAACCAGCAGGGCTCCGACCAATCCGGGCCCTGCCGTGTAGGCGATGGCATCGATCTCGGTTGCCACACAGCCGGCCTCATCCAGCACCTGGCGGATCAGCGGCAGCATGCGCTTGACGTGATCGCGGCTGGCAAGCTCCGGCACCACGCCGCCATAGGCGCGATGCAGGTCGATCTGACTGAACAGTGCATCGGCCAAAAGCCCGCGTTCACTGTCGTATAGTGCGACTCCGGTTTCGTCGCAGGAGGTTTCAAGTCCCAGTACTAGCATGGGTTTGCGCCTTGTAGAGGCTGAATTCGAAGGCGCGCATAATAGTCGCCACTCCCCCTCCCGACTAGCGGTTTTCGATCAGAGGCTTTGCATTCCGGGCAATGAGGGGTTAACATCCGCAACCCTTAAAAACCGACGACCTCAGCCGCGAATTTTTTGCGACGAGAACGTTGATTCCCGGTAATGAAAGAAGGTAGCTCTGGATGCCAGCCGTCAAAGTAAAAGAGAACGAACCCTTCGACGTAGCTCTGCGTCGTTTCAAGCGCTCCTGCGAAAAAGCCGGTGTTCTGGCTGAAGTTCGTAGCCGCGAATTTTATGAGAAGCCAACTTCTGAGCGTAAGCGCAAAGCAGCAGCCGCTGTTAAGCGTCACGCTAAGAAAGTTCAGCGCGAACAGCGCCGCGCCGTTCGTCTGTACTAATACACAGACGTTCGTAGCAAGCTTCTGCCAAGCCCGGCCCTCAGCCGGGCTGTTGGCATTTGCGGATATCGCTTGATGCTTCACCGTCGACGCCGCACACGCGACCGAGACACTGCTTCACACGTCAGGGCTGGCTCTTTTGCCAGCGGTGCACGTCTCTTCTGACGAGCCTAACAAGGCTACTGACGAGCACACCTATTCTTCAAACAGACGATCAACCGTGTCGGCTGTGCCCATCGATGCGTTTCCGAGGCCGCCATTGGCCAAGACCGGACGCCCGGGCAACATTTCCATGCCGAAGACTGATCAGAAACTACCCTCAGTGAATATTCGGCAGATACACTTCCTGATGACCCATGCAGACGATGATGATCAAGCACGCCATACGTGCGCTTGAACACGTCACGGGCCCTCATTTACACGCAGTGATGACGAGAACGCCATGGCCGGGCTGATTCCCCAGAGCTTTATTGACGACCTTCTGAACCGCACCGACATCGTCGATGTTGTCAGCTCACGCGTACAGCTGAAAAAAGCCGGCAAAAACTACACCGCCTGCTGCCCGTTCCATAAAGAAAAAACCCCATCGTTCAGCGTCAGCCCCGACAAACAGTTTTATTACTGCTTCGGTTGCGGCGCAGGCGGGAACGCCCTGGGCTTCCTGATGGACCACGACAACCTGGACTTCCCCCAGGCTGTCGAGGACCTGGCGAAAGCCGCCGGCATGGAAGTGCCCCGCGAAGAAAGTGGTCGCCCGCACAAACCCCGGCAACCCACCGATTCGCCGCTGTACCCGCTACTGACCGCCGCTGCCGACTTTTACCGCCAGGCACTCAAGAGCCATCCGCAGCGCAAGGCCGCTGTCGATTACCTCAAAGGGCGCGGCCTCACCGGCGAAATCGCTCGGGATTTTGGTCTCGGCTTCGCCCCGCCGGGCTGGGACAACCTGTATAAGCACCTGAGCAGCGACACCCTCCAGCAAAAGGCCATGATCGATGCCGGCCTGCTGGTGGAAAACGCCGAGACCGGCAAGCGCTATGACCGCTTCCGCGACCGCGTGATGTTCCCGATACGCGACAGCCGTGGCCGTATCATCGCCTTTGGCGGCCGCGTACTCGGGGACGACAAGCCCAAGTACCTGAACTCTCCGGAGACCCCGGTATTCCACAAGGGCCAGGAACTCTACGGCCTGTTCGAAGCGCGCAAGAACAACCGCAACCTCGACGAGATCATCGTGGTTGAAGGCTATATGGACGTGATCGCCCTCGCCCAACAAGGCCTGCGCAACGCGGTCGCCACCCTCGGCACCGCCACCAGCGAAGAACATTTGAAGCGCCTGTTTCGCGTCGTGCCCAGCGTGCTGTTTTGCTTCGACGGCGACCAGGCTGGCCGCAACGCCGCCTGGCGCGCGCTCGAAGCCACGCTGTCGAGCCTGCAGGATGGGCGTCGCGCTCGCTTCCTGTTCCTGCCCGAAGGCGAAGACCCGGACACCCTGGTGCGTTCGGAAGGTACCGACGCGTTCCGCGCACGCATCAATCAACATGCGCAGCCGCTGGCGGATTATTTTTTTCAGCAACTGACCGAAGAGGCCGACCCGCGCTCCCTCGAAGGCAAGGCCCATATGGCCACCCTCGCGGCGCCCCTGATCGATAAAGTCCCGGGCGCCAACTTGCGCACACTGATGCGCCAGCGCCTGCTGGAGATCACCGGTTTGAGCGGCGAAGCCGTAAGCCAGCTGGTGCACAGCGCCCCGCAGGATGCGCCGCCAGCCTACGACCCCGGCATGGATTACGACGCCATGCCGGACTACGCTGACTTTCATCAACCTCAGGAGGCCTTCGCGCCCCAGCAGGAATGGACGCCGAAGAAGCCGGGCGCCGGCGGCAAGAAGTGGGACAAAAAGCCCTGGAGCAAAAACGGCAAACGCGGTGATCGCGATGAAGCCTACGCGCCACGCACACCCGTAGCGGTGGAAGCCCCCACACTGATTGCACTGCGCACACTGATTCACCACCCGCAATTGGCCGGCAAGGTTGAAAGTGCCGACCACTTTGCCAACGAGAGCAACACCTACGCTCAGGTACTTATCGCACTGATCGAAGCCGTGCAGAAAAACCCTAAGCTAAACTCAATTCAGTTGATGGCTCGCTGGCATGGCACGGAACAGGGCCGTTTATTGCGGGCACTGGCGGAAAAGGAGTGGCTAATTGACGGCGACAACCTTGAACAACAGTTTTTAGACACCATTAATAGGTTATCCGCGGGTCAACACACTCAGACCCTCGATGAACTTATCAAGAGAGCGAGGCAGCCGGGATTATCGGCTGAAGAGCAAATTCAGATAGCAAAACAGATGCGCGACCTCTTAAAACAGAATGTTTACGCATCAAACCCGACCTCAGCTGGCGTGTGAGGTCATAGCTCGGGTATAATCCTCGGCTTGTTTTTTGCCCGCCAAGACCTTCAGTGGATAGGGTGTTATGTCCGGAAAAGCGCAACAGCAGTCTCGTATCAAAGAGTTGATACTTCTTGGTCGTGAGCAGGGTTACCTGACTTACGCGGAGGTCAACGACCACCTGCCTGAGGATATTTCAGATCCTGAGCAGGTGGAAGACATCATCCGCATGATTAACGACATGGGGATCAACGTATTCGAAGTCGCGCCAGATAAGGATTCCCTTATGCTGGCCGACGCTGATACCGACGAGGCCGCCGCTGAGGAAGCTGCTGCCGCGCTGGCTGCAGTAGAGACCGATATCGGCCGCACGACAGACCCGGTGCGCATGTATATGCGCGAAATGGGTACCGTCGAGCTGCTGACACGCGAAGGCGAAATCGAAATCGCCAAGCGTATCGAAGAGGGCATCCGTGAAGTGATGGGCGCTATTGCGCACTTCCCTGGCACGGTTGACCACATTCTCTCCGAGTACACCCGCGTCACCACCGAAGGTGGCCGCCTGTCCGACGTCCTGAGCGGTTATATCGACCCGGACGACGGCATTGCGCCGCCTGCCGCCGAAGTGCCGCCGCCTGTTGATGCGAAAGCCGCAAAAGCGGACGACGACACCGACGACGACGAAGCTGAAAGCAGCGACGACGAAGAAGAAGCCGAAAGCGGTCCAGACCCGGTTATCGCTGCCCAGCGCTTCGGTGCGGTTTCCGATCAAATGGAAATCACCCGCAAGGCCCTGAAAAAGCACGGTCGTGGCAACAAGCAGGCGATTGCCGAGCTGGTGGCCCTGGCTGAGCTGTTCATGCCGATCAAGCTGGTGCCCAAGCAGTTCGAAGGCCTGGTTGAGCGTGTTCGCAGTGCCCTTGAGCGCCTGCGTGCCCAAGAGCGTGCGATCATGCAGCTCTGTGTGCGTGATGCGCGCATGCCGCGTACCGATTTCCTGCGCCAGTTCCCGGGCAACGAAGTTGACGAAAGCTGGAGCGACGCACTGGCCAAGGGCAAGGCGAAATACGCCGAAGCCATCGGCCGCCTGCAGCCCGATATCATCCGTTGCCAACAGAAGCTGACCGCGCTTGAGACCGAAACTGGCCTGACGATTGCGGAAATCAAAGACATCAACCGTCGCATGTCGATCGGTGAGGCCAAGGCCCGCCGCGCGAAGAAAGAGATGGTTGAAGCGAACTTGCGTCTGGTGATCTCCATCGCCAAGAAGTACACCAACCGTGGCCTGCAATTCCTTGATCTGATCCAGGAAGGCAACATCGGCTTGATGAAGGCGGTGGACAAGTTCGAATACCGTCGCGGCTACAAGTTCTCGACTTATGCCACCTGGTGGATCCGTCAGGCGATCACTCGCTCGATCGCCGACCAGGCCCGCACCATCCGTATTCCGGTGCACATGATCGAGACCATCAACAAGCTCAACCGCATTTCCCGGCAGATGTTGCAGGAAATGGGTCGCGAACCGACCCCGGAAGAGCTGGGCGAACGCATGGAAATGCCTGAGGATAAAATCCGCAAGGTATTGAAGATCGCTAAAGAGCCGATCTCCATGGAAACGCCGATTGGTGATGACGAAGACTCCCATCTGGGTGACTTCATCGAAGACTCGACCATGCAGTCGCCAATCGATGTCGCCACTGTTGAGAGCTTGAAAGAAGCGACTCGCGACGTACTGTCCGGCCTCACTGCCCGTGAAGCCAAGGTACTGCGCATGCGTTTCGGCATCGACATGAATACCGACCACACCCTTGAGGAAGTCGGTAAGCAGTTTGACGTGACCCGCGAGCGGATCCGCCAGATCGAAGCCAAGGCGCTGCGCAAGTTGCGCCACCCGACGCGAAGCGAGCATCTGCGCTCCTTCCTCGACGAGTGATACCAGAACCCCCGGCCCAGGCCGGGGGTTTTGCTTTCTACCGACCGCTTTCCACAGATTAACTGCCCCGCATCACCCCGCCCCCGCAATGCCCGTCTACACTCGAGACATTCCCCGTGCCATAACGAGACCGTTATGCCCAGATTGCCGACCGTGATACTGCTGTCGCTGCTGACCTGGACCGCAACGGCTGGCGCGTTGACTCTTACGGATGATGAGCGTAGCTGGTTGGCGGACCATCAGGAGCTGCGCCTCGGCGTGGACGCGTCCTGGCCACCGTTTGAATATCGCGATGAAAATGGCCGATATGAGGGCCTGGCTGCCGATTACGTACGCTTACTCCAAGACCGTCTGGGCGTTCGAATCAAACTGATCGAACCAGTTAACTGGACCGCGGTGCTTGAACAAGCCCGCAATAACCAGCTCGACCTGCTGCCTGGCATCATGTCCACCCCCGAACGCCAGAATTTCCTGGCCTTTACACGCCCCTATCTCGACTTCCCCATTGTCATCCTGGCCCATGAAGGCGGCGCAAAACCACGCAGCCTCAAGGATTTGTACGGGCTGAAAATTGCCGTAGTGGAAAACTACGCGCCCCATGAACTGCTGCGTACCCACCATCCGGACCTGAATCTGGTGGCGATGCCCAACGTCAGTTCGACGCTGCAAGCCCTGGCCACCGATGAAGTGGATGCCGTAGTCGGCGACCTGGCCTCCAGCGTCTGGAGCCTGCGCCAACTCAAGCTCGACGGCCTGTACGTCAGCGGCGAAACGCCCTACCGCTACCAACTGGCAATGGGCGTGCCGCGGGATGAAAAAATCCTGGTGGGCATCCTGGACAAAGTCCTCGCCGACCTCAGCTCAGCCGAAACTGATGCGATCCAGCAACACTGGGTCGGTAGTTTCACCGATCACCGCACCTTCTGGGCTGACCTGCTCACGTACGGCCTGCCAGCGGTGCTGCTATTGAGTACGGTGCTGGCAATCGTCATTCGGATCAATCGCCGGCTCAGCTCGGAAATTTCCCGCCGGGTCGCCCTTGAGCAAGAACTGCGAAGCAGCGAGTACCACTATCGCGGCCTGGTGGAGAGCTTGTCCGCCATCGCCTGGGAAGCAAGCATCAGCGATTTCACCTACAGCTACGTGTCACCCCATGCCGAAGACCTGCTCGGCTATCCCCGCGCTCATTGGCTGATTCCAGGTTTCTGGCGCAACATCATCCACCCCGCCGACCTGACTCGCGCCGAGGCCTATTGCTATCGGGAAACCCGTGCAAACCGCGATCACAGTATTGATTACCGAGTCATCACCGCTGATGGCCGCTGCCTGTGGGTACGTGACATTGTCAGCCTGATCGAACACGGCCATGAGCCGGTGCTGCGCGGCCTGATGATCGACATCAGCGAAGCCAAGCGCACCGAAGAAGCCCTGCAACTGTCCGAGCAGAAATTTGCCTCGGTGTTTCAGCAGTGCCCCGACATTCTGGTGATTGCCCGGTTGTCTGATGGCTGCTTGCTGGAGGTCAACAAGGCATTCGAGGACCAGATTGGTCTACGCGCCGACGAGGTGGTGGGCAAAACCGCCCCCGACCTGAATATATGGGGCATTCAAGGGGGCGGCCCGGATTTGCTGCAACGGGTACAGACCACCAGCATCCGCAACCTGGAAATGCCCTTTCTGCGCAGCAATGGCCAGGCCTTTACCGGGCTGATCTCAGCCGAGCCGTTCCAACTCGACACCACCGAAGCCTTGGTGGTGGTGGTGCGGGACATCACCCAGCTCAAGGAAACCCAACAGCGACTGCAAACCTCCGAAGAAAAGTTTGCCAAAGCCTTCCATGCCTCCCCAGATGGCTTGCTGCTGAGCCGCCAGAGCGACGGCCTGCTGATCGAAGTAAACGAGGGTTTCAGCCACCTGACCGGCTTCACCAGCGCCTCTTCACTCGACCAATCAGCCCTGGACCTGGGCATCTGGGTCGACCTCAACGAACGCAAGCACATGCTCGAATTGATGCAGCGCGACGGTTTTGTCCGCGATTTCATCTGCCATATCCGTCGTGCCGACGGCCAGATTCGCCTGTGCGAAGTGTCCAGCCGCCCGCTGCCGATTGGCGACGAAGATTGCATGCTGACCATCGCCCGGGACATCACCGAACGCCAGTTGATGCAGGAAAAACTGCAGCAGGCCGCCACGGTGTTCGAAAGTACCGCCGAAGGTGTCTTGATCACCGACACACGGCAGAACATCAGCGCCGTCAACCGCGCCTTCACTGAGATAACCGGCTATAGCGAGGGTGAAGCCCTTGGTCATACCCCGCGCCTGCTTGCCTCCGGCCTGCATGACAGCGCGTTCTATGCGGCGATGTGGCACCAGTTGACGACCCACGGCCACTGGCAAGGCGAAATCTCCAACCGCCGCAAGAACGGCGAGGTGTATCCGAGTTGGCTGACCATCAGCGCCGTGCGTAACCGCGAACAATTGGTCACGCACTTCGTTGCCGTGTTCGCCGACATCTCCAGCCTCAAGCTGGCCCAGGCACGCCTCGACTATCAGGCCCACCACGACCCATTGACCGGCCTGCCCAATCGCACGCTGTTCGAAAACCGGCTGCAAGCCGCCCTCAACGGCCAGCAGGAAAGTGGCAAGCAGGGCGCGGTGCTGTTTCTCGACCTCGACCGGTTCAAACACATCAACGACAGCCTCGGCCACCCGGTCGGCGACCTGCTGCTCAAAGACATCGCCGTACGCCTCAAGGAGCAGTTGCGGGACGTGGACACCGTTGCTCGCTTGGGCGGCGACGAATTCATCATCCTGCTGCCCGGTTTGCAACAGGCCAGCGACGCTCAGCACTTGGCGAACAAACTGCTCGATTGCTTTACCCCGCCCTTCCAGGCCGGCGAGCATGAGTTCTTTATCAGCGCCAGTATCGGCACCAGCCTGTATCCACAGGACGGCACCGACGTGGCGACCCTGGTCAAAAATGCCGACGCCGCAATGTATCGCTCCAAAGCCAAGGGGCGTAACCGGGTCGAGCGCTATACCCGCGACCTGACTGCCCAAGCCAATGAACGCGTAGCGCTGGAGCACGAACTGCGCCGCGCCATCGAACGTGAAGAGTTGAGTCTGTATTACCAACCCAAACGCAGCCTGATCACCCAACAACTGATCGGCGCCGAAGCCTTGATCCGCTGGCATCACCCGACGCTGGGCGAGGTCCCGCCCGAGCACTTTATCGCCCTGGCCGAAGAGAACGGCACGATCCTGCAAATCGGCGACTGGGTACTGGAACAGGCCTGCCGACAACTGCACGCCTGGCAAGCGGCTTTCGAGGACTTCGGCCCCCTGTCGGTCAACCTCGCAGGCGCGCAACTGCGTCACCCCAACCTGCTGTCACGCATCGAACAACTGCTGCGCGATTACCGCCTCGAACCCGGCTGCCTGCAACTGGAAATCACCGAAAACTTCATCATGAGCCAAGCCGAAGAGGCACTGGCGGTGTTGCACCAACTCAAGCGCCTGGGCGTCCAATTGGCGATCGATGATTTCGGCACCGGTTATTCATCCCTCAGCTACCTCAAACGCCTGCCTCTGGACTTCCTCAAGATCGACCAATCCTTCGTCCGCGGCTTGCCCGACGACCCTCACGATGCAGCCATCGTGCGCGCCATCATCGCCCTGGGCCACAGCATGCAATTCACCATCATCGCCGAAGGCGTGGAGACCCCGGCACAACAAGCATTCCTCGCAAGCGAGGGGTGTGAACAGATGCAAGGCTACATCGTCAGCCTGCCCCTGCCGCCGGAGCTTTTTGCCGCCAGCTTCCTTCGTACACGGCATGAGGATTTTTCGGATGGCACAGTGAACAAACCATCGTTATAATCCGCGACCTACTGAGGGCCTATAGCTCAGTTGGTTAGAGCAGGGGACTCATAATCCCTTGGTCGTAGGTTCGAGTCCTACTGGGCCCACCACACAAGAAAGCCGCGCATTGCGCGGCTTTTGCGTATCTGGCCGATTGATTTTTTCCGCAGGGCCAAGCCTGTAACATGCCTGCTCACTGCCCTCTCGCACTGGAGCTCCCCCTTGCCCGCCCTAGACGAAATCGACCGCCAACTGATCGCCGCCCTGCAGCTCAACGCCCGTGAAAGCGTGGCCATGCTCGCCCGGCAGTTGGGCATCGCGCGTACCACCGTCACGTCGCGTCTGGCACGCCTGGAGAAAACCCAGGTCATCACCGGTTACGGCGTGCGCCTGGGCCAGCGCGTTGCGGATGGTGGGTTGCAGGCTTACGTGGGCATTACCGTGCAACCCCGTTCGGGCAAAGAGGTGTTGCGCAGGCTGAGCGCCATGGCGCAAGTGCAGCAGTTGTGCGCGGTGAGCGGGGAGTTCGATTACGTGGCTTGGCTGCGCACCGATTCGCCGGAGCAACTGGACCAATTGCTGGACCAGATCGGCAGTGTCGACGGTGTGGAGAAAACCACCACCTCGATCATCCTCAGTAACAAATTGGATCGCGGACAACCAATCTGATCGCGATTCTCGTCATATTGACTAAAACTAACGCAATACGACGACACATTGCGTCTTATTAACGAGCGCAACGCTCCCTAAACTGGCTGCCATCTTTTCCTATACTCAACGGGCCCTCCTCCCGCCGAGCCGTCAGTAAGGTCAGCCATGAGCATTCCGTCCAGCACCCTCAGCAAGCCCAATCGCCACCCGGGCGACGGCAAGAAACCCATCACTATCTTCGGCCCCGATTTCCCGTTTGCCTTTGATGACTGGATCGAACACCCCGCCGGGCTGGGCAGTATTCCTGCGGTTAACCATGGCGCCGAAGTGGCGATCGTCGGTGCCGGGATCGCGGGCCTGGTTGCGGCCTACGAGTTGATGAAGCTGGGGCTCAAGCCCGTTGTGTACGAAGCCTCGAAGATGGGCGGTCGCTTGCGCTCGCAGGCCTTTGAAGGCGCCGAAGGCATCATCGCCGAGCTGGGCGGCATGCGGTTCCCGGTGTCGTCCACGGCGTTCTACCATTACGTGGACAAACTGGGACTGGAGACCAAGCCCTTTCCCAACCCGCTGACGCCGGCGTCCGGCAGCACTGTGATCGATCTGGAAGGCCAGACTCACTACGCGCAAAAACTCTCCGATTTACCTGCACTGTTTCAGGAAGTGGCCGATGCCTGGGCCGACGCTCTGGAAGCCGGTTCACAGTTCGGCGATATCCAGCAGGCGATCCGCGACCGCGACGTGCCGCGGCTCAAGGAGCTGTGGAACAAGCTCGTGCCGCTGTGGGATGACCGTACCTTCTACGACTTCGTCGCCACCTCCAAAGCCTTCGCCAAATTGTCGTTCCACCACCGCGAGGTGTTTGGCCAGGTCGGTTTCGGTACCGGCGGCTGGGACTCTGACTTCCCCAACTCCATGCTGGAAATCTTCCGTGTGGTGATGACCAACTGCGATGATCATCAACATCTGATCGTCGGTGGCGTGGCCCAAGTGCCCATGGGCATCTGGCGCCATGTGCCGGAACGCTGCGCCCACTGGCCGGCCGGTACCAGCCTGAGCTCGCTGCATAGAGGTGCGCCACGGGCCGGCGTGAAGCGCATCGCCCACGCCGCCGATGGCCGTTTCGCCGTTACCGACAACTACGGCGACACCCGCGAATACGCGGCGGTGCTGACCACCTGCCAAAGCTGGCTGCTGACCACCCAGATCGAATGCGATGAAACCCTGTTCTCACAAAAAATGTGGATGGCCCTGGATCGTACTCGCTACATGCAGTCCTCGAAAACCTTCGTGATGGTTGACCGCCCATTCTGGAAAGACAAAGACCCACAAACCGGTCGCGACCTGATGAGCATGACCCTCACCGACCGCCTGACCCGTGGCACCTACCTGTTCGATAACGGCGACGACAAGCCGGGGGTGATCTGCCTGTCCTACTCGTGGATGAGCGACGCGCTGAAGATGCTGCCCCAGCCTATCGACAAGCGGGTGAAACTGGCCCTGGATGCACTGAAGAAGATCTACCCCAAAGTCGACATCAAGGCGCGCATCATCGGCGACCCGATCACCGTATCCTGGGAGGCCGATCCGCATTTCCTCGGGGCTTTCAAAGGCGCCTTGCCCGGCCACTATCGCTACAACCAGCGGATGTATGCGCACTTCATGCAAAAGGATATGCCTGCCGAACAACGCGGGATCTTCATCGCCGGTGATGATGTATCGTGGACGCCTGCCTGGGTCGAAGGCGCGGTACAAACCTCGCTCAACGCGGTGTGGGGGATCATGAACCACTTTGGAGGCAGCACCCACCCGCAGAACCCAGGCCCGGGCGACGTGTTCGATGAAATAGGGCCCATTGCCCTGGCAGAATAAGGAGTTGAGCATGCGTGTCGCCTTGTACCAATGCCCGCCACTGCCGCTGGATGTGGCCGCTAACCTGCAGCGCCTGCACCGGTTGGCCCATGAGGCACACGGCGCCGATGTGCTGGTGCTGCCAGAGATGTTCCTCAGCGGCTATAACATTGGCGCCGAAGCCGTTGGCGCACTGGCCGAGGCACAGGATGGGCCGTCGGCGCAGGCAATTGCCGAACTGGCGCAGGGTGCCGGGCTGGCGATTCTGTATGGCTACCCGGAGCGGGCCGAGGACGGCCAGATCTACAACGCCGTGCAGTTGATCGACGCCCACGGCAAGCGCCTGTGCAACTACCGTAAGACCCACCTGTTTGGCGATCTTGATCACTCGATGTTCAGCGCCGGCCCCGATGATTTCCCGGTGGTGGAATTGAACGGGTGGAAGGTGGGCATGCTGATTTGCTACGACCTGGAGTTTCCGGAAAACACCCGGCGCCTGGCCCTGGCCGGTGCCGAACTGATCCTGGTGCCCACCGCCAATATGGTGCCGTTCGACTTTGTTGCCGACGTCACCGTACGGGCGCGAGCCTTTGAAAACCAATGTTTCGTGGCCTATGCCAACTACTGCGGGCACGAAGGCGAGATTCACTACTGCGGGCAAAGCAGCATTGCCGCGCCGGACGGCCAGCGAATTGCCCAGGCCGGCCTGGATGAAGCCTTGATCGTCGGCACCCTGGAGCGCCAATCGATATTCGACGCCCGAGCCGCCAACCACTACCTGCAAGACCGTCGCGCCGAACTCTACGGCGCACTGCACAAGCCCTGACCCATTGGGTTTGCTAGCATAGGCACTTCCCACGCCTCGGAAGTGCCCATGCCTGCGCCGGTTCACCCTCATCCCGTTCACCTGACCCTCGCCAATGGCCTGCGGGTTTGCCTGCGCCATGCGCCACGCTTGAAGCGCTGCGCCGCCGTTTTACAGGTGGCTGCCGGCAGCCATGACGTGCCATTGGCTTGGCCTGGGCTGGCGCACTTTCTTGAGCACTTGTTGTTTCTCGGTACCGAGCGTTTTCCAGCCGGCGAAGGGCTGATGGCCTACGTGCAGCGACACGGTGGGCAGATCAATGCCAGCACCCGTGAGCGCATCACCGAGTTTTTCTTTGAACTGCCGGTGCCGGTATTTGCAGACGGGCTGATGCGGTTGGCGGATATGCTGACACACCCACGCCTGAACCTCGACGATCAACAGCGTGAGCGCGAAGTGCTCGACGCGGAGTTCATCGCCTGGTCCCAGGATGCCCAGGCCCAACAACAAGTGGCGCTGCTGCAAGGCTTGGCAGCGGATCATCCGTTGCGCGGTTTTCATGCCGGCAACCGCGACAGCCTGCCGGTGGAAAGCGAGGCCTTTCAGCAAGCCTTGCGCGGGTTCCACGCACACTTTTATCAAAGCGGGCAGATGACTTTGAGCCTTGCCGGCCCACAATCGCTGACAGACCTGCAGGCCATGGCCCAGCAGTTCAGTGACCAACTGACACCCGGGCCATTGCACCCGCAGGCCGCTCCACCGGCCTTGATGCAAGGCTCGGCACGCCGCTATCAACACGTCGCCGGCCAACACCTGCATCAAGTCATTACCTGTAACGCGCCACGGGAAGCGCTGGCGTTTCTCTGCACCTGGCTCAACGCCTCGGCCCCCGGCGGGCTGTTCGCCGAACTGCAAGCACAACGACTGGCCATCGCGCTGCAGGCGTCCGTGCTGTACCAGTTTGCGGATCAAGCCGTGCTGGATATCCACTTCACTCTCGGCAGCGAGCGCGAACCGGCCACGCAGATCGAAGAGTTACTGCACGACTGGCTGAGTTTCTTCGCACACAGCGACTGGACAGCGTTACGCGAAGAATTCGCCTTGCTCAATGCTCGCCAGCAACAGGTCCAAGGCGCCCTGGCCTTGGCGCGCAACGACGCCCACGACCTGTCGGAACAAGGCACCGCTGCCCTCAAGGCCATGCTCGATTCACTGCACCTGCCCGCCTCCCGGCACCCTTGGCAACTGCCGCCTAACAATCCTTTGCTTCGTGCGCCCGCCAAGGAAGAACGCGCCGGCCTGATTCGCGGCCAAACCAGCGCCCATCGTGGCTTGCGTACCTTTGCCCAGGATCGCTCACGGGGCCGACGGGAGCTGTCGGCGCTGACCTTCAGCCAGGCGTTGGCGGATGACACGGGCGAAGGCGCGCTGTACCTGCACTGGCGGTTTGACTCGGCGGTACCCACCGGGCTGGAAAGCCTGTTGCGGCCGTTGTGCGAACAGGCACGGCAGGCGGGCGTCGAGTTGTCTTGCGAAACGATCGCCACTGACTGGCAGGTGAAGATGCACGGCCTCCACGAGCCCATGCCGGCGGTGCTCGAAGCGTTGGCCCGGTGCCTGAGTGGCTCGGATGAACCGTCGCCCGCTCCCGCGCCGATGATCGCCATCCGGGAACTGCTCAAGGCGTTGCCTGCTTGCTGTGCCGGTGTTCAACCCGAGCCTCAGGGGACGACAGCGTCCTGGGCCACAGCACGCTGGCAGGGGCTGGGCGCAGGTCTGCCCGCCGCCTGTGAAGCGGCGATCAAAGCCGCAGCGACCCGGTTGCCTGGGCAACCGGCAACTCAGCCTTTCACACCTCAGGCCCTTGACGGACAAAAGCGCTGGCACGCAGTCAACACCGAATCCAGCGAGGCGGCGCTACTGCTATTTTGCCCAGCACCGACGCGATCTCTCGCCGATGAAGCCAACTGGCGCTTGCTCGCGCATGTGCTCCAGGGGCCGTTCTACCAGCGCCTGAGAGTCGAATTGCAAATCGGCTACGCCGTGTTCAGCGGCATCCGACCAATCAACGGCCAAACCGGCCTGCTGTTTGGGGTGCAATCGCCCAGCACTTCCCTGGACGGCATCGTCGAACAGTTGCAGGCCTTCCTGAGGCAACTGCCGTCGTTGATCGAGCGCTGCCCCGACTTGGGTAACCAGGCCCTCGCGCAGCAGTTCTCGGCCCAGACGCTGCCCATCAACGAAGCTGCCGAGTTGCTCTGGCATGCGCACCTGGCAGGTCATTCGTCGGGTTATCTGGATCAGCTTCAACAGTTGATTCAACAGCGCACACGCGAGGATGTGCAGCACGCCGCGCACCAACTCAATGACGCAGCAGGCGGCTGGCGCTGCGTGGCCAACGGGCCGCGTATCAACGACGACTGGCAAGCAGCGCCGTGATCATTGCCAACCCTGCAACAGGCTTTCTCCACCGAGACAGCGCTAACTTGAATAAAATTGCGTAACATTGCGCAGCAATATCTGAACATCTCCAATGGGAGGTGGACTATATGTATTACTTGGTAGTGAACGTCCCATCCCTTGATAGGAGTAAGAATATGACCTGGTCCAAACCTGCTTACACTGATCTGCGTATTGGTTTCGAAGTCACCATGTACTTCGCCAGCCGTTGATTGGCTGAGTGATACAACGCCTCGGTTCGCCCGGGGCGTTTTTGTTTTGAGCTGTGCTTGATGGAGCGATCATGTTTGTCCAGATTCTAGGTTCCGCCGCCGGCGGTGGCTTCCCGCAGTGGAACTGCAACTGCGTGAACTGCGCAGGTTTTCGTGATGGCAGCCTGCGGGCCCACGCGCGTACCCAGTCGTCCATCGCGATCTCCGACGACGGCGTGAACTGGGTGCTCTGCAATGCCTCGCCGGATATCCGCGCGCAACTCCAGGGCTTTGCGCCCATGCAACCGGGCCGCGCCCTGCGCGATACCGGCATCAGCGCAATCATCCTGATGGACAGTCAGATCGACCACACCACCGGCCTGCTGAGTCTGCGCGAAGGCTGCCCGCATCAAGTGTGGTGCACCGACATGGTCCACGAAGACCTGAGCACAGGCTTCCCGTTGTTCACCATGCTGACCCACTGGAATGGTGGCCTGGCCTGGAACCGCATCGAGCTGGACGCCAGCTTCACCATCCCGGCCTGCCCCAACCTGCGCTTCACCCCGCTGCCGTTGCGCAGCGCCGCACCGCCCTATTCGCCGCACCGCTTCGACCCGCACCCCGGTGACAACATCGGCCTGATCGTCGAAGACCTGCGTACCGGCGGCAAACTGTTCTACGCCCCTGGGCTGGGCAAGGTCGACGCGCCGCTGTTGGATATCATGGCCGGCAGTGACTGCCTGCTGGTCGACGGCACGATGTGGGACGACGATGAGATGCAGCGCCGTGGGGTCGGCACCCGCACCGGGCGTGAGATGGGCCACCTGGCCCAGAACGGCCCCGGCGGCATGCTTGAAGTGCTCGAGCAACTGCCCAAGCAGCGCAAAGTGCTTATCCACATCAACAACACTAACCCGATCCTCGATGAAGACTCTCCCGAGCGAGCGGAGCTGGTGCGGCGCAATGTCGAAGTGGCTTACGACGGCATGAGCATTGAATTGTAGGAGCGATCGAAATGACCGACACACCGTTGAGCAAGGCTGAGTTCGAAGCGGCCCTGCGCGCCAAGGGCGCCTTCTACCATATCCATCACCCCTACCATGTGGCGATGTACGAAGGCCGCGCCAGCCGTGAGCAGATCCAGGGCTGGGTCGCCAATCGCTTCTACTATCAGGTGAATATCCCGCTGAAAGACGCGGCGATCCTGGCCAACTGCCCAGACCGTGAAATCCGTCGCGAATGGATTCAGCGCCTGCTCGACCATGACGGCGCGCCCGGTGAAGACGGCGGTATCGAAGCCTGGCTGCGCCTGGGCCAGGCTGTGGGTCTGGACCCCGACCAATTGCGTTCCCAGGAGTTAGTGCTGCCCGGCGTACGCTTCGCCGTGGACGCCTATGTCAACTTCGCCCGCCGCGCCAGTTGGCAAGAAGCCGCCAGCAGCTCGCTGACCGAGCTGTTCGCGCCGCAAATCCACCAGTCGCGCCTCGACAGCTGGCCCCAGCATTACCCGTGGATCGACCCGGCCGGTTACGAGTACTTCCGCACACGCCTGGGCCAGGCCCGTCGCGATGTGGAACACGGCTTGGCGATCACCCTGCAGCACTACACCACCCGCGAGGGGCAGGAGCGCATGCTGGAAATCCTCCAGTTCAAACTGGACATCCTGTGGAGCATGCTGGACGCCATGAGCATGGCCTACGAACTCAAACGCCCGCCCTATCACAGCGTGACCGAGCAGCGGGTATGGCATAAAGGGATCACCCTATGAGCTTTGATCGCAGCAACACCCCGAACTGGCGCCCGGGCTACCGCTTCCAATACGAGCCGGCGCAAAAAGGCCACGTGTTGCTCTACCCCGAAGGCATGATCAAGCTCAACGACAGCGCCGCCTTGATCGGTGGCCTGATCGACGGAGAGCGCGACGTGGCGGCCATCATTGCCGAGCTGGACAAGCAGTTCCCCGGTGTGCCAGAGCTGGGTGAAGACATCGAGCAATTCATGGAGGTCGCCCGTGCTGAGCACTGGATCACCCTTGCCTGAAAAGCCAGCCATCGGCCTGCCGCTGTGGCTGCTGGCCGAGTTGACCTATCGCTGCCCGCTGCAGTGCCCGTATTGCTCCAACCCACTGGATTTCGCCGAGCAGGGCAAGGAGCTGAGCACCGAACAATGGATCAAGGTATTTCGCGAAGCCCGTGAAATGGGTGCTGCACAGTTGGGATTTTCCGGCGGTGAGCCGCTGGTGCGCCAGGACCTGGCCGAACTGATCGGTGAGGCGCGCAAGCTGGGTTTCTACACCAACCTGATCACCTCTGGCATTGGCCTCACCGAGCAAAAAATCAGCGACTTCAAGAAAGCCGGCCTGGACCATATCCAGATCAGCTTCCAGGCCAGTGACGAGCAGGTAAACAACCTGCTGGCCGGCTCGAAAAAAGCCTTCGCGCAAAAACTGGAAATGGCCCGAGCGGTAAAAGCCCACGGCTACCCGATGGTGCTGAACTTCGTGACCCATCGGCACAATATCGACAAGATCGACCGCATCATCGAACTGTGCATTGCGCTGGAAGCGGATTTCGTCGAGCTCGCCACCTGCCAGTTCTACGGTTGGGCGCAGCTCAATCGCGTCGGCTTGCTGCCCACCCGCGAGCAGTTGGTGCGCGCCGAACGCATCACCAATGAATACCGCGCCAAGCTGGAAGCCGAAGGCCACCCGTGCAAGCTGATCTTCGTGACACCGGACTATTACGAAGAGCGCCCCAAAGCCTGCATGAACGGCTGGGGCAGCATCTTCCTGACCGTCACACCGGACGGCACCGCCCTGCCTTGTCACGGCGCAAGGCAGATGCCGGTGCAGTTTCCCAATGTGCGCGACCACAGCATGCAGCACATCTGGTACGACTCGTTTGGCTTCAATCGCTTTCGTGGCTACGACTGGATGCCCGAGCCGTGCCGTTCATGCGACGAAAAAGAAAAGGACTTCGGCGGCTGCCGTTGCCAGGCCTTCATGCTCACCGGTGACGCCAGCAACGCCGACCCGGTATGCAGCAAATCCGAGCAGCACGGCATCATCCTTCAGGCGCGGGAAGAGGCCGAACAGGCCACCCAGACCATTGAGCAACTGGCCTTTCGCAATGAGCGCAACTCAAGGCTCATTGCAAAAGGCTGAGGGCCTCAACGCTTGGCGATGATGTACACCGCGTGGATGATGCCAGGGAAGTAACCGCACAGGGTCAGCAGGATATTCAGCCAGAAGGCACCGCCGAAGCCTACTTGCAGGAACACACCCAATGGCGGCAGCAGAATGGCGATGATGATACGAATGATGTCCATGGGTCAGCTCCAGAAAATCGGCTCGTGTGAGCCGTGTAGCTAATCGACCTTGGCGGTTCGTGAGGGTTCAGTGGATTCTGGCGTTGGGCCATCTCAGGCCAGGATCTCCAGGCCATGTTTTTGCACGATGCTCAATAACTTGAGCGCCATGCCACTGGGCCGTTTCTCTCCCGACTCCCATTTTTTGACCGTGGACGCGCTGGTGTTCAGGTAGCGGGCGAATACAGGTTGGCTGACATGGCTGCTTTCCCGTAGTTGCTTGATCTGTTCGGCAGGGATTTGGTCTGGTATGGATAAACATGCCTCATCATATTCTCGTAGAGTGGTTTTGCTGATGGCTCCGATAGCATGAAGCGCTTTGGCTGACTCGTGAATGGACTCAAACGCCTCGCTTTTATACTTTTTGGTCATGATGTATCTTCACAAACTCCTTGAGTCTCATAAAAACATACCACCCAGTGGTATAGATTGAAAGTCGAGCACGTCGTACCCCATCGGCAGTCCTTGCCGACGCCCGCTAAAAAAACACTGTTTCCAGAGAGACTCAATCAACGTTTTCACACTAGAAATTACCCAGACAAAAAAACGCCCCCAGCCAAAAGAATCAGGCTGGAGGCGCCGCGTATGCCGCGAGACGGTTCAGGAAACTGGGGTCAAACAGCGATGCCCTTGCGGCATTGCACTTGGGCGGTACGCACCCGAGAAAAAGCACGGGCAAGCCGCAGCAGCATTTCGTCGATGTGGGTTTTGCTGATGTTCAGCGCAGGGGTAAAGCGCAGGCAGTCAGGTTGTGAGGCGGTGAGAATCAGACCTTCGTGCAGCGCGGCCTTGACCACTGCTGCGGCGCAATCGTCCGACAGTGTCAGGCCCCAAAGCAGCCCGTTGCCGCGCAAGGGCCCATGGCCGTAACGGTAGGCCAGCCGGGCAAGGCCTTCTGCGAGGTACAAGCCGGATTCGCGTAGGTGCTCGAGAAAGCCGTTCGCCAATACAGCGTCGAGTACCGCGATACCCGCAGATGCCATCAGCGCATTGCCATGATGCGTACCGTCCAGCTCGCCCGGTTCGAAGCAACAGGCCGTGCCACGCGCCAGCAGCGCCGCCAGGGGCACGCCACCGCCGAGGCCTTTGCCAAGGGCAATGATGTCGGCGCGCACGCCGTATTGCTGTTCGGCCAGCAAGCTGCCGCAGCGGCCCACGCCGGTTTGCACTTCGTCGAAGATCAGCAGGATCCCCAGCTCACGACACAGGCGTTCGACGCCCTTGAGGTAATGTTCGGTCGCGGGGATGACACCGCCGCCGCTTTGTATCGGCTCCAGCATGATAGCGACGGTCTGCGCATCCACCGCTGCATGCAGGGCCGGCAGATCGTTGAACGGCACCTGGCTGAAACCTGGCAACTGCGGTTCGAAACGGTTTTCGCAGGCCACATCCGACGCCGACATCGCCCCCAAGCTACGGCCATGACAGCCGTTGCTTACGGTGATGATGTGGTAAGCGCCACCGCGATGCAGTTGGCCCCACTTGCGTGCCAACCTGATGGCCGCTTCACAGGCTTCGGCACCGCTGTTGAGCAAATAGGCCTGGTCGCTGCCGGTGTGGTGGCACAGACGGTCGACGAGGTCCAGTTGCGCGCGGTTGTGCAAGCCCAGGCCGGGGTTGATCACGGTGAGCATCTGTTCGGCAATGGCGTCGCGCACGGCCTGGGGACTGTGGCCCAGGCTGTTGGCGCCGCCGCCTTGACTGAAATCCAGATAGGCGCGGTCGTCAGCGTCCGAAAGCCAGGAGCCGTGCCCCTGCACAAATACTTGGGGCGGGCGCGCCACAGTGGGCATCAGGCACTGGCTGGAAACCTCTGCACGCGGGGCATGCACAACCAGGTCATCCAGACTCGGCGCAGAGCGACGGAACAAGTTCACACTTCACCTCCGTTGGCAACCTGACCTTGGTCGATGCCGCCTGCCAATGAGGCCTTCAGATTTTTTGCCTTGCCTATGTAAACGCTATCAACAAAAACGCTGTTCATTGTCCGATCCGGCCCTGTAAGCCCTGCGAATAGGCGCTAGACTAGGCGCCTCGGGGGCCAGCGGCCATTTCGATTTTCCAGCTTTTTCGATAAGCAAACCTTATGGATTTCAAGCAACTGCGTTATTTCGTCGCGGTGTATGAGGAAGGCCACGTAGGCCGTGCCGCGGAGCGTCTGTCCATCTCCCAGCCAGCGTTGTCGCAACAGATTCGCCAACTGGAACAGAACCTCGACGTCAGCCTGTTCGAACGCAGCAGCAAGCGCCTGTTGCCGACCCTGGCGGCCCACACCTTATACAACCACGCATTGCCGCTGATTGATGGCATGCAGCAAGCCGTGGAGGCGCTGCGCAATTTCAAGGGCCAAGCCATGCGCACCCTGGCCATCGGCGTGCTGCAAACCGTGCACACCAGCCTGGTACCACAGATGCTTGAGCGCGTGCGCAAAGCCCAGCCCCATCTAGTGGTGCAGATCTACGAGCTGACCGGGCTTGAGATTGAGCGGCGGTTGCTCAATGGCTCACTCGATATTGGCATCAGCTACCTGCCACCCCGCCAGCCAGGCCTGCATGGCGTGCTGCTGTATGAAGACGAGTTGAAGGTAGTGATTCCTGAAGACCACCCCTTGCGCGAGTTCAAGAAAGTCTCGCTCAAACAAGCCGCCGAATTACCGATGTTGCTGCTGGGGGAAGAGTTTCAGGTTCGGCAGATCTGGCAAGGCCAACTGTCCAACCTCGGGCGGCGCCCGCAAGTGCAGGCGGAGCTCAATACCATGGTGGGCATTCTCGACAGCCTGCCTCACACCCGCTTGGCGACGGTGCTGCCTGGGCGCTCCCAGGACGAACACAACAGCAAGGCGCTGCTGTGGAAACCCTTGAGCGAGCCCAGGGTAGCGCTGAAAGTCGGGCTGGTATGCCGCGATGTGCAACGCCAGCAGGCGACGGTGGCGTTGCTGCGCACCCTGCTGGAAGACGTGATGAATGCCCCGCCGGCAAGCGCCTGACTTTTTCGCGGGCAAAAGAAAACCCCGCCGAAGCGGGGCTTTGCAGACTGTTTCCCTGACATCCATTTCACTCCGCCATCCTGGCAGAATCCTACGTGTCCGTGTTGTTGCTTTGCGCTTCCTGCGCGACGTCCATGTGAAGTAGATTAGCCGTGGATCCAATGTGGCGATAGAGGACGATTAGCAGCACGTCATGTAAGAGAATGCTTACACGCCCTCCGCGCCCTTAAAACAGGGCTTCATCCATCAGGAACAGTGATTCGCTACCGGCTTTTACCGACGCACTCAACGAGTGGATACGCGGCAACAGACGGGCAAAGTAGAAGCGTGCAGTTCCCAGTTTGCTGGCGTAGAAATCCTCCTCACCCTCTTTGCCCAACGCCGCCTTGGCCATGCGCGCCCACATATAGGCATAGGCCATGTAGCCGAACGCATGCAGGTATTCCACCGAGGCCGCGCCGATTTCATTGGCGTTGCTCTTGGCGCGGTCCAGCACCCAGGCCGTCAGCTCATCCAGGTTATCCACAGCCGCACTCAGCGGCGTGGTGAACTCGGCCAACTCAGGGCCCGATGCGGCGATGAACTGGCGGATCTCATCGGCGAACAAGGTATAGAACGCACCGCCGCTACCGACGATCTTGCGGCCCATCAGGTCCAGGGCCTGAATGCCGTTGGTGCCTTCGTAGATCTGCGTGATGCGCACGTCACGCACCAGTTGCTCCTGGCCCCACTCGCGGATGTAACCGTGGCCACCAAACACCTGCTGGCCGAGTACGGTGGTTTCCAGGCCCAGGTCGGTGAGGAACGCCTTGGCAACCGGGGTCAGCAACGCCACCAGGTTATCGGCACGTTCGCGGGCCTGGGCATCGTCACTGAACTTGGCAATGTCCAACTGCGTCGCCACGTAGGTGGAGAACGCCCGGCCGCCTTCGTTCGCCGCCTTCATGGTCAGCAACATGCGACGCACATCCGGATGCACGATGATCGGGTCTGCCGGCTTGTCCTTGGCCTGCGCGCCTAGCGGGGAACGGCTTTGCAGACGGTCGCGGGCATATTCAATCGCGTTCTGATAGGAGCGCTCGCCCGATGCCAAGCCCTGAATGCCAACACCCAGTCGCTCATAGTTCATCATGGTGAACATCGCCGCCAAGCCACGGTTGGGCTCACCAACCAAGTAGCCCACGGCTTCGTCGAAGTTCATCACACAGGTGGCGGAGGCCTGGATACCCATCTTGTGCTCAATGGAACCGCAGTTCACCGGGTTACGCGCGCCCAGGCTGCCATCGGCATTCACCAAAAACTTCGGTACCAGGAACAACGAGATGCCCTTGGGCCCGGCCGGTGCGTCCGGCAGTTTGGCCAGCACCAGGTGGATGATGTTGTCGGTGAGGTCGTGCTCGCCGCCGGTGATGAAGATCTTGGTGCCGCTGACCTTGTAGGAGCCGTCCGCCTGAGGCTCGGCCTTGGTGCGGATCATCCCCAGGTCGGTACCGGCATGGGCTTCCGTCAGGCACATGGAACCGGCCCACTCACCGGAATACATCTTCGGCAGGTAGGTGGCCTTGAGTGCTTCACTGGCGTGGGTGTTGATGGAGACACAGGCGCCGGAGGTCAACATCGGGTACAGGCCGAAGGCCAGGCTCGACGAGTTGATCATTTCTTCAACCTGCGCCGACACCGCCTTGGGCATGCCCATGCCGCCGTAGGTCGGGTCGCCGCCCACGCCTACCCAGCCGCCTTCGGCATAGGTGCTATAGGCTTGGGGGAAACCGTCGGGCGTCGTGACGGCGCCGCCTGCCCAATGGCAGCCTTGCTCATCGCCGCCGCGGCTGAGTGGGGCGATGGATTTGGCGGTGACTTTGCCGGCCTCCTCCAGGATCGCCTCGACGGTTTCGGCGTCAACGCTGTCTGCCAATGCCGGTAACTGGGCCCAAGTATTAGCGACCTCAAAAACTTCGTTGAGGACGAAGCGCATATCACGCAACGGCGCTTTGTAATCAGCCATGGCAAACCTCGTGAGAACGTGAAAAGTGATTCGATAGGATCGGTTTTACAGCCGTCGAGTGTACCCGAACAACTTTTAAGACACATAGGGTCCGTTCGTGACCATTAAGTACTTATAAGTCACATACAAACCATTGTGGGAGCGGGCTTGCTCGCGAATGCGGCGTGTCAGTCGCTACATCTTTGACTGTACCAGCGCATTCGCGAGCAAGCCCGCTCCCACATTTTGACCCCGAGCAATCAGTGACCTCTACAGTGCAAAGGCCTGCGCCGGTAAGCTCATCAGGCATTCGCTCCCCGCCTCCACCGCAGCACGGTGCATGGCCGTACGCGGCAACAGGCGCTTGAAATAAAAGTCGCAGGTCGCAAGCTTCGCCTGGGCAAACCCTGGGTCATCCTGGGCTTGCGCTGCGATCGCCATGCGCAACCACAAGTAGGCAAGGATGATGTAACCGCTGTACATCAGGTAATCCACCGCCGCCGCGCCCACTTCATCAGGGTTTTTCATCGCCGCCGTGCCGACCTTCAGGGTCAGTTCGCCCCATTGCTGGTTCAGCTCATTGAGTTGCGCCACATGGGCCTTGAGCTGCGCATGCTCGGCATTGGCCGCGCAGAACTTATGCACAATTTTGGTAAACCCACGCAGCAACTTGCCCTGGCTGCCCAGCACCTTGCGTCCGAGCAGGTCCAGAGCCTGGATGCCGTTGGTGCCTTCATAGATCGGGGCAATCCGTGCGTCACGGGCCAGTTGCTCCATGCCCCACTCACGAATATAGCCATGGCCACCGAATACCTGCATGCCGTGGTTGGTCACCTCCAGGCCGGTTTCGGTCATGAAGGCTTTGCAGATCGGCGTGAGGAAGGCCAACAGGTCCTCGGCTTCCTGGCGTTGGCCGGCGTCGCTGCCCAGGTGCGCGGTATCGAGCAGTTGCGCGGTGAAATAGGTCAAGGCGCGGTTGCCTTCGTTGAAGGCTTTCATGGTCAGCAACATGCGACGGACATCGGCGTGCACGATGATCGGGTCGGCGGCTTTCTCCGGGGCCTTGGCACCGGTCAGCGAGCGCATCTGCAAACGGTCGTTGGCGTACTTGATCGCGCCCTGGAAGCTCGCCTCGCCGTTGCACAGGCCCTGCATGCCGGTGCCCAGGCGCGCGTGGTTCATCATCGTGAACATGCAGTTGAGGCCCTTGTTCGCCTCGCCAATCAAAAAGCCCTTGGCGCCATCGAAGTTCAACACGCAGGTGGCCGAGGCCTTGATGCCCATCTTGTGTTCGATGGAGCCGCAGTGCACCGCATTGCGCTCGCCGGAGTCGGCATGGAACTTGGGCACGATAAACAATGAGATGCCCTTGGTGCCCGCCGGCGCGCCCGGCAGCTTGGCCAGCACCAGGTGGATGATATTGGCGCTCATGTCGTGCTCGCCGGCCGAGATGAAGATCTTGCTGCCGGTGACCGCGTAACTGCCGTCCGCCTGTGGCACGGCGCGGGTCTTGATCAAGCCCAGGTCGGTGCCGCAGTGGGCTTCGGTCAGGCACATGGTGCCGGTCCATTCGCCGGCGGTGAGTTTGCTCAGGTAGGTGGCTTTCTGTTCGTCGGTGCCGTGAGCGTGGATGGCCGACATCGCGCCGTGGGTCAGGCCCGGGTACATGCCCCAGGAGGTGTTGCTGGAGCCGATCATCTCGCTCAGCACCAGGCCCAGGGAATGGGGCAGGCCCTGGCCCCCGTAGGCCGGGTCTGCCGCCACGCCATGCCAGCCACCCTCAACATACTGGGCAAAGGCTTGCTTGAAGCCTTTGGGCGTGGTCACCACGCCATTATCGAAATGGCAGCCCTCTTCATCGCCGCTGCGATTGAGCGGCGCGAGTACGTTTTCGCAGAATCTGGCGCCTTCTTCGAGGATCGCACTGACCATGTCCGGGCTGGCATCCGTGGCACCCAGGGCCGCATAGTGGCCGTGGAAATCGAATACGGTGTCGATCAGAAAGCGCATGTCGCGCAGGGGAGCTTTGTACTCAGGCATGGCAATGTCTCCGGCAGCAGATAGGGTTAACCTACTGCCGGCCATGGCCGTGGACAATCACTGTAGCGCTGCTGAATACAGCGCCATTACTCAACCGGCAGCGCTTTGCATGCGCACCGCGCCACGGCGGGTTTGCCCGGCCGCGACCACACAATTACGCCCCGCCCCCTTGGCGGCATACAGCGCCTGGTCGGCGGACTTGAGCACCTCGTCGGGGCTACGCTGCTCGGCCTGGCGCTCGGCCACGCCGATGCTTACCGTCACCGACACACTGGATGCTCCGCTGCCCGCACGGCGTTGGCGGCCTTGATGGTCGTCCTGGGGGCGGTCCGGGTTGCGCAACTTGATGTCGTAGCTGGCGATGATCTCGCGGATCTCCTCCAGGTGCGGCATGCACTCATCCAAAGTCTTGCCGGCAAACACCACGGCAAACTCTTCACCGCCGTAACGGTAGGCCCGCCCACCACCGTTGACCTTGGACAGCTTGCTCGCCACCAGGCGCAGCACCTGGTCGCCCACGTCGTGGCCGTGGGTGTCATTGAAACGCTTGAAGTGATCGACGTCGCTCATCGCCAGCACATAGTTACGCCCCAGCCGCTGCATGCGCTCGTTGAGCGCACGTCGCCCCGGCAAGCCGGTGAGTTCATCACGGAACGCCATTTGATACGCCTCGTGCGCCACCCCCGCAGCGATCATCAGCATCACCTGGCTGCACATGATGTTGAGGGTGAACGGCAAGATGAACGTTTGCGGCAACATCCAGAACATCCCCAGCAGCCCCACCAGTTGTGCGGCGTGCAGCGGGCGCGGCTGGTACCAGTATTGGGCGGCCAGAGTGAGAAAGCCGATCAGGAACATCGGGTACGAGAGTTGGATCAGGCTCATCCACGCGCCGTGCAGCATCGGCCAGCGAATCTCCGCCAACCAGCCCAGCAAGGCCTGGGGAAAACTCTGCTCCAAGGCCAGCGCCACACTGCCCACCGCCAGCAGCACCGCGCAGCGGGCGACGAAGTCACGGAACAGATGGGTCTTTTCCTGCCATAGCGCATAGATGCTGAACAGCAAGGGCAACAGCAGGCAGCACAGGTGGAACACCACCGCAGCGTCTTCACGCACGCGGCCGTTGTCACGGTAGAAGTCGGTCTGGGTATCCAGCAGGAAATAGGCGACGTACACCGTGACCATCAGGAACAGCTCACGCTGGCGTCGATACACCGCGCAATAGGCACCGCCAAGCAACAGGACCAGGGTGGGCAGCACGTTGAACAGCGAGGTGAAGAAGACGCTGAGGTCCTTGACGTACGCAGCCGAAAGCCCGGCCAGCAACAGCAGCAGCGAAGGTAGGAAATGGCTGAAACGTACAGCGGACACGCGTGACAAGGGTAAAACTCCGACCCGCAAACAAATAATGGCACTGTGCCTCTAAGCGGTCAGTTAAGCACAACCGACCGGGCATGTATCACATTGCCATCACTGTAACGGCAGCTCACCGCAATCCCTGAGTGCATCACTGCGGTTTTTTATGCGCGCCTTTTGTAGGAGCGCAAAAAAACCGCCGCGTCCCGAAGGAGGCGGCGGTTTTTAGAAGAGCCCGGTAAGGCTTAGTAAGCCAGGCCGAAGTCTTCTTCTTTCATGTCCATCAGGTTGTTGGCGCCCGACAGCATGGTCGCCACGTGGGTGCGGGTACGCGGCAGGATGCGCTGGAAGTAGAAGCGCGCCGTCTGCAACTTGGCGGTGTAGAACGCCTCTTCGCTGGTGCCAGCGGCCAGTTTCTCGGCGGCCAGGCGTGCCATGTCGGCCCAGAAGTAAGCCAGGCACGCGTAACCGGAGTACATCAGGTAGTCCACCGAAGCGGCGCCGACTTCTTCACGGTCTTTCATCGCGGCCATGCCGACCTTCATGGTCAACTCGCCCCACTCTTTGTTCAGTGCCGCCAGCGGTGCAACGAACTCTTTGACCGCTTCGTTGCCTTCGTTGGCCTGGCAGAACTTGTGCACGATCTTGGTGAAGCCCTTGAGCGCTTCGCCTTGGGTCATCAGCACTTTACGGCCGAGCAGGTCCAGCGCCTGAATGCCGGTGGTGCCTTCGTACAGCATCGAAATGCGGCTGTCGCGAACGTTCTGCTCCATGCCCCACTCAGCGATAAAGCCGTGGCCACCGTAGATCTGCACGCCGTGGTTGGCCGATTCAAAACCGACTTCGGTCATGAACGCCTTGGCGATCGGGGTCATGAAGGCCAACAGGGCATCGGCCTGCTTCTTGGCTTCGTCGTCGGTGCCGTACTTGACGATGTCCACTTGCTTGGCGGTGAAGTACACCATCGCACGGTTACCTTCGGCGAAGGCTTTCATGGTCAGCAGCATGCGGCGTACGTCAGGGTGCACGATGATCGGGTCAGCGGCTTTGTCCGGTGCTTTCGGGCCGGTCAGGGAGCGCATTTGCAGGCGATCACGCGCATATTTCAAGCCGCCCTGGAAGCCGATCTCGGCGTGGGCCAGGCCTTGCAGCGCGGTGCCCAGGCGAGCGGTGTTCATAAAGGTGAACATGCAGTTCAGGCCTTTGTTCGCCGGGCCGATCAGGAAACCGGTGGCCGCGTCGAAGTTCATCACGCAGGTGGCGTTGCCGTGGATGCCCATCTTGTGTTCCAGGGAACCACAGGTGACCGCGTTGCGCTCGCCCACCGAGCCATCGGCATTGGGCAGGAACTTGGGCACGATAAACAGCGAGATGCCTTTGGTGCCAGCCGGTGCGTCCGGCAGACGGGCCAGTACGATGTGGACGATGTTGTCGGCCATGTCGTGTTCGCCGGCCGAGATGAAGATCTTGGTACCGGAGACTTTGTAGGAACCGTCAGCCTGAGGCTCGGCCTTGGTGCGCAGCATGCCCAGGTCGGTGCCGCAGTGTGGCTCGGTCAGGCACATGGTGCCGGTCCATTCGCCCGACACCAGCTTGGTCAGGTAAGCGTCTTGCTGCTCGGGGGTGCCGTGCTCGGAAATGGTGTTCATCGCGCCATGGGACAGGCCAGGGTACATGCCCCACGACCAGTTGGCTTCGCCGACCATTTCGCTCACAGCCAGGCCCAGGGATTCCGGCAGGCCTTGGCCACCGTGCTCCACGTCGTGGGCCAGGCTTGGCCAGCCGCCTTCGACGAATTGTTTGTAGGCTTCTTTGAAACCTGCTGGGGTCTTAACGCCTGACTCACTCCAGGTACACCCTTCGATGTCGCCCACGCGGTTCAACGGTGCCAGTACTTGCTCACAGAACTTGGCGCCTTCTTCGAGGATGGCGTCGACCATGTCCGGGGTAGCGTCCTGGCAAGCCGGCAGGCTCTGATAGTGCGCTTCATAACCGAGCAGTTCGTCACGAACGAAGCGAATATCACGCAAGGGGGCCTTGTAGTCAGGCATAGCGATAAACCTCTGCTGATGTAACTGGGATGAACAACCGCGTGGATTTGTTATGGCGGTCAAACAGGTGTTTGAAACATACGTTTACGACCCAGGGTTGTCAAGCGTCGGCCAGATGCCGTTTGTCTTGACGCGGGTCAGCGTCAGGCGCGGTAAGGCCTGAGGCGAGATGCCTCATGTTTTAAGGACGAACAGAATGTCGCAGAACGATTGTGGGAGCTGGCTTGCCTGCGATGCAGGCGCCAGGGTGTATCAGGCAGTACGCGTTGATGCTATCGCAGGCAAGCCAGCTCCCACAGGAGAGCGGGCGTGCGATAGAGACGTTAAGCGTAGGTATCGATCAACGTACCGAGCATTTCATCCGAAGCCTTGGCGACTTTCGCCCCCAGCTCGACTTGAAACTTGCCCTGGGCCATTTCCACCATGTTGCTTGCCGAGTTGGACGCTTGGGCGCGGTCATTGGCTTGCAGACGGTCGCTTTGCGCGGCCGATGGCTGGGTGGTCGCGGCGCTGGCAATCTTGCCGGCCGCCTGGTCGACACGGTTCTGCCCGGTCTGAATGCTGCTCAGGCCCGAATAAAACGCGCTGCTTCCAGAGATGTCCATGGCGTAAGCCTGCCTTTGAGAAAATCGTGAAGCCCGATTGAACCAGACATCCTGGCAAAAGGCCCGTCAAAAACACTAATGGCATATTGCCTTAGCGATAGCCAAAATCAGTCAAGCAGGTCCAGCTCCAGATACTCGGCCACTGCGGCGGCCCCGGCATGTTTGAGTTTCGGCACTCGCCCCAGGCAAGGCGCGGGCAGGCGCTCAGCCAGGGTGGCGAGGTTTTCTTCCAGACGGGAGGTCTTGGGGTCGATGATATTTGCCACCCAGCCCGCCAGCGGCAAGCCATCCCGTGCGATGGCTTCGGCGGTGAGCAACGCGTGGCTGATGCACCCCAGGCGCACGCCTACCACCAGGATCACAGGCAGTTTGAGCGCCATGGCCAGGTCCGACAGGTTGGCCTGGTCGGCCAAGGGCACGCACCAACCGCCCGCCCCTTCGATCAAAGTGAAGTCCGCGCCCCGTGCCAGGATCTGCTGCATCGGTTTGAGCAGCGATTGCACCGTGAGCCCGACGCCCGCCTCGCGCGCCGCCAGATGCGGCGCGATAGCCGGCTCGAAGGCCACCGGGTTGACCTCGGCATAACTGAGCGGCACGGAACACTCGGCCAGCAGCGCCAACGCATCGGCATTGCGCAACCCCTTGGCCGTCAGTTGGCAGCCCGACGCCACCGGCTTTCCGGCGGCCGTGCTTTTGCCGGCGAGCCTGGCGGCATGCAACAGGCCGGCGGCGATGGTGGTCTTGCCAACATCGGTGTCTGTACCGGTGATGAAGTACGCGGCGCTCATAGCGGTTTCTCCAGTACGGCATACACCACTTGGTAAGTGGCGGGCAGGCCCTGGGCCTGGCGGAACTGCTCGTAGGCCTCTACCAGCGCGACAATCCGCGCACGGCCCGTCAACCCTCCCGGGCGGCCTGGGTTGAGGTTGTGGGCGCCCAATGCCTTGAGCTCATGGGTCAGGCTGCGCACATCCGGGTAATGCAACACATGGGGCTGTCGCTCCAGGCTGATCACGCGCAAACCACTGGCTGCACACAGTTGCTGATAAGCCTCGAAGGTGCGGAAGCGATTGACGTGGACCAGGCCGTCCGCCGCCCGCCAACTTTCGCGTAACTCATCCAGGGTGCCCACGCACAGGCTGGCAAAGGCCAGCACGCCACCTGGTCGCAGCACACGCTGGGCTTCGCTGAGCACCGCATCAAAATGGGCACACCACTGCACCGCGAGGCTGGAGAAGAGCAGCTCGAAGCCGTCAGCTACAAGCGGCAAGCGTTCTGCATCACCGGCTATAAAGTGCGCGGCGCCACCCAGCGGACGCGCGTGGTTGAGCATGCCCTCGGCAATGTCCAGCGCCACACCTTGGCTCCCGGGCAAACGCTCGCCCAATACGCGGCTGAAGTAACCCGTGCCGCAGCCCATGTCCAGCCAACGCTGGGGCACCAGACCGTGCGGCAAGCGGCCGAGCAGTTCATGCCCGACCGCACGCTGCAACTCGGCGACGCTGTCGTAACTGGCCGCCGCACGGGAGAACGAGGCCGCGACCTGGCGCTTGTCCGGCAAGCCCCCAGGCAAGGGCGGGTGGGATAGGTCAGTCATCAACACACTCATGCAAAAAAGCCTGGATAGCCCCGGCTACTCCGTGAGGGTCCTCCAGAAGAAACGCGTGACCGGCCTGTTCAATCAGGCCGATTTCCACATCGGGAAGCAAGGCCAGCAGGTCGCTGGCGGCTTCGGCAGGCACCAGCTCATCCAGGCCGGCAAACAGGTGCAACTGTGGGCCGCGAAAAGCCTGCAAGGCCGCCCGCGTATCCAGTTGGGCCAGCAGTTCCAGGCCGGGCATCAAGACGCTGGGGGAGGTATTCGGCGCACCGCTGACCAATAAGCGCGACAAACCGCGTGGGTCCTCGGCCCCCTTGGCACACAACAGGCCAAAACGCTTGAGCGTGACTTGGGAATCAGCGTGACAGCCGGCCAGAAATGCATCGAAGGTTTCGGCAGGCATCCCGTGAGGCCAGCCATCATGGGCGACGAAACACGGGTTGCTCGCCAGGGTCAGCAAACCGCAGCACCGCTCGCCACGGCGCGCCGCCAACTCGGACGCGAGCATGCCGCCCAGCGACCAGCCCCCAAGCCAGGCGTTGTCCGGCAGCGTCGCATCGAGTTCGTCGAGCCATTCACCGAGTTCGCTGGCCTCAAGCGCCGGCAAGGGTTCGATCTGTACCTGCAAGTGCTCGTTCAGGCCATGCAACGCGGCGGCCAACGGTTCCAGCGGTGACACACCCAGGCCCCAGCCCGGTAGCAGGATCAGTCGATTACGCATGGCCAGACTCCGAGTCGCCTAATGAGCGAAAACACGCTTGCAACCCTTCTAACAGTAGCTGCACCTGCGCTTCGCTGTGGGCCGCCGTCAATGTCACCCGCAGACGGGCACTGCCGGCCGGCACGGTCGGTGGGCGAATGGCAGTCACCATCAGGCCGCGCTCGCGCAGCATCTGCGACAGGCGCAGTGCCCGGGCGCTGTCGCCAATCAGGATCGGTTGGATCGGCGTAAAGCTGTCCATCAACGCCAGGCCTATCTGCTCGGCGCCGCGACGGAACTGGCGGATCAACGCGTTGAGGTGCTCGCGTCGCCACTGTTCGCTGCGCAGCAGTTCCAGGCTTTTGAGGGTGGCGCAGGCCAGTGCCGGTGGCTGGCTGGTGGTGTAGATATACGGACGGGCGAATTGGATCAGGCTCTCGATCAAGTCCTCACTGCCGGCCACGAAGGCCCCGGCAGTGCCGAACGCTTTGCCCAAGGTGCCAACCAGCACGGGCACGTCGTCCTGGCTCAAGCCGAAATGCTCGACGATACCGCCGCCATTGGCGCCCAGCGGGCCGAAGCCATGGGCGTCATCCACCATCAGCCAGGCCCCTTTGGCCCGGGTTTCACGGGCCAGCGCGGGCAGGTCGGCAAGGTCGCCGTCCATGCTGAACACACCGTCGGTGACCACCAAGGTATTGCCGGTGGCTTTCTCCAGGCGCTTGGCCAGGCTGCCCACGTCGTTATGCAAGTAGCGGTTGAAACGCGCACCGGACAGCAAGCCGGCATCCAGCAAAGACGCGTGGTTAAGCCGGTCTTCCAGTACCGTATCGCCCTGCCCCACCAGCGCCGTGACCGCGCCGAGGTTGGCCATGTAGCCGGTGGTGAACAGCAAGGCACGCGGGCGACCGGTCAAGTCAGCCAGGGCTTCTTCCAGCTCATGGTGCGGCGTGGCGTGGCCCACCACCAAATGCGAAGCGCCACCGCCCACGCCCCAACGGGACGCACCGGCGCGCCAGGCTTCGATCACTTGCGGGTGATTGGCAAGGCCCAGGTAATCGTTATTGCAGAAGGCCAACAACGGTTGCCCGTCCACCACCACCTGCGGGCCTTGGGGGCTCTGCAGCAAGGGGCGCTGGCGGTAAAGATGGTCGGCACGGCGGGCAGCGAGGCGCGCGGCGAGATCGAAAGACATGCTGGCCTCGATTTAACAGGTTCAACTGCGTCCAATGTGGGAGCTGGCTTGCCTGCGATAGCGGTCCTTCTGACACTTCTACGCTGAAAGTGCCGCCGTCACCGCAGGCAAGCCAGCTCCTACACTGGGATGCATTCCAAAGGTGGTTACACCACAGCGTTGTAGAACTGCTCGCTGCTCTTTTGCTCCACCAACGCCTGCTCGATCGCCGCCTGGTGCACTTCGTCGGCATGCTCTTCACGGGCTTCGGGCAAGATGCCCAGGCGTGCGAACAGTTGCATGTCTTTGTCAGCCTGGGGGTTGGCGGTGGTCAGCAGTTTGTCGCCGTAGAAGATCGAGTTGGCGCCGGCAAAAAACGCCAGGGCCTGCATCTGCTCGTTCATGGCTTCGCGGCCGGCCGACAGGCGCACGTGGGACTGCGGCATCAGGATGCGCGCCACCGCCAGCATGCGGATGAAATCGAAGGGGTCGATGTCATCGGCGTTTTCCAACGGCGTACCCGCTACCTTCACCAGCATGTTGATCGGTACCGATTCCGGATGCTCCGGCAGGTTGGCCAGTTGGATCAGCAAGTTGGCGCGGTCATCGAGAGATTCGCCCATGCCGAGGATGCCGCCCGAGCAGATCTTCATCCCCGAATCACGCACATACGCCAGGGTTTGCAGGCGCTCGCTGTAGGTGCGGGTAGTGATGATCGAGCCGTAGAACTCCGGCGACGTGTCGAGGTTGTGGTTGTAGTAGTCCAGGCCGGCCTGGGCCAGGGCTTCGGTCTGGTCCTGGTCGAGGCGACCGAGGGTCATGCAAGTTTCCAGGCCCATGGCCTTCACGCCTTTGACCATTTCCAGCACATAGGGCATGTCTTTGGCCGATGGGTGTTTCCACGCCGCGCCCATGCAGAAACGCGTCGAACCGATGGCCTTGGCGCGAGCGGCCTCCTCGAGGACCTTCTGCACCTCCATCAGCTTCTCTTTTTCCAGGCCAGTGTTGTAGTGGCCTGACTGCGGACAATATTTGCAATCTTCCGGGCAGGCGCCGGTCTTGATCGACAGCAGGGTCGAGACCTGCACGCGGTTGGCGTCGAAATGCGCGCGGTGCACGGTCTGCGCCTGGAACAACAGGTCGTTGAAGGGCTGCACGAACAGGGCTTTGACTTCAGCTAAAGACCAATCGTGACGCAGGGTGGCAGAGGTGCTGGCGCTCATGGGCGATTCCTTGATTATGCTTTGGCAAGCGCTGTGGGTAGGGCAATACCCACAGGCACGACACGGATGCTCGGCATATTTAAGGAAGATTCATGCACTGTCAACCTGAGTACAATCACCAAGTTTACATCTGGTTAAAAAGCATACAACCCTGTCTGATTTGCGATGAGAGCACCGAATCAGCCGGGGCCGTGTGCAGCGCCTGCGAAACAGAGTTGCCATGGCTGATGGACCAATGCGAGCGCTGCGCACTGCCCTTGCCCATGGATGGGTTGATCTGCGGCCAGTGCCAAAAACAGCCTCCGGCCTTTCACCAAGTGGTCGCGCCATGGACCTACAGTTTTCCCGTGGATACCCTGGTCAGCCGCTTCAAGCATCAGGCGCGTTGGCCGCTGGGGCATCTGTTGGCGCGCCTGCTGGGGCAGCACTTGCAACATCGCCTCGATAACGCCGAACTGGAGCGCCCCGACTGCCTGCTGCCCGTGCCCATGGCGCGTAAACGCCTGCGCGAACGCGGCTTTAATCAAGCGTTGATGCTGGCCCGCTGGCTCAGTCACGCCCTAGATATTCCCGTTGATGAACATGCGCTGCTGCGCCCCCATGAAACCGTGGCGCAGCAAGACCTCGATGCCAAGACCCGCAAACGCAACCTGCTCAACGCCTTCGCCCTGGCCCCCGGCATCCAGGTTGCCGGGCAACATCTGGCGCTGGTAGACGACGTCCTCACCACCGGCGCCACGGCCCACAGCCTGGCGCGCTTGTTGATAAACGCCGGCGCCCGCCAGGTGGACGTGTATTGCCTGGCCCGTACGCCCAAGCCCGGCAGCTGACTTGACTCCCCCGCGCCAGCGCGGCAACGTCGGCGCATCTCACCCAAGCGTATCTGCCATGTCTGTGCCCAGCCCTCTCAACCAACACATCATCCGCCGCCCTCAGCGTATTGCCTTGCTGGGGCACATCGCCGAGCAGGGTTCCATCACCCGTGCGGCCAAGAGTGCCGGGTTGAGTTACAAGGCCGCCTGGGACGCCATTGACGAGCTGAACAATCTGGCGCAAAAACCGCTGGTGCAACGCAGCGTCGGTGGCAAGGGCGGTGGCGGCGCCAAACTGACGCAAGAAGGAGAGCGGGTGCTGCGCCTTTATCAGCGTCTGCAACTGCTTCAGGCCGAGATCCTTGGCTCGGACGAAGCGGCCAGCGACTTCAACCTGCTGGGCCGCTTGATGCTGCGCACCAGCGCGCGCAACCAGTTGCACGGCCAAGTCAGCGCCATAGAGAGCCATGGCCACAACGACATGATCCGCCTGCAATTGGCTGGCGGCCTGCATCTGGATGCACAGATCACCCACGACAGCACCCTGCGCCTGGAACTGCAGACTGGTGTGGAAGTGGTCGCACTGATCAAGGCCGGATGGCTTGAATTATTGGCGGAGGGGCAAACCGAAACACTTGGACACAATTGCATGAGCGGTGTGATCGAGACCATTCTCGCCGCCGAAGACGGCCCCAGCGAGGTGCGTATCGCCCTGCCCAACGGCCAAGTGTTGTGCGCACTGGCGCAGCCCGTCGCACTCAAGGCCATCGACGCAGCGCAGGGCCAGCCGATCCGCGTGCAGTTTGCACCCAGCCATGTATTGCTCGGCACCCCGGTGTAACGGGCCCACGTCTTCAAGCTGCAACAATTCGGTCACAAGCGCTGCTTAAGGTGTCTGCAAAAACCTTAAGGAGCCTGTGATGAGCCTATTAGAAGAAAACCAAGCCACCGACCTTGAACAGATGGTGGGCCTGACCCGCCGTCGCTTTATCGGCGCAGGCGCCTTGTGCGGCGCCGCGATGTTCCTTGGCGGTAACCTGCTGAGCCGTAGCGCCCTGGCGGTGAATGCCGCTTCCGCCAGCCCGCTGCTGGGGTTCACCAGCATCGCCGCCGCCACCAGCGACACCATCACCCTGCCACCGGGCTACAGCGCTTCGGTGCTGATCAGTTGGGGCCAGCCCCTGCACAAGCACGCCCCAGCCTTCGACCCGTCCGGCCATGGCACCGCCAAGGCCCAGGAACAACAGTTCGGCGACAACAACGACGGCATGAGCCTGTTTCCATTCTCCGGCGACGACAACCGCGCGCTGATGGCGATCAACAACGAATACACCAACTACCGCTACCTCTACGCCCACGGCGGCGCGCCGCAATCGGCCGAAGACGTGCGCAAGGCCCTGGCCAGCGAAGGCGTGTCGGTGATCGAAGTACGCCGCCAGGGTGACACTTGGCAGTTCGTCCAGGACTCGCGCTACAACCGACGCATCCACGGCAATTCACCGCTCCGCTTGAGTGGCCCTGCTGCCGGCCATAATTGGCTGAAAACCAGCGCCGACAAGACCGGCAAAAAAGTCCTCGGCACGTTCCAGAACTGCGCTAACGGCAAGACGCCGTGGGGCACTTACCTGACCTGCGAAGAAAACTTCACCGATTGCTTTGGCAGCAGCAACCCGCAGCAAACCTTCGACGCCGGGCAGAAGCGCTACGGCGTGGTGGCCGCCAGCAAGGACATCAACTGGCATCAGCACGACCCGCGCTTTGACATGGCCAAGAACCCCAACGAACTCAATCGCCATGGCTGGGTGGTGGAAATCGACCCGTTCGATCCGCAATCCACCCCGGTCAAGCGCACGGCCCTGGGCCGCTTCAAGCACGAGAACGCAGCCCTCGCCGAAACCCGTGACGGCCGCGCCGTGGTGTACATGGGCGACGATGAGCGTGGTGAATTCATCTACAAGTTCGTCAGCCGCGACCAGATCAACCACAACAACCCCAAGGCCAACAAAGACCTGCTCGACCACGGCACCTTGTACGTGGCGATCTTCGACGCGGGCGACGGTAACGCCGACCACCCCAAGGGCAAAGGCCAGTGGGTTGAACTCACCCATGGCAAAAACGGCATCGACGCCAGCAGCGGGTTCGCCAACCAGGCCGAGGTGCTGATTCACGCGCGCCTGGCCGCCAGCGTGGTGAAAGCCACACGCATGGACCGCCCGGAATGGATCGTGGTCAGCCCCACCGACGGCCAGGTCTACTGCACCCTGACCAACAACGCCAAGCGCGGCGAAGAGGGCCAGCCGGTGGGCGGCCCCAACCCACGGGAGAAGAACGTCTACGGCCAGATCCTGCGCTGGAAAGCCGACGCCGATAACCACGGTGCCACGGACTTCACTTGGGACCTGTTCGTGGTGGCCGGCAACCCCGGCGTACATGCCGGCAACCCCAAGGGCGGCTCGTCCAACATCAACCCGCAAAACATGTTCAACAGCCCCGACGGCCTGGGCTTCGACAAAGCCGGGCGCCTGTGGATCCTCACCGATGGCGACTACAGCAACGCCGGCGACTTTGCGGGCATGGGCAATAACCAGATGCTGTGTGGCGACCCGAGCACCGGTGAAATCCGTCGTTTCATGGTGGGGCCGGTGGCGTGTGAAGTGACGGGGATCAGTTTTTCGCCGGACCAGAAGACGCTGTTCGTGGGCATTCAGCACCCAGGGGAAACCGGTGGTTCGACCTGGCCGGAACACCTGCCCAACGGCAAGCCGCGCTCCTCGGTGATGGCGATTCGGCGGGATGACGGCGGGATCGTAGGCGCCTGATAGGCCGCTATCGCAGGCAAGCCAGCTCCCACATCTCGATGTGTAAATACATGCCAGTGTGGGAGCTGGCTTGCCTGCGAAGGCGTCCGCACAGCCACCGCCTATCTATGCTGTTACCATACCCGGCCGGACGCGGCGCCCTGCTGCGCGCAGGAGTTCGCATGGCCCACCCGTTTGAAACACTCACCCCAGACCTGGTGCTCGACGCCGTCGAAAGCATCGGTTTCCTCAGCGACGCGCGAGTTCTGGCGCTCAACAGCTACGAAAACCGCGTGTACCAAGTGGGCATTGAAGACGCCGAACCACTGATCGCCAAGTTCTATCGCCCCCAGCGCTGGACCAACGAGGCGATCCTGGAAGAACACCGCTTCACCTTCGAACTGGCCGAGTGCGATGTACCGGTGGTCGCCCCGTTGGTCCACAACGGCGAGAGCCTGTTCGAACACGCAGGTTTCCGCTTCACCCTGTTCCCCCGCCGTGGCGGCCGCGCGCCGGAGCCTGGCAACCTCGATCAGCTTTATCGGCTTGGGCAACTGCTCGGTCGTTTGCACGCGGTGGGCTCCACCCGCCCGTTCGAACACCGCGAAGCCCTGGGGGTGAAGAATTTCGGTCACGACTCCCTTACCACCCTGCTTGAAGGCAACTTCATTCCCAAAAGCCTGTTGCCGGCCTATGAGTCCGTAGCCCGCGACCTGCTCAAGCGTGTGGAAGAGGTTTACAAGGCCACGCCGCACAAGAACATCCGCATGCACGGTGACTGCCACCCCGGCAACATGATGTGCCGCGACGAAATGTTCCATATCGTCGACCTGGATGACTGCCGCATGGGCCCGGCGGTGCAAGACCTGTGGATGATGCTGGCTGGCGACCGCCAGGAATGCCTGGGCCAGCTCTCGGAGCTGATGGATGGCTACCAGGAATTCCACGACTTCGACCCGCGCGAACTGGCGCTGATCGAACCGCTGCGCGCCCTGCGCCTGATGCACTACAGTGCCTGGCTGGCGCGACGCTGGGACGACCCCGCATTCCCCCATAGCTTTCCGTGGTTTGGCAGCGAGCGGTATTGGGGTGATCAGGTGCTGGCATTGCGCGAACAACTGTCGGCGCTCAATGAAGAACCGCTGAAGCTCTTCTGAGCAACACGACGCTCTCCTGTAGGAGCGAGCTTGCTCGCGAAAAACCCGAGAGCGCCATTGGGTGACAGGCCTGCCGCATTATCGTTGACGATCTTCGCGAGCAAGCGCGCTCCTACAAAAAGCGGCGCCCATTGTCTGACAAATATCCTTACAATTGCGCTTTGTTAGCTGCCTAAGCAAGGATTCTGCAATGCAAGCCGCCAACCCTCGCAAGGGGTACATCCTGGGCCTGAGCGCCTATGTCATCTGGGGTCTGTTCCCGCTCTACTTCAAAGCCATCGCCAGCGTGCCTGCCGCCGAGATCATCGTGCACCGTGTGTTGTGGTCGGCACTGTTCGGTGGGCTGTTGCTGATGGTGTGGAAACACCCCGGCTGGTTTCGCGAGCTGCGCGACAACCCCCAGCGCCTGGCGATCCTGGCCCTCAGTGGTTCGTTGATCGCCGCTAACTGGCTGACCTATGTGTGGTCGGTAAACACCGGGCGCATGCTCGAAGCGAGCCTGGGTTACTACATCAACCCGCTGGTAAATGTGCTGCTGGGCATGCTGATCCTCGGCGAGCGCCTGCGCCGTTTGCAATGGGTGGCTGTCGGGTTGGCTGCGGCGGGTGTGGCGCAGCAGGTGTGGCAGGTTGGTAGCCTGCCGTGGGTGTCGCTGGCGCTGGCGCTGACGTTCGGTTTCTACGGTTTGATCCGCAAGCAGGCGCCGGTCAAGGCGCTGCCAGGGCTGGTGGTGGAAACCTGGATGCTGGTACCCATTGCCATCGCCTGGTTGCTGTTCAACCCGACCGCCCACAGCGCGCAACTGGCGTTCTGGAGCACCTCCGAGGCCTGGTGGCTGGTGGCCGCAGGCCCGGTGACGCTGATTCCCCTGGTGTGCTTCAACGCCGCTGCACGGCATTTGCCCTACACCGCCCTGGGCTTTTTGCAGTACGTGGCGCCGACGCTGGTGTTGCTCGAAGCCGTGCTGTTGTTCGGTGAACACCTGGCGCCGAGCACGTTGATCGCCTTCGCCTTTATCTGGGCCGGGCTGGTGGTGTACAGCCTGGATGCCTGGATGACCGTGCGCAAACGCTGATCAAATAACGTACAAACCTCTGCAAGCCACAGCATTCGTGGCTTGCAGCGTTCCACCCCAAGGTTATCCACAACCTGATCCCCGCCATTTGTGCACAAGCCCTTGAAACTGCTCGTTTTTTGCTCAACTTGCGCAGATGCCCGGCGGGCGTGGCCTGGCGTCGGGTCTCTACAGGTTATCCACAGGCCCATGCAAGATTTCGATGCATAACCCTGTGGATCGTTACTCCTCCTGACGTAACTCCACCATCAAGTCATCGGCCAAGGTTTCCAAAGCCTCTTGCAAGGTTTCCAACGACAGCGTGGCCGGCACTTGCAACAACGCCTCGGCGTTGAACAGCGGATCACCACTCATGGGCGCCGGGCGCACATCGGTGCTCAGGCGTTCCAGGTTGACACCCTGCTGGCTCAACAGCGCGGTGATCTCGCGCACGATGCCCGAGCGATCATTGCCCACCAGGGTCATCAGGATAGGCTTGGACGCCGATGCCTGGCCGCTGCTGCCCTCACCCACCAACACGCGAATGCCGTGGGTGGATAAATCCTCCAACGATCCCACCAATGCCTGGCGCTGCTCGCTCGGCACACTGACCCGCAGAATCCCGGCAAACTGCCCGGCCATGTGCGCCATGCGGCTTTCCAGCCAGTTACCACCATGGCTGGCAATGTTCTGCGCGATGCGTTCAACCAGGCCGGGTTTGTCGGCGGCGATAATAGTGAGTACAAGATGGTCCATGGCGAAATACCTCGGTGCTATTCCTGTAGGAGCGAGCTTGCTCGCGAAGGTCGTCAACGATAACGCGAAAAAACTGACACTTGCGGTGCTCTCAGGTTTTTCGCGAGCAAGCTCGCTCCTACAAAGTGGACGCGCGGTCGCTGGAAGACAAATCGTGTACCATTTTGATATTTATCTGGAACAATCTAATAGTTTTTTGAGAACATCCGGTTCTCCGCTGTGACCGTACGACCAAAGTGGGTCGCTAAACGACGTATTTAGTCTAATTTTCACAACCGCAAGTCATCATGTAGTATGCCCAACCGTGCACTACATAATGAAAATCTGAAAAAGCGCATAAGCTCCGCAGAGTGAGGCAAGCAATGACTGAACACGTTCAAGTCGGTGGCCTGCAGGTCGCCAAAGTCCTGTTCGACTTCGTGAACAACGAAGCCATTCCCGGTACCGGCATCACTGCCGACCAGTTCTGGGCCGGTGCCGACAAGGTCATCCATGACCTGGCCCCGAAGAACAAAGCCCTACTCGCCAAACGCGACGACTTCCAGGCGCGGATCGATACCTGGCACCAGACCCACGCAGGCCAGGCCCATGACCTGGTGGCCTACAAAGCCTTCCTGCAAGACATCGGCTACCTGCTGCCAGAAGCCGCAGACTTCCAGGCCTCGACCCAAAACGTCGATGACGAGATCGCACGCATGGCCGGCCCACAGCTGGTCGTGCCGGTGATGAATGCCCGTTTCGCCCTCAATGCCTCGAATGCGCGCTGGGGCTCGCTGTACGACGCGCTGTATGGCACCGACGCCATCAGCGAAGCCAACGGCGCCGAGAAGGGCAAGGGCTACAACAAAGTACGTGGCGACAAGGTCATTGCCTTCGCCCGCGCCTTCCTCGACGAAGCCGCACCGCTCAGCGCCGGCAGCCACGTCGATTCCACCGGCTACAAGATCGTCGATGGCAAGCTGATCGTCAGCCTCAAAGGCGGCAGCAACAGCGGCCTGCGTGACGATGCCCAGTTGATCGGTTTCCAGGGCCCTGCGGCCGAGCCGATTGCAATCTTGCTCAAGCACAATGGCCTGCACTTCGAAATCCAGATCGACGCCAGCACCCCAGTCGGCCAGACCGACGCTGCCGGCGTCAAAGACGTGCTGATGGAAGCCGCGCTGACCACCATCATGGACTGCGAAGACTCCGTGGCCGCTGTGGACGCCGACGACAAAGTGGTGATCTACCGCAACTGGCTCGGCCTGATGAAGGGCGACCTGGCCGAAGAAGTGGCCAAGGGTGGCCAGACCTTCACCCGCACCATGAACCCTGACCGCGTCTACACCGGCGTGGATGGCAGCGACGTGACCCTGCACGGCCGTTCGCTGTTGTTCGTGCGCAACGTTGGCCACTTGATGACCATCGATGCGATCCTCGATAAAGACGGCAACGAAGTGCCCGAAGGCATCCTCGACGGCCTGATCACCAGCCTGGCGGCGATCCACAGCCTCAACGGCAACAACACCCGCAAGAACAGCCGCACCGGTTCTGTGTACATCGTGAAACCGAAGATGCACGGCCCGGAAGAAGCCGCGTTCACCAACGAACTGTTCGGTCGCATCGAAGAGGTGCTGAACCTGGCGCGCAACACCCTCAAGGTCGGGATCATGGACGAGGAGCGCCGCACCACGGTCAACCTCAAGGCCTGCATCAAGGCGGCCAGCGAGCGTGTGGTGTTTATCAACACCGGTTTCCTCGACCGCACCGGCGATGAAATCCACACCTCCATGGAAGCCGGCGCGATGGTGCGCAAGGCGGCCATGAAGGCAGAAAAATGGATCGGCGCCTATGAGAACTGGAACGTCGATATCGGCCTGAGCACTGGCCTGCAAGGTCGTGCACAGATCGGTAAGGGCATGTGGGCCATGCCCGACCTGATGGCGGCGATGCTCGAACAGAAAATCGCTCACCCACTGGCCGGCGCCAACACCGCCTGGGTACCTTCGCCAACCGCCGCGGCCTTGCATGCGTTGCACTACCACAAGGTCGATGTGTTTGCCCGCCAGGCCGAACTGGCCAAGCGCGAGCGCGCTTCGGTGGACGATATTCTCACCATTCCTTTGGCCAGCAATACCGATTGGTCCGAAGAAGAGATCCGCAACGAACTGGACAACAACGCCCAGGGCATCCTTGGCTATGTGGTGCGCTGGATCGACCAGGGTGTGGGCTGCTCCAAAGTGCCGGACATCAACGATGTCGGCCTGATGGAAGACCGCGCCACCCTGCGTATTTCCAGCCAGCACATCGCCAACTGGCTGCGCCACGGCATCGTCAACGAAGCCCAAGTGATGGAAAGCCTCAAGCGCATGGCGCCGGTGGTAGACCGTCAGAATGCCGGGGATGCGTTGTACCGCCCACTGGCTCCGGATTTCGACAGCAACATCGCGTTCCAGGCAGCGGTGGAGTTGGTGATTGAAGGGACCAAGCAGCCTAATGGCTATACCGAGCCGGTATTGCATCGCAGGCGTCGGGAGTTCAAGGCCAAGAACGGCCTGTAAATGAAAAAAGCCCTGATCGAAAGATCGGGGCTTTTTAGTTCTTAGGTCGAATGTACTGACGCCTTCGCGAGCAAGCCCGCTCCCACATTCGACTGCATTCAGTCGGGTAAGAATGCGGTCGAATGTGGGAGCGGGCTTGCTCGCGAAGAGGCCATCACACTCACCACAAGAATCAGGCAACCATCCCCAACTCCCGCTTCACCAACTTCGCCAACTTCACGCTATCAATCGGCTTGAGCAAGAAATCCACCACGCTCAAATGCATCGCATCAATCACATCCGGCGCTTCCGCGTCCCCCGACATGATGATGATCGGCAACGCCGCACGGGTGGACTCACGCACCTGGCGGATCAATTCCAGGCCATTGCTGGGCGCCATGCGCAGGTCGGTGATCAACAAACCGATGGAACTGTGCGTCTTCAACAACTCCCACGCTGCCTCGCCACTTTCGGCTGTCATGCAGCGAATACCGTCGAGCCCAAGGATTTCCGCCAACAGTTCACGCGCGTCCTTGTCGTCGTCCACGATCAATACGCGTTGGGGGGGTAAGTCGGGCTCCAGCATCACGGCGCTCAGCGCCTCGCGCTCGGCATCACTCAAAATATCGTGGTCGGACATACGTTTCTCAGCAGTTCTCATCAATCTCCCAGCACACTCGTCAGACATCTGCGGAAGGGCGATCAATGTGCACTTCGTCGGAAAGTTTGCCTAGTGGGCGTTCTACGGGTTTTGGACGATTGTCATGTAAGGTTTTTCCCTAGTTTTGCGCGGTATTCCTCGACCTAGACTTACGTCCAATGGGCACCCACCGCGCAGGAGTCGACCATGCAGCACGATAACGACAAAAACACTGCGGTCACTGTTATGAGTAAAGCTGATGCATTCGCACAGGCGGGTAAAACCGCGGTGTTGCAGAACATCCACGGCACCCTGCAATTCCTGCAACGCTTCCCGCCGTTCAACCAGATGGAACAGGCGCACCTGGCCTTCCTGGTGGAACAGTGCCAGCTGCGTTTCTACGGCCCTGGCGACAGCATCCTCAAACCGTCGGGTGGCCCGGTCGAGCATTTTTATATCGTCAAACAGGGGCGGGTCGTGGGCGAGCGCCCAGACTCGGCGGACACCACCTTTGAAATCGCCACCGGCGAATGCTTCCCCCTCGCCGCCTTGCTGGGTGAACGCGCGACCCGCACAGAACACAAAGCCGCTGAAGACACCTTTTGCCTGCAACTGAACAAGCCGGCCTTTATCAAGCTGTTCGCGCTGTCCAGCCCGTTTCGTGATTTCGCCTTGCGCGGGGTCAGCAGCCTGCTCGACCAGGTCAACCAGCAGGTACAGCAAAAAGCCGTGGAAACCCTCGGCACCCAATACTCCTTGAATACCCGCCTGGGTGAATTGGCCATGCGCCACCCGGTCACCTGCAGCCCGCACACGCCGTTGCGCGAAGCGGTGACCTTGATGCACGAACAGCAGGTCGGCAGCATTGTGATCGTCAACGAACACAAGGCGCCCCTGGGCATCTTCACCCTGCGCGATCTGCGCCAGGTGGTCGCCGATGGCACCAGCGACTTCAGCCAGAGCATTGCCGGGCACATGACCCAGGCACCGTTTTACTTGAGCCCGGAGCACAGCGCATTCGACGCAGCTATCGCCATGACCGAGCGGCATATCGCCCATGTGTGCCTGGTGCAAGACCAGCGCCTGTGTGGCGTGGTCTCCGAGCGTGACTTGTTCTCCTTGCAGCGCGTGGACCTGGTGCACCTGGCCCGCACCATCCGCAACGCTCCCCGGGTGGAAAACCTGGTGGCGATTCGCGGTGAAATCGGCCAGTTGGTGGAGCGCATGCTCGCCCATGGCGCGTCGTCCACCCAGATCACCCACATCATCACGCTGCTCAACGACCACACCGTGTGCCGGGTGATCGAGCTGACCCTCGCGGAAAAAGGCGACCCCGGCGTGCCTTTCAGTTGGCTGTGTTTTGGCAGCGAAGGCCGCCGCGAACAAACGCTGTACACCGACCAGGACAACGGCATCCTGTTCGAGGCCAAGGACGCCGTCGAAGCCGCCGACTTTCGTGGCCGCTTGCTGCCTCTGGCGCAGCACATCAACCAAAGCCTGGCGCTGTGCGGCTTCAGCCTGTGCAAGGGCAATATCATGGCCGGCAACCCCGAGCTGTGCTTGTCCCGCGTGGAGTGGGCGCGGCGCTTCGGCGCGTTCATTCGTGAGGCGACGCCAGAAAACCTGCTGGGCTCAAGCATCTATTTTGACTTGCGCGTGGTGTGGGGCGACGAGCGCGGTTGCGAACAACTGCGCCAGGGCATTCTCGATCAGGTGGCGGATAACCGCTTGTTCCAACGTATGTTGGCCGAGAACGCACTGCTGCGCCGCCCGCCGGTGGGGCGTTTCCGCGAGTTCGTGCTGACCCGCAAAAATGGCGAAAAAGCCACCCTCGACCTCAAGGTGCAGGGCCTCACGCCCTTTGTAGACGGCGCGCGCCTGTTGGCCCTGGCCCATGGCATCCACGCCAACAACACCCTGGAACGCCTGCGCCAATTGGTGGACAAGGCCGTGATCGAGCCCCTGGATGGCGCCGCCTATGAAGAGGCCTACCACTTTATCCAGCAGACCCGCATGCAGCAGCATCAATTGCAGACCCGCGAGAACCTGCCCTATTCCAACCGCGTCGACCCCGACAGCCTCAACCACCTGGACAGGCGCATCCTGCGTGAGTCCCTGCGCCAGGCCCAACGCCTGCAAAGCAGCCTGAGCTTGCGGTATCAGCTGTGAGTTTGTTTGGCTGGCTGCGCGCCAAAAAGCCTGGGCTCAACGCTGCGCAACAGCAGCGCCTGGAGCAGTTACCCAAGCCCGCCGAGCTGGGCAACGGCCCAATGCGCAGCCAGCGCTGGGTGGTGGTGGACCTGGAAACCAGCGGCCTGAACCTTCACCGCGACCAGGTGCTGTCGATCGGCGCCGTGGTCATCGAAGACGGTGCGGTGGATTTTTCCCAGCTGTTCGAACGCACGCTGCAACGCACCGACACCAAGCTCAGCCCCAGTGTGCTGATCCACGGGCTGGGGCCCAGTGCAATCGCCGCCGGCAGCGACCCGGCCGAAGCGTTGCTGGATTTCATGGCGTTCGTGGGCGACAGCCCTCTGCTGGCTTTTCATGCCCCGTTTGATCAACACATGCTGTGCCGGGCGCTCAAGGACAGCCTGGGGTATCGCCTGGCCCATCCATTCCTGGATGTGGCTGACCTGGCCCCGTTGTTGTGCCCAGAGGCGCATATCCGCGAGGCCGGCCTGGATGATTGGCTCAACCACTTCAGGCTACAGGCCGGCGAACGCCATCACGCCAGCGCCGATGCATTGGCGACGGCGGAGCTGATGCTGATCCTGTTCAGCCGTGCGCGGCAGCAACAGATCGACACGCCCCAGGCGCTGCAAGCGCGTTTGGCCCAATGGAAACGGCGCAAACAGGCGCCATCGTTTTAATCTCATCTCCCGACAGACGCCAATTGCGCCCACCCCACGCCTCTGCGACAATCGCGAATAATTCTCGTTAGTTTAAACCTCTTGTTTATTCGGTGATGCCTTGTCGTCGGTCCAGACCCCACGCAGTGAGCTTGTTGGTGCGTTATATCGCGACCACCGTGGCTGGCTGTTGGCTTGGCTGCGACGCAATGTGGCGTGCCCGAGTCGTGCCGAAGACCTGAGCCAGGACACCTTCATGCGCCTGCTGGGCCGTGATGAGTTGCGCGAGCCCCGCGAACCGCGGGCGTTCCTGGTGGCCATCGCCAAGGGTTTGCTGTTCGACTACTTCCGTCGTGCAGCTTTGGAGCAGGCCTACCTCACCGAATTGATGCTGATCCCGGAAAGCGAGCAGCCTTCGCCGGAAGCCCAGCAACTGATCCTCGAAGACCTCAAGGCCATCGACCGCCTGCTCGGCAAACTGTCGAGCAAGGCCCGCGCCGCGTTCCTCTATAACCGCCTCGACGGCCTGGGCCACGCTGAAATCGCCCAGCGCCTGGGCGTGTCAGTGCCCCGCGTGCGCCAATACCTGGCCCAGGGCATTCGCCAGTGCTACATCGCACTGTATGGCGAGCCGTCGTGACCGCCATCGGCTCCAAACCGGTGTCGTCGCGCGTGCTGGATGCCGCGATTGCCTGGCAACTGTCCCTCGACTCGGGCGACAGCAGCGCGGTGGAACGGGAAGAGTTCAGCAAGTGGCTGGCCAGCGATGAGGAACATGCGCGCGCCTGGCGCCAGTTGGGCATGCTCGACCAGCGTTTCAGCGTGGCCTCGGGCCCGGCCCGGGCGGCGCTGCTGCAGTCGCGCCACGGCATTCGCCAGCGCGTGCGCAAACTGGGCCGGGGCCTGGCCAGTATCGTGCTGGTGTGCGGCCTGGCGCTGTTTGCCGGTGAGCGTTACGTACCTATCCACTATTGGCTGGCCGACCAGCGCACTGCTACCGGTGAGCAGCGCACGCTGAAGCTGGCGGACGGCACGCGAATAAACCTCAACACCCACAGCGCCATTGATGTGCGCTTCGACGAAACACGCCGCTTGATCGTGTTGCAGGCAGGCGAAATTCTCGTCGAGACCGGCCACGACGATTCGCGCCCGTTCTACGTGCAAACCCGCGACGGCAGCCTGCGGGCGCTGGGCACTCGGTTTATCGTCAAACGCGAAGACGATGCCACGCGCCTGAGTGTGTTGCAGTCAGCCGTGGCCGCCCAGCCCGAGGCGTTGCACCAGGAACAGGTGTTCAAGGCGGGCCAGCAGGTGCTGATGCGCAGCGACGGCCTTGGCCCGCTGCTGGCCGTCACCCCGGCAACCGATGCCTGGACCCGCGGCATGCTGGTGGTCGACAACGCCCGGCTGGGGGATGTGATCGAGGAATTGGCGCGCTATCGCACCGGCTACCTGGGTGTGGATAAGTCCGTGGCCGACCTGCGCATCACCGGCAGTTTCCCGCTGCACGACACCACGTTGGCATTGAATGCGCTGTTGCCGACCTTGCCGGTGCAGATCGCGCAGCACACGCCGTGGTGGGTGACCGTCAAGGGTAAGCCTTAGGTCCTGCAGTGCCTGGGCGATTGCTATCGCAGGCAAGCCAGCTCCCACATTTTGAACTGCGAACACCATCAACTGTGGGAGCTGGCTTGCCTGCGATGAGCATAGGTATCTACACAACTTTGTAGCCTGTAGCTGCCGACGGTAACCACGATGCGAAGCGAGTCGCTCTTGATCTTGATCTGCTTTTGATCTTAGGCGCCCCGTTAAACCACGCTGGCCGGAATTCGACAGGGATTTGGGGGGTAAACCGGCAGGGATGCCGGTTTAGCCGCCCCGCGCCATGGATGGCGCGTGGCGGCGGCCCCCCAAATCGCTGTCGGATTACGGGCACACCGAGCCTAAGCGAGGTGCCGAGTGGTGGGGCAAGAGCCTTTTGCTTACTTTTGGGCTCTTTTCAAAAGTGAGCCGCCGTCAGGGCGGAACCCTAAGTGGCCGTTACCGCAGAAATGGATATGTACTCGGTATAACTGTGTCGGCTGTCAGGCCGCCTTCGCGAGCAAGCCCGCTCCCACAGTTTGATCGTGGTGTGTCAGGTAGATAGGCGTCGGCTGTCTAATCCTCAAGGGAGCAATAGCGTCGTGCCGAAGTTGTGTAGATACCTATGCTGCGATGAGGCCCTCAAGCACACCTCAGTAAAATTTTTTCACTTGGCCCTATCACTTTTCGATTCTCGCTCGGCACCTAGGCAATTGAGAAATATTTCCATTCAGGAGCCGCCCGTATGTCCCGCACGCTAGACACCTTGTTGCGCCCCAGCCTGTTAGCCGTGGCGATCGCCCTCAGCGCCCCGCTCGCCAGCACCACGCTGTATGCCGCAGAACAAGCGTCCAGCGTGCGCGCCTACAACCTGCCGGCTGCGCCCCTGGCCAGCACACTGAACCAGATCGCCAGCCAGGCCGGCCTGGCGCTGACCCTCAACCCCGCACTCGCCGCCGGCAAGACCTCGGCGCCGGTCAAAGGCCAGTTCGATGCGCAGGGCGCGTTGCGTGAGGCCTTGCGGGGAACGGGGTTGCAGTTGGAACAAAGCAGTGCGGGCACTTACACCCTGATGCCGGTTCCGGAGGGCGTCGTTGCCTTGCCGACCACCAACATCACCGGCCAAGGCAGCTATGAAAGCGCTTGGGGGCCGGTGGAAGGATATGTAGCAAAGCGCACCGCCGCCGGCACCAAAACCGATACCGCGCTGGTTGAGGCACCACGCTCGATCTCGGTTGCCACCCGCGAGCAGATGCAGGACCGTAACGTGCAGAACCTCGACGATGCGGTCAAGTACATGCCCGGCATTGTGTCCGCCAGCTACGGCAGCGACACCCGTTACGACTGGATGCGTGTGCGCGGCTTTGAACCCACCCAATTCCTCGACGGCCTGCCACTGCCCCGTGGCGTGTACGCCAACCCAAAAGCCGAAACCTGGAACCTCGATCGCCTCGCCCTGCTGCGCGGCCCGGCTTCATCGGTTTATGGTCAAACTCCACCTGGTGGCTTGCTGGACATGGTCAGCCGCCGTCCCAGCGCCGAACAGAGCAGTGCTATCCAGGTGCAATACGGCAGTGACAACCACCGCCAGATCAATTTCGAAAGCACTGGCAAGATCGATGATGAGGGCCAGTTTCTCTACAGCGTTGGCGGTGTCGTGCGCGATGCCGGTACCCAGGTCGATCACATCGACAACAAGCGCTACAACATCGCACCGAGCTTGACCTGGAATATCGACACCGATACCAAGCTGACCTTGCTGTCACAGTTCACCCGTGACGATACCGGGGCGACCAGCCAATTCCTGCCGATAGTCGGCACCAAGATCAAGTCGCCACTGGGTGACGTTTCGCATCATAAAAACCTGGGCGATCCAGACTACGAGTTCTACGACCGTACCTATTACGCACTCGGCTACGCATTCGAGCACCGCTTCAACGATACCTGGCAGTTCAAACAGAATCTGCGTTACACCAAATCAGAATTGTCGTTCCAACAATTGACCGTGGGCGCCTTTGGCTGGGCACCGGTCGACGCCGAAGGCAATATGGACCGTTCTTCGACCAACGTGGACGAGAACATCGGACAATTGGCGGTAGATAACAACTTTCAGGCCGACTTCTCCACCGGCGACGTCACCCACACCCTTCTACTCGGGCTTGACCACCAGCGTACCGATACCTCGTACCTGTCGATTTACGGGCAGGCCGGACGAGTCAACATCTTCAACCCGGTCAACACCACGCCAGTTGAACGCCCCGCACGCTCCGGCGCTTTCTACGACTACAATCAGAAAACCGTCCAGACCGGTCTCTACGTCCAGGACCAGATGGCTCTTGATAACTGGCGCCTGACCCTGGGGGGCCGTGAAGACTGGGTGCACCAGGGCACCACGTACTTCAACAAAAGCGACGCGACCAATACTGACCGCAGCAAGAATTTCAGCGGGAACGCGGCACTGAGCTATGTGTTCGACTCGGGCTTCGTACCGTATATCTCCTACGCCGAATCTTTCCAGCCGGCGAGCAACGCCAGTGCCTCTCCTACAGAGTCCTATAAACCCACCGAAGGCGAGCAGTGGGAATTGGGGATCAAGTACCAACCGCCGGGTTCGAACACGCTACTCAGTGCCGCGCTGTATGACCTGACCCAGAAGAACGTTCTGGTCAGCAGCTTCCAGTCCGGTGGTGTGTCTGTCACCGACCAGACCGGCGAAGTGAAAGTCAAAGGCCTGGAGCTGGAAGCCGTATCTGACGTGACCGAAAACCTCAAAGTGATCGCCGCCTACACGTTGGCCAAATCCGAAGTGCAAAAAGGCGAGTTCAAAGGCAACCGCCTGCAACTGATGCCTAACCAACAAGCGTCCTTGTGGACCGACTACACCTGGCACACCGGCGCGCTCGACGGTTTCGGTATCGGCTTCGGCGCCCGCTACACCGGCAACACCTACGGCGACCAGGCCAATACCTGGGCCGGCAAGGCCAACGCCTACACCGTCTTCGACGGCGCGGTGCACTACGACCTCGGCCGCCTGGACAACAGCCTCAAGGGCGCCTCGGTAAAAGTGAACGCGACCAACCTGTTCAACAAGGACTACATTTCCACCTGTGATGGCTCCTATTGCTACTTCGGCGACCAACGCAGCGTAGTCGCCAGCGCCACCTACCAGTGGTAATCAGCTGAGCTAACCACCAGGCCGCCCAACAGGGCGGCTTTGGTGCATCTGAAGGCTAGACAATGAAAAGCAAAACCATCCGCCGCTGGTCCTTCATCCACACCTGGACCAGCCTGATCTGCACCGTATTCCTGCTACTGCTCGCTCTCACCGGCCTGCCGTTGGTGTTTCACCACGAGATCGACCACCTGCTGGGCAATGAGCCCGAACTGGCACAGATGCCTGCCGATACGCCCCGGCTCAACCTCGAGCAGCTTGTAGCCAAAGCCCAGGCCCATCGCCCCGGCGAGGCCATGCAGTACCTGGCCTGGGACGAAGACGACAACAACGGCGTGATCGCGATCATGGCGGCCACCGCCGGCACGGAGCCGAACTCGTCGCACACCTTCATGCTCGATGCCCGCACTGGCGAAACCGTCGAAATGCCGTCTGCCAATGGGGGCTTCACCCTGTTCCTGCTGCGCCTGCATGTGGATATGTTTGCCGGGCTGGCGGGCAAGTTGTTGCTGGCGTTCATGGGCATTCTGTTTGTGCTGGCGATTATCTCGGGCACGGTGTTGTACCTGCCGTTCATGCGCCGCTTGAAGTTCGCCACCGTGCGCCAGGACAAGTCCACTCGCCTGCGCTGGCTCGACCTGCACAACCTGATCGGCGTGGTCACCTTGACCTGGGCGCTGGTGGTGGGTGTTACCGGCGTGATCAGCGCCTGCGCCGACCTGATCATCGCCGCCTGGCGCCAGGACAGCCTCAGCGCCATGATCGAACCCTACAAGAACGCCCCGCCGCTGACCCAGCGCGCACCCGCCACCGAGCTGTTGAGCATTGCCGCCAAGGCCGCACCGGGTATGGAGCCAGACTTTATCGCCTTCCCCGGCACGCGCTTTTCCAGCGAACATCACTACGCTGTGTTCATGAAGGGCAGCACCCACTTGACCTCCCATTTGCTGACACCGGTACTGATCGACGCCAGCACCCTTGCCGTCACCGCCATCGCCGAACGGCCGTGGTACATGGACGCCATGGGCATGTCCCAACCCCTGCATTTTGGTGATTACGGCGGCATGCCGATGAAGGTCCTGTGGGCGGTGCTGGATGTGTTGACCATCATCGTGCTGGTGAGCGGCATTTACTTATGGATCGTACGGCGCAAGGCGGCCAGGGTATGAAGCCGCGGCAGTCGAATTTCTGGAAGGTGTTTGCCATACCCCTGGGGATTGGCCTGCTCAGTGCCGCCGGGTTATTTGCAGCGCTGCTGGGCGATGGGTGGTGGGATTCATTGAGTTGGATCGGGTTGGGCATACCCGCGACCATTGCCGTCTACAAACTCCTGTAGGAGCGAGCTTGCTCGCGAAAAACCCGAGAGCACCGCGTTAAACCCGGTGAGCTGCGTTATCGTTGGCGTTATTCGCGAGCAAGCTCGCTCCTACAGAGGAATGCCCATGTCCGCGCCCAGCATGACCTTGTTCCACAACTCCGCTTCGCCATTCGTGCGCAAAGTCCGCGTGCTGCTGATCGAGACCGGCCAACAGGACCGCGTAGCCCTGCACGCCTGCATGCCCACACCGGTCACCCCGGACGCCGAGGTGGTGCAAGGCAACCCCACCGGCAAGATCCCGGCCCTGCGCCTGGCCGACGGTTCGGTACTGCACGACAGCCGGGTGATCCTCGATTACTTCGACCACCAGCATGTCGGCAACCCGCTGATCCCCCGAGACGGCTCGGCCCGCTGGCGGCGCCTGACCCTGGCCTCGATGGCTGACGGCATCATGGATGCCGCCGTGCTGGTGCGTTACGAGACCGCCATGCGCCCGCCAGAAAAACACTGGGCGCCCTGGCTAGATGAACAGCGCAACAAGATCCGCCGCGCCCTCGCCGAACTGGAGCGGGACGCCATTGCCGAACTGGCCAGCCACTTCGACATCGCCGCCATCAGCGTGGCCTGTGCCCTGGGCTATATCGACTTTCGCCACCCGGATCTGCAATGGCGCACCGACAACCCAAGGCTCGCCGCCTGGTACGCCGAGGTCAGCCAGCGGCCTTCGATGCAGCAGACTCAGCCGCCTCTGTAGGAGCGCGGTTGCTCGCGAAAATCGTCAACGATAACGCGGGTCGTCTGGTTAAACGCGGTGTTCTTGCGTTCTTCGCGAGCAAGCTCGCTCCTGCAGTGGAAGGTGGCGTTGGTGAGAAAGTTGACCATCTTCGCTTTCATTTGCTGGTCTTCGCGCAGTCCGATCATTGCCCTTGCTCCACCTTGCGTTTACCGACCCCATACCAATCCAGCTTGCGTGTCAGCACCATCACGGTGCCCAACAGGCCAAACAGCAACAGCGAGCCCATCAACAGCGCGTAATCCTCGGCACTGAGCAACCCGTACAGCAAGCCATACAACGCTGCCAGCCCGGCCGAAAACCCCAGGCCGTGGGCAACGCTGCGCAGCACATGGCACACGTAGAAGCCAATCAACAGCACACAGGCGCTGGCGGATATCAGGTAGGCCAGGGCAAAGCCCAGATGCTCGGACAACGACAACAACAGCAGATAGAAGAACGCCAGGGCGACGCCCACCAAGGCGTACTGGATCGGGTGCACCGCCAGACTCTTGAGCACCTCGAAGAGGAAGAAGCCGGCAAAGGTCAGGGCGATAAACAACAGCGCATATTTGATCGCCCGGTCGCTCTTGAGGTACTGGTCTACCGGGTCGATGAAGTTCACGCCAAAGCTGCGGTTGCTGAAGTTTTCACAGCCTTGCCCGTCCAGGCAGTTCTGCAGGGCTTGTTCCAGGTTGGTGGAGAAGAATGTCGTCTGCCAATTGGCGCTGAAACCCTCGTCGGTGACCTCACGTTGAGCTGGCAGAAAGTTGCCGATAAAGCTCGGGTGCGGCCAGTTGGACGCCAGTGACACCTGGCTGATCTTGCCCACGGGCACCACTTGCAGTTGCTCGGTGCCTTGCAGGCGCAGATCGAAGGCGAACTCCACCACGGCGGGTTTCTTGCTCTCTTGCTCGGGCAGCGTCACATGCACACCCTCGCCCAGCCAATCGACTTGGGAACCCGGAGAGAACTCCAGCCGCTGCTCACCCAGTTCCAGCTTCAGTGCGTTTTCAATGCCGCGAATATCACTGATGCCCACCGCCAGAAACGCCGGTTCAAAGCGGTAGTCTGCAAAGTCTTCGGTGATCCCCAACTGCGCAGGCAACTCGAAACGCCCGCTGATACGGTTGTCGGCATGGAACAACCGCGCCTGGTAGATCCCCCGCGAGCGCAGTTCGGTTTGCACCTTGCCGTCGAGCTCAAAACGGTCCGGCAGGAAATACAGACGGCCGCGTTCTTCACGGGTTTCTTCGTAGCGTTTGTTGAGCTTCTCATTGAGCTTCCACTCACGCACGGTCTTGCGATACGGCACCACCATCACCGGCCCGGTGAGGCGCTGGGCAAAGCTTGAGCTTCTGGCAATGTCCATCAATACGCCGTCGCGCAGTTGCTGGCGGTCGCTGATGATGCCGTTGATCATCAGCAATGGAATCAGCAACAGCAGGATCAGCAGCGCAATCGCGCCCAGTTTGAAAAGCAGGTTGCGGTTCATGGGTCTCTCCCTGTTTTGATGGGGAGAGTCTGCCCAGCCGATATGGGGGATTTATGTGGGCAATGTGGAGACTGTGTGGAGATGCAGCACCGCTTGCACGCCGCCGGGTACGTTGCCGATTTGCAGGGTACCGCCGTGCAGCTTCATCACTTCTTCGACAAAGTTGAGCCCCAGGCCCGTACTTTTGCGCCCGCTGGCCGGGCGCGGCAGCGAGTAGAAGCGCTCGCTCAGGCGCGGCAAGGCGTAATCGGGAATCGCCTGCGCCTGGTTGAACAGGCTGACCTGCACCTCGTGATGCCGCACCTGGGCACTGAACCTCAGCGTGCCGCCGGACGGGGTGAAATCCAGAGCGTTGTCGAGCAGGTTACCCAAGGCCTGGCGCAGCAGGAAGGGTTCGCCAAACACCTTCACATCAGCGGCGATGGCCTGTTCGACGTGCAAGCCGGCGCCTTCGATCCGTGCACATTGAGCCTTGAGCACATCCTCAACCAGCGCTGCCAAAGGAACGCTCGACTGCTCTTCCAGACCCTGGCGCTGCTCCACCTGGGCCAGGTTCAACAGGCGTTCGATCAACTGTTGCAGGCGCGCGCTTTCGCTGTCGATATTGCCGACAAACCGCTGCTGCTGCTCGCGGTTCATATCGCCCTGCAACAGCTCCGCCGCGCCGCGAATCGCCGCCAACGGGCTTTTCAATTCATGGGTCAGGGTGTGCACGTAGCGCTCTACGTAAGCCTTGCCTTCCAGCTGCGTGCGCATGTGTTCCACGGCGGTGGATAACTGCTTGAGCTCGCCGCCGCGATAATGCGGCAACTCGGCGCGGCGGCCCTCGCTCACGGCTTCGGCATAGGCGGTAAGGCGTCTGAGGGCCGCCGTCAGCCACCAGGACAATAGCGCGCCCAGCAGCAGCCCCAGGGTGACCAGCCCAGCGCCGTACCACAGCAGGCGCCGCTCAGTGCGATCCACGTAGGGTTGCAACGAACTGTTGGGCTTGGCCACCGTGACCACACCGATGATCTGGCCGTTATCGCGAATCGGCGCCCCCACGTGCATCACCGATGAGGTGGCGTCGTCCGCGTCACTGCGGGTGGAGCGCGCACCGTATTCGCCACGCAGGGTCAGGTACACGTCGTTCCATTTCGAATAGTCCTGGCCCACCGCTTCACCGCTGGAGTCGAGCAATACCCTGCCCTTGGCGTCGGTCACGTAGATGCGATGGTTGACCTGGTTTTTCGGCAACCCCCAGATCACCGCACCCGGTTGACGGTTGCCATAGGCCTTGAGCAGCGCTGGCCAATGACTCTGGCCGAGGGTGCCGTTCTTCACGTCCTCGCGCAGGATCTCGGCCAACAGGTTGGCGGTGTCCACCAGGGTTTCTTCGGTGGACTGGCGCACGCCGGGGCGGATTTCCTTCATCACGGTGTTGAGCACGAAGTAGCCGGTCAGGCCGATAAACAGCGCATACACCAGGAAAATCCGCAGCCCCAGGCGCATCAGCTGTGGCTCGGGCTGTAGCTATAGCCAAGGCCACGATGGGTCTGGATCGGCTCGGCGTCCGCCGCCACACTCCGAAGCTTGCTGCGCAGGCTTTTGATATGGCTGTCGATATTGCGCTCGTAACCGGCATCAAAGGGTACGCCCACCGCGTCCAGCAGTTGCTCGCGACTGAGCACACGCTCGGGTTGTTCCAGCAGGCTTTGCAGCAGGCGGAACTCATGCCGCGTGAGGCTCAAGGGTTGGCCGCGATAAAGAATCTGCATGCGTTCCAGATCCACTTGGAACAGGGTTGGCGCCACACCCGGGCCGACCCGCTTGAGAATCGCCCTGACCCTCGCCGCCACTTCCCGCGGGCTGAAAGGCTTGACCACATAATCGTCGGCACCGATCTCCAGCCCTACCACCCGGTCGATCTCCGCATCCCGTGCGCTGAGGAACATCACCGGCACTTCACTGAAGCGGCGCAATTGCTTGCAGGTTTCAAAGCCGGTGATGTCCGGCAGGCCGATGTCGAGAATGATCAGATCGGCCGGGGTCTGGCGCTGATGCTCCAGCGCCGCCTGGCCGAGCGTCAGCCAGGTGGTGGTGAAGCCTTCGCCTTGCAGGGCAAAGATCAGCGTGTCGGCTATCGCCGCTTCGTCTTCGACAATCAGGATGTGCGGCATGGGTTCAATCAGCAGTCCGGTTTGTCGGCAGTGTAACGACGCGCCGGGTTTACCGCAGCACCAAACTCACGCAGGGCCTTGGCGCCAATCAGCAGTGGGTAGTTGAAACTGCTGCGGTCAGTAAGGTTGACCTCGACGGTGCGCTTGACGTCGCCCAGGCACATTTCCAGGTCGATCACCGGGCGCTTGGCCACGCTGGCTTCGTCCTTGTCATCATCTTCGTCGGCGCGGCTCTTGATCTTGCTGATGCGCGACACCATATGCTCATACACCTTGTTACCTGCGTCTTCGCCGCCGAGGCGGAAGCGCACCCAGTCATCGCCGTCGCGCTGAAAGGTTTCGATGTCACGCGCCGACAGCGAGGCGGTCAGTGCGCCGGTGTCCATCTTGGCCTTGAAGGTCTGGCCGATCTCCGGCAACTGGATGTATTCGTAGCGACCGTAAAGGGTCGGCTCGGCCGCCATGACAGGCACAGCAACCAGGGCGAACGCGGCAAGGAGTAATTTCACGGCAGGATTTCCTCGAAAGAAGTGGGCGGAGTCTAGACCGCAAACACGGCACTTAGTTGGATGACCGAGCATATCGCGCGCAGTGTGAAACATTCGTCGGGCATTTTGCGATTTGGCCTCTAGACTCACCTTGCTTATCATGGCCCGCCCACAGAATTCCAAGAGTTGCTTATGCGCCGCCTGCTCACCGGCTGTTTGGTTACACTGCTGCTGTTACTCAACACGCTGATCCTGATCGGCCCCTTGATGGTCTTCGCCCTGCTCAAGCTGGTGGCACCGGGCCGCTCGCGTGACTATGCGTCCTGGGCGGTAATGTGGATCGCCGAGACCTGGGCCGAGATCGACAAGCTGATCTTCGCCGCGTGCATCCCCACCCAATGGGATATTCGCGGTGGCGAGGACCTGCGCGGCGATACCTCTTACCTGGTGATCAGCAACCACCAATCCTGGGTCGACATTCCCGCACTGATCCAGGCATTGAACCGGCGCACACCGTTCTTCAAGTTCTTCCTGAAAAAAGAACTGATCTGGGTGCCCTTCCTCGGCCTGGCCTGGTGGGCGCTGGATTACCCCTTCATGAAGCGCTACACCAAGGCGTTCCTGGCCAAGCACCCGGAGCTGGCGGGGCAGGATTTGAAGATCACCAAGCAAGCGTGCGAGCTGTTCAAGCGCCAGCCGGTCACCGTGGTCAATTACCTGGAGGGCACGCGGTTCAACGAGGCCAAGCGCACGCAACAGGCTTCACCGTATAACCGGTTGCTCAAGCCCAAGGCGGGCGGCGTGGCCTTTGTGCTGGCGGCGATGGGCGAACAGTTGGACGCGATCCTCGACGTGACCGTGGTGTACCCGCAGCAAAAGATTCCGGGGTTCTGGGACTTGATCAGCGGCGCGGTGCCGACGGTGATCGTGGATATCCGCACCCGCGAGCTGGACCCGGCGTTGTGGCAAGGGGATTACGAGAATGATCCCGCGTTTCGCCAGACCGTCCAGAACTGGGTCAACCAGCTCTGGATGGAAAAGGATGCGCGCATCGAACAACTGCGCGAGGAGCCTCTTTAGCTGCCCGTGCCCCAGGCCTGAGCCAATTTGCCCAGCACGGAGCTGCTGGCACCCTCACCGCCCAGATATTTCAGGATCACCGGGGCAAACTGGCCGATCATGCCGCTGTCCATGCCCAGGGCACTGAAGGCGGTGTTCAAGTCGTTGGTGCTTTTCACGTTACCCAACAGGCCGTCCAGGCCGCTGGTCTTGCTGCCGCCGGTTTGGCCGAGCATCCCGCTCAAGGCACCGAGGCTGCCCAATGCGTTATTACCTGACAACTGCTCGAGGCCCGGCACGCTGCTACTGAGCTGCGAGAAGTCGTTGCCGCTGAGTTTGTTTTTTGCCAGGCCCAACATGGCGCCCGTGCCGCCCACCGCTTGCTCGGGGGTGATGTTCAGTTGCGAGGTCAGGGCCGTCAGCAGGTCAGCCGTCTCCGAGGTAGGCGCGGCGGCAGCGGCCTTGTTGTTGCCACCCTGCATGCCGGAAATGGCGTTGGCTGCATCGCCAAGGCTGAAACCCGCGGCGAACACCGGGCCGGCGGCCACGGTCAACAGGCAGGACAGGGCAAAACCGCGTGAAATCTTCATCGAAACAACCTCTGGGTATAGGGGTAAACGCAGGCGTTGGACTGGGTAACCCGTCGGTTGTTCCGGAGCCCCTCAGGAACCCATCGAGGATAAGCGGGTCCATGAACTGACTACAAAATTTGTCGAGAAGAGACTTATGACTGCGATCCAACCCCCAGTGATTGAGCACAAGCCTGCGTTCTGGAGCCGCCCTCGCCTGTTCATCGGCGCCTGCGTGGTGGTGGTTGCCGGTATCGGCGGCGCGCTCTACACCCAGGACAGCGTCAAATCCGCGGCAACGTTGGTGACCACGACCCAGCAGCCAGCCGCACAGATCATGGCCCACAAGGATTACCTGGAAGTAGAACCGATTGCCTCCACGGCGCCAGCACCGGACCAAAGCCTTGAACTCTGGGCGATTCCCAAAGACGGCACACCGGTGTCCCTTGGCCTGTTGCCCGAGGATGGCAAAGGTATCATTGGCCTGAATCCGCGCCAGCAGGAAACCATCAAACAACCCGTGGAGTTGATGGTAAGTTCTGAAACCAAAGGTGGCTCAGTGAGTAAGCAGCCAACCGGCCCTACGGTGTATCAAGGGGCACTGGCAATTCGCTAATCCTCGGCTACGCAAACTCGGATCAAACTGTCGGAGCGGGCTTGCCCGCTCCAACGTCACCTGTAAATCGCCCACCACACGATCAGACATCTTGAATACTTATTCAATTTGATTATAGACCGCATAAAAAATGAATCTAAAAACCTGTCAACATTCACAGTAGCTCATATCAAATTAAATATTGATGATGGAGACTCCTTCAAGCACTGGAGCAAACAAGGATGAACCCTTCAACATTCAAAAAACAGCCTTCTCTGAGCCTCTTCTGCCTGTCAGGTTTTATATCGCTGGCTGCGTTACTTGGAACCACTTACGCGTCGGCGGAAAGCTGTCCAGATCTAAGTCAGGTCAATGGCTCCCTGGACAACGGAACCTACAAATACCAGTTTGGTAATTGGAAAGGCTCCAATCAGCCCGGCGCACCCGACGCAGATAAGTCTTACCTGAATGCAGGGCTACACTTTGACAGGGTCACACTGGCGCAACGGGTAATTTCAAGCACAGAGGGATCGGAGGATCCCAATGAAACAGAAAGTCCGGGCACAACTGTCGCCTACATCAGATGTGATTATGTTGGCGCGGGAGATGACGCTCGAATCCGACTGGTCAAACGTGTCGGCGAGCTACCTAAACCGGATGCTGGCACTTGGGAAAATGAAACCACCACTAATACAGCCGGCACGATCAACAAGTACTGCACCCATACAAGTTGCTCTTTTAAATAAATACGACTACCAGACCTCTAAGCATGGGTTATGCGTGGAGAATTCAGAACCGCTAAACGCGCCTTACCTCACTACGAAAGTTCTAGCTTTCAAATAATGCAGCAGGGCGGCCATTGGCCGCCCTTTTATCTTGAACTCAAGCTGCACTAAACAAACTATGCGGATCAATCACAAACTTCTTCGGCACACCCGCATCGAACTCGCCATACCCGCGTGGCGCGTCATCCAGGCTGATCACCTGCACGCCGACGATCTCGGCAATGTTGATACGGTCCCACATGATCGCCTGCATCAGTTGGCGGTTGTACTTCATCACTGGCGTCTGCCCGGTGTGGAAGCTGTGGGATTTGGCCCAACCCAAGCCAAAGCGAATGCTCAGGCTACCCATTTTCGCGGCGGCATCGACCGCACCTGGGTCCTCGGTCACATACAGGCCTGGGATACCGATCTTGCCCGCCACGCGCACCACGCCCATCAGCGAGTTGAGCACCGTGGCCGGGGCTTCGGCCTTGACGCCATCGTGGCCGTGGCCGCGTGCTTCAAAGCCCACGCAGTCAACGGCGCAGTCCACTTCGGGCTCGCCCAATAGCGCGGCTATTTGTTCGTGCAGGGGGGTGTCGGTGGACAGGTCGACCACTTCAAAACCCTGGGCCTTGGCGTGGGCCAGGCGGATTGAGTTGACGTCACCGATGATCACCACCGCTGCACCCAGCAAACGAGCGGAGGCGGCAGCGGCCAGGCCGACCGGGCCGGCGCCAGCGATGTACACGGTGCTGCCTGGGCCAACGCCGGCCGTAACGGCGCCGTGATAGCCGGTGGGCAGGATGTCGGAGAGGCAGGTCAGGTCACGGATTTTCTCCATGGCCTTGTCGCGGTCCGGCAGTTTCAGCAGGTTGAAGTCGGCATACGGCACCAGCACGTACTCGGCCTGGCCGCCGGTCCAGTCGCCCATGTCCACGTAGCCGTAGGCACCACCGGCACGGGCCGGGTTGACGGTCAGGCAGACGCCGGTGTGTTGTTCCTTGCAGGAGCGGCAGCGGCCGCACGCCACATTGAAGGGCACGGACACCAGGTCACCGATTTTCAGGTTCTCGACGTCGCTGCCCTTCTCGATCACTTCACCGGTGATTTCATGCCCCAGCACCAGGCCGGTCTGGGCCGTGGTGCGGCCGCGCACCATGTGTTGGTCGGAGCCGCAGATGTTGGTGGAGACCACGCGCAGGATGACGCCGTGCTCAATCTTCCTGCCACGGGGGTCCTGCATTTTGGGATAGTCGATTTTCTGTACTTCGACCTTGCCGTTGCCGAGATACACGACACCACGATTACCAGACATGCTTTCACCTCGCTGTTGTTTTTATGGAACTGCGTTGCCCTTGGGGCAGCGCGTTAAGTGCTCGGGTACAGATGCTGTTTCTTGTGTTGCTTGTAAGGGCCTCATCGCAGGCAAGCCAGCTCCCACCGTGGATCGGGTTCACACATCCAGGAATGTGGGAGCTGGCTTGCCTGCGATAGCGATCTAGAGAACGACGGTGCGATTGGCATTCAAAAACACCCGCCGCTCGATGTGATACCCCACCGCCCGCGCCAATGTGAGCCCTTCGATATCGCGCCCCTTGGCAATCAAGTCTTCGGGATAGTGGCTGTGATCCACCACTTCCACGCCTTGGGCGATGATCGGCCCTTCATCCAGATCGTTGTTGATGTAATGCGCCGTGGCGCCCACCAGTTTCACGCCCTTGTTGTACGCCTGGTGATACGGCTTGGCGCCCTTGAAGCCCGGCAGCAACGAGTGATGAATGTTGATGGCCTTGCCGTCCAGCTTGCGGCACAGCTCCGGTGACAGCACTTGCATGTAGCGCGCAAGGATCACCAATTCGGCGCCGGTGTCTTCAATCACCTGCCACACCTGACGCTCCTGGGACGGTTTGTCGTTGGGGTCCAGGGGGAAATGGTAGTAGGGAATCTGGTGCCAGTCGGCCAACGGTTTCAGATCAGGGTGGTTGGACACCACCGCGACCACATCCATCGACAACTGGCCGATGCGCTGGCGATACAGCAGGTCGTTGAGGCAGTGATCGGCCTTGGAGACCATGATCACCACTTTGGGCCGGTAGTTCGGCGCCGTCAGTTCGAAGATCATGCCAAACGCTTCGCCACGGCTCGCCAGGCCTGCGCGAAAGGCTTGCTCGTCGAAGCCATCGGGCTGGCGGAACTCCACACGAATGAAAAACCGGCCCGAAAGGCGGTCATCGAACGAATGGTGCTCGGTGACGTAGCAGCCCTGTTCGAACAGATAGCGGGTGACCGCGTCCACCGTGCCGAGCACGCTGGGGCAGTCGGCGGTCAAAATCCATGTATCAGGGGCGCGGCTCATTACGAATAACTCCTCAAACAACGCTATCTACTGTAGGAGCGAGCTTGCTCGCGAAGAACGCCAACGATGATGCGTGCATGCTGAATGAACGCGGCGTCTTTGAGTTTTTCGCGAGCAAGCTCGCTCCTACAGTGAAGGGGTGAGACAGCGCGAGCGCCATGTCAGGCTTGGACGCTCAGGCCGAATTCGGCCGAGGCATCCTGCAGCCACAACCACCAGTAATCCGAGAAGCTGCGACGGATCAGCAGCTCCCAGGTGTCGTCGCTGGTATGACGGATCACCAGTTGCGACTTGGCAAACACCGTACCCACGGCCTTGCCGACCGGGAAGTTGTTGGGGTGCACGTCGTAGCTGGTGGACTTCATCAGCACGTCGCGCACATTCGGGCCGCTCAGTTCAAGAATCTGCTGGCCGCCGCTGACGTTGACGATCTGGATATGCAGGTCGCCCAGGGCAGCGCGCAGATTTTGCTCGGCGGCAAACTCTTCACCGCTCGGCACGATCAACAGCCACTCATCCGGGCCGAGCCACTGCAGGCTGGTTTCACCGTTGACGACCACGCTCAAGGGGCCGGGCAGTTCGATGCCAACCGCCTTGTGTACGCCAGCGGCGAAGGCAGCATCATGGCCATCACCGCGAATAGTCAGGTGGCCGAGGAGTTTCTTTTCACGCACGGTCACGCCGGCGTTCTTGCGGCCCTTGCCCACCAGGCTGGCGAGGTCGGCATGGTGCAGCGACGACTCGGCCTTGGCACCGGTGGTGGGGCGTTGTTGGTAAACATTGGCTGCTGTCATAAAGCACCTGTTCTGAATTCTGTGGTGACTGTTCTGGCCTCATCGCGGGCAAGCCCGGTTCCCACAGGACAATACATTCCAAATGTGGGAGCCGGCTTGCCTGCGATGCAGGCGACTCGGTCGATCAGATGTTCTGGCGATCGCCTTTCGGGTCAAAGAACACCGATGAAACAATCTCGGCCTCGATCACGCTGCCATCCGCTTGCGGCGAGAACACCCGCTCGCCGATGCGCTTCAAGCCGCCCTTCACCACACCCATGGCAAACGAATAGCCCAGGGAGTTATGCGCATAACTTGAGGTAACGTGACCCACCATCTTCATCGGGATCGTCTGCTTCGGATCGAACACCAACTGCGCGCCTTCCGGCAGCCACACATTCGGATCAATCGGCTTGAGCCCCACCAACTGCTTGCGCTCTTCGCGCACACAGTCTTCACGGTTCATCCCGCGCCAGCCAATCCACGAGAACGGTTTGGTACGGCCGACGCACCAGCCCATGTTCAGGTCGTCCGGGGTCATCGAGCCGTCGGTGTCTTGCCCAACGATGATGAAGCCCTTCTCGGCGCGCAGTACGTGCATGGTCTCGGTGCCGTACGGGGTCAGGTTGTACTTTTTGCCGGCCTCGACGATTTTTTCCAGCACGCCCATGGCGTAGTCGGCTTGCACGTTGACTTCATACGACAGCTCACCGGTAAACGAGATACGGAACACCCGCGCCGGCACGCCGCCCACCAGGCCTTCTTTCCAGGTCATGAACGGGAAGCCGTCCTTGTCCAGGTCGATGTCGGTGACTTCACTGAGCAGCTTGCGGCTGTTGGGGCCCGACAAGGTCATGGTTGCCCAATGGTCGGTGACCGAGGTGAAGTACACCTTGAGGTCCGGCCATTCGGTCTGCTGGTAGATTTCCAGCCACTGCAACACGCGGGCAGCACCGCCAGTGGTGGTGGTCATCAGGAAGTGGTTGTCGGCCAGACAGGCAGTCACGCCGTCGTCGAAGACCATGCCATCTTCCTTGCACATCAGGCCGTAGCGCGCCTTGCCCACGTCGAGCTTGGTCCAGGCGTTGCTGTAGATACGGTTGAGGAACTCGCGGGCATCCGGGCCCTGAATGTCGATCTTGCCGAGGGTGGAGGCGTCCAGCAGGCCGACGCTGTCACGCACCGCCAGGCATTCGCGTTTCACCGCGGCGTGCAGGTCTTCACCGTTACGCGGGAAATACCACGGGCGTTTCCACTGGCCGACGTCTTCAAACTCGGCGCCGTTCTTGACGTGCCAGGCTTGCAGCGCGGTGTAGCGTACCGGCTCGAAGATATGCCCACAGTGACGGCCCGCTACGGCGCCGAACGTCACCGGCGTGTAGTTGGGACGGAACATGGTGGTGCCCATCTGCGGGATAGTCACGTTCAGCGAACGGGCCGCGATGGCCAGGCCGTTGACGTTACCCAGCTTGCCCTGGTCGGTGCCGAAGCCCAGCGCGGTATAGCGTTTGACGTGCTCCACCGACTCGAAACCTTCGCGGGTGGCCAGTTCGATGGCGGCGGCGGTCACGTCGTTCTGCAGGTCGACAAATTGCTTGGGCGCCCGTGCAGTGGCTTTTTCGTGGGGCACCTGGAACAGCGCCAGGGTTGGTTCTTCCAGACGGCTCAAGGCTTTTGGCAGCGTGCCTTCAACCGGGGCAAAACCGGCTTCGCTGGCCGCACGCACGCCGCCTTCAAAGCCATCGGCGAGGGAATCGCCAAGGCCGTAGACACCGTTGATGCCGCCCACGCACACGCGTTTTTGCGGTGCTTCGCCCGGTACAAACCCGAGGATATCTTCACGCCAGGTCGGCTTGCCGCCCAGGTGCGAGGCCAGGTGCACCACCGGGCTGTAACCGCCGGAGCTGGCGACCAGGTCGCAGTCCAGCCACTCGCCGGGGCTGGTGACTTTATGCGCCTTGACGTCGATGGCTGCCACGCGAGCGCCGGTCACGTGCTTACTGCCACGGGCCTCGATCACGGCACTGCCGGTGAGGATGCGAATGCCTTTGGCGCGGGCTTCTTCCACCAGTGCACCGCGTGGGTTGTGACGCGCATCGGCCACCGCGACAACGGTGAGGCCCGCATCGAACCAGTCCAGCGCTACGCGGTAGGCATGGTCGTTGTTGGTCGACAGCACCAGCTTTTTACCCGGTGCCACGCCATAACGACGCACGTAGGTTGACACCGCACCTGCGAGCATATTGCCCGGCACATCGTTGTTGCCATACACCAGCGGACGCTCGCACGCACCAGTAGCCAGCACCACCCGCTTGGCACGTACGCGGTGGATACGCTGACGCACCACGCCAATCGGCGCACGGTCACCCAGGTGGTCGGTCAGGCGTTCGTGAATGGTCAGGAAGTTATGGTCGTGGTAGCCGTTGACGGTGGCGCGGGGCAGCAGCACCACGTCCGGCAGGGCTTTCAATTCGGCAATGACGCCGGCGACCCATTCAGTGGCGGGCTTGCCGTCGAGGCTTTCACGGGAATCAAGCAGCGAGCCACCAAATTCCTCTTGCTCGTCGGCGATGATCACGCGGGCACCGCTGCGCGCCGCCGCCAGTGCCGCTGCCAGGCCGGATGGGCCTGCACCGACCACCAGCACGTCGCAATGACGGTTGAAGTTGTCGTAGGTGTCCGGATCGTTCTCGGTGGGCGAACGGCCAAGGCCCGCCGCCTTGCGGATGTACTTCTCGTAGGTCATCCAGAACGATTGCGGGTACATGAAGGTTTTGTAGTAGAAACCCGGCGGCATCAGCTTGCCGCCGACCTTGCCGAGAATCCCCATCATGTCGTTGTTCACGCTCGGCCAGCCGTTGGTGCTGGTAGCAACCAAGCCCTGGTACAGCGCCTGTTGGGTGGCGCGCACGTTGGGGATCTGCGTGGCTTCGGTGGCGCCGATCTGCAGCACCGCGTTCGGCTCTTCGGCGCCTGCGGCAAAGATGCCCCGTGGGCGCGAGTACTTGAAGCTGCGGCCAATGATGTCGACGCCGTTGGCCAGCAGGGCTGCGGCCAGGGTGTCGCCTTCAAAGCCTTTGTAGCTCTGACCGTTGAACGTAAACGTCAGGACTTTATTACGGTCGATGCGGCCACCGTTGGACAGGCGATTGATCTGGCTCATACCTTCTCTCCAGAGGCCTTGGCGGTGAACTGAGGCTTCTCACCGATCTTGTAGGTTTCAAGAATTTCGTAGGTGACGGTGTCGCGGGTGGCGTTGAAATACTGGCGGCAACCGGCGGCATGGATCCACAGTTCGTGGTGCAGGCCGCGCGGGTTGTCGCGAAAGAACATGTAGTCGCCCCACTGCTCGTCGGTGCAGGCATTCGGATCCAACGGGCGCGGGATGTGCGCTTGGCCGGACGCGTGGAATTCCTCTTCGGAGCGCAGTTCGCCACAGTGAGGACAGAAGATATGCAACATAGGGAATTTCTCCTGTTAGTGGGCGACGGCCGCAGCGCCGTGTTCGTCGATCAGCGCACCGTTGTGGAAACGGTCGATGGAAAAAGGGGCGGCCAGTGGGTGCATTTCACCCTTGGCCAGGCTGGCGGCAAACACGTTGCCTGAGCCTGGGGTGGCCTTGAAGCCGCCCGTACCCCAACCGCAGTTGAAGAACATGTTCGGTACCGGGGTCTTGGAGATGATCGGGCAGGCATCCGGCGTGGTGTCGACGATGCCGCCCCACTGGCGGTTCATGCGCACCCGCGACAGCACCGGGAACATCTCGACGATGGCCTGGATGGTGTGTTCGATCACCGGGTACGAGCCACGCTGGCCGTAGCCGTTGTAGCCGTCGATACCGGCGCCGATCACCAGGTCGCCCTTGTCGGACTGGCTGATGTAACCGTGCACGGCGTTGGACATGATCACGCTGTCGATAATCGGCTTGATCGGCTCCGACACCAGGGCTTGCAGCGGGTGGGATTCGATCGGCAGGCGAAAGCCCGCCAGCGAGGCCATATGCCCGGAGTTACCGGCAGTGACCACACCGACGCGCTTGGCGCCGATAAAGCCCTTGTTGGTTTCCACACCGATGCACACGCCGTTTTCTTTGCGAAAACCGATCACTTCGGTCTGCTGGATCAAGTCCACGCCCAAGGCATCGGCGGCACGGGCAAAGCCCCAGGCCACAGCATCGTGACGGGCCACGCCGCCGCGCCGTTGCACGGTGGCGCCGAGTACGGGGTAACGGGTGTTCTTCGAGCAATCCAAATACGGGATTTCGTCGGCCACTTGCTGGGCATTCAGCAGTTCGCCGTCCACGCCGTTGAGGCGGTTGGCGCTCACACGACGTTCGGAATCACGGATGTCCTGCAGGGTGTGGCACAGGTTGTACACGCCACGCTGGGAGAACATCACGTTGTAGTTCAGGTCCTGGGACAAACCTTCCCAGAGTTTCATGGCGTGTTCGTACAGGTGCGCCGACTCGTCCCACAGGTAGTTGGAACGCACGATGGTGGTGTTGCGCGCGGTGTTACCGCCGCCCAGCCAGCCTTTCTCGACCACGGCCACGTTGGTGATGCCGTGCTCCTTGGCCAAGTAATAGGCGGTCGCTAGACCATGCCCGCCGCCGCCGACGATCACTACGTCATAGACCTTTTTAGGGGTCGGCGTGCGCCACATCTTCTGCCAGTTTTCGTGATGGCTGAGGGAGTGCTTGAAGAGGCCGAAGCCTGAGTAGCGTTGCATAGTCATTACTCCAAAACCGCGCTCAGCGATAAACCGGGAAATCAGCGCACAGGGCAGACACGTGCTTGGCCACGTTAGCCTCGACATCGGCGTCGCCGAGGTTGTCGAGGATGTCGCAGATCCAGCCGGCCAGCTCTACGCACTGCGGCACTTTGAAGCCACGGGTGGTCACCGCCGGGGTACCGATGCGCAGGCCCGAGGTCACGAACGGCGACTGCGGGTCATTCGGCACCGCGTTCTTGTTGACGGTGATGTGGGCGCGCCCCAGAGCGGCATCCGCCTCTTTGCCGGTGAGGCCCTGGCGGATCAGGCTGACCAGGAACAGGTGGTTGTCGGTGCCGCCGGAGACCACGTCGTAGCCACGCTTGATGAACACTTCGGCCATGGCCTGGGCGTTATCGATCACTTGCTGCTGGTAAGCCTTGAAGCCAGGCTCCAGCGCTTCCTTGAAGCACACGGCCTTGCCGGCGATCACGTGCATCAGCGGGCCGCCCTGGGCGCCGGGGAATACCGCGGCGTTGAGTTTCTTTTCGATTTCTTCGTTGGCCTTGGCCAGAATCAGGCCGCCCCGTGGACCGCGCAGGGTTTTGTGGGTGGTGGTGGTGACCACGTCGGCGTAGGGCAGCGGGTTGGGGTACAGGCCAGCGGCAACCAGGCCGGCAACGTGGGCCATGTCGACGAACAACAGCGCGCCTACTTTGTCGGCGATCTGACGAAAGCGTGGGAAATCCAGGGTTTTGGAGTAGGCCGAGAAGCCCGCCACGACCATCTTCGGCTTATGCTCGACCGCCAGGCGCTCGACTTCGTCGTAGTCGATCAAGCCGGTGTCGGTGTTGATGCCGTATTGCACCGCGTTGTACAGCTTGCCCGAGGACGACACTTTAGCGCCGTGGGTCAGGTGACCGCCGTGGGCCAGGCTCATGCCCAGGATGGTGTCGCCGGCATTGATCAGCGCCAGGTACACGGCGCTGTTGGCCGAGGAACCGGAGTGCGGCTGCACGTTGGCGTAATCGGCACCGAACAGCTGCTTGGCGCGTTCGATGGCCAGGGCTTCGACCTTGTCCACATGCTCGCAGCCACCGTAGTAGCGCTTGCCCGGGTAGCCTTCGGCGTATTTGTTGGTGAGGCCGCTGCCTTGAGCTTCCATCACGCGCTTGCTGGTGTAGTTCTCCGACGCGATCAGCTCGATATGATCTTCCTGGCGCTGCTCCTCGGCATTCATCGCCGCCAGCAGTGCGTCGTCATATCCCTGGATCTGGTCTTGTTTGCTGAACATCGCGTCTCTCCCAGCCTTTCGTATTGTTGAGGCCCTCGCAGGGCCCTTTGATGCGATGGTAGGGCTGGCGCGTGCGGGCCAAATGCCTGCGCACGCCACGCAAAGGTGCGTTTACGACATGGACCGAAGAATGTGCAAACGCTTGTGTGGGAGCTGGCTTGCCTGCGATGGCATCGCTGCGGTGCAACTGGCAGACCGAGGTGTCTGCATCGCAGGCAAGCCAGCTCCCACAGGGGTTAGGCGATGATCTGGCGGATAAGTAGCAGCAGCAAGAAATGCAGTGGATATAAGGCATAGGCCCAACGCCGCATCGCTGGTGGCGAGACATTTTTGGCATGTCGCAACAAGACCAAACCCACCAATGGCGCAATCAGGCATGCTGCCAACCCCAACAGCGCCACCGGCGTGCCGCGATCAAGCAAAATCTGCCATTGGTTGGCAGCCACACAAACCAAGCCTGGAAGCACACTGAAATACCAAGGGCGACTGAACACCAGCAACATCGCCAAGGGCAGTAACACGCCGAAAAAACCGAACATCAAATGTGTCGCAAACACCGCCGCGATACTGAGTGCTATCAGCGCTAATCCTCGATCAAAAAGCGCCTTTTGCTGCCATCCTCGGGCAACCAGCAAACCTAACGCCAAGGTCGGCAGCACATTCAACGTATCGGCGTCCTCGATAAATAGCCGATACGGCACCTCGCTGATCACGCTGAACAGCAGCAACCAACCCAAGTAGCGCCAATGGCCGGTCACCGGGGCGTAACGGACGCGATGCAAATTGGCCGCAATCGCCAGGCAAAACCACGGAAACGCCAGGCGCCCCGGCACGTATAGCCCATCCAGGCTCAGTCCCACATAGCGCAGATGATCGAGCACCATACTCAACAGCGCCAGCCACTTGAGCAGATCCAAAGCGCCATCTCGGACAGGTCCGACAGGCAGGGTTTGAGTACCGTGCATAATTCCCCAACGACTTTGCATTTACAGTGCGTGCGCGCCCCCGGCAATCTTGGGTAAAGTGCGCACCAACATCGACCACAGGAACGGGCCATGACCGACAAGAGCCAACAATTTGCCAGTGACAACTATTCCGGCATCTGCCCGGAAGCCTGGGCCGCCATGGAACAAGCCAACCAGGGCCATCAACGCGCCTACGGCGATGATGAATGGACCCACCGCGCCGCCGACGGTTTCCGCAATCTGTTCGAGACCGACTGCGAGGTGTTCTTCGCCTTCAACGGCACGGCCGCCAACTCCCTGGCGCTGTCCTCGTTGTGCCAGAGCTACCATAGCGTGATTTGCTCGGAAACCGCCCACGTCGAGACCGACGAATGCGGCGCGCCGGAGTTTTTCTCCAACGGCTCCAAACTGCTCGTCGCCCGCACCGAAAACGGCAAGCTGACCCCGGAGTCGATCCGTGAGATCGCCCTCAAGCGCCAGGATATCCACTACCCCAAACCCCGCGTAGTCACCCTGACCCAGGCCACCGAAGTCGGCAGCGTGTACACCCCCGAAGAAATCCGCGCCATCAGCGCCACCTGCAAGGAGCTGGGCCTGAACCTGCACATGGACGGCGCACGCTTCGCCAATGCCTGTGCATTCCTGGGTTGCTCACCGGCCGACCTGACCTGGAAAGCCGGCGTGGACGTGCTGTGCTTTGGCGGTACCAAAAACGGCATGGCGGTGGGTGAAGCCATCCTGTTCTTCAATCACAAACTGGCTGAAGACTTTGACTACCGCTGCAAACAGGCCGGTCAGTTGGCGTCGAAAATGCGCTTTCTCTCGGCGCCATGGGTGGGCCTGCTGGAAAACGACGCCTGGCTCAAGCATGCACGCCACGCCAACCATTGCGCGCAATTGCTGAGCAGCCTGGTGGCGGATATTCCCGGCGTGGAATTGATGTTCCCGGTGCAGGCCAACGGCGTGTTCCTGCAACTCTCGGAACCCGCGATTGCAGCGCTGACCGCCAAGGGCTGGCGCTTCTACACCTTCATCGGCAAAGGCGGTGCGCGCTTCATGTGTGCGTGGGATACCGAGGAAGAGCGTGTAAGGGAATTGGCTGCCGATATTCGGGAAGTCATGAACGCTTAACGTACGAATTCGGCCAGTCCGTACTGGCCGATCGCCGAGACTGTTTTTTGATATTTCTGACAGCAATACAGCTCGTTTTTATTGTCTAGCCTCTTGTTACCCGCAAGGAAAACGCAGCGATATCTGCCCCCTTTCGGGTTTCACCGCCAGCCGAATAATCGGCGGCAAAGGTAAATCAATGGAGAGCTTAATCATGGAATATCAAAGCAACGTGAACACCGTGCTGAACAATGGTACTACCACCACCACTGTTATCGACTGGGATGAGTTCAGGAAAAGCGCCAAAGTCGGCGACACCATCCGCGAGCCATCCAGGACGCTCAGGATCTACGACAAAGTCTATGAACTGACAGCATCTGGCCAACACTTTGTGGTGCAGGTCTACGCTCAGTAATCATTAACTGAGGACCGCGTCGGAGCCTCATGACCTCCGGCGCGGTACCGAAGCAGCCCTCAGCTCGCTCCTACAATGCCTTTGGCTGAAGCGCCACCCATTCATCAATGGGGCCACGGTTACCAACAAAGGTGCCGCCACCGAACCTTACCGCCAGTTTATTAACCGCGTTCAGGGCTGTCGTCACCGCGCCCTCTGCCCAACCGCCAGTGAAAGACACATCATCTCCAGCAATAATGAACCCATCCGGGTTCCCACTATGCACACCGTTCATGAACTGCGAAAACAACAGGCGCTGGTATTCGTACTGCCCCGGCAGATTCATCTTGAAAGCACAAAGAAAAAACGGCTGCTCTTCCCAGTTGATTTCCACAAAGGGATCGGTCATGCCGAACTCCGCTGCAAGGTCCAGTTGGTGGTGGGCATACACCGAGTCCAACAAGGTCGAACATAGTGCAGCATGGGAAGGCAACGGCGTCGTGCGATCCCCCATGAACTTGAGGCTGTCGTCGTTCCAGGTGTAAGACAAAAACATTCCGCTGCCCTTGTAGGCGCCTTGACTCGCCGCGTAATCCAACAGGTAAGTGCCACGGGTAATCCGGTCCGACAAGGTCACACTCATCTTGTACTGATGGTCCACCCCGATATCGGTCCAGAAAGGTCGCTTGGTCTGGGCGAATATTTTGGCCGACTGCATGTAGTGGGTGTACATCACCGCTTCCCATTCCTTGACGGACAGCAGGCTATTCATGGCGTTGAAATGATCGATGCCGCTCATATAGCGAAATTTGTCGAGAATCCGCTTCTGGGGTGTGTAGATCACGGCAGGGAAGGTGTATTGACGTTCGCCCCCCTGGTTATGATCAAAGATGTACACGTCGAACTCGCCGTCTTGGCGCCTTATGATCTGCCGCACCTCCTGCCCGAAAACCTGGGGAATGACTTGAGCGCTCAGGCTTGCGACGGTAGTGCCCGAAGGCCAGTGGGCCATGCTGTCGCCCATCGCATCCGGGCTGCGCGCCCATAACCGACAAGGCAGTTCGGTAGAGCCGTCGTACATCAACTTGTGGTTGGTATCCAGGCCGGTGTACAACACCCGTAACACCTCTAGAAAGCAGTTCGGATAGTCGGTATTCCACCCTCCCGTCCCAAACCCGATCTGGCCAAACAGGTCGATGTCCTCCCGACTCCAACCGGCCTGTTCCACCATGGCGGCAAAAAAGCTGAGATTGTCCCAACCTGCATCCAGAATCGCATTCCACAACGTCTTGATCTTCGCCTGGTCAAGGCTGCCCTCGGACATTGCCGCTTCCATTTCAGTGAAATGGATCGGGGCCTGTTCCAGAAAAACCTCAAACAACTTACGCTCGATTTCCAGGTATTCATCGGGCAAATTCTTGCCTTCGTAATAGACCTGTTTGTGTTGATAGTCGACCACCGTACTGAGAGTTGCAGCCGAGCCTGGGTTGGGAAAATCCGCCGAGTTGGCGGTCATGCCGACCTTGTCGAAATAGTGCATCAGCGCCTTGCCAGAAACGGGAAAACGCATGGCCCCCATTTCGCAGATAACACTGTTGGCCGGGTCTTGTGGGTCGCCCACTACATAGGAATAGAGTCGCCCACCCATGCGATGACTGGCCTCCACGACCACGGGATGCAAACCCATGCGCAGGGCTTCATAAGCCGCGACAAGGCCGGCGACGCCAGCCCCCACGATCAAGACCTTGCTGCCGTGGGCACTGTTGGAAACCTGCGCCAACGCCGTCCCGTTGCTGGCAGCCTGATTGAGGAACCGGGCGTAGTGAAAAGGAAAATCGGGGATAAGCGCGGTGACATCATCGGTCAGTAAGCGCGCCGCGCCTTTACTACGAGAAGGGATAGCAGACATGTCGAGCATCCTTGGCTGGATAAAGGACGTCCACCTACTGCTCTATTACGAAGGGCGACAACGACGCGTTCGTTCATCAGCGTAGAAGATTGTAGGAATTGTCTCTATATCGCTTGGGAATAAGAAAGTCCGATATCAGCCAATCCTCACTTCTGCAAGGTTTTGCGCACTCAGTTCAGAGATTTCTGAAGTGATTATTTGCAAATACCGATTCAATCGTACATTTGCTTGTAAGACTCTTCATCGATCACTCAATAAAAACAGATCGTGAAACCTATGAACATGCCCTGCGACCAAGCGGCAGCTCCCCGTCCCGCGCTGAAAATAGAAACCCGTTCCATTGACTATGTGCCGCGCAATGAACGCCACGGCAAAGTCTGGCATCAAGCGCCGTTCTGGTTCACCGGTAACTTCGTACTCACTACCATGGTCACCGGGTTTACCGGCGCAGCCTTGGGGTTGAGCCTGGTCTACGCCATCCTGGCGATTGTCATCGGCGTGTGCCTTGGCACGTTCGCGATGGCCTTCCACGCCAACCAGGGGCCGCGCATGGGCTTGCCGCAGATGATTCAGTCGCGGGCGCAATTCGGCTTGCGCGGGGCAATCGTGCCCTTTATCGCGGTGGTCTTCGTGTACATCGGTTTTAACGTGTTCAACGTGATTCTCGCCACCGACGCCATTAATACCGTGCTGCCCGGCAATCGGACACCGTGGTATGCCTTGATGATCATCCTGGCCGTGGTGATCGCTGTGATCGGCCATGACCTGTTGCACACCGTGCAACGCTGGCTGACCTACGTGATGATCAGCGTGTTCGCGGTCCTGACGGTGGCTGCCGTGATGACCTTGCAGGCCGACACGGCGGTGGTCGACGCTCATTTTTCCTGGTCGGCGTTTCTGATTCAGCTTTCAGCCGCGGCGGGCTACCAGATCAGCTATGCAGTCTACGTCTCGGACTACTCGCGCTACCTGCCCTATAACACGCCGTCGCGCAGTGTCATTGGCTGGACGTACCTGGGCGCTGCCGGCTCGGCGCTGTGGCTGATGTCGCTGGGAGCCTTTCTCGCCTCGGCGCTGCCCTCACCCGATGCCATCGGCAGCGTGCAGGCCGTGGGCAATCAATTGCTTCCGGGATTTGGCACCTTTACCGTGCTGATCGCAGTACCCGCGCTGGTCGGCATCATGGCGGTCAACTGCTATGGCGCGATGCTCACCGGGATCAGTGCCATTGATGGGTTCATCTCGATAAAGCCTCGCCTGAAAAGTCGAATCATTGGCATCAGCCTAGTGGCCGCCGTGATTTTTGGAATCGCCCTGAGCATCCCGCAAAGCTATCTGCACAGCTTCAATAACTTCGTACTCCTGATGTTGTATTTCCTCGTGCCCTGGACGGCGGTGAACCTGGCGGATTTCTACGCAGTACGAAAAGGGCGCTACGCAATCAGCGATCTGTTTAACCCAGCCGGCATCTACCGCCGCTGGTCAAGTACAGGGCTCACCGCTTATTTCCTGGGCATCGCGGCGATGATCCCGTTCATGTCCCTGGGCTTTTACCAAGGGCCGGCGGCACTGTGGCTGGGCGGAGCTGACATTGCATTCGTGGTGGGCCTGGTCGTGTCGGCCACCACCTACTGCATCATGGCCCGCGGCATCGACCACGCCCGCGAGGCCCGTGCCATCAAGGCCAGTGAACGCCTGTTAGAGAGGAAATAGCCATGACATTGGCAACGGTTGCTTGCCATCAACTGGCGCCCCGTATTGGCGACCTTGATTACAACAGGGCGCTCAGTGAGAGCGCGATCCGTGACGCAAGCGCCCTCGCGGTGCAAGTCATCGTTCTGCCGGAACTGATGCAAAGCGGGTACGCCTTCGATAATCGCGAGGAGGCGTATGCGGCCTCCGAGGCCGATGACGGCCCAACGCTGAGCCTATGGCGTGCCCTGGCCAATGAACTGGATATCATCATCGTCGCCGGTTTCTGTGAGCGTCTGAGCGCTGGGCGAGTCGCCAATAGCGTTGCGCTGGTCCAACCCGCAGGCCGGCTGACGGTGTATCGCAAAGGCCACTTATGGAATCGGGAAAAGCTGATCTTCACGCCGGGCACCGAACCGCCTCCTGTCGTCGACACCCAAGTCGGGCGGATCGCCACAATGGTTTGCTACGACCTCGAACTGCCGGAGTGGGTCCGCCTTGCAGCCTTGGCCGGCGCCGACCTGCTATGCGCTCCGGTGAACTGGCCAGAGGGTCCGCGTCCGGCTGGCGAGCGGCCGGGAGAAATTGTCCGCCTCCAAGCCAACGCTGCCGTCAATCGCATGTTCATTGCCGCCTGCGACCGCTACGGCGAGGAGCGCGGCGTCAACTGGGTTGGCGGCTCGACCATCGTCGATGCCGACGGCTACCCATTGGCTGGCGCAGCCTCCCACCAACGCGAACAGCGGTTAGTCGCTCAGTTGCCACTGGCAGAGGCCAGGAACAAGTTTATCAGCGAGCATAACCACGTTCACCAAGACCGCCGACCGGGCTTGTACTGACCCTCAGAACTCAATCCGCACGTCACCCTTGGGCACACTGCAGCACGATAGGATGTAGCCTTCGGCTTCGTCCTCTTCGGTAATCCCGCCGTTGTGCTCCATCTCCACCTCGCCGCCCAGCTTCATCACCTTGCACGTACCGCAGATGCCCATGCCGCAGGCCTTGGGGATCAGCAGGCCGAGCTTGGCGGCCGCGGCGTGCACGGTTTCCCCCGGCGCCACGCGAATGCTCTTGCCCGACGCGATAAATTCCACCTGATGCAGGTCCGCCAGGTCGATCTCCGGCGCATCCGCCGCTTGCTCGGCTTGCTCCACCGCATCGGCACGGGCTTCCGGTGGCGTCGCGCCAAAGGATTCTTCGTGATAACGGGTCATGTCGAAACCGGCGACTTCCAGCAAACGCTTCACTGCGTTCATGTACGGCGTAGGGCCGCAGCAGAACACTTCGCGCTCCAGGAAGTCCGGCACCATCAGCTCCAGCATCTTGTGGTTCAGGTAGCCGCGATACCCGGCCCAGGGCTCGCCCAGGCCGTGTTTTTCGCAAATCAGGTGCAGGCTGAAGTTGTCGATCCGCGACGCCATGTGCTCCAGCTCGCGGTGATAGATGATGTCCTTGGGCGAGCGGGCGCTGTGGATAAAGGTCATGTCGACGTTGGCGTTGGTGTCGTAGAACCAGCGTGCCATGGACATCACCGGCGTAATCCCGACCCCACCGCTGAGGTACAGCACTTTCGGGCTTGGGAAGTCGATGGCATTGAACAGCCCGACCGGGCCGTGTACGGCCAACTCCTGGCCTTCGTGCAACGTATCGTGCAGCCAGTTGGAAACCCGGCCGCCGGGTACGCGCTTGATGGTCACCGAAAAGCTGTAAGGCACCGACGGTGAGCTGGAAATCGTGTACGAGCGCATGATCGGCTGGCCTTCGATTTCCAGCTCCAGGGTGACGAATTGCCCCGGCTTGAAAAAGAACAGGATCGGCTGATCGGCCATAAAGCAGAAGGTGCGCACATCCCAGGTTTCCTGGATGACTTTGACGCAGCGGACGATGTGCCGACCATTGGCCCAGGTCTGGGTGGTTACCGGATTCAGGAAATTATTGGACATGTTGTTCTCCACCGCCGACGTCGGCCTTATGGTGGCGATTCTGCGTAACGCGAGAACCACCCATTTACCTATCTGCGACATTCACATACTTACGGCGACCAGCCCCCAAAGACAGGGGCTTGCGCGTCGGGATCAGATTGGGCCATGTCGCCCATGGATAAGGTTCGACGTGACGCCGGGCCCACACTCGCTCCCAACAAAGACGCGTTCTTTACGCCTTGCACAGCACCAACCGTAGCCACTATTCGCCGGCCACACAGAATGGCCATGAGGACACACACGATGGACGTCACCGCAACCTTAAGCTTGGGCGATCCGCTGGAACCCGCACGCAAGGCCACCGCGCAAATGCTGCAAGAGCGCGAGCGCACTTTTTCGCTGCCGCAGCCGTTTTACTCTGATGAGCGGCTGTTCGATATCGATATGCAGGAGATCTTCCAGAAAGAGTGGTTGATCGCCGGCATGACCTGCGAAATCCCCACCAAGGGCAACTACCTCACCCTGCAAGTGGGCAAGAACCCGATCATCGTGATCCGGGGGGCCGACGGCGTGGTGCATGCGTTCCACAACGTCTGCCGCCACCGTGGCTCACGCTTGTGCACCAGCGACAAGGGCAAGGTCGCCAAATTGGTCTGCCACTACCACCAGTGGACCTACGAGCTGGACGGCCGCCTGCTGTTCGCCGGCACCGAGATGGGCGCCGATTTCGACATGAAGCAGTACGGTTTGAAGCCGGTGAACGTGAAGACTGCTGGTGGCTACATCTTTATCAGCCTGGCCGAAAACCCACCGGCCATCGATGACTTCCTGTCGACGCTCAGCCATTACATGGAACCCTACGACATGGAGAACACCAAGGTGGCGATCCAGACCACCTTGTTCGAAAAAGCCAACTGGAAGCTGGTGCTGGAAAACAACCGCGAGTGCTACCACTGCAACGCGTCACACCCCGAACTGCTGAAAACCCTGCTGGAGTGGGACGACGTTACCGACCCGCGCGCCGACCAGGCGTTCAAGGATCACGTGGCCGCTTCCGCTGCCGCCTGGGATGCCGAAAAGATCCCTTACGCCCACGCCAGCTTCGGCCTGCGTAACCGCATTGTGCGCATGCCGCTGCTCAAGGGCACTGTGTCGATGACCCTGGATGGCAAACAAGGCTGCGCCAAGCTCATGGGCCGCATCAAGAACCCGGATCTGGGCTCGATGCGCATCCTGCACCTGCCCCACTCCTGGAACCACTGCATGGGCGACCACATCATTGTGTTCACCGTGTGGCCGATCAGCGCCCAGGAAACCATGGTCACCACCAAGTGGATCGTGCACAAGGACGCCGTGGAAGGCGTGGACTACGACGTGGAGCGCATGCGCCAGGTGTGGGACGCCACCAACGACCAAGACCGCCGCCTGGCCGAAGAGAACCAGCGCGGGATCAACTCTACCGCCTACCAGCCAGGCCCTTACTCCAAGACCTATGAGTTTGGCGTGGTTAATTTTGTGGATTGGTACAGCGAGCGCATGTTGAGCAACCTGGGCGCTGCTCCGGCGCCGTACCTCAAAGGTGTGGCAGCACACGAATAAAAATGTGGGAGCGGGCTTGCTCGCGAATACGGTGTATCAGCTTGCACATGTAGTGGCTGACACACCGTATTCGCGAGCAAGCACGCTCCCACACTGACCTCAGAGTGATCAAAATTTGATCACCCTTCTCGCAGAGCGCTAGCGCCCTGCCCTCCAGCCTTTCCCCAACAACTTATCCACAGAGCCACCCACAGCAATTGTGGGCAAGTGCGCCGCGCACGCAAATTAAATCAAGAAAATCCGTGACTTATTCAAACTTGCGGGTTTTATCTTGAGCAGCTCATTTATTGATCAATCCTCCAAGAGCCTTGATTAGCGTGGCTTGTAGCGGTAAGCGAACACCTTATCCACAGATGCACCAACAGACTTTGGGGGCAACTTTGTTCGGGTTGTGGAAAAGCCCTTGAAACCCTCATGAATCGGGGATATCCAGCCGTTTAAACGGCGAATATGTGAGATTTGATCAATTATTGACCAACCCCTCGAAAGCCACGTTTTATAAGGCTTGTAGCGGATAGCGAACATCTTATCCACAAAAGCGCCAACAGACTTTGGGGGCAAGTCGAGGCCTCAAGACGGTGAAAACCCGAGCAAAAACCGCAAGTTAGGTTGGTTGTTTTTCGTACAGAGGGCTGCAGAGCTTGATATGCCGGGCTTGTGGACACCCGCGAACAGGTTATCCACAGGCGGATCAACAGGCATTGTGGGTAAGCCCAAGATAAAGCAGGAAAATGTGGAAGCGGCTTGCCCGCGATTGCAATACGTCAACGGATGCATGGGTTGCTGACCTACCGCTATCGCAGGCAAGCCAGCTCCCACAAGGTTTGGTGGTGGTCAGGGTTCAGCGTACGACGCCCTCTTCTACCAGAAGCTTGAGAATCGCTTGCGCGCCCTCTTCAGCGCTCACGCCCTTGAGCACCTGCCCACCGCCGCCACTGGCCTTGGCCGTTGCGGCCTTCATACGGTCGGCACCACTCTTGGCCTTGATCACCTTGAGGCGCTTGGGCCGTGGCTTGGCCGGTTGCAGCAGTGCGCCTGTGAATAACTCATCCTGTTCAATCTCGACGTCATGGGCGGCCAGTTCACCCCGTTGCGCCGGGCCGTAGGCGCTCTGGCGTGGCTTGGGCGCGGCGTTATCCACAGTGGCGAGAAACGGCAGGCGCACCTTCAAGCGCCGCCGCTGGCCGCGAGGCAACGCCTGCAGCACCAGGGCTACGCCGGCGTCGATGGACTCCACCTGCGCCAGCCCCACAATCAGCGGCCAGCCCAGTTGTTCGGCCAACAGGAACGGCAGCATCCCCGAACCTTCGCCGGTTTCTGCCTGGCTTCCGGTCAGTACCACTTGGGCGCCCGCGTCGCGCAGATACTCGCTGAGCACCGGCAACGCATCGGCGCCCGCCGGCTGTTCGAGTACCTGCAGTTGCGGCAGGCCCATGCCCAGGTAGCTGCGCAGGGTCGGTTCGCTGACATCACCCGCGTGCAGTACCTGCAACCTATCCCCAGCCAGTTGCAGCCCCAGCTCGACCGCGCGCGCGTCCTGCTCGGCGCGGCGTGGGCGCCCGGAGGTGGGGTGAGCGCCGATGGACACCAGGCTGAATACAGTGTTCGTCATGGTCATATCCTCAGGCTGCATCGCGCTTGGCGCCGTTGCGGTAGGTTTCGACCGCTGCGATCAAAGCGTTGAGTATCGCGGCGCTTTCGCCGATCACCGACAGGTCGGCACGCTTGATCATGTCGCACCCTGGGTCGAGGTTGATTGCCACCACCTTGTCGCAGGCACCAATGCCTTGCAGGTGCTGGATCGCCCCGGAAATCCCGACGGCTACGTACACCCGCGCAGTGACCCAGGTACCGCTGGCGCCGACCTGGCGATCACGCGCCATGAAGCCATCATCCACCGCCACCCGCGAGGCGCCTTCCGTGGCGCCCAGAGCCGCAGCGGTCTGGTGGAACAGCGCCCAGTCCTTCACACCGTTGCCACCGGAGAAAATGAACTCGGCCTCGGCCATCGGAATCGCTGCCGGGTCGACCGCCACCGCGCCGAGGTCTTCGATACGCGGCAAACTGCGCGCCAGGCCTGTGGATAACTCCACGGGCAAGACTTCGTGGCGGGTCTCGCTGACCGGATCGGCACATTCGGCGGCGGCGAGGATCATACGGGGCAACGGTCGCGCCAGGTCTTCCTGGCCGGCACCGGCCCGGCCGATGCATTCATCACCCTTGATCTGCCACACCCGCGTTGCCGGGCGTTCCTTGAGGTTGGCGGCAAAACGTCGCCCCAGTTCGCCACCACCGCTGCGGCTGTCTGGCAGCAGCCAGTGGCGCGGGCTGAATTGGTTATCCACAGCACGCAAACCCTGCACGCGTTGCTCCGGTGCATAACCTTCGAATTCATGCCCCTCCAGCACCAGCAGTCGGTCGACGCCGGCGGTGGCAAAGGCGCTTTCCTTGTGTTCACCGAACACCACCGCCAACACCGCGCCGTCACTGCCGGCCAGTTGGCGCGCCAGGCCAAGCAGGTCGCGGTCGTGGCTGCTCAGGCGGCCGCCGACCATGTCTGGCACCACGTTGATGTAGAACGCCGGGACCGGCACCTGATGCAGCGGCAACTGCACTTCCACTGCCGCGGTACGCTTGGCCGCGCCGCCCTGCTGGGCACCACTGCGGTCGATGCGCTTGATGCCGTTGGGGCCGATAAAACCGACACCATGCACGTTTTTGCGAATGATGCCGTTGGGGCCCATCCAATTGTGTTGCACCGGCTGCATGGCCGCGTGCAACGGGTGCAGGCGGTTACGGGCGATCCATTCGGCCCGTGGGTCGCGGCGGATAATGTCGCTCATCAGTGCACCTCCGCAGGTTCACGCTTGAGGGGGGCTTTGGCTGGCGCGGCGTCTTCAAGCAACGCGTCGGCGACCAGCTCGGCGATGTCTTTGATCAACGGCCGTGGTTCGACCACGCCTTCCAGCATCGCGGTGCATTGCGGGCAACCCACGGCCACCAGTTCGGCACCGGTTTCGCGGATGTCGTCCATGCGCATATCGGGAATGCGTTGCTTACCGGGAATGTCGGTGATCGGCGCGCCGCCGCCGCCACCGCAGCAGCGTGAACGGAAGCCCGAGCGTTGCATTTCCTTGACCTCGATACCCAACGCCCGCAGCACTTGGCGCGGCGCCTCGTATTCACCGTTGTAGCGGCCTAGGTAGCACGGGTCGTGGTAGGTCACGCTGTTGCCTTTGTGCTGGCCCAGGTTCAGCGCGCCCTCGCCAATCAGCTCGGCCATGAAGGTGCTGTGGTGCTGCACCCGGTAGTTGCCGTTGAAGGCACCGTATTCGTTTTTCAGCACATGGAAACTGTGCGGGTCGCAGGTGACGATACGCTTGAAGCTGTACTTGGCCAGGGTCTGGATATTGCGCGTGGCCAGCAGCTGGAATGTCGCTTCATCGCCGAGGCGGCGCGCCACGTCACCGCTGTCGCGTTCTTCCAGGCCAAGCACGGCGAAGTCGACCTTGGCGGCCTTGAGCACTTTGACGAACGCGCGCAGGGTACGTTGGTTACGCATGTCGAAGGCACCATCGCCGACCCAGAACAGCACATCGCAACTGCCATTGTCGCTGAGCAGCGGCAGGTTCAGGTCAGCCGCCCAGTTCAGGCGACCACCGGGGGCAAAGCCGCCAGGGTTGTCAGTAGCGATCAGGTTTTCCAGGACTTCGGCGCCCTTGTTCGGCGTAGCGCCTTTTTCCAGGGTGAGATGGCGGCGCATGTCGACGATGGCGTCCACGTGCTCGATCATCATCGGGCACTCTTCCACGCATGCGCGGCAGGTGGTGCACGACCACAGGGTCTCGGCGTCCACCAGGCCGTTGACGATCGGCTGGTGCGGGTTGCCGCCGTGTTCGCCCACCGGTTTGCCGGGGTACGGGCTGCCGGCGAACTTGGCATCGGTGCCACCGGCCAGGCCGACCACCATGTCCTGGATGAGTTTTTTCGGGTTCAATGGCTGGCCGGCGGCAAACGCCGGGCACGCCGCTTCGCACTTGCCGCACTGCACGCAGGCGTCAAAGCCAAGCAGTTGGTTCCAGGTGAAGTCCTTGGGCTTTTCCACGCCCAGCGGTGCGGTTTTATCGCTCAGATCCAACGGTTTCAACCCGGTGGAGCGGCCACCGCCAAAGCGTTCGGCGCGGCGGTGCCAGGCCAGGTGCAGGGCACCTGCGAAGGCGTGTTTCATCGGCCCGCCCCAGGTCATGCCGAAGAACATTTCGGACACGCCCCACAACACGCCCACGCTCAGCAATGCCGCGAGCAACCAGCCGCCGAAGTCAGCGGGCAGAATCCCGGCCACCGGCAAGGTCACCAGGAAGAAGCTCACCGAGAAGGCCATCAGGCTTTTCGGCAGGCGCATCCACGGGCCTTTGGACAGGCGCGCAGGCGGATTGCGGCGGCGCAGGTACATGAAGATCGCGCCGACAAACATCAATGTCGACGCCAGCAGCAGCGCATAGCCAAGGATGCGGCTCTGCAGGCCGAAGCCGTGCACCACAATCGCCAGCAGCGCCGACAGCACAAAGCCCAGCGCCGTCGCAACGTGGGTGTTGGCGATGTATTTGTCACGGGCGACCACGTGGTGCAGGTCGACCATGTAACGCTTGGGCATGGCCAGCAGGCCACCGAGCAGGTCGACTTTGGATGCTCGGCCACGGCGCCACATGTTCACCCGGCGCAGTGCGCCGAGGACGGCGAGGCCCAGGGCGGCAAAGAGCAGGATGGGAAGAAGGGTATTCAGCATGGTGAAGCTCCCGAAGACCACACAGGTCTACTGTGAAACTGGCCCTGAATGTGGGAGCGGGCTTGCTCGCGAAGACGGCGTGTCAGTCGATGCATCCAGTGCCTGATACACCGCCTTCGCGAGCAAGCCCGCTCCCACATTTGACCGAGTTCACCTCGTCAGAAATCCTTGCACAAGCGCAGGGCGTCATAGATGGCGGCGTGGGTATTGCGCTGGGCCACACAGTCACCAATGCGGAACAGCAAGTACCCCTCGCCCGCTTCGCTCAAGCAGGGCTGCGGCTTGATCGCAAACAAGGCTTCAACGTCGATCTGGCCCTTGTTGCGCGAACCTTCCTTGAGCCCGTAGTAAATGGCCTCGTCCGGACGCACGCCGTTCTCCACCACCACCTGGTCGACCACCCGCTCCTCTTTGGCGCCGGTGTATTCGTTCTCCAGCACGGCCACCAGCTTGTCGCCCTCGCGGTAGACCTTTTCCAGCATCATGTCGCCGGTCATGATCACTTCCTTGGGGTACATGCTGCGGTAGTACGTGGGGAACGACGTACCGCCGATCGCCACGCCCGGCTTGATGTCGTCGGTGACGATTTCCACCTGGCTGCCTTTGTCGGCCAAGAAGTCGGCCACCGACATGCCGGTGAATTCACAGATGGTGTCGTACACCAGCACGTTCTTGCCCGGCGCCACCTTGCCGTCGAGCACGTCCCAACTGCTCACTACCAAGCCTTCGGCGGCGCCCCAGTGTTCGTTCTGCTCGATGAACGGGTGCCCGCCCACCGCCAGCACCACCACGTCCGGACGCACGTCCAGGATGGTCTCGGCATCGGCTGCAACACCCAGGCGCAGGTCGACTTTCAAACGTGCCAGTTCCAGTTGATACCAACGGGTGATACCGGCGATCTGGTCACGCTGCGGCGCTTTCGATGCCGTGGTGATTTGCCCGCCGATAAACTCTTTTTTCTCGAACAGCGTCACGTCGTGGCCACGTTCAGCCGCCACGCGCGCGGCTTCCATCCCGGCCGGGCCGGCCCCCACTACAACCACCTTGCGCTTGGGCCCGGTGGACTTCTCGATGATGTGCGGCACGCCCATGTATTCACGGGAGGTCGCAGCGTTCTGGATGCACAACACATCCAGGCCCTGGTACTGGCGGTCGATGCAGTAGTTGGCGCCCACGCACTGCTTGATCTGGTCGATCTGGCCCATCTTGATCTTGGCGATCAGGTGCGGGTCGGCGATGTGCGCACGGGTCATGCCGACCATGTCCACATAGCCGCCTTCCAGAATGCGCGTGGCCTGGTTCGGGTCCTTGATGTTCTGCGCGTGCAGCACCGGCACCTTGACCACTTCCTTGATGCCGGCCGCCAGGTGCAGGAACGGCTCCGGCGGGTAGCTCATGTTCGGGATGACGTTGGCCAGGGTGTTGTGGGTGTCGCAACCCGAGCCCACCACACCGATGAAATCGAGCATGCCAGTGTCGTCGTAGTACTTGGCGATCTGCTTCATGTCCTCGTGGGACAAGCCGTCCGGGTGGAACTCGTCGCCGCACAGGCGCATGCCCACGCAGAAGTCGTCACCCACTTCGGCACGCACGGCCTTCAACACTTCCAGGCCGAACTTCATGCGGCCCTCGAAAGTGCCGCCCCATTCGTCGGTACGCTTGTTGACCCGCGGGCTCCAGAACTGGTCGATCATGTGCTGGTGCACGGCCGACAATTCCACCCCGTCCAGGCCACCGGCCTTGGCCCGGCGCGCAGCCTGGGCATAGTTGCCAATCACACGCCAGATCTCTTCCGGCTCGATGGTCTTGCAGGTGGCACGGTGCACCGGCTCACGCACGCCGGACGGCGACATCAGGGTTGGCCAGTTGAAGCCGTCCCACCGCGAGCGCCGGCCCATGTGGGTAATCTGGATCATGATCTTGGCGCCATGCTTGTGCATGGCATCGGCCAGGTTCTGAAAGTGCGGGATGATGCGGTCGGTGGACAGGTTCACCGACGCCCACCATTCCTGCGGGCTGTCGATGGCCACCACCGAGGAGCCGCCGCAGATCGCCAGGCCAATACCGCCCTTGGCTTTCTCTTCGTAGTACTTCACATAGCGGTCGGTCGTCATGCCGCCGTCGGTGGCATACACCTCGGCATGCGCAGTGCTGAGCACGCGGTTGCGGATGGTCAGTTTGCCGATCTGGATCGGCTGGAACATTGCTTCGAAAGCCATGGCACGGTCCTCGGCTTACAACGGTTTGACGGTGAACAAACCATCATCGTGGCCCTCTTCGGAGCCTCCGTAGACTTGTTCGGCGACAGTGCGGATCTTGCTGCCACGCGCTTGCAGGATCTGGTCCATGGCGCCGGCAAACCAGCCGGTGAACATGTAGTCCACCTTGCGACCGACCTTGCCGTACACATAGACGAACGCCGAGTGTTCCAGCTTGACGCTGGCGGTGCCTTTATCCAGGTCGATGTCCTGGATCTTGAACAGGCCCCAACCGCGTTGCGACAGGCGCTTCATGTAGTGTTCGAACACCGCAACGCCTTCCAGGCCATGGCATTCAGCTTCTTTTTCACACCAGTGCCAAGCGGACTTGTAGCCAGCCTTGTAGAGGATCTCGGCGTAGGCGTCAGCGCCCAGCACTTCTTCGATGCCCATATGGTTGTTGACGAAGAAATGGCGTGGCACGTACAGCATCGGCAGGGCGTCGGAGGTCCAGACACCGGTTTCGCTGTCGACTTCGATAGGCAATTGCGGGGCGATCTTGGCCATGGAAACTTAACTCCAGAAAATTCGTTTTGATGCCCGCCGCGCGGATGGCGGCGGGTGAAGGATTAAGCGAGCAGTGGCTTATTCGCCCCAGACGTCCTTGAGTACGTTGACCCAGTTCTCGCCCATGATCTTGCGCACCACGCGCTCGCTGTGGCCGCGCTTGAGCAGGGTCTCGGTGAGGTTGGGGAACTCGCCCACGGTGCGGATGCCCAGCGGGTTGATGATCTTGCCGAAGCTGGTCAGGCGGCGGGCGTAACCCTTGTCATGGGTGAGCATTTCGAAGAAATCCTGGCCATGGCCCTGGGTGAAGTCGGTGCCGATGCCGATCGCGTCTTCGCCGACGATGTTCATGGTGTATTCGATGGCTTCGGCGTAGTCGTCGATGGTCGAGTCGATGCCCTTGGCAAGGAACGGCGCAAACATGGTCACGCCGACAAAACCGCCATGGTCGGCGATGAACTTCAGCTCTTCATCGGACTTGTTGCGCGGGTGCTCTTTAAGCCCGGACGGCAGGCAGTGGGAGTAGCACACCGGCTTTTTCGATTCGAGGATGACCTCTTCGCTGGTCTTGGAGCCGACGTGGGACAGGTCGCACATGATGCCGACGCGGTTCATCTCGCCGACGATCTCACGCCCGAAACCCGAGAGGCCGCCATCGCGCTCATAGCAACCGGTGCCCACCAGGTTCTGGGTGTTGTAGCACATCTGCACCACGCCCACGCCGAGCTGCTTGAAGATCTCGACATAGCCGAGCTGGTCCTCAAAGGCATGGGCATTCTGGAAGCCGAAGATGATGCCGGTCTTGCCCTGCTCCTTGGCGCGGCGGATGTCGGCGGTGGTTTTCACCGGGATCACCAAGTCGCTGTTTTCGCGGATCAGGGTCTGGCTGGCAACGATGTTGTTGATCGTGGCCTGGAAGCCTTCCCACACCGACACCGTGCAATTGGCGGCGGTGAGGCCACCTTTGCGCATGTCTTCGAACAGGTCGCGGTTCCACTTGGCAATAATCAGACCGTCGATAACGATGCTGTCGGCGTGCAACTCGGCTGGGCTCATCAGGCGTCCCCTTATTGGCGATTCATGCGCCGAATCGTCTGCCGGCGCTTTGGGGCCAGCATATGCCCAGGCACCGACGGAGCCGGGTGCAAAAACGACAGGGGAATTGCCGAAAGCGTCAATCCGCGACAAAGGCTGCGAAGACAGGCCCCACGGTCGGCTGTTCTTTGTCTTACGCTTGAGCCAGAATTCCTCATCACCTGATATGAGACGGCGCAATGAAATCGATTTTCCTGGCTTTGGCACTCATCGCAACCACCGCCCACGCGGCCGAAGACACCGACAGCACGCCGTGCGACGGCATCGAGAACGACCAGCAAACCCTGGAATGCGCCACCTACAACAAAACCACCGCCGAGCAATTGCTCAAGGATAACTATCAGGGGTTGCTGGAGCGCATGGGTTCGACCTACGGCAGCGACAAGACCAAACTGGCGGACATTACCGCCCGTCTGAAGGATGCCCAGCAAAAATGGGAAAAACTGCGCGACGCCGATTGTGCAGTGGACACCTTCCCGGCGGTAACCGGCACCAAGGCCTATGCCATTGCGCACAACGACTGCCTGGCGCGGATGAGTGATGAGCGGTCGGAGTTTTTGGAGTCGATTGGCCAGGAATAAGCGACAATCGCGCCACTTCTCTTTTGATCAAGGCTACTCATGACTCTCTGCGGCATCGAAATCAAAGGCAGCGAAGCCATCATCGCCGTCGCCTCCCTGGACAACCAGGCGCTGACCCACGTCGCCCTGGCCACCAAGAAAATCGCCCTCGACGATGACGACGAAGCGGCCAACGTCAAAGCCTTTGCCGCCCAGGCAAAAGCATTCGTCCAGGCCAACGGCATCACGCGCATTGCCATTAAGAAGCGCAGCAAAAAAGGCGAGTTCGCCGGTGGGCCGACGACGTTCAAGATTGAAGGGGTGTTTCAATTGCTGGAAGGGGTGGAGGTGACGCTGCTGTCGCCGCAGACCATCAATGCACAGAACAAGAAGCACACCTTTGATCTGCCCGCGACGCTCAACAAGTACCAGCACGAAGCCTATAAAACAGCCTGCTCAGGCCTGATGAAGAAATAACTGCGCGTCAGCTTTTGACGCAGTGCTCCAGGCCGTGCCCGCCGCCTTCGTATTCTGGGCCGTAGTAATACTTGACGAAGGACACCTTGCCTTCCGGGGTGGGTGTTACTTGGGCGACACCCACACCAAAGTCTTTCAAGGCAGGGTCGGTATGGGCGAAGTAGATACCCAGGGTATCGGCAGTCCCGGCGGCCATGCCTTCATAGCGGGACTTGTCTTCCAGGGTCAGAGTGAAGGTGTAGGCCGCATATTTGCCAGTGCTTTGCTTGGCGTCGAGTTTCATGTCGACAACGCCTTTGAAGTTGCCGATATGTTTGTCCTGGCCAGTGCATTCATAACGCCCGCTGTAATCGGCGCCCGTGAAAGGCGCTGGCGCCTGAGCGGCCCACACTGGGGTGGACGCGAGTGCGATCAGAGTGATTAGTTTTTTCAGCATGCCAACCTCTTATGGTTACGTAAGGAACCCTTTGAACGTTAGCAGTCCGTTTCCAGTAATCGCCCGCAACCTTGCAAAACAAGAATATTCCCACACCACCACATGCGCTTTCTGACACAAAACTACTTATCCATGTGGGAGCTGGCTTGCCTGCGATTGCGATGTATCAGTTGGCATATGCAGTGCTGACCCGCCGCCATCGCAGGCAAGCCAGCTCCCACCTTGAATCTGCACCAACGCTTAAACCACCTCCCGTCGCCGGTCCTCCCTAGGGCATTTGGCGAACCTGGCTCGATAACTTCGCGTGAAATACGACGGTGACTCAAACCCGCACGCAATACTCACTTCCAGCACGCTCATGTCGCTCTGGCGCAGCAGTTTGCGAGCTTTTTCCAGGCGCAGGCCAAGGTAGAAGTTACTGGGGGTGTCGTTGAGGTGCAGGCGAAACAGCCGCTCCAGTTGGCGTCGGGTGACCTTGATTGTTTCGGCCAGGGCCAAGGTGCTCAGGGGCGGTTCGGTGTGCTGTTCCATTTCGCCGATCACGTGCACCAGCTTCTTGTTATTGATGCCGTAGCGCGTGACGATCTGCATGCGCTGGTGGTCTTTGCGTGGGCGGATGCGGCTTAGTACGAATTGCTCGGAAACCTGGATAGCCAGCTCCGGGCCGTGGGCCTGGGCGATGAGGTCGAGCATCAGGTCGATGGAAGCCGTGCCGCCGGCGCAGGTGATGCGGCGCCGGTCGATTTCGAACAGTTCCTGGGTCACGCTCAGGTGCGGATAGGCTTCCTTGAAGGCGTCGATGGCTTCCCAGTGCAAGGTCAGGCGGTGGCCGTCAAGCAGGCCCGCCTCGGCCAGCACGCAGGCGCCGGTGTCGATGGCACCGAGCGTCACACCCTCATGGTCGAGGCGGCGTAGCCAATGCTCCAGGGCGGGCGTGGCGAACTGCAGGGGCTCGAAGCCGGCCACCACCAGTAAAGTCGCGCCTTTTTTCAGCGGCTCAAGCGCGGCGTCGGCGTTGACCGACATGCCGTTGCTCGCCAGCACAGCGCCGCCATCGGCACTCAAGATGTGCCAGCGGTACAGCTCGCCGCGAAAGCGGTTGGCCACCCGCAACGGTTCCAGTGCGGAGATAAAACCGAGGGCCGAGAAACCCGGCATCAGCAAGAAATAGACATCCTGGGACATGGTGGCGCTCTCGTCGGACGGGCAGCGTGGTCACTGTGATACGCCAGTTCAACCGGCCATTCAAGAGCACAGGTCGCTGCAGTGCAAGAGCGAGTCGCCGCCGTGCGCTTTGCGGGGCGCCAAGCTGCGTAACGTGATCCCACGGCGCACCAAGACGCCGGCACCCACAATAACGACCTGCCGAGGGCTCCACCCATGAACCGACTGATCAGCCGCTGCGTACTTGCACTCAGCGCCAGCGCTATTTTGAGCACCCCTGTCATGGCAGCGGATGCCCCTGCTTGCCAGAACGTGCGCATGGGCGTGGTGAACTGGACTGACGTCATCGCCACCAGCGCCATGGCCCAGGTGCTGCTCGATGGCCTCGGCTACAAGACCAAACAAACCAGCGCCTCTCAGCAAATCATCTTTGCCGGCATCCGCGACCAGCGCCTGGACCTGTTTCTGGGTTACTGGAACCCGCTGATGACCCAGACCATCACGCCGTTCGTCGACGCCAAGCAAGTCAAAGTCCTCGACAAAGCCAGCCTGAAAGACGCCCGCGCCACCCTCGCAGTGCCGACTTACCTGGCCGACAAGGGCCTGAAAACCTTTGCCGACATCGCCAGGTTCGAGAAAGAGCTGGGCGGCAAGATTTATGGCATCGAGCCGGGCTCGGGCGCCAATACCCAGATCAAGGCGATGATCGCCAAGAACCAGTTCGGCCTGGGCAAGTTCCAGTTGGTGGAGTCCAGCGAAGCCGGCATGTTGGCGGCCGTGGACCGTGCCGTGCGCCGCAAGGAAGCCGTGGTGTTCTTTGGTTGGGCGCCGCACCCGATGAACGTCAATGTGGCGATGACTTACCTCTCCGGCAGCGAAGACGCCCTGGGCCCGAACGAAGGCATGGCCACCGTGTGGACCGTGACCGCGCCGGCCTACGCCGAACAGTGCCCCAACGTGCATAAGCTATTGACCAACCTGACATTCACCGCCGCCGACGAGAGCCGGATGATGCAGCCGCTGCTGGATCACAAGGACGCCTTGGAGTCCGCACGGCAGTGGCTCAAGGATCACCCTCAAGACCGGCAGCGCTGGCTCGATGGCGTCACCACTTTCGACGGCAAACCCGCCGCGACCAACCTGCAACTGACCAGCAAATAACGTTTTGCGAACCACCGTTTCGCGGCCACTTGCGACCGCGAACGGCACCACCACGCCTGTAAGGAACCGCCTCATGAACCACGACGTCATCATCACCTGCGCACTCACCGGTGCTGGCGACACGACCGCCCGAAGCCCACACGTGCCGGTCACGCCCAAACAAATCGCCGCCGCCGCGGTAGAGGCCGCCAAAGCCGGCGCCACCGTGGTGCATTGCCATGTACGCGACCCGCAAACCGGCAAATTCAGCCGCGATGTAGCCCTGTACCGTGAAGTGATGGAGCGCATCCGCGAGGCCGACATCGACATCATCGTCAACCTCACCGCCGGCATGGGCGGCGACCTGGAGATCGGTGGCGGCGAGAATCCCATGGAGTTCGGGCCTAATACCGACCTGGTCGGCCCGCTGACCCGCCTGGCCCACGTCGAAGAACTGCTGCCGGAAATCTGCACCTTGGACTGCGGCACGCTGAACTTCGGCGATGGCGACACCATTTACGTGTCCACCCCGGCGCAACTGCGTGCTGGCGCCAAACGTATCCAGGAACTGGGCGTAAAGGCCGAGCTGGAGATTTTCGACACCGGCCACCTGTGGTTTGCCAAGCAGATGATCAAGGAAGGGCTGCTCGATAACCCGCTATTCCAACTGTGCCTGGGCATTCCCTGGGGCGCACCGGCCGACACCACCACCATGAAAGCCATGGTCGACAACCTCCCCGCCGACGCGGTGTGGGCGGGCTTCGGCATTGGTCGCATGCAAATGCCGATGGCCGCGCAGGCGGTGCTGCTGGGCGGCAACGTACGGGTGGGCCTTGAGGACAACCTGTGGCTGGACAAGGGCGTGCTCGCCACCAATGGCCAGTTGGTGGAACGCGCCAGTGAAATTCTCAGCCGGTTAGGCGCACGGGTCCTGACCCCGGCCGAAGGCCGCATCAAGATGGGCCTGACCCAACGCGGCTAACACAGACACCACACAACCCTGTGGGAGCGGGCTTGCTCGCGAATGCGGTGTGCCAGTTGGTGCATTCGGTACTGACCCACCGCATTCGCGAGCAAGCCCGCTCCCACAGGGGATTACCGAACTTTTTAGGAATATGCCATGCGCTTTATCACCGACATCAAAACCTTCGCCGCGTTGGGCAGCGGCGTCATCGGCAGCGGCTGGGTGTCCCGTGCCCTTGCCCGTGGCCTGGATGTAGTCGCCTGGGACCCCGCGCCCGGTGCCGAGGCAGCCCTGCGCAAACGCGTCGCCAACGCCTGGACTGCCCTTGAACAACAGGGCCTGGCGCCCGGTGCCTCCCAAGACCGCCTGCGCTTTGTCACCACCATCGAAGACTGCGTGAAAGACGCCGACTTCATCCAGGAAAGCGCCCCGGAACGCCTGGAGCTGAAGCTGCAATTGCACAGCCAGATCAGCGCCTCGGCCAAGCCCAATGCCTTGATAGGTTCCAGCACCTCCGGGCTGTTGCCCAGCGAATTCTATGAAAGCTCCACCCACCCGGAACGCTGCGTGGTCGGCCACCCCTTCAACCCGGTCTACCTGTTGCCACTGGTAGAAGTGGTGGGCGGCAAAAACACCGCCCCAGAGGCGATCCAGGCAGCGATCAAGGTGTATGAATCCCTCGGCATGCGCCCGCTGCATGTACGCAAGGAAGTGCCGGGGTTTATTGCCGACCGCCTGCTGGAAGCGCTGTGGAGAGAGGCGCTGCACCTGGTCAATGACGGCGTGGCGACCACCGGCGAAATCGACGATGCCATTCGCTTTGGTGCCGGGCTACGCTGGTCGTTCATGGGTACCTTCCTCACTTACACCCTGGCGGGCGGCGATGCGGGCATGCGCCACTTCATGGCGCAGTTCGGCCCGGCGTTGCAGTTGCCGTGGACTTATCTACCAGCGCCTGAACTGACTGAAAAATTGATTGATGATGTGGTCGACGGCACCGCCGATCAGTTAGGTAACCACAGCATTTCGGCGCTGGAGCGCTATCGTGATGACTGCCTGCTGGCGGTGCTGGAAGCCGTAAAAACAACCAAGGCCAAGCACGGCATGAACTTCGCCGAATAACCCTGTAGGAGCGAGCTTGCTCGCGAAGATCGCCAACGATAACGCGGGGCATCAGGTACCCCCACGGCGATCTTGAGTTTTTCGCGAGCAAGCTCGCTCCTACACATTGGAATTCATACCATGCCCGCACTGACCACCTACACCACCAAAATCCTGCCGGACTGGGTCGACTACAACGGCCATCTGCGTGATGCGTTCTACCTGCTGATCTTCAGCTACGCCACCGATGCGCTGATGGACACCCTGGGGCTGGACAGCGAAAACCGCGAAGCCAGCGGCCACTCGCTGTTCACCCTGGAGTTGCACCTGAACTACCTGCACGAGGTAAAGCTCGGCGCCGAGGTTGAGGTGCATACCCAACTGATCGCCCACGACGCCAAGCGCCTGCATCTCTATCACAGCCTGCACCTTGTGGGCGAAGGGCGCGAGTTGGCCGGTAACGAGCAGATGCTGCTGCATGTCGACCTGGCCGGGCCGCAGTCGGCGCCGTTTGCCGGCGCCACCCTGGAAAAACTCACTGCCCTGAGCCAGGAACACGCCGACCTACCCCGGCCTGCCCTGCTCGGCCGGGTGATCGGGCTGCCCGCGCAAAAAAAAGCCCCGATCCAGCCGTGACGGGATCGGGGCAGAGTGCTTTGTGTGAGCCGTGCATTCGAGGGTGACCAAACCGTCAAGCTGCGTGCCTGGGGTCAGTGTGCCTGTTACGGGTCAGATCAAGTGACCCGAAAACGACCTGTTCATAGCCATACGAGCCATCGCTGGATTCTGCCCTTGCCGCCAGTCCTGGGGCCTACCAGAATCCAAGTCAATTCCCGCTCCCTACACCAGGATGACCGTCATGATGCACGCGGATTTGATTGACCAGGATGACCTGCTGGGCCAACTGCGCTCACTGGGTTTTGAAGTGTCCAGCGGCGCTACCGCCGAGCAGGCTTGCGAATGTGCGGTGCGCGGGTTGAGCGAAGCGCGGGCCAAGGCGCTCAAGGGCATGGTTGAAAAGATGTACAGCGGCAGTGCGACGATTTTGCCGGCGGTGAGGCAGGCGATCGACAAGCAATTGTTGCCTGCGCTGATGCAGTTCAAACAAAGCTCTGGCGCCTGAAATACATCCTCTGTAGGAGCGAGCTTGCTCGCGAAAATCGCCAATGATAACGCGGGGCGTCAGATACCCCACGGCGATCTTGGGTTTTTCGCGAGCGAGCTCGCTCCTACAATAAGGCAGCCTGGTGTCAGAGCCTTACGCTGGCAAACGTCGACTCGTTGCGCGCCTGGCTCAACGCCGACATCGGCCCCGACAACGGTGACAACACCAGTGCCGGCGGAATCGGCATCATCGCCACTTGCTGGGTGGTGTTGGAGCCTACGCGCTCATCCCGAGGCGGAATGCCGAAGTACTCGCGGTAGCACTTGGAAAAGTGCGGCGTAGACACAAACCCGCACACCGAGGCGACTTCGATGATCGACATTGGCGTCTGCTTGAGCAGTTGCCGTGCACGAATCAGGCGCAGCTTGAGGTAGTAGCGCGACGGCGAGCAGTGCAGGTATTTCTGAAACAGCCGCTCCAACTGCCGGCGCGACACGGCGACATACACCGCCAGTTCGTCCAGGTCGATCGGCTCTTCGAGGTTGGCTTCCATCAGCGCGACGATTTCCTGCAGTTTCGGCTGGTTGGTGCCGAGCATATGCTTGAGCGGCACACGCTGGTGATCCTGTTCGTTGCGGATGCGTTCGTACACGAACATCTCGGAGATGGCGGCGGACAATTCACGGCCGTGGTCGCGGCTGATCAGGTGCAGCATCATGTCCAGGGGCGCGGTGCCGCCGGAGCTGGTGAAGCGGTTGCGGTCGAGGGTGAACAGGCGCGTGCTCATGGCCACCCGCGGGAAGGCTTCCTGCATCGACGCCAGGCATTCCCAGTGCACGCTGCAATCAAAGCCGTCGAGCAAGCCGGCGCAGGCCAGGGCCCAGCTGCCGGTGCACACCGCGCCGAGGCGACGAGACTGGCGTGCCTGGCTTTGCAGCCACGACACATGCTCACGGGTGACGGTGCGCTGGATACCCACGCCGCCGCACACGATGACCGTGTCCAGGACGGGGGCTTTGTGCATGGAGGCATCGGGGGTGATTTGCAGGCCATCGCTGGCCCACACCTGGTTGCCGTCGACACTCAGCGTTGTCCAGCGATACAGCTCGCGGCCGGACAGCTGGTTGGCCATGCGCAGTGGCTCCACGGCTGACGCCAGGGAAATCAGCGTGAAATTGTCCAGCAGCAAAAAGCCGATGGATTGAGGCGCACGGTTCTGGGGTTGGGCCCCGGAGTTGGTCGACGTCATCGCAGTATCTCCTCACATCACACAAAGCAGGTGGTGGCCTCAGGCGAGGCTCTTGTTATTGCGCTCGTCCTGAAAAGGAGAGGCTTTGCAATTGATAGAGCAAATGCCATGCCTAAAATTGAATGGCTATTCAAGAACTCCTGAAAACGACCTGTTGATGCGTCTATACAAGCCCGCGCGTGAAGTGCGGGATATGACGCCTAACGGGCGGGGTTCAAGGGGTGTGAGCAGATCGGTAGCACTTGTGGGAAGGCGCTTTGCGGGCGTAGGAGAAGTCTGTCACCCAAAGCACATCAGGCGTGTGATCGTGTAGGAATCGTTCGGAAGCTACTTATCTATTTGCGACGCGCTAAAAGGTGGCGATTTTGGCTTAGGGTGTTCACTTTGTGAGCAGCGCTGGCTGAGCTACCGCATTCGCGAGCAAGCCCGCTCCCACATTTGACCGAGTACATCCTGACGAAATGCGGTCGAGTGTGGGAGCGGGCTTGCTCGCGAATGCAGGCAACTCGGTCTCAGCACTCGACCGCACTCACCGCCAACCCACCCCGCGATGTCTCTTTGTACTTGTCATGCATATCGGCCCCGGTATCACGCATGGTGCGGATCACCCGGTCCAACGAGATGAAGTGCTGGCCATCGCCACGCAACGCCATTTGCGCCGCGTTGATCGCCTTCACCGCCGCGATCGCATTGCGCTCGATACACGGCACTTGCACCAAACCGCCCACCGGGTCGCAGGTCAGGCCAAGGTTATGTTCCAAACCGATTTCGGCGGCGTTGCACAGTTGCTCCGGCGTGGCGCCGAGGATCTCCGCCAATCCGGCCGCAGCCATGGCGCACGCAGAACCGACCTCACCCTGGCAACCGACTTCGGCCCCCGAGATCGAGGCGTTCTTTTTACACAGGATGCCCACCGCCGCCGCGCCGAGCAGGTAGTCCACCACGTTGGCTTCGGTGACTTCTTCACTGAACTTCATAAAGTAGTGCAACACCGCCGGGATGATCCCCGCCGCGCCATTGGTAGGCGCCGTGACCATGCGCCCACCGGCGGCGTTTTCTTCGTTGACCGCCAGGGCGAACAGGTTGACCCATTCCATGGCGCTCAAGGTCGAGCCAATCACATTGGGCTTGTTCAGCTCCTGCAAGCTGCGGTGCAACTTGGCGGCGCGACGGCGCACGTTCAAGCCGCCAGGCAGGATGCCTTCGTGCTTGAGGCCCTGCTCCACGCAATCTTGCATGGCGCGCCAGAGCTTCATCAGGCCGCTGCGGATTTCTTCTTCGCTGCGCCAGGTTTTTTCATTCGCCAGCATCAGTTCGGCAACACGCAGGTTGTGGGTCTTGCACAGCTGCAACAGCTCCACGGCACTGGAAAAGTCATAGGGCAGCTCGGTACGGTCCATGTCCGCCACACCGCTTTGGGCCTGGGCTTCATCCACGACGAAACCGCCGCCCACCGAGTAATAGGTGTCGCGGTGCAACTCGCCGTTTTCGCCAAACACCACCAGGGTCATGGCGTTGGGATGAAACGGCAGGTTCTCATCGAGCAGGCGCATGTCGCGGGCCCACACAAACGGCACCGGCAACCGCCCGTCGAGCAGCAACGTGTCGGTTTCGCGCAAGGTGTGAATGCGGGCGCCGATTTGCGTGGGGTCGATTGCGTCCGGCCATTCGCCCATCAGGCCCATGATGGTGGCGGTGTCGCTGCCATGACCGATGCCGGTGGCCGACAACGAGCCGTACAGTTGCACTTCGACACGCTGCACCTGTTCCAGCCACCCACGCTCACGCAACCCTTGAACGAATAACGCCGCGGCGCGCATGGGCCCCACGGTGTGCGAACTCGAAGGCCCGATGCCGATCTTGAACAGGTCGAAAACGCTGATAGCCATTAACGTGAAACTCCTCGATAAGCACGGGCCGGGCTTGAACGAGGTGCTACGCTCAGATCGCCCAGATGGCGGCATCATCAAGCTTTTATTCGTCATCACGGCGTCTCACACCGACGCACTCATGCTCACCAGCGGCGCTCGCGTGCGAACGCCAGTTTTGGCCGTTTTTTGCGGTGCAGAAGGGTAAAAACAGCAGTTTTACCTTCGGAAAAACCTGTAAGCGACGTCATCGGTACTGGATGCGACCCTCCCTGTACTGGATACGACGCCCCCTGTAGGCGTCAGATTTTCACTGGTACATGATCAGTCTCGACTCGTTTGCAAGGCACCGCGCCAGAGCTGTTGTCTCACGCTCCAACCGCAACACTTATAAAGCGCGGCGAATGCCGCCAGAAAAGACACAGGAGTCTACCCACATGAAAGGTTCACCCTCGTTGTTGTTGGCCGCCATGCTGAGTCTGCCAGTCGTGGCACACGCCGCAGAACCGGAACAGTGCAAGACCGTCAACTTCTCCGATGTCGGCTGGACCGACATCACCGTCACCACCGCGACCACCAGCGAGATCCTCAAGGGCCTGGGCTACAAGCCGCGCACCACGATGATTTCGGTACCGGTGACTTACAAGTCCCTGGCCGACGGCAAGAACATGGACATCTTCCTCGGCAACTGGATGCCGACCATGGAAAACGACATCAAGCAGTACCGTGATGCCGGCACCGTGGAAACCGTGCGCGCCAACCTGGAGAACGCCAAGTACACCTTGGCAGTCCCACAGGCGCTGTACGACAAGGGCCTGAAGGACTTCGCCGACATCGCCAAATTCAAGGATGAGCTGGGCGGCAAGATCTACGGCATCGAGCCGGGCAACGATGGCAACCGCACTATCCAGACACTGATCGACAAAGATGCCTTTGGCCTGAAAACCGCCGGCTTCAAAGTGGTCGAATCCAGCGAAGCCGGCATGCTCTCCCAGGTTGAACGCGCCTCCAAGCGCAACCAGGCCATCGTGTTCCTCGGCTGGGAACCGCACCCGATGAACACCCGCTTCAAGATGAAGTACCTGACCGGTGGTGACGACTCGTTCGGCCCCAACTACGGCCAGGCCACCATCTACACCAACACCCGCAAAGGCTACACCCAGGAGTGCAGCAACGTTGGTCAGTTGCTGAAGAACCTGGTGTTCACCCTCGACATGGAAAGCACCCTGATGGGGAACGTCCTGGACGACAAGATGAAGGCCGATGCTGCCGCCAAGGCCTGGCTGCAGAAGAACCCGCAAGTGCTCGACACCTGGCTCGCCGGTGTCACCACCGTTGATGGCAAACCAGGGCTCGATGCCGTTAAAGCTTACCTCGCCAAATAGCACCCGCTGACCCCAGGCCGGTGCGCTGGCCTGGGATGTTTTCCCCTTCGCATGTGGACATTCACTACCATGCTGACTGAACAGAAAATCCCACTAGGCCAGTACATCGCTGCCTTCGTCGACTGGTTGACCCAACACGGGGCCAACTACTTCGACGCAATCGCATCGACCCTGGAAACGATGATCCACGGCGTGACGTTTGCGCTGACCTGGTTCAATCCACTGGCATTGATCGGTCTGATTGCGCTGCTGGCTCACTTTATTCAACGTAAATGGGGACTGACTGTTTTTGTCATCGCCTCCTTCCTGCTGATCCTCAACCTGGGGTACTGGCAGGAAACCATGGAAACCCTCGCGCAGGTGCTGTTCGCCACCCTGGTCTGCGTGGTCATCGGTGTGCCGCTGGGCATTGTTGCCGCGCATAAGCCGATGTTCTACACCATGATGCGGCCGGTACTCGATCTGATGCAGACCGTGCCGACCTTCGTCTACCTCATCCCTACCCTGACCCTCTTCGGGCTGGGTGTGGTGCCTGGGCTGATTTCCACGGTGGTGTTCGCGATTGCCGCGCCGATCCGCCTGACCTACCTGGGTATCCGTGATGTGCCGCAAGAGCTGATGGACGCCGGCAAAGCCTTTGGCTGCTCGCGCCGCCAGTTGCTCTCGCGCATTGAACTGCCCCACGCCATGCCGAGCATTGCCGCCGGCATTACCCAGTGCATCATGCTGTCGCTGTCGATGGTGGTGATCGCGGCCCTGGTGGGCGCTGATGGCCTCGGCAAGCCGGTGGTCAACGCACTCAACACCGCAGACATTGCCTTGGGCTTTGAAGCGGGCCTGGCCATTGTATTGCTCGCCATCATGCTCGACCGTATCTGCAAACAACCCGACGCTAAAGTAGGGGGTGATGCATGAGCATTATCCGATTCGACAATGTCGACGTGATCTTTTCCAAAGACCCACGCGAAGCGCTCAAGCTGCTGGACCAGGGCATGAGCCGTAACGAAATCCTGAAGAAGACCGGGCAGATTGTCGGCGTTGAAAAGGCCAGCCTGGACATCGAGAAAGGCGAGATCTGTGTGCTGATGGGCCTCTCGGGCTCAGGCAAGTCCAGCTTGCTGCGCTGCATCAACGGCCTCAATACCGTCAGCCGTGGCCAGCTGTTTGTGGAGCATGAAGGTCGCCAGATCGACATCGCCTCCTGCACCCCCGCCGAGCTGAAAATGATGCGCACCAAACGCATCGCCATGGTGTTCCAGAAGTTCGCCCTGATGCCCTGGCTGACGGTGCGCGAGAACATCAGCTTCGGCCTGGAGATGCAGGGCCGCCCAGAGAAAGAACGGCGCACGCTGGTGGACGAAAAGCTCGAACTGGTAGGCCTGAGCCAATGGCGCAACAAGAAGCCCGACGAGTTGTCCGGCGGCATGCAGCAGCGCGTCGGCCTGGCCCGCGCCCTGGCGATGGACGCCGATATCCTGCTGATGGACGAACCCTTCTCGGCCCTCGACCCGTTGATCCGTCAAGGCTTGCAAGATGAACTGCTGGAGCTGCAACGCAAGTTGAGCAAGACCATCGTGTTCGTCAGCCACGACCTGGACGAAGCACTCAAACTCGGTAGCCGTATCGCGATCATGAAAGACGGCAAGATCATCCAGTACAGCGTGCCGGAAGAGATTGTGCTGAACCCGGCGGATGACTATGTGCGCACCTTCGTCGCCCATACCAACCCGCTGAACGTGCTGTGCGGGCGCAGCCTGATGCGCACCCTGGATAACTGCACGCGTGTGAATGGTTCGGTGTGCCTTGATCCGGGTGGCGACTCCTGGCTGGACCTGGCCGAAGGCAACACCATCCAGGGCGCACGCCAGAATGGCGTGACGATGAACCTGCAAAACTGGGCGCCAGGGCAGGCCGTGGAAGGCTTGGGCCGCGTACCGACGCTGGTGGACTCGAACATCGGCATGCGCGATGCGTTGCAGATTCGCTACCAGACAGGCAACAAGCTGGTGCTGCACGACAACAACAAGGTGGTGGGGATTTTGGGAGACAGTGAGCTCTACCATGCCCTGCTGGGCAAGAACCTGGGCTAAAACGCACCGCAAAGCAAATGTGGGAGCGGGCTTGCTCGCGAATGCGGTGTGTCAGTGAGTACATCTATTACTGATCCACCGCATTCGCGAGCAAGCCCGCTCCCACATTTTGATCTGCTTTCACATTAGCTAAGCGGCGCCAGTTAAGGCGCCGCCAGCTCAACTATCAGCTATAGACCCGGCCAAGGAGCTGCCGATGGCTTTCAAACTGATCGAGCACATCCCGGGTGATCTGCTCCTGGGTGAAGCCCATCAGGTCATACTCCTGAGGCCCGTTGTGCAGGTACACCTCGGCACGGTAGTAACGGGTGCGCTCTTCTTCAGGCAGGTCAGCGGGTGCTGCCGAGTAGCCATCCAGACTCACTTCGTAGACAAACGGGTTGCCTTCGTCCATCTCGATCCGCACGCCGATGCAGCGTTTGGATTTGCCCAGCAAGGTCTGCACTTCCAGGCCCTGATCACGCAACGCACTCGCGGCTTCTTCCAACGCCGGCGTTACGTGCTTGTCCATAAAGCGCTGCACGGTGGCCTGGCTCGGTTGCAGGTCCAGGGCAGTCAAACGCTCGCTGAAACCACGACGCCCGCGTTCAGCCAATTGCGCCTGCTCCTGTTCGATGGCCACGTCTTGGCGCATGGCCTTGTGCAAACCGAACATAAAGAACACCAGCACCACCGAGAACGGCAGCCCCGCCAACACCACCATGGTTTGCATGGCTTCGAAGTTACCGGCAAACAGCAGGCCGATGGTCACCAGGGTGATCACCGCCGACCAGAAGATACGCAACCAGTGCGGCGCGTCTTCATCCACGTTGCCGCCTTTGCAGGAAAGGTTGGCCATCATCACCGCGCCGGAATCCGCAGGCGTCAGGAACAGCACGAAGCCCACGAAGATCGACACGCCGATCACCACTTTCGACGCCGGGTAATGCTCAAGCAGTTGGTAGATGGCCATGGACGGTTGCTCCAGCGCCGTCTTGCCCAACTCCACCGCTCCATGGTTCAACACCAAATCCAGGGCCGAGTTGCCGAAGATCGACAGCCACGCCAGGGTAAAGCCCAGCGGGATCAGCAATACGCCAGCCACCAGTTCACGCACGGTACGCCCACGGGAAATACGCGCGATGAACATGCCCACAAATGGCGCCCAGGAAATCCACCAGGCCCAGTAAAACAGGGTCCACAGGCCCATCCAGCGTTCGGTTTTGGCACCGTCGCCTTCGTACACATACAGGTCGAAGGTTTTGAGCACGATACCGTTGAGGTAATCACCAGTGTTCTGCACCAGGCCATTGAGCAGGTGCAACGTGGGGCCGAACAACAGCACGAAGATCAGCAAGCCGCTGAACAGCACGATGTTGAGGTTGGAGAGGCGGCGAATGCCGTTTTCCACACCCGACACGGCAGCGATGGTCGCCACGGTGCTCATCACGATGATCACGATCAGCAAATTGGTATTGCTGTGCTCCATGCCGAACAGGTTTTCCAGCCCCGACGACACTTGCATCGAGCCGATCCCCAGGTTGGTCACCAGGCCCAGCAGGGTCACGAACATGCCGAAACCGTCTACCGCATGGCCGGCGGCGCCCTTCACCCAACGCTCGCCCACCAGCGGGTACAGCGCCGAACGCAAGGCCAGCGGCTGGTTGTGACGATAAGCAAAGTACGCCACGGCCAGGCCCACCAGCGCATAGATCGCCCAGCCGTGCAGGCCCCAGTGCAGGAAGGTCAGTTGCAGCGCCTGGCGTGCCGCGCCATTGCTGGCGGCAGCGCCTTCGGGCGGGTTGAAGTAGTGGTCCAACGGCTCGGACGCACCGAAATACAACAGCGAGATGCCGATACCCGACGAGAACAACATGCCGGCCCAGGCGCCGTAGCTGAAGTCTGGGGTATCGTCCTTCGCACCCAGCTTAAGTTTCCCATAGGACGAAAACGCCAGGCCGACCACAAACACCAGGTAGGCGGCGATGACCACCATGTAGTACCAGCCAAAGCTTTTCGACAGCCAGGCCTGTGCTACGCCGAGCAGGCGCCCGGCCTCCTGCGGGGCGACGATCAGAATGGCGGTCAACAATAAAATCAGCGCGGTGGAGGTGTAGAACACCCAACCGTTGACCCGGACCTTTTCCGGTGGGGTCTTTATAAGAGAGGCAGAACTCATGGCGCAGATGCTCCGGGCAGTGCGAAAGAGAAACACAAGGCAACGGTTATCCCGGGACATCGATTTTTCGGCAGTCGACGGACGGGTGTTATAAAGACACCCCGAAAATTCTTGAGCCCGCCAAGGCGGTGATCAGGCTCTGAAGTGGCCTGTTTCAAGGGTTTTTGCAGGTGTCGAAGGTTGCAGCTCGCAGGTAGGAAACATCTGTAGGCAGCGACCATTTGTCGCAGATCTTATTCTTTGTTGATTGAACGTTCAATCAAAACAAAATAGACTGGCCCTCAAGCCGACGGACGTGGATCGCCCATCGGCAGGCCTAAGGAGAGGTGCTACATGCCCAAGGTCGGTATGCAACCCATACGCCGCCAGCAGTTGATCGAAGCCACATTGACGGCCATCGATCGGGTCGGGATGGGAGATGCCAGCATTGCGTTGATCGCCCGTCTGGCCGGCGTCTCGAACGGCATCATCAGCCACTACTTTCAGGACAAGAACGGCCTGATCGCAGCGACGATGCGCTACCTGATGAATGCGCTGATCGAGAACGTGCAAGAACGCAGGCGTGCCTTGAAGGATGACAGCCCACGGGCGCACCTTCAGGTGATCATCGAAGGCAACTTCGACGCCAGCCAGGTCAACGGCCCGGCAATGAAAACCTGGCTGGCCTTCTGGGCCACCAGCATGCACCACCCGTCATTGCACAGGTTGCAGCGGATCAACGATCAACGTCTGTATTCCAACCTGTGCTGCCAGTTCCGCCGAGTGCTGCCGCTGCCGCACGCACGCAAAGCAGCCCGAGGTCTGGCGGCTCTGATCGACGGTTTGTGGTTGCGCGGCGCCCTGTCGGGAGACGCTTTCGACACGGCGCAGGCGCAACGGATCGCTTACGAATACATGGATTTCCAATTGGCCAAGCAGGTGAGTTAGAGCACACATAACCGCTCAACCCCTGAACGTCCGCCGCTCAGTGTTGCCACAACCCCATGGCCCACTGTTCGGCGGGTAACGCCAACCACTTATGCACTTGCGAGGACTTTATGGCCCGTTTCGACCTGCAAAAACTCTACATTGACGGCGGCTACAGCGACGCTGGCAGCGATGCCACCTTCGAAGCCATCAACCCGGCTAACGGTGAAGTTCTCGCCCAAGTGCAACGCGCCACCTTCGATGACGTTGAACGTGCCGTGGTCAGCGCTGAAAAAGGCCAGAAAATCTGGGCCGCCATGACCGCCATGGAGCGTTCGCGCATCCTGCGTCGTGCCGTGGACATCCTGCGCGAGCGCAACGATGAGCTGGCCGCCCTGGAAACCCTGGACACCGGTAAAGCCTTCTCGGAAACCAAGTACGTCGACATCGTCACCGGTGCTGACGTGCTGGAATACTACGCTGGCCTGGTGCCCGCCATCGAAGGCGAGCAGATCCCCCTGCGCGACACCTCGTTTGTCTACACCCGCCGCGAGCCGCTGGGCGTGGTTGCCGGTATCGGCGCGTGGAACTACCCAATCCAGATCGCCCTGTGGAAATCCGCACCAGCCCTGGCTGCCGGTAACGCGATGATCTTCAAGCCAAGCGAAGTCACCTCGCTGACCACCCTGAAACTGGCCGAGATCTACACCGAGGCTGGCGTTCCAGCAGGCGTGTTCAACGTACTGACCGGCAGCGGCCGTGAAGTCGGCACCTGGCTGACCGAGCACCCGCGCATCGAAAAAGTCTCCTTCACCGGCGGCACCGACACCGGCAAGAAAGTCATGGCCAGCGCGTCGAGCTCCTCGCTCAAAGACGTGACCATGGAACTGGGCGGCAAGTCCCCGCTGATCATTTTCGACGACGCCGACCTCGACCGCGCCGCCGATACCGCCATGATGGCCAACTTCTACAGCTCCGGTCAGGTCTGCACCAACGGCACCCGTGTGTTCGTGCCCAAGCACCTGCAAGCCGCGTTCGAAGCCAAGATCGTTGAGCGTGTTGCGCGTATTCGCATCGGCAACCCGGAAGACGAAAACACCAACTTCGGCCCGCTGGTCAGCTTCGCCCACATGGAAAGCGTGCTGGGCTACATCGCCAAAGGTAAAGAACAAGGCGCCCGCCTGTTGTGCGGCGGCGATCGTCTGACTGACGGCGACTTCGCCAAAGGCGCCTTCGTGGCCCCGACCGTGTTCACCGACTGCACCGACGACATGGTGATCGTGCGTGAAGAAATCTTTGGCCCGGTGATGAGCATCCTCACCTATGAAACCGAAGAAGAAGTGATCCGTCGCGCCAACGACACCGACTTCGGCCTGGCCGCTGGCCTGGTCACCCGCGACCTGAACCGCGCCCACCGCGTGATTCACCAGTTGGAAGCCGGTATCTGCTGGATCAACGCCTGGGGCGAGTCCGACGCGAAGATGCCGGTTGGCGGCTACAAGCAGTCGGGTGTTGGCCGTGAGAACGGCATCAGCTCGCTGAACAACTTCACCCGCATCAAATCGGTACAGGTTGAGTTGGGCGATTACGCCTCGGTGTTCTAACACCAGCGAGTCTTGTATTGCCCGTGAGGCCATCGCGGCGGTGCGACGACTCGACAAGCCCGGCACCCACATTTGCTCTGTGTGAACCCGATCAAATGTGGGAGCTGGCTTGCCTGCGATCGAGTGCGAAGCACTCGCCAGACCTGACCATACTTCAAAGAGGGTACATTCATGTCCCAAGAATACGATTACATCATTGTGGGTGCCGGCTCCGCCGGTAATACCCTGGCGACCCGTCTGACCGAAGACGAAGGCGTCACCGTCCTGTTGCTGGAAGCCGGTGGCCCGGACTACCGCCTCGACTTCCGTACCCAGATGCCAGCCGCCCTGGCCTTCCCGCTGCAGGGCCGCCGCTACAACTGGGCCTACGAAACCGATCCAGAGCCCCACATGGACGGCCGCCGGATGGAATGCGGTCGCGGCAAGGGCCTGGGTGGCTCTTCCCTGATCAACGGCATGTGCTACATCCGTGGCAACGCCATGGACTACGACAATTGGTCGAAGCTGCCGGGCCTGGAAGACTGGACCTACCTGGACTGCCTGCCGTATTTCCGCAAAGCCGAAACCCGCGACATCGGCCCCAACGATTGGCACGGTGGCGACGGCCCGGTCAGCGTGACCACGCCGAAAGCGGGCAACAACCCGCTGTTCCACGCCATGGTTGAAGCGGGCGTACAGGCCGGTTACCCACGTACCGAAGACTTGAACGGCTACCAGCAAGAAGGCTTCGGCCCGATGGACCGTACCGTCACGCCGAACGGCCGTCGCGCCAGCACCGCACGCGGTTACCTGGACACGGCTAAAAAGCGTTCGACCCTGACCATCGTCACCCATGCCCTCACCGACAAAGTACTGTTCGAAGGCAAGCGTGCAGTGGGCGTGCGTTACCTGATCGGCGCCGCCGAAGAGCGCGTTGAAGCCCGTGCGCGTAAAGAAGTATTGGTGTGCAGCGGCGCAATCGCTTCGCCGCAACTGCTGCAACGCTCCGGCGTCGGCCCGGCCAAATTGCTGGAAAGCCTCGACATCCCGGTGGTCCACGACCTGCCGGGCGTGGGTGAAAACCTGCAGGACCACCTTGAGCTGTACCTGCAATATGCCTGCACCCAGCCCGTGTCGCTGTACCCTTCGCTGCTCTGGTACAACCAGCCGGCGATTGGAGCCGAATGGCTGTTCAACGGCACCGGCATCGGCGCCAGCAACCAGTTCGAAGCGGGCGGGTTTATCCGTACCCGTGAAGAATTCGAGTGGCCGAACATCCAGTACCACTTCCTGCCGGTAGCCATTAACTACAACGGCAGCAATGGTGTGAAAGAGCACGGTTTCCAGGCGCACATGGGCTCCATGCGTTCGCCAAGCCGTGGCCGTATCCAGCTGAAGTCGAAGAACCCACGGGACTACCCGAGCATCCTCTTCAACTACATGGCCACCGAGCAGGACTGGCAGGAGTTCCGCGATGGCATCCGCCTGACCCGTGAAATCATGCAGCAGCCGGCACTGGACCCATACCGCGGCCGCGAAATCAGCCCGGGCATCGACGTGCAAACCGATGAGCAGTTGGACAAGTTCATCCGCGAGCACGCCGAGACCGCGTTCCACCCGTCCTGCTCGTGCAAGATGGGCACCGACGAGATGGCCGTAGTCGATAGCGAAGGCCGCGTGCATGGCATGCAGGGCCTGCGTGTGGTCGATGCCTCGATCATGCCGATCATCACCACCGGCAACCTCAACGCGCCAACAATCATGATCGCCGAGAAAATCGCCGACAAGATCCGTGGCCGCAAGCCGCTGCCGCGCAGCACCGCCGACTACTACGTGGCAGGCGATGCGCCGGTGCGTGGCAAGCCGCTGCGTGAGATTGCGCAGTAACTGATACAACGCGGTGCCTGCGTCGCAGGCAAGCCAGCTCCCACAGTTGAATGGGTTCACAACTCAAAATGTGGGAGCGGGCTTGCCCGCGATGAGGCCCGACCAGACACAACAAAACCTCCCTTGATCAGCTCCCCGCCCAGGCCTACTCTGTTGGCCTGCCCGCGCCGAGCCGCCCACAAGGAAGGCCCCATGTTCGAACACCACGCCACGCTCAAGAAACACTTCGGTGCCCTGCGCACCACCGCCGAATTTTTCTCCCTGCGCTACGTTCGCGAATCCGGCCAGTACCTGTCGGTGCGCAAGAACGTCGCCGAACCGCCTCACCTGGGCCATGACGAAGGCGCCATGCTTACCGTGCGCCTCAACGGCGTGGAAGCCTACGCCGCGACCAACGATATTTCCCTTGCCGGCCTGCAAGCCGCCCTTGAGCGTGCTGAACAGCAAGCCCGGTTGATCAAGCCCCACGCCCTGCTCGACCTGCACCAGCAACCAGTGTCCAGCGACGTCGCCGACTACCTGTCGCCCGACCTCGACCAGCCCTTCCCGTCCCTGAGCGACTGCTACCAATTGCTCGGCGATGAGTCCGCCGCCGTGCCCAAGGATGAGCGCCTGGTGAGTTGGGAAGTCAGCCTGGGCACCACGCGGGTCGAACAGATCTACCTCAACAGCGCCGGCGCGCAATTGCGTCAGGCCCAGCGTTTCGTGTTCCCCGGCTTGAGCGTCACCGCCTTCGACGGCAACGACAGTCAGACCCGCACCTTGGGCGGCACCAACTTCGGCCAGCAAGGCAGTGCCGGCGTGATCCAGCGCTTGGGCCTGGTGGGCGCCGCCCGCAAAGTGGCCGACGAAGCCCTGCAGTTGCTGCTCGCACCGAATACGCCCCACGGCCCGCGTGACCTGCTGCTGATGCCCGACCAGATGATCCTGCAGATCCACGAATCCATCGGCCACCCGCTGGAGCTGGACCGCATCCTCGGTGACGAGCGCAATTACGCCGGCACCAGTTTTGTGAAGGCCAGCGACTTCGGCCACCTGCAATATGGCTCACCGTTGCTCAACGTCACCTTCGACCCGGACATCCCCGAACAGCTTGCCAGCTACGGCCATGACGACGACGGCACGCCTGCCAGCAAGCAATTTCTGATTCGCGAGGGCCTGCTGCTCAAGCCCTTGGGCGGGGCCTTGTCGCAGTTTCGCGCCAACCTGCCAGGCGTTGCCAACAGCCGCGCCTGCGGCTGGAACCGTGCGCCCATCGACCGCATGGCCAACCTGAATATCGAGCCCGGCGATAAAAGCCTCGCGCAATTGGTGGGCGGCATCGAGAACGGCATCCTGATGTCGACCAACCGTTCGTGGTCCATCGACGATGCGCGCAACAAGTTCCAGTTCGGCTGCGAGTGGGGCCAGTTGATCGAAAACGGCGAACTCAAGGGCGTGGTGAAGAACCCCAACTACCGGGCGATTTCCGCGCAGTTCTGGCGCAAGCTCAGCGCGGTGGGCGATGCCAGCACCTTCAAGGTGTTGGGCACGCCGAACTGCGGCAAGGGCGAACCCAACCAGGTGATCCGCGTCGGCCATGCGTCGCCGGCCTGTGTATTCAGCAATGTCGATGTATTTGGGGGAGATGCCTGATGAACCACTTCAAGGCACTGGTGGACTGGCTCCAGCAAGCCATCACCGACAAGGAACACTTTCAACTCGGCTACGCGGATGAAGCGTCCGAGTTCGTGCGCTTCAACCACGCACAGGTGCGCCAGGCCGGCCAGGTACAGCAGGCCAGCCTGAACCTCAAATTGATCAACGATGGGCGCCACGCCGACCTGGGTATCACCCTGTCGGGCGAAGCGGAGCTGGATCGCCAACGCCTGGCAAATGGCCTGCAACAACTGCGCGAAACCTTGCCGCTGTTACCGCCTGACCCGTACCTGCTGTTGAACCCCGACGCCTGGCACAACCATAACGAACAGCTGCGCCCGCTGCCGGAACTGGCCCAGGTGCTGGACGATATCAGCCAGGCCGCCGACGGCGTGGACCTGGTCGGTTTCTACGCCGCAGGCCCCATCAGCCGTGGTTTCGCCAGCTCAACGGGCGCGTTCGGCTGGCACCGGGCTAACAGCTTCAATTTCGACTTCAGCCTGTTCCACGCCAATGGCGAAGCGGTCAAAGCCAGCTACGCCGGGCATACCTGGAACAGCGCCGAATTCGCCGCCCGTTTCCGACAGGCCCGGGAGCAACTGGCGTTTCTCGATCGCCCGCTGCACAACCTGGCGCCCGGCCAATACCGCGCCTACCTGGCGCCGGCAGCGCTGGAAGAAATCATCAGCATCATCACCTGGGGTGGTTTTTCGGCCCAGGCCATCGCCAGCAAAGGCAGTTCGTTGCAACGCCTGTACGCGGGTGATCAGTCACTGAGCCCGCTGGTGACGGTGGATGAGCAGATCAGCGGCTCCCTGAGCCAAGCGTTTTCCACTGAAGGCTACCCGCGCGAGGATGTCACCCTGATCAACGCAGGCCAGGCCGAGGGCCAGTTGATCAACTCGCGCAGCGCCGCCGAATACGGCTTGAACACCAACGGCGCCAGCAGCGACGAGTCGCCCAGCGCCTTGCAAATGGCGCCCGGCAACCTGGCCCAGGCCGATATTCTCAAGCAGTTGGGCACCGGTCTGTATATCAGCAACCTCTGGTACCTGAACTACTCCGACCTGCCGGCAGCGCGCCTGACCGGCATGACGCGCTTTGCGACCTTCTGGGTGGAAAACGGCGAGATCCAGGCGCCGGTCAGCACCATGCGCTTTGATGACAGTGTCTATCAGTTGCTCGGTTCGCAATTGGAAGCGCTGACTGCTGATCGGGAGCTGCTGTTGTCGGCCAGTACCTATGACCAGCGCAACACCGCTTCCAACCTGTTGCCAGGCGCTTTGGTAAAACGCCTGACGCTGACCTTATAAACCGTAGGAGCGAGCTTGCTCGCGAAGAACTTACAGACACCGCCGGCTGGCTATCAGCACTGCGTTATCGTTGACATTTTTCGCGAGCAAGCTCGCTCCTACAGAGCAATAACCTGCACTGCAAAGAAACGTCTATCCCGCCACCCCTGCCCACGAGAGCATAACCTTGCCTGGGAAAGGCAAGCTGGAGTCTTGAGATGAACCATGGAAGTTTTGTCATTGAGAAGTTGTACAAGCACTACAACGTTCACGTAGAGCAACTGGGTAACGACCCGCAAAGAAAAACCGTACTGATGGTTAACGGCGCGCTATCCACCACGCGCTCCTTTGCCCGTACCAGCAAATGCCTGGCCGAGCACTTCAATGTGCTGCTGTTCGACTTGCCCTTCTCTGGTTTGTCGCGCAAGCACAACACCGAACTCGACCTGGTCACCAAGGACGACGAAGTGCAAATCCTGCGAGCCTTGGTGGCGCGTTTCAAAGTCAATCATCTGGTCTCGGCATCATGGGGCGGCATCTCCACGCTGTTGACCCTGGCGCACAACCCGCCCTCCATCGAAAGCTCGGTGGTGATGGCCCTGGCGCCCAACCTCAACCAGGCGATGCTGGAATATGTCGAGCGCGTGCGTGTGCTGATCGAGGCTGATGACAAGTCGGCGGTCGGCCATCTGCTCAACGAAACGGTGGGCAAATACCTGTCGCCGCGCCTCAAACGCAATAACCATCGGCACCTGTCGACCATGGCCACCACCGAGTACCGCCAGGCGCGCTTTCATATTCATCAGGTGCTGGGCTTGGGCGATGGCAACTACTTGCCGGCGCTCAAGCAGATTGAAACACCGGTGCACTTTCTCAACGGCGCGCTGGACGAATACACCCCGGCCGACGAGGCCCAGCTATTCAAACACTATGTAGGCCGCAGCAGCTTTGCCGTGGCCGAACACACCGGCCATCTGCTGGACCTGGAGTCCCGCGAAGCCGCGCTGGCAGTGCATCGGGCCTTGCTGGACTTCCTGGTGGGCGAGCATGCGAGCTTGTCAGCTATAGACGAACCGCCAGTGGGAAAAGGGGCGACGGATGGCGCATAATCGCCAACACATAGCCTGCTAATAAAAAGGGATCCCATGCCGAATCGTGCCCCTCTCGATGCCAAGACCGCCCGCTGGCTCCCCTGGGTGGTAGCGATTGCCTTCTTCATGCAGTCGCTGGACGGGACGATTCTCAACACCGCGCTGCCGGCGATGGCCCAGGACCTCGCGGAAAACCCGCTGCGCATGCAAGGGGTGGTGATCGCCTACATGCTCACCGTGGCCTTGCTGATTCCCGCCTCGGGCTGGATCGCCGACCGCTTTGGCACCAAGAAGATTTTCTTTGGCGCGATCATGCTGTTCAGCATCGGGTCGTTGCTGTGTGCGCTGTCCAGTAGCTTGAGCATGCTGGTGGGCGCACGGGTGGTCCAGGGCCTGGGCGGCGCGCTGATGCTGCCGGTCGGGCGGCTGGTGGTGCTGCGGGCTTATCCGCGCTCCGAGCTGGTGCGGATCATGGGCTTCATCACCATTCCCGGCCTGCTCGGCCCCTTGCTTGGCCCGACGATGGGCGGCTGGATGGTGCAATACCTGACCTGGCACTGGATCTTCCTGATCAACCTGCCGGTGGGCATGATCGGCTGCTATGCCGTGTGGAAATTCATCCCCGACCTGCGCGGCAGCGAGCGCACGCGCTTCGACGGCCTGGGCTTTCTGCTGTTCGGCGCGGCGATGGTGCTGATCACCATAGCCATGGAGGGCCTGGGCGAACTGCACCTGCCGCACCTGCGGGTGATGTTGCTGTTGTTCGGCGGGCTTGCCTGCCTGGCGGCGTACTGGCTGCGCGCCGGGCACATCGACAACCCGCTGTTCTCGCCGGTGCTGTTCAAGACGCGCACCTTTGCCGTGGGGATCCTCGGCAACCTGTTTGCGCGCCTGGGCAGCGGCGCACTGCCGTTCCTGGTGCCGCTGCTGTTACAAGTGGCGCTGGGCTATTCGCCGTCAGAAGCGGGCATGAGCATGCTGCCGCTGGCGGCGGCGGCAATGTTCGCCAAATCCATCGCGCGCCCGCTTATCGAGCGCCTCGGCTACCGCGTCGTCCTGACCGGCAACACCCTGGCCCTGGGCCTGATGCTGGCGAGCATGGGCTTGGTCAGCGAACAAACGCCCTACCCGTTACTGTTAGGCATGCTGGCAGTACTGGGGGCCATCAACTCCCTGCAATTTACCGCGATGAACACCGTCACCCTGATCGACCTCGACGACGCCCAGGCCAGCAGCGGCAACAGCTTGCTGTCGGTGGTGGCGCAGTTGTCCCTGAGCCTGGGCGTGGCTTGTGCCGGTGCATTGCTCGGCGGCTTTACCGCCGAAGCCGGCAATGACGGGGTCAATACGGTGCTGGGCGCCTTTCAACTGACCTTCCTCACCGTGGGCATCATGGCGATGCTGGCGGCGGCGATCTTCCTGCAACTGTCGCCCAAGGACGGCAAACGCGTGGTCAGCCGCGAGCACGATATCGAGCACTAACGGGCGTCTCGTCGAGAACTTGCGAGGAAAATCCCACGAGACTGGTACACTGCGCGACATTTTGTTTTGCAGAGCCAGTCCCGTGACTACCATCGCCACCGCTTTTAATACTTTGCCCCTGTCCGCCGCCATGCTGGCTAACCTCGACTCGCTGGGTTACGTCGAGATGACGCAGATCCAGGCGCAAAGCTTGCCGGTGATCCTCAAAGGGCTGGACCTGATTGCCCAGGCCAAGACCGGCAGCGGCAAGACCGCTGCATTCGGCATCGGCCTGTTGAACCCGATCAACCCGCGCTACTTCGGTTGCCAGGCGCTGGTGATGTGCCCGACCCGTGAGCTGGCCGACCAGGTGGCCAAGGAAATCCGTCGCCTGGCCCGTGCCGAAGACAACATCAAGGTACTGACCCTGTGCGGCGGCGTGTCCCTCGGCCCGCAGATCGCCTCCCTGGAGCACGGCGCCCACGTTATCGTCGGCACGCCGGGCCGTATCCAGCAGCACCTGCGTAAAGGCTCGCTGGTGCTGGACGGCTTGAACACCCTGATCCTCGACGAAGCCGACCGCATGCTCGACATGGGCTTCTACGACGCCATCGAAGACATCATCAGCAAGACCCCGCCGCGCCGCCAAACCCTGCTGTTCTCGGCCACGTACCCCGTGAGCATCAAGCAGCTCGCTTCCAAGTTCATGCGTGCGCCTCAGCAAGTGAAAGCCGAAGCGTTCCACTCCGACGACCAGATCGAACAGCGCTTCTACGAGATCTCCCCGGAAGAACGCATGGACGCCGTGACCAAGGTGCTGGCGCACTTCCGCCCGGCCTCCTGCGTGGCGTTCTGCTTTACCAAGCAGCAAGTGCAGGAAACCGTCGACCACCTGACCGCCAAGGGCATCTCCGCCGTCGGCCTGCATGGCGACCTGGAACAGCGCGACCGTGACCAGGTGCTGGCGATGTTTGCCAACCGCAGCACCTCGGTGCTGGTGGCCACCGACGTTGCCGCCCGTGGCTTGGACATCGACGCCCTGGACATGGTGATCAACGTCGAACTGGCCCGCGACTCGGAAATTCACATCCACCGTGTAGGCCGTACCGGCCGTGCCGGCGAAACCGGCATCGCCATCAGCCTGGTGGCGCCGTCCGAAGCCCACCGCGCCCAGGCCATCGAGCAACTGCAAAAGTCGCCGCTGAACTGGGACCAACTGGACAACCTCAAGCCGCAAAGCGGTGGCCCGCTGCTGCCGCAGATGAGCACCCTGTGCATCGCCGCAGGGCGTAAAGACAAGGTTCGCCCAGGCGACATTCTCGGTGCATTGACCGGTGAAGCCGGCATTCCGGGTGCCCAGGTCGGCAAGATCGCGATCTTTGATTTCCAGGCCTTCGTGGCCGTGGAGCGCGGCATCGCCAAGCAGGCGCTGCAGCGTTTGAATGACGGCAAGATCAAGGGCCGTTCGCTGCGCGTGCGTATTTTGTAAAGATCTATCGATGGGTGAAGATCCATTGTGGGAGCGGGCTTGCTCGCGAATGCGGAGTATCAGTCGACATGTTTGTCACTGAACCACCGCATTCGCGAGCAAGCCCGCTCCCACATTTGACTGTATTTCAATTCGGAATTTTTGTGAGGACATGGCTGTGCGCTCGACCGAAGTTGTGATCATTGGCGCCGGCGCCGCAGGCTTGATGTGCGCGCTGACCGCCGCCGGGCGTGGGCGCAAGGTGATGTTGATCGACCACGCCAACAAGGCCGGCAAGAAAATCCTGATGTCCGGTGGCGGCCGCTGCAACTTCACCAACATGTACACCGAGCCGGCCAACTTCCTTTCCCATAACGCGCACTTCTGCAAATCCGCCCTGGCCCGCTACACCCAGTGGGATTTCATCGGGTTGGTAGCCAAGCACGATGTGCCGTACCACGAGAAGAAACTCGGCCAGCTGTTCTGCGACAACAAGTCCAGCGACATCCTCGGCATGCTGCTTGATGAGTGCATCCAGACCGGCGTGAGCCTGCACCTGGACACCTCCATCGAGGCCATCGCCAAGCTCGAAGGCGGCTATCAACTGCAAACCACCCTGGGCGAACTGCGCTGTGAATCGCTGGTGATCGCCACGGGCGGTTTGTCGATCCCGACACTGGGCGCCACGGGTTTCGGTTACCAAGTGGCCAAGCAATTCGGCCACGAACTGCTGCCGACCCGCGCCGGGCTGGTGCCGTTCACCATCACCGACCAGCTCAAGGAGTTGTGCGGCGAGTTGTCCGGCACCTCGGTCGACTGCCTGGTGAGCTGCAACGGCCAGAGTTTTCGCGAGAACATCCTGTTCACCCACCGCGGCCTGAGCGGGCCGGCAATTTTGCAGATTTCCTCGTATTGGCACTCCGGCGACACGGTAGAAATCAACCTGCTGCCCGACCACGACGCCCATGCCTGGCTGCAACAGCAACAGGCCGAACACCCCAACAGCGAGTTGAAAACCCTGCTGGGCGAGATCTTCACCAAGAAGATGGCCAACCTGCTGGCCCAAAGCTGGTTCGAATCCAAACCGATGAAGCAGTACACCCACGCTGAAATTGCCGATATCGCGCAAAAACTGGGGAGCTGGCAACTGGTACCGGCCGGCACCGAGGGTTATCGCACCGCCGAGGTGACATTGGGCGGGGTGGATACGCGGGAAGTGTCGTCCAAGACCATGGAGTCGCTGAAAAGCCCCGGCCTGTACTTTATCGGCGAAGTGCTGGATGTGACCGGCCACCTGGGCGGGTTCAATTTCCAGTGGGCCTGGGCCTCGGGCTACGCGGCCGCGCAATACGCCTGATGTGGGCTTGCTCGCGAATGCGGTGGATCAGTTACATATCTATTAACTGACACACCGCATTCGCGAGCAAGCCCGCTCCCACATTGGTTTTGCAGTGATCCTGAGAATTTTGCTGTCCGATGTGATCGCCACGCTTGCCGTGGCGTCCTTGATAGCTCAATTTAGCGACAACGTCCCGGAAGACTCCAGACTTCATGTCATCGACCTCGTTCAAGCAGTCCATGCGGCGCCTGTGGGCGCTGGATAAATTCAGCTACAGCGTACGGGTGTTCATCGCCCTCACCGGCAGCATGGCGTTGTGTTGGTACCAGGATGAAATGACGCTGCTGATCCCGCTGTTCCTGGGGATTATCGCCAGCGCCCTGGCCGAGACCGATGACAGCTGGCAAGGCCGCCTCAATGCGCTGGCGGTGACACTGGTGTGTTTCAGCATCGCCGCGCTGTCGGTAGAGCTGCTGTTCCCTTACCCCTGGATATTTGCCATCGCCCTGGCCCTGGCCAGTTTCGGCCTGACCATGCTCGGCGCGCTGGGCGAACGCTATGGCGCGATTGCTTCGGCCACCTTGATTCTGTCGGTCTACACCATGATCGGCGTGGACCAGCGCGGCGGCGCCGTCACGGATTTCTGGCATGAGCCGCTGTTGCTGGTCGCCGGTGCCGCTTGGTACGGCGCGTTGTCGGTGCTGTGGCAGGCGCTGTTTTCCAACCAGCCGGTGCAGCAGAGCCTGGCGCGGTTGTTCCGCGAGCTGGGGCGTTACCTCAAGCTCAAGTCGTCCTTGTTTGAACCCATCCGTCAGTTGGACGTAGAAGCGCGACGCCTGGAACTGGCTCAGCAAAATGGCCGAGTCGTCGCTGCGCTGAATGCCGCGAAGGAAATCATCCTGCACCGCGTCGGCAATGGGCGTCCGGGCTCGAAGGTCAGTCGCTACCTGAAGCTCTACTTCCTGGCCCAGGACATTCACGAGCGCGCCAGTTCCTCTCACTACCCCTACAACGCCCTCACTGAAGCCTTCTTCCACAGCGATGTACTGTTTCGTTGCCAGCGCCTGCTGCGCCAGCAGGGCAAGGCCTGCCAGACGCTGGCCGAGTCGATCCAATTGCGCCAACCGTTCATCTATGACGACAGTTTTGCCCAAGCCCTGGGCGACCTGAACGCCTCCCTGGAGCACCTGCGCATCCAGAGCAACCCGGCCTGGCGTGGCCTGCTGCGCTCCTTGCGCGCCCTGGCGGCCAATCTGTCCACGCTCGACCGCCTGCTGGGCGACGCCAGCAACCCCGATGCCCTGGCCGACGCCACCGACAGCAACCTGCTGGACCGCGCCCCGCGCAACCTCAAGGAAATGTGGACGCGCCTGCGCACCCAACTGACGCCCACCTCGCTGCTGTTTCGCCACGCCCTGCGCCTGTCCCTGGCGTTGACCGTCGGCTACGCCACCCTGCACGCCATTCACGCGTCTCAGGGTTACTGGATTATCCTCACCACCCTGTTCGTGTGCCAGCCGAGCTACGGCGCCACCCGGCGCAAACTCGGCCAGCGGATCATCGGCACCGCCATCGGCCTCACCGTGGCCTGGGCGCTGTTCGATCTGTTCCCCAACCCGGTGGTGCAGTCGATGTTCGCTATCGCTGCAGGCCTGGTGTTCTTTATCAACCGCACCACCCGCTACACCCTGGCGACGGCGGCCATCACCTTGATGGTGCTGTTCTGCTTCAATCAGGTGGGCGATGGCTACGGGCTATTCCTGCCGCGCCTGTTCGATACGTTGCTCGGCAGCCTGATCGCGGGCCTGGCGGTGTTCCTGTTCCTGCCAGACTGGCAAGGCCGGCGCTTGAACAAAGTGCTGGCCAACACCCTGACCTGCAACAGCATCTACCTGCGCCAGATCATGCAGCAATACGCCGCCGGCAAGAGCGACGACCTGGCTTACCGCCTGGCCCGCCGCAACGCGCACAACGCCGACGCCGCGTTGTCCACCACCCTGGCCAATATGCTGATGGAGCCGGGGCACTTCCGTAAGGAAGCCGACGTGGGCTTCCGCTTCCTGGTGCTGTCTCACACCTTGCTCAGCTATTTGTCAGGGTTGGGGGCACATCGCGATACTTCGCTACCGAGCGATGTGCGTGAGCACTTGATCGAAGGCGCGGGCAACAGCCTGGCGGCGAGCATTGATGAGATCGCCACCGGCCTGGCCAACAAACAGTCGGTTGCGATCCAGAGCGATGCCGAGGAAGCGCTGGCCGCCGAGCTTGAACAAATGCCGGATGAGATCGACGAAGGGCAGCGGTTGGTACAGACGCAGTTGGCGTTGATCTGCCGGCAGTTGGGGCCGTTGCGTACGTTGGCGGCGCATTTGATCAAGGATACCGGTGCGGCTTAGGCCGCTATCGCAGGCAAGCCGGCTCCTACATTGGAACGCATTCCCATGTAGGAGCCGGGCTTGCCCGCGATGAGCATAGGTATCTACACAACTGTGTAGTTCGCAGCAGCCTCCTGAAACCACGATGCGAAGCGAGTCGCTCTTGATCTTGATCTGCTTTTGATCTTAGGCGCCCCGTTAAACCACGCTGGCCGGAATTCGACAGGGATTTGGGGGGTAAACCGGCAGGGATGCCGGTTTAGCCGCCCCGCGCCATGGATGGCGCGTGGCGGCGGCCCCCCAAATCACTGGCGGATTACGGGCACACCGAGCCTAAGCGAGGTGCCGAGTGGTGGGGCAAGAGCGTTTTGCTTACTTTTGCGCTTTTCAAAAGTGAGCCGCCGTCAGGGCGGAACCCTAAGTGGCCGTTACCGCAGGAATCGATATGTACTCGGTATAACTGTTTTGACTGTCAGGCCGCCTTCGCGAGCAAGCCCGCTCCCACAGTTGGGTCGTGGGGCGTCAGGTAAATAGGCGTCGGCTGTCAGGCCGTCTTCGCAGGCAAGCCAGCTCCCACAATTAGATCGCGGTGCGTCAGTTAGAGCCGCGTCGGCTATCCGGCCGTCACGGGAGCAAGCTCCCTCGCCACAGGGTCAGCGTCGCACCAACGTTGTGTAGATAACTATGCCGCGATGAGGCCCGCACGCTACATCCCATGCGCCTTCATCAACCGCGCATAACTGCCATCAGCCTTCATCCTGGCAATCTCCCGATCAAAACCCGCGACAATCTGCGCATGCTCGGGGTTCTTCAAACTGACCAGAATATGCAGGCTGTTCTCGCTCAAAGGCTTGCCCACAAACGCCACGGTATTGCGCACCCGCGGCGACTCCCGAGCCAGGTAATAACGCGCCACGTATTCATCTTCCAGCGTCAACCGCACCCGCCGCGCCGCGAGCATGCGCACCGCCATGGCAAAGTTGTGCACGGGTACTTTCTGTAGCTGGGTGTCTTGATCGAACGCTGCCGAGTAAGCGTAACCGCGCACCACGGCGATGGTCTCGTCGCGCAGTTCGGCCAGGCTCTGATAACCAATGTCATCGTCGCTGCGCTTGAGAAAGCGCACACGGTTAAGCAGGTACTCAGCAGAAAACTGGCCAAACTGCGTGCGGGCCTCGTCGTACCAGGCGTTGATCAGCACATCGTAGCGCCCATCCCCCACGCCCTTGAGCGCACGGGCCCAAGGCACCTGTTCAAAATCACTGGCGTACCCCGCACGGGCCAGGGCCGTGCTGACGATATCGGTGGCCAGGCCGCCATTGATCAAGGTGGCATCGGTGAACGGCGGCCAGCCATCCGCCACCAGACGCAGACGCTGGGCCAGCACCGGCTGGGCCAGCAACAGCACTGCAATCAAAGCAACGGCACGAGTCAATCGCGGCATGCTCAAAGTCCTTGGCGGGCAGGCGGTGGCCTGATAACAGTAGCTCATCAATAAGCTTGCATTGCAGATTACACAAAGCAGCCAGCGGCGCACGCACTGAATGATGGCAAATTGACGCCATTCACACATTTGCCAATTTTAGACAGCGGCGCCCGTCACGCTTACTATCCAGGCACGTCTTTATAAGAGCACACATCATGACGGTTGATTGGGTTTGCAAACATCACGACGACCTGGGCAAGGACCAGCTATATGCCGTCCTGCGTTTGCGCAGCGAGGTATTCGTCGTCGAGCAGAAATGCGCGTATCAGGACATCGATGGGCAGGACCTGGCGGGGGACACCCATCACCTGATGGCCTGGAACGACAATGAACTGGTGGCTTACCTGCGCCTGCTGGACCCGGAGTCCCAGGGCGGCGATGTGGTGATTGGCCGCGTTATCGTTTCGCAGGCGGCACGGGGCACCGGGCTGGGGCATCAAATGCTGGAAGAGGCGCTTGAGCGTATTGAGGATATCTGGCCGCAAACGCCGATTTTTCTCTCGGCCCAGGCGCACTTGCAGAAGTATTACGGGCGGTATGGGTTTGTGGTGGCGGGTGAGGAATACCTGGAGGATGATATTCCCCACATCGGTATGCGGCGCATCTGAGGGCGCCATCGCAGGCAAGCCAGCTCCCACATTGGACTGTGGGAGCCGGGCTTGCCCGCGATAGCGTCAGTCCTGCCAAAGCCGATCTTCAGGGATAGCCCAACACCTGCTTGATCGACACCAGATTAGCCTCGATCCACCTGCGGTCAATCGCCCCCCAATTCCGAATCCGATAGTGCCCGGCATGGTTACGCGCACCGTCCTCCTGCTCGAACTCACACACAATATCCAGGTCGGCCAACGCCGCAATCGTATCCTGGGCGGTACGCCTAGGCATGCCGGTGGTCTCGGTCAGCGCCGGGACGCTGCTGGCCAGTTGGCTGTCGATCAAGTACGCCACGTACAGGCGGCGGTAGAAGCTGCTTTTGGTCTTGCTCACATCCATGGTCAGTCGCCTTGGGGTTAGGGCTTGCCCTGCAAATCGCGCCAGGTGAGGTACACGCGCAGGTCGAATTCCACCTGATGGTAGCCCGGCATCATGTATTGGCAGAGTTTATAGAACGCCTTGTTGTGGTCCGACTCCTTGAAGTGAGCCAGTTCATGTACCACGATCATGCGCAGAAACTCCGGGGCCGCCTCCTTGAACAGCGAAGCGATGCGGATCTCTTTCTTGGACTTGAGATTACCGCCCTGCACCCGGGAAATCGTAGTGTGCAAACCCAAGGCACGATGGGTCAGGTCCAGCCGGTTGTCGAACAGCACTTTGTCGATAGACGGCGCGTTACGCAGGTGCTCCTGCTTCAAGGCCAGGGCATACGCATACAGGGCCTTGTCGCTCTGCACCGCATGGCGCTCGGGGTAACGCTGTTCCAGATAGGCACCCAACTGGTCCTTGGCGATCAGTTGGCGCACTTGCTCCTGGAGCGCGGCGGGGTAGGCCTGGAGGTATTTCAACGCGGTCATGGGCTCGGCAACGCAATTGGGACGGGCGCCAGTGTAGCGAATTCAAAGCGCGCGAGGGTACGACCAGCCGGCAACGTCTTCGGCCATCAACGGCAGCGCCGCCCACGGCCCCTGGATATACGCGCAGCCATTGGCCTTTAGCCATTGTGTTTGCTCAAGGGTCTCCACGCCTTCGGCGATCACCAGCACACCAAAATGCTCACACAGTTGGATGATGCTGCGCGCCATCGCCGCATCCCGCGCCGAGCCAGGCAGGCGCGCCACCAATTGAGGGTCAAGCTTGAGGGTATCGAACTTGAGGTCGCGCAAATGGGCCAGGGAGCACTGGCCGCAGCCAAAGTCGTCCAGGGCAATCCGCACCCCGATCCGGCGCAGTAACTGGAGTTGCTTGGTAGACTCGGCAAGATTACTCATCAAGCAGTCCTCGCCGATTTCCACCTCCAGTTGCCGCCCCTCTAACCCATGCCGCTCCAGCACCTGCTGCAGTTGGTTAGCCAGGTTGGGCATGTTGAACTGGCTGCTGCTCAGGCTCACGCTCAACACCAGGTCGGGGTCGAAGGTAGCTTGCCAGGCCTGGCGCTGGGCGGCGACTTGCTGGTAGATCCAGGCACTCAACTGGTTGATCAACCGCGCCTCTTCCAGCAGCGGCAAGAACAGGCCCGGCGGCACATCACCGACGCTGGGATGCTGCCAGCGCAACAGCGCCTCGACGCCGCGCAAACGCCCGTCTTCCAGGCAGACCTGAGGCTGGTACACCAAAGTGAAATCCTTGTTAGCAATGGCGGTACGCACACTGTCTTCCAGCATCAGCCGCGAGCGGGCGCGGCCGTTCATTTCCTGGTCGTAGTAACGATACTGCTGACGGCCGGCGCGCTTGGCTTCGTACATGGCAATATCCGCCGCCCGCAGCAGGCCACTCAAGTCCGAGCCGCAATCCGGGAAGGTCGCGATGCCGATACTGACCCCAAGCATCACCTCCAACCCATCGACCTGCTGGCACACAGATACCCGTTCGATGAGCTTTTCCGCGATCTTCGCGGCCTGCTCGGGAAACTCCAGCTCCAGCAACGCGGTGAATTCATCCCCGCCCATGCGCCCCAGAATGTCGTAGGAACGCAGGCACGCCTGCATTTGCTCCGAGACCCAACGCAACACGCGATCCCCGGCGTCATGGCCCAGCGTATCGTTGACCCGCTTGAAGCCATCCAGGTCCAGGTACAGCAATACCAGCGCCTGCTCGCTACGTTCGCTGCGCAGCAAGGTGTTCTCCATCGCCTGATGGAAACCACGCCGGTTCAACAGCCCGGTCAGCGGGTCGGTCACGGCCTGGAATTCCAGTTGCTGGTGCAGGTGCCTTACTTCAGACATGTCCAGCACCGTCACCACCATCGCCTTCTGCTCGGCAGGCAAGGGCGCACAGGACAACGCCACGGGCACCTGCTGGCCCCGACCGGTGCGCAAAATGGCATCGTGCTGGCGCCACGTCTCGCCCCGGCGATACGCCTCGTACATGGGGAAACCCAACCAGGCTGGAACATGGGGCTTTTGCAGGAAACTGAGGAAACTCTCGCCCTGCAACTCAGCCAGCGTCGCATTCAACAGCCGCGAAATGGCCGGGTTGGCGTACTCGATCACACTGGCTTCGCTCACCACCAAAATGCCCTCGGCGGCGTTATCCAGCACCGAGGCATTAAAAGCGCGGGCCAACTCCAGGTCATGGCTCAGGCGCTGCAAGGCACGGCGATTGCGCTGGTGCTCCAGCAACGCCTGCACCTTGGGCTTGAGGATATGCGGGTCGAAGGGCTTGAACAGGTAGTCGATCGCCCCGCTGGCATAGCCTTCAAGCACCGCGTCGGGCGAATGGGCGGTGGCGGTCAGAAAGATAATCGGCGTCATACGCGTGCGCTGGCTGCCCCGCATCAGGCGTGCCACCTCGAAGCCGTCCATGCCCGGCATGCGCACGTCCAGCAACACCAGGTCGACGTCGTGGGCCAGCAGTAACTCCAGGGCCTCCAGGCCAGACGCGGCGGTGATCACACGCCAATCGTCACGCTGCAACAGCGCACGCATGCTGACGAGGTTTTCCGGGTAGTCATCGACCACCAACAGAACCGAAATTGCATCGTCGTGTTGTGGAGCGCCATCCATGCTACGTCTCTTCCTTAGGGAGCTACACCGGTCACTTTTGTTACAAAGGCCGGATAAACACTGAGGGCTCACTCTAGCCGTGGTTCTAAAAAAGCAGAAGTGACGTAGGGGCCATCATTGTGCCAAAGGCCAGGAAGCCGACTAACGGTAAGGCCCTGTAGCCCGCGGTTCACGGGCAACATGGCTTTTTGGCATTCCTCTGACGCCAATAAATTGCCAGCAATTGTTTAACAATCTCACCAGCACCGCCTATAAAGAACCTGGAAGGCCCTTTGGGCCAATGCCTACACCCTCTGTAAAAAGGCCAACACCATGATCGACCTTTCCACCTGGAACCTGAGCATTCCGGTCGGCTCCCCACCCACAACCATTGAAACGCCAAGGCTGCTGAGCGGCTTCAACGATCAATACTTCCAGGCCGAAGGCAGCAACGTGCAGTTCTGGACACCCGTGACGGGCTCGCGCACCGAAAACGCCATCTACCCACGCAGCGAACTGCGCGAAACCTACGCCGACGGCCGCCTGCGCAATTGGACCTACCCCGAAGCCGACAACTTCCTGCGCGCCACCCTCACGGTCAACCAGGTGCCCTCCTCCGGCAAAATCGTGATCGGCCAGATCCACGCCTACGACAGCCAGAAGCCGCTGATCAAGCTGGAGTACCAGTTCAAGGAAAAAACCCAGACCGGCAACATCGTCGCCAAAGTGCGCATGCGCCCGGACGAGGCCGAAAGCCGGGTGATCATCGTCGCCTCCAACGTGCCGCTGGAGAAAAGCTTCACCTATGTGATCAACCTCAACAAAGCCGGGTTGCTCAGCGTGTATGCCGCCGACAGCGAGTGGAATGAACGGATCGGCGCGGCCTGGGGCGACAAGCCGTTGTACTTCAAGGCGGGGGTGTACGTGCAGGACAATTCGGGCGACACCAATGAGGGTGCGCGGGTGACGTTTGCGAAGTTGGATATTGATCATGAGTAAGGAGATTGGCCTCATTTCAAGTAGGCAATGCCCGATGAGTACAAGGATCCTTCGCGAGTAATCCAATCACTTAAAGCCACTGCCCCCCCTGTGGGAGCGGGCTTGCTCGCGAATGCGCAGGATCAGCCAAAATCTATATTGACTGATACACCGCATTCGCGAGCAAGCCCGCTCCCACAAAGGTTCTGTGTGGCCTGAGGATCCTGTGCGGGTCCTACAGCACCATTGCGACAAGCCACATCGCCTCTTTAGCCCCTGCACAGAAACCGCCACCGACTACCCCGTACTGTTGATCGACAGCGAAGCCCCACTGCTCGACCTCCACGCCTGCCTGCGCGAACGTCTCAACGCCGCTCTGGAACACCTAAACCTGATGGCGTGCTCCAGCCTGCCGGATTTTGCCGAGCGCGACCTGAACAACGTGGCTAATACCGGACGCATTCTGGTGCAGGATGTGAGTGATGTGTTCTGGGCGATTGAGTAGCGTGGGTTCGATAAGCGCCACTGCGTGATCAAATCCCATCGACAAATAACCGCACTTTCGCGCGTTCTGGATGTAATTCGAGCTCGAAGAAACGATATGTAAGCCACACTTATAAATTACCGCACCCCCATTATTCTGAAAAAGAATATAAAACTGTCAGATTTAACAGGTCCCTAGAGTCAGATCACTTGATAACATTTTTTCCACGGCGACGAAATAGGTACTTTACGGAAGCCGCACCTGACTCCCACCTTGGATAACTATCATGGCCAAACACGAACCCGCACTTGAACACACCTATAGGTTCTCTCCTGCAAGCGTAAATCAATATGCGATAAGAATTACCTTTGCTGATTACGACACAGGAAAATTAGAAGGAACCATGCAAAATTATCCTTTTATAACAGCAGGCTATCACAGAGAAAGTGCGCCCTCCACGAAGTCCTCGCTGACCTTCAGGGTGAACTACAGTTTGTGGGATCCTGAAAGTGGTACAAGAGGGAATTTGACAACACGTACTGGAACACTAAGCCTTACGGCCGACGATCACTCATACAATAATATGTACGGCACACTGACAGAGGACGGAGGCGAACCAATAAACGTAGCGCTTACAAAACAGCCATAGTAACTCCACACCTTATCAATGCAAGCAGTTCAGATGACACGCGATCAAGACATAGCTGGGCAAACATAAGGAAATACCCAAATTGGAACATGGGCATTTCCTTTTTAACAAGTCTCTATTTTAACTTTAAATACAAAATATATATAACCCGATAAAACCCAGGCCCTTTATTTCAATACGTCGACCATTACCTGCTAAAACCCTAAGTAAAAAGTACCTGCGCCAAAATTTTTCACAGCCCCCAGCACAACGTTCTTGCTATCGATCTATGCTGCTACTTTTTAGATAGTTCGCCGCAAATGCCCTGGAAAGTATCGACGTTGAGCCTTTTGATCTTACTCATCGTGCTCTACCCGTTCGGCGATCGATTTGAGATCAATACGCCGACCAACCACTTCCAGCGCCATACCTAGTGCAGTAATCACTCTGAAGGCGGTATACATCGCGACATTTTCTCCAGCTTCCAGGTCGATGATGGTCTTGCGGCTGCACCGTGCTTCTGCCCGAGTTGCTGCTGACTGCACTGCTTAGCTCGGCGTAGTTGCCTGAGTCGCTCGCCAAAAGCTGGAGGGGTAGTGATGAGCAAAATGTCACCTCTATCGAACTTTTAACTAAATTAATCTGAGTATGTCCCTTATAGTGAAATAGCATCCATAAAAAAACCCGCATCACTGCGGGCTTCTTTTTAAACGCCTAAGACTCAATTCACCTTAGCGTTCAACTCACCTTTCAAATACCGCTGGTACATCGCTTCCAACGAGATCGGCTTGATCTTCGAAGCATTGCCCGCAGTACCAAACGCTTCATAACGTGCGATACACACATCACGCATCGCGGTAACGGTGGCGCCGAAGAATTTACGCGGGTCGAACTCGCTCGGGTTGGTGGCCATCAGGCGACGCATCGCACCGGTGGACGCCAGGCGCAGGTCGGTGTCGATGTTGACCTTGCGCACGCCGTACTTGATGCCCTCGACGATTTCTTCAACCGGTACGCCGTAGGTTTCTTTGATGTCGCCGCCGTACTGGTTGATGATCGCCAGCCACTCTTGCGGTACCGAGGAAGAACCGTGCATCACCAGGTGGGTGTTGGGGATGCGCTTGTGGATTTCCTTGATGCGGTCGATGGCCAGCACGTCGCCGGTAGGCGGCTTGGTGAACTTGTAGGCGCCGTGGCTGGTGCCGATGGCGATGGCCAGGGCGTCGACCTGGGTTTTCTTGACGAAGTCGGCGGCTTCTTCCGGGTCGGTCAGCATCTGGCTGTGATCCAGCACGCCTTCGGCGCCGATGCCGTCTTCTTCGCCGGCCATGCCGGTTTCCAGCGAACCCAGGCAGCCCAGCTCGCCTTCAACCGATACGCCGCAGGCGTGGGCCATGGCCACGGTTTGTTGGGTCACGCGTACGTTGTACTCGTAGTCGGTTGGGGTCTTGCCGTCTTCGCCGAGGGAGCCGTCCATCATTACCGAGCTGAAGCCCAGTTGGATCGAGCGCTGGCACACGTCAGGGCTGGTGCCGTGGTCCTGGTGCATGCACACCGGGATGTGTGGGAATTCTTCGATCGCGGCGAGGATCAGGTGACGCAGGAACGGGGCGCCGGCGTATTTGCGCGCACCGGCCGAAGCCTGGACGATCACTGGGGAGTCGGTCTTGTCAGCGGCTTCCATGATGGCGCGCATCTGCTCAAGGTTGTTGACGTTAAAGGCTGGGACGCCGTAGCCGAACTCGGCTGCGTGGTCCAGCATTTGACGCATGCTGATAAGTGCCATTGTGTTGTCTCTCCCGGTCGAGGGTCGTTAATCGTGCAAGCCTGCCGTAGCGGCGGCTGCTATTCAAGTTATTGCAGTGCTCGGCGCACAACCTCTGTGAGATTGGAGCCGGATCAATGTGGGAGCGGGCTTGCTCGCGAAAGCGGTGTATCAGTCACCGGATTCGTCAGCTTACCCACCGCATTCGCGAGCAAGCCCGCTCCCACATTTGCTTCTCATCAAATCCAAAATCCTATTGGGCCTTACAGCCGCGCCCAATCAAATCATCCGTCGCCACCCAGTAAACCAGGCCTTCCTCACCTTTGGTGTGAAACGCCAACTGGCCGTCGCTGTACAGCACGCCCGAGGCGGCTACTTCTTGCTTGAGCCGGTAAACCTGGTCCGAACCGCCGAGGCGTACATCCACTTCGGAGCGGGCCTGGTTGGCAAAGCGCCAGTTGACCTCGGCCTTGCTGTCGCAGGTCCAGGTGGTCCATTTGTCGGCTGGCTCTGCCTTGTCGAACAGGTTCATGCTGCTGCAGCCGGCCAACAGGGCCAGGGCTGCCAGGGCGAAAACGCCTTTCATTGCCAATCCTCGCAGGGAGGCCTATGGGCCGCCGTTGCTGTCGGTTAGTGGATCAGACCCGTCATGGGCAACCCTGTTCCTGACCGTTGGGCGCGGAGTCGTATTTCTCCAGCCGTTCGTTGCCGATGCGCTTGTTGATCACCGGCATGGTCTCGGCTTGCCAGTCAGCCTGGTAACAGCTTTTTCTCAACGGTGCCTTGGCATTATCCGCCTCGGGCGCCGCGCTGGGTGTGCTGCCGCAGCCAGCCAACAGGCCCGCTGCGATCACCAGTGCCAACGACTTGATCATGGGAACGCTCCTTTTCCTGATCACGCGAGCCTTAACCTTTGGCTCGGGTTTCCAGCACTTCCACGGCTGGCAACACCTTGCCCTCGACGAACTCGAGGAAAGCGCCACCACCGGTAGAAATGTAGGAGATCTGATCAGCCACACCATATTTATCGATAGCCGCCAAGGTATCGCCGCCACCAGCAATGGAGAACGCCGAGCTTTCAGCGATCGCTTTGGCCAGCACTTTGGTACCGTTGCCGAATTGGTCGAACTCAAACACGCCCACCGGGCCATTCCACAGGATAGTCTGGGATGCCTTGAGCAGCTCGGCGAAGTTGGCCGCGGTTTGCGGGCCGATGTCCAGGATCATGTCGTCGTCGGCCACGTCAGCGATGAGCTTGACGGTAGCGGCGGCGCTTTCAGCGAATTCCTTGGCAACTACCACGTCTACCGGCAGCGGCACGCTGACCTTGGCGGCGATGGCGCGGGCGGTGTCGAGCAGGTCTGGCTCGTACAGGGACTTGCCCACCGGGTGGCCAGCAGCGGCCAGGAAGGTGTTGGCAATGCCGCCGCCGACGATCAGTTGGTTGCAGATCTGGCTCAGGCTGTTGAGCACGTCCAGCTTGGTGGAGACCTTGGAGCCGGCAACGATAGCGGCCATTGGTTGGGCCGGAGCACCCAGGGCCTTGCCCAGTGCATCCAGCTCGGCAGCCAACAACGGGCCAGCGGCGGCGACCTTGGCGAACTTGGCCACGCCGTGGGTCGAACCTTCGGCGCGGTGGGCGGTGCCGAACGCGTCCATCACAAACACGTCGCACAGGGCGGCGTATTGCTGGGCCAGTTCGTCGCTGTTCTTTTTCTCGCCCTTGTTGAAGCGCACGTTCTCGAACAGCACGATATCGCCGGCTTTCACGTCCACGCCGCCCAGGTAGTCTGCGACCAATGGCACGTCACGGCCCAGGGCCTTGCTCAGGTACTCGGCGACAGGCTTAAGGCTGTTTTCAGCAGAGAACTCACCTTCGGTCGGGCGACCCAGGTGGGAGCAGACCATCACGGCCGCGCCTTTTTCCAGGGCCAGCTTGATGGTCGGCAGCGAGGCCAGGATTCGCGCGTCGCTGGTGACAACACCGTCCTTGACGGGGACGTTGAGGTCTTCGCGGATCAGTACGCGCTTACCTTGCAGATCGAGGTCGGTCATCTTCAACACGGTCATGGGTCGCAGTTCCTGAATTACTGTTGAGGTTGTTTAGAAGCGATGTGCAGATAGTGTTCGGCAACATCCAGCATGCGGTTGGCAAAGCCCCATTCGTTGTCGAACCAGGCCAGGATGTTCACAAGCCTGGGGCCGGAAACGCGGGTCTGGCTGGCATCGACAATCGCCGAATGCGGGTCATGGTTGAAATCGCAACTGGCGTGGGGCAACTCGGTGTAGGCCAACAGGCCTTTGAGCGGGCCGCTGGTAGCGGCGTCGCGCAGGATCCGGTTGACCTCGGCCGCGTCAGTGTCGCTCACGGTTTGCATGGTGATATCCAGGCAAGACACGTTCACCGTCGGCACCCGTACGGCTTTGGCCTGGATTCGCCCGGCAAGTTCCGGCAGCAGTCGCTCGATGCCCCGCGCCAGGCCGGTGGACACCGGAATCACTGACTGGAATGCCGAACGCGTGCGGCGCAGGTCTTCGTGGTGGTAGGCGTCGATCACCGGCTGGTCGTTCATCGCCGAGTGAATCGTGGTGATCGACACGTAGTCCAGGCCGATCGCCTGGTCCAGCAGGCGCAACAACGGCACGCTGCAGTTGGTGGTACACGACGCGTTGGATACCAGCAACTCATCGCCGGTCAGGCAATCCTGGTTGATGCCGTAGACGATGGTGGCGTCGACATCCGCCTCGCTGGCCATCGGCTGGGAAAACAGCACACGCGGTGCGCCGGCGTCGAGAAAACGCTGGCCATCGGCACGGGTGTGATAGACACCGGAGCATTCCAGCACTAGGTCGACGCCCAGTGCTTTCCAGTCGATGCCTTCGGGGGTGGCACTGCGCAACACTTGTACGCAGTTGCCATTGATATGCAGACAATCGCCTTCAACCCGCACTTCGCCCGGGAAGCGGCCGTGGGTGGAGTCAAAGCGTGTCAGGTATTCGATGCTGGCCATGTCGGCCAAATCATTGATCGCGACAATTTCAAACCCGGCCGCCGCCCCTCGCTCGAACAGAGCACGCAAGACGCAACGACCAATGCGGCCGTAGCCGTTGAGTGCAACTTTGTAGGGACGCGGTTGAGGCATGGGGTTCTCGATTACCTTGGGTAATAGGGTGGCGGTACTGGCCTCTTCGCGAGCAAGCCCGCTCCCACACTTGAAATGCATTCCAAATGTGGGAGCGGGCTTGCTCGCGAAGAGGCCAGCACAGCCACCTCAATTTACAACCTTAGTCTTCCAGCAGCTCTTCAGCCTGACCCAGGATGTTTTCCAAGGTGAAACCGAACTCTTCGAACAAGGCTGGCGCCGGCGCCGACTCACCGTAGGTGGTCATGCCGATCACGCGGCCTTCCAGGCCCACGTACTTGTACCAGTAGTCAGCGTGAGCCGCTTCGATGGCGATACGCGCACTGACCTGCAACGGCAATACCGATTGCTTGTAGCCGGCGTCCTGGGCTTCGAACACGCTGGTGCAGGGCATGGACACAACGCGCACATTGCGGCCTTGGGCGGTCAGCTTGTCGTACGCCTGAACGGTCAGGCCCACTTCGGAACCGGTGGAGATCAGGATCAGCTCCGGCTCGCCGATGCAGTCCTTGAGCACGTAACCGCCACGGCTGATGTCGGCGATCTGCGCGTCGGTACGCACCTGGTGTTGCAGGTTCTGACGCGAGAAGATCAGCGCCGAAGGGCCGTCCTTGCGCTCGATGGCGTGCTTCCAGGCCACGGCGGATTCCACCGCGTCGGCTGGGCGCCAGCAATCGAGGTTCGGCGTGGTGCGCAGGCTGGTCAGTTGCTCGACCGGCTGGTGCGTCGGGCCGTCTTCGCCCAGGCCGATGGAGTCGTGGGTGTAGACGTGGATCACGCGCTTCTTCATCAGCGCGGCCATACGTACGGCGTTACGAGCGTATTCCATGAACATCAGGAAGGTCGCGCCGTAAGGCACCAGGCCGCCGTGCAAGGAAACGCCGTTCATGATGGCGCTCATGCCGAACTCGCGCACACCGTAGTACATGTAGTTGCCGCTGGCGTCTTCGGCCGAGACACCTTTGCAACCTTTCCACAGGGTCAGGTTGGAACCGGCCAGGTCAGCCGAACCGCCGAGGAACTCAGGCAGCAACGGGCCAAAGGCGTTCAGGGTGTTCTGGCTGGCTTTACGGCTGGCGATGGTCTCGCCCTTGGCCGCGACTTCAGCGATGTAGGCCGAGGCTTTTTCCGAGAAGTCGGCAGGCAGGTCACCGGCCAGGCGGCGTACCAGTTCGTTGGCCAATTCCGGGAATTCGGCGGAGTAGGCCGAGAAACGCTGGTCCCACTCGGCTTCGGCGGCCAGGCCTTTTTCCTTGGCATCCCATTCGGCATAGATGTCGGCCGGGATTTCAAACGGGCCGTGGTTCCACTTCAGCGCTTCGCGGGTCAGGGCGATTTCCGCGTCACCCAGTGGGGCGCCGTGGCAGTCTTCTTTACCTTGCTTGTTCGGCGAGCCAAAACCGATGGTGGTCTTGCAGCAGATCAGGGTTGGCTGCGCGCTCTTGCGAGCGGTGTCGATGGCGGTCTTGATCTCTTCCGGATCGTGGCCGTCAACGTTGCGGATCACCTGCCAGTTGTAGGCTTCGAAACGCTTAGGCGTGTCGTCGGTGAACCAGCCTTCGACTTCGCCGTCGATGGAGATGCCGTTGTCATCGTAGAAGGCAATCAGCTTGCCCAGGCCCAGGGTGCCGGCCAGGGAAGCGACTTCGTGGGAAATGCCTTCCATCATGCAGCCATCACCCAGGAATACGTAGGTGTGGTGGTCAACGATATCGTGGCCAGGGCGGTTGAACTGCGCGCCCAATACTTTTTCCGCCAGGGCGAAACCAACGGCATTGGCCAGGCCTTGGCCCAGGGGGCCGGTGGTGGTCTCAACGCCTGGGGTGTAGCCGAATTCCGGGTGGCCCGGGGTGCGGCTGTGCAGTTGACGGAAGCTCTTGAGGTCGTCGATGGTGACGTCGTAGCCAGTCAGGTGCAGCAGCGAATAAATCAGCATCGAGCCATGACCGTTGGACAGCACGAAGCGGTCACGGTCGGCGAACGAGGGGTTGCTCGGGTTGTGTTTCAGGTAGTCACGCCAAAGTACCTCGGCGATATCCGCCATGCCCATCGGGGCACCGGGATGGCCGCTGTTGGCTTTTTGCACGGCATCCATGCTGAGGGCACGAATGGCGTTGGCACGCTCACGACGGCTGGGCATCGCTGATCTCCTGGAGTTTGCTTATAAAGAAACGGAAAAAAGGACCGGCATTTTCCCTCAGCCACCGCCTGCGGGCAATGACAGATAGTCACTTGTGGGCGTTTTTCCTGTGCTTTGGGCACCAATCCCTTGCAGAAACCTTTAACCGGTTCGTCTAAAGGTTATAGCGATGGCTTATAACCGCCACTTATCGATCAATATCAAAACTTTTTGATATTGATCTTGCGGGGATGCACACCCGTCACTAGACTGCTGGCCTTATGAACCTACCCGTGCCCTCCCTGCGTCCTGACGACGGCGATGAACTGGCTGCCTTGTGCAAGGCCGCTGGCGATCCGTTGCGCTTGAACGTATTGCGCGCACTGGCCAACGATTCTTTCGGGGTACTGGAGCTGGCGCAGATCTTCGCCATCGGCCAGTCCGGCATGAGCCACCATTTGAAGGTGCTGGCCCAGGCCGACCTGGTGGCCACCCGTCGCGAAGGCAATGCGATTTTCTACCGACGTGCCCTGCCCCATACCGAACTGCTTGGCGGCAAATTGCACGCTGCCCTGCTCGACGAAGTGGACAACTTGTGCCTGCCCGGTGATGTGCAGTCGCGCATCGGCCAGGTGCACGGGCAACGCGCCGCCGCCAGCCAGGATTTTTTCTCACGGGTGGCCGACAAGTTTCGCGCCCAACAGGACCTGATCGCCGGCTTGGCCCAGTACCGCGAAAGCGTACTGGCGCTGTTGGACAAGCTGAGCTTCAGTGAAGAAGCCACGGCCTTGGAAGTCGGCCCTGGCGACGGCGGTTTCCTGCCCGAACTGGCGCGCCGCTTCGAGCAGGTCACGGCGCTGGATAACAGCCCGGCAATGCTTGAACTGGCACGCCAACTCTGTGAGCGCGAAGCCCTGGGCAATGTGCGCCTGCAGTTGGCCGACGCCCTGAGTGACACCGGCCTGCGGGCCGATTGCGTGGTGCTGAACATGGTCTTGCACCATTTCGCCGCACCGGCAGAAGCCCTCAAGCAAATGGCCGGGTTGCTGCACCCCGGCGGTAGCCTGCTGGTTACGGATTTATGCAGCCACAACCAGAATTGGGCCAAGGAGGCCTGCGGTGATCTCTGGCTGGGTTTTGAACAGGACGATCTGGCCCGTTGGGCCACCGCTGCGGGACTCGTTCCCGGGGAAAGCCTCTATGTAGGTTTACGTAATGGTTTCCAGATTCAGGTCCGCCATTTTCAGCGACCGGCTGGCGACACTCACCATCGGTAAATATCAGGAAAACATCGAGATGAGCGAATACTCCCTTTTCACCTCCGAGTCCGTGTCTGAAGGGCATCCGGACAAAATCGCCGACCAGATTTCTGACGCGGTGCTGGACGCTATCATCGCTGAAGACAAGTTCGCCCGTGTGGCGTGCGAGACGCTGGTGAAAACGGGCGTGGCGATCATCGCCGGCGAAGTCACCACCACTGCCTGGGTTGACCTGGAGCAGATCGTACGTGACGTGATCACCGACATTGGCTACAACAGCTCCGACGTGGGCTTTGACGGCGCGACCTGCGGCGTGATGAACATCATCGGCAAGCAATCGCCTGACATCAACCAGGGCGTTGACCGTGCCAAGCCTGAAGATCAGGGCGCCGGCGACCAGGGCCTGATGTTCGGCTACGCCAGCAACGAAACCGACGTGCTGATGCCCGCGCCGATCACCTTCTCGCACCAGCTGGTACAACGCCAGGCCGAGGCGCGCAAATCCGGCGTACTGCCATGGCTGCGCCCGGATGCCAAGTCCCAGGTGACCTGCCGTTACGAAGGCGGCAAAGTCGTGGGTATCGACGCTGTCGTACTGTCGACCCAGCACAATCCGGACGTGTCCTACGCCGACCTGCGCGAAGGCGTGATGGAGCTGATCGTCAAGCACGTGCTGCCTGCCGAGTTGCTGACCAAGGACACCCAGTTCCACATCAACCCGACTGGCCAGTTCATCATCGGTGGCCCGGTGGGCGACTGTGGCCTGACCGGCCGCAAAATCATCGTCGACAGCTACGGCGGCATGGCTCGTCACGGCGGCGGTGCGTTCTCCGGCAAGGATCCTTCCAAGGTTGACCGCTCTGCCGCTTACGCCGGCCGTTATGTGGCCAAGAACATCGTCGCTGCCGGCCTGGCCGAGCGCTGCGAAATCCAGGTTTCCTACGCCATTGGCGTGGCCCAGCCTACGTCGATCTCGCTGAATACCTTCGGCACCGGCAAGATCAGCGACGAGAAAATCGTCAAGCTGGTGCGCGAGATCTTCGACCTGCGCCCTTACGCGATCACCACCATGCTCGACCTGCTGCACCCGATGTATCAGGAAACCGCAGCCTACGGCCACTTCGGCCGCACCCCTGCGCAGAAGACTGTGGGCGATGACACCTTCAGCACCTTCACCTGGGAAAAAACCGACCGCGCCAACGACCTGCGTACCGCCGCCGGCCTCTAATCGTTCGCGGTAAATAAAGCCCCGCCAGGCCTGCCTGGCGGGGCTTTTTGTTGTCTGCAGGGCCACTTCGGGCTTTTTTGGATCCAAGGCTTGCAGGCCAAATGATGGCCCACTAGAATCCGCGCCCTCTCGGGCCCTTCACCTTACTTGGATATTGCACTGCGCCCGCCCGGGATGGATAAGCGCGCAGGCAATCTAACATTGAGGTTTTCATGCGCATTTGCACACTCGCCCCTGCCGCCCTTCTGCTCAGCCTGTTCACCCTGCCAGCCCAGGCCGCTGACCTGAACGCGCTGAGCGGCGCCCTGAGTGCCCAGCTCGGTGGCGGCAATGCCGGCGACTGCCAGCAGCAACCCAAAGACCTGCAAGCCAAGATCGACGCGGCCAATGCCAAGAACGATCTGTTGAAAGTGCGGGCGTATGAGGCTGCGCTGGAGCAGGTCAACAAAGCTTGCAACAAACTCGCCGACAGCCAGGCAAAAGTCGACGCCAAGCAGCAAAAGCAGCAGGCCAAGGCTGAAAACAACGACGCTGTGAAGGCCTTGGGCGGCCTGTTCAAGTAAACAGAAATACCCGGTAAAAAGCCCCGCTCGGTCGGGGCTTTTTTGTGGGCGCGTGGATCACTTAGGCTGGGCATCCTTTTTCGAGCAAGGATGCTCCTGATGCAAGTCTTACTGGCTGTTCTCATAAGCGCCCTGCCAGCCTGGGCCTGGGCCGAAACCTGCCCCGATGACGTTCACTCACAGTTGGAAACCTTGTCCAGGCAAATCCAGCAGTGGGACGACAGCTACCATCGACAGGGCCAATCCCTGATCAGCGACGAGCTCTACGACCAGGCCCGCACACGCCTGGCGCATTGGCAGGAATGCGCCCGCCAGCAGACACCCAAGGCTGATAACCCACTGGCCAGGGCGCGCGGCACCTTACGTCATCCGGTCGCGCACACGGGTTTGCAAAAGCTGCCGAGCGAGCCGGCCGTCAGTGACTGGCTCACCACTCGACAGGATGTCTGGGTGCAACCCAAGGTGGATGGCGTTGCGGTGACCCTGGTGTATCGCCAGGGCCGCTTGCACCAGCTCATCAGTCGGGGCGACGGCCTGCTGGGTCACGACTGGTCAACCTCCGCCGCCAAGATCCCCGGCATTGTCCAGCAACTGCCCGACGCCGTTGATGTGGTGCTGCAAGGCGAACTCTATTGGCGCCTCGACCACCATGTGCAATCGCTCAAGGGCGGGCTCAATGCCCGCAGCAAAGTGGCCGGCCTGATGAACCGTCGCCAGTTGAACGATGCCGAGGCGGCAGGGATCGGCCTGTTCGTGTGGGCGTGGCCCGACGGCCCGGCGGACTTCACCGAACGCCTGGCCACCCTGGCGCGCTGGGGGTTCACCGACAGTCAACAGTACAGCCAGCCCGTCGGCACCATCAGCGAAGCCGCGCATTGGCGTACCCATTGGTACAACGCGCCATTGCCCTTCGCCAGCGATGGCGTGGTGCTGCACCAGGCTGCGCGAGCGCCCGCCGAGCGCTGGCAAGCCACTGCGCCTTACTGGTCGGTTGCCTGGAAGTACCCGGCCATCAAGGCACTGGCGCTGGTGCGCAAGGTGCAGTTCAGGGTGGGGCGCACCGGGCGCATTACCCCAATCCTCGAACTGGAGCCCGTACGGCTGGATGATCGGCAGATCAGCCGGGTTAGCGTCAGCTCGCTCAAACGCTGGCAAGCCCTGGATATCCGCCCCGGCGATCATGTGTCGATCAGCCTGGCGGGCCAGGTGATACCGCGGCTGGACGAGGTGATCCTGCGCAACAAGACACGCGTGGACGTGCAGGTCCCCAACCCTCAAGACTTCCACGCCTTGAGCTGCTGGCAACTGGACCCCGGTTGCGAAGATCAACTGCTCGCCCGCCTCACCTGGTTGAGCGGCAAACACGGCCTGGCCTTGCCCCATATGGGCCGTGAAACCTGGAACGTATTGATCCAGGCGGGTCTAATCGCAGGCTTTCTCGATTGGTTAACCCTGGATGCGGCCGAGCTTGCTACCATTGAGGGCTTAGGCGAGCGTACCCGTGCGCGGGTGCTCGACAGTATTCAAAGCGCCCGGCAACGCCCTTTTTTACAATGGCTCTGCGCCTTGGGCATACCGCCAGCGGCGCGCAACAACCTGGAAGGCAACTGGCAGACGCTGGTCGCCAAAGACACCCAAGCCTGGCTGGCCTCAGATGGCATAGGCCCGGGACGCGCAGCGCAACTCAGCGCTTTTTTTCGCGACCCGCAGGTACAAGCCATGGCTGAAACATTACGCGCAGCCGGGGTAGATGGGTTTTGAACACCACCCGGCCACCTGATTGCGAACTTGGAGCTTTATATGAAATTTCTTGCCCCCTTTGCCTTGCTGACCCTCGCAGGCCTCATGAGCACGCCACTGTTGGCCGCCGAAGACGCGCAACCGCTCACCGGCTGCGCCGCCAAGCGCCAGGCCATCAACAGCCAGATCGAACAGGCCAAGGCCCACGGCAACAGCGCCCAACAGGCCGGCCTGGAAAAAGCCCTGGCCGAAGTCACCGCTCACTGCACCGATGCCAGCTTGAAAAAAGAGCGTGAAAACAAGGTGCTCGACGCCAAGCATGAAGTCAGCCGCCGTCAGGCCGACCTCGACAAGGCCATGAAGAAAGGTGACCCGGACAAGATCAACAAGCGTAAGGAGAAGCTGGCCGAATCGCGTAAAGAGCTGCAAGACGCGGTGGAAGAACTCGACCAGTAAAACCGATCAATGATCGCGGAATTGCTTATGGCAGGCGCTGCAGGCATCTTCAACTTTTTGCACCGCAGGTTGAAGGTTGCTGGCTTTATAAGGCTGCACCTGGCTGGCGATCACCAATTCACCGGTGGCCGCCTCAAGGTCACGGGCCAGTTGCTGGAACTGCGCCTGTTTTTGCCACACATCATCCTTGGCACTGGTGTGGTCTTCTTCGCGCACGCTCGGGAAATGTTTCCACGGCTCATGGGACAACGCATCCAGCTTGACCGCACCCTCGGCGAACTTGGCGCCATCGAATGGGATACGCCCGCGCAGCATGCCACCCAGGTCTTCACCGGTCTTGAGCATCTGCTTGAAGATCGCCTTGCGCTGGCCCAGCGGGGAATTGGGATCAACACCGCCACAGGCAGACACCGCCAGGCAGGCCAGCAATACAACAGTCAATTTTTTTAACATCATCATGGCTTCAAGGTCACGGGAAACGGCGGCCAGTATCCTCGCACCGCCCACAAAGACCAATAGCCCTATTAATAATAAGGGTTGCCCGGATGCAGTGAAGCACGGGCAATCGTTTCAGGAACTACCTACATGAATGTCACCTTCAAACCCTGGAGCCGGCGCCTGGCGTGGGCTCTGCCGATGTTCGCGCTACTGGCCGGCTGCGATGGCGGTAAAGACACCGGCAAACAAGTTGCCCAGGAGCCAACCAAACCTCACGCCGTTGCCACCTATGTGAGCGCACCGTGGGAAGCCCTGCCGAGCGTTTCCGACAGCGACTTGCTCGCCGGGTTTGAATCCTGGCGCAGCGCCTGCCAGCGCCTCAAGGCCGACCCGATCTGGGGCGCGACCTGCGCGGCCGCGGCCAGCGTACCGGGCGATGCCGTGGCGGTTCGTAGTTTTCTCAAGGAACATCTGGATGTCTTCGGCCTGCGCTCGGCAGACAACACGCCAAACGGCTTGATCACGGGCTATTACGAGCCGGTCTACCCCGGCAGCCTGACCAAGACCGCCACCGCCCATGTGCCGGTATACGGCGTGCCGGACGACCTGATCATCGTCAACCTCGAGAGCATCTACCCGGAACTCAAGGGCAAGCGCCTGCGCGGGCGCCTGGAAGGTCGCGTGCTCAAGCCTTATGACGATGCCAGCACCCTCAACAGCCAAGGCTCCACCGCCAAGCCGATCGCCTGGCTGACCGACCCGATGGACCTGCAATTCCTGCAGATCCAGGGCTCGGGGCGTATCCAACTGGCCGGCGGGCGCCAACTGCGTGTGGGTTACGGCGACCAGAACGGCTACCCGTACCGCCCTATCGGCCGCTGGCTGGTGGAACAAGGCGAGCTGAAAAAAGAAGACGTGACCATGGGCGCCATCAGCGCCTGGGCCAAGGCCCACCCGCAGCGCATTCCAGAACTGCTGGCGAGCAACCCCAGCTACGTATTCTTCAGCGCCCGCCCCGACAGCAACGAAGGCCCGCGTGGTTCGCTGAACGTGCCATTGACCGCCGGCTACAGTGTGGCGGTGGATCGCAAGGTGATTCCGCTGGGCAGCCTGTTGTGGTTGTCGACCACCAAACCAGACGGCACGCCACTGGCACGCCCGGTCGCAGCCCAGGACACCGGCGGCGCAATCACCGGCGAAGTGCGCGCAGATTTGTTCTGGGGCACAGGCAATGCAGCAGGCGAGTTGGCGGGGAATATGAAACAGCAAGGGCAGATCTGGATGCTGTGGCCCAAAGGCGCGGCGTTGCCACAGGTGCCGGATGCGCCTGCCGGCACCTGACAACCGCTGGGGCTTTTTGTAGGAGCGAGCTTGCTCGCGAAAAACTCACAGGCGCCGCGCTTACTCAGTAAGCACGCGTTATCGTTGGCGTTCTTCGCGAGCAAGCTCGCTCCTACAGCACCCCTTACATCGAAACGAAGAAGAAACTCGCAATCAACGCCATACCCACGGCCCACACCAGCGAACGCAAGATCGCCCAGTCCGCCAGGTAGCAGATGATGTACAGCAGGCGGCTGGTGATAAACAGTACTGCCAGCACGTTGATCGTCACCAGGTCGGCGTTGCCGGCCAGGTGCGCAACGATCACTGCGGCGGCAAACGCAGGGGTCACTTCGAAACTGTTGAGTTGCGCGCTATGCGCACGCTTGGCAACGCCTTCCAGGCTATCGAGGAAGGCACGCGGGTCGTGGTTATCCCGTGGCCCGAACTTGCCTGTACTGAACTTGGCCACACCGGTGCAAATGTACGGCAGAAAAATTGCGATCAACACACACCATAAAGCGACTGTCATCACCGATTCCTTTTAGTTTTATCCGACGGTTAGAGTTTCATCACCAACATGCCAATCAACACCAACCCACAGGCTATGAGCCGTGGACGGCCAAAAGGTTCTTTCAAGTAACGCATGCCGAACAGCACTACCAGAATCACACTGACTTCGCGCAGCGCGGCGGCTTCGGCAATCGAGCCCAACTGCATGGCCCAAAGTACCAAAGCGTAGCTCAACAACACGCACAGCCCCACGCTCAAGCCCAACCGCCACTGGGTGCGCCAGAACAGGCTGAAGGCTGCACGCTTGCGCACCAGGGCCAGCAACGGAAACGGCCAGGCGCTGATCAGCGTCAGCCACACCAGGTAATCCAACGGGTGCGACCAGCGCCGCAGCGCCTGCCCGTCCAGAAAGGTGTAGCAGCCGATGCACAGGCCAATCAGCAACACCACCGGCAGCATCGACCAGGGCAACCGGTCACCGCCGCCGCCCTGCCACAACAGGCATACCATGCCGAACGGGATCAGCAGGATCCCCAGAATCTGCTGGGTGCTCAGCACTTCGCCAGCAAACACCAGCGTCAGCACCAGCACCACCAACGGCGACAAACCGCGCATCAACGGATATACCAGGCCCAGGTCCCCCACCCGATAGGCCTGGATCAACAAATAGCGATAGAGCAATTCAAACAGCGCCGAGGCCGCGATCCACGGCCAGATGTCCAACGGCGGCAAGGACACGAACCCCACCGCCACTGCCACGAACAGCAGCGCCACACTGTCCATGCAGGCGATGACCAAAAGGCGCTCGCCACTGAACTTGATCAAGGTATTCCACGTCGCATGCAACAGCGCCGCTACCAGCACCAGGGCTGTCGCTATCACTAGAACCTCCTTAATTGATACGTCATGTAACAGCACCTGTTTATACTAAACCCCGATTCGACGCACCTCGTGCGCCTATATTCCCCCGCTCCAAGGACCCCGGATGCTTGAACTTGTCGCCGCCTTCATCTGCCTCACCACCCTGCTCACTTATGTGAACTTTCGCTTTATCGGCCTGCCGCCCACCATCGGCGTGATGGTCACCGCACTGTTGTTCTCGCTGATCCTGCAAGGCCTGAGCGTGCTCGGCTACCCGGGCTTGGAAGAACGCATCCAGCAGTTGATCGGCCAGATCGACTTCGGCGATTTGCTGATGAACTGGATGCTGTCGTTCCTGCTGTTCGCCGGCGCCTTGCACGTCAACCTGAACGACTTGCGCAGCTACCGCTGGCCCATCGGCCTGCTGGCAACCTTTGGCGTGTTGATCGCCACCGTGGTGATCGGCAGCCTGGCGTACTACATCTTCGCCCTGTTTGGCTGGCACGTGAGTTTCCTTTATTGCCTGCTGTTCGGCGCGCTGATTTCCCCCACCGACCCCATTGCGGTGCTCGGCGTGCTGCGGACCGCCAATGCCTCCAAACCGCTGAAAACCACTATCGTCGGCGAGTCGCTATTCAATGACGGCACCGCCGTGGTGGTGTTTACCGTGCTGCTGGGCATCGCGCAGTTGGGTGAGACGCCCACCGTCGGCGCCACGGCCATGCTGTTTGCCCACGAAGCCATTGGCGGCGTGCTGTTTGGCGGGCTGATCGGCTACCTCGTGTACCTGATGATCAAGAGCATCGAACAGCACCAGATCGAAGTCATGCTGACCCTCGCCCTGGTGATCGGCGGCTCGGCCATGGCTTCGGAACTGCATGTGTCCGCACCGATTGCGATGGTGGTCGCGGGGCTGATCATCGGCAACCTGGGGCGCAAGCTGGCGATGAACGACATGACGCGTCGCTATCTGGATGGTTTCTGGGAACTGCTCGATGACATGCTCAACGCGCTGCTGTTTGCGCTGATCGGCATGGAGCTGCTGCTATTGCCATTCAACTGGCTGCACGTGTTCGCGGCCAGCCTGCTGGCGGTGGCGATCCTGCTCTCGCGCCTGCTCACCGTGGCCCCGGCGATCCTGTTGCTGCGCCGTTGGCGCACGGTGCCACGCGGCACAATCCGCATCCTCACCTGGGGTGGCCTGCGCGGCGGCGTCTCGGTGGCACTGGCCTTGGCCCTGCCCTTGGGCCCGGAGCGCGACTTGTTGCTGAGCATCACCTACATCGTGGTGCTGTCTTCGATCCTGTTGCAGGGGTTGACGATTGGTCGCGTTGTCAGCCGTGTCACTGCGCCGCAGTAACCGCGCCGCGCAATACTTCAAGCAGATGCCGCATCGCCAACGAGCGGCGCGGTGTCGAGCTGTACATGACCACCATCTCGCGTGCATAGCACAGCCGGTCGCCGGCCGGTAACACACGGATGCCGTTGCAGGGCATGCCCGCCCACTGCGGCACCAACGATACCCCCATCCCCTGGGCGACCAGCATCAGGATAGTTTCCAGCGCATCCAGCTCACATAACACCTCGGGCTCGAAGGACTGTTCATCGAGAAAACGCTGGGCGATCTGCCCACCCCAGGAGCGAGCGTCATAGCGGATAAACGGTCGTTCGCCTAACAAGGCTGCCAGTGACTGCGCCCCCCACTCGGCGGGCGCAATCAGAATCAAGGGTTCGGCACGCAGCAAAGCCATCGACAAGGCTTTGGGCGGTTGAAACGGCGGTCGCACCAGTATCGCTGCATCCAATTCCTGGTTGAGCAACTTCTCATAGAGACTTCTGGAATCGCCGGGTGTGATCTTCAGCCTCAGCTTGGGTGCCGACACTGTCAGCCGCTCGATCAGTCCGGGCAAGACGCCGGTCAGCGCCGTGGAAATGGCCCCAATGTTAATCTCCCCCGATAACTCGTCCTGGCTCAGGTGCTCCTGCAACTGGCGCGCCTGTTCAATGACGGCCTGGATTCTGGGCAAAAGCAGCAAGCATTGGTCCGAAGGCCACGCGGCATGTGCGGTGCGCATGAGCAACGTACAACCCAGCGTGCGCTCAAGCGCCTTGACCCGCTGGCTGATCGCCGCCGCACTGCGGTTTTCACGCCGTGCAGCAGCGGCTATAGACCCGGTTTCAATGACAGCGACCAGGCTCCTCAGGAATCGAACATCCATAAGTTTTCCTTTCGCTCAGACCAAGGCAAACCCGTTTTACCCTGGCGGCACCGCCTGTTTAACCTGACAGCTCCCCATCTGGAGAGCCAGCCATGAACAGACCCTTCCACGCTGCATACCATGTTTATGACTTAGACGAGGCGCGCATTTTTTATCGAGATGTTTTGGGTTGCACCGAGGGCCGGTGCAGCGCGACCTGGATCGACTTCGACTTTTTCGGCAATCAACTTTCACTGCACCTGGGTACGCCCTTCCCAACTACACGTACCGGCCTGGTCGGTGAGCACCAGGTACTGATGCCGCACCTGGGCGTGGTGCTGCCACTTGATGAGTGGTTAACGCTTGCCGAACGCCTCACCCGCCTGGGCACACGCTTCGAGATCCCACCCGTGACCCGCTTTGCCGGCGAACCAGGCGAGCAGCGCACGATGTTTTTCCTCGACCCCAGCGGTAATCCCATCGAGGTGAAAGGGTTCAAGCACTTCGAAGGATTGTTCGCCCAGTAAATCCCTGACAACCACAACAATAAGGGCCACCCCCATGACCGTCAGAAAACCCACCAGCCTCATCACCCGCATTATGATCGGCCTGGTTGCCGGGATAATCGTCGGCATCCTGCTCAACCAATTTCCCGAGCAAAAAGCCTGGTTCATCGACAACCTGCTGCAACCAGCGGGCGACCTGTTCATCAAGCTGATGAAGATGATCGTCGTGCCGCTCGTCTTCGCCTGCATGACCGTCGGCATCGCCGGCATGGGCAACCCGGCCGCCCTGGGTCGCGTCGGCCTGAAGACCTTCGTGTACTTCTTCACCATCACCAGTATTGCCATCGTCTTCGGCCTGCTGGTTGGCAATGTGGTGCAGCCGGGCTCGGGCGCCGAATTCGGCAGCACGCTGCAGGCACCGGCCACGGGGCTGGCCTCCAGCGGCAGCCCGCAGAACCTGGGCCAGGTACTGCTGGCAATCGTGCCGGACAACATCGTCCTGGCCATGTCGCAGGGCAAGCTGCTCTCGGTGCTGTTTTTCGCGATTCTGTTCGGTTGTGCCTTGTCGTTGTTGCCCGAGGAACGCAAAGCGCCGTTGATCAGCGTGATGCAGGGCGTCTCCGACACCATGTTCAAAGTCACCCACCTGGTTATGCACTACTCGCCGATAGGTATTTTCGGCTTGATCGCGGTCACCGTCGCCAGCTTTGGCATCAGCGCGTTGCTGCCGCTGGCAAAACTGATCGGCACCACCTATGTCGCGGTGCTCTTGTTTGCCCTGTGTGTATTGGGGGCAGTGGCACGCTTGGCCGGCGTCGGCTTTTTTCACCTGCTGCGGGAAATACGCAGTGAACTGTTACTGGCCTTCAGCAGCGCCGCCTCGGCGACGGTCATGCCTCAACTGATCGAGAAGATGGAGCGTTATGGCGCGCCACGGCCCATTACCAGCATGGTGATCCCGCTGGGGTACTCGTTCAATCTGGATGGCGCATCGCTGTTTGCCGCACTGGGCACGCTGTTCATCGCCCAGGCGTATGGCATCGACTTGAGCCTGGCGGATCAAGGCATGCTGGTCTTGATCATGGTGCTGACATCAAAGGGCGCGGCAGGCGTGCCAGGTTTCATGTTCATCATCCTGACCGCGACCTTGACCGCCGCAGGGCTGCCGGTGGAAGGCGTGGCGATCATCGCAGGCATCTATCGGCTGATGGATATGCCCGTCACCGCACTGAACGTACTGGGCAACGCATTGGCACCCTTGGTGATCGCACGCTGGGAAGGCCAGCTCAGGGCACCCGACAGCACGCCGGCCTCCGAACCTCCCAGCGTGCCTTTCAAGGCCTGACGCGGCAGCCAGGGTGATGTCAGGCTTTGTCCTTATCCTGACGGAGCTTGGCCCGCGTATGAGGTTGAGCAACAGCGGGCACGGACGCCTCGCTGCGAACCTGCGCATGGCTGATCAACGCAAAGATGAAACTACCGCCGATGATATTGCCCGCCAGGGTCGGCCCGGCGAAGACCAGCCAGAAATCCTTCCACGGCAACTCGCCGGCAAACACCAGGTAGGACACTTCCGCTGAACCGACGACGATATGGGTGAAGTCGCCCAGTGCCATGAAGTAGGTGATCAGAATGATGATCCACAGCTTGGCGCTCTCCATCGACGGAATCATCCAGACCATGGTGGCGATCATCCAACCGGAGACAATGCCCTTGGCGAACATCTGCGCGGGGTCGTTCTCCATGACCTTGCGCCCGATCTCAAGGAAGGCCAGGTCGGTCTTGGTATCGAAGATCGGCAGGTGCAGCATTACGTAGGCCACCAGCAAGGTGCCACACAGGTTGCCCACCAGCACCACCGTCCACAGCCGCAACAAGCGCGCGGCATTGGCCAGGGTCGGCTTGCTCATCACCGGCAGCACGGCGGTCAGGGTGTTCTCGGTAAACAACTGCTGACGGGCAAGAATCACCGCGAGAAAGCCTGCGCAATAGCCAAAGCTGGCGATCACCTTGAATTCCTCACCATCCGGCAGGCGCGAATTGAGCAGGCCCATGCCCATCAGCGACAGGCCCATGGTCAAGCCGGCGGCCAGCGCCGACCACCACAGCGCGGCCACACTGCGTTCCAGCTCCTGGTCGCCTTGGGTGCGGATAATTTCGTGTAATACAGCCGCGCGCGGCGGCTGGTTGTCATCAACGTCCTGCTGCTCTTCCTGCGACAGGTTGGGGGTCTTGCCGTCTGCTTGAGTGGCCATGATGTACCAGAGTCCAAGGGGTGCCTGTAGCTACGACACGCCGCGACGATGGCTGTTCAGTGGCACCGCAACTAAACCGGAATACGCCAAGCCTTGGCCTGCTCCACGGTGGTAGAGCTCAAGGGTTTACCCCACGGTTTATTGCGCGCCCGGTAGTGTTTGACGATGCCATCAAGCACACGATTGAACTCTTGCGGCGTCGTCGCCTCGCCCAAATCACGCACCGCGCGTTGCAGTAACTCAACGTTGGCAGAGGGCTGACCAGGGCGGTATAGCGAGGGATAAATGACTTCGCGGATAAAATTCGCTGCCTTCACCCCGATATCGCGTTTTTGCATTTCAGTGACGGCGCGGCTCAACACCTTGGACAGGCCAGAGCCATTGCCCACCTGCAGCAGTTGCTGAAAATTACGCTGGCCTGGCGCATTCAGGCGCTTGCCCAGCCAGTCGATATCCTCGGGTCTACGGGCGAGGGCGTCCAGATTGCGCAGCGCCGAGGCTATCTTTGGCGTAATCACCAGCGACGTATCGGATTGATTCGCTTCGGCAATCGCACGGTCCAACGCCTTTAACGCCTGTTGTGCGTCTTTGCGAAAACGCAACGCCTCGGCGCCGGCCGGGTCCTTCTGCAGTTCGTCCTGCACGCTGGCGAGCAGGTGATCATCCATCGCCATCACGGCATCGTTCAGCGAGGGGAATTCATGGCGCTCACGCTCCAGCTCACGTTTTTGCAGATGCCCTGACACCGCCTGGCGGGCCTGGGCCTGCAAATGCTGTTTCTGCTCGCAGGTCATGGTGAAGTTGACGGTGCCACCGAGCAGGCCGCGATAGTCGCCTTTATCGGAGTTCAACGGCAGCGTTACGGTTTGCTCCGAATACGCTTTGAGCCGGTCATCCTGATAGCTTTCAGCGGCGGTGTGTGGCGTGCCGGTGAACGTGTCAGTCAGATAGCTGAAAAAACCACCGCTTTGGGGGGGCGCCGAAGGTTTGTCAGACTCGAACTTGACGATCAGGGCTTCGTCCTTGTTCAAGGGGCTTTCCGGGAAAGAACGTTCAATAATGCCTGGCGCCGGGGTATTGAGGAGCAACCCGCCGTCCTGAAACGCCGTGACCTCTGAAGCAGCCTGAAACCCGTGGCCCTGTTCGGAAGGGCTCTTGAACAACCCAGGCAGCGCCCCCGAAATAAGCGCGGCGCGGGCGATATCCATATCCGGTGTGAGGCTGGCATTGAACACCACCAACTGCGGGCGACCGTCGAACATGCCCGTGCCGGTGATGTTCAGTTGCTTGATCGCCGGAATATGCCGGCTCAAGATCTCCAATTCGCGAAAAGTGGGGCCACCGCCAGCGTTGAGCCGTTCGGCAATTGCGGTGACTTCCGGGGGGCGGTTGGCTGCGGGCATACCCGCGATATGGGCCAGAACAGACTTACGTGATTCATTACGAATCAAGTCTTCCAGCGGCTGCCCCTCGGTTTGCAGGCGCGGCAGCAACGTCAGCAGCAGTTGAGAGATATTACCCGCCGGCCCTGGCACTTTCCCGACGAATTTGCCGATCTGGGAACTGGCCTCCTGCAACCACGCCGTGACCGGGTCTTTGCTATTGAGCAGGCTGGGCAGGTCAAGGTTATTCGACAGTTGCGTGAAGGCCTTGGCATCCATGCCGCTGGCGAGTAGCGCTGCCGAAATCGCGCCGGCAGAAGAGCCGGAAACCCCTTTGACGCCTTTGAGTTTGTCGGCCTCTTCAAGCGCCTGCACCATCCCTGGAAAGGCGATGCCCTTGGCGCCACCGCCACTGAGTACCAAGTGAGCGGGCGGCGGCGGTGACAGCACCACCTCCACCCGCCCGTCACTGTGACGATAAATACTCAGGTTGCGCTCGCCCACACCTTTGACCAAAGGCGTCTTGACGTCCTGGCCGGTGGTCTGAGGCTGAGGGGGCTGATTCTGTACAACAGAATTGGAGACTTTCATACACGAGGCTCTCTCTACAGGGTGTAGGCCTGAGTGATGAGAGAGCCTCGGATAGATCCATCTGGAATGATTTGGTAAAGCAAATCACGCCACGTAGGTGTTACTCGGGAAGACTGTCGTCCTTGAACTGGTCCTTTACGTACTTGATCTCGGTGCGACCGTGGGGCGCTGGCAATCCGTCTTCGCCCAGGTTGACGAAGACCATTTTTTCCACGGTCAGGATGCTTTTGCGCGTGATCTTGTTGCGCACTTCACAGGTCAGGGTGATGGAGGTGCGGCCGAACTCGGTGGCGGTGATGCCCAGTTCGATGATGTCGCCCTGGCGCGAGGCGCTGACAAAGTTGATTTCCGAGATGTACTTGGTGACCACGCGCTGGTTGCCGAGTTGGACAATCGCGTAGATCGCCGCTTCTTCGTCGATCCAGCGCAGCAAGCTGCCGCCGAACAGGGTGCCGTTGGGGTTGAGGTCTTCGGGTTTTACCCATTTGCGGGTGTGGAAGTTCATGATCACTCCAAAGCGTCTTGCCAAATGATGGGCAACATCATGGCAGAGCCAGGGCCCAAGCTCTATGAGCCATTAGCTATCAGGCCCATGAGCGATCTTCATGCCGCCGACAGAAAGGCTTGGGAAGTGCCGCTTACACGGCTATAATCGCCTCCGTTTCAAAACGGTCATCTTCGATTGATACCGTTCTCCCGCCACCTGTCCGAGGGGCGCTGCAGCAGGTTCAACCTGTCAGGCTCGGATGGGGCGTTGTCCGGCCTGGTTGCCCTGGCCTGATACTAAACGCACAACGGCGCCCATTCGCACCCTACGAATGGAGGCTCTCTATGAGCGCTGTAATGACGCCTGCTGATTTCAATGACTACAAAGTCGCCGATATGTCCCTCGCTGCCTGGGGCCGTCGCGAAACCTTTATCGCCGAATCCGAAATGCCAGCCCTGATGGGCCTGCGTCGCAAGTACGCCGCTGAGCAGCCGCTCAAGGGTGCGAAGATCCTCGGCTGCATCCACATGACCATCCAGACTGCCGTGCTGATCGAAACCCTGGTTGCATTGGGTGCCGAAGTGCGTTGGTCGTCCTGCAACATCTTCTCGACTCAAGACCAGGCCGCCGCCGCTATCGCTGCTGCCGGTATCCCGGTATTTGCCTGGAAAGGCGAGACCGAAGAAGAGTACGAGTGGTGCCTGGAGCAAACCATCCTCAAAGATGGCGCGCCTTGGGATGCCAACATGATCCTTGACGACGGCGGCGACCTCACCGAGCTGCTGCACAAGAAGTACCCGCAGATCCTCGACCGCGTCCACGGCGTCACCGAAGAGACCACCACCGGCGTACACCGCCTGCTGGACATGCTGGCCAAGGGCGAGCTGAAAATCCCGGCCATCAACGTCAACGACTCGGTGACCAAGAGCAAGAACGACAACAAGTACGGCTGCCGTCACAGCCTGAACGATGCGATCAAGCGTGGCACCGACCACCTGCTGTCGGGCAAGCAAGCCCTGGTAATCGGCTACGGTGACGTGGGCAAGGGTTCGTCCCAGTCGTTGCGTCAGGAAGGCATGATCGTCAAGGTCTCCGAAGTTGACCCGATCTGCGCCATGCAAGCCTGCATGGACGGTTTCGAAGTGGTTTCGCCGTTCATCAACGGCCAGAACGACGGCACCTCCGCCTGCATCGACGCAGCCCTGCTGGGCAAGATCGACCTGATCGTCACCACCACCGGTAACGTGAATGTGTGCGATGCAAACATGCTCAAGGCCCTGAAGAAGCGCGCCGTTGTCTGCAACATCGGTCACTTCGACAACGAGATCGACACCGCTTTCATGCGCAAGAACTGGGCATGGGAAGAAGTAAAGCCTCAGGTACACAAGGTTCACCGTACCGGCGCTGGTGATTTCGACCCACAGAACGATGACTACCTGATCCTGCTGGCCGAAGGCCGCCTGGTGAACCTGGGCAACGCCACTGGCCACCCAAGCCGCATCATGGATGGCTCGTTCGCCAACCAGGTACTGGCGCAGATCTTCCTGTTCGAACAGAAGTACGCCGACCTGTCGCCCGCCCAGAAAGCCGAGCGCCTGACCGTGGAAGTACTGCCCAAGAAACTCGACGAAGAAGTGGCCCTGGAAATGGTCCGCGGCTTCGGCGGCGTGGTGACTCAACTGACCAAGACCCAGGCCGACTACATCGGCGTGACGGTTGAAGGTCCGTTCAAGCCGCACGCTTACCGCTACTAAGTAACCGGCCCTCTCCTTGCCGCAGAGGGCTTGTGTGGAAGCGGGCTTGCTCGCGAATGCGGTGTGTCAGTTGATGTATAGGGTGACTGACACGCCCCTTTCGCGAGCAAGCCCGCTCCCACATTAAATCGGTGCATGACTTCCGGTATCCAAGTTTCATAGGGTTATTACCATGTCCCAAGACCGTCGCTACAGCTTCGAGTTCTTCCCGACCAAGACCGATGCTGGGCATGAAAAACTGATGACCACTGCCAAGCAGTTGGCCAGCTTCAGCCCTGATTTCTTCTCCTGCACCTACGGCGCTGGCGGTTCGACCCGTGACCGCACGATCAACACCGTGTTGCAGCTGGAAAGTGAAGTCAAAGTTCCAGCCGCTCCGCACTTGTCGTGCGTGGGCGACAGCAAGGCCGACCTGCGTAGCCTGCTGACCCAATACAAAGCCGCCGGCATCAAGCGCATCGTTGCGCTGCGTGGCGACCTGCCATCGGGTATGGGCATGGCCAGCGGAGAGCTGCGCTACGCCAACGACCTGGTGAGTTTCATCCGCGAAGAAAGTGGTGATCACTTCCATATCGAAGTGGCCGCTTATCCGGAGATGCACCCCCAGGCGCGCAATTTCGAAGACGATTTGCAGAATTTCGTGCGCAAGGCCAATGCCGGCGCCGACAGCGCAATCACCCAGTACTTCTTCAACGCCGACAGCTACTTCTACTTCGTCGAGCGTGTACGGGCGATGGGCGTGAACATCCCCATCGTGCCGGGCATCATGCCCATCACCAACTACAGCAAGCTGGCGCGCTTCTCCGACGCCTGCGGCGCCGAGATCCCACGCTGGGTGCGCAAGCAACTGGAAGCCTATGGCGATGACGTCAAAAGCATCCAGGCGTTCGGCGAGCAGGTCATCACCGAGATGTGTGAGCAATTGTTGCAAGGTGGTGCACCAGGGTTGCATTTCTATACCCTGAACCAGGCTGAACCCAGCCTTGCCATCTGGAACAACCTCAAGCTGCCACGTTAACGCTTGACCAGTTGTACCAAGGCCCTCGTTCTGACGAGGGCCTTTGTCGTTTTACGTTACCCACGGAACCCCGCAGTCCATGAATACAGTGCCCCCGACGTCCCGCCCGCAACTGGTCTACCTGGTCTTCGGCGCCGACACCTACCATCAGGAAGCCGTATTCAGCATCGCCAGCGCACTGGCGTTCCTGCAGGACACCCCGGACGCGAACATCGACATCCAGGTATTTAGCGACAACCCCGAGCCCTATCGCCTGTTGCCGGTGCGCGTGCGCCCATTGGACGAGGCCACCCGCAAGCGCTGGAGCGAGCCTCACGGCTATCACTTTCGCACCAAACACGTGGTGCTGCGCCAAGTACTGCAAGAATCCCCGGTGGCGCTGCTGATCGACACCGACACTTTCTTCCATCATTCGCCCATGGCCCTGTTCGAACGCGTACAGCCCGGCACCTTGTTGTGCAACGCCTTCTACACCAAGTACGGCGACAACCACGAAAGCATCCTGTACACCGCCCTGCGCCAGCGCCTGCTGGACATGGGCGTGGCTGACGATGACATGATGACCCTCAACTCCGGTGTCATGGGCCTGACCCAACAGGATGCGCACATCCTCGACCGCTCCATCGAGTTGATGGATGAACTGTTTCCCCATGCCCAGGGCGCCTACACCCTGGAAGAGTTCTGCCTGTCCATCGCCGCTTACCGCACCGTGAAGGTGCGCGAGTGCCCGGACCTGATCCACCATTACTGGAGCCGCAAACAGCTGTTCCGGGCCAAGGTCAAGGCGTGGATCGCCAAGCACGCCAGCGCGCCCACCAGTGCGCAAGCCCTGGCCGATACGCGCCAGGTCTCCTCGCACCTGCCGCGCCCGCCGCGTTTGCAGCGTTTGATGTACAAACTGATCACCCTGCTGCTGCCCAAGCATCAGCAACAGTTCATCCGCGAGATTCTTTACGGCTGCTACGAACACGAAAACGAGTTCGACCAGGCGTGCGGCCCGGTCTGGTGGGACAAGGCCCGACAAAACCAGGAAGAACGCCAGAAGCGCCCGCTTGATGCCCACCAGCTGGAACACTGGTTCGCCAACCCCGTGGTGCGTTTGATTCTGGGTGAGCGCCGCGCCGCGATCCAGGAACACCTGCTAAACGCTCCCGCGAAGTAAGACCGCCCTCCAATGCGCGTGCCAGAGCTTCTCTTTCTTTGGGCAGCGTCGTAACCTCAGGGTATGCCCGTCCTCTTCAAGCTGTTGACCGCTGTGCTGTTTTCTTGCCTGAGCCTGGCCGCTCATGGCGAGAAGCTGCGCATTGTCACCGAACCCTGGGCGCCCTATGTCTACGAAGACAACGGCACCATGGCCGGCCTGGATTATGAAACCACCCTGATCGTGTTCCAGCGCCTGGGGGTGCAGGTGCAATGGCAGTTCCTGCCCTGGAAGCGCTGCCTGGCGATGCTCGAGCAGGGCCACGCCGACGGCGCGCTGGATATTTTCCACAGCCAGGAGCGCGACGCCTTGCTGCTCTATCCCAGCGAGCCGTTGTCGGAAGTCGAATTTGTCTTGTTCTATGCCAACGACCGCCCCCACCCCGCCGCCACCCTCGACGACCTGCGCGGCCTGACAGTTGGCGTTTCCCCCGGCTACCTCTATGGCGACGCGTTCAGTGGGTCCAACACCTTCGAGCGTGAACCTGCGCCCAGCCATGAGGCCAATTTTGGCAAACTCATGCTGGGGCGCGTCGATATGGTGGTGACTGACCGGCGCGTGGGGCACTACGTGATCAAGGCGCTGGGCCTGGAAGGTAAGGTCAGCCAGGCGTCGGTGGTGGTCAGTCGCCAGCAGCAATTTCTTGCGGTACGTCGTGGCGCAGGTATGGACCTGCTGGTGCAACGCTTTGCCGCCGAGCTCAAGCGCTTCAAGCAAGAGCCGGCCTATGCCACCTTGAGTGCTAAATATGGCCGGATGCACGAGCAAACGGCCCCCATACCGGCCCCCGAACACGCCGTTGAGCAGCAGGAAAGCAGCGCGCAGTGATTGCTCTGTTATACTGCGGCCTTTCCGCCAGGCTTACGCCCGGCCGCTCGGGTCTTGAAAACGGCACCCAACCCAGCTACTGCGCAGCTTTGCGGCCCGCGCGAGCCGGTGGAGTGCCCGCCAGACGCAGCAGGACCGGACGGGGTTGCGCTCCCCTAAGCGCCATTCACGCCCGGCAAGATTATCCCTTTGGGCCAAGCCCTAACTAAAACAGGATTACTCATGTCCTTTGCTTCCCTCGGTCTCTCCGAGGCTTTAGTCCGCGCCATCGAGGCAGCGGGCTATACCGAGCCTACTCCGGTGCAACAGCGGGCCATTCCCGCCGTGTTGCAAGGTCGCGACCTGATGGTCGCGGCTCAGACAGGTACTGGTAAAACCGGCGGTTTCGCCCTCCCTATCCTGGAGCGGTTGTTTCCCAACGGTCACCCGGACAAATCCCAACGTCACGGCCCGCGCCAACCGCGTGTACTGGTCCTGACCCCAACCCGCGAACTCGCAGCCCAAGTGCACGACAGCTTCAAGCTGTATGCCCGCGACTTGAAGTTCGTCAGCGCCTGCATCTTCGGCGGCGTCGGCATGAACCCACAGGTTCAGGCCATGTCCCGTGGCGTCGACGTGCTGGTGGCCTGCCCGGGTCGCTTGCTCGACCTGTGCGGCCAAGGCAGCGTCGATTTGTCCCACGTGGAAATCCTCGTGCTGGACGAAGCCGACCGCATGCTCGACATGGGCTTTGTCCATGACGTGAAAAAGGTCCTCGCCCGCCTGCCGGCCAAACGTCAGAACCTGCTGTTTTCGGCAACGTTCTCCCAGGACATCACCGCCCTGGCTGGCAAGCTGCTGCACAACCCCGAGCGCATCGAAGTCACGCCACCGAACACCACGGTCGAGCGTATCGAGCAACGCGTGTTCCGCCTGGCAGCCAGCCACAAGCGCTCGCTGCTGGCGCACCTGATCACCCACGGTGCCTGGGAACAGGTGCTGGTGTTCACCCGCACCAAGCACGGCGCCAACCGCCTGGCCGAGTACCTGGACAAGCACGGCCTCACCGCCGTTGCCATCCACGGCAACAAGAGCCAGAACGCACGCACCAAAGCCCTGGCCGACTTCAAGGCCGGTACTGTGCGTATCCTGGTCGCTACCGATATCGCCGCACGCGGCCTGGATATCGACCAGTTGCCACACGTGGTCAACTTCGAGCTGCCAAACGTCGATGAAGACTATGTGCACCGTATCGGCCGTACGGGCCGTGCCGGTCGTTCGGGCGAGGCCATTTCGTTGGTCGCGCCGGACGAAGAAAAACTGCTGAAAAGCATCGAACGCATGACCAAGCAGAAAATCGCCGACGGCGACCTGATGGGCTTCGATGCCAGCGCCGTGGAGGCCGAGAAGCCAGAAGCGCGCGAACGCCCAGACGTGCGTAACCCACGCAACCCACGCGGCCCCAAAGGCGATGGCCCGAACGGCGGCGGTGGTGGCGGTGGTCGTCGCGACAAAGGCAAGGACAAGGGCAAGGAAAAATCCGCGACCAGCAGCCGTGGCGAACGCCCGGCCCGTGAGCAGAAGCCCCGTGAAGGTACCCCGGCCCGCGAACAGCGCCAGCCGAGCCAGCCACCACGCGCCGCGGCCGACCGCGCCCCGGACGAGTTCCTTGACGACGATATCGATAACTTCGGTAACCGCGTCGACTACGTGCCCCAAGCCAAACCGGCCCAGGGCCGTGGCCGTCGTCCAGGGGCTCCGGCCCAGGGCGCAGGCGCTCCACGTAGCGGCCAGCCACAGGGCGGTCGCCAGAACGCCCCGCGCAACAGCAGCGGCGGCACCACCGGTACCCCGCCTGCCAAGCGCAGCGGCCCGCGTAATGGCGCACCGCGTGACGGCCAGGCCCGTCGCGAAGACTCGCGCAGCAACAACCGCCGCCCGGCCCGTGACGATCAGCCTCGCTCGTCCGAGCCTGCGGTACAAAACCCGCGCGGTGGCCCGGCGCCGAAGATCATCCACAAGGAGTCGAAAGCGGATCGCTTCCCGACACCTGAGCAGTTGGACCAACTGCCAGGCCGTCCTCGTGGCGAGAAACCAGCGCTGTTGACTCGCAACCGCTGATTTTCTGTGGGAGCTGGCTTGCCTGCGATGGCATCAACCCGGTGCACCTGATGTACCGAGGTGCCTGCATCGCAGGCAAGCCAGCTCCCACATTGACTGCATTTCAGACACAAAAAAACCGGATCTCAGAATCCGGTTTTTTTGTGTACAGGCAAAAATTACTTCTGCTTCACGCCTTCCAGCGAGATGTCCAAGTCGACAGTCTGCGAAGTCGGGCCTGGGCCTTTCACGCCGAAGTCGTTCAAGTCAATCGTGGTCTTGGCGTTGAAGCCGGCACGTTCGCCGCCCCATGGATCCTTGCCTTCACCGTTGAAGGTGGCCTTGAAGGTCACAGGCTTAGTCACACCGTGGAACGTCAGGTCGCCAGTCACATCAGCTGTCTTTTCGCCAGTGGACTTGACGGCGGTAGACACGAACTTGGCATCGGCAAATTTGGCCACATCGATGAAGTCTTTGCTGGCGATGTGCTTGTCACGTTCTGCGTGGTTGGACCACAGGCTGGCGGTTTTCACGTCGACCGCGATTTTGCTGGCTTCAGGCTTGGCTGCGTCCCAGCTGAAGGTGCCATCCCAGTCCTTGAAGGTACCGTGGATGTAGCTGTAGCCCAGGTGGCTGATTTTCCAATCGATAAAGGCGTGTTGGCCTTCTTTATCGATCTTGTAGTCAGCGGCCATCGCCGAACCTGCGGACAGCAGGGCAGAACCGATTGCCAGCGCAGCGAGTGTTTTTTTCAACATGCTTTCTATTCCTTGTGAGTCGAGGTTGAACATCAGGCTTTGCGTCCCAGCATTCGCGTAAGGGTCGCATCACGATCGATAAAGTGGTGTTTCAGTGCCGCCACGCCGTGCAAGCCGGCGAAGACCACCAACACCCAGGCCAGGTACAGGTGCACCCAACCGGCGGTATCTGCCTGGTCCGGTAGACCGGAAACCACGGCAGGAATTTCAAACAGACCAAACACCGGGATACCGACACCGTCTGCGGTGGAAATCAGGTAACCGGCAATCATCACGGCAAACAGCCCAACATAAAGGAATGCGTGCCCAAATGCGGCACCGATCCGCGTCATGCGGCTATAGCTGGTCAGCGGTGGTGGCGGCGGGCTGACCAGGCGCCAGACGATCCGCACCAGCATGATGGCGAACAGCGTGATGCCAATGCTCTTGTGCAAGTCGGGCGCATCTTTGCGCCAGGCGCTGTAGTAATCGAGACCGACCATCCACAAGCCCAAGGCAAATAAACCGAACACCACCAGGGCGACGCCCCAGTGCAGAACCATGCTGACCCAACCATAGCGGGCCGGCGAATTGCGTAGCTGCATGTACTTAATCCCGTAAGAACTGTGCCCAAGACTAGCGCTTTACCTATCGAATTAAAGCGGAAAATTTTGCTTTGAAATATCGAGAAATACGATAAAGAGGCTATGCATAATAAATTAACAAGGGATTAAGACTATTCCCAAGAAACGTGACAGACCGTCCTGCATTTACCGCGAATTTCCCCACAATGGCTTGTGAGCCAAGCCACCATTGCATAGGCTTGCGCGATTGTTTCGCCCGCGCAGGCAGCGGGACCGCTTCGAGGAGATCACCGATGGGCTTGAACAACCAGTGGATGCAACGCGACCTCGCGGTGCTGTGGCATCCCTGCACCCAGATGAAAGACCACCAGCAACTGCCGCTGGTGCCCATCAAACGCGGTGAAGGCGTATGGCTGGAAGACTTCGAAGGCAAGCGCTACCTCGACGCCGTCAGTTCCTGGTGGGTCAACGTATTCGGCCACGCCAACCCGCGTATCAACCAGCGCATCAAGGACCAGGTCGACCAGCTGGAACACGTGATCCTCGCCGGCTTCAGCCATCAGCCGGTGATCGAGCTGTCCGAGCGCCTGGTCGCGATGACGCCCGAAGGGCTGACCCGCTGCTTCTACGCCGATAACGGTTCGTCCTGCATCGAAGTGGCGCTGAAGATGAGCTTTCACTACTGGCTCAACCGCGGTCAGCCGAATAAAAAGCGCTTCGTCACCCTCACCAACAGTTACCACGGCGAAACCATCGCCGCGATGTCGGTGGGTGACGTTCCGCTGTTTACCGAGACCTACAAGGCGCTGCTGCTCGACACGATCAAGGTGCCAAGCCCGGACTGCTACCTGCGCCCCGAAGGCATGAGCTGGGAAGAACACTCGCGCAACATGTTTCTGGCCATGGAACAGACCCTGGCCGAGCACCACGACACCGTTGCCGCCGTGATTGTCGAGCCGCTGATCCAGGGCGCCGGTGGCATGCGCATGTACCACCCGGTGTACCTCAAGCTGCTGCGCGAAGCCTGCGACCGCTATGGCGTGCATTTGATCCACGACGAAATCGCCGTGGGCTTTGGCCGCACCGGCAGCATGTTCGCCTGTGAACAAGCCGGCATCCGCCCGGACTTCCTGTGCCTGTCCAAGGCCCTTACCGGCGGTTACCTGCCGCTGGCCGCCGTGGTCACAACCGAAGAGGTCTACAGCGCGTTCTACGACGATTACCCCACCTTGCGCGCCTTCCTGCACTCCCACAGCTACACCGGCAACCCGCTGGCCTGCGCGGCGGCGTTGGCGACGCTGGATATCTTTGAAGAAGACAACGTCATCGAGAACAACAAGGCCCTGGCCCAGCGCATGGCCACCGCCACCGCGCACTTGGTGGACCACCCTCACGTATCCGAAGTGCGCCAGACCGGCATGGTGCTGGCCATCGAGATGGTGCAGGACAAAGCCACCAAGGCCGCCTACCCGTGGCAGGAGCGCCGTGGTTTGAAGGTTTTCGAGCACGCGTTGGAACGTGGTGCGTTGTTGCGGCCGTTGGGCAGCGTGGTGTATTTCCTGCCGCCGTATGTGATTACACCCGAACAGATCGACTTTCTGGCCGAAGTGGCCAGCGAAGGCATCGATATCGCCACTAACAGCAAAGTCAGTGTGGCGGTGCCCAAAGATTTTCACCCAGGCTTCCGTGATCCGGGTTGATTGCCCAAATCCTTGTAGGAGCGAGCTTGCTCGCGAAGGCATTCCAGGCGCACCGCTGCGTCGGATGTACATTTTTCGCGAGCAAGAACTAGGCGTCCCCCTCGCGCCTACATAAACAACCTCTTCAGAGAACAGATATGAGATTGTCCCGCTTTTTCACCGACACCCCGCTGAGCCTCGGTGATCACGAATTGCCCGAAGCCCAGGCGCATTACATCAGCCGTGTGTTGCGCATGACTGAGGGCGATGCCGTGCAATTGTTCGACGGCTCTGGCCAGGAATTTCGTGGCACCTTGCTGGAAGTCGGTAAAAAACGCGTCACCGTGCAACTCACGGAAAGCTTTGCCGGCCAGGCCGAATCTCCCTTGCATATTCACCTCGGCCAGGGCCTGTCCCGGGGCGAGCGCATGGATTGGGCGATCCAGAAAGCCACTGAATTGGGCGTCAACGCGATCACACCGATCTTCAGCGACCGCTGCGAAGTACGCCTCAAGGACGAACGCGCCGACAAGCGTTTGCTGCACTGGCGCCAGGTAGCAATCAGCGCGTGCGAGCAATGTGGGCGTTCAACGGTGCCGGTGATTCACCCACCGCTCTTGCTGGCAGACTGGCTCAAGCAAACCGAGGCGGACTTGAAGCTGGTGCTGCACCCGGTGGCAGAGCCGATGATCAGCCACGCCAAGCCCTCCAGCCTGGCGTTCTTGATCGGCCCCGAAGGTGGGCTGACCGACAATGAAGTCGAGACCGCCCAGGGCGCCGGCTACCATGCCGCCCGCCTCGGCCCGCGGGTGTTGCGTACCGAGACCGCGCCCGTCGTCGCATTATCCGTCGCCCAACAACTCTGGGGCGACTTCTAACCTCACCCTGTAAACCCAATCAACTGTGGGAGCTTGCTTGCCTGCTCCCACCGTTTTATCGGGTTACCCCAGGCTTACTCCACTGGGTCACTCACTGGCTTGGCGATGATCGCCTTCAACTCGCTGGTCATTGGGAACTCCAGGTTCAAGCCCTTGGGCGGAATCGGCTGCTCAAACCAGCGTTGGTAAATCCCGTTGATCTCTCCCGAGCGGTACAGATCGCCCAGGGTTTGGTTGACCACCGCCAGAAACTGCGGGTCATCCTTGCGCACCATGCAGCTGTAGATTTCCCGTGATTGCTCCTCGCCCACCACCACCCAATGATGCGGGTCCTTGGCCTTGGCGCGCTCGCCGTAGAGCAATGCGTCGTCCATATAGAACGCTACGGCCCGGCCAGTCTCGAGCATCTTGAACGCTTCGCCATGGTCCTTGGCACTGATCACGAACATATTGGCTTTGTGTTCAGCGTTATAACTTTTGAGGAAGCGCTCATTGGTGGTGCCGGCGGTGGTCACCACATTCTTGCCCGCAAGGTCGGCAAAGCCTTTGACCCCGCTGTCCTTGGCCGTGAGCAACTGGCCCTTTACGTAGATAAACCCGTAGGAGAACGCCACCTGCTTCTGCCGTTCAGCCGTCACGCCGGTGGAGCCGCACTCCAAATCCACAGTGCCGTTCTGCACCAGTGGGATCCGGGTTTGGGACGTCACCAGGTTGTATTTCACCTTGAGGTCGCCCACTGCGGTTTTCTGCTGGATACGCTCGACAATCTTGTTTGCCAGATCCACCGAGTAACCCATCGGTTTGCCACTGCTATCCCCCACGTAGGAAAACGGCACCGACGCATCGCGATAGCCCAGGGTGATGGACTTGGCGCTGGCGATCTTGCTCAACGTGCCCTCCAGCGGCGCTTCGGTTGCATGGGCCTGTGCGCTCAACAAAAGCCCCAGCGCGCAGCCGGTCAACAGGATCTTTTTCATTGTTATTCTCCGTTGGTCTTTGAGGTTATTTACGTACTGCTATCACGCTGATTTCCACCAGCACATTCGGTCGTGCCAGTTCTGCCTGCAGGGTGGTGCGCGTGGGCGCCATGCCTGGCGAGAGCCATGCGGACCAGACTTCATTCATCGGTGCAAAACCGGTACCGATGTCCTTCAGGTAAATCGTCGCGTTGAGTAAATGGTCCTTATCGCTGCCCGCCTCGGCCAGCAGCGTGTCGATCCTGGCCAGCACTTCGCGGGTCTGGGTGGCCACATCCAGGCCGTCGCCGGGGACCTGGCCCGAAAGAAACACCAGGTCCTTGAACGTCACGGCACCGCTGAGTCGTTCGTTGCTATTAATTCGGGTGATGGTCATGGCTGCATCCTCAAGCGGCGCGGGGCGTCAGGCCCTGCATATCAATGGAAGGGGTGCGCTGGTCGATCAACTCGGCCAGCAGTCGGCCGCTGCCGCAGGCCAGGGTAAAGCCAAGGGCACCGTGGCCCAGGTTCAGCCACAGGTTGCGATAGCGGCTGGCACCAATCAGCGGCACGCCCGTTGGCGTGGCCGGGCGCATGCCAGCCCATTCGAGCGCGTGTGCGTAGTCAGCTGCATGGGGAAATGTCTCTACTGCCTGGCGCTTCATCAACGCCAGACGCGAAGGCTCAAGGCCGGCATCGAATCCCACAATATCCACCATGGCCGCGACCCGAAGTTGCTCACCGAGACGCGCGTAGACGATCTTGCGGTCGTAGTCGGTGATGCTCACGTTCGGCGCCTGGTGTTGCGGGCCAATCGGCACGCTCAGGCTGTAGCCCTTGAGCGGATATACGGGCAGTGACAGCCCCGGCAGTGCCAACTCAGCGCTGCGATAACCGGCCGCGAGCACCAACTGCTCGACCGGCATTACCTCGTCACCCAGTTCGATGGCCTGTACCGCACCGCCAGCATGGCGCAACCCGGTGACCTTGCGCCCGAGCAAGAACCGGCAACGCCCCGACGCGTCAAGACGGGCCGCCAACTGCCGGCAAAAAGCGTGGCAATCCCCCACCTCCTCATTCGGCGTATAGATGCCACCGACAAAGCCACCGTCCGCCAATGCGGGCTCCAGGCGAGCGCACTCAACAGACGACAACACCTGTTGCTGCAGGAAATTTGTGACCTTGGCGCGCGCATGTTCAAAGGTGCTGGCGCTGCGAAACATCACCAGCTTGCCGTTGCGCCGCCAGTCGAAGCCGCCCAGGCGATCATCCTCGCGCCACTGCTGTAACGTGCTCTGACTCAGGGTAGCCAGGCGCAGAAGATGGGCACCGTTACGCGTGTTGACCGAACCTCGGCAAGCGCCGATAAAGGCCGCCATCCAGCGCCATTGCTGTGGGTCGAGGCGGGGTCGCAACTTCAAGGGCGAGTCGCCCCGCAGCAACCACCCGATTGCCTGCAAGGGCACGCCCGCGTCGGCCAGCGGCGCAACATAACGATAAGACAGTTGCCCACCGTTGGCGAAACTGGTTTCGCTGCCCAAGGTGCCACGGGCATCGATCAGTGTGACCTCATGGCCAGCCCGCACCAACGCATAAGCGCTGGCCAAGCCGATAACCCCACCGCCGATGATGCAAACCTGCCTGGCCATCCCAGCCCCCAACCGTTGATTAAGAGCGCTCAGCGTAGAGCCAGGTGACAGGTCACCGACAATGAATAAAGATGGCTCACCTATAAACAAAGGTTATGGGACTCGCCATGCGCTTGCGTCATATCGAAATCTTCCAGGCCATCCGTCAGACCGGCTCCATCAGTGCCGCCGCGCAGTTGCTGCACGTCTCGCAACCGGCGGTGACCAAAGTGCTGCAGCACGCCGAGCTGCAGTTGGGCTTTGCGTTATTCCTGCGGGTACGGGGTAAATTGCAACCCACCCCGGAAGCCCTGGCGCTGGAACGCGAAGTCGAGAAAGTCAGCGCAAGCCTGCAAGGCGTGCGGCGCCTGGCGAAAAGTTTGCGCCGCGAACCGGGACAAAGCATTCGCATCGGCGCAATCCCGGCGCTGGCGCTGGCGCTGCTACCGCCGGCGGTCCTGGAATGGAAGCGCGATTACCCGGACATTGCCTGTGAACTGTCCAGTGACCATAGCCACGAGCTGGTGCAAAAGCTGTTGATGCGCGAGATCGACCTGGCGCTGACGCTCAACTTTTCCGGGCATCCGGGGCTTACCACTCAAGTACTGGCCAACGGCGTGCTGGTGGCATTGGCGTCCAAAGGCTATTGGCCGGACGCCGAACAGCATCAGCCCCTGCCGTTGGCCGAACTGGCCGGTGCGCCCTTGATCGGCCTCTCCAGCGCTGACCCGCTGGCCGCCAAGCTGGAGAGTTATCTGGAAAGCGTCGACCCGCCACCACGAGTGACGATCTCGGTGCAGACCTACTCACTGGCCCGCGCGATGGTCGAATCCGGCGCGGGCCTGACCGTGATCGATCCGTTCACAGCATTGGGTGCTTCAACGGCCACCACCCATATCCGAACGCTCACCCCGCCGCTGCCGATTACCCTCTACGCGCTGACCCGTGCCAACGAACCTCCACCGCATATGCTGGCCAAGTTGCTAGAGATTTTTGGTAGCCGCGCCCAGGTGTTACTGGAACGCCTTTAAGTGTGGGAGCCGGGCTTGCCCCCTCCCACAATCAGAGCACGTAATGCATGATCGCCACGAAATGCAGCAGGCTGCCGCCAATCACAAACAAATGCCAGATGCCATGGGAATGGCGCAAGCGATCCTCCAGGGCAAAAAAGATAATGCCTACGGTGTACAGCACCCCACCGGACGCCAACCAGATAAAACCGGCCGTGCCCAGCGCCGCCATCAGTGGCTTGACCGCCACCAGGACGATCCAGCCCATCACGGCGTAGATCACGATGGACAGAATCCGCGCCTCCGAGCGCGGCTTGATCTCCTGCAGGATGCCGATCACCGCCAGCCCCCACACAATCCCGAACAGCGTCCAGCCCCACGGCCCGCGCAGGGTCACCAGGCAGAACGGTGTGTAGCTGCCGGCGATCAACAGGTAAATGGAAAAGTGATCGACCTTCTGCATGATCGCTTTTCGCCGGCCCCGCACGCTGTGGTACACCGTTGACGCGCTGTACAGCACCATCAGGGTAAAGCCATAAATCGCCACGCTGACGATCTTCCAGGGGCTGCCGTCCAGGCTCGCCACCACCAACATCCACACGGCGCCAATACAGGCCGCGACTGCACCGAGCAAATGGCTCCAGGCGTTGAATCGTTCCCCGTGGTACATCTGTCACTGACCTCCCGTCACCCTCAAGAACAGGCGGACAAGCGTCCAGCCTTGCGCATCAGAGTGCAAGCGGCACGTGACGTTCCGGCGACGACGGCGGCGTTTACGGGCACAATCGAGTGCAATCGAACAAGAGCCCACGGCCATGCTGATCGACGAAGAATTCACCCTCAAGAAACTGGAGATCTTCCTGGCGTTCATGCGCACCGGCAATCTGGCCCGCGCGGCCGCCGAGTTGCAAACCAGCAATGTCAGCGTGCACCGCGCCATTCACTCCCTGGAAAATGCCCTGCGCTGCCCGCTGTTCAAACACGAAGGGCGCAACCTCACCCCGCTGGAAAGCGCCTACGTGCTCGAAGAGCGTGCGCAGAAACTGGTGGCTGATGTGGTCGACAGCGTGCGCCTGACCCGCGAAGCCGCTGGGTTCTCGGCCGAACGTTTCAAGCTCGGCTCGCTGTATTCGCTCACGGTCAAGACCGTGCCGCAATTGATCATGGGCCTGAAAATCCGGCGCAGCGAACTCAATATCGACCTGATCCTGGGCTCCAACTTCGACCTGCTCTACAAGCTCAAGAACATGGAAGTGGACGCGATCCTCATCTCCCTCGACGAACACGCCCACGACCCCGACTGTGAGCAGATCGCGCTGTTCAGCGATGACATCTTCCTCGCCACCCCGGCCGACTCGCCCCTGGACCGCAATCAGGAAATCGACCTGGCCGACGTGCGCGATGCCACCTTCATCACCCTCACCCAGGGCTTCGCCACGCATCAGGACGGCAACCGAGTGTTCCATCAGGCAGGGTTCGAACCGAAGGTGGCGATGCAGGTGAACGATATCTTCACCTTGCTGAGCATGGTCAGTTCAGGGGTGGGTTATGCGCTGCTGCCCGGGCGGATCGCGGCGGTGTATGAGAACCGCGTGAAGCTGATACCGCTGCAGCCCAGGTATCGGTTGCAGCAGCAGATCGGTGTGGTGTTTTTGAAAGCCAAAGAGCGCGATCCGAACTTGCTGGCGTTGTTGGCGGAGTGTCGGATGTATGCCAATCGCCAGGTTTGAGGCCGCCATCGCACAACTTCGGCACGACGCTAAACCTGTGGCGAGGGAGCTTGCTCCCGTGACGATTAGACAGCCGATGCCAATCTACCAGACACCCCACGATCCAACTGTGGGAGCTGGCTTGCCTGCGAAGACGGCCTAACAGTCAACACAGCTGGATTGTGTACATATCCATTCCTGCGGTAACGGCTACTTAGGGTTCCGCCCTGACGGCGGCTCACTTTTGAAAAGCGCAAAAGTAAGCAAAACGCTCTTGCCCCACCACTCGGCACCTCGCTTGGGCTCGGTGTGCCCGTAATTCGTCAGTGATTTGGGGCGCCGCCGCCACGCGCCATCCATGGCGCGGGGCGGCTAAACCGGCATCCCTGCCGGTTTACCCCCCAAATCCCTGTCGAATTCCGGCCAGCGTGGTTTGACGGGGCGCCTAAGATCAAGAGCAGATCAAGATCAAGAGCGGCTCGCTTCGCATCGTGGTTACCGTTGAGCGCTACAGAGTTGTGTAGATACCTATGCTGCGATGAGGCCCGACCTGTCAGCCCACCAACCCACGCATCAGCAAAAACAACAACGACGGCCCCAGCAAGCACCCCAGCGCCGTATAGAACGCCGCCGTCAAACACCCATAAGGCACCAGCTTCGGATCAGTCGCCGCCAAGCCGCCCGCCACGCCGCTGGAGGTGCCCATCAAGCCACCGAAGATCACCGCGCTACGTGGATTGTTCAGCCCGATCAGCGGCGCCACGAACGGCGTCATCACCATCACCAGAATGGCCTTGATCAACCCTGCGGCAATGGACAGCGCCATCACCTCGGAGCTGGCCCCAATCGCCGCGCCGGTCACCGGGCCGACGATATAGGTCACGGCCCCGGCGCCGATGGTGGTGAGGCTCACCGCATCGGTGTACCCGAACGCCATCGCCACCCCTACCCCGGCAACGAACGACGAGCCCACACCGACAAACAGCGCCAACACACCCACGAAGCCCGCACGTTTGAGCTCATCGACACTCACGCCAAACGCCGTGGCGACAATGGCAAAGTCCCGCAGCATCGCACCACCGAGCAGGCCGATGCCCGACAACAGCGGAATATCCACCACGCCCTTGGAACCACCGGTAAACGCACCGCCCACATACGACAGCGCCAACCCCAGCAGAATGGCAATGGCCGAACCATGCAGGCGGCCCTTGGTGAAGGTATCGGAGATCCAATAGGACACCCACATGGTCAGGCCGATCACGGCAAAACCGCTGATCAAGCCGTAGCCGGTGATCACTTTCATCATCGATTCGTACATGGCGATCACCCGGCTTCTTTGGTGGGAACAGGAGCAACCGGCTCGCGGTTACCGATACGCACCAGCACGGGCACCAGGGCAAAGCCGAGCACCACGGCGAGGGTCCCGGCCAGAATCGCCATCGGCCCACCGCTGATGGCGCCATACACGTTTTGCTGGGCAGCCATCGCCACCACAATCGGGATATACACCGCCGCCCAGAAACTCACGCCTTGCTCTGACTTGCCAGTAAACAGGCCGCGTTTGCTCAGGTAGCTGCCCAGGCCGATCAACAGCAGCATGGCGATACCCACCCCGCCGACGTTGGCCGGGATACCCAGCAGCTTGCCCAGCAGTTCACCTACAAACAGCCCTGCCAACGTGCAGAACGCCAAAAAAGCCACACCGTAGATAATCATGGTTGTTGTCCTCAAAGTGCTCGTTCGAAATTGTTGTTTTTGTGCTTCGAAAGCCTTGGGTATTGCGTTATCGGCGGCGGCGTTCCTCCTCTTGCAGCAGAGCCTGCAAGGTGTCCAGGCGGGCGCCTTCGCAGGCGATCACCGTGCCTTGTTCAAAAACACGGCGTGACAGACCGGTGAGCACCGCACCCGGAGGCAGTTCGATTTGCAGGCGCACACCGCGCTCGTAGGCGCTTTGCACCGTGCCGCGCCAATCGACGACGCGGCACATATTGAAGGCCAGGTCGTCACGCAGGTGTTCGGGGTTGTGGATAGGTCGCGCGCGGGTGCTGCTCAGGTAGGTGATACGCGGCGCCTTGAGCGGGACGAAGGCTTGCAACAGTGCCTGGGCGGGTTGCTCCAGCAACGGGCAATGGGACGGCACGCTGACGGCCAGGCGCTTGGCGACGCCGTTGCCTTTGATGCGCTCGGCAACCCGCTTCATCGCCTCGTTGCTGCCGGCGATGACGGTCTGGTTGTCGGCATTGATATTGGCCAGGTACACCGGCATTTGTGGGCTGTGGATATCCGCCAGCAAGGCCTCGACGCTGGACAGATCAGGGCCGATCAGCGCGGTCATGCCATAGCCCTGTGGATAAGCCTGCTGCATCAGTTCGCCACGCAGGCTGACCAGTTTTATCGCATCAGCGAAGTCCAAGGAGCCGGCGATCACCGCGGCTGGGTAGGCGCCAATGGACAGGCCCGCCACATAATCCGGCGTGCACGCCAATCGTCGGGCATGGGCCACGCCGGCGATCAACAGGCACAGTTGCACAGCCCGCGTCGATTCCAGCGCCTGCGCCGAGTCGAGCAGACGAACGTCTTCACCCAGGGCATCACTGGCCTCTTGCACAATGTCGGCCGGCAACCCCTGGAGCATGCCGCTGCGTTGGGCCCCCTGCCCCGGAAACACCAGAAGGCTGCTCATGCCACGGCCTGCCAAGGGTCGAGCACAAGGTGCGCACCGCTGACGGTCTTGAGCAGTACACGGCGTGAGGGGCCGGCCCATTCGCGCAAGGCGACGGCGCCGAAAGGGGTTTGCAGTTGCAGGTCGACGGCGCAGGGCGCGGTGTCCAGGACCGCCAACAACGCTTGCGCCTCGCTACGAGCCAAAGGATTGGGCGTGCACAGAATCAAATCCAGGTCACTGTTGGCATGCAGCGCTTCAATGCCACTGGCCAATTCAAACCCGGCACTGCCACTGACGCCCCAGTCTTGCTGCGCCAGCACCGGGCGCAGTTGATCGAGGGCCCGCAGCGCCGGTAAATCCCTTGGTGAGGGCACGTCTCGCAAAGCTTGCGGCGCCACCCGCCGTTGCACTGCCGCAATGGGCAACTGGGCGGCAAAACGCTGCTCACGCAAACGCCCACGCACACCGACCGCCACGTGGCCCGGCTCGGCGATGGCGCGCCGCACCACCACCGGATGCCCGGCACGGATCGCATCCCGCGCCCAGGCCGGGGCATCGGCAGGCAGATGCGCCAGGGTCATGCCCCAGAGCAAGTCGTGGGCGTTCACCATTGCTCCCGCAACAGCTGGCGCACGTGGCTGGAGGCAGCCCGGTTGGTCGCGCCGAGGCGTGAGCTCAAGTCGGTACTGCCGATATCCTTGACCGCCTGCACCAGGCAATCGCGAACCCGCGCCACGTCATCCGCCGTGGGTTGTTCAATCTGGGTGACTGTCAGCGTCTCCCACAGCAAACCCAGGCTGGCATAGCTGTCGATGTCATAGGCCATCGGCGGCACGCTGGCGGCCAGGGCTTCCAATTCTTCGACGCTGCGCAAGGTCACCCGTGCCGCCGAGGCTTTGCCCATGGCATGCACCATCACGCCAGGATCGCGCAGGGCGATCAGGCGATTGGCCTGGTAGCCGTGGGCCAGGAACGCGCCCGACATGGCCTTGCCCACCAGCAGGGCGATCACCGGGTGGCCGGCAAGCCGAGCGCGAGCGTAGCTGTCAGCGGCAGCGGCCAGGGCCTGATGAATGCCAAGGGCTTCTTCGCGACGGCCATAGGCTTGGCTGGGTACGTCGACGATAGCGATGATGGGACGCTTGTCACCCCGGGCGATGGCTTCGTCCACCGCCTTGGCCAAGCCCCAGCCTTCCAGCAGGCCGACTTCACCATTACGGGCACGGGGGAAGCGGTTGTGCGGGTCGGGAACCACGGCGATATAGCGCACCGCCTGTTCACCCAATACTCCGTCCGCCACTTTCAATGAGCCCGGCAAACCCTCAACGGGCGTTGCGTTGGTGCTCAATGCGTTGAACCACTGCAAGCCTCTCATGAGCGTTCTCCCTGATACAGCGCGCGAACCGCGCCGGGCTCGATCTGCGCCGTGGCGTCCAGTTCGGCCAGGCGCGCCAGGTAGAAATCAGCGCGTCGGCTGCGAGGTTGTGCGGGCACACCTTGCTGCAACAGTGCGCTGACGGTCTGCTGGATCTGCGCCACATCGTCCGCCACATAACGGTCGGCCAAGCCACTGTTGAAGCGCTGCTCGCCACCGGTAAGGCTCCAGATAAAAGGCCGGTCGCGGGAGTCGTACTCCTCCAGGCCCGCCTCCTGTTCGATCACCTGCGGGCCATTCAAGCCCAGGCGTGCTTCGCGAGTGACCACCAGGTAACTGCACAAGCCAGCCGCGATGGACATACCCCCAAAGCAACCGACACTGCCGGCCACCACGCCGATCACCGGCTGGTATTGGCGCAGGTCGACAATCGCCGCGTGAATATCGGCAATGGCGGCCAGACCCAGGTTGGCTTCCTGCAAACGTACGCCGCCCGTTTCCAGCAGTAGCACCGCGCAGGTGGGGATGCCGTTGCGGTTGTCTTCGGCGGCCAGTTCCAAGGCGCCCGCGATTTTTGCGCCGCCGACTTCACCCAGGCTGCCGCCCTGGAAGTTGCCTTCAATCGCGGCAATCACCACAGGCTTGGCGCCGATGCTGCCCTTGGCGATGACCACACCGTCATCGGCTTGGGGCACTACGCCTTGGCGGCTGAGCCACGGCGACATGACCCGCTGGAACGGGTCGATCAACTCGCGGAAGGTGCCCGCATCCAACAGCGCCTTGGCGCGCTGCCGAGCACCGAGCTCCACAAAGCTGTGTTTGACGAGTAAGTCAGTCATGGCCGATCTCCTCGAAACCTTGCTCCAGACGCAAGCGCACTACGCCGGGCGTGGCACCGAAGTCGTGGATATCAATGTTCAGGGCCGGCGGCGTCTGCTCCTGGAAGATGCGTTCGAACAGGTGCTGCCAGCGTTGCTGCGCGCCATTGACTGAGGTTTGCACCTGAATGGTCAGGGTGCCGGGCGTGCCCGGCTCCAGCAGCACTTCCAGGTCGCCCGAGCCGACGCAACCCACCAGCGCACGGCCTTTGGGGGGCTGCCCGGCGGGGAATTCAAAGGACAAGGTTTCCATCACAACGCTCCGTCGAGGCGGTCGATAAACAGGCAGGCGGCCAACAGGTCGGCGGCGCCACCGGGGGAGGCATTCAAGGCCAGCAGTTGCAGGTCCAGCTCATGCAATTGGCGGCGCCCCGCGAGGGTTGCGCTGCCACCGGCGTCGAGCACGGCCTGGGCGCCCTGTTGCATGGCGGCCAAGCCTTCGGTACCGGCGCGGTAGAGTACGCAGGTGTCTGCCAGGTCCGTCATGATCGCCAGCAAGGCATCCAGACGGGCGTTCTGTTCACCGGCATTTTCGCGGCGGCTTTTGTGCAGCTGCGGCAGGCCGCGTTGGATTACCGAGGGGAAGCCGAGCTGCGCTTCTTCACGGGCACCGCGTGCACCATAACGCTGGGCAACCTGGGCGCCATGACTCATGGGCTGCGGTGCGTAACGGTCGTTGAGCAGGGCCAGTTTGGCGGCGGTCAGGGTTACGGCACGGGGTTCCAAGGCCGCCGCAGCGGTGAGCAACCCCAGCGCCCAGATCGCACCGCGATGGGTGTTCACGCCCTGGGTGGTGGCGAGCATGGCCTGCTCGCCTTCCCGGCCAATACGCCCGAGCGCTTCGCGCAACGGCAGGCCGACTTCGCCGATGTCGAGCGCAGCCTCGGCCATTTCCTTGAACATCGGCCACAGTGACAGCGCCGAAGCGTGCATCAGCCCCAGGTGCAAATCGCTGTGGGCACCATTGCCACGCCGGTCCACCAGCGCAGGCTTGGGCGACAGGTCGGCTTCATCGATCAGCGCATCGACGGCCATATCCGCGAGGCGATCGGCGAGGCTGAGTTCATGCAGTTTGAGCGCGCGCATTTACCAGCTCCTGAACTTGGCGGGCGGGTTGTACAGGCCACCAGACCACTCCACCAGATCGGCCACGCTCTTGGCGGCCAACAACTCGCGGGTGGCGTCGGTGCGGCGAATACCCAAGTCTTCGGGCAAGGCAATCAAGCCTTCGCGACGCATGCGCGCAGTGTCCTTGGGGTTGTGGCGCATGCCGATGGCGGTCACCCCGGCGACGGCGGCGATCATCGCCTGGCGTTCTTCCAGGGAGCGCGCCTTGTACAGGTAGGCGATGCCTTCTTCGGTGAGCAAATGGGTGACGTCGTCACCGTAGATCATGATCGGTGCCAGGGGCATGCCGCTTTTGCGCGCCACTTCCACCGCGTCCAGGGTGTCGACAAAGGTCGGTTTGCCGCCCTCCTGAAAGGTCTCGACCATCTGCACCACCAGTTTTTTGCCGCGTTCAAGCAGGGCTTCTGGCGCATCGTCGTGGCGCATATCCAACCAGGCTGGGGTGCCATGACGGCGGCCGCGTGGGTCGTGGCCCATGTTCGGCGCGCCACCAAAACCGGCGAGGCGGCCACGGGTCACGGTGCTGGAATGCCCGTCGCCATCCACTTGCAGGGTGGCGCCGATAAACAGGTCCACGGCGTACTGGCCGGCGAGTTGACAGAACATGCGGTTGGAGCGCATCGAACCATCGCGGCCGGTGAAGAACACATCCGGGCGAGCGGCGATGTAGTTTTCCATGCCCAGTTCGGTGCCGAAGCAATGCACACTCTCCACCCAACCGCTCTCAATCGCCGGGATCAATGTGGGGTGCGGGTTGAGGGTCCAGTTGCGGCAGATCTTGCCTTTCAGACCCAGGGATTCGCCGTAGGTGGGCAGGATCAATTCGATGGCGGCGGTGTTGAAGCCGATGCCATGGTTGAGCGACTGCACATTGTGTTTTTCGTAGATGCCACGGATCGCCATCATCGCCATCAGCACATGCACCGGCTTGATATGGCGTGGGTCGCGGGTGAACAGCGGTTCGATGTAGAACGGCTTGTCGGCCACCACCACGAAATCCACCCAGCTTGCGGGGATGTCGACACGGGGCAAGTCGGTGACGTCATCCACCAACTGGTTGACCTGCACAATGACGATGCCATCGCTGAAGGCAGCAGGCTCGATCAACGCCGGGGTGTCTTCGGTGCTGGCGCCGGTGTAGATGTTGCCGGCGCGGTCAGCCATGAAGCCGGCAGAGAGCACCACGTTGGGGATCAAGTCCACCACCAGCCGTGCGTAGAGTTCGATGTAGGTGTGGATCGCGCCGATTTCCAGCAGGCCGTCTTCCAGCAACTGGCTGATGCGCAGGGATTGGGTGCCGGCGAAAGAGAAATCCAGCTTGCGGGCGATGCCCTTTTCAAACAGGTCCAGGTGCTCGGAACGGCCCACGCTGGGCATGATCATGTGCAAATCGTGGAGCTTGGCCGGGTCGGCCTTGGCCAGGGAGCGCGAGAGGAAATCGGCCTGCTTCTGGTTGTTGCCCTCCAGCACCACGCGGTCGCCGGGGAGGATCAAGGCTTCAAGGGCCTCGACGATCTTGTCACTGGGCAACACTGCCCCGTCTGCGTATTTTTTGACCAGCCCGAGCCGCCGCTGCTTCTCGTCGCGCCGCCGCGTCCAGCGCGAGTCGGGGGTGATGGTTGTTGTCATGGTCGCTCCACGGGGTTTGCTGTCGTGGGCTGTACCTTAGGAGCGAATGTGGAGAGGCATCAATCAAGCTTGGTGCTGGATCGTTACGGCTGGAGTAACGGTGCAGCGCCACGCCTGCGGTAATACAGCGATGTGCTCAATATCGAGCAAGCCACCAGACTATTTAACGTCAGTATCCAACCCGGTGCCTTGGACCATACCGAGGCAAGCGTCCCTACATAGAGCACCAACAGCACAACAAGTATGAGAAATAGACCCAGTCCGACCGACTCTCCCCATTTAGCGAATTTGTTACGGCACTCAAGCAGCACAATGCTCAAAAAGGTGAACAAGAAGGTAATAAGCATGATTCCAAGCGCATGATCAGTTGCCACTATGCGGCCAGAGAGCTTCGAAATAAGGAAAAGAAAAATCATGGACAGAGAGGACAGCCATAACCAAACAAAGGCGTAATCAAGAATGTTGAACAACGCCCGTTTGAACTTCAACGCCTCGACCGCGTTCGGCTTTGTCACGAGTGCAACAGCCAGCAGACCGGACCCCAGCCCTCCAAGGGTCATGATGATGAAGTTGTTTAAAACGTTAATTGTGTCTTCGGGAACACCGATCAACTGGATAAGCAGTAGGATAATCACTGCACCTACAGTGGAAATCATGGCCCCCCATAGCGCACCACGCCCCTCAGCCAATGACCTGACTGCGGACGCTGTTGCGGTCACTGTCAGGACCCATAAGATCAAAGCGCCGGTAACCATGTTGTAGAGAAATGAAAAACTGTTGCCTACTGCGCCAAGAAATTCCATCACGCCCACATCACTCCATCCCTAAAACTGATTCCTCCTTATCGGCCGTAGCACATAAAGCTTGATGTGGGAGCTGGCTTGCCTGCGATGGCGGACTGTCAGTCAACATCTCAGTAGCTGACCTACCGCCATCGCAGCATAGGTATCTACACAATTTTGGTGCGACGCTGAACCTGTGGCGAGGGAGCTTGCTCCCGTGACAGCCTGACAGCCGGCGCTGATCTATCTGACGCACCGCAATCCAACTGTGGGAGCGGGCTTGCTCGCGAAGGCGGCCTGACAGGCGACACAGTTGGACCGTGTACATATCCATTGCTGCGGTAACGGCGACTTAGGGTTCCGCTCTGACAGCGGGTCACTTTTGGAAAAGAGCCCCAAAAGTAACCAAAAGGGCTCTTGCCCCACCACTCGGCACCTCGCCTAGGCTCGGTGTACCCGTAATCCGCCAGTGATTTGGGGGGCCGCCGCCACGCGCCATTCATGGCGCGGGGCGGCTAAACCGGCATCCCTGCCGGTTTACCCCCCAAATCCCTGTCGAATTCCGGCCAGCGTGGTTTAACGGGGCGCCTAAGATCAAAAGCAGATCAAGAGCGACTCGCTTCGCATCGTGGTTACCGTCTGCTGTTACAACCCACAAAGTTGTGTAGATACCTATGGCCGCAGGCAAGCCAGCTCCCACATGGGTCGGTGGTGTTGGTTAGATAGCGGTCCCAAAGAGGGAATGATCAGTCCCTTTTTGGGACCGTTTCAAGTTGCTGGCGATGGGCTGATTTGCTCCAGCGCTCTATCGACCAACAACTGACCCAGCTCGGCCATTTGCTGAATTCCCAGCATGATGGCGCGCTGGGAAGTGTCCAAGTCGAAGGCCAGGTTGCAGGTGAGCGCATTGAGCGAGGACAGGGTTTCGCTGGCATTGACCAGCAGGGTTTCGGTGTCTTGGTGGGGGTTTACGGTGAAGAGCGGTGGATTGGGCGTAGGTTTGACCATGATTTACAGCTCCGATATGTGATGGAGGCTGCCCTCTCTCCGCTTGCACGCGAATGAAGGTGGCAGCTGTACGCAGGTGTGCAAGACCGGGCATATCGGACCCCGGCAGACTCCGAAGAATCTCCCACGCACAGCCGCCATAACGAGTACAGCAGGCATAAAAAACGCCCGTCGAATGGCTATGGGCGTTGGTGCGCCGACATGTAACCGGACTTGCACGTCCGTGTCACCGTTTTTTGCGATGACGGAGCGAAGACTAGGCGCGATGATCAATCACAACAAGTTCATGCACAGCCCGACATCTTGCAGGAAAAATCTGAACGCTAGCTCCTCACAACACCATCATCACCCTGACCTTCCCCAGGCCCTCCAGCGCATAACTGTGGTACTCATACACTTCTCCCTGAATAACCAGATGCAGGGTGCCGCCCTCATTATTGACTTGAACATCGGGCTCTTTTGTTTTGAGAAAAGGAGGTGCAGACACTAATGCGCTGAGTATTTCCTGATCACTTCCCAAATCCTTATGCACGTAGTACCTGTAGGAAAACCCCACCGTCGCGCCACCTTGGCCATCTCGCGCACCATAGATCGACATACCGTTGCCCAGGGAATGCTTCAACACCACTTCATCCAGGTCCGGTGTTCCGGGCGACAGGACCCAACTGCCGCCGATATAGAGCAGGCAGATCACAAGCAGGCAATTACGCAGAACAGGTATGAGGCGCTTAGTGGCCTTGCGAAATGGCATATTCGATACCTCTTCTTATCCAATATTGATCCCGTGGGTCGTCACCAAAAGGCTCACCGCCCCACCATGATCCAAAATCCGGACGAGTCGTTCTGGCGACGGTTTGAGCCACACCGGCGGCTCGCAGCAACACATTTTCGGGAATGCCCAGCACCGTGCCTGTGGCACCGTAATTGAAGTTACCAAAAGCTTCGTACTGACGCCCCTGCTTCTTGTAGTTCCAAGGGCCGGCCGCACGGACCTGGGAGTAAAACCAGGAATAGGCGAATGCCGAGCCGGGCTTGAGATGAATGCGCTTGCAGTTGGATATCGCCATGTTTTCAAGAATTGAAACACCGGGCGGCATTAACGGTACGGCCATTTGCGAGTCCTTGCTGGCAGTGAGGAGTGCAGAAACTAGCCACTCCACTGCGACCTGAAAACCCGCCTATTCCCAATTCAGAACTCGCCTACAGCAACTCCACCCTATTCCGACATATCGCCGATTATTTGCAAGCTCTGCGTGGATTGATTGAGACATGAAGATGAGCGCTGCTCAGCGTGGGAGCTGGCTTGCCTGCGATAGCGGTAGGTCAGCTACTGAGATGTTGACTGACAGGCCGCTATCGCAGGCAAGCCAGCTCCCACAGTAGATCTTCATAGGGCTCAGGATCAGGCCAGGCCGGACTCCACCAACAACGCTTCAAGCCCCATCAAATCCGGCACCTTCGCCACCTGCTCGCCCACTTGCACCGCCGCCAGTTCCAGCGGGCACAGGGGCACGTCCACGTAGCTCAATTCGCTATCGAGCTTGTACGAGCGCGGAATGCCCTGGATCACCAGGGCAATGAATTTCAACGTCGGTCGCCCGCCCAGTGCGTTCAACACCACGATGCGTGAGCGTTCACCCGTCATGCTGGCTTCTCCGCAGGCCGCTTCAAAGCTGATCAACGGAATCTGCCGATCGCGCCACGTAACCTGCCGCAGGTACCACGGCGGTGCATCGCTGGCCGGCTCGCCGCGCTGGAAGTCGATCAGCTCGGCCACGGCAACGTTGGGCAGCACCAGGTGGCGGTCGGCCAGGGGCAGCAGCAGGCCGGTGAGTTGGCTGGTGCGGTGCTCAAGCATGGGACTTGCTCCAGTAGGCAATGCTTTCCAGCAGCACCGACTCTTGGTACGGCTTGCCGAGGTAGTCGTTGACGCCAATGGCCATGGCGCGGTCGCGGTGTTTCTGGCCGGTGCGTGAGGTGATCATGATGATCGGCAAGCGCATCAGGCGTGGGTCGTTGCGTATCTGAATGGCTACTTCGAAGCCGTCCATGCGCGGCATTTCGATGTCGAGCAGCATCAAGTCCGGGGTGTGTTCTTCCAGGATGGCAAGGGCGTCGATCCCGTCCTTGGCGGTGAGCACGTTCATGCCGTTGCGCTCCAGCAGGCGGCTGGTGACTTTGCGTACGGTGACCGAGTCGTCCACCACCAGTACCAGCAGCGGGCGTTTTTTCAGCGGGTCGTTGAGGATCAGCGGAGCATCCACCGCCTGGGCCGGCAAGGCCGGTTGCCGGGCGCGGATGTGCGCCAGCAGGTCGATGATCAGCACCACATGGCCGTCGCCCAGGATGGTCGCGCCGGTCACGCCCTGCACCCCGGAGAACTGCGGCCCCAGGCCCTTGACCACAATCTCGCGGGTACCGGCCATGGCATCCACATGCACCGCCACGCGGCGCTCATTGCAGTGCACCAGCAGCACCGGCACCGGCTGGTATTGGCCCAGCAGTTTCGGGCGGCTGGCGGTGTGCAGCAGGTCGCCTAAGTAGAACAACTCGTAGCGCTGGCCGGCGTATTCATAGTGCGGCGGGTCTTGCTGGTAGTGCCCGGCCAATTCGTGGGGCAGCACGCGCACCAGGCCTTCGATGGTGTTGAGAGGGATCGCGTATTGGTCGTCCGCGCAGTGCACCATCAGCGCACGATTGACCGACACGGTAAACGGCAGGCGAATGCGAAAATGCACGCCCATGCCCGGCGTCGAGTCGATCACCATGGAGCCGCCGAGCTGGCGCACTTCTTCATGCACCACGTCCATGCCCACGCCGCGCCCGGAAATCTGGGTGATTTTTTCGGCGGTGGAAAAGCCCGGCTGCAGGATGAACTGCAACACGTCACGGTCGCTCATCTCTTGATGGGGCGCGAGCAAGCCGCGCTTGATTGCCTTGCGCCGCACCGCTTCAAGGGGCACACCCGCGCCGTCGTCGCGCATGTCGAAGACGATGTCGCCGCCTTCGTGGGTCAGGTCCAGGGTGATGCGGCCCTTCTCCGGTTTGCCCGCCGCCAGCCGCACTTCGCGCGACTCCAGGCCGTGGTCGACAGCGTTGCGCAGCATATGCTCCAAGGGTGCCGCCATGCGCTCCAGCACATTGCGGTCCATCTCGCCTTCGGCATTGCCGACGATGAACTCCACGTCTTTGCCTAATTCGCCCGCCACTTGCCGCACGATGCGCTTGAGGCGTGGCAACATGCGCTCGAAAGGCACCATGCGCGTGCGCATCAGGCCTTCCTGCAATTCGGTGTTGATGCGCGCCTGTTGCTGCAGCAGGTTGTGGGCATCCTGGTTGCGGCGCTCGAGGGTGTCCTTGAGGTCGAGCAGGTCGGAGGCGGATTCGGACAGCGCACGGGCCAGCTGTTGCAGCTGCGAATGGCGGTCCATTTCCAGCGGGTCGAATTCTTCGTAGCCCAGGCGTTCGGCCTCGGCTTGCTGGCGGCTCAGGAGGCGGCCCTGGGTTTCGCTGTCGAGCCGGCGCAGCTGGTCGCGCATGCGCTCGATGGTGGTTTCCATCTCATTCAAGGCAATGCGCGCATCCTTGACTTGCTGCTCGATACGCCCACGGAAGATCGAGGTTTCACCGGCGAGGTTGACCAGGTCATCGAGCAAGTCAGCAGAGATTTTCACCATGTCGGCAGCCGGATCGGCGACCGCTTCGGCCTTGCCCGCTGGCAGTGCCACGGGTGTAACCGGCTCATCACTGGGGTGCACCAGGCTCTTGATGCGCTCGATCAGTTTATCCACCGAGCCCACCGGCAACCCCTCGGCCACGGCGTCGATCATTTGCGCCAGGCGGTCATGGCAGCCTTGCAGCAGAGCGAACAACTCAGGGGTCGGCGCGAGCAAACCGGCGGACAGCCCTTCGTAGAGAAATTCCAGCTCATGGGCCAGATCGCCGATTGGCCCGATCTCGACCATGCGTGCGCCGCCTTTGAGGGTGTGCAGGTCACGCAGCAGGGTTTCCACTTCCTGGCGATTGCCCGGCTCGGCCTGCCAGCGCACTAACGCGCTGCCTGAACTGTCGAGGATATCGGCGGCTTCTTCGAGGAAGATATCCAGCAATTCCGGGTCGGTACCCGAGGCTGGCGTCACAGCGGCCGGCGCTGCAGGGCTGCTGGCCTGGCGCAACTCCCGTAGCCTTTCGACCAACTCGGCGCCGTCACTCAAGGGTTGCTGCTGTTGCAGCTCGTCCAACTGTTGGGCCAAGCGCTCATGGCTGGCCATCAGTGCCTGGGACAGCTCCACGGAATAGCTGTAGCGGCGGTCCACCAGCCCCTCATAAACGCATTCGAGCTCGTAGGCCAAGTCGCCCACGGGGTCGATTTCGGCCATGCGTGCACCGCCCTTGAGGGTGTGCAGGTCCCGCTGCAACGAGGACAAGGGCGCGGCGTTTTCGGGTTCCAGCAGCCAGCGCTTGAGCGACTGGCCGGCGCTGTCGAGGATGTCTACGGCCTCTTCAAGGAAGATCTCGACAATTTCGTCGTCCATCGCCGTTGCGTGATCCAGCTGCGCAGTGGCCGCGCCCAACTCGGCGATACTCAGGGTGCGGCTGCCGTCGCTTTTGATCAGCCCTGTGGCGGACGGGTCCAGTGCTTCATCGAGCAACTCGCGCAATGCCTGCAGCCGTGCGGGCGCGGGGCTGATTTCCTGGCCGGCGGCCAACTGGTCGAGCATGTTGATCAGCGCGTCATGGGCCTGTTCGGCCTCCTGGAAGAAGCGTGCGCTGACCGCCAGGCTGCTTTCTTCCACCGCGCCATAGAGGTCGAGCAAGGCTTCGCACAACGCGTCGATAGGGTGCAGGTCGGCAAGGTGCGCGCCCTCGCCCAGGGTGGTCAGCTCGTCCAGCAACGCCGTGAGTTCCTGACGGTCGCCGGGGTGTTGCTGCCAGCGACGCAGCAGGCTTTCGGCGTCGAGCAGGATGTCCATGCCCTGGGCCAGAAAGTTGGTGATCAAGTGCGGGTCACGCTTGACGCGCAGGCCGGTCGTGGGCGCGTCGAGCAAGGCGGCGAGTTGATGGTCCAGCAGGCGTTGGGTGCGGCTGATCAGGTCGGCGGCGCCGTTGATCGGCGCCAGGGGATGGGTGTTCAGGTCTCGCAGGCCGCGCTGGAACAGACCTTGTGCTTCAAGTAGCAACGCCACTTCGTCCTTGCCCAGCGGCAGGCGGTGGGCCTTGTATTCACGGGTGAGGTGATCCAGCGGGCGCGCCAGTTCGGCGATGGGCAATACGCCGGCCATGTAGGCGCTGCCCTTGAGGGTGTGCAAGGCGCGTTGCAGTTCATCGCTGACCTGCAGCGGCATCTGCTCGGCGGCCTGTTGCAGGAAGTACTCGAGGCTGTCCAGATGGCCTTGGGCTTCGTTGCGGAAGATCTCCAGCAGCATCGGGTCATGGGGCTCGGTGGCCGACGTGACGGCGCCACTGGCCAGGGCATGGGCTCGGGCGGCCAAGGCATCGACCTCATCGCGCTGGCGTTGGTCGTCGCTGGCAAAATCGGCGATCAGCTCCGGCAGCAGGGCCACGGCCTCATCCAATACCTGCTGCACCTCAGGGCCGAGGGCTACGCTGCGTTCCAGCACGCGATTAAGCAGGTTCTCCACGGCCCAGGCCAGCTCGGCCAGCACCAGGGCGCGCACCATGCGGCCGCTGCCCTTGAGGGTATGGAAGGCGCGGCGCATTTCGCCCTGGGCGGTTTTGTCCGCGCTGTCGGGCAGGTAGCGATGCAGCACGTCGAGGACTTCATCGGTTTCTTCCAGGAAGACTTCGCGCAGTTCATCGTCAATCGGTTCTTCACCGGCCGGCGGCGGCAACAAGCTGCCGGGACGCTGCAAGGCCGGAGGGTTGAGACGTGAGGTTGGGCTCGCCAGCGCGTCGAATTGGGACTGGCTGGGTGCGGCCTCGGACAGTGCCCCCTCGGGCGCGGCCAGCGCCTGGCGCCAGGGTTTTTCCGCCGGCAGGTAGCCCAATGCATTCAAGCCCTGGGTGGCCAGTTCCAGCACTTTTTCGCCCGCCGCGTCAGGGTCTTGAAGCATGCGTTCGAGGTAGTACTCCAGGCTGCTGACCACCTCGGCGAAATGCCCCAGCTGTGCCGCCGAAGGCGCGGCGTCATTGACCATCAACTGCTCATCGACGTAGTCGGTGCAACCGCGCATCAAACTCGCCGCGCGCGGCAAAGGAATCATCGCCAGGGCACCGCGTACCTGGCTCAACAGCTCGGGCAAGGACTCCAGGCGCTGACGGTCCCAGTCGGCCTCGATGCAGTCGATCACCAGCTCCTTGGCTTGGCGCAGGCACTGGCACGACTCGCGAATCACCAGCTGGTGAATCTGGGTCAGGTCGGTGGTGGGCAAGCGGCTGTCTTCACGGCTTTGCGGTTCGACGGTGCCGATCATCCCGGCCAGCGTCGCTTCGACATACAGCAACGCGCCGGCCACATCCATCAACACCGCGTCATTAGGTTCGCGCTGCCCCTGGACCAGGCTCAACACCACGGCGAGTTGGTCGATGATCACTTTGCGCGGCTGGCCGAAACCCAGCACCGCGAGGGTATCGGCGATCTGCCGCAACGGCGCCAGCAAGGGGTCGAGGTCCTGGGTGTGCTGGCGATCACTGCGCACGAACAGATCCAGGCGTTCCTTAACCCGCACCAGCTCCTCACACAACGCCCCGAGTACCGAGCCCATGGCATTGCGATCCGGCCCAGCCAGCCGCGCACGTTCAGCATCGACCACGGCGCTGTCGGGCAAGGCTTCGTCCAAGCCGTAGCGCTCCTTCAGGCTTTGCATGCGCGGCGTCGGCCGGGTGACTTTGGCGACGTAGAACAGCAGGCTCTTGAGCAACTCATCCGGCGCCGGCTGGTTGATGCCATTGACGCCTTGAACCAGCAAGCGCTTGAGTTGTTTATCGCTGGCCTTGAGCAGGCTGCGCAACGCCGGGCTGTTGGCGACCACGCCGGTGAGCATGCCTTCGACCAGCGCCGAGGTGACCTGCCACAACGGCAACAGCGGCGCGCCCTGGCACAGCGCTTCGAGGCGTGCGAACACCCGGGCCATGTCTTCCAGGTTGCTGGGGCCGTGGTCTTCACGCAGCAACCCGGCAAGGGCTTGTTGCAGCAGGTGGCGCCATTGGCGCAACTGCTCATGCAGATCCGGCGTTGCCCGTTGGGCCAGGGCTTGCTCAGGCAACGGCTCGATCAATAGTAGTTGCGGGCTGAACAGGCTGGTTTCCGATAGCAGGCTTTCACCACGGGCACTGCGCAAGTCGTTGAGCAGCGGCAGCACCACCAGCGGCAAGTCGCGGCGGGCACTGTGCACGCGGTCGAGGTACAGCGGCAGTTGGCCGAGGGCTTGTTGCAGCAGGCGGATACTTTCATCGCGCTGGCCGACGTGCCCGGCCTGGAGCGCCAGGGCCAGTTCCTCGATCTCTTCGGCCAACAGCGCCGCGCCGTAGAACTCGACCATTTGCAGCGCGCCATGCACCTGGTGGATACCGGCCAGGCATTCGTTGAGGGCGTCGTCGTCATGGGTTTCAACGTACGCGTCCAGGGCCGACCGGGCCTGCTTCAGGGTTTCGGCAATATCGCCCTTGACCCATTCGAGGGCCACGTAGTCGTGCCGATCAACCATAACTGCTCCGCTTAGAATTCATGAGTTGCTGGTATCGCACAAACAATGGAGATCCAATGTGGGAGCTGGCTTGCCTGCGATAGCGGTGGGTCAGCACTATATCTGTATCTGACAGACCGCTATCGCAGGCAAGCCAGCTCCCACAGTTGGACTGTGGTGTTGTTCAGGTCGTATTTCAATCGTCCACCTGCTTGGGCGGCGGCAAGGTGAAACCCGACACCGACCTGCGCAACTGGCTGGCCATCTTCGCCAGGTTACCAATGCTTTCGGCGGTGGCGGTGGAACCCGACGAAGTCTGGGTGGTGATCTGCTGGATCACGTTCATGGTCAGGGAAATCTGCCCCGCCGATGAGGTCTGTTGCTGCGCCGCGTTGTAAATGCTCTGGATCAGCGCCGCCAGGGTTTTGGACACGCCTTCGATCTCTTCCAGTGCCACCCCGGCGTCCTGGGCCAGGCGCGCGCCGCGCACCACTTCGGTGGTGGTCTGTTCCATGGAGATCACCGCTTCGTTGGTGTCGGCCTGGATGGTGCGTACCAGGGTTTCGATCTGCCGGGTGGCCGCCGAGGAGCGTTCGGCCAGCCGTTGCACTTCATCGGCCACCACCGCAAAGCCGCGCCCGGCGTCACCGGCCATGCTGGCCTGGATCGCGGCGTTGAGGGCGAGGATGTTGGTCTGGTCGGCGATGTCGTCGATCAGGCTGATGATGTCGCCAATTTCCTGGGACGACTCGCCCAGGCGCTTGATGCGCTTGGCGGTGTCCTGGATCTGTTCGCGAATGTTGTCCATGCCGTGGATGGTGTTGTGCACCACCTCGTTGCCTTTGTTGGCGATCTCCACCGAACGCTCAGCCACCGCCGAGGATTCGGCCGCGTTGGCCGATACCTGATCGATGGACTGCGCCATCTGGTTGATGGCGGTAGACGCTTCGGCAATCTGCTGGGCCTGATGCTCCGACGCCTGGGCCAGGTGCATCGCGGTAGCCTGGGTGTCCTGCACCGCGCCGGCGACCTGCCCGGCGGTGAGGTTGATGGTGGCGACCAGGTCGCGCAGTTGGTCCACGGAATAGTTGATGGAGTCTGCGATGGTGCCGGTAAAGTCTTCGGTGACTGAGGCGGTGACGGTAAGGTCGCCGTCGGCCAGGTCTTCGATTTCATCCAGCAGGCGCATGATCGCGTTCTGGTTGCGCTCGTTCTTCTGCGCGGTTTCATGCAGTTGGCGGTTGGTCTCGCGCACCATGACCAGACCGATCAGGATGATCGAGGCCAGCGCCAGCAAGCCCAGCACGTAACCGCCGATGGTGTCCAAACTGCGCCCGCTGGCGAGGTTTTCAAAACCGGTGGCCAGGTGCGAGGCTTCATCGAGCAGGGTTTGCGACAGGTTGAAAATATTGCTCGCCGAAGCGCGCACCTGGAACAACTGCGGCGAGGTCTCGAGAATTTCATCCACGGAACCGGAGACAAATTCGAACAGCTCGGCAATGTCCGCCAGCCGCGCCCGGGCGTCCGGGTCTTCGACCTGGGTGATACGCAGCCCCGGGTTGCCGTTGAGCATGCCATTGAGCACCACGCCAAAACGGTTGGCATCGCGGCCGAAAGCATCGGCGGCCTGCACCGCGGTTTCATCCCCCGCCAGCACGGTGTTGACCGCCCCCAGGATACGTTCGGCCAGCAGCGACTGGCGTTGGGCCAAGGCCACCTGGCTGGCCGGGGCGCCGCGTTGCAGCAGGCTATCGACGACCTTTTCCGACTCGATCTGCAGTTGCGGCACGGTTTCGGCCAGGGTCGCGGCCACTTGGTGCAACGACAACACGGTCTGCTCGCTGGCCAGGATGGCGTCGGTGTTTTTCAGCAGCGCCTCCCAGTCGGTCTGCACTGCCCGCATTTCGGCGCGTACCGCACTGGGCGCCGCCGGCAAGCCGGTTTGCGGGTCACCTTTTTTCAGGTAGCCCCAGCGCTGGGCAAAATCGTTGCGCGCATCGCCCAGCAGCTTGAACGCCGCCGCTTTCCCCGCGGCAGCCTCGGTGGCGTTCTTGGCAATGCGCTGGGACAGCACGCGCAGCTCACCGGCGTGGCCGATGTACTGTTTGTCGTAGGTGGACTGGGTGTTGAGGTACGCGAAGTTGGCGAACAGCAGCATGATGAACACGATCAAGGCGATAAACAGCACGATGATCTGCGAACGGCTGCGCGAAGCGGCCTGGGGTTTGGGCGTGGTAGCGGTGCTCATGCGGCGACATCCATGAAGCCAGGGGCCTGGGCCAGGGCGAAGGGGCTGAAGACTTGCCACAGCGGGTCGCCGTCGAATTGGCCCTGAATAAACGGCGCGCTCGAGGCGGTGCTCGCCACCCAGGCGTCCAATGGGAAATGCTGCATGCCTACCACCTCGTCTACCAGCAGCCCGACAAACAGGTCGTTGAACTCCACCACCAGCACCCGCCGTTGCTTGCGCGCCCTGGACAACTCAAGGCCCAGGAAACCGCCCAGGTCCATCACCGGCAGCAAGCGCCCGCGCAGGTTGGCCACGCCCTTGACCCAGGGCTTGACCCCCGGCATCAAGGTGCAACGTGGCTCATGCAACACCTCGGCGACCTCGCCCATGGGCGCCACGTAGGCGTTTGGCCCTACGCGAAAAGCGATGCCGCTCCAGCGTTGCAGGCGCGTTTCCTGGGACGGCAGGTCCGCGGCCAGCAAGCGGCAGCGGCGGTCGATGTCCAGCAGCAGCTCGAAGGCGGTTTGCGACTCGGTCATGATCGCAAGCCTTAGCCGGCCAGCACCTTGTTCAGGGTGGCAATCAGGGTTTCTTCATCTACCGGTTTGGTCAGGTAGTCTTTGGCGCCCTGGCGTGCGCCCCAGATCTTGTCAGTTTCCTGGTCTTTGGTGGTGATGATGATGATCGGGATACCGTTGGTTTCCGGCTCCTTGGACAACTGGCGCGTGGCCTGGAAGCCATTGAGGCCGGGCATCACGATATCCATCAGCACCGCGTCGGGCTTTTCCTGGCGGGCCAGGGCCACGCCGTCCGCGCCGTTTTCGGCTTTGAGCACCTGGTGGCCATGCTTTTCCAGCATGCCGGTGAGTTTGTACATTTCAGTCGGCGAATCGTCGACGATCAGAACACGTGCCATGGTTTTCCCCGCTACATTGATAGGCGCCGGCCCTCGTGAGGCGGCGTCAGTGTGCTTGTTCTACTGCGGCGAACCCAGGCACATAGGCCTTGATCGCCCCCAGCAGTTCTTCCTTGCTGAAAGGCTTGGTCAAAAACTGATCGACACCCACGATGCGCCCCTTGGCCTTGTCGAACAGGCCGTCCTTGGAGGACAGCATGATCACCGGGATCGATTTGAACGCCGGGTTGTTCTTCACCAGGGCGCAGGTCTGGTAGCCATCCAGGCGCGGCATCATGATGTCGACAAAGATAATGTGCGGGTGATGATCGACAATACGGGCCAGGGCGTCGAAACCGTCGATCGCCGTGATGACCTCGCACCCCATGTTCTTCAACAGCGTCTCGGCGGTGCGGCGGATCGTTTTCGAATCGTCGATCACCATCACCTTCAAGGCGTTGGAATGCTGTTCCATATCTGCTCTACCATCGCCACAGCGAATCGGTTTTCGGTGTGTACTGCCTGATGTTGCACAGGATGAACGCCGCAAGCCTTGGAATACAAGGGCTGGTGCGCCGTGCCAGCCTTTTTAGCACAGTCTCCTGGCGCAATCTATCGAGGCGCCCGCCCAGTGGTTTTTCCTTGACCCACAACAGCCGCAGCGCCACTCTGACGCCACTTTTATGCGCCCTAATTTGCTAGAGGAAATCCCCCATGAGCGTTCGCGTCGGCATTGTCATGGACCCTATCGCCAGCATTTCCTATAAAAAGGACAGTTCGCTGGCCATGCTCCTGGCCGCCCAGGCCCGCGGCTGGACCTTGTTCTATATGGAGCAGCGCGACCTTTACCAGGGTGACGGCGAGGCCCGCGCACGCATGCGCCCGCTGCAGGTGTTCGCCAACCCTGAGAAGTGGTTCGAGCTTTCGGATGAAATCGACAGCCCCCTGAGCGACCTCGACGTGATCCTGATGCGCAAGGACCCGCCGTTCGACATGGAATTTGTGTATTCCACCTACCTGCTGGAGCAGGCCGAACGCGCTGGCGTGCTGATCGTCAACAAGCCGCAAAGCCTGCGCGATTGCAATGAAAAGCTGTTCGCCACCCTGTTCCCGCAGTGCACGCCACCGACTGTGGTCAGCCGCCGCGCCGATGTACTGCGTGAATTCGCCGCCAAGCATGGCGACGTGATCCTCAAGCCGCTGGACGGCATGGGCGGCACCTCGATCTTCCGTCACCGCGCCGGCGACCCGAACCTGTCGGTGATCCTCGAAACCCTGACCGCCCTGGGCACCCAGCAGATCATGGGCCAGGCCTACCTGCCGGCGATCAAGGACGGTGACAAGCGCATCCTGATGATCGACGGCGAGCCGGTGGATTATTGCCTGGCGCGTATCCCGGCAGCCGGCGAGACCCGTGGCAACCTGGCCGCCGGTGGTCGCGGTGAAGCGCGGCCGTTGTCGGACAAGGACCGCTGGATCGCCGCTCAAGTCGGCCCGACCCTGCGGGAAAAAGGCCTGCTGTTTGTCGGACTCGACGTAATTGGTGAGAACCTCACTGAAATCAACGTCACCAGCCCGACCTGTATTCGCGAGATCGACAATGCATTTGGCACGAACATCGGCGAAATGCTGATGGCCGCCATTGAGCGCAAGCTAAAAGCCAAGTGACATAGAACAGCCGGACACACACCAACATTGCGTTATCATGCGCCACCTGTGAAACGCGCGATGTTGGTTTTCTTGTCATGACACTCCCGTCCGATCTGCCCCCCGAATTCACCCATAGCGGCGTGCGCCCGGCTGATCGTCTCGGTTTTACCCTGTTCCTCGCTGCGCTGATTCACCTCGCCCTGCTGCTGGGCGTGGGGTTCACCCTGGTCGAACCCAAGCAGATTACCAAGACCCTGGAAATCACCCTCGCCACGTTCAAGAGCGAAAAAAAGCCCGAAAAGGCTGACTTTCTCGCCCAGGACAACCAGCAGGGCAGCGGCACCCTCGACAAGAAAGCCGTGCCCAAGACCACCGAAGTGGCGCCCTTCCACGACAACCAGGTCAAGAAGGTCACCCCGCCGCCGGCGCCCAAGCCCGAGGTCAAGCAGGCCGCGCCCAAGGCCGCAGTGACCACCGTCGCGCCCAAACCGCAAAAAGCCCCGACCCAGCGCGAAAAGGCCAAGACCGAGCCCAGGCCCGAACCGGTGAAACCTGCGCCGACGTTCGACAGTTCGACGCTGTCCGACGAAATTTCCAGCCTGGAAGCCGAACTGGCCCATGAACAACAGCTGTATGCCAAGCGCCCGCGCATCTACCGCCTGAACGCCGCCTCAACCATGCGCGATAAAGGCGCCTGGTATAAGGACGAGTGGCGCAAGAAGGTCGAACGCATTGGCAACCTCAACTACCCGGACGAGGCGCGGCGCCAGCAGATTTATGGCAATTTGCGCCTGCTGGTGTCGATCAACCGTGACGGCTCGCTGTATGAAGTGCAGGTGCTGGAGTCCTCCGGCCAACCGCTGCTGGACCAGGCCGCGCAACGTATCGTACGGCTGGCCGCGCCCTTTGCGCCGTTCAGCGGCGACTTGAACGACGTCGATCGCCTGGAAATCATCCGCACCTGGCGGTTTGCCAAGGGCGATCGGTTGTCCAGTAACTGACTCCCCTGCTGATCGCGCCCGCACTTGTCAGTTCGCCCCTCCAACGCCACACTAGCGGACATGAAAAACGTCAGCCCGACTTACCTCAAGCACCAATTCCTGATCGCCATGCCCCATATGGCCGACCCGAACTTTGCGCAGACCTTGACCTACATCGTCGAGCACACGGCCAATGGTGCCATGGGGTTGGTGGTCAACCGCCCGCAGGAGCTGAACCTGGCCGATATCCTTGAGCAACTGCGCCCGGAAATCGACCCGCCGGCAAGCTGCCAGCACGTGCCGATCTACATCGGCGGGCCGGTTCAGACCGATCGCGGTTTTGTCTTGCACCCCACCGGGCCGAAGTACCAGGCCACGGTAGACCTTGAAGGCGTGTCACTGTCCACGTCCCAGGACGTGCTGTTCGCCATTGCCGACGGCGTGGGCCCTGAGCAAAGTGTGATCACCCTGGGCTACGCCGGTTGGGAAGCCGGGCAGCTGGAGGCCGAACTGGCCAGCAATGCCTGGCTGACCTGCCCGTTCGACGCCGACATCCTGTTCAACACCGCCAGCGAACTGCGCCTGGAAGCGGCCGCGGCCAAGCTGCGGGTCAACCTCAGCCTGCTGACCAGCCAGGCGGGGCACGCCTGATGGCTTTGCGTCTGATCCTCGGTTTTGACTACGGCACCAAACAGATCGGCGTAGCGGTTGGCCAGGTCATCACCGGCCAGGCCCGCGAGCTGTGCACCCTCAAGGCCCAGAACGGCGTGCCGGACTGGAACCAGGTCGAAGCGCTCATCAAAGAGTGGAAGCCTGACGCGGTGGTGGTCGGCCTGCCCCTGAACATGGATGGCACCCCCAGTGACATGTGCCTGCGCGCCGAGAAGTTCGCGCGCCGCCTCAATGGCCGCTACAACCTGCCCTTCTATACCCACGACGAACGCCTCACCACCTTTGAAGCCAAGGGTGAGCGCCGTGACCGTGGCGGGCAAAAGGGCAGTTATCGCGACAACCCGGTGGACGCCATCGCCGCCGCCTTGCTGTTGCAGGGTTGGCTGGATGAAAACACCGCTTTATTTGAATCCTGACTGACGCGGCTTGCTGCTATGCCGTTTTTGTAGGAGCGAGCTTGCTCGCGAAGAACTCACAGGCACCGCGCACTTCCAGGTTTTCACGCGTTATCGTGGACGTTTTTCGCGAGCAAGCTCGCTCCTACACACTTAACAAGGAGCCACCATGAGCTTGCCGAACCCTGCCGAACTGATCAGCCAGATGGCGATACGCCTCAAGGCGCATCTGGAGCACCGTGCCATCAGCGAACCGCGTTTTATCGGCATACGCACCGGTGGCGTGTGGGTGGCCCAGGCATTGCTGGAAGAACTGGGCAATGATTCGCCCCTGGGCACCCTGGACGTGTCCTTCTACCGCGACGATTTCAGCCAGAATGGCCTGCATCCACAAGTGCGCCCTTCGGCCCTGCCTTTCGAGATCGAAGGCCAGCACCTGGTATTGATCGACGACGTGCTGATGAGCGGCCGCACCATCCGCGCCGCCCTGAACGAACTGTTCGACTATGGCCGCCCGGCCAGCGTGACCCTGGTGTGCCTGCTGGACCTGGAGGCCGGCGAGCTGCCGATCAGCCCGGACGTGGTGGGCGCGACCCTGTCGCTTGCACCCCAGCAGCGGGTAAAATTGTCCGGTCCCACGCCGCTCGAACTCGAACTGCAAGACCTTGCCCTTTAAACCGCCTTGTAAAGAGTCCCCGCGATGACGCCTCTAGATGCCAAGCGCCCGCTGCAGCTCAATGCTCAGGGCCAGTTGCAACACTTCTTGTCCCTCGACGGTTTGCCCCGCGAACTGCTCACCGAAATCCTCGACACCGCCGACTCGTTCCTGGAAGTCGGTGGCCGGGCAGTGAAGAAAGTCCCGCTGTTGCGCGGTAAAACCATCTGCAACGTGTTCTTCGAGAATTCCACCCGCACCCGTACCACCTTTGAACTGGCGGCCCAGCGCCTGTCTGCCGATGTGATCACGCTGAACGTGTCCACCTCGTCGGCGAGCAAAGGCGAAACCCTGCTCGACACCCTGCGCAACCTGGAAGCCATGGCGGCCGACATGTTCGTGGTACGCCACGGCGACTCCGGCGCTGCACATTTCATCGCCGAGCATGTGTGCCCGAACGTGGCAATCATCAATGGCGGCGACGGCCGTCACGCGCACCCGACCCAGGGCATGCTCGACATGCTCACCATTCGTCGGCACAAAGGCAGCTTTGAAAACCTCTCGGTGGCCATCGTCGGCGACATCCTGCATTCGCGAGTAGCACGTTCTAACATGCTGGCCCTCAAGGCCCTGGGTTGCCCGGATATCCGCGTGATCGCGCCCAAGACCTTGTTGCCCATCGGTATCGAACAGTATGGCGTGAAGGTCTACACCGACATGGCCGAGGGCCTCAAGGATGTGGACGTGGTGATCATGCTGCGCCTGCAACGCGAGCGCATGGCCGGGGGCTTGTTGCCCAGCGAAGGTGAGTTCTACCGCCTGTTCGGCCTGACCACCGCACGCCTGGCCAAGGCCAAGCCGGATGCCATCGTGATGCACCCGGGGCCGATCAACCGTGGCGTAGAAATTGAGTCGGCGGTGGCCGACGGCCCACAGTCGGTGATTCTCAACCAAGTGACCTACGGCATCGCCGTGCGCATGGCCGTGCTGTCCATGGCCATGAGCGGGCAAACCGCGCAACGTCAATTCGAGCAGGAGCAGGCCCAGTGAAGCTCAGCATTCTCGGCGCCCGAGTCATCGACCCGGCCAGTGGCCTGGACCAAGTTACCGATCTTCATCTGGACGCCGGCAAGATCGTCGCCATCGGCGCCGCCCCCGCAGGCTTCAATGCCGGCCAGAGCATCGATGCCAAGGGCCTGGTGGCCGCGCCTGGGCTGGTGGACCTGAATGTCGCCCTACGCGAGCCGGGCTACAGCCGCAAAGGCAGCATCGCCAGCGAAACCCAAGCCGCCGCCGCCGGTGGCGTGACCAGCCTGTGCTGCCCACCCAATACCAAGCCGGTGCTGGACACTTCCGCTGTGACCGAGCTGATCCTCGACCGCGCCCGCGAAGCCGGCAATTGCAAAGTGTTTCCCATTGGCGCCTTGAGCAAGGGCCTGGACGGCGAACAACTTGCCGAACTGATCGCCCTGCGTGACGCCGGTTGCGTGGCCTTCGGCAATGGCCTGGAAAGCTTTCGCAGCACGCGCACCTTGTGCCGCGCCCTGGAATACGCGGCCACCTTCGACTTGACGGTGATCTTCCATTCCCAGGACCGCGACCTGGCCGAAGGTGGCCTGGCCCATGAAGGCGCAGTGGCCAGCTTCCTCGGCCTGCCGGGCATTCCGGAAACCGCAGAAACCGTGGCCCTGGCTCGTGATTTGTTGCTGGTAGAACAAAGCGGCGTACGTGCGCATTTCAGCCAGTTGACCAGCGCCCGGGGCGTGGCTCTGATCGCCCAGGCCCAGGCCCGTGGCTTACGGGTAACCGCGGACGTCGCCCTGTACCAACTGATCCTCACGGATGAGGCGCTGATCGACTTCTCCAGCCTGTACCACGTACAGCCCCCGCTGCGCACCAAGGCTGACCGTGATGGTTTGCGTGCGGCGGTGAAGTCGGGTGTTGTGTCAGCGATTTCCAGCCATCACCAACCTCACGAGCGAGATGCCAAGCTGGCACCGTTTGGCGCGACCGAGCCGGGCATCAGCAGCGTGGAGTTGTTGTTGCCACTGGCGATGACGCTGGTCGAAGACGGCTTGCTGGACTTGCCGACACTGCTGGCGCGCCTGAGCGCCGGCCCGGCCGACGCCCTGCGCTTGCCGGCGGGCCAGTTGGCGGTGGGTTCACCGGCGGACCTGGTGCTGTTCGACCTGGCAAGCTCGACGGTGGCTGGTGAGCGCTGGTTGTCCAAGGGCGAAAACTGCCCGTTCATCGGCCACAGCCTGCCGGCGACGGTGCGGTATACCTTGATGGATGGGCGGATCAGCTACCAGGCTTGATGCGGCCAAAACTGTAGGAGCGAGCTTGCTCGCGAATGCGGAGTCTCAGTCGACATTTATTTGACTGATCTACTGCATTCGCGAGCAAGCCCGCGCCCACAGTTGCTTATGTGTATGCCTAGGAATTCAGCGCCCGCTGTTGCGCTCGGCATTGCGGATCGAGATCTGCGTGTTCAACGTCCAGAAGTCATACAGCACCCCGACCAGAAACAAACCGCCGGTCAGCAGGTAGATCAGGCCGGTGATCCATTTGCCCTGATACATGCGGTGCACACCAAACACCCCCAGGAACGCCAACAGAATCCAGGCCACGTTGTATTCAATCGGCCCAGCGGTAAACCGCAGGTCGGCTTCACGGTCCATGGCCGGGATCAGGAACAAGTCGATCAGCCAGCCAATGCCGAACAAGCCGAAAGTGAAAAACCAGATTGTACCGGTCACGGGCTTGCCGTAATAAAAGCGATGAGCCCCGGTAAAACCGAAAATCCACAGCAGGTAACCAATCGCTTTACTGTGGGTATCGTGCTGCTGACCAACCTGTTGATAGGTGTTCATGAAGGACCTCTTTTGCTTCGATAGATAAATTTTTTCATTTTCTTTGTGACTTTTTTACGGGCGCCCGACGTACGGTAAATGGTATCTTCCTGCCCTCAAAGCCTTGTGCCACCTGCCTTGTGTAGGACAATTGCGGCGAATCGTCGCGTTTTTCCTGAGTTTGACCCCAAGGTTCAGTCGACAAACGGCCTGAGAACAGCACAAAAAGCTGTTATAAAGTTGCGCGCAAACCCATAAGAGCCACGCCTAATGCGACCATTTTTCAAGACATGGCTAACCATTTGCCTATTAATGCCACTGGCCGCCCACGCCACCAATCGTGAGCAACGACTTCCGAACGTTAACGGTTTCACCCCTAAAGTCCATAGCACGCCCAGCACTGCCAAATCGGCAAAGCCAACCGTCAGCCGCCCGACTCAACTGAGCAAGGCCAACGGCAAAGCGCTTTCCAGCCAACTGGCCGTGAACACCAAGCAAAGCAGCAACGTCTTGAGCCGTGCCGTCAACGTGCTCGGTACACCTTATCGTTGGGGCGGCAGCAGCCCAAGTAAAGGGTTCGACTGCAGCGGGCTGGTGAAATATGCATTTAACGATGTAAAAGCAGTGGACCTGCCCCGCACTTCCAACGCCATGGCAGCCGGCCACGGGTTGAAGGTTGACCGCAAGGACCTCAAACCGGGCGACCTGTTGTTCTTCAAGCTCAAGAGCCGCCAGGTCAACCACGTTGCCATCTACCTGGGCAACGACCGCTTTATCCACGCACCGCGCCGTGGCAAGTCGGTGAGCATCGACACGCTGAAAAAGCCGTTCTGGAACAAGAACTACGTGATTGCCAAGCGGGTACTGCCTAAAGAGCAGAACAGCAACCTGCGGATCGTGCAGCGCTAAGCCAGGCGCCACTGAAGCTCCCCATTTGAAATGCAATCAAATGTGGGAGCTGGCTTGCCTGCGATGACGGTGTGTCAGTTGGCAGAGAGAGTGCCTGGCAGTCCGCTATCGCAGGCAAGCCAGCTCCCACATTGTGTATCTGTGCACTTCAGATATCTGCCGGCACCCTCGCCTTCTCCCGCGCCTCTTCCCGGCTAATCACTCCCGCGCCGACCAACGCCTTCAAACTCATATCCAGGGTCTTCATCCCCAACGCCCCACCGGTCTGAATAGCCGAAACCATCTGCGCCACCTTGTCTTCGCGAATCAAGTTACGAATCGCCGGGGTGCCCAGCATGATTTCATGGGCGGCCACGCGCCCGCCGCCCACCTTCTTCACCAGCACCTGAGACACCACCGCCTGCAGCGACTCCGACAGCATCGAGCGGACCATCGCCTTCTCCCCGGCCGGGAAGACGTCCACCAGCCTGTCTACCGTCTTTACCGCCGACGAGGTGTGCAAGGTGCCAAACACCAGGTGCCCGGTCTCTGCCGCCGTCAGCGCAAGGCGGATGGTTTCCAGGTCGCGCAATTCACCCACCAGGATCACGTCCGGGTCTTCGCGCAGGGCTGAACGCAGGGCCACCGAGAAACTGTGGGTGTCGCGATGCACCTGGCGCTGGTTGACCAGGGCCATTTTCGGCCTGTGAATAAACTCGATGGGGTCTTCCAGCGTGAGGATATGCTGGCGTCGATGCCGGTTGAGGTCGTCGATCATCGCCGCCAGGGTCGTGGATTTGCCGGAGCCGGTGGGCCCGGTCACCAGCACCAGGCCGCGCGGGAGGCGGGCGATACGCTGGAACACCTCGCCCAATCCCAGGTCCTCCAGGCTCTGGACCTCAGTCGCAATAGCCCGGAACACCGCACCAACGCCGCGATCCTGGCGAAACACGTTCGCCCGGAAGCGGGCCACACCTGGCAACTCGAAGGCAAAATCCGTTTCAAGAGATGTTTCGAAATCCTTTTGTTGATGTTTATTCAGCAAAGGGCTCAATAAGTCGACCACTTGGGTAGCGTTCAGCGCCGGCCCATCCAGGGGCCAAACCTCGCCATCAATGCGCAGCATCGGTGCCAGGCCGGCTGACAGATGCAGGTCTGAGGCGCCTCGGCTTACACTGGCCGTCAGCAATTGCGTGATATCCATAGGGCTTTCCATTTCCAGTAGAATGCCGCGGACTCCATATCCACGGGCGCATCTTGAATGTCGACGATAGCAGACAACATCGGCCTGGTTAGCCAGCGCATCCGCGCCGCAGCCGACGCCGTGCAACGTGACGCAAGCAGCATCCACCTGCTGGCCGTGAGCAAGACCAAACCCGCGCAGGCAGTGCGTGAAGCCTACGCCGCCGGGCTGCGCGACTTTGGTGAAAACTACCTGCAGGAAGCTCTGGGCAAACAGGCGGATTTAACCGACCTGCCCTTGAGTTGGCACTTCATCGGCCCCATTCAATCGAACAAGACTCGCGCCATCGCCGAGCACTTCGCTTGGGTGCATTCCGTGGACCGCCTGAAAATCGCACAACGCCTGTCCGAACAACGCCCGGCCGACCTGCCGCCGCTCAATATCTGCATCCAGGTCAATGTCAGTGGCGAAGCCAGCAAGTCCGGCTGCACGCCCGCCGACCTGCCGGCCCTGGCCACGGCGATCAGCGCCCTGCCGCGCTTGAAGCTGCGGGGCTTGATGGCGATTCCCGAGCCGACTGAAGATCGGGCCGAACAGGATGCGGCGTTCGCCACGGTGCGCGACTTGCAAGCCAGCTTGAACCTGGCGCTGGACACACTTTCCATGGGCATGAGCCACGACCTTGAGTCGGCCATTGCCCAAGGCGCCACCTGGGTGCGGATCGGTACCGCCCTGTTTGGCGCCCGCGACTACGGCCAGCCGTGAAATGGCTGACATCCCTCGAAATAAGGACCTGTCATGAGCAACACGCGTATTGCCTTTATCGGCGCCGGTAACATGGCGGCCAGCCTGATCGGTGGCCTGCGGGCCAAGGGCCTGGACGCCGAGCAGATCCGCGCCAGCGACCCGGGCGCCGAGACCCGCGAGCGCGTCAGCGCCGAACACGGCATAAAAACCTTCGCCGATAACGCCGAGGCCATCCACGGCGTCGATGTGATCGTGCTGGCGGTCAAGCCCCAGGCCATGAAGGCCGTGTGCGAGAGCCTGCGCCCGAGCCTGCAACCTCACCAACTGGTGGTGTCGATTGCCGCTGGCATCACCTGCGCCAGCATGACCAACTGGCTCGGCGCCCAGCCCATCGTGCGCTGCATGCCCAACACCCCGGCGCTGCTGCGCCAGGGCGTCAGCGGTTTGTATGCCACTGGCGAAGTGACCGAACAGCAACGTGACCAGGCCCAGGAACTGCTGTCTGCGGTGGGCATCGCCGTGTGGCTGGAGCAGGAACAGCAACTGGATGCGGTCACCGCCGTCTCCGGCAGCGGCCCGGCCTACTTCTTCCTGTTGATCGAGGCCATGACCGCCGCCGGCGTCAAGCTGGGCCTGCCCCACGACGTGGCCGAGCAACTGGCGGAACAAACCGCCCTTGGCGCTGCGAAGATGGCCGTCGGCAGCGAGGTGGATGCCGCCGAACTGCGCCGTCGCGTCACCTCGCCAGGTGGCACCACACAAGCGGCTATCGAGTCGTTCCAGGCCGGGGGCTTTGAAACCCTGGTGGAAACAGCACTGGGTGCCGCCGCACATCGTTCAGCCGAGATGGCTGAGCAACTGGGCAAATAGTCGTCCCTTACCAAGGTAATCAAACATGCTCGGAATCAATGACGCTGCCATTTTCATCATCCAGACCCTGGGCAGCCTGTACCTGCTGATCGTGCTGATGCGCTTTATCCTGCAACTGGTGCGCGCCAATTTCTACAACCCACTGTGCCAGTTCGTGGTGAAGGCTACCCAACCGCTGCTCAAGCCGCTGCGCCGGGTGATCCCGAGCCTGTTCGGCCTGGACATGTCGTCGCTGGTACTGGCGCTGTTGCTGCAGATTTTGCTGTTCGTGGTGATCCTGATGCTCAATGGCTACCAGGCCTTCACCGTGCTGCTGTTGCCATGGGGCCTGATCGGGATTTTCTCGCTGTTCCTGAAGATCATTTTCTGGTCGATGATCATCAGCGTGATTCTCTCCTGGGTTGCACCAGGCAGCCGTAGCCCGGGTGCCGAGTTGGTGGCTCAAATCACCGAACCCGTGCTGGCACCCTTCCGTCGCCTGATCCCGAACCTGGGTGGCCTGGATATCTCGCCGATCTTCGCGTTTATCGTGATTCAGCTGCTGCAAAGCTGGGTGATTCCACGCCTGGCCTACTTTGCCTACATGCCAAAAGAGTTGTTTGGCCTGATCTGACCTGTAGGAGCGAGCTTGCTCGCGAAGAACGTGAACGATAACGCGGGAAACCTGATACCCAACTGCGTTCTCAGGTTTTTCGCGAGCAAGCTCGCTCCTACACAAAGCAATGCGCTTACCCCCCCGACCTTTGCTTGCCGCTAGGGTCCCCGCTCTTTAGACTTACGCCTCATTTAAACGAGAGCAGGGTCGATGCCAGCTGCCTTCCCCCCCGATTCTGTTGGACTGGTCGTGCCACAAGTGGCGCATTTCAGCGAACCCCTGGCCCTGGCCTGCGGTCGTTCGTTGCCAGCCTACGACCTGATCTACGAAACCTATGGCCAACTGAACGCCACGGCGAGCAACGCCGTGCTGATCTGCCATGCCTTGTCCGGCCATCATCACGCCGCCGGTTTCCATAGCGTTGACGACCGCAAGCCCGGCTGGTGGGACAGTTGTATCGGCCCCGGCAAGCCCATCGACACCCATAAGTTCTTTGTGGTCAGCCTGAACAACCTCGGCGGCTGCAACGGTTCCACCGGCCCCAGCAGCCTCAACCCGGAAACCGGTAAGCCGTTCGGCGCCGACTTCCCGGTGCTGACGGTGGAAGACTGGGTGCACAGCCAGGCGCGCCTGGCCGACCTGCTGGGCATCAGCCAGTGGGCCGCCGTGATTGGCGGCAGCCTGGGCGGCATGCAGGCCCTGCAATGGACCATTACTTACCCGGACCGCGTGCGTCATTGCCTGGCTATCGCCTCGGCGCCCAAGTTGTCGGCGCAGAACATCGCCTTCAACGAAGTGGCGCGCCAGGCGATCCTCACCGATCCCGAGTTCCACGGTGGTTCGTTCCAGGAAGCGGGCGTGATCCCCAAGCGTGGCTTGATGCTGGCGCGGATGGTCGGCCACATTACCTACCTGTCCGACGATTCCATGGGTGAGAAGTTCGGCCGTGGCCTCAAGAGCGAGAAGCTCAACTACGACTTCCACAGCGTCGAGTTCCAGGTGGAAAGCTACCTGCGTTATCAGGGCGAGGAATTCTCGGGGCGCTTTGACGCCAACACTTACCTGCTGATGACCAAGGCCCTGGACTACTTCGACCCGGCCGCCAACCACGATGACGACCTGGCAAAAACCTTCGAGCACGCCACGGCCAAGTTCTGCGTGATGTCGTTCACCACTGACTGGCGCTTTTCGCCGGCACGCTCCCGTGAGCTGGTGGATGCGCTGATGGCCGCCAAGAAAGACGTCTGCTACCTGGAGATCGATGCACCGCAAGGCCACGACGCCTTCCTGATTCCGATCCCACGCTACCTGCAGGCGTTCAGTAACTACATGAACCGCATTACTTTGTGAGAACGCCATGAGAGCCGACCTGGAAATCATCCAAGACTGGATCCCCGCCGGCAGCCGCGTGCTCGACCTGGGCTGCGGCGACGGCGAACTGCTGAGCTGGCTGCGCGATCACAAGCAAGTCACCGGCTACGGCCTGGAAAACGACCCGGACAACATCGCCCAGTGCGTGGCCAAGGGCATCAACGTGATCGAGCAGGACCTGGACAAGGGCCTGGGCAACTTTGCCAGCAACAGCTTCGATATCGTGGTGATGACCCAAGCCCTGCAAGCGGTGCACTACCCGGACCGCATCCTTGACGAAATGCTGCGCGTGGGCCGCCAATGCATCATCACCTTCCCCAACTTTGGCCACTGGCGCTGCCGCTGGTACCTGGCCACCAAGGGGCGCATGCCGGTCTCCGACTTCCTGCCGTACACCTGGTACAACACGCCGAACATCCACTTTTGCACCTTCGAAGACTTCGAAGCCCTGTGTGGCGAGCGTGAAGCCAAGGTGATCAACCGCCTTGCCGTCGATCAACAGCACCGCCACGGCTGGGCGAGTAAGCTATGGCCCAACCTGTTGGGCGAAATTGGTATCTACCGGGTCAGCAGTCCTGGCCTGACCGACCACAAAGTTGCCGTCTAATCATCTTCAAGAGGGACGTTCATGAGTCGTTTGGCTATTTTTCTATTGACCGCATGCCTGGGCGCCAGCGCCATGGCCGCCGACACTATCGACGCTAATCGCAAAAAAGACTTTGGCGATATCACCGTTCATTACAACACCTTCACTTCAAGCTTCCTGCCACCCGAGACCGCCCAGAAAGTCGGCGTGGTGCGCAGCAAGGAGAAGGGATTGATCAACGTCACCGTGATCAAGGGCGTAAGCCCAGTGGCCGCGCAAGTCACCGGCACTATCAAGGACCTGGGCGGCAAAAGCGAGATCCTGACGTTCAAGCAGATCGAAGAAAAAGGCGGCATCAGCTACCTCGCGCCCTACACCGTGACGCAACGGGAATACAAGACCTTCACCATCAACGTTGAAACCGGCGGCAAGGCCCACGGCTTCCAATTCAACCAAGAACTGTTCCCCGCCCAATGATGAACCTTACCCAACTCGTACTCGCCAGCCATAACGCCGGCAAACTCAAAGAACTGCAGGCCATGCTCGGTGAGTCTGTGCAACTGCGTTCGATCGGCGAGTTCAGCCAGGTCGAACCGGAAGAGACCGGCCTGTCGTTCGTCGAGAATGCCATCCTCAAGGCCCGCAATGCCGCGCGTATCTCCGGCTTGCCGGCCCTGGCAGATGATTCGGGCCTGGCCGTGGATTTCCTCGGCGGCGCCCCTGGCATCTACTCGGCCCGTTACGCCGACGGCAAGGGCGACGCGGCCAACAACGCCAAGCTGCTCGACGCCCTCAAGGACGTGCCGGAGGCCGAGCGTGGTGCGCAGTTCGTCTGCGTGCTGGCACTGGTGCGGCACGCCGATGACCCGTTGCCGATCCTGTGTGAAGGCCTGTGGCACGGGCGCATTCTGCAAGCCGCCAGCGGTGAGCATGGGTTTGGCTATGACCCGCTGTTCTGGGTGCCGGAGCGCAATGTCTCCAGCGCCGAACTGAGCCCGGCCGACAAAAACCAAATCAGCCACCGCGCCCGCGCCATGGCGTTGCTGCGCCAGCGCCTGGGTTTGAAATGACCCAGAACACCTCTGCGCAGCCGCTGATCCACGGTGGCGCGCAAACACCACGGGCGGCCCTGCCCCATCTGCCGCCCCTGGCGCTGTACATCCACATTCCGTGGTGCGTGCGCAAATGCCCGTATTGCGACTTCAACTCCCACACCGCGAGCAAAGTGCTGCCGGAAGAAGAGTACGTGGACGCCTTGCTGGCCGACCTGGACCAAGACCTGCACGCCGTTTATGGCCGTGAACTGAGTTCGATTTTCTTCGGCGGCGGCACGCCCAGCCTGTTCAGCGCTGCTGCGCTGGGCCGCTTGCTCAAGGGCGTTGAAGCGCGCATCCCGTTTGCCGACGATATCGAGATCACCCTGGAAGCCAACCCCGGGACGTTCGAACAAGAGAAGTTCGTGGCGTACCGCAAGCTGGGGATCAATCGCCTGTCCATCGGCATCCAGAGCTTCCAGCAAGAGAAGCTTGAAGCCCTGGGCCGCATCCACAATGGCGATGAAGCCGTGCGCGCCGCCGGCATGGCGCGCCAGGCCGGGTTCGACAACTTCAACCTGGACTTGATGCACGGCTTGCCCAACCAGTCTTTGGAAGACGCCTTGGGCGACCTGCGCCAGGCCCTTGCACTCAAGCCCACGCACCTGTCCTGGTACCAACTGACCCTGGAACCCAACACCGTGTTCTGGAACCAGCCACCCGCGCTGCCGGAAGACGACACGCTGTGGGATATCCAGGAAGCCGGCCAGGCGCTGCTGGCCGAACACGGTTACGCACAATATGAAGTCTCGGCCTACGCCCAACCGGGGCGGCCGGCGCGGCATAACCTCAATTACTGGAGCTTTGGCGACTTTATCGGCATCGGCGCCGGCGCCCACGGCAAGCTCAGCCACCCGGACGGGCGCATCATCCGCACCTGGAAAACCCGTGCACCGAAGGACTACCTCAACCCGGCCAAAAGCTTCCAGGCCGGCGCGAAAGAACTGACCAACGATGAACTGCCGTTCGAGTTCCTGATGAACGCGCTGCGCCTCACCGAAGGGGTTGATGCCAAGCTCTACACCGAGCGCACCGGCCTTGATCTGGCGAGCCTCGACGAAGGCCGCCGCGAGGCAGAACAAAGTGGATTAATGCAGGTCGAACCGTCACGCCTGGCGGCCACCGACCGTGGGCAACTCTTTCTCAATGACCTGTTGCAGAAGTTTTTGAGCTGATAGCTCTTAAGGAAATCGAATGGATCTGGTACTCGACCTGCTCGCCACCGTATCCCGCTGGAGCCGTAGCAACCTGTCGGAAATCTCGTTGGCCCTTGTGGGCTGTTTGCTGGTGCTGTTCGGCGCCGACATCAAGGGCTGGGTCGAAGCGCGCCTGGGCAGCATCGCCGGCGCCTTGCGCGTGCCCTTGATGGCCCTGCTGTGCCTGATCGGCAGCGGAGCGGCGTTGATCTACGCCACGCCGTGGATTGTGCGGGGGTTGAGCCAGTTCAATAACTACAGCCTGGCGCCGGTGTTGATCGTGGTGCTGGTGTTGATTGGCGTTGTTGCAGACCGCCGCTGACCCAGCAGGCATTACAAAACACATGTGGGAGCTGGCTTGCCTGCGATGCAGACACCTCGGTGTTTCAGTGAAACCGAGGTGATGCTATCGCAGGCAAGCCAGCTCCCACATTTGATTGCGTTTCAAGTTGATGACTGTTTAAGCCAGCTTCTCGAACTTCAAATCCCACACCCCATGCCCCAATCGCTCGCCACGGCGCTCGAACTTGGTGATCGGCCGCTCGGCCGGGCGTGGCACGCATTTGCCGTCTTCGGCCAGGTTGCGGTAGCCAGGGGCAACGTTCATCACTTCCAGCATGTATTCCGCGTACGGTTCCCAGTCGGTGGCCATGTGCAGGATGCCGCCCACTTTCAGCTTGCTGCGCACCAGCTCCGCGAAGGAGGCCTGGACGATGCGGCGCTTGTGGTGACGGGCCTTGTGCCATGGGTCGGGGAAGAACAGCATCAGGCGGTCGAGGCTGTTGTCGGCGATGCAGCGGTTGAGCACTTCAATCGCGTCACAGTCGTAGACCCGCAGGTTTTTCAGACCTTGGGTCAGCACACCGTTGAGCAGTGCGCCGACGCCTGGACGGTGAACTTCCACGCCGATGAAATCCTGCTCCGGGGCGGCCGCAGCCATTTCCAGCAGGGAATGGCCCATGCCGAAACCAATTTCCAGGGAACGTGGGGCTGAACGGCCAAACACCTGGTCGTAGTCCACCGGCGCATCGGCCAGGGGCAACACGAACAGCGGCGTGCCCTGCTCCAGGCCCTTTTGCTGGCCTTCGGTCATGCGGCCGGCACGCATCACAAAACTCTTGATGCGGCGGTGCTTGGACTCGTCGCCCTCTTCCACGGTGTTCGGCGTTTCGTTTGATTCAGTCATCAATAGCTCTTACTTGATCAGACCATCCAGCGGCGAAGAGGCGCTGGCATAGAGTTTTTTCGGCATGCGCCCGGCGAGGTAGGCCAGGCGGCCCGCGACGATGGCGTGGTTCATGGCTTGGGCCATCATGATTGGTTGCTGGGCATGGGCAATGGCCGAGTTCATCAGCACCGCGTCGCAGCCCAGCTCCATGGCGATGGTCGCGTCGGAGGCAGTGCCCACGCCCGCATCCACCAATACGGGGATCTTGGCTTCTTCGAGGATGATCTGCAGGTTGTACGGATTGCAGATACCCAGGCCGGAACCGATCAGACCGGCCAGCGGCATCACCGCGATGCAGCCGATTTCTGCCAGTTGGCGCGCGATGATCGGGTCATCGCTGGTGTAGACCATCACATCGAAGCCTTCCTTGACCAGGGTCTCGGCGGCCTTGAGGGTTTCGATCACGTTGGGGAACAGGGTTTTCTGGTCGGCCAGCACTTCCAGCTTCACCAGGTTGTGGCCGTCGAGCAGCTCACGGGCCAGGCGGCAGGTGCGCACGGCTTCGATGGCGTCGTAGCAGCCAGCGGTGTTGGGCAGGAAGGTGTAGCGCTGCGGCGACAGCACTTCGAGCAGGTTCGGCTCGCCCTCGATCTGGCCGAGGTTGGTGCGGCGCACGGCGAAGGTGACGATCTCGGCACCCGAGGCTTCGATGGCCAGGCGGGTTTCTTCCATGTCGCGGTACTTGCCGGTGCCGACCAGCAGACGGGACTGGTAGGTACGACCGGCCAGGACGAAAGGCTTGTCGCTACGAACGATGCTCATGGGAAATCCTCTGGTTGGATGAGGTTCTGCAGAATGCGTTGCGGCCGTGGCGGGCTAGCCGCCGCCGATGGCGTGGACCACTTCGACCTGGTCGTTTTCTTTCAGCGAGGTCTCGGCGTGCTGGCTACGCGGGACGATATCCAGGTTGAGCTCCACTGCGACGCGACGCCCGGTCAGGTCCAGACGGGTCAGCAGGGCCGCAACGGTTTCACCGTCGGGCAGTTCATAGGGTTCGCCGTTCAACTGAATGCGCATGCCACGGGCCGCCATCGTTTTTAGGGGCCCGCATTCTAGCGCGATTGGAACCTGAAGGTCAGCTCCAAGCGTCAAGCGGTCAAAGCTGCAAGCGCCACGCCGCCAGGCCCAGGAAGAACCAGCCGAGCAGGAACGCCAGCCCGCCAAACGGCGTGATGATCCCGAGTTTACTGATGCCGGTCATCGTCAACACATACAGGCTGCCCGAGAACAACAGGATACCAACGGTAAACGAAACACCCGCCCAGGTGACCAACCGGCCCGGAATATGCGCCGCCAGCAAGGCCACGCCGAACAATGCCAGGGCATGCATCAACTGGTAGGTCACGCCGGTATGGAAGATCGCCAGGTAGTCGGCGCTCAGGCGGCTTTTCAGGCCGTGGGCGGCGAACGCGCCCAGGGCGACACCGGTAAAGCCGAAAAAGGCAGCCAGCATCAGAAAGCTACGCAGCATGGGGAACTCCAGTCAGACTCATCGGGCAGGGTCTGTATAATGGCCCGCTCAACGGGTTCGGCCAAGCCATCTCTATGCTGCGTGTCCTCTTCAAACGCTTTCTCAACGTCGTGAAATGGTTTGCCATCGGCAGTGTATTGCTGGTGCTGCTGTTTCGTGTGGTGCCGCCACCGTTCACTGCGCTGATGGTGGAGCGCAAGGTCGAGTCCTGGATAGATGGCGAACCCATTGACCTGCAACGCAGCTGGGTGCCGTGGGATGAAATCTGCGACGACCTCAAAGTGGCGGTGATGGCCGGTGAAGACCAGCGCTTCCCGCAACATTGGGGTTTTGATTTCGGCGCGATCCAGGCGGCGATTCTGCACAACGAACGCGGCGGCTCGATTCGCGGTGCCAGCACCCTGAGCCAGCAGGTGTCGAAAAACCTGTTCCTGTGGGCCGGGCGCAGCTATTTGCGCAAAGGCCTGGAGGCGTGGTTTACCGGCTTGATCGAGGTGTTGTGGCCCAAGCAGCGGATTCTTGAGGTGTACCTCAACAGCGTGGAATGGGATGAAGGTGTGTTTGGCGCAGAGGCGGCGGCGCGGCACCATTTTGGCGTGAGTGCCAAGGGGCTTTCGCGGCAGCAGGCCAGTTACCTGGCGGCGGTGTTGCCTAATCCACGGGTGTGGAGTGCCAGCCATCCGACGGCGTATGTGGCACGTAGAGCGGCGTGGATTCGTCAGCAGATGAGCCAGCTCGGTGGGGATGGATATCTGGTGGAACTGAATAACTCTCGAAAGGCACCTTGGTCCGACTGACACAATACGGGACCTGTGGGAGCTGGCTTGCCTGCGATGAGCGTAGGCATCTACACAACTTCGATACGACGCTGGGCCTGTGGCGAGGGAGCTTGCTCCCGTGACGGCCCCGGCGGCCAGCGCATATCTACCTGACGCCCGGCGATCCAAATGTGGGAGCGGGCTTGCTCGCGAAGGCGGCCTCACAGTCAACGCAGCTGGATTGTGTACATATCCATTGCTGCGGTAACGGCCACTTAGGGTTCCGCCCTGACGGCGGCTCACTTTTGAACAGCGCAAAAGTAAGCAAAACGCTCTTGCCCCACCACTCGGCACCTCGCTTAGGCTCGCTGTGCCCGTAATCCGCCAGCGTGGTTTGACGGGGCGCTTAAGATCAAGATCAAAAGCAGATCAAGAGCGGCTCGCTTCGCATCGTGGTTACCGTCTGCTGCTACAGCCCACAAAGTTGTGTAGATACCTATGCTGCGATGAGGGCAGGTCAGCCAACTTATCTGCAAACTGACATACCGCTATCGCAGGCAAGCCAGCTCCCACAGTGGACTGTGGTGGATTTGGAATTTACGAACACATACAAAAATGCCCCGATCTTTCGAACGGGGCATTTTTTTGTTCGCTGCGTTTTAGGCGGCGATCGACAACTTCAGCTTGTTCATCGCGCTTTTCTCAAGCTGACGAATCCGCTCGGCCGACACGTTGTACTTCTGCGCCAGGTCGTGCAGCGTGGCTTTCTCCTCGGCCAGCCAGCGCTGGTAGAGGATGTCACGGCTGCGCTCGTCCAGCACTTCCAGCGCTTCGTGCAGGTTGTGGTTGGAGTTGTCGCTCCAGTCGGCGTCTTCCAGTTGACGCGCCGGGTCGTACCGGTGGTCTTCCAGGTAGTTGGCCGGCGATTGGAAGGCGCTGTCGTCATCCGCTTCGGCGGCTGGGTCGAAGGCCATGTCATGGCCGGTCAGGCGGCTTTCCATCTCGCGCACTTCACGCGGCTCCACGCCGAGGCTTTCGGCCACGCGGTGGACTTCTTCGTTGTTGAGCCACGCCAGGCGTTTTTTCTGGCTGCGCAGGTTGAAGAACAGCTTGCGCTGGGCCTTGGTGGTGGCCACTTTCACGATGCGCCAGTTGCGCAGGATGAACTCGTGGATTTCCGCCTTGATCCAGTGCACGGCAAACGACACCAGGCGCACGCCCATTTCAGGGTTGAAGCGCTTTACAGCCTTCATCAGGCCCACGTTGCCTTCCTGAATCAGGTCGGCCTGGGCCAGACCGTAGCCGCTATAGCTACGGGCGATATGTACGACAAAACGCAGGTGGGCGAGCACCATCTGCCGAGCCGCCCCCAAATCCTGCTCATAGTAGAGACTCTCGGCCAGTTCACGCTCCTGCTCGGGCGTCAGCAATGGAATGCTGTTGACCGTGTGCACATAGGCTTCCAGGTTCGCACCCGGGACCAAGGCATAAGCAGGTTGCAAAGAAGTGGTCATACGAAAAAACCTCCGACTCACATAACTCGTGCAGTTCAGCACTGCGAAAATTGACCTGGGAACCGTAGGACAAGTTCCCTAAACCGCTGATACGGTCAATACAAACGAAACCACATTAATCTGGCATTAACTACTTCGGCGCCAGCTCACGTAAATGCCGCGCTACCGCAATCCAGGCACCGATATACCCCAACAAGACCGCGCCAAGCAAGAGACTCAGACCATCGGCTACCGGCACACCGGCCAGGGCAAAGTCACTGCCATACAAACCGGCCAGCCCGACAACCGCGTCGTTCAGCCAATTCAGGCCAAACGCCAGTACGCCCCAGGACAACACCCCGGCACCCAGGCCATACAGCGCGCCCATGTACAGGAAAGGACGACGTACATAGCTGTCCGTGCCGCCCACCAGTTTAATCACTTCTATCTCGGTGCGACGGTTTTCAATATGAAGACGAATGGTATTACCTATCACCAAAAGTAATGCAGACACTAATAACACCGTCAGACCGAACACAAAGCGGTCACCCAGCTTGAGGATTGCGGCCAGGCGCTCCACCCAGACTAGATCAAGTTGGGCCTGTTGCACCTTCGGCATCTCTGCGAGTTTTTGTCGCAGGGCTTCCAGCGCCGGCTTGTCGACCTCGTTCGGCGTTACCAGCACCACGCCCGGCAACGGGTTCTGCGGCAGCTCCTTGAGCGCCTCGCCCAGGCCGGATTGCTGCTGGAACTCTTCAAGGGCCTGGTCGCGGCTGATGTACTCGGCCTCGGCCACCCCCGGGATGTTTTTGATGTCATCGCGCAGCGCTTCGCCTTCCTTGCTGCTGGTGTCCAGGTTCAGGTACAGCGAAATCTGCGCCGCCCGCTGCCAGGAACCGCCCAGGCGCTCCACATTATTAAGCAACAGCGACAAGCCCATCGGCAGGCTCAAGGCCACGGCCATGACCAGGCAGGTGAAAAAGCTGCCGATCGGTTGCTTGCCCAGGCGACGCAGGCTGTCCAGCAGGCTGGCGCGATGACTTTCGATCCAGGCGTGCACCAGGGTGCCGAAGTCCGGGCCGTCGTCGTCGTCGTGTTTCTTCTTTTTCGGTTGCGGGTCGGCCGGCTTCGGAGCCACCCGTTCGGATACTTTAGGGCTGCGTGTAGCACTCATACGCCAGCCTCCCCATCGCCGATCAGGCGGCCGCGTTGCAGGGTCAGCATGCGATGGCGCATGCGCGCAATCAGGGCCAGGTCGTGGCTGGCGATCAAGACGCTGGTGCCCAGGCGGTTGATGTCTTCGAACACCCCCATAATCTCGGCCGCCAGGCGCGGGTCGAGGTTACCGGTGGGTTCGTCCGCCAGCAGCAAAGCCGGGCGATGGACGATGGCGCGGGCAATACCGACGCGCTGTTGCTGACCGGTGGACAGATCCCCCGGGTAAAGGTCGGTCTTGTCCGACAACGCCACGCGCTCCAGCGCCGAATCCACGCGCTTGACGATTTCGGCTTTGGACAGCCCGAGAATCTGCAGCGGCAGCGCGATGTTGTTGAACACCGTGCGGTCGAACAGCAATTGGTGGTTCTGGAACACCACGCCGATCTGGCGGCGCAGGAATGGAATTTGCGCGTTGCTGATAGTGGCCAGGTCCTGGCCCGCCAGCAGCAACTTGCCGGTGGTCGGGCGTTCCATGGCCAGCAGCAGGCGCAACAGCGTACTTTTGCCCGCGCCCGAATGGCCGGTGACAAACAAGAATTCGCCGCGACGCACTCGAAAGCTCAGCTCATGCAAGCCCACATGCCCGTTGGCATAGCGTTTACCGACCTGTTCGAATCGAATCATGAACGCTCCCGCTCGGCAAACAGTGCCTGTACAAAGGGTTCGGCTTCAAAGGTGCGCAGGTCGTCGATGCCTTCACCGACGCCGATATAACGAATCGGCAACCCGAACTGTTTGGCCAGGGCGAAAATCACACCGCCCTTGGCCGTGCCGTCGAGCTTAGTCAATGCCAAGCCGGTCAGCTGCACCGTCTGGTTGAATTGCTTGGCCTGGCTGATGGCGTTCTGGCCAGTACCGGCGTCGAGCACCAGCAGGACTTCATGGGGTGCATCGGCGTCGAGCTTGCCGATCACGCGGCGCACTTTCTTCAGTTCTTCCATCAAATTGTCTTTGGTGTGCAGGCGGCCGGCTGTATCGGCGATCAGCACATCGATGTTGCGCGCCTTGGCGGCTTGCACGGCATCGAAAATCACCGACGCAGAGTCGGCACCGGTGTGCTGGGCGATCACCGGGATCTTGTTGCGCTCGCCCCACACCTGCAACTGCTCGACGGCTGCGGCACGGAAGGTGTCACCGGCGGCGAGCATGACTTTCTTGCCCTCACCCTGCAGCTTCTTGGCCAGTTTGCCGATGGTGGTGGTCTTGCCAGCGCCGTTGACGCCTACCACGAGGATGACGAACGGCTTTTTCGGCGTGATCACCAGCGGCGCTTCAACCGGTTTGAGCATGGCGGCCAGCTCGGCCTGCAGGGATTTGTACAGCGCATCGGCGTCGGTCAACTGCTTGCGCGCGACCTTCTGCGTCAGGCTCTGGATGATCACGGCGGTGGCTTCGACGCCCACGTCGGCGGTGAGCAGGCGGGTCTCGATGTCTTCCAGCAGTTCGTCATCAATGACTTTCTTGCCCAGGAACAGGCTGGCCATGCCTTCGCCAATACTGGCGCTGGTCTTGCTCAGGCCCTGCTTGAGGCGGGCAAAGAACCCGGTTTTGCTGGTTTCGGTTGCGGCAACGGCGGGTTCTGGCTCGATAACGGCAGGTGCAGCGACAACCGGTGCAGGCACTTCAACGACGGGCGGTATTTCAGCCACAACCTCTACCGGCGCCGGCTCAACCACTGCAGGAATCGGCGGCACGACGTGCTCGGCCTGAACATCCTCCACCAACGCCACAGGCTCTTCGGCCACGGGCAGCTCCAACCAGGGCTTGTGCTCGGGCTCAGGTTCCGGCTCCGGCTCGGCCTCGACGACCGGCTGCAACACCGGCTCAGCCATCGGCAACACCACCGGTACAGGCGTCTCGGCAACCGGTTCGGCTTCTATTACGGGTTCAGGGGTCGGTTCAGCGTGAACCTGTGGCTGTTCGACGACGGTTTCCTGCGGCTTTTTGCGCAGCCATCCGAACAGGCCTTTCTTCTCGCCAGCCGCAGCTGGGGTCTTCTTGTCGTCGTTGGAACCAAACATGGAGACGGCTATCTCAAGGTAGCGACGCGCCACAGGGCGCGCCGGTAAATAAAATTCGATGCGTAACAGACTGTTTTTTAGCCAGCTCGTTCATGCGCAACATTTTGTAAGGCCTAAATAGGGCCTTCACAAGACAGCCGCAGTGGCCGTCCTTAAGTCGGACCAGTATCCTAGCACCTCCTCGCCCGCCGACGCTAAGACCAAGCGGGCAGCCCAACAGGTTTAAAAACGAATGAATGCTCTAGCCCGCCGCGCCGCAGGCCTGCTGTTCAGCACAGTTTGTCTGCCTCTCTCAGCTTTGGCTGCCGATCCACAACCCACCCATGAATTCACCCTCGATAACGGCCTTAAAGTGGTCGTGCGCGAAGATCATCGCGCGCCAGTGGTGGTTTCCCAGGTCTGGTACAAGGTTGGCTCAAGCTACGAAACCCCGGGCCAGACCGGTTTGTCCCACGCCCTGGAACACATGATGTTCAAGGGCAGCGCCAAGGTTGGCCCCGGCGAAGCCTCGCTGATCCTGCGCGACCTGGGCGCCGAAGAAAACGCGTTCACCAGCGACGACTACACCGCGTACTACCAGGTATTGGCCCGTGACCGCCTGGGTGTGGCCTTTGAACTGGAAGCCGACCGCATGGCCAGCCTGCGCCTGCCGGCCGACGAGTTCAGCCGTGAAATCGAGGTCATCAAGGAAGAACGCCGCCTGCGCACCGACGATAACCCCATGTCCAAGGCGTTCGAGCGCTTCAAGGCGATGGCGTTCCCGGCCAGCGGCTACCACACGCCGACCATCGGCTGGATGGCCGACCTGGACCGCATGAAGGTCGAGGAACTGCGCCACTGGTACCAATCCTGGTACGTGCCGAACAACGCCACCCTGGTGGTGGTCGGCGACGTGACCCCGGACGAGGTGAAAAACCTCGCCCAACGTTACTTCGGCCCGATCCCCAAGCGTGACGTGCCACCGGCAAAAATCCCGATGGAACTGGCCGAGCCCGGCGAGCGCCTGCTGACCCTGCACGTGCAGACCCAACTACCGAGCGTGTTCTTGGGCTTCAACGTGCCCGGCCTGGCCACCGCTGAAGACAAACGTTCGGTGCAGGCCCTGCGCCTGATCTCGGCCCTGCTGGACGGCGGCTACAGTGCACGGATCTCCGAGCAGCTGGAACGCGGTGAGGAGCTGGTGTCCGCCGCATCCACCAACTACGACGCCTATACCCGTGGCGACAGCCTGTTCACCCTCTCGGCCACGCCGAACCAGCAGAAGAAGAAAACCGTTGCCCAAGCCGAAGCCGGCCTGTGGCGCCTGCTCGATGAGTTGAAGGCCAAGCCACCGACCGCCGAAGAACTGGAGCGCATCCGCGCCCAAGTGATTGCCGGCCTGGTGTACCAGCGTGATTCCATCACCAGCCAGGCCACGGCCATTGGCTCCCTGGAAACGGTCGGCCTGTCCTGGAAACTCATGGACACCGAGCTTGCCGACCTGCAAAGCGTGACGCCGGAAGATATCCAGAAAGCCGCGCGCACCTACTTCACCCGCGAACGTCTGAGCGTCGCCCATGTTTTGCCAGAGGAGACCGCTCATGAGTGATCGCAAAAACAGCCGCCTGATCCTGCCCGGCCTGATCGCCGTCACCCTGATGGCGGCCAGCGCCGTTTACTTTTTGCGCCCGAGCGAGTCGGTCGCCAGCCAGGCCCTGGACAAGGCTCAAACGGCCAGCACCCTGCAGTCCCTGGCGGAACTGGATGGCAAGGCACCGACCAACCGCAAGCTCGACGTACAAACCTGGACCACCGCCGAAGGCGCCAAGGTGCTGTTCGTCGAAGCCCACGAATTGCCGATGTTCGACATGCGCCTGCTGTTTGCCGCCGGCAGCAGCCAGGATGGCGACGTGCCAGGCCTGGCGCTGATGACCAACGCCATGCTCAACGAAGGCGTGCCGGGCAAGGATGTCAGCCAGATCGCCAGTGGGTTCGAAGGCCTGGGGGCCGATTTCGGCAACGGCGCCTATCGCGACATGGCGCTGGTGACCCTGCGCAGCCTGAGCGACAACGATAAGCGCACCGCCGCCCTGGCCCTGTTCGACCAGGTGATTGGCCAGCCGACGTTCCCGGCGGATTCCCTGGCGCGGATCAAGAACCAGATCCTGGCCGGTTTCGAGTACCAGAAACAGAACCCCGGCAAACTGGCGAGCATCGAGCTATTCAAGCGTCTGTACGGCGACCATCCTTACGCGCATCCGAGCGAAGGCACCCCAGAAAGCGTGCCGAAAATTACCCTGGCACAGTTGCAGGCGTTCCATGCCAAAGCCTATGCGGCGGGCAATGCCGTGATTGCGGTCGTCGGCGACCTGACCCGTGCAGAAGCCGAGGCCATGACGGCCAAAGTGTCGGCATCGCTGCCCAAAGGCCCGGCCATGGCCAAGATCGCTCAACCGTCCGAGCCAAAAGCCGGCCTGAGCCGTATCGAGTTTCCGTCCAAGCAAACCCACCTGCTGTTTGCGCAATTGGGCATCGACCGCGCCGACCCGGACTACGCAGCCTTGTCCCTGGGCAACCAGATCCTTGGCGGCGGCGGCTTCGGTACCCGCTTGATGAGCGAAGTGCGGGAGAAACGCGGCCTGACCTACGGCGTGTACTCCGGTTTCTCACCGATGCAGGTGCGCGGCCCGTTCATGATCAACCTGCAGACCCGCGCCGAAATGAGCGGTGGCACCTTGCGTCTGGTGGAGGACGTATTGGCTGACTACCTCAAGACCGGCCCGACGCAAAAAGAACTGGATGACGCCAAGCGCGAGCTGGCCGGCAGCTTCCCGCTGTCCACCGCCAGCAATGCCGATATCGTCGGGCAGTTGGGCGCCATGGGTTTCTACAACCTGCCGCTGAGCTATCTGGAAGATTTCATGAAACAATCCCAGGCCCTGACCGTCGATCAGGTCAAGGCTGCAATGAACAAACACTTGAGCGCCGACAAGATGGTCATCGTGACCGCCGGCCCGACGATTGCGCAAAAGCCACTACCGCCCCCCACTGATAAACCTGCCGAGCAGCCGCTCGGGGTTCCGGAGCATTAATGGCCAGTTCATCTCGCCCGAAAAAACCTGTCCACAACGTGCATAACGGTGTGGGCCAACTGCGCATCATTGGCGGTGAATGGGGCAGCCGCAAGCTGAGCTTCCCCGACGTCGTGGGCCTGCGCCCGACGCCCGACCGCGTGCGCGAAACCCTGTTCAACTGGCTCGCGCCGTACATTGGCGGGGCCAAGGTGCTGGACCCGTTCGCTGGCAGCGGCGCGCTGTTCCTGGAGGCGCTGTCCCGTGGCGCGGCCCAGGGCCAAGCGCTGGACGCCAGCAATGTGGCGGTGTCCAGCCTCAAGGAGCACCTGGGCACGCTGCGTTGCACCACCGGCCAGGTGCAGACGGCCGACGCGCTGCGCTACCTGGAAACCCAGGCAGCCACTGAATACGACGTAGTGTTCCTCGACCCGCCGTTCAACCAGAATCTGCTGCCGGCCGTCTGCACCCTGCTGGAAGAACGCCAGTGGCTGGCAGCGGATGCCTGGATCTACACTGAGAGCGAGACCGCGCCCTCCACGCTCGGCCTGCCCAGTGGCTGGCGCCTGCACCGGGAGCAGAAGTCCGGGCGGGTGTATTACGCGTTGTGGCATCGCGCCCTGTAGGAGCGAGCTTGCTCGCGAAGGTCAAACAGGCGACACGGACTGTCTGACAGCGCCGCGTTATCGTTAACGTTTTTCGCGAGCAAGCTCGCTCCTACACGGCAGCGGGTAATTCATGATTCCATCGACAGACCGCTTCAAACCCGCCTTCGGCCTCGGCAACCCCCACTTGCAGACACTGTGGGGGCCGCTGTGGCGGCCGACCACCCACATCGAACGCCAACGCGAGCGCTTGTGGCTGGACGACGGCGATTTTCTCGACCTCGACTGGCATGGCCCCCATGACGTGCAAGCGCCCCTGGTGCTGGTGCTGCATGGGCTGACCGGCTCGTCCAACTCGCCCTACGTGGCCGGCCTGCAAAAAGTCCTGGCCGCCCAAGGCTGGGCCAGCGCTGCGCTGAACTGGCGTGGTTGCTCGGGCGAACCCAACCTGCTGGCTCGCAGTTATCACTCCGGCGCCAGCGAAGACCTGGCGGCAGCGATTGCTCATCTACGCGCCAAGCGGCCGTTGGCGCCCTTGTACGCGGTGGGTTATTCCCTGGGCGGCAATGTGTTGCTCAAGCATTTGGGCGAAACCGGCCAGGCCTCGGGCTTGCAGGGCGCGGCGGCGGTGTCGGTGCCGTTTCGCCTGGATCAATGCGCCGATCGCATCGGCCTGGGGTTCTCGCGGGTGTATCAGAAGCACTTCATGCGCGAAATGCTGGCGTATATCCGCGTCAAGCAACGCCAATTCCTGCAGGACGGTCGTGAGGATGGGCTCAAAACCCTGGAGGCCCTTGGCTCCCTGGAAAAGATGCGCACGTTCTGGGACTTCGACGGGCGGGTAACCGCGCCGCTGCACGGTTTCATCAGTGCTGAAGACTACTATCGCCGCGCGTCGAGCCGTTATTACTTGGGCGATATCCGTACGCCCACGTTGATTATCCAGGCGGCCGATGACCCGTTTGTATTTGCGCACAGCTTGCCTGACGCCAGTGAGCTGTCGGACTGCACCGAGTTCGAGTTGCTGGCCAAGGGCGGGCATGTGGGGTTTGTGGAGGGTTCGCTGAAGCGTCCTGGTTACTACCTGGAACGCCGGATCCCTGACTGGTTACTGACACAACGCGGTTAAACATGTGGGAGCGGGCTTGCTCGCGAATGCGGTGTATCAGTCACACCTGTATCGACTGACACTCTGCATTCGCGTGCAAGCCCGCTCCCACATTTGATTGGGTTTGCAGATCGAGCCTTAGTCGCCCGTTGCTATTTCCCGAGCAGGATCGGTAATCCACTCACTCCACGACCCCGCATACAACTTGCCCAACGGGTATCCCGCCAGGCTCAACGCAAACAGGTTATGGCACGCCGTCACCCCAGACCCGCAATACGCCACCAATTCCTGCGCCGGGCGTCCTTGCAACTGCGCGGCAAAGCGCTGCTTGAGCTGCTCGGCCGGCAGGAAGCGGCCGTCGCTGCCCAGGTTTTCACTGAACGCCGCGCACTGCGCACCGGGGATATGCCCGGCAATCGGGTCGATGGGCTCTACGTCACCACGAAAACGCGGCTGGGCGCGGGCGTCGATCAAGGTCAGGCCGGGTTGGCCCAGGCGTTTTTGCAAGTGTTCGGCATCCAGCAATAGCCGAGGATCCGGCGTACCGGCGAAGGTGCCCGGCTCAACCACAGGCGCGTCCAGGCTCAGGGGGAAACCCGCGGCATGCCAGGCCTTGAGGCCACCATCCAGAATAAACACGCCATCACGCTTGCCCAGCCAGGCCAGCAGCCACCAGGCACGGGCGGCGTAGGCACCGGGGCCGTCGTCATACAGCACCACATCGGTGTCGGCACTGATACCCCAGGCCCGCAGTTGCCTGGCGAACGTGTCCGCCGCCGGCAAAGGATGACGACCGGTCACGCCCTTGGTCACCGGGCCGCTCAGGTGGCGCTCAAGGTCGGCGTATTGCGCGCCCTCGATATGCCCTTCGGCGTAACTGCACCGGCCGTAGTCCGGGTCTTCCAGGGCAAAGCGGCAATCCAGGATCACCCACCCGGTAGACTGCTGGCGCTCGGCCAATTGCTGGGGGCTGATCAGTTGGGCAAGCGGCATGACTGACTCCTGTGAATACAAAGGGGAAAGGTCTTACTTCACTTCTTCCAGTGCCTGATTCAACGGCACGTAAAACTCTTTGAACAAGGCGTCCACCGCCTCTTTGGCCTGTGGCGTAACGAACCCCGCCTCCAGCACCAGCACCTGATAGACCCCGCGCTTGATCGCCTCGGCGCTCAGGTGGGTGGATTTTTCATTGGTGGTGCACAAAAAGCGCACCCACGAAGTGAGGATAATCCAGGCATTGAGGGTCAGGGCTTCGGTTTGCACCGGGTCCATGTTGAGAATGCCGGCGTCGACAAAGCCTTGGTAGATGGCGCCGCCCTGGATCAGGCAACGCTGGGAAAAACGCCGGTAGCCGGTCGCCAGTTCCGGGTCGCTCTCCAACAGGTGTTCGAGGTCGCGGTGCAGGAAGCGATAACGCCACATGCCGGCCAATACGGCTTGCAGGTAAAAGCGCTTGTCCTCCACCACCATCGTGCGTCCCTGGGGCGGACGCAGGAAACTGTCTACCAACGCTTCATATTCGCGGAACAGCACGGCGATGATCGCCTGCTTGTTAGGGAAGTGGTAGTACAGGTTGCCCGGGGAAATTTCCATGTGGGCGGCAATGTGGTTGGTACTGACACTGCGCTCGCCCTGCTGGTTAAAAAGCTCCAGGCTGGTTTGCACAATGCGCTCGCTGGTCTTTACTCGTGGTGCCATAGGGGATCAGCTTCTATACACGGGATGGGGCATCTTACGGCCTAACCCGGCCAGGATAAATCTGGATGTTACTGCAATGTTATTTGACAATTTAGAGCAATGACTCTAAAAATCCAGGCAGACCAATAACAATCGGTGCCGCGCTATGTCTGCCAACGTTGCCTACCTGCAAGATTCCCAGGCGCTGGATCAACTCCAGGACCTGTTCGACGCCCAACGCCGCGCGTATGCCGCCAACCCGATGCCGCCGGCCGGGCAGCGCCAGCAATGGCTCAAGGCCCTGAGAGATCTGCTGAGCGACGAACGCCAGGCGCTGATCGATGCGATCAGCGAGGATTTTAGCCATCGCAGCGCCGACGAAACCCTGTTTGCCGAATTGATGCCCAGCCTGCATGGCATTCACTACGCGAGCAAACACCTCAAGGGCTGGATGAAACCTTCCCGCCGCGCTGTAGGCATTGCCTTCCAGCCCGCCTCAGCCAAAGTCATTTACCAGCCACTGGGCGTCGTCGGCGTCATCGTGCCGTGGAACTACCCGCTGTACCTGGCCATCGGCCCGTTGGTGGGAGCATTGGCTGCCGGTAACCGGGTGATGCTCAAGCTCAGCGAGTCCACACCGGCCACCGGTGAACTGCTCAAGGCGTTGCTGGCCAAGATTTTCCCCGAGGACCTGGTGTGCGTCGTGCTGGGCGAAGCTGACGTGGGCATGGCGTTTTCCAAGTTGCGCTTCGATCACCTGCTGTTCACTGGCGCTACCAGCATAGGCAAGCACGTGATGCGTGCGGCGGCCGAAAACCTCACGCCGGTGACTCTGGAGCTGGGCGGCAAATCGCCGGCGATCGTTTCGGCCGATGTGCCGCTCAAGGACGCCGCCGAACGCATCGCCTTCGGCAAAGCCTTGAACGCCGGGCAAACCTGCGTGGCACCGGATTATGTGCTGGTGCCGGAAGATCGTGTAGAGGGCTTTGTCGAGGCGTATTCCAAGGCCGTGCGTGGGTTTTACCCGACGCTGGCCGACAACCCGGACTACACCGCCATCATCAACGAACGCCAACTGGCTCGGCTCAATGCCTATGCCAAGGACGCCACCGACAAAGGTGCCACTTTGATCCCGCTGTACGAGCAAGGCCAGGCGCGGCGAATGGTCCACAGCCTGCTGTTGAATGTCAGCGACGACATGACCGTGATGCAGGACGAAATCTTCGGCCCGCTCCTGCCCATCGTGCCGTATCGCGGCCTTGACCAAGCCTTTGCCTACATCAACCAGCGCCCTCGCCCACTGGCCTTGTATTACTTCGGCTACAACAAAGGCGAACAAGCCCGGGTGCTCCACGAAACCCATTCCGGTGGTGTATGCCTGAACGACACCTTGCTGCACGTCGCCCAGGACGATATGCCGTTCGGTGGCATCGGCCCGTCGGGCATGGGCCATTACCACGGTCACGAAGGTTTCCTGACGTTCAGCAAGGCCAAGGGTGTGCTGGTCAAACAGCGCCTGAACGCGGCGAAGTTGATCTACCCGCCCTATGGCAAGTCGATCCAGAAGCTGATCCAGAAGCTGTTTATCCGCTGATAACCGCCACCTTCGGGACAATAAAAACAATGAACCCCAGCCTGACTGATTCACCCGCGCTGTCACGGCGCGGCGTCTTGAAAATCGGCCTGTGTGCCAGCGCCTTCCTCGCCACCGCTGGGCTGGGCGCCAGCCTCAGCGGTTGCTCCAGCAGTACGCCGGCCAGCGGCTTTGCGATGTTGCGCACCAGCGACTTGCCGTTCTTACGGGCGGTGATCCCGGTGTTGCTGGAAGGCGCGGCCAGCGCCGAGCAAGTGTTTGCCGGCATTGAGGACACCCTGAAAAAGCTCGATTACAGCCTGCAGCACTTGTCGCCCGAGATGTTCAAGCTCACTCAGCAATTATTCGACGTGCTGGCAATGGGCATCACCCGCGGCCCGCTGACCGGTATATGGGGCAGTTGGGAAAATGCCAGCAGCGAACAGATCCGCAATTTCCTGCACCGCTGGGAAAACAGTTACCTGAACCTGTTGCGCATGGGCCAGGGCTCGCTGCTCAAGCTGGTGATCATGGCCTGGTACTTCCGGCCCGAGTCCTGGGCCCATTGCGGCTACCCCGGCCCGCCGAAGATCTAGCGTTGAAACTTCAATGAACAATGTGGGAGCGGGCTTGCTCGCGCCCACATAGGCCGCAACTTCGTAAAAAAATAAGAGTGCCCTGCTATGCCCGTACCCGATCTGTTCCGCGACGGCCTGGCCCGTGGCTGGAAAACCCACAATGGCGCCGCCCTGGATAACGACCTCACCCTGGAGGCGGATGTCGCCATCATCGGCAGCGGCGCCGGGGGCGGTACCACCGCCGAAATCCTCAGCGCCGCCGGCTACAAAGTGTTGCTGATCGAAGAAGGCCCGCTCAAGACCAGCAGCGACTTCAAGCTGCTGGAAGACGAAGCCTACGCCAGCCTTTACCAGGAAGGCATCGGGCGGATGAGCAAGGACGGCGCTATCACCATCCTGCAGGGCCGGGCCGTGGGCGGTACCACCTTGATCAACTGGACCTCCAGCTTTCGCACCCCCGATGCCACCCTCTCGCATTGGGCCAGCGAATATGCGGTCAAAGGCCATAGCAGCGCCGAAATGGCGCCCTGGTTCGAAAAAATGGAACAGCGCCTGGGCATCGCGCCGTGGGCGCTGCCGCCGAATGCCAATAACGATGTGATCCGCAAAGGCTGCGAAAAGCTCGGCTATAGCTGGCATGTGATCCCGCGCAATGTGCGCGGCTGCTTCAACCTGGGGTACTGCGGCATGGGCTGCCCGGTCAACGCCAAGCAGTCAATGCTGGTGACGACCATCCCGTCCACCCTGGAAAAGGGCGGCGAACTGCTTTACCTGGCTCGCGCCGAACGGCTCATCTACAGCGGCGACACCATCAGCAGCCTCGAATGCGTGGCCATGGACGAGCGCTGCGTAGCGCCCACCGGGCGCAAGATCAGCGTGAAAGCCAAGCACTATGTGCTGGCGGGCGGCGGCATCAACAGCCCGGCCCTGCTGATGCGCTCGGACGCACCCGACCCGCACTCGCGGTTGGGCAAGCGCACCTTCCTGCACCTGGTCAATTTCTCCGCCGGGCTGTTCGACGAGGTGATCAACCCCTTCTACGGCGCGCCGCAATCCATCTACTCCGACCATTTCCAATGGCAGGACGGCACTACCGGCAAAATGTCCTACAAACTGGAAGCACCACCCTTGCACCCAGGCCTGGCAAGCACCCTGTTCGGTGGCTACGGCAACCAGAACGCCTTGGACATGAACCAATTACCCCACACCCACGCCATGCTCGCCCTGCTGCGCGACGGTTTTCACCCCGACAGCCCAGGCGGAACCGTGGAGTTACGCGGTGACGGCACGCCCGTGCTCGACTATCAGGTCTCGCCCTACGCCTGGGACGGCCTGCGCCGGGCCTTCCACAGCATGGCCGAGATTCAGTTCGCGGCGGGGGCCAAATCGGTCAAGCCCTTGCATCACGACGCGCGCTTCGTGAACAACCCGGCCGAAGCGCGCAGCGTGATCGACGGTCTGAACCTGGAACTGCATCGCACCACCCTGGGCAGCGCCCACGTGATGGGCGGTTGTGCCATGGGAGAAGACCCGAAAAATGCCGTGGCCGACAGCCTGGGTCGCCACCATCAGTTGCGCAATCTGTCGATCCACGACGGCTCGCTGTTCCCCACCAGCATTGGCGCCAACCCGCAATTGTCGGTGTACGGATTGACCGCGCAACTGGCGAGCGCATTGGCCGAACGTCTGAAAACGGCATGAAAAGACAGGGTATTCACGGTATCTATCTACATAAGTCGACTTGGCCCACCGGTAATGCTGCGATACCATCCGGTTCCCCAACGGACTCCGCCAGGACGACGCGATGAACCGAGTGTTGTACCCAGGTACCTTCGACCCGATTACCAAAGGCCATGGCGATCTGGTCGAACGCGCCTCTCGCCTGTTCGACCATGTGATCATCGCGGTCGCGGCCAGCCCCAAGAAAAACCCGCTGTTTCCCTTGGAACAACGTGTGGAGCTGGCGCAAGAGGTCACCAAGCACCTGCCAAATGTGGAAGTAGTGGGCTTTTCGACATTGCTGGCGCATTTTGCCAAGGAGCAGAACGCCAATGTGTTCCTGCGTGGCCTGCGCGCGGTGTCGGACTTCGAATACGAATTCCAGCTGGCCAACATGAACCGCCAATTGGCGCCGGACGTCGAAAGTCTGTTCCTCACGCCGTCGGAGCGTTATTCGTTCATTTCCTCGACGTTGGTTCGTGAAATCGCCGCTTTGGGCGGAGATATCACCAAGTTCGTCCACCCAGCCGTGGCCGATGCGCTGACGCTACGCTTCAAGAAGTAAGGCTGCTCGGTCGGTGCCTGCTCGCACTGCGGGCGCCAATGCGGCACAATTGCGCGCATTAGTTTTCAGATGCCTTGGCAGAGTGCCCTGGCAGGAGTTTCCATGTCCCTGATCATCACCGACGATTGCATCAACTGCGACGTCTGCGAACCCGAGTGCCCGAACGCCGCCATTTCCCAGGGCGAAGAGATCTACGTGATCGACCCTAACCTGTGCACCCAGTGCGTCGGCCACTACGACGAACCGCAGTGCCAGCAGGTATGCCCGGTGGATTGCATTCCGCTGGATGAGGCACACCCTGAGACTGAAGAGCAGTTGATGGAGAAGTACCGCAAGATTACCGGTAAGGCCTAAGCCTCTTCATTGCCCGTAAAGGCCTCTTCGCGAGCAAGCCCGCTCCCACATTGACCGAGTTTCTTCAGGTTAAATGCAGTCAAATGTGGGAGCGGGCTTGCTCGCGAAGGCTGCATCAGCCCTCCGCACCATTCAGCTCTGACACTTGGGGCAAAACACACTCGCCCGCTGCCCCAGCACCACATTGCGTAGCTCAGTGCCGCAAACCTTGCACGCCTCGCCACCACGGCCATACACGAACAATTCCTGCTGGAAATACCCCGGCTGCCCATCGCCGCCGATAAAGTCCCGCAACGTGGTACCGCCCCGCTCAATGGCAGCGGCCAGCACCCGCTTGATCTCAATCGCCAGCTTCAAATAACGCCCGCGTGAAATCCCCCCGGCGGCGCGGCGCGGGTCAATCCCCGCCGCAAACAGCGCCTCTGTCGCATAGATATTGCCCACGCCCACCACCACCGCGTTGTCCATGATGAACGGCTTCACCGCCATCGACTTGCCGCGAGACAGTTGGAACAAACGCTCGCCATCAAACAGGTCGGTCAACGGCTCCGGCCCCAGCCGCATCAGCAACTCATGGTTGTGCGGGTCGAGGCTCCAGAGCATCGCGCCGAAACGCCGCGGGTCGGTGTAGCGCAGGGCCATACCCGATTCCAGCTCAATATCCACATGTTCATGCTTGGCCGCCGGCATGCCGACTTCCACCAGGCGCAAGTTGCCCGACATGCCCAGGTGGCTGATCAAGGTGCCCACTTCGGCATTGATCAACAGGTACTTGGCCCGGCGCTCCACCAGCACGATGCGCTGCCCCGACAGGCGCACATCCAGGTCTTCCGGAATCGGCCAGCGCAGGCGCCGCTCACGCACCACCACGCGGCTGACGCGCTGGCCTTCCAGGTGCGGGGCAATCCCGCGGCGGGTGGTTTCGACTTCTGGTAACTCGGGCATGTGTACCTCTTGAATAACGGGTCAGTGCGCGCCCAGTTCGCGGATCGACAACTTCAGGCTCTCGAAGTCGTAGTCCGACAGGCCCACGTAATCCAGCACCAGATGGCCGATGGCATTCCACTCATGGTCCACCGCCTGGTTACCCAGTACGCGATAGGACGAACAGATATGCTCGGCCATCTTCAAAATGGCCAGCAGGTTCTTGAGCTGCGGGTTGCGCGACGTCTCATCGCTGAAAATCGCCAGAGCGTTGTGGTGATTGGCGATGGCGTCTGTCACATGCTCCGGCAGGCGCCAGGACTTGGCGGTGTAGTAGCCAACCACCGCATGGTTGGTGTGGAACGCGTTGTTTTCGGTGTCGACCACGCGGCAATCCGGGCCGGCATTGGCGTAGGCTTCTTCCAGTACCGCCATGTAATTGGGGAAGCGCTTGAGCATCAGCGGCACGCCACAATCATGGAACAGGCCCAAGGCATAGGCTTCGTCCACGGCCTGGGAGCCAGTGCGCTTGGCCAGGGTGAGGCAGGTCATGGCCACATCCTGGGCAGTGTCCCAGAAGCGGTTGAGGGTGACGATGGTGTCGTCGCACATCTCGCCCTTGATCGACTGCGCGTTGATCAGATTAATGATCGAGCGGCTGCCCAGCAGGTTCACCGCACGCTGGATCGAAGCGATTTTGTTGCTCAGGCCGTAATACGGCGAATTGACAATCTTGAGCAGCGCACCGGACAAGCCCGGGTCTTGGGAGATCAGCCGCGCAATCACTTCCAGGTCCGGGTCGGGCATGTACTGCTCCATCTGCAAATCCACCATGATTTGCGGTTGAGGCGGCACGCTGATGCCTTGCAGGGCCTGTTGGATCTGCTCGGGGGAAAGCTCTTGGGACATAAGTACACACTCTGGGCTAGGCGCGAATTCTACCCCTTATGCAGACGTGGCCGACACCCAAAAACCCAACTGTGAAATCGGACCAAATGTGGGAGCGGGCTTGCTCGCGAATACGGTGGGCCAGCCAATACATTCGGTGACTGGCCCCCCGCTTTCGCGAGCAAGCCCGCTCCCACATGTCCGGCGGTGCCGCCAAGTAATACACAACACGCTATACTCCCGCTCTTTTTTCCGGAGCGACGTCATGTCCCTGCCAAGCCTGCGTCTCAAAGCCAACGCCGATCGTCGTTTGCGCAACGGCCACCTGTGGGTCTACAGCAACGAAATCGACGTGGCCGCCACCCCACTCCACGGCTTCCAGGCAGGCGACCAGGCTATCCTGGAAGCAGCCGGCGGCAAGACCCTGGGCATCGTGGCCATGAGCCCGAACAACCTGATCTGCGCCCGCCTGCTGTCGCGCGACATCAAGTTACCACTGGACAAGTCGCTGCTGGTACACCGCCTCAACGTGGCCCTGTCCCTGCGTGACCGCCTGTTCGACAAGCCGTTCTACCGCCTGGTCTACGGTGATTCCGACCTGCTGCCGGGCCTGGTGGTCGACCGCTTCGGCGACATTCTGGTGGTACAGATCGCCTCGGCGACCATGGAAGCGCATAAAGAAGATGTGATCGCCGCGCTGACCCAAGTGCTCAAGCCCAGCGGCATCCTGTTCAAGAACGACTCCGCCGCGCGCGACGCCGAAGGCCTCAACCGCTACGTCGAAACCGTATTCGGCCTGGTGCCGGAGTGGGTGGCGCTGGAAGAAAACGGCGTGAAATTCGAAGCCCCGGTGATCCAAGGCCAGAAAACCGGCTGGTTCTACGATCACCGCATGAACCGCGCCCGCCTGGCCCCGTATGCCAAGGGCAAGCGTGTACTGGACCTGTACAGCTACATCGGCGGCTGGGGCGTGCAAGCTGCCGCCTTCGGCGCCAGTGAAGTGTTCTGCGTCGACGCTTCGGCCTTCGCCCTCGACGGCGTAGAGCGCAACGCCGCGCTGAACGGCTTTGCCGAGAAGATGACCTGCATCGAAGGCGACGTCTTTGAGGCGTTGAAAGAACTGAAAGCCAGCGAAGAACGCTTCGACGTGATCGTCGCCGACCCACCGGCCTTCATCAAACGCAAAAAAGACATGAAAAACGGCGAAGGCGCCTACCGCCGCCTCAACGAGCAAGCCATGCGCCTGCTCAGCAAGGACGGCATCCTCGTCAGCGCTTCATGCTCCATGCACCTGCCGGAAGATGACCTGCAAAACATCCTGCTCACCAGCGCCCGCCACCTGGACCGCAACATCCAGATGCTCGAACGCGGCGGCCAAGGCCCGGACCACCCGGTGCACCCGGCGATTGCCGAGACGCGCTACATCAAGAGCATTACCTGCCGGTTGTTGCCCAATAGCTGATGCTGTTCCCCTGTAGGGACTTGCGGGTTCCTACAGGTTTTCAGGAAATGTCGTACTGCCCCAGGCTTTGACTTTCCGTAGCGCAGACTCGATCCTCGCCCTCTCATGGAACCGAGGCTCGCGCATGTCGAAGGCAATTACACAGGCTGAAAAACCGCTCTTGGTTTTCTGGCTGATGACCATGACTTTGCTGGGCGTCTTCCCCCTTGACGTCGTACTGCCCTCCTTTCCCGCCCTGGCTGAACACTTCCATACCTCGACCACCCATATCGCTCGATCCGTCAGCCTGTTCGCCATTGGATTTTCCTGCTCAATGCTGCTGATCGGCCCGCTGTCCGACAGAATCGGTCGCAAGAAGCTACTCCTGGCCAGTATGGTAGTAGCCATCCTGGGTGCAGTCGGGTGTCTGGCCGCCAGAAACACGCCCCAATTCCTGTTCTTCCGAGTCATTCAGGCCATAGGCTGCGGTGGTTTCATACTGTCCCAAGCTCTGGTGCAGGACCTTTTTCTCGGCAGGGAACAGGAGCGGTTGCGCATAGCAATGGCCACGGCCGGAGGCATTTTCATCTCGATTTCCCCAGTGCTGGGCGCATGGCTGCAATTGCACTGGGGATGGAAAGCCAGCTTCTACGCGTTTATCGCCCTCTGTGCCGCAACGTGGATTATGGCTCACCGATTACTGCATGGCGGCTTCCCTCCAACCGCGCCAAGCGAGCGGGGTATTTTCAGGGCCTACGCCAAGGTTTTCGCCAACAGACATTTCGCCAGCTACGCCACGATCTCCGCGATCACCTTCGCCTGTCATTTCTCATTCATCGTTGTGTCACCGCTCATTTTCATGGACCAGTTAAAGCTGTCACCCCATGAGTACTCATTGACCTTGCTTCTCTACGGCGCCGCCTACGTAGTGGGAGGCCTCTGTGCCGGCGTCCTGCACAAACGGCTGGCGGCGGCTACCCAGATGGCAGTCGGGCTGGTTCTGATGGCTATCTCTGGCGTAGTCATGCTGCTGTTGGCCTACCTGTTCGGCTTATCAACCCCGACAGTGTTGGTGCCCATGCTGCTCTGCACGGCGGGCACCACCATCACCCGGCCCATTTCCAACTCCAAGGCCATGAGCCTGTTTCCAGACAATGCGGGAGCCGCAGCTTCCGCCGTTGCGGCAGTGCTGTTCATTGCTGGCGGCTGTATCAGTGCGTTTATCAGCACCTTTACCCACCAGTTGAGTACTGCGCTTGGCTTGTGTTTTCTAATCCTGAGCCTTGCCGCCCTTGCGTTGAACTCATGGGCACGGCGGCGCCCGCACGTCCTGTAGCGGCTAACTTCAAGGTTGCGCCCATTCCCTCCAGCCGCCAGCGGTGTAGAATCGGCCCTATTCATCGCCAGTCATCCCCCGGCGGGTTTATGAGCTCGAGGCCCAAGCAAGCGGCGATCCCGCGACGCGAGTGGCAACTTCCGGACACACGGCCATTTTCTGAGTGTTCCAGTCGTCAATTAGAAGCTCACTCCCCTTTAGTACTTGATTAGCCGCCCGGAGTGCTCCAATGCCTGATTACCGCTCGAAAACATCCACCCACGGCCGCAACATGGCCGGCGCGCGCGCGCTGTGGCGTGCCACGGGGATGAAAGATGACGACTTCAAAAAGCCGATCATCGCGATTGCCAACTCGTTCACCCAGTTCGTGCCGGGCCATGTCCACCTCAAGGACCTCGGCCAACTGGTCGCCCGCGAGATCGAACGCGCCGGTGGCGTGGCAAAAGAATTCAACACCATCGCCGTGGACGACGGTATCGCCATGGGCCATGACGGCATGCTGTATTCCCTGCCGAGCCGCGAGATCATCGCCGACTCCGTGGAATACATGGTCAACGCCCACTGCGCCGACGCCATCGTGTGCATCTCCAACTGCGACAAGATCACCCCTGGCATGTTGATGGCTGCCTTGCGCCTGAACATCCCGGTAATCTTCGTTTCCGGCGGGCCGATGGAAGCCGGCAAGACCAAACTCGCCTCCCACGGCCTCGACCTCGTCGACGCCATGGTGATCGCCGCCGATTCCAGCGCTTCTGACGAGAAGGTCGCGGAATACGAGCGCAGCGCGTGCCCGACGTGTGGTTCGTGCTCCGGCATGTTCACCGCCAACTCGATGAACTGCCTGGTCGAAGCCTTGGGCCTCGCCTTGCCGGGCAACGGTTCCACACTGGCCACTCACAGCGACCGCGAGCAGTTGTTCCTGCAGGCCGGCCGCACCATCGTCGAGCTGTGCAAGCGCTACTACGGCGAGAACGATGAGTCGGTGTTGCCGCGCAATATCGCCAACTTCAAGGCGTTCGAAAACGCCATGACCCTGGACATCGCCATGGGCGGTTCCACCAACACCATTCTGCACCTGCTGGCCGCCGCCCAGGAAGCCGAGATCGATTTCGACCTGCGCGACATCGACCGCCTGTCTCGTCACGTGCCGCAACTGTGCAAGGTCGCGCCGAACATCCAGAAATACCACATGGAAGACGTGCACCGCGCCGGCGGGATCTTCTCGATCCTCGGCTCCCTGGCACGTGGCGGCCTGCTGCACACCGACCTGCCGACCGTGCACAGCAAGTCCATCGCCGAAGGCATCGCCAAGTGGGACATCACCCAGACTGACGACGAAGCCGTGCACACCTTCTTCAAGGCCGGCCCTGCGGGCATTCCGACGCAGACCGCGTTCAGCCAGTCGACCCGTTGGGACACCCTGGATGACGACCGTGAAAACGGCTGCATCCGCAGTGTCGAGCACGCCTACTCGCAAGAAGGCGGCCTGGCCGTGCTGTACGGCAACATCGCCCTCGACGGCTGCGTGGTCAAAACCGCGGGGGTGGATGAATCCATCCACGTCTTCGAAGGCCGCGCCAAGATCTACGAAAGCCAGGACAGTTCGGTACGCGGCATCCTCGCGGACGAAGTCAAGGAAGGCGACATCGTGATCATCCGCTACGAAGGCCCCAAAGGCGGCCCGGGTATGCAGGAGATGCTTTACCCCACGTCCTACCTGAAATCCAAAGGCCTGGGCAAAGCCTGCGCCCTGCTGACCGACGGCCGTTTCTCCGGCGGCACCTCGGGCCTGTCCATCGGCCACGCTTCCCCGGAAGCCGCTGCCGGTGGCGCGATTGGCCTGGTGCAGGATGGCGACAAGGTGTTGATCGACATTCCAAACCGCTCGATCAACCTGTTGATCAGCGATGAAGAACTGGCGGCACGCCGGGTTGAGCAGGACAAGAAAGGCTGGAAGCCAGTGGAGAAGCGCCCGCGTAAAGTCACTACCGCGTTGAAGGCCTACGCATTGTTGGCCACCAGCGCCGACAAGGGTGCGGTACGCAACAAAGCCATGCTCGACGGCCTGTAAGCTTCGCGCATAAAAAAGCCCCGCCAGGTGCGGGGCTTTTTTTGCCTGGAGAAAAACTCAGGACGCTGAAGATCAAAATGTGGGAGCGGCCTTGCTCGCGAAAGCGTTGGGTCAGTCATCTCATCTGTTACAGACCGGCCGCATTCGCGAGTAAGCCCGCTCCCACATTTACCGGCTTACATCCATGGTCACTGGATATCTTCCGGCTTCACGATCACCCAGTTTTTATCCGCCGTCACCGGCAGCCCTTCCTTGGCCTGCGCCGCCGCGTGCTTGGCGATCATGCCGTTGAGTTGGGTCATGTACTTGTCTTTGCGGTTGATCCACAGGTGGACGCCGCCCTTGGCCACGTCCACATCGTGGAACAGCATGTAGCCGTCGCTGGTGGGTGTGTCACCGCCGACAATCACTGGTTTTTTCCATTCGTCGATGTAGGTGAGGATCGCCGCGTGCTTGCCGGCCATCCAGGTCGCCGGGGTCCACAGGTAGGGGGTCAGTTCCAGGCCGAGGTTGGCGGCTTGGTCATACTTGCCGGCCGCGATCTGCTTGCGGGCGGTGGTCAGCTCGCCGGTCTTGCGGTCCTTGAGCAGGGTGGACACGCCGATGACGTTTTCGGGTTTGACGTTGTAGCCGTACTTCGGATCGGCGGCGACCATGCGCACCAGCTCCTCGGATGCGGCCGTCATCACATACACCTCGATGCCGTTTTCCATCAGCTTGTTGTACAGCTCGGCCTGGCCAGTGAAGACTTTTGGCGGCTGCACCTCGGATGTCTTCACCGCGTCGCCTTCAAAATAACTGACCGGCACCGGCTTGCCGGAGGCCATCAGCTCATCCACCTGAACCTTGAGTTCCTTGAGGGTAAAGCCGGAAAACACCTGGGCCACCCACGGGTAGCAGACCATGTCATCGACTTCGCACAGGCGATAGTAGTAACTGAACAGGCTCTCTTTGTGCTCGGCGGTGTCTTTGAACGGCATCAGCTTGAGCGACGGGTCAAGGCTGTCGCGGGTGATCAGGCCCTTGTTTTCCATGTACGGCAGCAAGGACTCTTCAAGGTCGTAGCGGTAGCTGGTGTTGTCCATGTCGAACACCGCGTAGTTACCCTTGTTGGCGTTGGCGGCGATCATTTCGTTGAGTTGTTTGGCGGCAGGTGCCGGCCAGTGTTTCAACTCGGTGGCGGCAAACGCCTGGCTGGCGAGCCCGAGGCAAAAGGCGGCGGATACCAATAGTTTCGGCGCAAGCTTCATAGGCGTTGTCTCCCTCAAGTGAAAGACATCGACGCTAACAAATCCGTATGACAGTTATCGCCCGAGCACGACCAAGGACGTCGTGATCACGCCAAGGGCATACGCCTGAGCGTCAAACGCTTATTCCAAAAACGACAGTCGCCATTCCATATCGGTATTAAATCAATATATTTCAAGCTGTTAGGCTTCCCGGTTCGCAATCGCAGGCTCACGCGATTGGCTGCCTTCTCAACGGAGCTTCAATGAATCTGCCCCTGATTCTCAATTTATTGGTGTTCGTGGCCCTGTTGTTGGGCCTGGCACAAACCCGCCGTACCCACTGGAGCCTGGCCAAGAAGGTGCTGTTCGCCCTGGTGCTGGGCGTGCTGTTCGGCGCGGCGTTGCACACGATCTATGGCGACGGCAACCCGGTGCTCAAAGCCTCCATCGGCTGGTTTGACCTGGTCGGCAACGGCTATGTGCAACTGCTGCAAATGATCGTGATCCCGCTGGTGTTCGCCTCGATCCTCAGTGCCGTGGCGCGCCTGCATAACGCCTCGTCCCTGGGCAAGATCAGCTTTCTGACCATCGGCACGCTGCTGTTCACCACGGCCATCGCGGCGCTGATCGGCATCGGCCTGACCAACCTGTTCGGCCTCACCGCCGAAGGCCTGGTGGCCGGCACCCAGGAAATGGCGCGCCTGCAAGTGATCCAGAGTGATTACGCAGGCAAGGTCGCCGACCTGAATATCCCGCAGTTGCTGCTGTCGTTCGTACCGGCCAACCCGTTCGCCGACCTGGCCCGGGCCAAACCGACGTCGATTATCAGCGTGGTGATTTTCGCCGCATTCCTTGGGGTTGCCGCGCTGCAACTGCTCAAGGACGACGTGGAAAAAGGCCAGAAAGTCCTTAACGCCATCGACACCCTGCAAGCCTGGGTGATGCGCCTGGTGCGCCTGGTAATGAAGCTGACCCCTTATGGTGTGCTGGCGCTGATGACCAAAGTGGTCGCCGGTTCCAACCTGCAAGACATCATCAAGCTCGGCAGTTTCGTCGTGGTGTCGTACCTGGCCCTGGGCCTGATGTTCGTGGTGCACGGCCTGCTGCTGTCCCTGGCCGGGATCAACCCGCTGCGCTTCTTCCGCAAGGTGTGGCCGGTGCTGACCTTCGCCTTTACCAGCCGCTCCAGCGCTGCAAGCATCCCGCTGAGCATTGAAGCGCAGACCCGTCGCCTGGGCATTCCGCAATCCATCGCCGGCTTCGCCGCCTCGTTTGGCGCGACCATCGGCCAGAACGGTTGCGCCGGTCTTTACCCTGCCATGTTGGCGGTGATGGTCGCGCCGACCGTGGGCATCAACCCGCTGGACCCGCTGTGGATCGCGACCCTGGTGGCGATTGTGACCTTGAGTTCGGCGGGCGTTGCCGGCGTCGGCGGCGGTGCGACCTTTGCCGCGCTGATCGTGCTGCCGGCCATGGGCTTGCCGGTGTCACTGGTGGCGCTGTTGATTTCCGTGGAACCGCTGATCGACATGGGCCGCACGGCGTTGAACGTGAATGGTTCGATGACGGCCGGGGCGATTACCAGCCAGATCATGGGGCAGACGGATAAAGCGTTGCTGGATGCCGATGAGCATGCCGAGTTAGCGCAGGTCTGATAGACCGCTATCGCAGGCAAGCCAGCTCCCACATTTAATGTATTCACACATCAAACTGTGGGAGCTGGCTTGCCTGCGATGCTTTTAGGCTTTTTCCCACACCTCGAAGTTGTAGGCCGGCTTATCACCTTCGGCTGGATTCTCGACATTCGACACCAGCTTCCACTGGCTCCTATCAAACTCTGGAAACCACGCATCCCCTTCCGGGCTCAGCGCCACGCGGGTCAGGTACAAGCGATCGGCCTGTTCCAGCCCCTGCGCATACAACTGCGCGCCGCCGATCAGCATCAGTTCGTCCACGCCTTGCGCCTTGGCCCATTCCTCAGCGCGTTCTACCGCAGCCTCCAATGACGGAAACACTTGCGCACCTTCCAGCACAAGATCGGTCTGACGGCTGACCACCAGGTTCAAACGCCCTGGCAGCGGTCGGCCCAGGGAATCCCAGGTCTTGCGCCCCATGATGATCGGCTTGCCGAGCGTGGTGGCCTTGAAATATTTGAAATCCCCCGGCAAATGCCAGGGCATGCTGTTGTCGACGCCGATCACACGGTTTTCACCGAGGGCTGCGATCAGGCTTAAAGGGAGAGTTTTTTTCATGGCGACGAGAATACCAGAGCGGCGAGCCAGCGGTTATGCTCCAACCTCATCAACACGACAGGACGGCGCGTGACTGCACTGAACCCGCTGCACAGACTTTGGCTGACAGAAACCGTGCGCCTGCGCGAAGAACACGCCGGCCCCCTGGAAGACCTGGAAGCCAACCGCTTGGCCCGCACCGCCGGGGGCGACCTGCCCACGCGCATCCAGCAGCGTGCGCTGCACCTGGCCGAACGCGATGGTTTGACCGCCGCGCTCAGCCGCTGGCTGCAAGGCGCACGCCTGGCCCTGGTGTTACTGGCGGTGGTCGCCGTCATCAGCGGCGCCGGTTTGGCGTTCGCGGCGCTGGGCAATGGCTTGGCCCCGGTGAATGTGTTCTGGGCCTTGGGCAGCCTGCTCGGCCTGAACCTGATTTTGCTGGTCAGTTGGACCCTGGGCCTGCTGTTTGCCGGTGAACACAACGCCAGTCTCGGCCGACTGTGGTTGTGGCTCAGCGAGAAACTGGCGCGCGACGCCAAGGCCGCGCAACTGGCCCCAGCGTTATTGCTGTTGCTGCAACGGCAAAAACTCAATCGCTGGGCGGTGGGTGTGCTGGTCAACAGCTTGTGGTTGCTGGCCTTGCTCAGCGCCCTGGTGATCCTGCTGACCCTGCTCGCCACCCGCCGCTACGGGTTTGTGTGGGAAACCACCATTCTCGGCGCCGATACCTTTGTCGCCGTGACCCAGGCCCTCGGCACACTCCCGGCTCTGCTGGGTTTCAATGTGCCAACCGTGGAGATGATCCGCGCCAGCGGCGACTCCGCGCTGAATATCGAAAGCGCCCGCCAGGCCTGGGCCGCCTGGCTGGTGGGCGTGTTGCTGGTCTACGGCCTGTTGCCGCGGCTGATCCTCGCCCTGCTGTGCCTGTGGCGATGGAAACGCGGGCGCGCAGCGTTGCGCCTGGACCTCAACCTGCCCGGCTACGCCCAACTGCGCGAACGCCTGATGCCCAGCAGCGAGCGCCTTGGGGTCAACGATGTGGCGCCCGAGCACCTGCACCAGGTCAGCGGCGGCGTGAGCGAGCTGGAGAGCGACGGTGCGTTGCTGGTCGCCATCGAACTCGATGACCAACACCCTTGGCCGCCCAAACTGCCCGCCAACGTCAAGAACGCCGGCATCCTCGACAGCCGCGAATCACGCAACAAGCTGCTGGAACAACTCAGCCGTTTCCCCCCCGCGCGCCTGGCCATCGCCTGTGACCCGCGCCGCTCCCCCGACCGTGGCAGCCTGGCGCTGATCGCCGAGCTGGCACGCAGCGCCACCGACACCCGCGTATGGCTGCTGCAGGCGCCACCGGGCCAGGCGCTGGACGCCGAGCGCCTGGGCGACTGGCATGCCGCGCTGCAACAGCTTGAGCTGTCGTTTGCCGATTGCGCGCCGTTAAGCTGGCTGGAGACCGGTCATGACTAAACCGCTGAAACTCGCCGTGGTCGGCCACACCAACGTGGGCAAGACCTCACTGCTGCGCACCCTCACCCGCGATGTCGGCTTTGGCGAAGTGTCCCATCGCCCCAGTACCACGCGGCACGTGGAAGGTGCGCGCCTATCGGTAGATGGCGAAGCCTTGCTGGAGCTGTACGACACGCCCGGCCTGGAAGACGCCATCGCCCTGCTCGATTACCTGGAACGCCTCGACCGCCCCGGCGAACGCCTGGATGGCCCTGCGCGGCTGGCGCGTTTTCTGGAAGGCAGCGAAGCGCGCCAGCGTTTCGAACAGGAAGCCAAGGTGTTGCGCCAATTACTGGCCTCGGATGCCGGCCTGTACGTGATCGACGCTCGGGAGCCGGTGCTGGCCAAGTACCGCGACGAGCTGCAAGTGCTGGCCAGTTGCGGCAAGCCGTTGCTGCCGGTGCTCAACTTCGTCAGCAGCAGCAGCGACCACCGCGAACCAGACTGGCGCGAAGCCTTGGCCCGCCTCGGCCTGCATGCGCTGGTGCGTTTCGACAGCGTGGCACCGCCCGAAGACGGCGAACGTCGGCTGTATGAAAGCCTGGCCCTGCTGCTGGAAAACGCCCGCCCCCAGCTGGAACGCCTGATCCTTGATCAAGAAGCCCAGCGCCAGGCTCGCCAGCAAAGCGCAGCACGGCTGATCGCCGAATTGCTGATCGACTGTGCCGCCTGCCGTCGCAGCGTCACCACCGAAGATGAGCCCCAGGCCATCAGTGATTTACGCAAGGCCGTGCGCCAACGCGAACAAAAGTGCGTAGAAGCCCTGCTCAAACTGTTCGGCTTCCGCCCACAGGACGCCGCCGCCAGCGACTTGCCGTTGCTGGACGGGCGCTGGGGCGACGACCTGTTCAACCCCGAAACCCTCAAGCAACTGGGCGTGCGCGTGGGTGGCGGGATCGCCGCCGGTGCGGCCGCCGGTGCGGGCGTGGATCTGCTGGTCGGTGGCCTGACACTGGGCGCGGCTGCCCTGGCCGGCGCGATTGCCGGCGGTGCGCTGCAAACCGCACGCAGCTATGGCAGCCGCCTGATGGGCAAGATCAAGGGCCAACGCGAACTCACCGTCGATGACAGCGTGCTGCGCCTGCTCGCCCTGCGCCAACGCCAACTGCTCAAGGCCATGAACCTGCGCGGGCATGCGGCGATGCACAGCATCAAGGTCGATACGCCCCAGGACAAAACCTGGCGCGAAGGCAAGCTGCCGGACGCCTTGCACAAGGCCCGCGCCTATCCGCAATGGTCGTCCCTCAACCCCCACGCCAAACTGAGCCAGGCCGAGCGTCAGGAGCAGGTCGAGGCATTGTCGGTGCAACTGAATGAACCGGGGCTCATGCCTTGAATGCTCAGTAAGCAGCGTCAAACGGTGTGGTCTTTTGCTTACTGATCAATGTGCCTGAATATCCACAACCTTGGCATCGAAGGGCTCAGGTGTGTGCCAATTGAACTTCAAATAAAGCTCAGCCAATTGCTGGACCAAGTGCTTATCAACTTCATCAATGACGCCATCGCAGTTGATGTCGGCGTGAATGTTCCACTCAAGTTCACCGTTGTTATCAAAATCATAGGCGGCGCTCCAAGACACCTGAGCGTCCGAACTCAGCAGCCCTGGGCCTTTATGTAAGTGCAGGCGCACGGTGTCGGGGGTGCCGTCTTTATAGAAGTCTTCGGAAAAGATCTTCATGTAAAGCCGGCTACTGGCGCCGCGATTCACCCAGTTGATCTTCAAATAGGCATTGGCAAATTGATCCAGCAACGCTTGATCAAGACTGCTTTCCTGACCGTCATGGGTAACGTCTCCCCTGCTGTAATCGACCTTTGCGTCTGAGGTGACGTCATAGGCTACGGCCTCATTGAGCAACTCGTCCTGATTGCAGGGCGTACCTTGGTAGAACTGAAGACGCACCGTATTCGCTCGGCCATCTCCCGTTTGATCCTGTGCAACCACCTTTAAATAGCGCATCTGCGTTGCTCCCTTGCTAAGAAGCAAGCACCTTAGTGCGGCGGCTATCGAGGCTCCAGGCGGCGTATCTGCGATGTGTGTAAGGCCCGTCTACGCGGCCAGTAGTCGGGCGGCCATGGCTTTGAGCAGTTGCAGATCCAACACCGGCACCTGCGTTTGCTTGGCCTGCTCGTCCCAGTGGCGCATACGCAAACTCACGGCATATAGCGAGTCCTGTTCAAAAGCCCTGGCCTCTTCGGCGCTCATGACGCCGCCCTGATAACCCAGGGTGCGACGGCTGGCTTGGCTCAAGCGTGCGTAATAATCCGGCTGGCTGAAGGTCAGGTAGCGCTTGGCCTGCACGTGGTATTCCACCAATTTGGCCAGGCGTTCGCTGAAGCCTGCGCGGCGCAGGTAATCGGCGCCCAGCCGCTCGTGGCCGACCACACCATAACCGCCCATGTTCGCGCCGCCCTGGCCGCAGAGGTGGCCGATGTCGTGGAAGAACGCCGCCAGCACCACCTCGTCGTCAAACCCTTCGGCCATGGCCAATTGTGCGGCCTGGGACATGTGCTCGATTTGCGACACCGGTTCGCCGATGTAGTCAGCCGTGCCATGCTGCTCGTACAAACCAAACACCTGGGCAATCGCCTGTTCCGGGCTCATCGCGTCGTGCCCCACAGTGTGCTGATATTACGCTCGGCCATCGCCGGCCCCACGCTCATCCCTACGCCGGTGTGCATCAAGGCAGCGCTGACGCCGGGTGCCGCCTGCACAAACGAAAACGGCCCAGGCCCGCGCGAACCGTAGACACCCTGCCAACGCTCCACCACCTGGACCTTGCAACCCAGGGTCTGCTGCGCCAGTTCGATCAGCCAGTCATCCACCTGCTCGGCGTTGAAGGGCGACGGATCGCTGTCGTAATGGTGGGAGTCACCGATGATCAACTCACCATGGGGCGTAGGGCTGATCAACAGGTGAATGCCGTGCTCGTGCAGGTACGGCGTTTCCCGCAGGATCTGCGCCTGCACCGCGGCCGCTTCCGGCAGGTCGGCGAAGGCGCCGTAGTGCACGCAGCTCAAGCCGGTGAGCAAGGCATGTTGCAGGTTCAGGTTGAGCACCGGCCGGGCGCGCAGCATTTGCAGGCGACAGGTTTGCGGGTTGAGCGCGGCGATGGCGTCGGCCAGCAGGGTCTGATAATCGTGGCCGGAGCAGACGATGATCTGCTCGCCGCGAAAGCTGCCCGCCGTGCTGTGCAACTGGGCCGGCTCAACCTCGCGCACCAGGGTGGAGAAATGAAACTCCACGTTCAGCGCCTGGCTCAGGTAATAGATCAGCGCCGGTATGGCCTCACGGGAATAGAGTTGCTGGTCGTCCTTGCCATGCAGCGCGGCGCGGTGATGGCGGAACTGGCCGGCGTACAGGTCGTTCATGGCAGCGCCTTGCAGCAGCTCGACGTTGTAGCCGTGCTCCCGCGCTCGCCCGGCGCAGAAGGCTTCGAGCAGATGCTCTTCGGCTTCGGTGCGGGCGAACAGGTAGGAGCCATTGCGCTTGAGCGCCAGGCCCGCCGCTTGCGCCCACTGGCCCCAGATTTCGCGGCTTTCCCGCGCCAAATCCAGCATGGGCCCTGGTGGTTGGCCGGTGACCAGGGCCTGGCCGAAGTTGCGCACTGAGGCGCCCAATGGCGTGGCGCTGCGCTCGAACACCTTGACCTTGAGGCCGCGCCTGGCGGCGGCATAGGCGTGGGAGAGGCCGAGGATGCCGGCGCCGACGATCAGTAAATCGCTGTGTTGTGTCATGACATGATGTTCCTGTCCTTGAGGCCGCAATCGCAGGCAAGCCAGCTCCCACACTTGAACGGGTTCACACATCAAAATGTGGGAGCTGGCTTGCCTGCTATGAGGCCATCAGCCCTAACGAAAGTCCTACTGACCGGCTACCTTCTCCGACTTACCGTCATAACGCTTACGCCATTCGGCCAGGATGCTGTCACGGTTTTTGGAAGCCCAGACAAAGTCGTTCTTGATCAATCGTTGCTCATAGTCCGCCGGCAATTCGGTCTGCGGCTTGGCGATACCCGGTTGGGCGAGCACGGCGAAGTTGTCCTTGTACAGGTCCATCGCCGCGGTGCTGGCGGAGAAGTCAGCGAGTTTTTTCGCCGCGTCGGCATGGGCAGTGCCTTTGATCACGGCGGTGGCTTCGATGTCCCAGCCCAGGCCTTCCTTGGGTAGGATGATGTCCAGCGGCGCGCCCTGGCGCTTGAGTTGAACCGCCGGGTATTCGAAGGAAATGCCAATCGGGAACTCACCGGAGGCCGCCAGCTTGCACGGCTTGGAGCCGGAGTGAACGTACTGGCCGATGTTCTGGTGCAAGTCGTCCATGTACTGCCAGCCTTGCTTCTCGCCGAAGGTCTGGAGCCAGGCGCTGACATCCAGGAAACCAGTGCCCGACGACGCCGGGTTGGGCATCACGATCTTGCCCTTGTACTCAGGCTTGGTCAGGTCCTGCCAGCTCACGGGTTTGGTGAGGCCCTGCTTCTCGGCTTCGACGGTGTTGAAGCAGATGGTGGCGGCCCACACGTCCATGCCGACCCAGGCCGGAGGGTTGGCGGCGTCGCGGTAGTTTTTGCCGATCTTGTCCAGGTCCTTGGGCGCGTAGTTGTCGAGCATGCCTTGCTGATCGAGGATCGCCAGGCTGGAGGCGGCCAGGCCCCATACCACGTCAGCCTGGGGGCGGTCCTTCTCGGCCAGCAGTTTGGCGGTGATGATGCCGGTGGAGTCGCGCACCCACTTGATCTCGACGTCGGGGTTGGCCTGTTCGAAAGCTTTTTTGTAGGTCTTCAACTGCTCGGCTTCAAGGGCCGTGTACACCGTCAACTCGGTCTTGGCGAAAGCATTCAGGCTGAATGCCGTGAGGACTGCAGCGACCAGCGCCAGGGGCTTGAACATGGAGCACCTCCTTCAGGGATGTTTTATTGGCCGGGTGCGCGCTGGCGCCAGGCTTGGGAGCGGCGCAGCGCGCCACGTGAGGCCCACGCCAGCAGCAGCGAGACGCTGGCCGAGGTGAACAGGATCAGGGTCGACATGGCCGCCGCGCCGCCCACATTGCCGGCGTCGTCCATGTTCAGCACGGCGACGGCGGCGAGGATGGTGTCGGGGCTGTAGAGGAAGATCGCGGCAGACACGGTGGTCATCGCCGACACAAACAGGTAGCGCAGGATGTCCAGCAGCGCCGGCAGGCAGATCGGCACCGTGACGCGCAGGTAGTGGCGATACAACGGCGCCTTGAGGGACAGCGCGGCGGCTTCGAACTCGGCGTCCAACTGGCGCAAGGCGGTGGTCGCGGTCATCTGCGCGGTGGTCAGGTAATGCGCAATGGTGCACACCACCAGCAACGCCATGCTGCCGTACAACACATGCAGCGGGTTGCCGTTGAGGTTGAAGAAGAACACGTAGCCCAGCCCCAGGACCAGGCCCGGCACGGCCATCGGCACGAAGCTGAGCATGCGCAGTGCCAGGTTGAGGTTCTTCTGGCCCTTGGTCTTTTCCATCAGGTAAGCGCCAGTGAAGATCAGCACGCTGCCGATCAACGCCGTGCACAACGCCATGGTGAGGCTGTTGCGATAGGCCAGCCAGCCACCGCCAGCGGTGTCTTCGAACTGGTAGTGGTTGAGCGACAGCGACAGGTTGTACGGCCAGAATTTCACCAGCGAGGAGTACACCGCCATGCCGAACACCAGCAGCAACGCCGCGCAGATCAGCAGCACGATGGCCAGGTAGCACCCGTCGCGCAGCCGCGATGGCGCCGGCTGAAACACCTGGGCGCGGCCGCTCATCGCCTCGCCATGCCGACGGCGCAACCACGCATCCACGCCGAAGCTGAACAGCGCCGGCAGCAGCAACACCATGCCGATCAACGCGCCGCGACCGAACTGTTGCTGGCCCACCACGGCCTTGTAGGCCTCCAGCGCCAACACTTGGTAATCGCCGCCCACCACCACCGGTACCCCGAAGTCGGTGATGGTCAGGGTGAACACCAGGCAAAACGCAGCGAACACCGCCTGGCGCGTGGCCGGCCAGGTAATGCTGCGAAACGCCCGGGCCGGGCTGGCGCCCATGCTCGAAGCGGCGTCGAACAAGCGCGCATCCGCCAGGGACAACGCCGACAGCAAAATCATCAAGGCATGGGGAAAGGTGTAGATCACCTCGCCGAGGACAATGCCCCAGAACCCGTAGATATTCTCCGAGAACATGCCCCGCAGCAGGCCCTGGTTGCCGAACAGATAAACCAGGGCAATGCCCGGCAGCATCGACGGCGCCATCAATGGCAGCAAGGACAGGCCACGCCAGATGGACTTGCCGGGGATCAGCGTGCGTTGCAGGGCATAGGCAAACAAGTAGGCCAGCGGCACGACGATGGCCGCCACACTGAGGGAAACTTTCAGGCTATTGCCCAGCAACCAGTGGAAGTTGGCGCTGCTCAGCAGTTCGCGCGCGGCCACCAGGCCACCGCCCTGCCCGGCTTCGCTGCTGAAGCCGCGCCAGAAGATCGCCAACAGCGGCAACAGCACCGCCACCACCAACAGGCCTAGCCAGAGCCATTTGCCGCCGACCACAAAGAGGCGGTCGCCCCACTCGGCGCGGGACACCTGACGCGGTACCGGCAATGTCATCACAGCCCCCATCTCAGGCAAACACCTGCAGGCTGCGCGGCGGCAACGCCACCCAGATGTCCTGGGCGCCCAGGCGCGGCATGGCTTCCGGCGCCAGTTCAGCCAGCAACGGATGGCCCGGCAACTGCTCCAGTTCAAAACTCATGCGGCAGCGGTTGCCGAGGAAAGTAATCTCGCGAACCTTGGCCGGGAACAGGTTTTCTTCATGCACCGGCGGGTTGACGCAAATGGCTTCCGGGCGGCAGAACAAGCGGCCGGACTGGGCGACACCCGCGTCCTCAGCCAGGCGCATGTTCAACCCACCCACCTGGGCATGGCTGGCGCTGTTACGGCTGAACGGCAACCAGTTGCCCTGGCCGACAAACTCCGCCACGAACGGCGTGGCCGGGCGGTCGTAGATTTCCTGGGGCGTGGCGTACTGCTCGACCTTGCCGTTGTTCATCACGGCGATACGGTCGGCCATCAACATGGCTTCGTCCTGGTTGTGGGTCACCATCAAGGTGGTGATGCCAAGGCGTCGCTGCAGTTGGCGAAGTTCGGTGCACAGGTGCTCGCGCACCCGGGCATCGAGGGCCGACATCGGCTCATCCAATAACAATAACGACGGCGCCGGCGCCAGTGCGCGGGCCAGGGCGACGCGCTGTTGCTGGCCGCCGGAGAGTTGGCCGGGGTACTTCTTTTCGCTGCCCACCAGGCCCACCAGCTCAAGCATCTGCGCGACCCGCTTGCGCACTTCATCGCGGCCGCTGCCGGTGAGGCCATAGCCGATGTTCGCTTCAACGCTGAGGTTGGGAAACAACGCGTAGGACTGGAACAGGATGCCGTAGTCCCGCGCCTGGGGTGGCAGCAGGGACACGTCCCGTTCGCCCAGGTAGAGCTCACCGCTGTCCTGGCGCTCCAGGCCGGCGATGCAACGCAGCAGTGTGGTCTTGCCGCAGCCGGAAGGGCCCAGCAGGCACACCAGCTCGCCGGCGGCGACGTCCAGGGAGACGTTGTCCAGCGCGGTGAACGCGCCAAAGCGCTTCTGGATTGCGCGCACTTTCATCGGTGCGCCGGGTTGGGTCAGGGCTGTGTGCATGATGGCACCTCATCGAACGGATGAAGGCCATGCTAGGGAGGGAATGCGTAGCGGGTGTGGCAGAAAGGCAAAAGGAGGTGATAGTGGTATTGGTGGATTTGTGTAGGACTCATGGTAATGAGCTGCCTGGTCTACCGCCTTCGCGAGCAAGCCAGCTCCCACAGGCCGACCGCATTCTCATGTTGAAACGCGATCAAATGTGGGAGCGGGCTTGCTCGCGAAGAGGCCCTCAAAGCCAGCGAAAAATTCAGAGGGGTGACATTTCCTGAGCCAAACCAAGAAACGCCGCCGGCAACCGCGCCCCTTTGCGCTCCTTGAGGCAATACAGGTACTCCGGAATCTGCGGTGCATTCTCGATGGTCAGCACACGCAACTGCGGGTCATGGGGCACTTCCTGGCGAGCGATGATGCTGATGCCGATATTGCGCAGCACCGCCTCGCGAATCGACTCACGGCTGCCAATCTCCAGCAACGGCCCGTACCCCACGCCGGCGTTCTTCAACATCTCTTCCGTCAGCCGGCGGGTGGTGGAGCCCGCTTCACGCATCAGCAAGGTGTGCCCGATAAGCGCGCTCAACGGTACATGATCAAGCTTGGCCAACGGGTGATTGCGGTGCACCGCCAGCACCAGCGGGTCCGTGCCCAGCACGCGGCGGATCAGCCGGGCATCTTCCAGCAATTGTGATGAGGCCGCGACATCGACGCGGTAATCGTCCAGTGCCTCAAGCACCTGCTGGGAGTTGCCGATTTCCACCGACACGTCCACCTGTGGCAGGCGTTCGCGAAAGGCTTTGACCAGATCGAGGATGTAATACGGCGCCGTCGCGGCAATCCTCAGCGCACCCTGGACCTGGCCGTTATTGCGCAGGAAAAACTCGATATCCGCTTCCTGCTGCAACAGCGCCTTGACCATCGGCAACAGCCGCGCGCCTTCGTCGCTGACGGTGAGGCGGCGGCCTCCACGGTAGAACAACTCGACGCCGTAGTGGCTTTCCAGGTTGCGAATCTGGGTGGTCACCGTGGGCTGGCTCAAGCCGAGTTTCTTCGCCGCCTGGGTAATGCTGCCCAGGCGGGCGACCATGAAAAACGCCTTTAACTCAGCACTCAGCACACCACCCTCTCATCCGCTATTTGCGCACCAGGCGCAGGCCATTGAACACCACCAGCAGGCTCACGCCCATGTCGGCGAAGACCGCCATCCACATGGTCGCCATGCCCATGAACGTAACGGCCAGGAAGATCGCCTTGATCACCAGCGCCAGGGCGATGTTCTGCTTGAGGATACTCGACGTTTGCCGCGACAACCGAATGAAAGCCGGAATCTTACGCAAATCATCGTCCATCAGCGCCACGTCGGCGGTCTCGATGGCGGTGTCGGTGCCCGCTGCGGCCATGGCAAAGCCGATCTCGGCACGGGCCAGGGCCGGGGCGTCGTTGATGCCGTCACCGACCATGCCCACCCGATGGCCCTGGCCGTAGAGGGTTTCGATGGCTTGCAGCTTGTCGGTGGGCAACAGGTCGCCCTGGGCCTGGTCGATACCGACCTGGGCCGCAATGGCCTTGGCAGTGTGGGTGTTGTCGCCGGTGAGCATCAGGGTCTTGATGCCCAGGTCGTGCAACTGCTGAATGGCTTCGCGGCTGCTCTCCTTGACCGTGTCGGCCACGGCAAACAGCGCCAGCGGGCCGGACTTGTCCTGCAGCAGCACCACGGACTTGCCTTGTTTTTCCAGGGCGAAGAGTTTTTCTTCCAGGGCCTCGGAACACAGGCCGAGGTCTTCCACCAGGCGGTGGTTACCCAGGTGATAGGTCTGACCGTTGATATCACCACGCACACCGCGCCCGGCCAGGGCCTCGAAGTTATCCACAGCGTGAGTCGACAAGTTTTTATCCACAGCCGCGTTGGCAATCGCCAGGGACACCGGGTGGTCAGAACGCGATGCCAAACTCGCGGCCAAGGCCGGCGCGCTGTCTTCGATATTCGGGAACAGCGGCAGGTAATCGGTTTGCACCGGTTTGCCGTGGGTGATGGTGCCCGTCTTGTCGAGGGCCAGGTAGTCGAGCTTGTAGCCGCCCTCCAGGTACACGCCGCCTTTGATCAGGATGCCTTTGCGCGCTGCTGCTGCCAGGCCACTGACAATGGTCACCGGAGTGGAGATCACCAAGGCACACGGGCAGGCCACCACCAGCAGCACGAGGGCGCGGTAGATCCAGTCAAACCACACGCCCGCCATGAACAGGGGCGGAATCACCGCCACACCGAGGGCAAACAGGAAGACGGCCGGGGTGTAAACCTTGGAGAAACTGTCGACAAACCGCTGGGTCGGTGCGCGTGCGCCTTGGGCCTGTTCCACGGCGTGGATGATTCGCGCCAGGGTCGAATTGTTCGCCGCTGCGGTGACCTTGTACTCCAGGGAACCGGCCTGGTTGATGGTGCCGGCGAAGACTTTATCGCCCACGGTTTTCTCAATCGGCAGGCTTTCCCCGGTGATCGGTGCCTGGTCGATGGTGGACTGGCCGACCGTGACTTCACCGTCGAGGCCGATGCGCTCGCCGGGTTTTACTCGGACAATCGCGCCAAGATCAATGCTTTTGACCTCTTGTTCCAGCCAGGAACCGTCGGCCTGGCGCACCGTGGCCTGTTCGGGGGTCATCTGCATCAGGCCGCTGATGGCGTTGCGCGCCCGGTCCAGGGATTTGGCCTCGATCAACTCGGCCACGGTGAACAGGAACATCACCATCGCCGCTTCCGGCCACTGGCCAATCAGGATCGCGCCCGTCACCGCGATACTCATCAAGGCATTGATATTGAGGTTGAAGTTCTTCAGGGCAATCCAGCCCTTCTTGTAGGTAGTAAGGCCGCCGCTGAGGATCGACACCAGCGCCACCAGCGCGATTACCCAGGTGGGCGCCACGCCGGTGAAATGCAACACCTCGGCACCCAGGGCCCCCACGCCCGACACCGCCAACGGCCACCAATGCTTCTTGGCGGGCGGCGCGGCGGCGGGGCTGCCTTCTTCGATAGGGTCGGCCTGCATGCCGATGGACTTGATTGCTTCGATGATCGGCGCGGTGTTCGGCAGGTCATGGGTGACGCCGAGGATGCGGTTGATCAGGTTGAATTCCAGTTGCTGCACGCCAGCGAGCTTGCCCAGCTTGTTCTGGATCAGCGTCTGCTCGGTGGGGCAGTCCATGGCTTCGATGCGGAAGGTGCTCAGGCGCGAGCCGGCGGTGGGCGCCTCGCTCAGGGTCACGATGGCAGGCCCGGCAGCGCCGGAGCAGCAGGAGCCGGAATGGCCGTGGTTATCCACAGGCGTGAGTTTGGCGGGCGCATGGTCATGCTTGTGATCATGGCCGTGGTCATGATCGTGATCGTGATCGTGATCGTGATCGTGATCATGCTTGTGGTCGTGCTTGTGCGGGGTATGAATGGAGTGGCTCATCAGGTCGCGTCCGTAAAGGTGCCTGTTGCCAAGTAAAGACCCTGTAGCCACTATAGGGTCAAGCACCCATTTGGAGATTGCTGCGATGAAGATCGGCGAACTGGCCAAACTCACCGATTGCCCGGTGGAAACCATCCGTTATTACGAGAAGGAAAACCTGCTGCCGCCCCCGGCCCGCACCGACGGCAACTACCGCGTGTACACCCAGGCGCACACCGAGCGGCTGACTTTTATCCGCAACTGCCGCAGCCTGGACATGACCCTCGAAGAAATCCGCAGCCTGCTGGGGCTGCGCGACAGTCCCCAGGACCAGTGCGAAAGCGTGAATGCCTTGATCGACGAGCATATCCACCATGTGAAAGCGCGGATCGACGGGTTGTTGGCCTTGCAGGAGCAACTGCTGGACCTGCGCCAACGTTGCGGCGGTGGGAACCAGTGCGGGATCTTGCAGCAGTTGGAAGTCAGCGGAGGGATTGCGGCCAGCGAGGCCGAGCCTTCGCATGTGGGCAGAAGCCACGGCCACTAACACAAGCGAACACCGAACCCATGTGGGAGCTGGCTTGCCTGCGATAGCGGTGGACCAGCAACATTGATGTCGCCTGACACTCCGCCATCGCAGGCAAGCCAGCTCCCACAGTTTCTCACCGAGTAAGGCTTTAGATAGCCACGTCGGCCTTGATGCTTGGGTCGGCGTCGTAGCCCACGATTTCAAAGTCTTCGAACTTGTAGTCGTAGATCGACGCAGGCTTACGCTTGATCACCAGCTCGGGCAGTTTTTTCGGCGTGCGCGCCAACTGGGTCTGGATCTGCTCCATGTGGTTGCTGTAGGCGTGGGTGTCGCCGGTGGTGACGATGATCTCGTGGGGGATCAGGTCGCATTGCTGGGCCAGCATGTGGGTCAGCAACGCCAGCGCGGCGGTGTTGTACGGCAGGCCCAGGAACACGTCGGAGCTGCGGATATACAACTGCATCGACAGATGGCCGTCATGCACGAACGCCTGGTACAGCAAGTGGCACGGTGGCAGGGCTTGCTTGCCGTTACGCGCGTTTTCCTGCGGGCTCTGGGTTTCGTCCGGCAGGTATTCGACGTTCCAGCCGTGGAACAGGATGCGGCGGCTATTGGGGTTGGTCTTGAGCGTGTGCACCATGTAGTCGATCTGGTTGATCGTGCCGCCGTCCTTCGTCGGCCAGGCGGTCCACTGCTCGCCGTAGACCGGGCCCAGGTCGCCGTCTTCGGTGGCCCATTCGTCCCAGATCTTCACGCCATTTTCGTTGAGCCATTTGATGTTGGTGTTGCCGCTCAACATCCAGATCAGTTCGTTGGCGATGCTTTTGAAGTGCAGCTTCTTGGTGGTCAGCAGCGGGAAGCCGTCGGCCAGGTTATGCCGATACTGACGCGCAAACACAGCCTTGGTGCCGGTGCCCGTGCGGTCGCCCTTGGTCAGGCCATTGGTCACGACGTCCTGCAGCAGTTCGAGATATTGCTTCATGTTTTTACCCGTATCGTTGAAGCCAAGACCTCCTGGTCTTGGCATTCGAATTTAAAGCGCGGCGTTCTTCAGCGGCTGCGGGCGATTGTACGCCCACCACAGCATGCCCAGGCCCGCCAGGATCATCGGCAGGCTAAGCACCTGACCCATGGTCAGCCAGCCCCACGCCAGGTAGCCCAACTGCGCATCCGGCACCCGTACGAATTCGACGATAAAGCGGAAAATCCCGTAGAACAGCGCGAACATGCCCGACACGGCCATGGTTGGGCGTGGCTTGCGCGAGAAGATGTAGAGAATAAGGAACAGTGCCACACCTTCCAACGCGAACTGGTACAGCTGCGACGGGTGGCGCGGCAGTTGCGCCGGGTCGCTGAACGGCGGGAACACCATCGCCCACGGCACGTCGGTCGGCTTGCCCCACAGCTCGGCGTTGATAAAGTTACCAATGCGCCCGGCGCCCAGGCCGATCGGCACGAAGGGGGCGACGAAGTCCATCAGCTGGAAGAACGACTTGCCATTGCGCCGGCCAAACCACCAGGCGGCGATCATCACGCCGATAAACCCGCCGTGGAACGCCATGCCGCCCTTCCACACTTCGAAGATCAGGGTCGGGTTGGCGAGATACGCAGACAGGTCGTAGAACAGCACATACCCCAGGCGCCCGCCGACGATCACGCCCATCGACATCCAGAACACCATGTCGGAGAGCTTCTCCTTGGTCCAGGTCGGGTCGAAACGGTTCAGGCGCCGGGAAGCCAGCAGCCAGGCACCGCCGATGCCGATCAGGTACATCAACCCGTACCAATGGATTTTCAGCGGACCGATGGCCAGGGCCACCGGGTCGATCTGCGGGTAAGGCAGCATTGCGACTCCTCGTTAAAACATTTAGTCATGACGCACCGGACCATGCCGATGTGCGATTAAGCCTGCGTTACAGCTGCGAGATCAAATTAAGAAGTTCACATACACACCAAACAGCCCGGCATGTTAACGGATCAGAGGTGCACGGCCCAACTTCGAGACGATGGAACACCTGCGCGTCTGTGGGTAGAGTGGCAAAAACACAAAAGGGGTCACCCGATGTGCCTGATTATTTTCGCCTGGCGACCGGGCCATGCCCAACCACTGATCGTCGCGGCCAACCGCGATGAGTTCTACGCCCGCCCCAGCCTGCCCTTGGCCCAGTGGGCGGATGCGCCCCGGGTTTACGCCGGTCGTGATCAGGAGGCCGGGGGCACCTGGCTGGGGGTGAACGCGGATGGGCGCTTTGCCGCCTTGACCAATATTCGCGACCCGCACCAGCCACCGGCACGCAAGTCTCGCGGCGAACTGGTTGCGCGGTTTCTCAGTGGTTCGCTGCCGATCGACGATTATTTGGCCGATGTGAATGGACGCTCGATTGAATACGCCGGGTTCAACCTGCTGGTGGGCACGCGGGATGAGCTGTGGCACTACAACGCCAAGGACACCGAACCGACGCGGTTGAAGGCTGGGGTGTATGGGTTATCCAATGCCGGGCTGGATACGCCCTGGCCGAAGTTGCTAAAGGCCAAGGCAGCGTTCAGCGCAGTGCTGGAGAACCCCGAGCCGGAAGCCCTGCTGGAGATTCTGAGCGACCCGCAGATCGCGCCGTTTGCTGAGCTGCCGGACACCGGCGTAGGCCTGGCGACAGAAAGCCTGCTGTCGAGCGTGTTTATCGCCAGCCCCAGTTACGGGACACGGGCGAGCACGGCGCTGATTGTGAATGCCGATGGGACGCGACGGATGCTGGAGCGTAGCTTTGGCCCCCATGGAGGGCGGCTGGGTGAGGTCGAACTGAAAATCTGACGGCGCTTGGGCTGACGTCATCGCAGGCAAGCCAGCTCCCACATTTGGAATGCGGTTCCCTGTGGGAGCTGGCTTGCCTGCGATGAAGGCGCCTCGGTTTAGAGGGTTTTGGCCGAGGCCGGGTTGATCATCCGGGTCAGCCCCAGGTTCTTCAACGCCAGTTGCAGCGAGCTGTGGATAACTTGCGGGTTGTCGATGGTCATCAACTCGGCGAGCAAATCCTTGGCCCTGCTCAACTCCACCTGGCGCAGCATCCACTTCACTTTCGGCAAGTTGGTGGCGTTCATCGACAGGCTGTCAAAACCCATCGCCATCAACAGCACCGCCGCCGCCGGGTCGCCGGCCATTTCGCCGCAGATACTCACCGGCTTGCCTTCGGCATGGGCTTCGCGCACCACGTGTTGCAGCGCTTGCAGCACCGCCGGGTGCAGGTAGTCGTAAAGGTCGGCCACCCGTGGGTTGTTACGGTCCACGGCCAGCAGGTACTGGGTCAGGTCGTTGGAGCCTACCGACAGGAAGTCCACCTGCCGCGCCAGTTCCTTGGCCTGGTACACCGCCGCCGGGATTTCGATCATCACGCCAATCGGCGGCATCGGCACATCGGCGCCTTCGTCGCGCACTTCGCCCCACGCGCGGTGGATCAGGTGCAGGGCTTCTTCCAGTTCATGGGTGCCGGAGATCATCGGTAGCAGGATGCGCAGGTTGTTCAAGCCCTCGCTGGCCTTGAGCATGGCGCGGGTCTGGACGAGGAAGATTTCGGGATGGTCGAGGGTAACGCGAATACCGCGCCAGCCAAGGAAGGGGTTGTCTTCCTTGATGGGGAAATAGGACAGTGACTTATCGCCGCCGATATCCAGGCTGCGCATCGTCACCGGTAACGGGTGGAAGGCTTGCAGTTGCTCGCGATAAATCGCCAGCTGCTCCTTCTCGCTCGGGAAACGCTGGTTGATCATGAACGGCACTTCGGTGCGGTACAGCCCCACCCCTTCGGCGCCGCGCTGTTGCGCACGGGCTACATCCGCCAGCAGGCCGGTGTTGACCAACAGCGGTACCCGGTGGCCATCGGGGGTCACACACGGCAGCTCGCGCAGCGAATCCAGGCCCTGGGCCAGTTGCTTCTCTTCTTCCACCACCTCGGCGTATTGCTTGCGCAGCACGTCGCTGGGGTTGGTGAATACTTCGCCGCGATGCCCGTCGACGATCATGTCGATGCCATCGACCTTGGAATACGGCAGGTCCACCAGGCCCATCACCGTCGGGATACCCATGGCCCGGGCCAGGATCGCCACGTGGGAGTTACCCGAACCCAATACCGAGACCAGGCCCACCAGCTTGCCTTCAGGCACTTCGCCAAGCTGGGTGGCGGTCAACTCTTCACTGACCAAGATGGTGTTATCGGGGAAGACCATGTTGGTGCTGCGGTCTTCCTGCAGGTACGCCAACAGGCGGCGACCCAGGTCGCGCACATCCGATGCCCGCTCGCGCAGGTAGGCGTCGTCCATCATTTCGAAACGGTTGACGTGATCGGTGACCACCTGGCGCAACGCGCCCTGGGCCCACTGGCCGGTCTTGATCACGGTCTTGACTTCGTTACCCAGGGACGCGTCGTCGAGCATCATCTGGTACACGTCGAACAGCGCACGCTCTTCGGGGCGCAGTTGGGTGGCCAGCTTGGTCGACAGGTTGCGCATGTCGGCGCGCACGCCTTCGAGGGCGGTCTTGAACAGTTTGATCTCGGCGTCGATGTCACTGACGCTCTTGTCCGGCACCACATCGAGGTCGGCGGGCGGCAGCATGACCACCGCGGTACCCACCGCAGCGCCTGGCGAACCCGGTACGCCGACGAACTTGGCTTCCTGGATACCCTTGCCCTGGCGCCCCAGGCCGCGAATCGAGCCGGTGGCTTCGGCGTGGGCGATAACCCCGGCCAGTTGCGCACTCATGGTCACCAGGAAGGCTTCTTCGCCTTCGTCGAACTGGCGGCGTTCTTTTTGCTGAATGACCAACACGCCGACAACGCGGCGGTGGTGGATGATCGGCGCACCGAGGAACGAGGCGTAGCGCTCTTCACCGGTTTCGGCAAAGTAGCGATAACGCGGGTGATCGGCCGCGTTCTCAAGGTTAAGGGGTTCTTCACGCGTCCCCACCAGGCCCACCAGACCTTCATTGGGCGCCATGCTGACCTTGCCGATGGAGCGCTTGTTCAAGCCCTCCGTGGCCATCAGCACAAAACGGTTGGTCTCGGGGTCCAGCAGGTAAACCGAGCAGACCTGGCTGCCCATGGCTTCCTTGACGCGCAACACAATAATCCCCAACGCCGCCTTGAGATCCTTGGCGGAGTTAACTTCCTGGACGATCTTGCGCAGCGTATTGAGCATGGCTCGGGGTCGAACTCCGTCGTCAGTCGCGCGCTAAAAGGCGCGGGGCAAGCTCTTTGAGAGCGCGACGATAAACCTCGCGCTTGAATGTCACCACCTGGCCCAACGGATACCAATAGCTGACCCAGCGCCAGCCATCGAACTCCGGTTTACCGGTCAAATCCATCCGCACCCGCTGCTCATTGGAGATCAGGCGCAAAAGAAACCATTTCTGCTTCTGGCCGATGCACAGCGGTTGGCTGTGGGTACGCACCAGGCGTTGCGGCAAACGATAGCGCAACCAGCCACGGGTACAGGCCAGAATTTGCACATCTTCGCGCTCAAGGCCGACTTCTTCGTTCAACTCACGGTACAAGGCGTCTTCAGGGGTTTCGTCGGGGTTGATTCCACCTTGAGGAAACTGCCAGGCATCTTGGTTGATTCGGCGAGCCCATAGCACCTGTCCGGCATCATTCGTCAGAATAATGCCGACATTAGGACGGAAACCATCGGGGTCGATCACGGCAACAACCTCGCAAACGCATGTCGCCGCATTGTTCCACAAAGGTTGTTCCAGCGGCAACGAGGCTTCTTACCTTATGTGCACTCTTGTGAAAAGACCGTATTCTGGACGCCTTTTTACAGACTTTTCAGCGAGTAACTGCAATGCGCCTGGCTTTATTCGACTTGGACAATACCCTTCTGGGCGGTGACAGCGATCACGCCTGGGGCGATTACCTGTGTGAACGCGGTTTTCTCGACCCGGTGGCCTACAAGGCCCGCAACGACGCGTTCTACGACGACTACTTGGCCGGCACGCTGGATAACGCCGCCTACTTGAACTTCTGCCTGGAAATCCTCGGCCGCACCGAGATGGCCCAGCTGGACGCGTGGCACAACGACTACATGCGCGACTGCATCGAGCCCATCCTGCTCCCCAAGGCCATCGAACTGCTGGCCAAGCACCGCGCCGCCGGCGACAAGCTGGTGATCATCACCGCCACCAACCGCTTCGTCACCGCGCCGATTGCCGCACGCCTGGGCGTCGAGACCTTGATCGCCACCGAGTGCGAAATGGTGGATGGCCGCTACACCGGGCGCAGCACTGATGTGCCGTGCTTTCGCGAGGGCAAGGTGACACGTTTGAACCGCTGGTTGGAAGAAACCGGGCATAGCCTGCAAGACAGCTACTTCTACAGCGATTCGATGAATGATTTGCCGTTGTTGGAGCAGGTGACTCACCCGGTGGCAGTGGATCCGGATCCGAATTTGCGCGCTGAGGCTGAAAAGCGTGGTTGGCCGGTGATTACACTGCGCAGCTGACAACGCTATCGCAGGCAAGCCAGCTCCCACATTTTGACCCTGTTCTCATGTTGGAATCCGGTCAAGTGTGGGAGCTGGCTTGCCTGCGATGAAGGCGACGCGGTTTCAAACCGGCTTGGCGCCCATAAGCCCTGCAATCGCCACAAACCCCGCCAGGCTGACCACCGCCAGCACCAGGGTAAAATTCAGGCTCCCGCCCTCACCCTTGCGCAGCCGATTGAGCCGCGCCACCAGCCAGAACCACGCCAGCGCCGCCACGGTGTAGAGGATGCTGGAGCCCAAGATCCAGGTTTGCCCCAATGGCCAGCCGAGCAGGTGCACCAGCCACCAGCCGGTGAAGGGCATGCTCACCAGGCAAATGCCCATCAGCAGCCATACAAATGCCCAGGGGCGTTGTACGGTTGCGGCCGGGCCGGCGCTGCGTTTACGCCACGCCAATACCGCCAGGCCCAGGCCGCTGAGCAGCAGCAATACGGTGGCGGTGATGTGGACAACCTTGAGGGTGGTCAGCGTTTCCATGGTCTCTATTCCTTATAGGCCGCTCAGTCAGCGTAGTCGCTCAACCGAGGAACAGCTGGTAAGCCGGGTTTTCGCTTTCATCCCAGTACGGGTAACCGATTTGCGCCAGCGCGGCAGGCACCAGATGGCGCTCGTCCGCCGGTACTTGCAGCCCGGCAACCACACGGCCATCAGCCGCGCCGTGGTTGCGGTAGTGGAACATCGAGATGTTCCAGCGCCCGCCGAGCTTGTGGAGGAAGTTGAACAACGCCCCCGGCCGCTCCGGGAATTCGAAGCGAAACACCAGCTCGTCGCTGACTTTGGCCGCATGCCCACCGACCATATGGCGGATGTGCAACTTGGCCAGTTCGTTCTCGGTGAGGTCCAGCACCGGGAAACCCTGGCTGGTCAGGCTGGCCACCAACGCGCTGCGCGGGTCGTTCTCCGGGTGGGTCTGCACGCCGACGAAAATGTGCGCTTCGCTGCCAGAGTGGTAGCGGTAATTGAATTCGGTGATCTGGCGTTTGCCCACCGCTTCGCAGAAGGCCTTGAAGCTGCCCGGCCGCTCGGGGATCGTCACCGCGATGATGGCTTCACGGCCTTCACCCAGTTCGGCGCGCTCGGCCACATGGCGCAAACGGTCGAAGTTGACGTTGGCGCCCGAGTCGATGGCGACAAAGGCCTGGCCGCTGACGCCACGGGTCTCGACGTACTTTTTGATCCCGGCCACGCCCAGCGCACCGGCCGGCTCGGTGATGGAGCGGGTGTCGTCGTAGATGTCCTTGATCGCCGCACAGATTTCATCGGTGCTGACGGTGATCACTTCATCCACGTAGTCTTTGCAAATGTCGAAGGTGTGCTGGCCGATCTGCGCCACCGCCACGCCGTCGGCGAAGATGCCAACGGTGGGCAATACCACGCGCTCGCCCGCCGCCATGGCAGCTTGCAGGCAGTTGGAGTCGTCCGGCTCCACACCGATGATCTTGATCTCCGGGCGCAGGTATTTCACATACGCCGCAATCCCGGCGATCAGGCCGCCGCCGCCCACCGGTACGAAAATCGCGTCCAGCGGCCCTGGGTGCTGGCGCAGGATTTCCATCGCCACGGTGCCCTGCCCGGCAATGGTGTGCGGATCATCGTAGGGGTGGATGTACACGTAGCCTTTTTCGTCGACCAGCTTGAGCGAGTAGGCCAGGGCTTCCGGGAAGGAATCGCCGTGCAACACCACTTTGCCGCCACGGGAGCGCACGCCTTCGACCTTGATCTCCGGGGTGGTCTTAGGCATCACGATGGTGGCTTTCACCCCCAGCACCTTGGCCGCCAGGGCCAGGCCCTGGGCATGGTTGCCGGCCGACGCGGTGACGACGCCGCGCGCACGTTCTTCGGCACTGAGCTGGGTGAGCTTGTTGTAGGCGCCGCGAATCTTGAACGAGAACACCGGCTGCAAGTCTTCGCGCTTGAGCCAAATCTTGTTACCCAGCCGCTCGGAGAGCTGGCGGGCAGTCTGCAAGGGGGTTTCCACGGCGATGTCGTAAACGCGCGAGGTGAGGATTTTTTTGACGTAGTGTTCAAGCATCGGCAGGCATCTACTTCACGGGTTGGGCAGGGCCAAGGAGTCTAACCCAGCGTTTGGCCGGGCGACCACACGAATCCCGAGGTTTTGTTGGGTTATACTCGCCGCCCTCGTTAATTCCCCGCCCGTTCCGGAGCCCGCATGACCCAGGATCAACTCAAACAGGCAGTGGCCCAGGCCGCTGTCGATTTAATCCTTCCTAAACTCGACGACAAGAGCATCGTCGGTGTCGGCACCGGTTCCACCGCCAACTGCTTTATCGACGCACTGGCCCAGCACAAGGGCGCGTTCGACGGCGCCGTGGCCAGTTCCGAAGCCACCGCTGCCCGCCTCAAGGGCCATGGCATACCGGTGTACGAGCTCAACACCGTGAGCGACCTGGAGTTCTACGTTGACGGCGCCGATGAAAGCGACGAACACCTGAACCTGATCAAAGGCGGCGGCGCGGCCCTGACCCGCGAGAAGATTGTCGCGGCCGTGGCCAAGACCTTCATCTGCATCGCCGACGCGAGCAAGCTGGTGCCGGTGCTGGGCACGTTCCCGCTGCCGGTGGAAGTCATCCCCATGGCCCGCAGCCACGTGGCCCGCGAGCTGGTGAAACTGGGCGGCGACCCGGTGTACCGCGAAGGCGTGTTGACCGACAACGGCAACATCATCCTCGACGTGTTCAATATGCAGATCACCAACCCGGTGGAGCTGGAGACGCAGATCAACGCCATCGTGGGCGTGGTCACCAACGGCCTGTTCGCCGCGCGCCCGGCGGATGTATTGCTGCTGGGTACCCCGGAAGGCGTGAAAGCCCTCAAAGCTTAAGAACAAACCGGGCTAGTGTGGGAGCGGGCTTGCTCGCGAATGCGGTGCGTCAGTAACAAAAATAGTGACTGACACATCGCATTCGCGAGCAAGCCCGCTCCCACATTTGTTAGGCGCTCGGCTTTAGAGCGATGTAACAAAAACGCTACTTTTCGCAGCACTCCTCGCCAAAACCGTGCGCTCTGTCACGGCATCCCCTGCCCCGCCTGTTATCCAATCGGATACAAATTACAGCCACGCGACCCACGCGTTTAACAATGCGCCAATTCGCAGCCGCCCATGGAATGAGGCGCGCATTGTGCAAAGGGTCTGGGCTTGAACGTCCCCCTCACCTCAAGGAAGACCTTGTGATAAAGCCTCTAGCCCTCGCCATCAGCGTTGCCAGTGCCCTGTTGTCCACCCATAGCCAGGCCTACGATTACGGCCAGCACGCCAACACCACCCTGGAAAAGCTGATCAACGATTACCCTGGCCGTTATCGCGGCACGGCCAATTTTGCCGGGGCAGCCGACTGGATGCAGAGCCAGATGGGCACCGCCTATAGCCTCAGCCGCCAGGACTTCACCTGGAACAACGGCAGCCGGGCTTCGCAAAACGTGGTGGCCTCTGCCGCTGGCACCAAGCCCCAGTACGTGGTGATTGGCGCGCACTTCGACACTTACTTCGGCCGCCCGACCCTGCAAGGCCTGGATGACAACGGTTCCGGCGCCAGCGTGTTGACCGAGGTGGCGAAGAACCTCGGCGGCCTGTCACTGGAAAATGGCCTGCAAATCGTTGGCTTCGGCGCCGAAGAAGAAGGCCTGCGCGGCTCCCGTGCCTTTGTCGACTCACTCAGCGCCACCCAGCGTGCCAACATGCTCGCGATGATCAACCTCGACAGCCTGATCACCGGCGACATGATGTACGCCCACGCCGGCCAGAACAGCACCGCCAACCCGGCCTTGGCCTCCTTGCGCGAGCACACCTTCCAGATCGCCAGGGAATTGAACATCCCCTTGTTCAGCAACCCCGGCCTCGACCCGCAGTACCCAAAGGGCACCGGCTGCTGCAGCGATGGTGAAGCGTTCGAACCGCTGAATATCCCGATCCTTTATATAGAGGCCACCAACTGGGAACTGGGCGACCTGGACGGCTACACCCAGACCGACAACCCGAAAATCCCCGGCGGCTCGACCTGGCACGACCCGAACGAAGACAACAAAGCCGTGCTGACCGACGCGTTCGGCCAGGCGCGCATCGACCAGCGCCTGCGTGACTATTCGCGCCTGCTCAGCCGCCTGGTGCTGGAACTGACCAATGCCGACCTGATGGCCTCGACCGCTTCCGGCGGTGCCGTTGCGCGCAATATGCAAGACAACCTGCAGCGCCAGCATCAGGCCCTGGTACGCCTGCATGATCGCCGCTGGCTGACCCTGCAAGCGGCCAGCCGCGAGGTGGGCAGCTTTGATGGCGAGATCGGCGTGGATGGCGAATACAACCCGGACAGCGGCTTCGACAACGCCCCCAACGCCGAGGCCCGGCGCCTGGGCCTTCATGCCCTCGGCGACTACCAACTGACTTCAAGCCTGAATATCGGCGCCAGCCTCAGCTACCTCAATGGGCGCGACAAGCTGGAACATCGTGGCAAGCTCGACAGCGACACCTGGCAGGCAGCCGTCTATGCGCTGCTCAACGATGGCGGGCCAAGCTGGCTGGCCGGGGACCTGAGCGTGGGCCACACGCGCTTCGATTCCAAGCGCAACCTGATCATCCAGGCCAATGGCGGGCCGATCCTGCTCAACCAGCAACAGACGGGCGACACCGATGCCCTGGCGCTGGGCGCACGGGTGCTGGGTGGCTATGATTTTGAGTTTGGCGCGATCAAGAGCGGGCCGTTCGCCGGCCTGGACTACAGCCATTACCGCATCGACAAGTTCCACGAAAAGCAGAACCTGCGCACGGCCCTGGAGTACCAAGAGCAGTCTTTCGACTCCCTGGAAGCCAGCCTCGGCTGGCGCGTGCGCGGCGCGGTTGCCCTGCCCTATGGGCTGAGCCTGATGCCCTACGGCGACATCGCCTGGGTCAAGGAATTGGCCGATGGCCGCCTGGACGACCTGCAACTCACCGCACGCGCCGATGGCCAGGCCCGCACCGCCAGGCTGGGCTCAGTGGATAAAAGCTTCGCTCGCGCACAACTCGGCAGCCAACTGGCGATCACCCCACAGTTGGGCGTGTTTGCCGAGGTCAATGGCCGCCTGGGGCATGCCGAAGGCAGCCAGACCGGTTATTCGCTGGGCGTGCAATGGATGTTCTGATCAGGGTTTCTTGAACACGTAAAACAGGTTGGGCTCGCTGACCATGTACAGCGTGCCGTCGTCATCCATGGCGATCCCTTCGGCCTGGGGCACGCGCTTGCTCAGGCCATGGCGCCCTTTAAGCAACGACAGACTGCTTAGAGGGCGACCATCAATATCCAGCTCCAAGACCAGGAACGACTCATCCGACAGCGCCAACAAATGGCCGCTGCGCTCGTCGTATTGCAGGCTCGACAGGTCGCGCACAAACAGCCCGGCATCACGCTTGGGGTTGTTGATTACGTGCACCGAGTAGGTTTTTTCCGGTTTGAAATGGGGAAACCCATGCACCTCGTAGATCAGCATGGGGTCGCGCTCCTTGGCCACGAACAGGCGCTTGCCCACCGAATCGTAGGCCAACCCTTCAAAGCCCTTGTTGCCGCCGACGTGCACGCCCAGGGTCATTTGCTCCGCATCGGCGGCATCGAGGAACGTGGTGTCGTCATCCACATGCACCTTGATCAAGCGCTGCTGGCGCTCATCGCTGATGACGTAGATGTTGTCGCTGATAAATTCAACCGCTTCGGCATCGCCAAAGCCCACCAGGGGAATACGCCGCAGGATCTTGCCCTCCAGCGACAACTCGACCAGTTCGGCGTTTTTATTGGTGACGGTAAACAGGCTTTTGCGCACGGGGTCGTAGGTCAGAGCCGACACATCGTCGTCGAGCCCTTCGATCACTTGGCCTTCGAGGGTGACGCGGTAATCCGCCAAGCCAATGGCACGCTCATCAGCCGGCTGGTACCACACCCGCCAGTTGAACCAGGCACGTTCGAACAGACGGAACTGCTGTGCAACCAGCCCGGCAGCAACCAGGGCGAGCAACAGCAGGATAAAAACAGCAGGTTTGGGGCGGGCAAGTCGACGCATCGGGGCGGGCTCAGAGAAAAAACTGGCGAATAGATATCAAGGTCACCTGAATTTAAACTTAAACGCACCGGACTGTCTGGCGAATGCCGTTTATAAAGAAAAGTCTGACGTAATTCGTCAGTTATTTCTGCTTTTCAAAGCGATAGAACAGGTTTGGCTCACTGACCATGTACAGGTTGCCGCTCTCGTCCATGGTCACGCCTTCGGCACGTGGGATCGTGTCTTTCAGGCCATTGAAGCCGCCAAGCAAGGTCATGAAGCTGACTTGCTCGCCCGTTTCATCCAGTTCCAGCAGCAGGTGGGAATCGGCCGACAGCACCAGCAAATGCCCGGTACGTGGGTCGATGGACAAAGCCGAGAGGTTACGCACATCCAGTTCGGTGCTGGCCAGTTTCTGCTTGTCGCCGGTCAGCGTGTTGCCATCGCTTTTCCAGGTGAACAAGGCGGGCGGGCGCTCTTCGCCCAGCACCAGTTGCTGGTTACGCTTGTCCCAGGTGACGGCTTCAAAGGCTTTGTTCTGGTCTTTGGACGGGCCCAGGTCATGACTGGGGAAATCGGCTTTGTTAAGCGCGGTGGTGCTGGCGTCCACCTTGACCACGGTGAGGCTGTGATCGCGCTCATCGACCACGGCCATCAAGCCGTTTTCCATCACCGCCACGCCTTCCGGATTGTTCCAGCCGTTGAGCGGCATTTTGCGCAACACATCGCCTTGCAGGCTCAGCTCGACCAGGAAGGGGTTCTTGCCCATCACCGAAAACAGGGTTTTGGTCTGGGGGTTGTAAGACAGGTCTGATGCCTCGTCCTTCTCCATACCGGGCAGCAACTTGGCGTCGATCACCGCGTGATAGTCGGGCAGCCACACACTTTCGCGGCGCTCGGCCGAACTCTCGAAACGTTCCAGCACCCACAGCAGGCCGCGATCGTCCCAGTGCATGGCCCAGGCGATGCCATACAAAATGGCACCGGCCAAAAATACCCAGGAATACCAGCGCATGGACAAGCGTGAGCGGAGCGAGGTTTTCGAAGTGGGCAGAGGCACGACCATTGAGCGCTTTTCCGGAAAGTGAGCTGTAGGGGATAGCACAGGATTCAAGGACCCGCGCGCAAGAGCAGGAAATTATCCGGATGGCGTGTGAAAAAAATGCAAAAGCAAGGATTCAGGATGTAATGAAGAGCCAATGTGGGAGCGGGCTTGCTCGCGAATGCGGTGGTCCAGTCGTTGATGCATTGACTGACACTGCGCATTCGCGAGCAAGCCCGCTCCCCCCGTTTGATCGCAGTTTGCCTGCTACTTAGCGCACAACGCTTTCGAAGCGATTCACACCCGCCAGCTCAAGCACCACTTCATCCCCCACATTCAACGGGCCAACGCCCGCCGGGGTGCCGGTCAGGATCACGTCGCCCGCTTGCAGGGAGAAGCAACCCGCCATGTACTGGATCATCGGCACAATCGGGTTGAGCATCTGCGCGCTGTTGCCGTCCTGGCGCACTTCGCCGTTGATGCTCAGGCGAATGCCGATATCGGCCATGTCCGCAAAGGTACTGCTGACCACGAAGGGCGCAATCACCGCTGCGCCATCGAACGACTTGGCAATTTCCCACGGCAGGCCCTTGGCTTTGAGCTCGGCCTGCTTGTCGCGCAGGGTCAGGTCCAGGGCCGGGGCGAAGCCGGAGATGGCGTCCAGCACTTCTTCCCGGCTCGGCTTGGCGGACAAAGGCTTACCGATCAACACGGCGATTTCCGCTTCGTAGTGCACCGAACCGCGTTCGGTCGGTATGGCAAAACCGCCTTCCAACGGCACCACGCAGCTGCCCGGCTTGATGAACAGCAGCGGCTCGGTGGGCACCGGGTTGTCCAGTTCCTTGGCGTGTTCGGCGTAGTTACGCCCGATGCACACCACTTTACCCACCGGGAAGTGGATGTTGGTGCCGTCGACATACTTGTGCTGGTAGCTCATGGAACGACTCCTTCAGGTGCGGTTAAACAGCGAAGATCTTGCCGGGGTTCATGATCCCGTTAGGGTCGAACACGGCTTTGACGGCCTTCATGTATTCGATTTCAACCGGTGAACGGCTGTAGGTCAGGTAATCGCGCTTGGTCATGCCCACGCCGTGCTCGGCGGAGATCGAGCCGTTGTACTTGGCGACGGTCTCGAATACCCACTTGTTCACAGTGGCGCACTTGGCGAAAAACTCATCCTTGCTCAGGTTTTCCGGCTTGAGGATGTTCAGGTGCAGGTTGCCGTCGCCGATATGGCCGAACCAGACAATTTCGAAGTCCGGGTAGTGTTCGCCGACGATCGCGTCAATTTCGCTCAGGAAGGCCGGCACTTTCGAAACGGTCACCGAGATGTCGTTCTTGTACGGCGTCCAGTGGGAAATGGTTTCGGAGATGTACTCACGCAGCTTCCACAGGTTGTGCAGCTGGGTTTCGCTCTGGCTCATCACGCCATCCAGCACCCAGCCCTGCTCCACACAATGTTCGAAGGTTTCCAGGGCGTGGTTGGCGACTTCTTCGGTGGTGGCTTCGAATTCCAGCAGGGCGTAGAACGGGCACTCGGTTTCGAACGGCGCCGGCACATCGCCACGGCCGAGGACTTTGGCCAGGGCCTTGTCGGAGAAGAACTCGAAGGCGGTCAGGTCCAGCTTGCTCTGGATGGCGTGCAGCACCGGCATGGTCGAATCGAAATCAGTCGTGCCGAGCACCATTGCGGTGAGGTTTTTTGGCGCACGGTCCAGGCGCATGGTGGCTTCGACCACAAAGCCCAAGGTGCCCTCGGCACCGATAAACAGCTGGCGCATGTCGTAGCCGGTGGCGTTCTTGATCAGGTCGCGGTTCAGCTCCAGCACATCGCCTTTGCCAGTGACGACCTTCATGCCGGCCACCCAGTTGCGGGTCATACCATAGCGAATTACTTTGATCCCGCCGGCATTGGTGCCGATATTGCCGCCAATCTGGCTGGAACCGGACGAGGCGAAGTCCACCGGGTAATACAGGCCGTTTTCTTCAGCGACGTTCTGCAACTGCTTGGTGACCACACCCGGCTGGCACACGGCGGTGCGGTCGGTGAGGTTCACGTCGAGGATCTGGTTCATATAGTCGAACGACACCACCACTTCGCCATTGGCGGCCACGGCAGCCGCCGACAGGCCGGTGCGCCCACCCGATGGCACCAGCGCCACCTTGTGTTCATTGGCCCAGCGTACGATGGCCTGCACCTGCTCGGTGGTCTTGGGGAACACGATGGCGGTGGGTGCGGGGGCGAAGTGCTTGGTCCAATCCTTGCCGTAAGCCTCCAGGGAGTTGGCATCGGTCAGCACTTTGCCGGGCTCAACCAGGGTCTTTAGCTCATCAATCAGGGCAGGATGGGTCATCGACAGAACTCTCGAACAATTCATGGTCATCCTGAGAACGCTTCACGTCGCAGGAATAGGTGTTTAGCGGGGTGCGTATGCTAGCATACCGCCCCCGCAGGACAGACCCAAAGGGCGTTTCTGCGGTGACGGCTTTCCTGCCGTCCGGGTCAGCTTAAGCGATCCGATTCCCTGCCATTTTTCTCCGGGATACAGGTTTACGCAGATGAGCAAGACTTCTCTCGATAAGAGCAAGATCAAGTTCCTTCTTCTGGAAGGCGTCCACCCATCGGCTGTCGACGTTCTGAAAGCCGCCGGGTACACCAGCATTGAGTACATCACCAGTTCTCTGCCGGAAGCCCAGCTCAAGGAAAAGATCGCCGACGCGCACTTTATCGGCATTCGCTCCCGCACTCAGCTGACCGAAGAGATCTTCGACCACGCCAAGAAACTCGTGGCTGTCGGCTGTTTCTGCATCGGCACCAACCAGGTCGACCTCAATGCAGCGCGCGAGCGCGGCATCGCGGTGTTCAACGCACCGTACTCCAACACCCGTTCCGTTGCGGAGCTGGTGCTGGCCGAGGCCATCCTGCTGCTGCGCGGTATCCCTGAGAAGAACGCTTCCTGCCACCGTGGCGGCTGGATCAAGAGCGCGGCCAACTCCTTCGAAATCCGCGGCAAGAAGCTGGGTATCGTCGGTTACGGTTCGATCGGCACGCAATTGTCGGTATTGGCTGAAGGCCTGGGCATGCAGGTGTTCTTCTACGACACCCTGACCAAGCTGCCATTGGGCAACGCCACCCAAGTGGCCAGCCTGACCGAGCTGCTGGGCATGTCCGACATCGTCACCCTGCACGTTCCGGAAACGGCCGAGACTCAGTGGATGATCGGCGAGAAGGAAATCCGCGCCATCAAGAAAGGCGGGATCCTGATCAACGCCGCACGCGGCACCGTGGTCGAACTGGACGCCCTGGCCGACGCGATCAAGGACAAGCACCTGATCGGCGCTGCCATCGACGTGTTCCCGGTGGAGCCACGCTCCAACGATGACATCTTCGAAAGCCCGCTGCGTGGCCTGGACAACGTGATCCTGACCCCGCACATCGGCGGCTCCACCGCTGAAGCCCAAGCCAACATCGGCCTGGAAGTCTCGGAAAAGCTGGTCAAGTACAGCGACAACGGTACTTCGGTATCGTCGGTCAACTTCCCGGAAGTGGCCCTGCCGGCTCACCCGGGCAAGCACCGCCTGCTGCACATCCACCAGAACATCCCTGGCGTGATGATGGAGATCAACAAGGTCTTCGCGGAAAACGGCATCAACATCTCCGGTCAGTTCCTGCAGACCAACGAGAAGGTCGGCTACGTGGTAATCGACGTCGACGCCGAGTACTCGGACCTGGCGCAAGAGAAGCTGCAGCACATCAACGGCACGATTCGTAGCCGCGTGTTGTTCTAGTAGGAGCGAGCTTGCTCGCGAAGAACGTCAACGATGACGCGTTTAACCTTAACCTGATTAAACGCAGCGCCCTTGGGATTTTCGCGAGCAAGCTCGCTCCTACCAATAAAAAACGGGAGCCCCGCAAAGGGCTCCCGTTTTTTTATTTGACGTTAACAGTGATCACTTTCGATGCAACAGTGGGTTCGAACTGGCGATGCACGTTGTCGCCGGCCACCAGTTGCAGGGTGTGCTTGCCTGGCGTCAGGGTCAGCTCGGTTTCGGTCTGCGCCTTGCCGAAGTGAATCGAGGTAGGCGTGGCCGGGATCGCCTCATTGGCGTTGAGCGCCCCCACTTCCTGGTCTACCAGCAGGTGGTGGTGACCGGCGTTAGGCACTTGCTTGTCGATCGGCTCCAGGTCCAGCTTCTTGACCCCGAATTTGACGGTGAAGGTTTGGCCGACGGTGGCGCCATCTTGCGGCGAGACAATAAACACTTCGGCGCCTTCAGGTGCAGGCGTACGCGGAAGGTCTGCGGCGCTGGCCAACAGCGAGGTACCCAGCAAAAGGCTGGCAATCGTTGCACGGGACAAAAGGGCTTTCATTCGCTTCTCCAGTTTTTCGGTGAAATCTGTAGGGTTATGACAACTTCGCGATAAATTGCGGTCCAAGGCACCCGACACCATAACAAAACGTTGCTGAACGGCGCCTCGCCTGTACGAATTCTTTAGGAGTGACCATGCGCTTTTCGCCTGGCCTGTTGCTGTTGCTTGCTCTTCTGAGCCCCTTGGCTCATGCCGAACTGATTGACGACGTCAACGATCGCGGTGAACTGCGCATCGCCCTGGAAGCCAACACCCCGCCGTACAACTTCAAAGAGGGCGACAAACTCGCCGGCTTTGAAGTGGAGCTGGGTGAACTGCTGGCCAAGGAAATGGAGGTGCGCTCCTCGTTTATCACCACCGATAACGCCGACCTGCTTTCCGGCGTGGAAACCGGCAAGTACGACGTGGCCATTAACCATATCGCTATGACTGCCGAGCTTGAGGATCGTTTCGATTTCAGTGAGGCTTATCACCAGAAGCCGGCATTGGCGATCCCGTTCCAGAAGGGCAACCCGGCGTTCAAGACCAGTTTGAACGGGGCGTTGAAGCGGCTGAAGGACGATGGACGGCTGAAGGCGCTGACAAAGAAGTGGTTTGAGATGCAGTAAATGTGGGAGCTGGCTTGCCTGCGATAGCGATCTGTCAGCTACGCATAAGCTGTTGATACACCGCTATCGCAGCATAGATATCTACACAACTCTGTAACAGTCGACGGCAACCACGATGCGAAGCGAGCCGCTCTTGATCTTGCTCTTGATCTTAGGCGCCCCGTTAAACCACGCTGGCCGAACGCAGGCTTGAATTCGTGGGTAACCCGGCAGGACGCCGGGTTAGCCGCCCCGCGCCATGGATGGCGCGTGGCGGCGGCCCACGGATTCAAGCCTGCGTTCGGGCACACCGAGCCTAAGCGAGGTGCCGAGTGGTGGGGCAAGAGCCCTTTGGTTACTTTGGGGCTTTTCCAAAGTGACCCGCCGTCAGGGCGGAACCCTAAGTGGCCGTTACCGCAGCAATGGATATACACCCAATCCAACTGTGTCGCCTGGCAGGCCGTCATCGCAGGCAAGCCAGCTCCCACATTTGATCTATGCAAGTTTCTAAAGCTGCGTGAGAGCCACCGCCGCCTCAGGCAACTGCAACTCACTGAACACCTGCACACCATGGCGCTTGAGCAGCGCCGCCGTGACGCCTTCGCCACTGACCTTCACCCCACTGAAGGTGCCGTCATAGGTCAACAGATTGCCGCAGGATGGGCTGTTGGCCTTGAGAATGGCGATGCGGATGTGATGCCGTTGCACCAGCGCCAAGGCTTGGCGGGCACCGTCGAGAAAGGCGCTGGTGAAGTCTTCGCCCTCGGCCGTCAGCACCTGGGCGCGGCCTTCCCACACGTCGATGCCCTGCCCGCCTGGGATTTCGGCCGAGGGCCGCGGTGTGGGCAAGCCGCCCGCCACTTCCGGGCAGATGGCAACCACGCGGCCTTCAGCTTGCCACACCGCCAGTTGGTCGAATGGGCCGCTGGCCCCGCCGTCATAGCGCACCTTGTGCCCGAGCAGGCAGCGGCTGACCAGAATCTTTTCCATGCTCAAAACGGCTCGTTGCCCCGCCGGCGAAACCAGCCCGTCAAGGACAGGCGTTCGCGCGTAGCGGGCAGGACTTCGTGGGGCACCTCGCCCGACAGGAATACCACCAGGCAACCCCCGGTGGGCACCACGTCGTATTCGACGCCGCCCTTGAGGTACATGCGCAGTTGGCCGCCATGCTCGGGCAGCCAGGCATCGTTCAAGTAAATCACCGCCGAGACCATGCGCCGGTCGTCGTCGCGGAAACGGTCTACATGCTTGAGGTAAAACGCCCCCGGCGGGTACATCGCAAAGTGGCTTTCGAAATCTTCCAGGCCCAGGAACAGGCTGCGATTCATCGCCAGGCGCAGGCCGTCCATCACGCCCATGTAGGTGTCGCAGATAGGCGCGTCACCCTCCTCCAGCCACTGGATATGGTCACCGCGAATGCCTTCGCGAATCTCCTGGGCCGGCCCACGCCCTACCGCTGCGGGCGCCAGTTCACCCTGCGCCGCACGTTTACGGCACTCAGCCGCCAGCTCCAGGGTCAGAGCCTGGGGCAGGAAGCCATTTTGCTGCGACCAGCCTTTTTCGGCCAGGTCGTCGACGATGCGTTGCAGCAGCGGGTGATCGAGGGGTATTTGCATGGCGCGCATAGTATCCATACGCCTGAAAATCCGACAGCGCCGTTGAGCGTCCGAATACACTTTAGTCAGGTGACTGATAGGACTTCTCGACAAATCCTACGCCCGACACGGACAATAGTGGCCGACTGACAGGAGTCCTTATGCGTCGTTTGTTTTTTTCTGTGTTGATGTTCTGCGTTTTGCCCGCCTGGGCAGACGGCCATGACCAGTTGTACAAGGTCGCCGGCTGGGCCGAACAACGTGCGCACTTCAATGACGCCCTCAGTGCCGCCCAGCAGCGCTACCGCAATAGCCTGCCGCCAGCGGTGTACCAGGCGCTGGTGGACAACAGTAATAAACGCTTTGCCGCCCAGGCCATGGACCAGCGTGCCGAGGCGCAACTGCGCAAGCACTTGCCCGACCCGAAACCTGCCCTGGCGTTTTTCCAATCGCCCCTGGGCCGCAAGATCGTCGCCGCCGAGTTGCTGGCCACGCGCCGCGACCAACTGGCGAAAAACGCCCAGGGCCTGCCCAAACTCGAAGCCGATGCCACCCGCAGCCTGATCATCGGCCACCTGGCCCAGGCCCTGCCCGCCCGCGAGGCCGGTGCCGAGGTCAGCCTGGCGATTGCGGGCGTGGCGGCCGACAGCTTGAGCCAGATGATCCCCGGCCTGCTCGGCGGCGGTCAGGCGCAAGGCATGTTGAATGGCCAGCGCGAGCGGCTGATGCAGCAGATCGACAAGGATTTGAACAACACCTTGCTGTATGTCTACCGGGATTTGTCCGACCCGGAGCTGGAAGAGTTCGCCACCTTTGCCGAGTCGCCGGAGGGTAAGGCGTATTACCAGGCCGCCCTTGCAGCCATTCGCGCAGGGCTGGCGGTCGGCCAAAGCACCTCAAGCCTGACGCAGTAAACCCTGTGGGAGCTGGCTTGCCTGCGATTGCGATCTGTCAGTTACACCGCTATCGCAGGCAAGCCAGCTCCCACATTTGGATTGCGTTATTTCAGGTGGCGGGTGAGAAAACTGAAGTACTCATCGCGAATCTGCGCAATTTCATTGGCCAAGTGATGCCGACCCCGCTTGAGCATCAACACCTCAGGCCGGTCGAACTTACCCCGCAACACCTGCAGATTGTGCTGCCAATCCACCGTCATATCTTCCTCGCCCTGCACAATCACCGGGCGCCGGGGGCTGCGCGGTGCGGCTTCGATGCGTTTGATCCAGCGCGCCAGCGCCCCCACCCAGGCGGTAGGCAATTGGCGAGGCTGTAGCGGGTCGGCTTCAAGGAACGGCTTGAACGCCGGGTCGTTGGAGTTATCGCTGAAACGCCGGGCGATGCCTTTGACGAACGGGCGCAGCAGGTAATAGCTGACCTGCGACCAACCCCAGGCACGCGGCCGCACCAACGGCGACAGCAGGAAGGTCTTGCCCTGGGCCGGGCTTTGGGCGCCGTGGTTGAGCAGGTGGTCTACCACAATGGCGCCGCCGGTGCTTTGCCCGAACAGGTGCCAGGGTTGCGGCAATTGCAACGCCTTGGCCTCGACGAACAAGGCCTGCACCACGCTCTGGTACACCGCAAAGTCATCGATGCTGGCGCGTGCGCCGCTGGACAAGCCATGGCCCGGCAGGTCGCAGGCGATCACCACGAAGCCCTGGTCCAACGCCCACTCCACCACATGGCGATACAGCCCCATGTGATCGTAGAAACCGTGAAACAGGAACATCGTCGCCACCGGCGCCGGCGGCCACCAGACCTGGGCCACCACCTCAAACCCATCCGCCTCAAAACGCCCCAGGCGGCTCACCGCCGGCACCTGGCGTGCGGCCAGGTCGAGCCCGTAGAAACGCTGGTAAACCCTCGCCTCGGCTGACAGCGGCTGCGCATCCACCAGCGGGCGCAAGCTTTCGCGCAGATGATCAGGGTCAAAGGTGACGGGCATAAAGGCTTCCAGACTTGCGGTGAAGATGAATATCGAGCTGCGATATTCATCTGTCAGGACAAGCATGGCAAGCTACGCGACCTGCGAGGATACATCCAATGCGACCGCCCTACCGTAATGCCCTGTTCGCCAGCCTGATCCTGGTTATCTGCGCGGGGGTGCTGTGGGCTGCGTATGACTGGTTCCAGGGCCGCTACCTGCGCGCCTTCAGCGAACACACGGCGGTATTTTCCGGCGATGCGCTGCAACTGCCTGCCGCCCTCAGCGGCCCTGGCCCGATTCGTCTGGTGCACTTCTGGGACCCGGCCTGCCCGTGCAATGTCGGTAACCAGCAACACCTGGGCGAGTTGATCGAGCAGTACGCGCCCCAGGGCGTGGAGTTCTATGCCCTGCAAAAACCCGGCAGCCACGGCCAGTTGCCCGAGAACCTGCGCCATCTGAAAGTCCTTGATGCCCTGCCCGGCGCGGACCAGATCCCCGCCAGCCCGGCCGTGGGCATTTGGGATCGCACCGGCAAGCTGGCGTATTTCGGCCCCTACAGCGAAGGCCTCACGTGCAACGCCAGCAACAGTTTTATCGAGCCGATCCTCAAGGCCCTTGGAGCCGGACGCGAGGTGAATGCCACTCACACTCTCGCGGTAGGCTGCTATTGTTCGTGGCCTAAGGATCTGTAGTCCGCCCACTCTGGTAAGGAATGTTCATGAAGCGCGTCCTGCAGGTTTTTGCGGTGCTGATTGTGCTGGTCGCCCTGGGCGCCGGTTGGTACGTCTACAGCAAACAACCTACGCGCCAGGGCACGGTGACGCTGGCGCACCTGCAAGGCTCGGTCACGGTGCGCTACGACGACCGTGGTGTACCGCATATCCGCGCCGAAAACGAAGCCGACCTGTACCGCGCCCTGGGCTACGTGCATGCCCAGGACCGCCTGTTCCAGATGGAGATCATGCGGCGCCTGGCCCGTGGCGAGCTGGCCGAGGTGCTGGGGCCCAAGCTGCTGGAAACCGACAAACTGTTTCGCAGCCTGCGCATTCGCGAGCGTGCCTTGAGCTACGTGGAGCACATGGACCCTGGCTCAGCCTCGTCCAAGGCCCTGCAAGCCTACCTGGACGGGATCAACCAGTATCAGGACAGCCACGCCAGCCCTATGGAGTTCGATGTGCTGGGCATCGCCAAGCGCCCGTTTACCGCCGAAGACAGCATCAGCGTCGCCGGGTACATGGCCTACAGCTTTGCCGCCGCCTTTCGCACCGAGCCGGTGCTGACCTATGTGCGCGACCGGCTGGGCAGCGACTACTTGAAGGTCTTCGATCTGGACTGGCAACCCAAGGGCGCCCTCAATCTGGCGGCCAGCGACTGGCAGACCCTTGGCGCCATCGCCGCCCTGAGCGAACAGGCCCTGGCCGATAACGGCCTGCCGCAGTTCGAAGGCAGCAATGCCTGGGCCGTCAGCGGCAGCCATACCCAAAGCGGCAAGCCGTTGCTGGCGGGTGATCCGCATATCCGTTTTTCGGTGCCTTCGGTGTGGTACGAAGCGCAGTTGTCGGCGCCAGGCTTTGAGTTGTACGGCTACCACAACGCGCTGGTACCGGTGGCGTTCCTGGGGCACAACCAGGACTTCGGCTGGAGCCTGACCATGTTCCAGAACGACGACCTCGACCTGGTCGCCGAGAAGGTCAACCCAAACAACCCCAACCAGGTTTGGTATCACGACCAATGGGTGGACATGAGCAGCAGCGAGCAGCAGATCCAGGTCAAGGGCCAGGCGCCGGTGACCCTCACCCTGCGCCGCTCGCCCCACGGCCCGATCATCAACGACGTGCTCGGTGAGAACGCCGGCAGCACACCAATTGCCATGTGGTGGGCGTTCCTCGACAGCGAAAACCCGATCCTCGATGGTTTCTATCAGCTCAACCGTGCCGATACCCTGGCCAAGGCGCGTGCCGCGGCCGCGAAGGTCTCGGCGCCGGGCCTGAACATCGTGTGGGCCAATGCCAAGGGCGATATCGGCTGGTGGGCGGCGGCGCAGTTGCCGATCCGCCCGGCTGGCGTCAACCCGGCGTTCATCCTCGACGGCAGTACCGCCCAAGCCGACAAGCTGGGTTTCTACCCCTTCAGTGCCAACCCCCAGGAAGAAAATCCGCCGCGCGGCTATGTGGTGTCCGCCAATGCCCAGCCGGCATCGCCCACCGGCATGCCGATCCCCGGCTATTACAACCTGGCTGACCGTGGCCAGCAGTTGAACGCGCAGTTGAGCGATACAAGCGTTAAGTGGGATGTGACCAACAGCCAGGCCCTGCAACTGGGCACCACCACCGCCTATGGCCCACGCCTGCTGGCGCCGCTGTTGCCGGTGCTGCGCGAGGTGGTCAAGGACCCGGCGCAGCTCAAATTGGTGGAGCAGCTTGCCAACTGGAAGGGTGACTACCCGCTGGACTCCACCAGTGCCACGCTGTTCAACCAGTTGCTGTTCAACCTTAGCGACGCGACCTTTCACCCCAAACTCGGCGATGCCTTGTTCAAGACCCTGCTCGGCACCCGCGTGATCGACGCCGCCTTGCCACGCCTGGCCGCATCGGCAGACTCGCCCTGGTGGAACGGCAACCGCGCCGATACCGTCAAGCTCGCCTGGGACAACAGCCTGACCCACCTCAAGGCGACGTTCGGCGATGACCCGGCGCAGTGGCAGTGGAGCAAGGCGCACACCCTGACCCACGGCCACCCGCTGGGCCTGCAAAAGCCGCTGGATAAGATCTTCAACGTCGGCCCGTTCCCGGCGCCGGGCAGCCACGAAGTGCCAAACAACCAGACCGCCCCAATTGGCCCGGCACCGTGGCCGGTGACCTACGGCCCGTCGACACGACGCCTGATCGACTTCGCCGACCCGACCCACGCCCTCACCATCAACCCGGTGGGGCAAAGCGGCGTGCCGTTTGATACGCACTATGGCGACCAGGCGCAGAGCTATATCGAGGGAAGGTACGAGCAGGCGCACTTCAGTGACGAGGAAGTGACGGCCAATACCCGCGGCACCTTGAAACTGCTGCCCGCCCGATAAGGACCAACCTATCCGACCCCCTGTCTGTAGGAGCGAGCTTGCTCGCGAAAACGTCAACGCTAACGCGCGCTTCCTGAATGAACGCGGCGCCTGTGCGTTCTTCCCGAGCAAGCTCGCGCCTACAGGCATGGGGCTAGCCTGCCCGCATGCGCCCTGGCGCTTGGCCGTAGGTGTCCTTGAATTTCTTGCTGAATGCCGCCTGGGACTGATACCCCACCTGGGCGGCGATATCGATCAGGCTCAGGCGTGACTGACGCAGCAGGTTGAACGCCCTCTCCATACGCAACTGAGTGAGCAGCACCCAGGGCGATACGCCTGCCACTTTGACGAACGCACGCATAAAGGTGGCGCGGGACATGCTGGCCGCCAACGCCAGGCTGTCGATGGTCCACTCATGCCCAGGTTCAGCCAGCATGGCTTGCCAGGCCTTGCTCAAGCGCTTGTCAGCGAGCAAGGCGAAGGTACCCGCCACTGGCGCCTGGTCGCTCAACCAACTGCGCAGGATCAAGGTGAACAGGGCTGAAGACAGCGCATTGATAAACGAACGGGCGCCCAATTGCTGCCCGTCCGCTTCGCTGCGCAGCAAGGCGATCAACGCCGCCAATTGCCCATCACTCTGCCACTGGCGGCTGGACACCACCAGATAGTCCGGCAACGCATCGAACAACAGCGACTGGCGGTTGTAGTGAAAGCTGCCACACAGCATATCCACATCCGGCTGTTCGCCGCCCAAACGGTGCACGGTCAGCACCCCACCGTCGATAACGCGAGGCTGCATCGGGCGGATGCGCGCGCCCTGGCTGCGCAGCAGGTGGGTACCGCCACCGGGCATCAGCAGGATATCGCCCTCCTCCAGCGTCACACACTGCCCGCCAGACAACTCGGCGCGGCAGGTGCCGCTGAGCACGATGTGATACGGCGCCACGCCGAGGTTTTCCGGCGCATGGTCCAGCGCCCAGTTCCCTTGGAACTGGCAACGCAAATCCAGGCTGCCGCGCAGGTTGGCCAGCGCGATAAGGGTGTCGATGGCATTCATTTGCGAATATCGGTCAAAAAGATGAGCGGATTGAACAATAGCCCCAGCCCTGAACGGCGCAGACTGGCTTCACACCCAACCTGTTCAGGAGTCACTGCAATGTTCAATAACTGGTCCGACTTGCTGCCTACCGTAAAGAAAGCCTTTGGCTCACTGGGCAAGAGCAACCCGAAGATGGTCAAAGCCTACATGGCGCTGGGGGAAGCTGCCGAGGAAAACAATGTACTCGACGCCAAGACCCGTGAACTGATTTCCATCGCCGTGGCGATCACCACCCGCTGCGACGGTTGCATCGGCGTACATGCCGACGCCGCCATCAAGGCCGGGGCAACCCGCGAAGAAGTGGCGGCCACGCTGGCCACCGCGATCTCGCTGAATGCAGGCGCGGCCTACATCTACTCGCTGCGCGCCCTGGAAGCCTACGACACGCTCAAACCGGCGCCGCAAAGTTAAGCCTGAACTGTTGCGGCGTGACGCCCAGCCGGCGGTTGAACACACTGCGCATGTGCTGGGCGTCGCGAAAGCCGCATTGATAGGCCACGGTTTTAAGCGGTGCGTGGCTGCTTTCAAGCATCACCCGCGCCGCATCCACACGCGCCCTCTCGACAAACTCCGCCGGCGTAATCCGCGCTTCACGGGCAAACACCCGGGAGAAATTGCGCGCACTCATATTGGCCGCCTTGGCCAGGTCGGCAATGGTCAAGTCTCCCGTCAGATTGGCCAGCACGTACAGTTGCACCAGCGCCACCGCCGAGGTGGTTTCGGCATGGGGCGTGAGGAACGGGCTGAACTGCGATTGCCCGCCCGAGCGCTGGGTGAACACCACCAGGCGCTTGGCCACGCTCAGCGCGACTTCCGGGCCGTGATCCTGGGCCAGCAAGTACAACGACAGGTCGATACCTGCCGTGACCCCGGCGGAGGTGTAGAGCTTGCCGTCCTGCACATACAGACGGTCGGCTTCGACCTGGGCCGAGGGGCACAGGCGCGCCAGGCTGGCGGCGTCGTTCCAGTGAGTAGTGACGGTCTTGCCGTCCAGCAGGCCCGCACGGGCCAGCATAAAGGCGCCGTTGCAGATCGAGCCGAAGCGCTGTGCCTTAGCGGCGGCAGTGCGCAGCCAGGCGTCAAACTCGGGGCCGAAATCGTCGAAGGGTAACTGCGGGCCACCGGCGACCAGCAGCAGGTCGTAGGGTTGCCGAGCTTCGCTGTAGTGCTTGTGCGCCTGCAATGACAAACCGTTGGAGGCCGCCATGGCGCCGTGGCCGAAGCCGAGCACTTCCAGCCGATAGTGATCCTCGGGCGCCAGGAAGCGGTTGGCCTCGCAGAACACATCCATCGGCCCGGTCACGTCCAGCGACTGGACCCCGGGGAAGATCAGGATGGCGACGGTTTTGCCCATACTCACAAACACCTTTTTCCAACTGGATAAACGCGACCCCCTTGTGGGAGCTGGCTTGCCTGCGATGCAGACGGCTCGGTACCTCAGGTACACCGAGGTGATGCTATCGCAGGCAAGCCAGCTCCCACAGGGGATCGCCTACATGCTTGGCACGATGTGGCGGCACATTGGCCGGGATCGCCTCCCTGTGGTGATAGCCGCTCCAGGGTCATGGGACCAGACTGGAATCTTTCCAGAGGAGATCCACCATGAGCACCACCATAGCCGGTATCCAGATTCCTGACAGCGCCTTGGCCAGGGCCACCACCGAATACATCCGTGACGTCGAGTCCGACCTGCTCTACCACCATTCGCGCCGAGTCTTCCTGTTCGGCGCCTTGAGCGGTGAGCGCAAGCAATTGGCCTACAACCCGGAGTTGCTCTACGTTGGCGCGATGTTCCATGACTTGGGCCTGGTGGAAGGCCACCGCAGTGACGATGAGCGTTTCGAAGTGGACGGCGCCAACGCCGCCGCCGCGTTCCTCAAGCCTTATGGGTTGAGCGATGACGATATCGAACAAGTGTGGTTGTCCATCGCCCTGCACACCACGCCAGGCGTGCCGAAACACCTGCGCCCCACCGTAGCGCTGGCGACCGCTGGTGTGGAGATGGACGTACTGGGCATGGACTACGCCGCGTTCAGCAGCGTGCAGCGCGAAGCGGTGGTGCATGCACATCCACGGGGTGAAGGGTTCAAGGAGTGCATCATCTGCGCGTTCGCCGACGGCTTGCGCCATCGCCCGCAGACCACGTTTGGCAACGTGAAGACCGATGTGCTGGTGGACCAGGAGCCTGGGTTCAAGCCGATGAATTTTGTGCAGGTGATCCGCACGTCGCCGTGGGCTGCGTAATCAACCTGGAATGCAATCAAATGTGGGAGCGGGCTTGCTCGCGAATGCGGTGGATCAGTCGAGACATCTGGTGACTGAGACTCAGCATTCGCGAGCAAGCCCGCTCCCACATTTTGATCCGGTTTCTTCAGGCAGGCCTGATTAGACCGGTGCTGGCGCCCGGCGTTTGTCCGGCTGTTGCCAGCCATCCGCCGCCGCTTCTTCAATTGCCTGCTGAATGGCCTTCTTGCGATGTTCTTCGGCCCGACGGCTGAAGAACCACACCAGGAAGGTCACCAGCGACACCGCCAACAGAATCAGGCTCGCCACGGCGTTGATCTCGGGTTTAACCCCAAGGCGCACCGCAGAGAACACTTCCATCGGCAAGGTGGTGGAACCGGGGCCCGACACGAAGCTGGCCAGTACCAGGTCGTCCAGGGACAGCGCGAACGACATCATCCCGCCCGCCGCCAGCGACGGCGCAATCATCGGGATAGTGATCAGGAAGAACACCTTCCACGGCCGTGCGCCCAAGTCCATCGCCGCCTCTTCAATCGACAGGTCCAGCTCACGCAAGCGCGCCGACACCACCACCGCCACATACGCCGCACAGAAGGTGGTATGAGCGATCCAGATGGTGACGATGCCACGCTCCTGAGGCCAGCCGATCATCTGCGCCATGGCCACGAACAGCAGCAACAGCGACAGACCGGTGATCACTTCCGGCATCACCAACGGCGCCGTCACCAGGCCGCCGAACAGCGTGCGGCCCTTGAACTGACTGATGCGCGTCAGCACGAAGGCTGCCAGGGTACCCAACGCCACCGCCGCCACCGCCGTGTAGCAGGCGATTTCCAGGGAGCGGGCCACCGAGCCCATCAACTGGGTGTTGTCCAACAGGCCCACGTACCACTTGATCGACCATCCGCCCCACACCGTCACCAGTTTGGATTCGTTGAACGAGTAGATCACCAGGATCAACATCGGCAGGTAGATGAACAACAACCCTGCGACCAGCATGAAGCTGGAGAAACGAAAACGCTTCATATCTTGCCCTCCAACTCTTTGGCTTGGCTGCGGTTGAACAGGATGATCGGCACGATCAGGATCGCCAGCATCACCACCGCCAGGGCGGACGCCACCGGCCAGTCACGGTTGTTGAAGAACTCTTGCCACAACACCTTACCGATCATCAGGGTTTCCGGGCCGCCGAGCAGTTCAGGAATCACGAACTCGCCCACCACCGGGATAAACACCAGCATGCAACCGGCGATGATGCCGTTCTTGGACAGCGGCACGGTGATTTTCCAGAAGCTGTTGAAGGTGCTCGACCCCAGGTCGGAAGCGGCTTCCAGCAGGCTCTGGTCGTGCTTCACCAGGTTGGCGTACAGCGGCAGGATCATGAACGGCAGGTACGAATAGACCACACCGATGTACACCGCGATGTTGGTGTTGAGGATCTGCAGTGGCTCGTTGATCAAGCCCATGGACATCAAAAAGCCGTTGAGCAGGCCGTTGTTGCTGAGGATGCCCATCCACGCATACACCCGGATCAGGATCGCGGTCCAGGTGGGCATCATGATCAGCAGCACCAGCACGGTCTGCATCTCTTTGCGCGCGGTGGCGATGGCGTAGGCCATCGGGTAGCCGATCAGCAGGCACAGCAGCGTGCTGAAAAACGCCATCTTCAACGAGCCCAGGTAGGCGGCGATGTACAACTCGTCGCCCGCCAGCAAGCTGTAGTTGGCCAGGTTCAGCACCACCTCCAGCTTTTGCTCAACGTAGGTATAGATCTCGGTATAGGGCGGGATCGCCACATCGGCTTCGGCAAAGCTGATTTTCAGCACGATGAAAAACGGCAGTGCGAAAAACAGGAACAGCCAGAGGAAGGGAATCCCGATGACCACCTGCTTGCCATTGGGCACGATGCGATCCAAGCGCCGCTTGAATTTCTTCATGTTCATGAGCGAAGTACCACGCCGCTGTCGTCTTCCCACCACACGTACACCTGGTCACCCCAGGTTGGGCGCTGGCCACGGCGTTCGGCGTTGGCGACGAAAGACTGCACCAGCTTGCCGCTCGGCAGCTCCACGTAGAATACCGAGTGGCCGCCCAGGTAGGCGATGTCGTGCACCTTGCCGCTGGACCAGTTGTGCTCGCAGGTCGGCATTTCGGTGGTCACCAGCAGCTTTTCCGGGCGAATGGCGTAGGTCACCGACTTGTCTTCCACCGAGGTGGCGATGCCGTAGCCCACGTAGATGTCGCGGTCCAGGTCCGGGCACTTGAGCACCGCGTGGCCTTCAGCGTCGTCCACCACTTGGGTGTCGAAGATGTTGACGTTGCCGATGAACTCGCACACCAGGCGGCTGGTGGGGGTTTCGTAGATATCGATGGGGCTGCCGATCTGGGCGATCCAGCCCAGGTGCATGATCGCAATGCGTTCGGCCATGGTCATGGCCTCTTCCTGGTCGTGGGTCACCATCACGCAGGTCACCCCAACGCGCTCGATGATCTCCACCAACTCCAGTTGCATCTGCGAGCGCAGCTTCTTGTCCAGCGCGCCCATCGGCTCATCGAGCAGCAGCAGTTTCGGGCGCTTGGCCAAGGAGCGGGCCAACGCCACACGCTGGCGCTGGCCGCCGGACAACTGGTGCGGCTTGCGCTTGGCGTACTGGCTCATCTGCACCAGCTTGAGCATCTCGGCCACGCGTGCGTCGACTTCAGCCTTGGGGATCTTGTCCTGTTGCAGGCCGAAGGCGATGTTCTGCGCCACGGTCATGTGCGGGAACAAGGCGTAGGACTGGAACATCATGTTGATCGGCCGCTCGTAGGGCGGCATGTCGGTGATGTCCACACCGTCGAGGTAGATGCGACCTTCGGTTGGGCGCTCGAAACCTGCAAGCATGCGCAGCAAGGTGGATTTGCCCGAACCCGAACCGCCGAGCAAGGCGAAGATCTCGCCTTTCTTGATTTCCAGGGACACATCGTCCACGGCAATCGTCTCGTCGAACTTCTTCGTGACCCGGTCGATTTTGACCAGCACCTTTTTCGGTGTTTGGTCGCCCTCGAGGGCTTTCTTATAGGCGCCGGAGGCAACTGCCATTTACGAAACTCCCAAAAAAAACTGTGCAGCCGGCCCAATGCAGGCCAGCCTTGGATAGTTTGAGCCTTACTTGCCCGTCTTGACCTTGGTCCAGCTACGGGTCATTAAACGCTGCACTTTCGGGGGTAGCTCAAAGTTGACGAATGTCCGCTCGAGAACCGCCTGCGGTGGGTAAACCGCTGCGTCAGTGCGTATCGATTGCTCCATCAGTTTGTCCGCCCCTGGGTTAGGGTTGGCGTAACCGACTTGATCGCTGACCTGAGCGATCACCTCAGGCTGCAGCAAATAGTTGATGAAGGCGTGGGCTTCCTTGACGTTGCTGGCATCCTTGGGAATCGCCAGCACGTCGAACCACAGATTGCCGCCTTCTTTGGGAATCGTGTAGGCGATGTTCACGCCTTTGCCCGCCTCTGCTGCGCGAGCCTTGGCCTGGAACACATCGCCGGAGAAACCGGCCGCCACGCAGATGTTGCCGTTGGCCAGGTCCGAGATGTATTTGGAGGAATGGAAGTAGGTCACGTAGGGCCGCACTTTCAGCAGTTTTTCCTCGGCTTTCTTGTAGTCGGCCGGGTTGGTGCTGTTGGGGTCCAGGCCCATGTAGTTAAGTACCGCCGGCAGCATTTCATCGGCCGAGTCCATGAACGACACGCCGCAAGTGGCCAGCTTCTTCATGTTTTCCGGTTCGAACAACACGGCCCAGGAGTCGATCTTGTCGACACCCAGCACTTGCTTGACCTTGTCGACGTTGTAGCCAATGCCGTTGGTGCCCCACAGGTACGGCACGGCGTACTGGTTACCCGGGTCGTTCTTTTCCAGGCGTTTGAGCAGTACCGGGTCGAGGTTGGCGTAGTGGGTCAGCAGTGACTTGTCGAGCTTCTGGAACGCCCCAGCTTTGATCTGCTTGCCCAGGAAATGGTTGGACGGCACCACCACGTCGTAGCCGGTGCGCCCGGCGAGCAACTTGCCTTCCAGGGTTTCGTTGGAGTCAAACACGTCATACACGGGCTTGATACCGCTGGCCTTTTCGAAGTTGGCCAGGGTGTCGGGGCCGATGTAATCCGACCAGTTATAAATATGCACCGTCGGTGCGGCCTGCACGCTGGCAGCCAGCGTGATACCTGCACCCACCAGCATGGCTTTGCGAAATAAAGAAATTGGCAAGTGGAGGTCCTCTTGAATAGTTGGGGCCTTGAAGTTGTTGCCCGGCAACAAAACCGGCGCGCAACTTACCGTCGATAAACCGATCCGGCAAAACTTTCTGTCATTTAATTTGTGAGAGCTGTTTTGTGTGGGAGCGGGCTTGCTCGCGAAAGCGGCGTATCAGTTGATACATATGCTGGCTGACACTGCGCATTCGCGAGCAAGCCCGCTCCCACACGAGCTCGCTCCTACAGGTTTGTGCGTTATTTACCGGATTTGATCTTGGTCCAGCTACGGGTCATTTCACGCTGAGTAGCAGCCGGCAAGTCAGCAATTGCGTAGAGCTTGGCCTGCACATCAGCGGCCGGGTAGATGCCCGGGTCGCTGGTGATGTCTTTGTCTACCAGTGCGGTGGCCTTCTCGTTACCGTTCGGGAAACGCACGCTGTTGGTGATGCTCGCCATCACTTCAGGTTTGAGCAGGTAGTTCATGAATGCATAGGCAGCGTCGACGTTTTCCGCATCTTTAGGGATGGCAACCATGTCGAAGAAACTGCCGGCACCTTCTTTCGGAATGTCGTAGGCAACTTTGACTTTGCCACCGGCTTCAGCGGCACGGGACTTGGCCTGCTGGATGTCACCCGAGTAACCCACGGCCACGCAGATGTTGCCATTGGCCAGGTCGGAGATGTACTTGGAGGAGTGGAAGTAGCCGATCGAAGGACGGATCTTCAAGAACAGGTCTTCAGCCTGCTTGAGGTCGGCTTTCTTCTGGGTGTCGGTCGGCAGGCCCAGGTAGTGCAAAGCAATCGGCAGCATTTCGGTCGGCGAATCGAGGAAGCTCACGCCGCAGCTTTTCAGCTTGGCGATGTTCTCTGGCTTCATCAGCACATCCCACGAGTCGATCTTGTCCACGCCCAGCGCAGCCTTGACCTTCTCCGGGTTGTAGCCGATGCCGATCGAACCCCACATGTACGGGAAGGCGTGCTTGTTGTCCGGGTCGCTGACCGACACGGCTTTGAGCAGGGATGCGTTCAGGTTGCTATAGGCAGGCAGCTTGGACTTGTCCAGTTCCTGATAGACACCGGCTTTGATCTGCTTGGCGAGGAAGTTGTTCGACGGCACGACGATGTCGTAGCCGGACTTGCCTGCCAGCAACTTGGCTTCCAGGGTCTCGTTGCTGTCAAAAACGTCGTACACCACTTTGATGCCCGACTCTTTTTCAAAGTTGGCGATGGTGTCCGGTGCAATGTAGTCGGACCAGTTGTAGACGTGCAGCACTTTGCTGTCTGCCTGGGCCGCGCCCGCCATTGCGCCCATCAGCGACAAGGCGAGGAGGGTCTTGCCAGCGTTCTTCAAACCTAATGCCTTCATTTGGTGATGCTCCAATTTTTTCTTTTTTGGGCCACAAGCGTTGTATGTTTTACGGCCCAACCGAAGGGCAACAAAACAGGGCGACAGTCTGGCAAGTTCAGGGGCCGGCTTTCAACCAAAGCCCCTGCATTTGTAACTGCCCAGTACACCGCGCACTGAGCCTAGCACTTAGCCCTGCAAGGCAGCCAAAGTCAGGTCCAGGCAGTGACGGGCCTTGGTCACCAGTTCGTCGATTTCAGCCTTGCTGATAACCAGTGGCGGCGAAATGATCATGGTGTCGCCCACGGCGCGCATGATCAGGCCATTTTCAAAGCAGAAGGTTCGGCAGATCATGCCGGCGCCTTTGCCTTCATGACGCTTGCGCGTCGCCTTGTCCTGCACCAGCTCGATCGCACCGAGCATACCGACGCCGCGTACTTCACCCACCAGCGGATGATCGCCCAGTTCCCTCAGACGTTTCTGCAAATACGGTGCCGTTTCTTCGTGCACACGGTTAACGATTTTTTCATCGCGCAGGATGCGGATGTTTTCCAGGGCCACAGCCGCGGCGACCGGGTGACCGGAATAGGTAAAGCCGTGGTTGAAATCGCCCCCTTCGTTGAGCACCGCCACCACTTCGTCGCGCACGATCAGGCCGCCCATGGGCACGTAACCCGAAGTCAGGCCCTTGGCGATGGTCATCATGTGTGGCTTGAGGTCGTAGAAATCGCTACCGAACCACTCACCGGTACGGCCGAAACCGCAGATCACTTCGTCGGCGACAAACAGGATGTCGTACTTGGCGAGGATTTCCTTGATGCGCGGCCAGTACGTGGCAGGCGGCACGATCACGCCACCGGCGCCCTGGATCGGCTCGGCAATAAAGGCGCCGACGTTGTCCACGCCCAGCTCCAGGATTTTCTCTTCCAACTGGTTGGCCGCCCACACACCGAATTCCTCGGGGCTCATGTCGCCGCCTTCGCCAAACCAGTACGGCTGGGCGATGTGGGTAATGCCCGGGATCGGCAAGTCGCCCTGCTCGTGCATATAGGTCATGCCGCCCAGGCTGGCGCCGGCCACGGTAGAGCCGTGGTAGCCATTCTTGCGGGCAATGATGGTTTTCTTGTTGGGCTGGCCCTTGATCGCCCAGTAGTGGCGGACCATGCGCAACATGGTGTCGTTGCCTTCGGAGCCAGAGCCGGTGAAGAACACATGGTTCATGCCGGCCGGCGCAACATCGGAAATGACCTTGGCCAACTCCAATACCGGCGGGTGTGCGGTCTGGAAGAACAGGTTGTAGTACGGCAGTTCTTTCATTTGCTTGGCGGCGGCATCGGCCAGTTCATCGCGACCGTAACCGATCGCCACGCACCACAGGCCGGCCATACCGTCGAGGATCTTGTTGCCTTCGCTGTCCCACAGGTAAACGCCGTGGGCTTTGGTGATGATCCTTGGGCCTTTCTCTTTCAATTGCTTGAAGTCGCTGAACGGCGCCAGGTGGTGATCATTGCTCAAGGCTTGCCATTCACGGGTTTGCGGGTTGTTGCTGGACATACCAATCTCCTAGACTTTTCAGTGAAGGGCGCGCCGTTTGAAGGACGCGCCCGGCGCATCAGACGGCGAAGAGCAGGAATTCCCGCTCCCACGAACTGATCACGCGCTTGAAGTTTTCATGCTCGGCCCGCTTGACCGCGACGTAGCCTGTGATGAATTTTTGCCCCAGGTATTTCTCGATGGTCTTGCTGTTTTCCATGCGTTCCAGGGCGTCTTCGATGGTCAACGGCAGACGCAGGTTGCGTCGCTCGTAACCACGGCCCACCACCGGCGCGCTCGGGTTATGGCCTTCGACCATGCCGATGTAGCCGCACAACAGGCTGGCGGCAATCGCCAGGTACGGGTTGGCGTCGGCGCCCGGCAGGCGGTTTTCCACACGACGGTTCTGCGGGCCGGCATCCGGTACGCGCAGGCCGACGGTGCGGTTTTCTTCGCCCCATTCCACGTTCACCGGCGCCGAGGTGTCGGGCAGGAAGCGGCGGAACGAGTTCACGTTGGGGGCGAATAAAGGCAGCAATTCAGGGATGAATTTCTGCAGGCCGCCAATGTGGTTGAGGAACAGTTGGCTCATGGTCCCGTCTTCATTGGAGAAGACGTTCTTGCCGGTGGCGATGTCGATGATGCTCTGGTGCAGGTGCATCGCGCTGCCGGGCTCGCCGGTCATGGGCTTGGCCATGAAGGTGGCGGCCACGTCGTGCTTGAGCGCGGCTTCACGCATGGTGCGCTTGAACACCAGGATCTGGTCGGCCAGGGACAGGGCATCGCCGTGACGGAAGTTGATTTCCATCTGCGCGGTGCCGTCCTCGTGGATCAGGGTGTCGAGGTCCAGCTCCTGCAGTTCGCACCAGTCATAGACATCTTCGAACAACGGGTCGAATTCGTTGGCCGCTTCTATAGAGAAGGACTGGCGACCGGTTTCTGGGCGGCCGGAGCGGCCAATCGGCGGTTGCAGCGGGAAGTCCGGGTCTTCGCAGCGCTTGGTCAGGTAGAACTCCATCTCCGGGGCCACGATGGGCTGCCAGCCGCGGTCGGAGTAGAGCTTGAGGACTTTCTTGAGCACGTTGCGCGGCGACAGCTCGATCGGGTTGCCTTGCTTGTCGTAGGTGTCGTGGATCACCTGGGCGGTCGGCTCGATGGCCCACGGCACCAGAAATACCGCGTTCTGGTCGGGGCGGCAGATCATGTCGATGTCGGCCGGGTCGAGCAATTCGTAATAGATGTCGTCTTCGACATAGTCGCCGGTCACGGTCTGCAACAGAACGCTCTCGGGCAGGCGCATGCCTTTTTCGGCAATGAACTTGTTGGTCGGCGAGATCTTGCCCCGGGTAATACCGGTGAGGTCGCCAATCATGCATTCGACTTCTGTGATCTTGTGGTCTTTCAACCAATCGGTGAGCTGGTCGAGGTTGTTACTCATAAATGCCTCTGGGCTGGGTTTCCTGGCATCCATTAAAGGCCAGGCGTTGGTTGACGCAGCATCCGCGTCGTTTTTTCATTCAGGGTAGGAGCTTACCTGCCATTTGCCCATGGGTTGCATTCCTCAGGCCAAAGTTGTGCGCAATTATGATCGGCACGGCGGATGAGGCCCGGTCAGTGGCGTAGGAGATGGCAAAAAGGAGATCGGCCGGGCCGTCAAGAATATTGGCCGGTGCCTGGGCATTCACGCGGGGCGAACGAGCTGCAGACAAAGCCTGGCTGAAGCAGGCAGAGACGCCGATTGGCGGCAGGTGAAACATGAAGCACCCCGGTATTATTGCTGTTATGGGTTTGAATCGAGCTTAGCCTTGTTCATTTTTTTACACAACACCCCCGTAAAAAATCCTACACGGCCCGCTCAAGCCTGCAGGTCCCAAGCCCCCCAAACCCAAAAAACCGCCCCAAAACGCCGCAAAAAAGCCTTCCTGGCGCTTTTTTAGGGCAAAAAATGCCTCGCTTGACTTCGGCAGGCCGTTCGGGTTGACTGAAACCAGAAAAGATCAATGATTGATATTTTTAACAACAAAGGTGTTGCATCATGTCGGTACCCCCGCGTGCCGTTCAGCTTAACGAAGCGAACGCGTTCCTTAAGGATCATCCTGAGGTTCTGTACGTAGACCTTCTAATTGCGGATATGAATGGTGTGGTGCGCGGTAAGCGCATCGAACGCACCAGCCTCCACAAGGTTTACGAGAAGGGCATTAACCTGCCTGCCTCTTTATTTGCCCTGGATATCAACGGCTCTACGGTGGAAAGCACCGGCCTGGGCCTGGACATCGGTGATGCTGACCGAATCTGTTATCCAATCCCCGACACCCTGTGCAATGAGCCCTGGCAAAAGCGCCCTACCGCGCAACTGCTGATGACCATGCACGAACTTGAAGGTGAACCTTTCTTCGCCGATCCGCGCGAAGTGCTCCGCCAAGTTGTTACCAAGTTTGACGACCTCGGTCTGACCATCTGCGCCGCCTTCGAGCTTGAGTTCTACCTGATCGACCAGGAGAACGTGAACGGCCGCCCACAACCGCCCCGCTCGCCGATCTCCGGCAAACGCCCGCACTCTACACAGGTCTACCTGATCGACGACCTCGACGAATACGTCGACTGCCTCCAGGACATTCTGGAAGGTGCCAAGGAGCAAGGTATCCCGGCGGACGCCATCGTCAAGGAAAGTGCCCCGGCGCAGTTCGAAGTGAACCTGCACCACGTTGCCGACCCGATCAAGGCCTGCGATTACGCGGTACTGCTCAAGCGCCTGATCAAGAACATCGCCTACGACCATGAGATGGACACCACCTTCATGGCCAAGCCTTACCCAGGCCAGGCAGGCAACGGTTTGCACGTACACATTTCCATTCTGGACAAGGACGGCAAGAACATCTTTGCCAGCGAGGATCCCGAGCAGAACGCCGCATTGCGTCACGCGATCGGCGGTGTGCTGGAGACCCTACCCGCCCAAATGGCGTTCCTGTGCCCTAACGTCAACTCCTACCGTCGTTTCGGCGCACAGTTCTACGTGCCGAACTCGCCGTGCTGGGGCCTTGATAACCGCACCGTGGCGATTCGCGTACCCACCGGCTCGTCCGATGCCGTGCGTATCGAACACCGCGTGGCCGGCGCCGATGCCAACCCTTACCTGCTGATGGCCTCGGTATTGGCGGGCGTGCACCACGGCCTGACCAACAAGATCGAGCCGAACGCTCCGGTGGAAGGCAACAGCTACGAGCAAAACGAGCAGAGCCTGCCGAACAACCTGCGCGATGCCTTGCGCGAGTTGGACGACAGCGAGGTGATGGCCAAGTACATCGATCCTAAATACATCGATATCTTCGTCGCCTGTAAGGAAAGTGAGCTGGAGGAGTTTGAACACTCCATCTCCGACCTTGAGTACAACTGGTACCTGCATACCGTGTAAGCGGTGGTAGCTGTCGAAGGAACGCCGCTGGCTTTGGTCCGCGGCGTTTTTTTATGGGTTTATTTTGGGAAACCGGGTTGGCCTCATCGCAGGCAAGCCAGCTCCCACAGTGGATCGCATTTCAAGTCTTGAACTCGGTCAAATGTGGGAGCTGGCTTGCCTGCGAAGGCGGCTTGGCAGACAACACAACCTTCCTGCTCATACAATGCCCGCTGCCTTGTAGGAGACATCCATGACCACCCGCCCCGCCACTGTTCGCAAACCCCGCGCCCGCAGCCAGGCCCGGATCGATGCGATCCTCGACGCCGCCCGCACCTTGCTGGCCGCCGAAGGCGTGGCCAGTTTGTCGATCTACAGCGTGGCCGAACGAGCACAGATTCCGCCGTCGTCGGTGTACCACTTTTTCGCCAGTGTGCCGGCATTGCTGGAGGCGTTGACCGCTGACATTCACGCGGCCTTTCGCGCTGCCATCCAGGCGCCCATCGAGCATGAATCACTCAAGCATTGGCGCGACCTGTCCTACATCGTCGAACAACGCATGCTCAGCATCTACAGCAACGATGCCGCGGCACGCCAGTTGATCCTGGCCCAGCATGGGTTGACCGAAGTGACCCAGGCTGATCGCCAGCATGATCTGGAATTGGGCGACTTGATGCTGGCGGTGTTCAATCGCCACTTTGAAGTGCCAACGCTACCGAGCGACGTGGATGTGTTTGCCCTGGCGTTGGAGTTGAGCGACCGCGTATACGCGCGTTCGGTGCATCAGCATGGGCTGATTACCCCGCGCATGGCGGAGGAAGGGATGCGGGTGTTTGATGCGTATGTGGGGCTTTATTTGCCGGCCTACCTGCCCAAGCGCTGAATGCAGTGTTGTCTGGGCCGGCCTCATCGCAGGCAAGCCAGCTCCCACATTTTGATAGGTGAATGCATTCAAATGTGGGAGCTGGCTTGTCGGGTCGCCGCATCGCTGCGAAAGCGGCCTCAAGGCCGACGCCAATCACAACTTGGCAATCGACACCTCAGTGGACTTCACAAAGGCAATCACCTCACTGCCGATCACCAGCTCCAGCTCCTTGACCGAACGGGTGGTGATCACCGAGGTGACGATGCCGGATGCGGTCTGCACGTCAATTTCCGACAGCACGTCGCCGACCACGATTTCCTTGATGGTGCCTTTGAACTGGTTACGCACGTTGATGGCTTTAATCGTCATGATGTGTTTCCTGTGTGAGTTATTGAGCCCAACGCAATTGCGTCGGCAGCGGTGAAACAGGTTCGGGTTCCGGTGGGGAACCGGGTAGCGACAGCACGCGGTTGAGCACTTCGGCTTCCAGCGCGGCCAGGCGGTGTGAACCACGGGCCCGTGGGCGTGGCAGGTCGATGTTCAGGTCGAGGCCGATTTCGCCGTTTTCAATCAGAATCACGCGGTCGGCAATCGCCACGGCTTCGCTGACGTCATGGGTCACCAGCAGCACCGTGAAGCCGTGCTTGCGCCACAGGTTCTCGATCAGTTGCTGCATCTCGATGCGGGTCAGGGCATCCAGTGCGCCCAGCGGCTCATCGAGCAGCAACAAGCGCGGTTGGTGGATCAACGCCCGGGCGAGTGCCACGCGCTGTTTCTGGCCGCCGGACAACGCCGCCGGCCACTCATTGGCGCGCTCGGCCAGGCCGACCGCTTCCAGCGCCTCCAGCGCTTTGGGGCGCCAGTCGCCCTTGAGGCCCAGGCCGACGTTGTCGATGATCTTTTTCCAGGGCAGCAAACGCGCTTCCTGGAACATCAACCGCGTATCTTCAATCGCTTCGTGCAGTGGCGCGGAGCCGGCCAGCAGCTCGCCGCCACTGGCGTTGTCCAGCCCCGCCAACAGACGCAGCAAGGTACTTTTGCCGCAACCACTGCGGCCGACCACGGCCACGAACTGCCCTGCGGGAATATGCAGGTCGATCTCTTTGAGCACTTCGCGGGTACCAAAGGCCTTGCGCAATTTGCGCACCGCCAACGGGATGCCCTTCAACAAGCGCGGAGGTTGTTGAGCGGTCATGCTGCACCTCCTTTGACTTGATACGCCGGGTGCCAGCGCAGCCACACACGTTCCAGCCCACGGGCTGCCAGGTCGGCCAGTTTGCCGAGGATGGCGTACATGACGATGGCCAGCACCACCACGTCGGTTTGCAGGAATTCACGGGCATTCATCGCCAGGTAACCGATGCCGGAACTTGCCGAGATGGTTTCCGCCACGATCAGCGTCAGCCACATGAAGCCCAGGGCAAAGCGCACCCCCACCAGGATCGACGGCAGCGCGCCCGGCAGGATCACTTGCCAGAACAGGCTGAAACCGGACAAGCCATAGCTACGCGACATTTCTACCAGCGCCGGGTCGACGTTGCGGATGCCGTGGTAAGTGTTCAGGTAGATCGGGAACAAGGTGCCCAGGGCCACCAGGAAAATCTTCGCGGTCTCATCGATGCCGAACCACAGGATCACCAGCGGAATCAGCGCCAGGTGCGGCACGTTGCGGATCATCTGCACGGAGCTGTCAAGCAAGCGCTCGCCCCACTTCGACAGCCCGGTGATAAAGCCCAGGGCCAGACCGATGCTGCCACCGATCACAAAGCCCAGGCCGGCGCGCCAGCCGCTGATGGCCAGGTGCGTCCAGATTTCGCCGCTGACCACCAGGTTCACCCCGGCTTCGATCACCGCGCTCGGCGCTGGCAGAATGCGCGTCGACAACCAACCCGCCGACACCGACAACTGCCACACCGCCAGCAATAAGATCGGCAGCACCCAGGGCGCCACGCGATGGCTGATTTTTTCTAAGTCCATAACGGCGCCTCAGCTCTGTGACGCAGCTTTGGGAAGGATGTCGTTGGCAACCATCTCGCCGAACGGGCTGACGTAGCCGGCGCTTTTGGGCAGCTCGGGACGTTCGATATCCAGGTGCGGGAACAACAGCTCCGCCACCCGATACGACTCTTCCAGGTGTGGATAACCGGAGAAGATAAAGGTATCGATACCCAGGTCCGCGTACTCCTTGACCCGCGCCGCAACCGTTGGGCCATCGCCCACCAGCGCCGTCCCTGCGCCGCCACGTACCAGGCCGACGCCGGCCCACAGGTTGGGGCTGACTTCCAGGTTGTCACGGCTACCGCCATGCAAGGCTGCCATGCGTTGCTGGCCCACCGAATCGAAACGCGCCAAAGACGCCTGGGCGCGGGCAATGGTCTCGTCGTCCAGGTGGGAGATCAGTTTGTCGGCGGCTTTCCAGGCTTCGTCGTTGGTTTCGCGCACGATCACGTGCAAGCGAATACCGAAGCGCACCGTGCGCCCCAGCTTTGCGGCTTTGGCGCGTACCTGCGCGATCTTTTCCGCGACGGCTGCCGGCGGCTCGCCCCAGGTCAGCACCATCTCCACTTGTTCGGCCGCCAGGTCCTGGGCGGCTTCGGAGGAACCACCGAAATACAGCGGCGGGCGTGGCTGTTGAATCGGTGGGTAGAGCAATTTGGCGCCTTTGACGCTGATATGTTCGCCGTCGTAGTCCACGGTCTCGCCTTCCAGGACACGGCGCCAGATGCGGGTGAATTCCACCGACGCCTGGTAGCGTTCTTCATGGCTCAAGAACAAACCGTCGCCTGCCAGTTCTTCCGGATCGCCACCGGTGACCAGGTTGAACAGCGCACGGCCACCAGACAGTCGGTCCAGGGTCGCGGCCTGACGCGCGGCCACGGTCGGGGAGATGATCCCGGGGCGAAGGGCAACCAGAAATTTCAAGCGCTGGGTCACGGGGATCAGCGAGGCTGCCACCAACCACGAGTCTTCGCAGGAGCGACCCGTAGGGATCAACACCCCGCCGAAACCCAGGCGGTCAGCGGCCTGGGCCACTTGTTGCAAATAACCGTGGTCGACGGCGCGGGCGCCTTCGGCGGTGCCAAGGTAATGACCGTCGCCGTGGGTGGGCAGGAACCAGAAAATATTGAGGCTCATGGAGTTGTCTCCTGAATGAAATCGGATTACGGCGCTTTGGCAACCGCGGCGGGTGGCGTCCAGATCACGTCCTTGATGCTCAAGGGCTTGGGGATCAATTTGAGTTGGTAGAAGCTGTCGGCGATTTTCTGCTGGGCGGCGACCACTTCCGGGGTCAAAAACAGCGCGCCATAGCCCTGGCGTTTCACCGAAGTGAGGGTGATATCTGCCGGCAGGCCGAGCAATGGGGCGACCTGCTCAGTCACTTCATGCGGGTTGGCCTTGGACCATTCGCCTACCGCACGCACTTCTTCTACCAACGCCTTGATCACTTGCGGGTGTTGTTCGGCGTAGGGCTTGGTGGCGAGGTAAAACTGATGGTTGTCGGCAATCCCGGTGCCGTCTCGCAGGGTGCGCGCTTGCAGTTGCTTCTCGGCGGCGGCCTGGTACGGGTCCCAGATCACCCAGGCGTCCACGCTGCCACGCTCGAACGCGGCACGGGCATCGGCGGGCGGCAGGAATACGGTCTTCACGTCGGTGTAGTTGAGGCCGGCGTCTCCCAGGGCACGCACCAGCAGGTAGTGCACGTTGGAGCCTTTGTTGAGCACAACCTTTTTACCCTTGAGCTCGGCCACCGATTTGATTGGCGAGTCCTTGGGCACCAGGATCGCTTCGCTGGTAGGCGCGGGTGGCTCGTAGGCGACATAGAGCAGATCGGCGCCAGCCGCCTGGGCGAACACCGGCGGGGTTTCGCCGGTAACGCCGAAGTCGATGGAGCCGACGTTCAGGCCCTCGAGCAATTGCGGGCCACCGGGAAACTCGGTCCACTGCACCTGCACACCTTGGGCGGCCAGGCGTTTTTCCAGGGTGCCCTTGGCCTTGAGCAGCACCAGGGTGCCGTACTTCTGATAACCGATCCGCAAGGTCTCGGCGGCGTGGGCTTGAACAATGGCGCCGAAGGACACAGCCGCAGCAAAGAGTGCGACCAGACCACGACGCAAGATGACAGTGCGCATGGCGCTCTCTCCAACTGTGCGATTAGGGTTTTGGCTGCACCTGCTTGGCCGTTGTCGGCTGAGTAAGGTGAGGGTTTCCAGCTTTTCGGGGTGAGGCTCAGATGCTCCAGCGAGCACTCAACAAACGTTCATTCAATACGTCAGGGTCCAGCGGTTTTGGCCGGCGCGCCATGGCGCTGTAGAGCTGCTCCAGGGCTTCGTGCAGACGCTGTTCGAGTACCGGCACCAACTGCGCCTGGACGCTGCCTTCGCCATAGGCGATCTGGCTGTCTTCGGCAAAAATACCGTGGAGCAATTCCTGAGCCTTGAGCGCCGACAGCACCGGCTTCAGGGCGTAGTCCACCGCCAGCATGTGGGCGATGCTGCCGCCGGTCGCCATCGGCAACACCACCTTATGGGCCAGGGCGCGTTCTGGCAGCAGGTCCAGTACGGTCTTCAACGCACCGGAAAACGACGCCTTGTACACCGGCGTGGCGATCACCAGGCCGTCGGCATTGGCGACTTGTTGCAGCAGGTCAATGACCTTGGGGCTGTCGAAGCGCGCATGCAGCAAGTCTTCAGCCGGGAAGTCCCGTATCTGGTAACTCACCACTTCCACGCCCTGCTGTTGCAGCCACTGACGGGTTTTATCCAGCAAGACCCCAGAGCGGGAACGCTGGCTGGGACTGCCTCCAAGTGTTACGACCAGCATGCAGGAGATTCCTTGAGCAAGTGTCGGCGGTTCGCTGTACGGCGATGGCGCCAAGATGGGATAGACCTTATCAGCAGATTTATATATCTATAAATCTTATTTATTCATTTGTTTATTCCATAAATACATAAGCGTTTAATCAATCGCCAGGCGAAAAAAAAGGCCGTCGAAACGGCCTGAAAACCCCTGCTGTGTGAGACGGTTTGGAAACATGTGTTGTTGATAAGGCCGCTATCGCGGGCAAGCCCGGCTCCCACAGGGGAATGCGGTCAACTGTGGGAGCCGGGCTTGCCCGCGATGGCGATATCAGCCTTAACGATTGGGTTGTGGGGTAAGGCGCAGGTACGGCTTCACCGCGCGATAGCCCTTGGGAAAGCGTTTCTTGATCTCTTCCTCGTCCTTGAGCGACGGCACGATCACCACTTCGTCTCCATCCTGCCAGTTGGCGGGCGTCGCCACCTTGTGGTTGTCGGTCAGTTGCAGGGAGTCGATCACCCGCAGAATTTCATGGAAGTTACGCCCGGTGCTGGCCGGGTAAGTGATGGTCAGGCGGATCTTCTTGTTCGGGTCGATCACGAACAAGGAGCGCACCGTGAGGGTATCGCTGGCATTCGGGTGGATCAGGTCGTAGAGGTCGGAGACCTTGCGGTCGGCGTCGGCCAAGATCGGGAAGTTGACCACGGTGTTCTGGGTCTCGTTGATGTCTTCGATCCACTTGTGGTGCGAGTCCACCGGGTCTACCGACAGGGCGATGGCCTTGACCCCCCGCTTGGCGAATTCGTCCTTGAGCTTGGCGGTGAAACCCAGTTCGGTAGTGCACACCGGCGTGAAGTCCGCCGGGTGGGAAAACAACACACCCCAGCTGTCGCCCAGCCATTCATGGAAACGAATCTTGCCGGCGCTGGAATCCTGTTCGAAGTCGGGGGCGATGTCGCCCAGTCTTAGGCTCATGGTGTGGCTCCTGGTGAGTGCTTATGGAGCCCACTGTGCATGGATTTTTTCTGATTTAAAAAGAATAAATATCGATCTATCTAGACGATAAAAGAATATTAAAAATCAGTTCATTGGACTTGGGAACGGCCTGAGGCCAACATCGCTTTCAAGGTTCGAGAAGGCCTTGAGACGCTGCAAAAAAGAGGGGTTCAGGAAGGGCTTGCGGGGGTTGAGCCCGACTTGAACAGCAAGACACCTTGCCCGGCATTGCGCCGGGCAAGGCTTTACAGTCTTACAACAGCGGGATCGAGTAGCTGACGATCAAGCGGTTTTCGTCCTGGTTACGCGCGTTGGCGATGTCGCTGCGCCACATAGCGTTCTTCCACGCCACGCCGACGTTCTTCAGCGGACCTTCCGGTACAACGTAGGCAACAGTGATGTCACGTTCCCACTCGGACTGGCCGGTGAACTCGGTACGGTTGCTGGCGACGGTGTCGATATGGTCGCCCTTCAGGTAAACCACACCCGCGGTCAGGCCAGGTACGCCGACTTTGGCGAAGTCGTAGGAGTAGCGAGCTTGCCAGGTACGCTCGCCGGCACGGGCGAACTTCTGGATTTGCATGTCGGTGGTGATGTAAGCCGACGAGCCGTCACCCTGGTTCAGCCAAGGGAAGTCGCTGCTGCCGTTGCTGACCTGGTAACCGCCACCGAAGGTGTGACCGGCCACCGAGTACAGGAACAGGCCGCTGTACAGGTTGTTGTCGACTTTGCCACGGCCGGAGTTCACGCCGCTGTAGTTGCCCGTCGAGAAGTAAGCGGACTGGTTACCGTTGTTACCATCGTCGGAGCTGTTGAAGTAGCGCAGGTCAGACTTCAACACGCCAGGACCGATGGCCCAGTTGTGGGTCAGGCCCAGGAAGTGTTGCTTGTAGAAATCTTCCAGGTTGCCGTAGTAGTACTGGGCGGTCAGATCCTTGGTGATCTTGTAGTCGCCACCGGCGTAGTAGAACTTGTTGCTCGAACGCCAGTTCACGCCACGGCTGTTGGCGCCGGAGATGGACAGGCTTTCGTTGTTGCTGGAGTTACGGCCCTTGGCTTTTTCGATCTGGCCGGCAACCAGGGTCAGGTCCTTGATGTCGCTGGAGGTGATCTGGCCACCCTGGAAGGTCTGCGGCAGCATACGACCATCGTTGGTGACGATGACCGGCAGCTTAGGCTGCAAGGTACCCAGCTTCAGTTCGGTTTGGGAGATCTTGGCCTTGGCGGTCAGGCCCAGGCTCGAGTAGTTATCAACGGCTTCGCCATTGGACTTGCTCGGGAAGACGGTGCCGCCGTAGGAGCTGGCAGTCGCGCCGTTGGTACCACCGCCCGAATCCAGGCGGATACCCAACAGGCCGATAGCATCAAGACCGAAGCCAACGGTGCCTTGGGTGTAACCGGAGATGAAACGCAGATCGAAGCCTTGGCCCCATTCTTCGTTGCGGCTCGGGTTGGCCGTGCCTTCGCGGTTATCGGTGTTGATGTAGAAGTTGCGCAGGCCCAGTGTGGCCTTGCTGTCTTCGATGAAACCGGCAGCGCCTGCTTGCTGGGCGATTGCGCCCAACGTTACAGCCACAGCCAAGGTGGACTTCTTCATGTACCGCTCCTCTCATTTCTAATTTTTGTATTTCTTTGGTCTCGGGTCTGACGCCCTCGATCCACAGATGCGCGATTAGCGCCAGATAGTGACTACCAAGTCAATCGTAACCTTGTGTGTCTACTACCTTCGTCTAATCGCAGTTGATTTGGTCCCTGCAGGGTAATGAGTTTTTCATACACCCAAAAAGAATTATTTCATTCTTTTTCATACGATCCAGGAATAAGACTTTCCGTGAAGCTGGCCGGTCCGGATAGACGTGCCGCTCCATAAGCTAATTCCTAAAGGGTATTTACTGGTGCTTTTTTAGATCGATTAGTGTGGCCGTACGGTTACATACGTCACTCACGATCAAAAAGGCGACGCCATCATGGCCAAACGCACATCCTCCCGTCAATTTGTTACAGTTTTTGTATCGCTATTACTTTCTTTTGGTGTCAACGCCGCCGACCTGACGGTGGGCTATCAGACCGGCATCGATCCCAGCAAGGTTCCCCAGGCCGACGGCCTCTACGAAAAAGCCATTGGCGAAAAAATCGCCTGGCGCCGCTTCAACAGCGGGCCAGAGGTGGTCACGGCCATCGCTTCGGGTGATGTACACATCGGCAATCTCGGCTCCAGCCCGCTTGCGGCGGCGGCGTCGCGCAACCTGCCGATTGTGGCGTTTATCGTATCGGCACAGATCAACGCTTCTGAAGCCCTGGTGGTGCGCAACGGCAGTGGCATCGACAACCCCCAAGACCTGATCGGCAAAACCATCGCCACCCCGTTCGTATCGACCTCCCATTACAGCCTGCTCGGCGCGCTGAAACACTGGGGGCTGGACACCAAACAAGTCAAAGTTGTGAACCTGCAACCGGCCGAAATCGCCGCTGCCTGGAAACGCGGCGATATTGATGGGGCTTTCGTGTGGTCGCCGGCCTTGGGCGAAATCCGCAAGAGCGGAAAAACCCTCACAGACGCGGCGCAGGTGGGCCAATGGGGTGCACCCACATTTGAGGTGTGGGTGGCGCGCAAGGATTTCGCGGAAAAACATCCTGACGTAGTGGCCAAGTTCGCCAAGGTCACCCTGGATGCTTTTGCCGACTACGCCGCCCACAAAGACAGCTGGACGGTGGATTCGGAGCCGGTGCAGAAAATCGCCAAATTGACAGGTTCCAATGCCGACGACATTCCGGAGCTACTGGCGGGCACGACGTTTCCGGATGCACAGGCACAGCAAACCGCTGCGCTGCTCAAGGGCGGCACGGCGAAGGCGATTGGGGAGACGGCGAAGTTCTTGAAGGAACAGGGGAAGGTGGAGACGGTGCTGCCGGATTATTCGGCCTATGTGACCGACAAATTCATCCCACAATAAAAACGCGGTCCAGTGTGGGAGCGGGCTTGCTCGCGAAGGCGGTGGTTCAGTCATTGATGTATTGACTGACACTGCGATTTCGCGAGCAAGCCCGCTCCCACATTTTGATCTGCAGCATTCTTAAGGGCCGGGGTTACAGAGCCTTTTCGAAGATTTTGGAATTACGCTGATAGTTGTACAGCGACGCCCGCGCCGACGGCAGGCGGTCCACGCTGCTGGGTACAAAGCCGCGTTCGCGGAACCAGTGGGCCGTGCGCGTGGTGAGCACGAACAAGGTCTTCAACCCCTGCGCTCGTGCACGGGTCTGGATACGTTCGAGCAACACATCGCCGCGCGCGCCGTGGCGGTATTCCGGGTTCACTGCCAGGCACGCCAGCTCGCCCGCATCCGAATCCGCGATCTGATACAGCGCCGCGCAGGCGATGATCATGCCTTCGCGCTCGACCACGCTGAACTGTTCGATCTCACGCTCCAGCACTTCCCGCGAACGGCGCACCAGAATGCCCTGCTCTTCCAGCGGGCTGATCAGGTCCAGCAAGCCGCCGACGTCTTCAATCGCCGCTTCGCGCACCAGTTCGAATTGTTCCTGGGCCACCAGCGTACCGCCGCCGTCGCGGGTAAACAGCTCGGTGAGCAAGGCGCCGTCTTCGGCGTAGCTGACGATATGGCTGCGCCCTACTCCACCCCGGCAGGCTTCGGCAGCGGCATCGAGCAGTTCGGCTTGATAGTTGCTGCCCAAGCGTTGCAAGTGCGCGGGCACTTGTTGTGGGCGCAACTCACGCACCAGGCGGCCGTTCTCATCAATCAGACCGGGATCGGCGCCGAACAGCAGCAACTTGTCGGCGCCCAGGTCGATGGCGGCGCGGGTAGCGACGTCTTCGCAGGCCAGGTTGAAGATCTCGCCGGTGGGCGAATACCCCAGGGGCGACAGCAGCACGATGGAGCGTTCGTCCAACAAACGGTTGATGCCCTTGCGATCGACCCGGCGCACCTCGCCGGTGTGGTGGTAGTCCACGCCTTCCAGCACGCCGATTGGCCGTGCGGTGACCAGGTTGCCGCTGGCCACACGCAGGCGCGAGCCCTGCATCGGCGAGGACGCCATGTCCATGGACAAGCGCGCCTCGATGGCAATACGCAAATGCCCCACCGCGTCGATCACACACTCCAGCGTCGCGGCATCGGTGATGCGCAAGCCTTCGTGGTAAGCCGGGGTAAGGCCGCGTGCTTCAAGGCGGGTTTCGATTTGCGGGCGCGAGCCGTGCACCAGCACCAGGCGCACACCCAGGCTGTGGAGCAGCACCAGGTCGTGGACGATATTGCCGAAGTTGGGGTGGTCCACACCATCGCCGGGCAGCATGACCACAAAGGTGCAGTCGCGGTGGGCGTTGATGTAGGGCGAAGCGTGACGAAGCCAGTTGACGTATTCGGGCATAACACCTGGGCCTGTAATAAAAAGCAGCCAAATAAAGGATCAATCGTGAAAGCGCACAGCGGCTGATGGTTATCGTCGGAACAGGCTTGGCGACACGCTCACTCTCCTTATGTACGAATGGGCAGGGGTAAATTTATGCAGGTTTCAGGCAGTAGTGTTCGATCAGTTCCCGCAATAGACGCACTGTAGGCGTCAAGCGTGACATTTCAAGGTATTCGCCCGGCTGGTGAGCGCAGGCAATGTCGCCAGGCCCGAGCACCAGGGTTTCGCAACCGAGGCGCTGAAGATAAGGCGCTTCGGTGCCGAACGCTACTGCTTCGGCACGATGACCGGTCAAACGTTCCGCCACCCTCACCAGCTCGGCGTCTTCTGGCTGCTCAAAGGGTGGCACTGCGGGGAACAACGGCGCGTAGTCGATCTTGACCTTATGCCGCTCGGCCACGGGTTCGAGCTTCTGGCGAATCGCGGCGCGCAGCACCTCGGGGTCCATGCCCGGCAGGGGTCGCAGGTCGAACTCCAGGGAGCACTGGCCACAGATGCGGTTGGGGTTGTCGCCGCCGTGAATGCAGCCGAAGTTCATGGTCGGCTGCGGCACGCTGAATTGCGCGTTGCGGTACTCGCGCTGCCACGCCAGGCGCAGGCCCCGCAGTTCGCCGATGGCGTCATGCATGGCTTCCAGCGCGCTGTGGCCCAGACTGGGGTCCGACGAGTGGCCGCTGCGCCCGAGGATGTCGATGCGCTCCATCATCACGCCTTTGTGCAGGCGGATCGGCTTGAGCCCGGTCGGCTCGCCGATCACCGCCGCGCGACCCAGCGGGCGCCCCGCCTCGGCCAGCGCACGGGCACCGGACATGGAGCTTTCCTCGTCACAGGTGGCAAGAATCAACAGGGGTTGCTTGAAGGGTTGGTCGAGCAGCGGCAACACCGCTTCGATGATCAGGGCGAAGAAACCCTTCATGTCACAACTGCCCAGCCCTACCCAGCGGCCATCGACTTCCGTCAGCTTGAGCGGGTCGGTTTTCCACAGCGCCGCGTCATACGGCACGGTATCGCTATGCCCCGCCAGTACCAGGCCACCGGGGCCGCTGCCGAAGCTGGCCAACAGGTTGAATTTGCCGGGGCTGACGTGTTGGATATCGATGGCAAAGCCCAGGTCGCCCAGCCAAGCGGCGAGCAGGTCGATCACCGGGCGGTTGCTCTGGTCGAGAGACGCCTGGGTGCAACTCACCGACGGCGCGGCGATCAAGGCGGCGAACTGCTCTTTCATGGACGGTAACGGCATGCGCGGTCTCCCAACTTCCCGGATGAACCTCACTATAGAGGCATCTGCGCAACACAATAAACCGTTGCGGCGCGTTGCCGGGCTCAGTCCTGTACACTGCACGACCTTGGCAGCCACACTTTTCCCCGGCTGCGCTCCCGATCCTGGATTTTCCGGCCATGCAGAAAGAAACCGAAATCAAGCTACGCGTCAGCCGCGAAACACTCGCCGCGCTGCGTGAGCACCCGTTACTGAAAAAACGCAACAAAAGTGGCTGGGAACGCCGTGAGTTGATGAACCAGTACTTCGATACCCCCGAGCGCGACCTGGCCCAGGCCAAGGTTGCCCTGCGCCTGCGCAAGGACGGTGACGACATCATCCAGACCCTCAAAACCCGCGGCCAAAGCGTCGCCGGCTTGTCGGAACGCAACGAATACAACTGGGACCTGCCCAAAGCCAAGCTCGACGTGAAGAAACTCGATGGCGAGTGCTGGCCCGAGCAACTGGCCGAGCTGGACAAAAAGACCCTCAAGCCGATCTTTACCACCGACTTCGTGCGTGAGCGCGCCGAAATCGCCTGGGGCCGCGGCAAGGCCAAGGTGGTGATCGAAGCCGCCCTGGACCTGGGCCACGTGGTGGTCGGCAAGCAGAAAGAAGAAATCTGCGAGCTGGAACTGGAACTGCGCGAAGGCGAACCGGCTGCCCTGCTGGAATTGGCTGCCGAGCTGGCCGCGACACTGGCCCTGATGCCGTGCGACATCAGCAAGGCCGAACGCGGCTACCGCCTGTATGACGCCAGCAGCTACTCCCTGAGCCTGCCGGCGCCACAGATCCACGCCGAAATGCCATTGGACGATGCCTTCGCCGCGATCCTGTGGCACCTGCTGGGCAGCAGCCAGCGCCTGGCCGAGCAATACCGCTTCAATGGCCACTGGCGCCTGCTGCAAGACTGGGTCGAGAACCTCGGTGAATTGCGCGCCCTGATCGGCAGCCTCGGCCAGGCCGCGCCACGCCAATCCACCAGCGAACTGCGCAGCGCCCTGGATGCGTTGCTGGAAGACTGGCGCCCGCTGGTCCAGGCCGGTGACGACGATGAAGACATCCGCAAAGCCGCACCCGAGCAGTTCATCGAAGAGCTGCAAGACGTGCGCTGGGGCCTGTTCTCACTCAACCTCTCGCGCTGGTTGCTGGCTCGCACCTGGACAGCCGAACGTAACGTGCGTGGCAACCGCCAGGGCGCTGCGCAAATCACCAACTGGCTGCCACGCCTGTTGGCCGACGACGCCGTCGCCCTGCAACTGCAGCGCTACCAGCAGCAGCCGGAAGATCTGGCCGAGCAACTGCCGCGCATCGAACGCATCCAGGCCTGGCTGCACCATGCACGCCACGTGGTGGACATTCCTGAACTGGACCGCTTGTACGGCGAGCTGAACAAACTGGCGCACCTGGCCAACGGGCCGATTACCGATGAATCCCTGGATGCGCGTATGCATCAGGCGATTGCGGTGTATCAGAATCGTGCCTGGAAGACCCTGCTGCGCCTGTAATATCGCTATCGCGGGCTTGCCCGCGATGAGCTTAGGTATCTACACAAATCTGTAACGCTCAACGGTAACCACGATGCGAAGCGAGCCGCTCTTGATCTTGATCTGCTTTTGATCTCAGGCGCCCCGTTAAACCACGCTGGCCGGAATTCGACAGGGATTTGGGGGGTAAACCGGCAGGGATGCCGGTTTAGCCGCCCCGCGCCATGGATGGCGCGTGGCGGCGGCCCCCCAAATCACTGGCGGATTACGGGCACACCGAGCCTAGGCGAGGTGCCGAGTGGTGGGGCAAGAGCGTTTTGCTTACTTTTGCGCTTTTCAAAAGTGAGCCGCCGTCAGGCGGAACCCTAAGTAGCCGTTACCGCAGCAATGGATATGTACACAATCCAGCTGTGTTGACTGTCAGGCCGTCTTCGCAGGCAAGCCAGCTCCCACATTTGGACCGTGGCGCGTCAGGTAGATAAGCGTCGACTGTCAGGCCGTCACGGGAGCAAGCTCCCTCGCCACAGGTCCAGCGTCGCCTCGAAGTTGTGTAGATACCTATGCCGCGATGAGGCCCTCGCTGTCAGCGCAATACTGGCAGGCTGGTGGTGGACTTGATCTCCGACAGCGCCACAATCGAGTTGACCTCCTGAATCCCCGGCACCATCGACAACTTCTCGAAGAAAAACCGCTCATACGCCTCGATATCCGAGGTGACGATACGCAGCAGAAAATCCACAGCCCCCATCAGCACATAACACTCCAACACTTCCGGAAACCCGCGAATCGCCTCGGTGAACTCGGTGAAATTGGAGCGACCGTGAGCGTTGAGTTTGACCTCGGCGAAAATCTGCGTGTTGAGCCCGATTTTCTTGCGGTCCAGCAGCGTGACCTGGCCGCGGATCACGCCCTCTTCCTTGAGCCGCTGAATGCGCCGCCAGCACGGCGACTGCGACAGGCCGACCTGCTCGGCAATCTGTGCGCTGGAGAGCGAGGCATCCTCTTGCAGCAAGGCCAGGATGCGGCGGTCGTAGGCGTCCAACTCACTGTGCATAAACGTACCCATTAATAGGATGATCTTGAATTGATTGAGTCGATTTATCGCCAAACAGGCTCATCTTAGATAAGAAATCTCCCGAGGCGAATGTAAAAATTCCTCCAGTCGAATTTGGAGAGTCAGCATGCACGCCGTCGAAACCGCCTACCCTGCCACCCGCGTCGATGCGTGGGCGGCCAATAGCAGCCACTGCCGGGCGCACTATCATATCGTCGCCGAGGCCGAACCGGACGTGCTGTGCCGGGTGCTGAACTACTTCGCGCTGCAATTGCTCACGCCCACCCAGGTCAGCGTGAACCGGGAAGCCGACCTGCTGAGCATCGATATCGTGATGACCGGCCTGAGCTGGCACCGCGCCCAAGTGATCGGTGAAAAGATTCGAAACCTGATCAGCGTGTGCACCCTGGAGCTGTGGTCAGCTGATTCCGAGCGGCCCCAAGCGCTGGCGGCGATGGCGCAGTAAAAACCTGCAATACACGCGCACGCCAGATCTTCAGCGGTTGGCTAGCCTGGGATTACACCCCGAGCCGCCCAGGAAAACCTGCATGCCCGTCATCGCCCACGATCACCCCTTGGAACTGCAGCAATTGTTGCCGGCGCTGGTCGAGCAAGGGCTGATCACGGCGCAGGCGGCGCAAAAGGTGGTGCCAGCGCCCGCCAGCCAGCACCCCCTGGAATGCATCGCAGCCCAGGGCCCTTGCCTGGAGACCTTGACCCAATGGCTGGCCCGGCAGGTCGGCCAGCCTTACCTGCGCATCGACCCGTTGCAGATCGACGTGGCGGCCGTGGTGCCCTTGATGTCCCACGCCTTCGCCCAGCGCCACGGCATTCTTGCAGTCGCCGTGGATGCCCGCAGCGTAACGGTCGCCAGTGCCCAACCCCATATCACCGCCTGGGAAGCCGGGCTGTCCCAGGTGCTCAAACGCACGATCAAGCGCGTGGTTGCCAACCCCCAGGACATCCAACGCTGTATCAACGAGTTTTACCGCTTGGCCAAGTCCGTCAGCGGTGCGGATCAAAAGATGACGGTGCCTGGCAATGTCGACTTGCTCAGCCTCGGCGCCAGTGACAAGGAGCCGGATGCCAACGACGCGCATATCGTCAACATCGTCGACTGGCTGCTGCAATACGCCTTTGGCCAACGGGCCAGCGATATCCATATTGAGCCCGGCCGCGACCAGGGCCGGGTGCGCTTTCGCATTGATGGGCTGCTGCATGACGTCTATCAATTTCCCCCGCAGGTCACCATGGCCGTGGTCAGCCGCCTGAAAAGCCTGGGGCGCATGAACGTGGCCGAGAAACGCAAACCCCAGGATGGCCGCGTCAAGACCCGAAACCCTGCGGGTATCGAGGTGGAATTGCGGCTTTCGACCCTGCCCACGGCATTCGGCGAAAAGCTGGTGATGCGAATTTTTGACCCTCAGGTGCTGCTCAAGGATTTTGACCAGTTGGGTTTGTCCAACGCCGACCAGCAACGCTGGCACGCCATGACGCGACGCACCCACGGCATCATCCTCGTCACCGGCCCAACCGGCTCGGGCAAGACCAGCACCCTCTACACCACCCTCAGGCAACTGGCGACCCGCGAGGTCAACCTGTGCACGGTGGAAGACCCGATTGAAATGGTCGAGCCGGCCTTCAACCAGATGCAGGTCCAGCACAACATCGACCTCACGTTCGCCAGCGGCATCCGCGCCCTGCTGCGCCAGGACCCGGACATCATCATGATCGGCGAAATCCGCGACCAGGAAACCGCAGAGATGGCTATCCAGGCCGCGCTGACCGGGCATCTGGTGCTATCGACCTTGCACACCAACGACGCGCCCAGCGCCATCAGCCGCCTGCAAGAGCTGGGTATTGCTCACTATTTGATCAAAGCCACGCTCATAGGCGTGATGGCGCAGCGCTTGGTGCGGGTTCTGTGCAGCCATTGCAAGCGCCCCATGGGCCAGGAGGACGCTGGCGGCTTTGATGCTGTCGGCTGTGCGCAATGCCGTGACAGCGGTTATCGAGGCCGGGCCGGGCTGTATGAAATCATGCTCATGGACCCAGCCCTCCAGGCGCTGGTCACCCCGGGCGCGGACGTACAAGCCCTGCGCCGTGGGGCACTGGCGCAGGGCATGAGCAGCCTGCGCATGGCCGGCATCGAGAAAGTGAAGGCCGGACTGACCACGATGACGGAGGTATTGCGGGTCACGCCAGGGGATTCAGAAACAAATCCTTTGTTTATTGGGGCATGAAACCGTCTTTATCCGTGACCAGACCGTTACAATCGGCCTAATGTCATTCACTGACACCTTCAGATAGGGAATCGCTATGCAGATCGGAACCGTACTGCTTCTGTTCGTAGGCTTGGCCATCGCCATCCTGTTCATGGGTTTCAAAGTGGTGCCCCAGGGCTACCAATGGACCGTCGAGCGTTTCGGCCGCTACACCAACACCTTGAAACCCGGCCTGAATATCATCATCCCGGTCATGGACCGCATCGGTCGCAAGATCAACGTGATGGAAAGCGTGCTGGATATCCCGCCTCAAGAAGTCATCACCGCCGACAATGCCACCGTGCAGATCGATGCCGTGTGCTTCTTCCAGGTGGTCAACACCGCCCAGGCCGCCTATGAGGTCAACAACCTCGAACATGCTATCCGCAACCTGCTGCAGACCAATATCCGCACCGTACTCGGCTCCATGGAGCTGGACGCCATGCTGAGCCAGCGTGACGGCATCAACGAGAAACTCCTGCGCACTGTGGATGAAGCCACTGCGCCATGGGGCATCAAGATCACCCGTATCGAGATCAAGGACATCAGCCCGCCCGCCGACCTGATGGCCGCCATGTCCGGCCAGATGAAAGCCGAGCGAATCAAGCGTGCACAGATCCTCGAAGCAGAAGGCCTGCGGGCGTCGGCGATCCTGACAGCGGAAGGCAAAAAGCAAGCGCAAATCCTTGAAGCCGAAGGCAGCCGCCAGGCCGCGTTCCTGGAATCCGAGGCACGTGAGCGTCAGGCTGAAGCCGAAGCGCGGGCGACACAAGTGGTGTCCGAAGCCATCGCGTCCGGCAATGTGCAGGCGGTGAACTACTTCGTCGCGCAAAAATACATCGACGCCTTGGGCAAGCTTGCGTCGGCCAACAACAGCAAGGTCATCCTGATGCCGCTAGAAGCCAGCCAAGTGATTGGCGCCGTGGGCGGTATCGGCGAAATCGTCAAGGCAACCTTCGGCAACCAGAAAGGCTGAGGCCATCACCATGTGGGACTTCCTGCTGCATTTGTCGTTCTGGGACTGGTTGGCACTGGGCACCGTGCTGTTGATTCTCGAGGTGTTCGGTGCCGGAGGCTACCTGCTGTGGATGGGTATCGCCGCCGCTGCCGTGGGCGTGATCAAGTTCCTGTTCCCACCGCTCGGGCTGGAATGGCAACTGCTGCTGTTTGCGATGTTGTCGATACTGACTGCCGTGTACTGGTGGAAACGCCAACGCAGCAGCGCCAAGGCCAGTGATCAACCGGGGTTGAACGAGCGCGGTTCAGAGTTGGTGGGGCGCACTTTCGTGGTGCATCAAGCCATTGTGGATGGTCGCGGCAAGGTCAAAGTCGGCGATGGCGTGTGGATGGTCACCGGTGCCGACGCCCCCGTGGGCGCTCAAGTCCGCGTGGTTGGGCAGGATGGGGTTATTTTAAAGGTTGAAACTGTTTAGTCAGTGATGGAACTGGATCGGGTTAACTACAATCAAAACGTACAGATAACCCACCGGAGTCACCCATCATGCGTCTCAAATATGCTGTCGCAACCCTCGCTGTGCTTTCCCTACCTGTCGGCTCAGCCATGGCCGATAGCTTCTGGCGTAATGTCATCTCGTCGGGCGCCACCACTGGCTCGACTTACCTGACGTTCAAGGACCACAAGCTGGTGGTCGCGGCCCAGGACGACGCAGGCAGCTTCGTCGCCAGCGACGGCGGCATTCGCGGCCCGTACCTGGAAGCGGCGATGCAGAAGGTCCGCGCCGACAACCCTGGCCTCCAAGCCACGGACATGGAACTGGCTAACGCCATCCTGGCGAAGAATGCTGTCACCGAGTAATAACTGCCCTCATAAAAAATGCCGCTTTTTCAAGCGGCATTTTTTTGCCTGTTGTATGACGAATCGTTCATGGATGACAGGCTATATTCAGTCTCAGCGTGCAACCATGCCCCACTGACACGTGTATTTTTCATCGCCTACCTGAAACGGATGCCTTCTTCGTCATGAGCCAACAGCCCTTCCTGCCGTTTTCCAAACCGACCATTGATGAAGCCACCATCACGGCGGTCGGTGATGTTCTGCGTTCCGGCTGGATCACCAGCGGGCCAAAGGTGCAGGCGTTCGAAGCACAGTTGTCGGAGTATTTTGGCGGCCGTCCGGTGCGCACCTTCAACTCGGGCACCTGCACCATGGAGATCGCCTTGCGCATCGCCGGAATCGGGCCTGGGGATGAAGTCATCACCACGCCAATCTCCTGGGTTGCCACGGCCAACGTGATTCTCGAAGTCGGCGCCACTCCCGTCTTTGCCGACATCGACCCGGTGACGCGCAATATCGACCTGGCCCAGGTGGAAGCCGCCATTACCCCGCGCACCAAGGCGATCATCCCGGTCTACCTGGCCGGCTTGCCCCTGGATATGCCGATGCTCTACGCGCTGGCCAACAAGTACAACCTACGCATTGTCGAAGATGCCGCCCAGGCCCTGGGGTCCAGCTGGGATGGGGAACGCATCGGCGCAACCGGCGACTTCGTGTCCTTCAGCTTCCAGGCGAACAAGAACATCACGTCGTCCGAAGGCGGCTGCCTGGTGTTGAACAACGCCGAAGAGGCCCGTCTGGCCGAGAAGTACCGCCTGCAAGGCGTCACCCGCAGCGGCTTCGATGGTCTGGATGTGGATGTGCTGGGGGGCAAGTTCAACATGACCGACATTGCCGCCGCCATCGGCCTGGGGCAATTCGCGCACATCGAGAAGATCACCGCCCATCGCCAGAACCTGGCACGGCACTATTTCAAGTGCTTGGGCAGCGATTTCGAAGCCCAATACGGCGCGCAACTGCCGCCGGCCGACTTCGAAAACAGCAACTGGCACCTGTTCCAACTGGTGTTGCCAGAGCGCCAGGATGGCCTACCAGCCCGTGCGACGTTCATGGAAAAGATGCAGGCCCACGGCGTGGGTATCGGCTATCACTACCCACCGATCCACCTGCTGAGCCTGTATCGGGCACAGGGTTTCAAGGAAGGCATGTTCCCGGTGGCAGAGCGTGTTGGGCGTTTGATCGTGTCGTTGCCGATGTTCACGGCGATGACAGAGGCGGATGTGGAGCGAGCTGTAGCGGCGGTTAAAGCCGTACTGAACACTCAAGGTTGATGCAGTACAGTGTGGGAGCGGGCTTGCTCGCGAATGCGGAGTGTCAGTCAATACATCAATGACTGAACCACCGCATTCGCGAGCAAGCCCGCTCCCACATTAGCCCGCGCCTGTATTGGGGCAGGCGATTATTCGCCGATGACGGCTTTGTAGCCGGCGGCATCCAGCAACTTGTCCAAGTCGGCCTTGTCGCTTGGCTTGAGCTTGAAGATCCAGGCGCCGTACGGGTCCGAGTTCAGCAGCTCAGGGCTGCCACTCAGCTCTTCGTTGACAGCAATCACTTCGCCGGCAACCGGCGAGTAGATATCCGAGGCTGCTTTCACCGACTCAACCACACCCGCCTGGCCTTGCGCTTCAAAATGGGCACCCACTTCTGCCAATTCAACAAACACCACATCACCCAAAGCTTCCTGTGCATGGTCGGAGATCCCGACGGTCACGGTGCCGTCAGCTTCCAGACGGGCCCATTCGTGACTTTCGGCAAAACGCAGGTCGGCAGGGATATTGCTCATAGTCTGTGTCCTCAAGATGAAATGTCAGCGGCCTTCGGCCTGCCGGAATTGGTTAGATCAAGGTTTTGCCATGGCGCACGAAGGTCGGCTTGACCACTCGAACCGGATACCACTTGCCGCGGATTTCCACTTCGGCCCGGTCGGCAGTCGCCGTCGGCACACGCGCCAGCGCAATGGATTTGCTTAGCGTAGGCGAGAAACTACCACTGGTGATCTCTCCTTCGCCAACATTGGCGATACGAACCACTTGGTGAGCGCGCAGCACACCCCGTTCTTCGAGGACGAGCCCCACCAGTTTGAACTGCACGCCGGCTGCTTTTTCTGCTTCCAGCGCGGCGCGGCCAATGAAGTTACGCTCCACAGGTTCCCAGGCGATGCTCCAAGCCATGTTGGCCGCCAGCGGTGAGACGGCCTGGTGAATATCCTGGCCATACAGGTTCATGCCGGCCTCCAGGCGCAAGGTGTCGCGCGCACCGAGGCCGATGGGAGAAATGCCAGCGCCTACCAGGTCGTTGAAAAAGCCTGGAGCCTGATCGGCCGGCAGCACGATTTCGAGGCCGTCTTCGCCGGTATAGCCGGTGCGGGCGATATACCAGTCGCCGTCGGCCCGGCCTTCGAACGGTTTGAGCTGATGGATCAGGATGCCACGGGACTGGGTCACCAGTTCGGCGATTTTCTGCCGGGCGTGGGGGCCTTGGATGGCGAGCATGGCCAACTCGGAGCGCTCATGCAGGTGCACTGAGTAGCTGCCCAGTTGCGCCTGCATCCAGGCCATGTCCTGATCGCGCGTGGCGGCGTTGACCACCAGGCGGTAACCGGTTTCGGTGCGGTAGACGATCATGTCATCCACCACCCCGCCCTGCTCGTTGAGCATGGCGCTGTACAACGCTCGGCCACAGCCGTGCAGTCGGTCGACATCATTGGCCAGCAGGTACTGGAGCCATTCCTTGGCCTGGGGGCCGGTGACATCGATCACGGTCATATGAGATACATCGAAGACCCCGCAGTCGCGTCGCACCTGATGGTGTTCTTCAACTTGCGAGCCGTAATGCAAAGGCATATCCCAACCGCCAAAATCGACCATTTTCGCGCCTAGGGCGAGATGCAGGTCATACAGAGGCGTACGCTGTCCCATGGGTTTCTCCTTCCGGGCTTGGCGAAGGCGCGCAGAGCTGCCACTTGCGCCGAACACCTTGTATTACAAGGCCCGCAGCCACATACAGCAGGTCGATCCGAAAGACGGAGCGCACCGAATGCCGCGCATTGTAGCCTCAAGCCGTAGGACTGGCACCTAACCGATTTGCCGAGCCGAGCGGCGGATCAGCCCGATGACCGGCAACAAGCCGACCAGCACAAGGGTCAGCGCCGGCAAAGACGCCCGCGCCCATTCGCCTTCACTGGTCATTTCAAAGATCCGCACCGCCAGGGTGTCCCAGCCAAACGGGCGCATCAGCAAGGTGGCCGGCATTTCCTTGAGCACATCCACGAACACTAGAAGCGCTGCGCTCAACGCGCCCGGCAGCAATAACGGCAGATACACTTTGCAAAACAGTCGTGGGCCGCTCACCCCAAGGCTGCGTGCCGCTTCGGGCAAAGACGGACGGATGCGCGCCAGGCTGTTTTCCAGCGGCCCGTAGGCCACCGCCAGGAACCGTACCAGGTACGCCAGCACCAGTGCCGACAGGCTGCCCAACAGCAAAGGCTTGCCCGCCCCGCCCAGCCAGCCGGAGACCGGCACCACCAGCTCGCGGTCCAAGTAGCTGAACGCCAGCATGATCGACACCGCCAGCACCGAGCCCGGCAAGGCATAGCCGACATTGGCCAGGCTGATACCGGAGCGAATCGCGCGGGTCGGCGCCAGACGATTTGCAAAGGCCAGTATCAGCGCCACGCTGACCGTGATCAGCGCTGCGATCCCGCCCAGGTAGAGGGTATGCACGATCAGCCCGGTGTAACGCTCATCCAGGTCGAAGCGGCCACGCTGCCAGAACCACGCCACCAGTTGCAGCATCGGAATCACGAATGCACAGGCGAAAACCAGACCGCACCAAGCGCTGGCCGCCACGGCCTTGAATCCGCGCAAGTGGTACAACGCCTTGCCCCGTGGGCGCTCATTGCTCGGTCGGCTGGCCCCGCGCGCGCGTCGCTCGCCATACAGCACCAGCATCACTACCAGCAGCAGCAGGCTGGCCAGTTGCGCGGCGCTGGACAGGCTGAAAAAGCCGTACCAGGTTTTATAGATAGCGGTGGTGAAGGTGTCGAAATTGAACACCGAGACCGCGCCAAAATCCGCCAGCGTCTCCATCAACGCCAGGGCCACACCGGCACCAATCGCTGGCCGCGCCATTGGTAACGCCACGCGCCAGAACGCTTGCCATGGCGATTGCCCCAGTACCCGCGCCGCTTCCATCAAGCCTTTGCCCTGGGCCAGGAACGCGCTACGCGCCAGCAGGTAGACATAGGGATAGAACACCATCACCAGCACGATGACCACGCCGCTGGTGGAGCGCACCCGCGGCAAACGCAGCCCGGTGCCGAACCACTCGCGCAGCAGGGTTTGCACCGGCCCGGCAAAATCCAGCAGGCCCACGAACACGAAGGCCAGCACATAGGCAGGGATTGCAAAGGGCAACATCAATGCCCAATCGAGCCAGCGCCGCCCGGGGAATTCGCACAGGCTGGTCAGCCAGGCCAGGCTGACGCCCAGCAGCGTCACGCCCAGGCCGACACCGAACACCAGGGTCAAGGTGTTGCCCAGCAAGCGGGGCATCTGAGTGTCCCAGAGGTGCGCCCAGATCTGTGGGTCGATGCTTTGCCAGGACAGCAGCAGCACGCTCAGCGGCAACAGCACCAGGGCGGCGACGCTGAAAACCGGCAGGTACCAGCGACGTTGGGCGGGGTGGGCCAAGGAAAAGCTCTCAGAAAAATAAAGATGTTGAAGCGGCCACTAACCAATGTGGGAGCTGGCTTGCCTGCGATACAAGCACCTCGGTGTATCAGTGATACCGAAGTGATGCAATCGCGGGCAAGCCAGCTCCCACAGTTAAGCGGCGCAGCTTCAGTTCCAGCCAGCGCGATCCATCAGGCGAATCGCCTCGGCCTGGCGCTTGCCTGCCACCTCCACTGGCAAGGTATCGGCCACGAACTTGCCCCAGGTCGCCACTTCCGCCGATGGCGGTACCGCCGGGTTGGCCGGGAATTCCTGGTTGACGTCGGCGAAGATCTGCTGTGCCTCAGGCGTGGTCATCCACTCCACCAGCGCCTTGGCCGCTTCCGGGTGCGGCGCGTGCTGGGTCAGGCCGATGCCGGAGAGGTTCACGTGCACACCGCGATCGCCCTGGTTCGGCCAGAACAACTTCACGGCCAGGTCTGGCTTCTGCTTGTGCAGGCGACCGTAGTAATAGGTATTGACGATACCCACGTCGCATTGCCCGGCGTTGATGGCCTCCAGCACGGCGATGTCATCGGAGAACACGTCGGTGGATAGGTTATTCACCCAACCCTTGATGATTTCTTCGGTCTTGGCCGCGCCATGGGTTTCGATCAACGTGGCGGTCAGCGACTGGTTGTAGACTTTTTTCGCCGTGCGCAAGCACAGACGGCCTTCCCACTGCTTGTCGGCCAGGGCTTCGTAGGTGGTCAGGTCGCCCGGCTTTACCCGGTCGGTGGAGTAGGCGATCGTCCGCGCACGCAGGCTCAAACCGGTCCAGGCGTGGGCCGATGAGCGATATTGCAGAGGAATGTTCTTGTCGATGACAGGCGAGGTGAAGGGTTGCAGGATGCCCATCTGTTCGGCCTGCCAGAGGTTGCCGGCGTCAACGGTGAGCAGCAGGTCGGCAGTGGCGTTCTCGCCCTCGGCCTTGATGCGCTGCATCAACGGCGCTTCCTTGTCAGTGATGAACTTGACCTGCACGCCGGTCTTTTTGGTGTAGGCGTCGAATACGGGCTTGATCAGCTCGTCGATACGCGAGGAGTAGACCACGACTTCGTCGGCCGCCTGCACGGTGGTGCTGCCGATCAGGGTGAGTGCCAGGGCAGTCAGGAGGCGCTTGGGTGCCAACATGGGTGCGGTCTCTCATTTGCAAATGGAGGGCAAATGATAAGGACTCACATTTGGTAACGCTCGGCGGAGGCGTTACCAGATGTTGCAGGTGCTTTTATTCGCCTTTTGTGGGAGCGGGCTTGCTCGCGAAAGCGGAGTGTCAGTTATAGAAATATCAACTGACCCACTGCATTCGCGAGCAAGCCCGCTCCCACACAAGCCCGAACGGACGCATTTCAGTTCAGGGTTTAGCGAGTTCGGGGAGATCGCCCGTCAATCCGAGTGCCTGGCGCACAAACACGGCTTTGGCTTCGGGCATCTGGTCGACGATTTTCAGGCCTGCATTGCGCAGCCAGCGCAATGGCAGCTGATCGGCCTGGAATAACCGTTCAAAGCCTTCCATCGCCGCCATCAGCGCCAGGTTGTGGGGCATACGCCGCCGCTCGTAACGGCTCAACACCTTTACATCCGCCAGGCGCTCACCGCGCTCGGTCGCTGCCAACAACACCTCGGCCAGCACCGCCGCATCAAGAAAGCCCAGGTTAACGCCCTGCCCCGCCAACGGGTGAATCACGTGGGCAGCATCGCCGATCAGCGCCAGGCCCTCGGCCACGTAGCGTTTGGCATGGCGCTGGCGCAACGGCACGCAAATGCGGGGGTCAGCGCTGATCACAGTGCCCAGGCGCCCCTCAAAGGCACGCTCCAGTTCCCGGCAGAAGCTTTCATCATCCAGCGCCATCAAGCGCTCGGATTCGGCGGGCGTGGTCGACCAGACAATCGAGCACCAGTCTTCCTGCCCATCGCGCACCAGCGGCAGGAACGCCAGCGGGCCGGTGTCGGTGAAGCGTTGCCACGCGGTGCGCTGGTGCGGCTGGCTGCTGCGCACGCTGGTGACGATGGCGTTATGCAGGTAATCCCATTCGCGGGTAGGTGTACCGGTCAGGCGGCGTACGGCGGAGTTGGCACCGTCGGCGGCCACCACCAGCGGTGCACGCAGCTTGCGGCCGTCGGCCAGGGTCAGCAACCAGTCATCGCCAGAGCGGCGCATCTGTTCCAGGCGTGCGTTGGCGAGCAGGCCGAGGTCGCAGTCATGCAGACGATCGAGCAAGGCATCCTGCACCACGCGGTTTTCGACGATATGCCCAAGCACCTCGGCATGCACACTGGCCGCCGAAAAGTGGATCTGCCCGGTGCCGCTGCCGTCCCATACCTGCATTTCGCCGTAGGGGCTGGCACGACGCGAGACGATGCCGTCCCACACGCCCAGGCGCTCAAGAATGCGCTGGCTGGCCGCCGACAACGCGCTCACCCGCGGTTCAAACGCCGCAGCCGGCTCAAACGGCTTGACGCTCAATGGGCTGCCGTCGAGCAGCAGCACCTGCAGGCCACTGCCCTGCAACGCCAGCGCCAGGGCGCTTCCGACCATTCCAGCCCCGACAATCAGCACATCTGCGCGCATGTCCATATTCAAGCCTTGTCTCGTGTGCGGCACAGGCCGCAAGTAAAGGTGTGGTCCGCTTCAAACATCGGAACGCGTGCCCAAGCCCATGGCCTGACGGGCGAACCAGCGTTTGGCCGGGGGCAACAGGTCGAGGCCGAGCAAGCCCATATTGCGGCCCAGCGCCACCAACGGCTGAGCACTGCCGAACAGGCGCGTGACCTGGTCGGAGAAGCCTACGGTGAGTTGCTGGTCCAGGCGCTGACGCTCGCGATAGCCTTGCAACGTCGCCAAGTCACCCGGCACCGCCGGCCCGGCCAACAGCGCTTCGGCCAAGGCACTGGCATCGCGCAGGGACAGGTTGAACCCCTGCCCGGCAATCGGGTGCAGGCTGTGGGCGGCATTGCCGAGAACGGCCAGGTGCGAGCGCACTTGTTCTTCGGCTTCCACCAGGGTCAACGGGTACAGGTGGCGGGCGCCCACTTGCTTGAGGGTGCCCAGGCGATACCCGAACACACCCTGCAACTCGCTCAGGAAGCTACGTTCGTCAAGGTTGGCCAGGCGCTGGGCGTCCATGCCGATGCGGGTCCAGACCAGCGCGCAACGGTTGTCCGGCAGCGGCAGCAAGGCCATGGGGCCTTCATCGGTAAAGCGCTCGAACGCCTCGCCATTGTGGGCTTCGCTCGGGGTGATGTTGGCGATCAGCGCGCTCTGGTTGTAGGGCCGGGTTTTCACGCCAATGCCCAGTTGCTCACGCAAGCCGGAGCGGCCGCCATCAGCCAATACGGCAAGGTCGCATTCCAGCACGGTTTCATCGTTGAGGGTCAGGCGATAGCCATCGGGCAGCGGCTCCATGCGCGTGACTTCCGCCGGGCAGCGCCAGCTCACCACGTCCTTGTCCAAGCCTTGCCACAGGCATTGGCCGAGCCAGGCGTTTTCCACCACATAACCCAGGGCCGGCACACCCTCCTCCATCGCGGACAAGCGCGCGGTGGAGAAACGCCCACGGTCCGATACATGGATCTGCTTGATCGGCTCGGCGCGCCGGGAAATGGCTTGCCACAGGCCCAGCCGCTGGTAAATCTGGCGTGCGCCAAACGACAGCGCAGAAGAGCGCGCATCGTAGCTCGGCTGGTAGCTGTCGCCCGGTGCAAAGGGTTCGATCAGCACGATCTTCCAACCCCGCGCCTTGGCCCCGGCTTGCAATGCCAGGGCCAGGCTGGCGCCCACCAGGCCACCGCCGATAATCGCCAGGTTGACCCGGCTCATCGGGCAGCCGCCATCAACGCTTCGATCTCGGCAACGGTCTTGGGCACACCGCCGGTCAGGATTTCACAGCCTTGCTTGGTCACTACCACGTCGTCCTCGATGCGCACGCCAATGCCGCGCCATTTCTTTGCCACGTTCTGGTTGTCCGGGGAAATATAGATGCCCGGCTCCACGGTCAAGGCCATGCCCACTTCCAGCACGCGCCATTCACCGCCCACTTTGTACTCGCCCACATCATGCACATCCATGCCCAGCCAGTGGCCGGCACGGTGCATGTAAAAGGCGCGGTAGGCTTCGCTGGCGATCAGTTCGTCAACGTCACCTTGCAACAACCCCAACTTCACCAGGCCGGCGGTGATGACCTGCACGGTCGCCTCGTGGGCCTGGTTCCAATGTTTGTTCGGCGCGATCTGCTTGAAGGCGGCTTCCTGGGAGGCCAGCACAATCTCGTAGATCGCCTTTTGCTCGGGCGAAAACTTGCCATTGACCGGCCAGGTACGGGTGATGTCGCTGGCGTAGCAATCGATCTCGCACCCGGCGTCGATCAGCACCAGATCGCCGTCCTTGAGCACCGCGTCATTCTGCTGGTAATGCAGGATGCAGCTGTTGCGCCCGGCGGCGACGATGGAGCCATAGGCGGGCATTTTCGCGCCGCCCTTGCGGAACTCGTAATCCAGTTCGGCTTCCAGGCTGAACTCATGTAAACCGGCACGACTGGCCTGCATCGCCCGCACATGAGCCACACAGGAAATTCGCGCCGCCTCGCGCATCACCCTCACTTCTGCCGCCGATTTATACAGGCGCATATCGTGAAGCAAATGATCCAGGGCAACGAATTCGTTCGGCGGCTGGGCGCCCAGGTGCGCTTTGGAACGGATCACGTTGATCCACTCCATCACATGCCGGTCGAACTCGGCATTGCTGCCCATGGCCGAGTACACGCGGTCGCGACCTTCGATCAGGCCGGGCAGGATGTCGTCAATATCGGTAATGGGGAATGCGTCGTCAGCGCCAAAGTCGCGGATCGCGCCCTCGGTGCCGGCACGCAGGCCGTCCCACAATTCGCGCTCGGCATTGCGCTCGCGGCAGAACAGCACGTACTCGCCGTGCTGGCGACCGGGCATCAGCACGATCACCGCTTCGGGCTCGGGGAAACCGCTCAGGTACTGGAAATCGCTGTCCTGGCGGTAGACATGTTCGACATCGCGGTTGCGAATGGCCACGGCGGCGGCCGGCAGGATCGCGATGCTGTTGGGTTCCATCTGCGCCATGAGCGCCTTGCGACGCCGGGTGTATTCCGCTTTGGGGATATGGATCATGGGCAGATGGGTGTCCTTTCTCAGTGCAGCGACGGCTTGGGTGCGACGGGCTCAGCGGACTTGCGGGTCTCGGTGAACAGCAGCAGCGGCGCGACACGCAGGTATTCCATGACTTCCATGTAGTCGCCTTCGCCGTCTTCGGATTCTTCCAGGGCATCTTGCACCTGGGAGATGGCCGCCAGGTCCTGCAGCACTTCCTTGGCGTCGGTGCTCAGCTCCAGGCCGCCGGCATTCACGCCGAAACCATGGAGGAAACCCTGGCACCATTGGCCCAGCGCGGCAGCGCGATCAGCCAGCGGGGCGTCGTCGGTGGGCAGCAGCAGGACCACGGTGACGTCATCACCGGTCAGCTCGCCCTTGACCATTTCTTGCAGGCCGATCAATGCGTTGCGCACATTGTCGGTGGGTTCGGTTTCCAGCAGCTCGGCCACATCGGCCAACCAGGTGTCGGCATCAAAGCCGACACCGGTGCAACTGCGGCCCAACAGCACGCCGTGCAGTTCAGCAGGCGAGCATGGATGGCCGCTGGCGCTCAGCAGTTTGGAAAAAGCATCGTACGGGGAGTTCTGAATGGGCATGGTGAGCTAGGCGCCAGACGGCGCAATGTCTAGAATGGAGCGCTGTATCCTAGCACCGGCAGACGCACCAAGACTATCGAGGGCGTCAGATCGTTTATCCTGCAGTTGCCATTCATCAGACAAATCCAGTGGAACCCAATGGAAGACACCGACCTGCAAGCGCTGATGGCCAGACTCGAACTGCTAATTGATCGGGTCGAGCAACTTAAGAGTCAAAACGGACTCCTATTAGCTCAGGAAAAGACCTGGCGCGAGGAACGCGCTCACCTCATTGAAAAAAACGAAATCGCCCGGCGTAAGGTCGAATCGATGATTTCGCGCCTGAAGGCCCTGGAGCAAGACTCATGAGTTCAAGCAATAGCGTTACCGTGCAGATCCTCGACAAAGAATATTCGATCATCTGCCCTCAGGAAGAACGCAGCAACCTGGTGAGCGCTGCCCGCTACCTGGATGGCAAGATGCGCGAAATCCGCAGCAGCGGCAAAGTGATCGGCGCCGACCGCATCGCCGTGATGGCCGCGCTGAATATTACCCACGACCTGCTGCATAAGCAGGAGCGCCCTGACGTACAGGCCAGCGGCTCGACGCGCGAGCAGGTGCGTGACCTGCTCGATCGCGTGGATCTGGTGCTTTCCACCGATTCAGACACACCCAAGGGCTGATTGCCGAGCGGGTTTAAGGTATACTCGCCCCACTCCCTGGCGTGTTTGCCAGTCGGCGATGTCCCTGAGCCGATTCGCACTACCCTGGAAGTTGCACGTTGGGCTGGTGTGCATGTCCGCTAGACGGAAAGCCTTAAAGCCTACTGCTTCTTCCACCTTGAACTTTCGGGTTCAAGGGCTAAGTCGACAGCGGCTCTGTCGGGGAGCCTGAATTCCCAAACTCAATGCCAGTCCCCGGACTGGCATTGTTTTATGAGCCGAAATCATGACCGAACCTGCGCCGCTATCTCGTCCGCACCTTCGACGCATGTTGCGCAAGGCCCGCCGCGCCCTCACGCCAAGCGAGCAGCGCCAGGCCGCTCACGGCCTGTACCGGCAACTGGCACAGCACCCGCTGTTTCGCCGGGCCAAACATATCTCTTTATATCTGCCCACGGACGGTGAAATCGATCCGCGCCTGCTGCTGCGTGCAGCCCAGCGCCGCGGCAAAGCCACTTACCTGCCGGTGCTCAGCGCCTGGCCGCGCACCAAGATGGTGTTCCAGCGCGTACGCCCTGGGGATAAGTTGCTGCCCAACCGCTTTCGCATCCTTGAACCACGGGTCAATGCCCATCGCCAACGCCAAGTCTGGGCGCTGGACCTGGTGTTGTTGCCGTTGGTGGGGTTCGATGATGTGGGTGGGCGCCTGGGCATGGGCGGCGGGTTTTACGACCGCAGCCTGGCCTATCTTTCTCGGCGCCAGAGCTGGCGCAAGCCAACGCTGCTAGGGCTGGCCCATGAATGCCAGAAAGTCGAACGCCTGGCGCAGGCCAGCTGGGATGTGCCGTTGGCGGGGACGGTCACCGATAAGCAGTGGTATGTCGCACAAACGCCGCTGGAAACAGCGGCGCCTTAGTGAATGCTTGAGTTAACGCTTGAACGGTTGTGGCTGCTGCTGAGCCAGTTCAACCGGTGCATCGGTCTTGTTCGACCACAGGCTTTGGGCATAACCGGTGGTCACGACGCCCAGACCAAACAAAATAACCAAAATCCATAGTAAATCCGGCTTACGTTGCATCGATTGCCCCCCTTTCAGGCACCTCGTACACGATGACAACAACGTTCCAAAGTAGTCCGTTGCAGCTGCGTCAAGCTTAAAAGCGCGCATTCTGCGGTAACGTGAACCAACACGCAAACCTTGACGCCAACCGACTGTCGGTTTGTCATGCAATTGCCCGACAACTTGCCCAATGCCTTTTTCAGGAGCCCCAAAATGGCCTACTGGCTGATGAAATCCGAGCCCGACGAACTCTCCATCAACGGCCTGGAAAAGCTCGGCGAAGCGCGCTGGGACGGCGTACGCAACTATCAGGCCCGCAACTTTTTGCGCGCTATGGCCGTGGGCGACGAATTTTTCTTCTACCACTCCAGTTGCCCGGAGCCAGGGATTGCCGGCATCGGCAAAATCATTCAGGCCGCCTACCCGGACCCCACTGCGCTGGAACCAGAAAGCCACTATTTCGACGCCAAGGCCACGCCGGAGAAAAACCCGTGGAGTGCGATCGATGTCGCCCATGTGCAGACCTTCCCCAAGGTGCTGGGCCTGGGCTATCTAAAGCAACAAACCGCACTGGCTGAAATGCCGCTGGTGCAGAAGGGCAGCCGGCTTTCTGTCATGGCGGTCACACCGGAGCAGTGGGCAGCGGTCCTTCATCTGCTTTAACTGGCCCCGGCTTCTTGTAGGAGCGAGCTTGCTCGCTCCTACTGGATGATCAGGTTGTTGAACAGCAGGTCTTCCACCACCGGCTTGCCGGTTTCATCGTTCATCACCTGCTGCGTTTGCTTCAACGCCTCTTGGCGCAGCTTTTCCTTGCCTTCCACACTGCTCATGGTCTCGTTGGTCTGCTGGGTAAACAGCGCCACCAGTTGGTTACGAATCAACGGATCGTTAGCCTTGACCAACTTCGCCGCTTCATCACCGGTCACGCGCAGCGCAATGTCGGCCTTGTAGACCTTGAGCTTGGCGGTGCCATCCAGGCCGTAATTGCCCACGAACGGCGGGCTCAGGCTGATATAGCTGACCTTCGGCGCCTCGCCCTCTTTGGCCTCTTCGGCCTGGGCTGCCATCGGCAAGGTCAGGGCCAGCATCAACAGGATCCACGCTTTCACAGTTCATTCCTCGAATTCGGTTGCCGGGTAGCATAACGCTAGCAAGGCTGAGCACAAGCTTATGGGGGCTTATCAGGCGTGGGCATGCTCGTTGACCCACGGGCGTACCCTCCTACACTTATCGGCCACGACGCCAAAAGGAATAGTCCGATGAAAGCTGTGCTGTGCAAAGCCTTCGGCCCCGCCGAAACCCTGGTGCTGGAAGAGATCGCCAGCCCGGCGATCAAGAAGAACGAAATCCTGTTGGACGTGCATGCGGCCGGGGTGAATTTCCCGGACACGCTGATCATCGAAGGCAAATACCAGTTCAAGCCGCCCTTTCCGTTCTCACCCGGTGGCGAAGCGGCAGGCGTGGTCAGCGAGGTGGGTGAGAAAGTCAGCCACCTGAAAGTCGGCGACCGCGTGATGGCCCTGACCGGCTGGGGCAGCTTTGCCGAGCAGGTCGCGGTGCCCGGCTATAACGTGCTGCCGATCCCGCCGAGCATGGATTTCAACACCGCCGCCGCCTTCAGCATGACCTACGGCACCTCCATGCATGCGCTGAAACAACGCGCCAACCTGCAACCCGGCGAGACCCTGCTGGTGCTTGGCGCGTCCGGCGGCGTGGGCCTAGCTGCGGTAGAGATTGGCAAGGCCATGGGCGCCCGGGTGATTGCTGCTGCCAGCAGCGCCGATAAACTTGCAGTGGCCAAGGCCGCCGGCGCCGATGAGCTGATCAACTACAGCGAAGCCAGCCTCAAGGATGAGGTCAAGCGCCTGACCGATGGCAACGGCGCCGATGTTATCTACGACCCAGTGGGTGGTGACCTGTTTGACCAGGCCATTCGTTCGATCGCCTGGAACGGTCGGCTGTTGGTGGTAGGTTTCGCCAGCGGGCGTATTCCTGAACTGCCGGTGAACCTGGCGTTGCTCAAGGGCGCAGCGGTGGTCGGGGTGTTCTGGGGCTCGTTTGCCCAACGCCAGCCACAGGACAATGCGGCGAATTTCCAGCAATTATTCACCTGGTATGGCGAGGGCAAGCTCAAGCCTTTGGTGTCGCAGGTGTATCCGCTGGAACAGGCGGCACAGGCGATCAATGACCTGGGACAGCGCAAGGCGGTGGGTAAAATAGTTGTCCAAACCCGATAACACACCTGAAATGCAATCCATGTGGGAGCTGGCTTGCCTGCGATAGCGGTGGGTCAGCTGCTACAAATGAACCTGAAAGACCGCCATCGCAGGCAGGCCAGCTCCCACAGTGGTTACTCAGTGGTCTTAGGACCTAATCACGCACACAACTTATCTATTAGCGACATGTTCGTAAAAGAACATGCAATTGCTCGTGTTTCCTGTGTTTGCGGATAAGAGGCGATGCTATTTTCGGTAACGAAACTGTAACATTCGCATCCGCAGTCAAAACAAGAAATTTGGAGCTCTTGAATGTTTGCTTTCTTTCGACCTGCCGCACACCAGGCGCCCCTGCCTGAAGAAAAAATAGACAGTACCTACCGACGACTGCGCTGGCAGATCTTCGCGGGTATTTTCTTTGGTTACGCCGGCTACTACCTGCTGCGTAAAAACTTCTCCCTAGCCATGCCTTATCTGATCGACGAGGGTTACACCCGTGGCGAACTGGGCCTGGCGATGTCGGCGATTGCGATTGCCTACGGCTTGTCCAAATTCCTGATGGGCCTGGTGTCCGACCGCTCCAACCCACGCTATTTCCTGCCCTTCGGCCTGCTGGTTTCGGCGGGGGTGATGTTCATTTTCGGTTTCGCACCTTGGGCAACGTCCAGCGTGACCATGATGTTCATTTTGCTGTTCATCAACGGCTGGGCCCAGGGCATGGGCTGGCCGCCAAGTGGGCGGACCATGGTGCACTGGTGGTCGCAGAAAGAACGCGGCGGCGTGGTGTCCGTGTGGAACGTTGCGCATAACGTCGGCGGTGGCTTGATCGGCCCGCTGTTCCTGCTGGGCATGGCGTGGTTCAACGACTGGCATGCAGCGTTCTACGTGCCGGCCACCGTGGCCCTGGCAGTGGCGGCGTTTGCCTTCATCACCATGCGCGACACCCCGCAATCGGTGGGCCTGCCGCCTATCGAGAAATACAAGAACGACTACCCAGAAGGCTACGACGCCAGCCACGAAGACGAATTCAGCGCCAAGGAAATCTTCGTCAAATACGTGCTGCGCAACAAAATGCTCTGGTACATCGCCTTCGCCAACGTGTTTGTCTATCTGCTGCGTTATGGCGTACTGGACTGGGCGCCCACCTATTTGAAAGAAGCCAAGCACTTCACGGTCGATAAGTCGTCCTGGGCGTACTTCTTCTACGAGTGGGCGGGTATTCCGGGCACGCTGCTGTGCGGCTGGATGTCGGACAAGATCTTCCGTGGCAACCGCGGCCTGACCGGCATCGTGTTCATGGCCCTGGTAACAGTGGCAACCCTGGTTTACTGGCTCAACCCGCCGGGCAACCCGATGATCGACATGATTGCGCTGTTCTCCATCGGCTTCCTGATCTACGGCCCGGTGATGCTGATCGGCCTGCAGGCGCTGGAGCTGGCACCGAAGAAAGCCGCCGGCACCGCAGCAGGCTTCACCGGCTTGTTCGGTTACCTGGGCGGTTCGGTAGCGGCCAGTGCGGCCATGGGCTACACAGTTGACCACTTCGGCTGGGACGGTGGTTTCGTACTGCTGATTGGCGCCTGCGTACTGGCGATCGCGTTCCTGATCCCTACGCTGTGGCACACCAATAGTGTCAGCTCGGCGCGCTAACCGCCCGGGCAATCCTTGGCACAACGCTTGAGCCGCGCCTCCAGGTTTTTATCTGGCATGGCGTGGCTACGCAGGGCGTTCACGGTCTGCTCGACATAATCGCGAGTGGTGCCGTAACGCCCGCAAGCGCTTTGCAGTACATGGTTAAGCACGATATCGGGCAAGTTGCCGGCATAGCTGGGCAAATGCCGCTCCAACACAAACCCCAACGCCTGCACGGTACTGCCATCTTGCAATCGGCAGCTGAGCCAGTGCGGCCGGTAAGAGGGGTAAGGCATCTCGCGCTGCCACAGAGCATACAGCGAGGCCTCCAACTGGTCTTCCGGCAAACGGTAAGCAAACCCGCTGCAGGAACCCCCGCGATCCAGCCCGAACACCAAACCCGGCAACTCCGGCGTACCCCGATGCTCATGGGACCACAGGTACAAGCCCCGGTGATAACCGTGGACCCGCGCCCGTACGCGTTCGGTGGATGAACATTCAGGGCGCCAGATCAGCGAACCATAAGCAAATAGCCACACCGGCCCACCCTTATGCCGAGCCATGGTGGCTTGCATCGAGCTCATTAACTGTTCGTGGGTGAGTTGCGGCCCAAGATCGAGTCGCGGAGGGTAAGCCAATTGCAGAAGATCGGTTTCAATGACGGTCATGGCGAAATGCGGTGCGCCTCCTGTGTGTTACCAGCTGTAAGCGACTTTACCGTAATAAAACGCAGCGCTGTAACCGTACGGCGAAAAAGTCCCACTGGGCATAATCAACGCCCACCACTCGTCAGGATTTGCACGGTTAATCCCGCTACTGTCAGCCCCGGTTCAGCCTGGGCGGGCGCCAAGCCGTCAAAATAGCGCGCACACAACGACCCACTTAGCCGTTCATCACATCGACTATCGAGGTCGCCCCATGAAAAAATTTCGATTGCCTGGGCTGTTGTTACTGGCCCAAGCCACCACCGCTCTGGCGAGCGAAACCCCACCTGCCAACGACGACAAAGGCTTCTGGTACGCCCAGACCAGCGTCTACACCCGGCACTTCGCACCCGACCCTGAGCACAACAACAAGCAGGACTTGATCGGCCTGGAACGCAACGAGGCATCGGGCCTGCTGTACGGTGGGGTGACCTTTCGTAACTCGTTCCGCCAGCGCTCGTACTACGCCTATGTGGGCAAGCGCTATGACATGGCCGACTATCCGGTGTATGCAAAATTGACCGGCGGGCTGCTCCAGGGCTATCGCGGCGAGTACCGCGACAAGATCCCGTTGAACCGATTCGGCGTGGCGCCGGTGATCATTCCATCGGTGGGCACGCATTACGGGCCAGTGGCGGCTGAGCTGGTATTGCTCGGGTTCAACGCGGCAATGGTGACGACTGGAGTGCGCTTCTGACACAGCACGGTCCCGGCTGGAAGCTGGCTTGCCTGCGATAGCGGTGTGCCAGTCATCAAATGAGGCGCTGACCCACCGCTATCGCAGCATAGGCATCTACGCAACTTTGTGGGCTGTAGCAACAGACGGTAACCACGATGCGAAGCGAGCCGCTCTTGATCTTGCTCTTGATCTGCTTGTGATCTTGATCTCAGGCGCCCCGTTAAACCACGCTGGCCGGAATTCGACAGGGATTTGGGGGGTAAACCGGCAGGGATGCCGGTTTAGCCGCCCCGCGCCATGGATGGCGCGTGGCGGCGGCCCCCCAAATCACTGGCGGATTACGGGCACACCGAGCCCAGGCGAGGTGCCGAGTGGTGGGGCAAGAGCCCTTTGGTTACTTTGGGGCTCTTTTCCAAAGTGACCCGCCGTCAGGCGGAACCCTAAGCGGCCGTTACCGCAGCAATGGATATGCACACAATCCAACCCTGTTGACTGCCAGGCCGCCTTCGCGAGCAAGCCCGCTCCCACAGTTGGATCGAGGGGTGTCAGGTAGATAGGCTTCGGCTAGCAGGCCGCCATCGCAGGCAAGCCAGCTCCCACATTAGGGCCTTGGGGCGTAGGCGAAGACGTCGGCGCGCATCCGGTGCGCATCCATGCCGGCGTTGACCAGTGCGTCCAGGGTGCCGTAGATCATCGCCGGCGAACCGCTGGCGTAGACGTGCACGCTATTGAGGTCGGCAATGTCTTCGCACACCGCCTCATGCAGCAAACCACAGCGCCCTTCCCAACCACACAGGTCGCTGACCACTTTGTGCAGGAACAGGTTGGGTAAATGCAGCCATTGATCCCAGTGCTCGATTTCGTAGAAATCTTCCGGCAGGCGCACGCCCCAGTACAGATGCACCGGGTGCTTGAAGCCTGAAGCGCGGCAATGCTCGATCAGGCTGTGCATCTGCGCCATGCCGGTGCCGGCGGCCATCAGTACCAGGGGACCGTCTGGCAGTTCAGCCAGGTGAGTGTCACCAAACGGCAGCTCGACGCGGGCCATCTGGTTACGCTGCAACTGCTCGATGAGGCTGCGCGCACTGGCTTCCCGTGCCAGTACATGCAACTCCAACTCACGCCCGGCATGGGGCGCCGAGGCCAGGGAGAACGCCGATTTCTCGCCGCTGTCCCGCTCGATCATCAGGTATTGCCCGGCGTGGTAACGCACCGCCTTGCCTGCCGGGGCGCGCAGCCGCACACGCCACACATCGCCACCCACTTGCACACACTCGGTCAATTGGCACGACAATTTGCGCAACGGCAACTCTCCCGGCGCCAGAACGCCATCCCACAACACCACGCAGTCCTCCAGCGGCTCGGCGATACAGGTGTAGAACTCACCATGATCGCGCACCTCCCCGGCTTGCTGTACGCGGCCCTCCACCAGCAACGCCGCGCAGACATGGCACACGCCATTGCGACAGGCTTGGGGGCACTCATAGCCCAGGCGGCGTGCGCCCTCGAGGATTCGCTCGCCAGGGGCCAGTTCCAGCACAGCACCGGAAGGTTGCAGGGTTACACGCATCAATCTATTCCCAATTCTTTCCAGATCGCATCGACCCGCGCCGTGACGGCTTCATCCTTGACGATCACCCGGCCCCACTCACGCGTGGTTTCGCCCGGCCATTTATGCGTGGCATCCAGGCCCATCTTTGAGCCCAGGCCCGAAACCGGCGAGGCGAAGTCGAGGTAGTCGATGGGCGTGTTGTCGATCATCACCGTGTCGCGCTTGGGGTCCATGCGCGTGGTGATAGCCCAGATCACGTCGTTCCAGTCCCGGGCATTGATGTCGTCGTCGGTGACAATAACGAACTTGGTGTACATGAACTGTCGCAAAAACGACCACACACCGAGCATTACCCGCTTGGCATGCCCCGGATACGACTTCTTCATGGTCACGATGGCCATGCGGTACGAACAGCCCTCGGGCGGCAGGTAGAAGTCGGTGATCTCCGGGAATTGCTTTTGCAGGATCGGCACGAACACTTCGTTGAGCGCCACGCCGAGGATGGCCGGCTCATCGGGCGGACGGCCCGTGTAGGTACTGTGATAGATCGGCTTGACCCGATGGGTGATGCGCTCGACGGTGAACACCGGGAAGCTGTCGACTTCGTTGTAGTACCCGGTGTGGTCGCCATACGGGCCTTCATCGGCCATTTCACCTGGGTGAATCACGCCTTCAAGAATGATCTCGGCGGTGGCCGGCACTTGCAGGTCATTACCGCGGCACTTCACCAGCTCCGTGCGATTACCGCGCAACAAGCCGGCGAAGGCGTACTCGGAGAGGCTGTCAGGTACGGGTGTCACTGCGCCGAGGATGGTCGCAGGGTCAGCACCCAGGGCTACGGAAACGGGGAACGGCTTGCCGGGATGCTTCTCGCACCACTCGCGGAAGTCGAGGGCGCCGCCGCGGTGGCTCAGCCAGCGCATGATCACTTTGTTACGACCAATGACTTGCTGACGGTAGATACCGAGGTTCTGGCGGTCCTTGTTCGGGCCTTTGGTGACGGTCAGGCCCCAGGTGATCAACGGGCCGACGTCGCCGGGCCAGCAGGTTTGCACCGGGAGCATGGCCAGGTCGACATCATCGCCTTCAATGACCACTTCCTGGCACACCGCGTCCTTGACCACCTTGGGGGCCATGGCAATGATCTTGCGGAAGATCGGCAGCTTGGACCAGGCGTCCTTCAAGCCCTTGGGCGGCTCGGGCTCCTTGAGAAAGGCCAGCAGCTTGCCGATCTCGCGCAGCTCGCTGACGGACTCGGCGCCCATGCCAAAGGCCACGCGCTCGGGAGTGCCGAACAGGTTGCCCAGCACCGGGATATCAAAGCCGGTCGGGTTTTCGAACAACAGCGCCGGGCCCTTGTTGCGCAAGGTACGGTCGCAAATCTCAGTCATTTCCAGCACCGGAGAAATCGGCATCTGGATACGTTTCAACTCTCCGCGCTGCTCAAGTTGCTGCACGAAATCCCGAAGATCCTTGAATTTCATTAACCATGCCACCCGTAAAATAGGCGTACATCCTACCTGCTCTGAGGGCGGCTGGCAGCTTAATTGGCCGTCAAACCGCGTGATTGCAAAGAACTGAACAACGGCTCCAGGAAGGCTTCGATGTGTCGCGCGCCGACGTCTGAAAGGTGATTATCGTCGGTATACAGCGCGCGGCCATTGAGTTCGACCCGGCACAACCCATCGGCGCCGCACAGCAATGGCGCGGGGTCCAGCACCGCGACACCCCTGTCAGCAGCCGCCAACTCATCAAACAATTGCGTGATAAAGGCCTGGCGTTTCACATGCTCAGCCAATGCGAGCCCTTCACCGTCCACGGGGCGGTTCATCATGGCCAGACGGCTGAGACGGTAAGGCACGATGATTTCCTGCAGCGGCACTTCCTTGACCAGCCAGACCTTGTGCCCGGCAGCGCGCAGGCCCTGGATGCGCTCGCGCAAGCCCTGGGCAAAGCGTTGTTCGGCGACGGCACGCACATACTCGCCGGTGCCAGGGTCTTTGAGCGCATGCTCCTTGTCACCGGACATTTGCCCATACACATACAGGCTCCAGCGGGCGGCCAACACCACATCGCTGAATGCCTGCTCGGCCATGGCCTTCTCGACGCGACGGTTGAAATGCGCGCAGCGGGCAATATTTTCCAGGCCATCGAGGGGAATACAGCCGGCAAAACTGGCTTCGACCAGGCTGATATCGTGGCGATCAGCGCCCTCTTTGAGTGCCGGTATCAGCGCGGTGGCGTGGCTGTCACCCCATACCAACGCTGAAACCGACTGGCCTTTGGGGCCGAAATGGCAGAACAAGCGTTCATCGGGCGTATCTTTGTCGGCCATGCACGCCAACAGGTCCGGGCTCCACTTCTTGGCCTGGGCAAAGCGCAACGCCTGTTCGGACAAGCGCGAAGGCACGCCGTCAGCTTCGCGTATCGCAAGGCCAGTGAAGCCCAGCCCCAGAATGCCGACCATGGCTGACGCCAGAATCGCCTTACGCGAAGCCAGCAAACGTTTTTCCCGGAACGGCGTTTCCACGAAGCGCCAGGACAGGTAACCCAGCACCAGCGAAAGCAGCATCAGCCCCGCCAGTTCCAGGGCGCTCAAGCCATCCACTGCGGCATAGTTGGCGTACACGAACACCGGCCAGTGCCAGAGGTACCAGGAATAAGAGATCAGCCCGATACCCACCATGATCCGCGTGCCCAACAGGCGAGCGACCCAGGTCGGTTGCTGGCCGTTGGCCCAGATCAACCCGACCACCCCCAGCACGGGCAACAACGCGGTCGCGCCTGGGAACGGGGTTTTCGCGTCGTAACCCAGTACAGCGATGAGGATCAATGCCAGGGAAGCCAGGCTGACGCCTTGGGCCAAGGCCGGCGAGGCGCGCCATTCACGCTTGGGCTGCACCGCCAGCATCGCACCGGCCAGTAGCTCCCAGGCCCGCAGATGCAACAGGAAGAAAGCTTTCTGCGGCTCATGCTGAACCGCCCAGACGCTCATGCCAAACGACACCAGCAGCACCGCGAACAATGCCAGGCGCCAGTGCTTCAAACGGCTGGAAAGCAAAGCCAGCAGCAACGGGAAGAAAATATAGAACTGCTCTTCTACCGCCAATGACCAGGTATGCAGCAACGGCTTGATGTCCGATGAGGCATCAAAGTATCCGTGCTGACGCGAGAACAACAGGTTCGAGGTAAAAGTCACCTGATAGTGCGCAGACCGCCCCAACTCTTCATAGTCCTTGGGCGCCAACAGAAACCAACCCACTGCCAGTGTCGCCGCAATCATCACAAACAGTGCCGGCAAGATACGCCGGGCGCGGCGAGCCCAGAAGTCGATGAAGCTGAAGCGTCCAGCTTGACGCTCACGCCAGATAATTGACGTAATTAGAAAGCCGGAAATGACGAAAAACACATCAACGCCAACAAAACCGCCAGTAATGCCTGGAACGCCAAAGTGAAACAACACGACTGCGAGGACAGCGATGGCACGCAGGCCGTCGATGTCTCTGCGGTAAGCAAGAGTGGTCATATGAATGTGGTCAGTCTGTGACGAAAGGAATGAGCGTAGTCACGCGTCAATTTTTGTTACTTAACTGATACTTATGCCATAAAAACCACACAAACTCGACGCAAAAAAAATGGCGCCCCCTGGGGGGCGCCATTTTTTTGGACCAGAAACGCAGTATTTACTTACGTTTCATCGACAGGAAGAACTCGTCGTTGGTCTTGGTGGTTTTCAGCTTGTCGATCAAAAACTCGATGGCAGCGACTTCGTCCATCGGGTGCAGCAGCTTGCGCAGGATCCACATACGCTGCAGTTCGTCGTCTGCGGTCAGCAACTCTTCGCGGCGGGTGCCGGAACGGTTGATGTTGATCGCAGGGAACACACGCTTTTCAGCGATGCGACGATCCAAAGGCAGTTCCATGTTGCCGGTACCCTTGAACTCTTCGTAGATCACTTCGTCCATCTTCGAGCCGGTTTCAACCAGCGCGGTGGCGATAATGGTCAGCGAGCCGCCTTCTTCGATGTTGCGCGCAGCGCCGAAGAAACGCTTCGGTTTCTCCAGGGCATGAGCATCGACACCACCGGTCAGCACCTTGCCGGAGCTCGGGATCACGGTGTTGTAGGCACGGGCCAGACGGGTGATGGAGTCGAGCAGGATCACCACGTCTTTCTTGTGCTCGACCAGGCGCTTGGCCTTTTCGATCACCATTTCGGCAACCTGCACGTGACGGGTTGGCGGCTCATCGAACGTCGAGGCAACCACTTCGCCGCGCACGGTGCGCTGCATTTCGGTCACTTCTTCCGGACGCTCATCGATCAACAGCACGATCAGATGAACTTCAGGGTTGTTACGCGCAATGTTCGCGGCGATGTTCTGCAGCATGATGGTCTTGCCAGCTTTGGGCGGGGCGACGATCAGGCCACGCTGGCCTTTGCCGATTGGAGCGCAGAGGTCGATCACACGGCCGGTCAAGTCTTCGGTGGAGCCGTTACCGGCTTCCATCTTCATGCGCACGGTCGGGAACAGCGGAGTCAGGTTCTCGAAGAGAATCTTGTTTTTCGCGTTCTCGGGGCGATCGAAGTTGATCGTGTCGACCTTGAGCAGGGCGAAGTAACGCTCGCCTTCCTTCGGAGGACGGATCTTGCCAACGATGGTGTCACCGGTGCGCAAGTTGAAGCGACGGATCTGGCTCGGCGAGACGTAGATATCGTCTGGGCCGGCGAGATAGGACGCGTCTGCAGAGCGGAGGAAGCCGAAGCCGTCCTGGAGAATCTCCAGCACGCCATCACCGGAGATTTCCTCGCCGCTTTTCGCGTGCTTCTTGAGCAGGGAGAAAATCACGTCCTGCTTGCGCGAACGGGCCATATTTTCTATGCCCATTTCTTCGGCCAGTTGGAGCAGGTCGGTAATCGGCTTTTGCTTGAGTTCAGTCAGATTCATATAGGAATGACGTAATCATTTATGGAGGGGGGAAATTAAGCTTTTGGCTTAATGAGGCCGCGCCGCAGAGAAGGCGACAGGATCGCGTACTAATCGAAAAGGAATGCGTCGGCGACGGCTTGCAGGGGGCAGTGGAGAAACCACTGCGGGGCCGAATGTACCACCTGGATTTCGGAGCGTCTAGCCCTGTTTTACGAAAAAGCCCCGCAATTTGCGGGGCTTTTTTGACGACGCTTAGAGGCTTGCGTCGAGGAAAGCTTGCAGTTGGGACTTCGACAGCGCGCCCACTTTGGTCGCTTCGACATTGCCATTCTTGAACAGCATCAGAGTCGGGATACCACGCACGCCATGCTTGGCCGGGGTTTCCTGGTTCTCGTCGATGTTCAGCTTGGCGATGGTCAGTTTGCCTGCGTAAGTGGTTGCAATGTCGTCCAGGACCGGAGCGATCATTTTGCAAGGGCCGCACCATTCAGCCCAGTAGTCAACCAGCACCGGGCCGTCAGCCTTGAGGACTTCGGCTTCAAAGGACGCGTCGGTGACGTGCTTGATAAGATCGCTGCTCATGGATGTCTCCGGATTGTAAGCAAAAAAAACGTTGCCCATCATAGCTGCCCTTCCCCTGTTCAGGAAGCCGCGTCTGATTGAGTCTTGCTATGAACTTGAATGAGTGTGGGTATGACCCCGTCACGGCGTAGCGGGCGTCACGAACGCGATGCCCGTGCGCAACGCTGCATTACGTATATGTTCCTGCATGGTTTTCTGCGCCGCCGTACTGCTGCGGCGGGCCAGGGCGCGCAGGATTCTGCGATGTTCCTGCCAGGTCTCCATGGCCCGCTCCGGCCGGATGAACGGTAGCTTCTGACTTTCCAGAAACACCTCGGCACTGGCGCTGAGGATGCTCACCATGGCCTGGTTACCGCTGGCCAGCAGAATGCGCTGGTGAAACTCGAAGTCCAGGCGGGCAGCCGCTTCGAAGTCGCCCGCCTTGAGCACTTTGCGCATGGCTTGAACATTGTCTTGCAGGCTGTCCAGTGCATCGAGGGTTAGTGTCACCGCTGCCAAGCCCGCCGCAAACCCCTCCAAGGCGTAGCGCAACTGGAAGATATCCGGCGGCGTGGCCTGCGCCGCAAAGGGCCAGGCGAACCCCGGCGCCTCTTGCATGTCCTGCACGAACACGCCCTTGCCCGGCTGCACGCTGACCACGCCCAAGGCGCTGAGGGACGACAGCGCCTCGCGCAACGACGCCCGGCTCACCCCCAATTGCAGCGCCAGGTCGCGCTGGGACGGCAACGCGTCGCCCGGCCCGAAGCCTTGCTCCTTGATCAGTTTGCGGATGGCCTGCAAGGCCGCTTCCGGTACGGCTTGGGCAATCGAATTCATAAAAAGCTCTGGGTTCCAGATAGCGGTGTGACCCGTTGTAAAACTATTCAGGGCCGGCTGCAAGCCACGCCCCAAAGGGGCTCGCCGCTTTTTGTCGACGCTCGAAAAGGGTGCGAAAAACCTGACCACTGTTCAGACCAGTAAGACCTGTGCACCTCAACAAACATCAGCCTTGCAGACGATCCGAACGGTGCTGGCATGGGCTGTGCACTGGGCAAACTCAGAAAATTCCTTCGCCATTTTCGGAGAGTTGCCATGACCAAGCGCTACAGCGCCCTGCTCACTGCCCTGTTTGCCAGCCTGATGCTGAGCCAGGCACCCGCCCAGGCGAATGGTCTGGATGACATCGTCGCCCGTGGCACCCTGAAGGTTGCCGTGCCCCAGGACTTCCCACCCTTTGGTTCGGTGGGCCCGGACATGAAGCCACGCGGTCTGGACATCGACACCGCCAAGCTGCTGGCCGACCAACTCAAGGTCAAGCTGGAACTGACGCCGGTAAACAGTACCAACCGCATCCCGTTCCTCACCACTGGCAAGGTCGACCTGGTGATTTCCAGCCTGGGCAAGAACCCCGAGCGCGCCAAGGTCATCGACTTCTCCAACGCCTACGCACCGTTCTACCTTGCCGTGTTTGGGCCGCCTGATGCTGCCATCGCCAGCCTCGACGACCTCAAGGGCAAGACCATCAGCGTAACCCGTGGCGCCATCGAGGATATCGAGCTGACCGCGGTGGCCCCCAAGGAAGCCACCATCAAGCGTTTTGAAGACAACAACTCCACCATCGCTGCCTACCTGGCCGGCCAGGTGGACCTGATCGCCAGCGGCAACGTGGTCATGGTGGCCATCAGCGAACGCAACCCCAAACGCGTACCGGCACTGAAGGTGAAACTCAAGGACTCGCCGGTGTACGTGGGCGTGAACAAGAACGAGCCGGCGCTGTTGGAAAAGGTCAACCAGATCCTGGTGGCAGCCAAGGCTGACGGCAGCCTGGGGAAAAACGCGATGCAGTGGCTCAAAGAACCGCTGCCTGCCGACCTCTGACGCGGAGCTCAAAGATGGCCTATCAATTCGACTTTGTGCCGGTGCTGGCCAATACCGACCTGCTCCTGCGCGGCGCGCTGTTCACCCTTGAACTGACGGCCATTGGCGCCATCCTCGGCGTGGCCCTGGGCACTGTCGGCGCGGTAGTACGGGCGTGGAAGATCCAGCCGTTTGCATGGTTCTTTGGAGTGTATGTCGAGTTGATCCGCAACACGCCGTTCCTGGTGCAACTGTTTTTTATCTTCTTCGGCCTGCCGTCCCTGGGGTTGAAAATCACCGAGTGGCAAGCCGCCGTGCTGGCGATGGTGATTAACCTGGGGGCGTACTCCACCGAGATCATCCGTGCGGGCATCCAGGCCATCCCACGCGGGCAACTGGAGGCGGCCGCGGCGCTGGCAATGACGCGCTTCGAGGCGTTCCGCCATGTGGTGCTGCTACCGGCCCTGGGCAAGGTGTGGCCGGCCCTGAGCAGCCAGATCATCATCGTGATGCTCGGTTCGGCGGTGTGTTCGCAGATCGCCACTGAAGAGCTGAGCTTTGCCGCCAACTTTATCCAGTCGCGTAATTTCCGCGCCTTTGAAACCTATGCCCTGACCACCCTGGTGTACCTGTGCATGGCGCTGATGATTCGCCAATTGCTCAACTGGATCGGCCGACGGTTTGTCATGAGGAACAGCCGATGAGTGATTTTTCGTTCTGGGACATCGTGCGCAACCTGCTGACCAGCCTGCAATGGACGCTGCTGCTGTCATTGGTGGCGTTTGTGGGCGGCGGCCTGATCGGCTTACTGGTGATGACCCTGCGCATCAGCCGCAAAGCGTTCCCACGCAATATGGCCCGCACCTATATCGAACTGTTCCAGGGCACGCCGCTGCTGATGCAGCTGTTTTTGGTGTTTTTCGGCGTTGCCCTGCTTGGCGTGGACATATCGCCCTGGCTGGCAGCGGCGATTGCCTTGACCCTGTTTACCAGCGCCTACCTGGCTGAAATATGGCGCGGCTGCGTCGACTCCATTGCCCACGGCCAATGGGAAGCCTCGGCCAGCCTGGCCCTCAACCCGCTTGAACAACTGCGCTATGTGATCCTGCCACAGGCATTGCGTATTGCTGTCGCGCCGACGGTGGGCTTTTCGGTGCAGGTGGTCAAAGGCACCGCCGTGACCTCGATCATCGGCTTCACCGAACTGACCAAGACGGGCGGCATGCTCGCCAACGCCACCTTTGAGCCCTTCATGGTCTATGGCCTGGTGGCCCTCGGTTACTTTTTGCTCTGTTATCCCTTGTCCCTCAGTGCGCGCTACCTGGAAAGGAGACTGCATGCCTCTGCTTAGAATTTCTGCCCTGCATAAGTATTACGGCGATCACCACGTACTCAAGGGCATCGACCTGACGGTGGACGAAGGCCAGGTGGTGGCGATCATCGGCCGCAGCGGCTCGGGCAAGTCCACCTTGCTGCGCACCCTCAATGGCCTGGAGTCGATCAACGACGGCGTCATCGAAGTCGATGGCGAATACCTCGACGCCGCCCGCGCCGACCTGCGCAGCCTGCGGCAAAAGGTCGGCATGGTCTTCCAGCAATTCAACCTGTTCCCGCACCTGACCGTGGGCGAGAACGTGATGCTGGCGCCGCAAGTGGTGCAAAAAGTGCCCAAGGCCAAGGCCGCCGTATTGGCCAGGCAGATGCTGGACCGGGTCGGGCTGGGCGAGAAGTTCGACGCCTTTCCCGATCGCCTGTCCGGCGGCCAGCAACAGCGCGTCGCCATTGCCCGCGCCCTGGCCATGTCGCCCAAGGTGTTGCTGTGCGATGAGATCACCTCGGCCCTGGACCCCGAACTGGTCAATGAAGTGCTGAGCGTGGTGCGCCAACTGGCCCAGGACGGCATGACCCTGATCATGGTGACTCACGAAATGCGTTTTGCCCGTGAGGTCGGCGACAAGCTGGTGTTCATGCACCAGGGCAAGGTGCATGAAACCGGTGACCCGAAGGTGTTGTTCGCCAACCCGCAAACAGTCGAGCTCGCCAACTTCATTGGCTCGGTGGAACAGCTTGGCTGATCAGTTCGAAACTGCCCTGCCCTTCAAGGCGCGCCTCCCCGCGCACCATCAACGCATCGAAGGGCAGTTCGGTGTCGATAGCGACCTGGGCGGTGAGTCGCCGCCCTGTCACCGGCACACCTGCGGCGCGCGCAATCAAGGCCTGGCCGGGTAACAACTGGCCTTTGGCCGACTCATCAGGTGCTTGAGCAGACACCCAGCCGACAGCTCGCCCGTCGACCTGGGCATGCTTGAGATGCAAGCGAAAACGCCCCTCACGACCAAACCGAAACCCCTGCCCATCGGCAGGCGCTGCGACAAAACGCAGGGCCATTGCCGCCGGCTCAACGCAGAGCACAGTCAGGTTGAACGTGCGAGTGGCCAGCACCACAGCGGCGTTTTCGACCACTGCATCGCGGCGTATTGCGCCATAGTCGATGTGCGACTGGCTCAGCGATAGCCGACAGTTTTCAGCTTGCGCATCGAGCGTTGCCAGCAGCATGCAAGAGAGCGCCAAGGGCAGGCTGGTACGCTTAACCACCCTGGCATACCGCCGATGCAGCTTCATAGAATTTGTCATTGTCGGGCTTGGCCTCGGGGTCGATGTGCAACAGGCAAGTGGAAGAGTCGGGCAATGAAACCCTCAGGTTTTGCGACTCGGAGACGTCGTTGAGAAAAATCATGCCCTCGCCCACCACGCTGGTGACAAAGCGATTGTCCTTGCCGAACACCGAGGCGCCCTGAGGCAATGGCCGGCCGTGCTGATCATTGGCGGTCACCAGCATCCGGCGTACTTTCACCACGTCAAAATCCACGTGATTGAATGAGCCTCGGCCCGCCGAAATGACCTGGGTGCCGTTTTTCAGGTCTACCTGCTTGGGCAACGAAGGGGTCTGTACCTGGACGCGGCTGTTGGTGTAGGCCGGCAAGCCGGCGATCACCGCCTGGCCGCTGAAGTCGGTCCATACCGGGCCTTGTGGCGTCTCGACTTTCGCCGAGCCGATATCGCCGACCGAGACGATGCCAAACGTGTCCTGCACGCTGTACGGCGAAAAGGTCAGCCCGCCGTCGTGAGCCACCACGCCCCCCTGCAACTGGCCTGTGTAGCTGCTACCCAACGGGTCGCGGCTGACGCCCAGGCCCACTCGTGCATAGCGTGGCAACACGTCCACTTGCCCACGCAACGATTGCTCCCGGGCTCGCATGTCACGCTCCACAGCCACTTCGTAGTTCACATACTCGTTGACCCGTTCGCTCAGTGCAGTGCCGGCGGTAAATTGCTCCCCCCGGCGGCTGGTGTAGCTGCTCACACGGCGATCGCCGCCCAGGGGCACACTGACCTGCAACCGCAGGGACACGTCGTTATCTACCGCACGATCACGCCGGCTACCGGCATAGTTGGCGTCACGGCGAGCCCGTGAGCCGCCCACTTGGGAGTCAGCGATCAGTGCCACATCGGCCCGGCCAAACGACTTGTTCCATGAGGCAAACACATGCTCGCTGGTTTGCCCGCCAAATTGCGCGCTGCGGGTGTAATTCAAAGAAAAGACGCCCAGCGTGGGTTCGGCCCAGCTCACGCCCGCGGTGTACTGGTTTTTGAAGTGCGAATTGAGATCATCGGCCCTGAGCGACTGGCCCACCTCCGTGACTTCGCGATAACCACGCGTCTGCGTGGTGGCGCTGAGGTTGACGTCGATATTGGCCCCGACCGGGCTGCTCAGTGACAGGCTGCTGCGTGAGCCGGACACGGCCTTATGGCTGTCCCGGGACAGGTTATGGCGTGCGTTGACAGAAACCCGCTGGAAAAACACGCTGCTCAGGGTGCCCCCTGCCGCCCAATAGTCATCGGTACTCAACAAGCCAAAACCCGCAGACGAGTGGCTCCCCAGCCCCCAGGTGCCACTGGCCATGGCGATCACCGGGGATGGCCCTTCCTCACCCGCCGCTCTGCGCAGTTCGCCCACCGATAAATAGTAACCAGGCGCCGCCGGGGCAGCCCCCGCGAATGATGCCGCCGGTACCACGAAACTGCGCTTGGCGCCCCGCACATCAATCACGCTGACCTCAAGGTCGCTGGTGGCGTTGAGCAGGGGCAAGCCCGCCAGCCGGAACGGTCCTTCAGGCACCAACGTACTGTGGACCAACACACCGGACTGGCGTATTTCGACCCGCGATTGGCTTTGGGCCAACCCCTCGACCACGGCGAGATTGCCGCCTGCGGGTGTTCTGGACTGCCCATCGGGGGAGAACTGCACGCCCGATAGTTGGATCCCGCCAAACAGCGGGTTATTACTGGAGAGCTGGCCTGCCTGGAACGTCGAACGCAACGCGGCGATATCCCGCTGGGCATAAGCGTGCAAGTGTTCGGTACGGGTCTGGCCGTTGTCCGACACGTAGAACTGGCGGCTGCGGACAATCCAATCGTCGAGGTTGAAACCCGCTTCAGTGTGGGCCGACACGAACCGGCTGGGTCCGCTGCGCGAATGGCTGTCGTAACCCAGCACGTCATAGTTGAACAACGCTGCCGCGCCACCCTGGGAAAAATCCCCGCTATCCCACTCGGGTTCGCGCAAGGCCTGGGTCGGCACCACCAACACCACTTCGTCGGTACCGGGACGCAGGCGCACCATCGTCGCTGGAAATGCGCCGAGAAAATCATGACAGGCCTGGTCTGGCCGGGCGCCTGGCTGCAGGATTGCGCCGGGTTTCACCAGCCCGGCCTTCTCCAGTAACCCAGGGGTGAAACATAACTCCCCCTGTGGACCAAAACGAGCATCCACCCGCCCAAGCGGGTTGCCATTGACCCGCAACCCCACCACCTGGACACCTTCGCGAAAGCGCGCCGCACTGCGAAAGTAATCGGCAACCTTGGGGTCTATGCCGTGGGTGGTGAGGGCCGCCAGGTCAAACCCTTCACCGAGTTCCAGTGCGGTCGCGATACCAGGCAAACTCCAGAGCGCCGCGAAGCCGATGGACAACTTGGACCGACCGGGCCAGGCAGTACCAGCGATGCCCCGCCTCGAAGGGATCATGAACCGATCAACCTTCATCGGTGGTGACCGGCGCTCGGTAGTTATCTACCGAAAAACCGTAGACCGTGGCGGGCTGGATCTCTACGTGAGCCACATTGCCCAACGGACCTTCGCCCTTCGCCACCAACGCCTCACCTGGCAAAATGTAAGTGCGCGGCAATGTCGCCAGTGTGCCTTGTGGCAGCAGTTGCACATCCGGCGCCAGGCGCACTACATAGGCGCTGTCGTTGTGGACGCTGAGCCCGTCCCCGACGCGCTTCCACGTCAACAACTCCCAGGGCGTGTGGTGCCGTGGCAGGCCTTGCGGGTGCAGGATCAGCGGCAAATTCTGTCGCAGGGTGATGCCGATGGTCGCACCACCGGCAGCACGCGCCTGGGGTATGCCCTCGAACGACACGCGCTTGAGCCGCTGGGTCTTGAGCGGCTGTTTCAGGGTGCTGATAAAACGCACCAGCTGGGTGTCGCCTGCCTCCACACGGGTAACCGGCGGTGTGACAATCAGTAGCGGCTCCAGGTCTTCAGGCACATTCTCAACAACGGAATGCAGCAGCGCCGGCCCCGCATCGGTGTTCTTGATACTAAGAGTAGCTTCGCCGTCCTCTTCATAAAGCACCACCACTGTCGTTTCCGGCAACATACCGTCGGCGGCGGCAACAGTACTGAAAAACAGATGCCACAACAGCGCACAACTTATTAAAAACCCACGCACTCAGTATTCCCCTCACTCATGCCGTTGACGATTGGTAATTACGCGCCCATAGAAAAACAGCCAATAAGAAAGGGTCAGTTTCTTGATCGGCTGTTTTGGGTTATTTAGATGTAGCTCAATACAAGCGTGGCGCGCCCATCAATGGAAATGTCGCGGCTTAAATCCAGATCCTGAGCCTTATTGATCACCGCTTTCACCGCAAGCGTGCCGGTCAATTGGCTGATAGCGGCAGGGGTAATCGCCGCTCCATTACGCCAGGAGTACTGGCTGGGCGACTGGGCCACCTTGCCATCGCTGTTGTACCAGGCCCCAAGGCCGGTGCGCATGATCGGAAACAGCGTCGTGCCGGACGACCTGAGGTCCCTGAGAGTGACCGAATAGCCACCGGTACGCCGGGCGCCCACCATACCCAAACCATAGTTCTGTGCTTCGGTGAAGCCCGCGCCGAGGATGCCCGTCACCTTGCTGCCCGCTTGCAAATCGGTAAACGTGAGCCCGAACCTGGCAGGCGTGGTGCCGCAATTGATCACCAGCGAAGTGGTCCTCTCTTCGCGCGGGTTGAATGCCGTGCGGGACAACTCACCCGAGCGAATCGTGCCGTAGTCGATGATGCCACTGCCCGCCAGGCTGAGGTTGCAGGCAGCCGGTGTAATCGTGCCCCTGACGACCAACTGCGCACTGGTGGTTGCCTGGGCATTGAGGGCCGCAGCCAGGCACGCCATACCGACGGTTAATCCAATAATCTTTTTCATTGTTCGTCCTGTCATTTGGAATTAACAGGCGTTCTTTATTTCGGTTCTGGCGACTCCATCGCCCAACACCTTATTTTCCGTAATACAAAACTATAAATAAATAACACCCAGGCAAAATTGCCGACTGACAGTCTGGTGCCTGGGTGCTTGGTAAAAAAATCAGACAACACGGTATTTACTGTGGCCTCTATTAAGTCTGGAAGCGACTTTATTCCACCAGCAAAGTAGTCCTCTACCTGCAACCGAATCATCTACTACCCCGATTACTTGTAGGCAGTGTCGTACGCAACTTACGACGACATACAGTTAAAACGTCTTACAGTATCGGATTACCTATTCGCTTAAAGTGCGCGAAGCCGCCCTACACTTCCCAGATATTTCCCCGCGGGCAACATCGGGCCAATTACCGAAGCACAACGCGTTGGCGTCAGCGGTCGATCGTGGCACGATGGCAAGGTTATCGACCGAGATCCCCAAACCATGCCGCAATCCCAAGCCAAGAATCTGTCCTTGATCGCCGCCATCGACCTGGGCTCCAACAGCTTTCATATGGTCGTGGCCAAGGCCCAGAACGGCGAGATCCGCATCCTTGAGCGGCTCGGCGAGAAAGTGCAACTGGCCGCCGGGATCGACGACGAGCGCAAGCTCAATGAAGAATCCATGCAGCGCGGGCTCGATTGCCTCAAGCGTTTCGCCCAGTTGATCAACGGCATGCCCCCTGGCGCGGTGCGTATCGTAGGCACCAACGCCTTGCGCGAAGCGCGCAACCGCAACGAGTTCATCCATCGCGCCGAGGAAATCCTCGGGCATCCGGTGGAAGTCATCTCGGGCCGTGAAGAGGCGCGCCTGATCTACCTCGGCGTGTCTCACACCCTGGCCGATACGCCCGGCAAACGCCTGGTGGCCGACATTGGCGGCGGCAGCACCGAGTTCATCATCGGCCAGCGTTTCGAACCACTGCTGCGTGAAAGCCTGCAGATGGGGTGCGTGAGTTTCACCCAGCGTTATTTCAAGGATGGCAAGATCACCCCGGCGCGCTATGCCCAGGCCTACACCGCAGCGCGCCTGGAAATCATGAGCATCGAACATGCCCTGCACCGCCTGACCTGGGATGAAGCCATCGGCTCGTCCGGCACCATCCGTGCCATTGGCCTGGCCTTGAAAGCCGGCGGCCATGGCACCGGCGAGGTGAACGCCGAAGGCCTGGCGTGGCTCAAGCGCAAGCTGTTCAAGCTGGGGGATGCAGAGAAAATCGACTTCGACGGCATCAAGCCCGACCGTCGCGCCATTTTCCCTGCGGGCCTGGCGATTCTCGAAGCGATCTTCGACGCTCTCGAACTGCAACGCATGGACCACTGTGACGGCGCCCTGCGCGAAGGTGTGCTCTACGACCTGCTGGGCCGTCATCACCATGAAGACGTGCGCGAGCGCACCCTCAGCTCGCTGATGGAGCGTTACCACGTCGACCTGGAACAAGCCGCCCGTGTGGAGCGCAAAGCCTTGCACGCCTTTGACCAGGTGGCCGAGGACTGGGACCTGGAAGACGGCGTCTGGCGCGAGCTATTGGGCTGGGCAGCCAAGGTGCACGAAGTGGGCCTGGACATCGCCCACTACCATTACCACAAGCACGGCGCCTACCTGATCGAACACTCGGACCTGGCCGGTTTCTCACGGGAAGACCAGCAAATGCTCGCGCTGTTGGTGCGCGGTCATCGTCGCAATATTCCCAAGGACAAGTTTGCCGAGTTCGGTAAAGACGGCATCAAGCTGATCCGCCTGTGTGCGCTGCTGCGCTTTGCAATCCTGTTCCACCACATCCGTGGCACCCAGGAAATGCCTCAGGTCAAACTGCGCGCCGATGGCGACAGCCTGGAAGTGATGTTCCCCAAAGGCTGGCTGGATGAAAACCAGCTGACCCAGGCGGACTTCGCCCAGGAAGCGGAATGGCTGACGCGCGTAGGGTTCAGCCTGAACCTGCGCTAAAGCACACTGCAAAACAAATGTGGGAGCGGGCTTGCTCGCGAAGGCGGTGTGTCAGTCACCAGATGCATTGACTGACACACCGCCTTCGCGAGCAAGCCCGCTCCCACATGAAATTGCGTATGCCTGAGCTAGTTCACCGCAAGAATCGGGCTACCCAACTTCTCCAACAACGTCGCCTGCGCGCTGCGCGGGTTCTGGTTGCCGGTCGGGGTATTACGCACGTAGCGCCCATCCGACTGCAAGCTCCAGCTGTGGGTGTTGTCGGTCAGGTAGCTTTCCAGCTCCTTCTTGACCCGCATGATCAACTTCTTGCCTTCCACCGGGAAGCAGGTCTCCACGCGCTTGTCGAGGTTGCGCTCCATCCAGTCGGCGCTGGAGAGGAACATCTGCTCTTCGCCACCGTTGAGGAAGTAGAACACGCGGGTGTGCTCCAGGAAGCGGCCAATGATCGAGCGCACGTGGATGTTATGCGACACGCCCACAATGCCGGGGCGCAGGCAGCACATGCCACGCACCACCAGGTCGATGCGCACACCGGACTGGCTGGCCTTGTACAACGCGCGGATGATCTTCGGGTCGGTCAGCGAGTTGAACTTGGCGATGATGTGCGCAGGTTTGCCATCAAGGGCGAACTGGGTCTCACGGGCAATCATGTCGAGCATGCCCTTCTTGAGCGTGAACGGCGCGTGCAGCAGTTTCTTCATGCGCAAGGTCTTGCCCATGCCGATCAACTGGCTGAACAATTTGCCGACGTCTTCGCACAGCGCGTCGTCGGACGTCAGCAAACTGTAGTCGGTGTAGAGCTTGGCGTTGCCGGCGTGATAGTTGCCGGTACCCAAATGGGCGTAGCGCACGATCTCACCGGCTTCACGGCGCAGGATCAGCATCATCTTGGCGTGGGTCTTGAAGCCGACCACGCCGTAGATCACCACCGCACCGGCCGCTTGCAAGCGGCTGGCCAGTTGCAGGTTGGACTCTTCGTCGAAACGTGCACGCAGCTCGATCACCGCGGTGACTTCCTTGCCGTTACGCGCCGCATCCACCAGCGCATCGACGATTTCCGAGTTGGCGCCGCTGCGGTACAGGGTCTGGCGCACGGCCAGCACATGCGGGTCTTTGGCGGCCTGGCGCAACAGGTCAACCACCGGGGTGAACGACTCGAAGGGGTGCAGCAGCAGGATGTCCTGCTTGCTCACCACGCTGAAGATGTTCTCGCTGTTTTGCAAAAGTTTCGGGATCTGCGGGGTGAACGGCTTGTATTGCAACTCCGGGTGGCTGTCCAAGCCGGTGATGCTGAACAGGCGCGTCAGGTTCACGGGGCCGTTGACCTGGTACAGCTCCGACTCTGCCAGGTTGAACTGCTTGAGCAGGTAGTCCGACAGGTGTTTGGGGCAGGTGTCCGCCACTTCCAGGCGCACCGCGTCGCCGTAGCGCCGTGAGAACAGCTCGCCACGCAGGGCACGGGCCAAGTCTTCGACGTCTTCGGAGTCCAGCGCCAGGTCGGCGTTACGGGTCAGGCGGAACTGATAGCAGCCCTTGACCTTCATGCCCTGGAACAGGTCATCGGCGTGCGCGTGGATCATCGACGACAGGAATACATAGTTGTCGCCAGCGCCACCCACCTCTTCCGGTACTTTGATGATGCGTGGCAACAGACGCGGCGCCGGGATGATCGCCAGGCCCGAGTCGCGGCCAAAGGCGTCGATACCTTCAAGCTCGACGATGAAGTTGAGGCTCTTGTTCACCAGCAAGGGGAACGGGTGCGTCGGGTCGAGGCCGATAGGCGTGATGATCGGCGAAATCTCGTCCCGGAAGTAACGGCGTACCCAGGTCTTGATCTTGGCGGTCCAGTGACGACGACGAATGAAGCGAACCTGATGCTTTTCCAGTTCCGGCAGCAGGATATCGTTGAGGATCGCGTACTGGCGGTCCACATGGCCGTGCACCAGTTCACTGATGCGCGCCAGGGCCTGGTGCGGTTGCAGGCCGTCGGCACCGGCTTGTTCACGGGCGAAGGTGATCTGCTTCTTGAGGCCGGCAACACGGATCTCGAAGAACTCGTCCAGGTTGCTGGAGAAGATCAGCAGGAATTTCAGCCGCTCCAGCAAGGGGTAGGACTCATCCAGCGCCTGCTCCAGCACGCGGATGTTGAATTGCAGTTGTGACAGCTCGCGGTGGATGTACAGACTGCTGTCATCCAGGTTGGTGACCACGGGCACTGGCGCCGGCGCAGGTGCTTCGGCCACCACCGCAGGCGGTGCGGGCTCCAGCTCCGGCGGGGTCTGGGCGACTTGTTCAACCACCGGGTGAGCGTCTTTTACGGCAACTTCTGAGAGTCCTTCGGTATTCATCGAGTGTTCCTGTGAGGGCTATTGTTGCTCTCTAAGCAATTGGGCGGCGCGGGCGGCGAAGTAGGTCAGAATGCCATCAGCGCCGGCACGTTTAAAGGCAGTCAGGGATTCGAGGATCACCCCTTCACTCAACCAACCATTCTGGATTGCCGCCATGTGCATGGCGTATTCACCGCTGACCTGATAGACAAAGGTCGGCACTTTGAATTCCTCTTTGACCCGGTAAAGAATGTCCAGGTAGGGCATCCCCGGCTTGACCATCACCATATCGGCGCCTTCGGCCAGGTCGGCTGCCACTTCGTGCAGGGCCTCTTGGCTGTTGGCCGGGTCCATCTGGTACGAGGCCTTGTTGGCCTTGCCCAGGTTCAGCGCCGAGCCTACCGCATCGCGGAATGGGCCGTAGTAGGCGCTGGCGTATTTGGCCGAGTAGGCCATGATCCGTACATTGACGTGGCCAGCCAGCTCAAGGGCTTCGCGGATCGCCTGGATGCGTCCGTCCATCATGTCAGACGGTGCAACCACCTGGGCGCCTGCCGCGGCGTGGGACAACGCCTGCTTGACCAGTGCATCGACGGTGATGTCGTTCTGAACATAACCGTCTTCGTCAAGAATGCCATCCTGGCCGTGAGTGGTGAACGGGTCCAGCGCCACGTCGGTGATCACCCCCAGTTCCGGGAAGCGCTCGCGCAGGGCACGGGTGGCACGCTGGGCAATCCCTTCGGGGTTCCAGGCTTCAGCGGCGTCCAGGGACTTGAGTTCCGCCGGAGTCACCGGAAACAGCGCCAGCGCCGGAATGCCCAACTCGACCCAATTCGCCGCTTCTTCAAGCAACAAATCAATGGTCAGACGCTCCACACCCGGCATCGACGCCACCGCTTCCCGACGATTTTCACCGTCAAGCACGAAAACCGGCAGGATCAGATCATTCGTGGTCAGTACATTTTCACGTACCAGGCGACGAGAAAAATCATCACGACGATTGCGACGCAGACGGGTGGCGGGGAACAGGCGATTGGCAGGGGTAAAGCTCACGACAGACTCCTGAGCCCGTGTTTACGGGCGAGCGTTGCAGTTATAAGCGGCCATTATGACGAATGAATGACAGTTGTGCTTATCGACGCGACCTGTAGTCCCATTCGTCATTTGCGTAGGAATTGTTCACTTCGTGACACATCTCGATACTTTCATGAATCTTCGTGAAGGCGTAGGCTGCGCGTTCATTTCGCCAGCACCCTAGACCATGCTTCAACAATTTCTGCATGACTTCGGCTACTTTGCCCTTTTTCTCGGCACGTTCTTCGAAGGCGAGACCATCCTTGTACTCGCAGGCTTCCTGGCGTTCCGTGGCTACATGGATATCAACCTGGTGGTGGTCGTTGCCTTTTTTGGCAGCTACGCCGGCGACCAGCTCTGGTACTACATGGGGCGCAAGCACGGCCGCAAGTTGCTGGCGCGCAAGCCGCGCTGGCAATTGATGGGCGACAAGGCACTGGAACATATCCGCAAGCATCCGGATATCTGGGTATTGAGTTTCCGCTTCGTCTACGGCTTGCGCACGGTGATGCCCGTGGCGATTGGCTTGTCTGGCTATCCACCGTTGCGCTACCTGGTTCTGAACGGTATTGGCGCGGCGATCTGGGCCGCGGCACTGGGGGCGGCGGCCTATCACTTCGGCGCGGTGCTGGAAGGCATGCTCGGCAGCGTCAAGAAATACGAGCTGTGGGTGCTGGGCGCCTTGTTGGTGCTGGGCTTTGGCCTGTGGCTGCGCCGTCGCTTTAAGAATGCCCGCATCGCCCGCCAAGCCTGTGCCGAGGCCAAGGCTCGGCTGGCCAACGAGCCAGCCCCGGTCGAAACCCCTAAGACGCCAACCGAGTAAGCCGGCTTCTGCAACAGTAGAGGCCGATGATACTGAGCAGGCTGTAGCTCGCCAGGCCCAGCCAGCCCAGGTTGCTGGCGGGCCACAACCCCACCAGCGGCGCCAGCCATACCAACGGCACATTCAGCGCCAGGCGTGCCAGCTCGGCCTTCAGTGCCCATGGCCGATTCTCCAGCGCCACCCCGAGAGTAAACAGCCCCAGCGCCATCGTGCCCCAGCCGAGGACCAGCGCCGAGGTGGGCAAGCCCTCACCGAAATTCATCAGATAGCTACCAAACCCCACATAAGCCGCAAACTGCAAGGCGATGTAGACCTGTTGGCGCACGTCCAGCGGCACCTCGAATTTGCGGAACTGGCTCAGGTCCGGCTTGGCCATCGGGTACTGGGCCTTGACGTCCGCCGGCCGCCAACCGGTGCGCATGAACCAGATGCGCAGCTTGTCCCACCAACGCTCAGTGCGCCGGGCGTCACTCCAGAGCTGCGCATAAAACTGCAGGTTAGCCCACAGCGGGTTCCAGCTGGCCAGGGGTGTGGTCACGCCGAAAATCACCGGTTCGTTGTCGTCTTCCTCCTGGAAGGTGCCGAACAGCCGGTCCCAAATAATGAACACCCCGCCGTAGTTGCGATCCATGTAGAGAGCGTTCTGTGCATGGTGGGCCCGATGATTGGACGGCGTGACGAAAAACCATTCGACCCAGCCGAGCTTGGGAACATGGCGTGTATGGACCCAGAATTGATACAGCAGGTTGAGCGACGCCACGCTGATAAACACCACCAGCGGCACGCCGGCCACCGCCAGCGGCAGGTAGAAGATCCAGCTCAGCAGGAAACCGGTGCTGGTCTGGCGCAAGGCAGTGCTGAGGTTGTAGTCCTCGCTCTGGTGATGCACCGAATGCGCGGCCCACAGGATGTTGCGCTCATGGCCCATGCGGTGCAGCCAGTAGTAGCAAAAGTCATAGAACACAAAGGCGAATACCCAGGTCCAGACGTTTTGGGCTGGCAACTCCAACAGCGCCAGGTGCTTGAGGGCGAACGCGTAGGTCAGCAGGCCCACGCCCTTGGTGAGCAAGCCGGTAGTGGTGGACAGCACGCCGGTGCTTAGGCTGTTGATGGCATCCGCCACTCGGTAGTTGCGCACGCCACGCCAACGGTCGGCCAACAACTCCACCACAATCAGGGCAATAAAAAACGGTACTGCGTAAGGCACAAAGTCCATGGGCTAGTCCGGTCTATTTTTGTTACATCAAGATTAGGTGCAGCGACGTGAGATCCCATTGGCAACAGGTTACAAATTAGTAGACATTTAACGCCATGAATCAGGAGAAATGCCCATGAGCAAAAAGATTGCAGTGATCCTTTCCGGCTGTGGCGTGTACGACGGCGCAGAGATCCATGAAAGCGTGATCACCCTGCTGCGCCTGGACCAGCGCGGCGCTCAAGTGGAATGCTTTGCACCCGACGTTGCGCAGTTGCACGTGATCAACCACCTCACGGGCGAAGAAATGCCCGAGTCGCGCAATGTGCTGGTGGAATCGGCGCGCATCGCCCGCGGCGCTGTGAAGGATATTGGCCAAGCCAATGCCGCAGACTTTGACGCGCTGATCGTGCCGGGCGGTTTTGGCGCGGCCAAGAACCTGTCGAACTTTGCCGTGGAAGGCGCCGGCTGCAGCATCAACCCGCAGGTGCTGGCGCTGGCTGAAGCCTTTGCCGAAGCGGGCAAGCCGGTGGGGTTGATCTGCATCTCGCCGGCCCTGGCCGCCAAGATCTACGGCCCTGGCGTGACTTGCACCATCGGTAACGATGCCGACACCGCCGCAGCCCTGGACAAGATGGGCGCCACCCACGTCGAATGCACGGTGGAGGACATCGTCGAGGACCCGGCGCGCAAGCTGGTAAGTACGCCGGCCTATATGCTGGGCAAGAACATCAGCGAGGTGGCGTCCGGCATCAACAAGCTGGTGGATCGGGTATTGGAATTGACCCACGAGAACGACTGACGCCCTCTTTCTGTAGGAGCGAGCTTGCTCGCGAAGAACCTGAGAGCGCCGCGTTCATCCAGAGTGCCCGCGTTATCGTTGACGTTTTTCGCGAGCAAGCTCGCTCCTACAGAGGCTTCATCAAGCGGGTGAGGATACGGTCCAGTGCATTGGCAAACGCCTGCTTGTCCTTTTCGCCGTGGGGCGGTGGGCCGCCGCCCATCTGGCCTTGCTCGCGCAGGTCGGTAAACAGGTTACGCACCGCCAACCGCTCGCTCATGTTCGCCGGGCTGAATTCCTTGCCACGCGGGTCAAGGGCCGTGACCCCCTTCTTTACCAGGCGGTCGGCCAAGGGCACGTCGCTGCAAATCACCAGTTCGCCGGGCACGGCATGCTCCACCAGGTAATCATCGGCGGCATCCGGCCCGCTGGGCACCACAATCAACTTCACACAGGCAAAGCTCGGTTTGATCTGGCTTTGCCCTGCCACCAGCACCACCTCAAACTGGCGCTTTAGGGCGAATTTCACCACTTGGTCCTTGGCCGCCCGAGGGCAGGCGTCGGCGTCGATCCACACCCGCATGCTACGCCGCCACCCGGCGCTTTTCGCTCAGGCGACTACGGCCATACAGCACCACAATCGCCAGAATCGCCACGGCCTGCGCCCCCAGCGAGTACGCATCGGCGTGAATGCCCAGCCAATCGAAGTCAAAGAACGCCACCGGCCGCGTGCCGAAGATGCCCGCTTCCTGCAAGGCCTTCACACCGTGCCCGGCGAACACCACCGACAGCGCACACAGCAACGCGGCGTTGATGCCGAAGAACAGCGCCAGCGGCAGCTTCGCCGAACCGCGCAGGATCACCCAGGCCAGGCCCACCAGCAGCACCAGCGCCGTGGCACCACCGGCCAGCACCGCGTTGTGCCCGGCAGGGCCGGCCTGCAGCCACAGGGTTTCGTAGAACAGGATCACTTCGAACAGTTCGCGGTACACCGAGAAGAACGCCAGCACGGCAAAACCGAAACGCCCACCGCCGCCCACCAGGCTGCTCTTGATGTAGTCCTGCCAGGCCGCCGCGTGACGCCGGTCGTGCATCCACACGCCGAGCCACAGCACCATCACACTGGCGAACAGCGCCGTGCAGCCTTCGAGCAATTCTCGCTGGGCACCGCTGACGTCGATGACATAGGCCGCCAAGGCCCAGGTGGCCAAGCCTGCCAACAGCGCCAGGCCCCAGCCGACGTTGACACTGCGCACCGCCGATTGCTGGCCGGTGTTACGCAGGAAGGCGAGGATTGCTGCCAGCACCAGAATCGCTTCCAGGCCTTCACGCAGCAGGATCAGCAGGCCGGAGATATAGCTCAACGACCAGCTCAGGCCATCGCCGCCGAGCAAGCCAGCGGATTCAGTGAGTTTGCCCTTGGCCACATCCAGGCGCTGCTGCACCTGCTCGATAGGCAAACCGTCCTGCAACGATTGCCGATAGGCCATCAGCGCCTTCTCGGTGTCTTTGCGCACATTGGCATCGACGTTATCCAGGGAGCTTTCCACCAGCTCGAAGCCTTCCAGGTAAGCCGCGACGGACAGATCGTAAGCCTGCTCGTGGTCGCCGTTGCGGAAGGCCGCGAGGCTCTTGTCCAGGGTGCCGGCGGTGTAGTCGAGCAACTGCGCGGGGCCACGCTGAACCTGCGGCGGCTGCGCACGCTGGGCGCGGAATGTCGCCGCAGCGCCAGGGCCATCAGCGGCGAGCACTTCATTGGGGGTCTGGCGGGCCAGGTCGGCCAGGTTGAACGTCTGCTCGCCTTTGGCGGCGGCCGGGTCGGCCGTGAAGCCGGCGATGTAGGTGGCCAGGTCCCAGCGCTGGCGGTCGTCCAGTTGGTCAGCGAACGACGGCATGTCAGTGCCTTCGACGCCCAGGCCGAGGGTGTTGTAGATCGCGTAGAGGCTCAGGCGATCCAGGCGCGTGGCATCGCGCAGGTTAGCGGGTGGTGGGGTCATGCCCATGCCTGCGGGGCCATCGCCGGCACCTGCTGTGCCGTGGCACACGGAACAATGCTGGGCATAGAGCGGCGCGCCGCGCGTCGGGTCCGGCGTGATGGCCGGGGCCTGGCTGACTTCATACGCCACGGCCAGCTTGGCGCCCAATTGACGGGCCTGGCGGGCAACGCTTGCACCGTCCTGATGGGCAGTGACCGCGGCCAGCAGTTCATCGACGCCCTTTATCAGCTCGGCACGCTCGGGCTTGTCTGGCAAATCCGCCACCAGCCCCTGCAATACCCCGAGAAACTCCACTTGTTCGCGGTATTCCGAGTCATCCACCACCTTGCCCGCCTCCACCGTCGGTGGGTAGTCGGCGCCAATGTAGTCGAGCAAATGCAGGGCTTGCGGCGCGCCCTCGGCGGTCGCGGCCAACAGATTGAAGCTGCACGACAGCAACGCCGGCAACAGCAGCCAGGCGAGAAAGCGGAAAGGGGCGGTCATGAATGAATCTCAAGTGGAAATACGAAGTAACACTATTGTTGAGCTTTAATGGATTCGACTCAAGGTGTTATTTCATATCGCCATAAAACCAATGTGGGAGCGGGCTTGCTCGCGAATGCGGTGGTTCAGTGATGAATGTATCAACTGACACTCCGCATTCGCGAGCAAGCCCGCTCCCACATTTTTGCTCCAGTCGCTTGGTCAGGCCGTGGCGCGATGCAGGCTGGCGAGGAAACCGGCAGCGCCGACAAACAACCCAGCAAAGGTGCGGTTTACGCGCTTCTGTTGTTTGGGTGTACGCAACAGGCGCAAGACTTTCGACGCCAACCCTGTGTAGCCCGCCATCACGATCATATCGACGCTGATCATGGTCGCACCGAGGATCAGGTACTGGACCAACAACGGCGCCTGCGGGTTCACGAACTGCGGCAGCACCGCCAGCATGAATACCAGCGCCTTGGGGTTGCTGGCGTTGACCAGAAAGCCCCGGAACATCATCGCCATCGGCTTGCCGATCGGGCGTACGGCGGCGTCGTCGGTCATGTCCATGGGCAAGGCGCGCCATTGCTTGATGGCCAGGTACACGAGGTAGGCCACGCCAAACCATTTGATCGCATAGAACGCGGTAGACGAGGCCGCCAGAATGGCCCCCAAACCGCCGGCCACAACGGCAATCTGCATCGCCAGGCCCAACTGCAAGCCGATGGCGTTCCAGTAGCCACGTACAAAACCGTATTGCAGGCCGCTGGACATCGAGGCGATGGCACCGGCGCCAGGGGAAAGGGAGATGATCCAACTGGCCAGGAAAAAGGCCAGCCATGTATCGAGAGCCATTGCACACCTCGTAAGGGAGTTAGCGGTTGTGCCTTAAGCTAACTCCAGCGACCAAAGGCTGGCTATAGATTTCTGTAGGAGCGAGCTTGCTCGCGAAAAATGCACAGGCGATGCAGGCTGACTGCTAGCGCTGCGTTATCGTTAACGGTCTTCGCGAGCAAGCTCGCGCCTACAGGATGTTGGTGCCAGAGCCGGGCCAACGGCGTACCGAGCGCTGGAAGAACAGGCTATTGGGCACCTGCACCATCGCGCTGTTGGTCCCGGCTTCCTCGACTTCGATCAGCGTGGTGTAGAGCAAGTTGATCGCCACGACCCGGCCCTTCACGCCCGGCTTGTCGACGGTGTCCACCAACTCGACGATATCACCCAAGCGAAACGGCCCGACGGTAAAGATCAGGATCGCGCACAGCAGGTTGGACAGCACCGACCACATGGCGAAGAACGCCACGGCCGCCACCGCGACAAACCCCGACAGGGCCGTCCACAACACCGTGGCAGACACACCCAGGCGGCCCAACACAAAGATCAACGCACTGCCCATGATCAGCCAGCGCAAGCCGCCGCGCAGGGGCATCAGCAATTGCGGCGGGAACGGGTAGCGCTCACCCAGGCGCGTAAGGCCCTTGGCGACAAAGCGCTGGGCCAGGTAGCCGGCCAGCAGGATCAGCAGGATTTGCACGCCGATCCAGATGGGCTCGATCCATTGCACCGGTACCGGTAATTGCAACGCCTCCATCAGGACAGCGCCTCCAGCTGCGCTTGCAGGGTTTCGAGCAACTCGAGGGCCTCCATCCAGGTTTCCTCCAATTGCCCCTCGCGCACCTTGAGCTTGGCCTGTTCGGCCAGCAAGTCACGCAGCTCGTCCTTGCGCGCCGCCTCGTACACAGCGCTGTCGCCCAGGCTGGCTTCGATCTTGGCCAGGCGCTCATGCACCTTGCCCAGTTCGGCTTCCAGCTTGTCGGCTTCGCGCTTGTGCGGTGCCAACTGCTGGCGCAGCGCGGCGGCGGCCTGGCGCTGGGCTTTCTTGTCGGTTTTGTCCGGGTTGACCGGCGTGTTGCTGGCCGGCGCGTTGCGCAGGCGGTATTCGGTCAGCCAGCGCGCGTAGTCGTCCAGGTCGCCGTCGAACTCTTCGACCTTGCCGTCGGCCACCAGCAGGAAGTTGTCGGTAGTGCTCTTGAGCAGATGACGGTCGTGAGACACCACCAATACCGCACCGCTGAATTCCTGCAGGGCCATGGTCAGCGCCAGGCGCATCTCCAGGTCCAGGTGGTTGGTCGGTTCGTCGAGCAACAGCAGGTTGGGACGGTCCCACGCGATCAGGGCCAGGGCCAGGCGGGCTTTTTCGCCACCGGAGAAGTTCAGCACGGGCTCGTCGATGCGCGCGCCACGGAAGTCGAAACCGCCGAGGAAGTCGCGCAGGGTCTGCTCGCGCTCGGTCGGCGCCAGGCGTTGCAAGTGCAACAGCGGGCTGGCCTTGGCGTCCAGCGAGTCCAGTTGGTGCTGGGCGAAGTAACCCACCACCGTGTTCTCGCCCCGGGTGAGGCGGCCGGCCAGCGGCTCAAGCTCACCCGAGAGGTTCTTGATCAGTGTCGACTTGCCGGCGCCGTTCGGGCCGAGCAAACCGATGCGGGCGCCCGGCGTGAGCTGTAGCTTGACCTTCTCCAGGATGGTTTTGTCGCCGTAGCCCAGGCGAGCATCCGAGAGGTCCAACAGCGGTCTGGAGATCTTCACCGACTCACGGAAGACAAAGTCGAACGGCGAATCGACATGAGCCGCCGACAGCTCTTCCATGCGTTCCAGGGCCTTGATCCGGCTCTGCGCCTGGCGGGCCTTGGTGGCCTGGGCCTTGAACCTGGCGATGTAGCTTTCCATGTGCGCACGTTGCGCCTGTTGTTTCTCGTAGGCCTGTTGCTGCTGGGCCAGGCGCTCGGCGCGGGCGCGTTCGAACGCGGTATAGCCGCCACGGTAAAGGGTGATTTTCTTCTGTTCGACATGGGCGATGTTATCGACCACGGCGTCGAGGAAATCCCGGTCGTGGGAGATCAACAGCAAGGTGCCCTGGTAACTTTTGAGGAAGTCTTCCAGCCACAGGATCGCATCGAGGTCCAAGTGGTTGGTCGGCTCGTCGAGCAGCAACAGGTCCGACGGACACATCAGCGCTTGGGCCAGGTTCAGGCGCATGCGCCAGCCGCCGGAGAAATCGGCGACCGGACGGTCCATCTGTTCGTTGGTAAACCCAAGGCCAGCGAGCATCTTGCGAGCGCGGGCGTCGGCGGTGTAGCCGTCGGCGCTGTCCAGCTCCGAGTGCAGGCGCGCCTGGGCGGCACCGTCCTGGGCTTTTTCGGCTTCGGCAAGGTCGTGTTGCACCTGACGCAGGCGCAGGTCGCCATCGAGCACGTAGTCGATGGCGATGCGGTCCAGGGTGTCGATCTCCTGGCGCATATGGGCGATGCGCCAGTCGGCCGGCAGCAGGCAGTCCCCGGAATCCGGGGTCAGCTCACCCAGCAACAGGGCGAACAACGTGGATTTTCCGGCGCCGTTGGCACCGATCAGGCCGGCTTTGTGACCGGCGTGCAGGGTCAGCTCGGCGTCTTCAAGAAGACGTTGCGGGCCACGCTGTAATGTTAGGCTTTGAAGTCGGATCATAATGGCGGCGGAGTCTACCAGCTTCGTTGGCCGCTGGCTTGGGTGTGAATATGTGCGCTGACCTGTGGAGCTTTGCCCTTTCGACCTATGCCCGCCCGGGCGTGGAGGCCGCGTGCCTGCGCTTGCAGGAGCAAGGGGCAGACGTGTGCCTGTTGTTGTGTGGTGCTTGGCTGGAGCAACGAGGTGTGGCGTACAAGCCCGAACGCATTCAGGCATTGCAACAGATTGCTCATCCGTGGCGGGTGCAGGTTGTCGAACCGTTGCGACAAATGCGCGTGCAATGGCGCGCCTTGGCTCAGCAGGATGCGCAATTGGCATCGCTACGCGAGCAGGTCAAGACACTGGAGCTGGAGGCCGAAAGAACGCTGCTGGCGCGCTTGGAAGCGCTGGTGCAGGCATGGCCGATCAATGAGGTGCTGGGTCAGCAAGAATGGCTTGAAGGCCTGGCGACCGAAGCCGCCAACCTTGACCACGACGCGCTGCTGCAATTGCGCGTCATGGCCACCAACACTTAGGAAGCGCTGGTTGGGGTGGTGCTTGGCGCTACCGGTGCAGGGGTGCTGCTGGCCGATGCTGTTGGAGCGGTGGCTGCTGCCGGGGTGGCAGTGGGGGCTGCTGGAGTGGCTGGCTTTGCGGGCGCTGGCTTGGCAGCTGGCTTCGCGGCCGGTTTTGCGGCAGCAGGTTTAGCGGCTGGCTTGGCGGCTGGTTTGGCAGCAGCAGGTTTAGCGGCTGGCTTCGCGGCTGGTTTGGCAGCAGCAGGTTTAGCGGCTGGCTTCGCGGCTGGTTTGGCAGCAGCGGTTTTAGCGACTGGCTTGGCAGCTGGTTTGGTGGCAGCGGTTTTAGCGACTGGCTTGGCAGCTGGTTTGGCGGCAGCAGTTTTAGCAGCTGGCTTCGCAGCTAGTTTGGCAGCAGCAGGTTTAGCGGCTGGCTTGGCAGCTGGTTTGGCGGCAGCAGTTTTAGCGGCTGGCTTGGCAGCTGGTTTGGCAGCAGCAGTTTTAGTAGCTGGCTTCGCGGCTGGTTTGGCAGCAGCAGTTTTAGCGGCTGGCTTCGCGGCTGGTTTGGCAGCAGCAGTTTTAGCAGCTGGCTTAGCGGCTGGTTTGGCAGCAGCAGTTTTAGCGACTGGCTTGGCAGCTGGTTTGGCAGCTGCGGTTTTAGCAGCTGGCTTAGCGGCTGGTTTGGCAGCAGCAGTTTTAGCAACTGGCTTCGCCGCTGCTTTGGCAGCAGTGGCTTTAGCAGCTGGTTTGGCGGTTGGTTTGGAAGCAGCGGTTTTAGCGACTGGCTTAGCGGCTACTTTTGCAGGCGTACGAGCACCCAGTGCTTTAGCTACGGCTTCCTTCACACGGCCAACGCCCTGAGCCAGTTTCAGGCTTTCTTGAGCGTCTTTTTTGAGTTGGGAAATGTAGCTGCGGGTTTCGGCTTGGCGATCCTTGAGAGCATCCAGCAGCTCTTCAAGTTCTTTGACCGCGCCTTTGGCTTTGGCTTGGGCCTTGGACTTGCCGGCAGTGGCAGCGTCTTGCAGTTTGGTACGGGACTTGTGCAGTTTTTCTTGCGCTTTACCGCGTTGCTTTTCCAGTTTGGCGAGCAGTTTTTCTGCATCAGCCAAGGCTTGGGAGCACGCGCTTTCCAGATGTTCGAGCAGGCTGCCCGAAAGTTGTTGGAGCAAGTGCAACGGGGTATTTACAGGCTTCTGTTTGGCCGACATGGTTTACCTCCTGGCTGACGTGGGTGCGGCTCATACTAGCCCTCTGCTCTTACCGCCGCTAGGGCATGTTGACAGTATCCTTTGCCTTGCGTTGCACCGTGCGAAAATTCTTATCGATATAACGGAAAACCGCGCCACTTTTTACGCACTCGCACTGGCATAATCCGTCGCACTTTCGCCGGGAGAATGCCCATGTCGCGTTACCTTTTTCTAGTGTTCGGCTTGGCGATCTGCGTGGCCGATGCAAGCGAGCAGCCCTCGTCAAACACCACCGCCGTAGCCCCGCACGACCTTGCCTATAGCCTGGGCGCAAGCCTTGGCGAACGATTGCGCCAGGAAGTCCCCGACCTGCAGATACAGGCCCTGCTCGATGGACTCAAACAAGCCTACCAAGGCAAACCACTGGCGCTGGATAACGCGCGCATTGAACAGATCCTCGCCCAACATGAAGCGCAGAATGCCGCCGACGCCCAACTGCCGCAAAGCGAAAAAGCACTCGCTGCCGAGCAGCAATTTCTCACTCGGGAAAAAGCCGCCGCCGGCGTTCGTCAACTAGCCGACGGCATCCTGCTCACCGAGCTGGCAAAGGGCACGGGCAACAAGCCGTCGGCCAGCGATGAAGTACAGGTGAAATACGTGGGCCGACTACCTGACGGGACTGTCTTCGACAAAAGTACGCAACCGCAATGGTTTCGCCTGGACAGTGTGATCAGCGGCTGGAGCAGTGCATTGCAACAGATGCCGGTGGGTGCGAAATGGCGCCTGGTGATTCCTTCGGCACAGGCCTATGGCGCAGACGGCGCAGGTGAGTTGATCCCACCCTATACGCCGCTGGTATTCGAGATCGAACTGCTCGGCACTCGCCACTGACCCATAAAAAAACGGTGCGACATGCGCACCGTTTTTTATCTCGCCATCAGGTTCAAGCCTGGGTGGCGGGTTCTTCTTTGTGAGCGTTGTGCAGCACTTCGATCAAGCAATCTTCCAGCTCGAAACGCTCATGCAACAGCGCGCCCAATTCTTTGAATTTTTCCGCAACACATTTCCCGGCATCACACAGGTCGGTGAACGCCAGCAGCTTTTCAGTAATCACATCGATGCGCGGATAAATCGTCTCGGCCAACTCCAGTCCACGCTGATCATCGAAGGCTTCGGCCTCCTTGGTCAGTTGCTCGTAAACGCCGAAATGGCCGGCAGACACGTAGTCCACCAGCACACCGCAAAAATCTTGCAATGTTTCGCGATTCTCACCCAACGCTTCGGGCTTGGCGCCGAGAGCATCAAAGGCTCCAACCAGTTCGTGACGTGCCTGCAACCAGCTGTCTATCAGCTTGTGCACACCACCCCAGCGTTCCTGAGCATTCTGACAACGTTCCAACATGATGATCTCTCTTCCCTATTGGGGCGCCGCAGCTCTGTACCTGCGCAACACTTCAAGGATGAAGCAGCAGACGGACAAGGCCGCGTCTGACAAGCGGTTTGGATAACGCGTGCGGGCCAGATTATGCCCGCATGACTATGGCTTCAAGGTACGCAGGAGAGAATGTTCATACAAGTGTTTAATCCGCTCCTACAACCTGGGTCCCGTATTCAAGGCGTTGCGAGGCGAAAATGCCTGCCGAACAACAACCGTGACACCTGCATGAGCCCTAGGATCAGCATCGCCACGAAGAACAACAGGCTCCACTCAGGCAGGCTCAGGTCAAAGAGCGTCCAGTTGATTTCGACACAATCGACCGTGCCATTGAACACCGAGCGCATTGCCTGCCAGACGGACAGGTTTTCAAGCATGTGCTGCAGACTGGGCCAGCAATCCCCCACCTGACTTGCCGGCCTGTTCTGCAACAGCACTTGCCGGCCTGCGGTGATGGCGCCCAGCAACGCACAGCCCATACTCGCCAGCCCGTAAAGGCAAAGGCCGGAACGCCCAGGCTTGTGAAGCACGGCAATCAGGTTGATCAATGCAAAAGACGCGAGGAACAGGCGCTGTACCTGGCATAGAAAACACGGTCGTAGCAGCGCGCCGTATTGAAGGTAGAAAGACGCGCCCAACGTCAGCGCACCCGCCATGAACGCCAGGAAAAACAAAGAGCGTAAAGGGGCCAAAGACATTGTTTATCCGCACTGCAAGAGATAGGTCGCTACGGTAGAGGAAAGGCCCGACCCCTTTCAATACGCCCTAGAGCAGACATTTCCTCGAAAACATAAGGACATCCCGCCACGAGCCCGAGGAAATTCAGTTACAACAAGTAGGAATTAGCAACAAGGCCAGTTAAACCGAGTGTTTGCAGGGTTTGAAGGATCGGGGAGAGGATCGGTCCGAGCCAATCCACTCACCCTTTCCTACTTCAAACTCGCGCAGGCACCGGCAGCGGCGAGGACAGCAGACGATTGTCCAGCAAGCCCAAGCCCTCCTGAAACAGCTGGTTGCTGCGCTCGGTGTCGCCCAACTGGGCCAGCAGGCGAGCCAGTTCGGCGCAGGCTTCGGGATTGCGCTGTACTTGCAGGCTGCTTTCCAGATAATCGCGCGCCTTGCCCCAGAGACTGTTTTGCAGGCACAGACGGCCCAACGTCAACAGCAGGCTGGCATCGCCTGGATGGTCCTTGAGCCAGCCTTCGGCAAACTTCAATTGACGCGCAGGGTCACTGCCGCGCAGCAGGCCATACAGCCGGATCAAGTGACTGTCGTAACCGCGCTTGAGCGCACCACGCAGCACTTCTTCGGCCTTGGCATCGGCGCCCAATCGACGCAGTTGGTCGGCATACGCCAATACCAGTTGTGGCTGTTGGCGCTGGGCAGCGGTCAGTTGCTCCCATGCGCGCTCCAAGGACTGCAACCCCGCCTCGCCTTGCTCTTCACGCTGGGCCGCCAGGCTCAGGTTCTCGCCCCACGCGCGTCGCTCCAGCTCGGCCAGCTCATTGGCGGGCAAGACTTTGTCCTTGCGCAGTTCCGGCAGCAGGCGAATCACCGACGACCAATCGCCACGCTGCTGATGCAGGCGTTGCAACTGTCGCAGCACTTGCGCGTTATGCGGATGACGCTCATGCATCGCCTGAAGGGTGACCAGAGCGCCTTCCGTATCGCCACGATCCATCTGCAATTGCGCATGGCTCAGTGCAATGGCCAGTTCGGCCTGGGGCTGGCGCTCCAGCGCGCGCTCCAGCAAACCGTCGGATTCCTCATAACGACCCTGCTCATTCGCCGCACGGGCCGCGCCGATGTAATACAGCAAAGGTTGACGCTCTGCTTCGGCGGCGCGGTGCAGGTGGCGTTCGGCGCTGGCCCAGCGGCCCTCTGCGAGGTCCATCTGGCCTTGCTCGATAGCAATCTGCACACGACGGCTGCGGTTGCGTCGTGACCAAGGGTTGACCACGCCACCGGATGTGGTGACCAGGCTCCACAACACACGAATCAGGTAAATCGCCAGGCCAATGGCGAACAGCGCCACCAATGTCGCCCACAGGCTTGATTCGTAATGCAGCAAGTGAGGATAGGTAATCAACACGTAGCCGGTGTGCTTCGAAATGCCCACGCCCAGGGCCAGGGCGAGCGCAATTGCGAGCACCAGGATCACATAGAAACGCTTCATCAGCTCTACTCCTGGGTCACCGGTTTGCCAGCCGAGGCCTTGGCTTCGTCGGCAGACAGATGACGACGCTCAAGGTACGCCTGCACAGCAGCCAGGCTCGCGGCCAGGTCAGGCGTGACCACCGACACGGCCTTGGGCTCGAGCTCGGCAATACGCGCCAGCATCGCCTTGCTCTGCGGGTTGTCCTGGTTGAAGTTGTCCTGCAACACGCTGCGCGCTTCTCCCAGCGAGCGGCTGTATACCGCCGCCTCGCCGTTAAGCGCAGCCCACTGGGCTTGCTCCAGCGCCAGGCTCAAGGCCAGCCGCACTTGGTTCAGACCTTGGCCTGCCAACAATGGGCGGATGTTGTCATCCGGGTTGAAGTCGATGCGGAAGTAACGGGAAATCTGCTCCCACCATTGGCTCAACTGGTTCTGCGTATCGCTGGTGGGACGCCCCTGGGAAGCGGGCTCGGTGAGCTGATACTCCGGGGCAATCGCCGCAAGCTGCACCACTTGGTCACGCAAGGCGGCCAGTTGCAGGTACAGGCCGGTACGGTCCGGTTGCTCGGTACTGCGCAGCGCAGCCAGGCTCTTGGCCAGTTGCTCGCGTGCGGCGAAAGACCCTGGGTCGCTCTGCTCGCGAAGAATCTCGTCGGCACCCTGGACCAGCGACTGAGCACTGTTGATATCTTGCAAGGCGGACAAACGCAAGCTGGCCAGACGGATCAGATGCTCGGCCTCGGCCAGGCGCCAATCTTTGCGGCTGGCACCCAACACGGTTTCCAGACGCTGGTTGAGGCGCTGTTGATCACCCTGTAACTGAGTGACCAGACGGCGACGTTCTTCCAGCTCATCCGCACCCGGCAACTGCGCCAGGCGGGCGGCCAACTGTTGCTGGCCTTGCTTGAGGCTCTGGGACTGGTCATCCAGGGTCTGCACCTGGCCCAACTGGTGCTGGCTGCTGGCTTGCAGGGCACGGACCTGCCAGATCCCCCAACCGCCGGCGGCTACGCCCGCAGCGCCCAACAGCAAGGCGACGATGGCCAGGCCATTGCCACGGCGTGGCGCGCTGACCGGTGTCTCGACCGGCGCATCAAGCGCGGGCTGAGCTTCATCTTTAGGCAAGGCTGTTTCGCTCACGTATCCGTCCTTTGCGTATCAGAGAGTGGGAACGGGATAGCTCCCTAACGCCACTAACAAAGCCGCGGCACTCGCGCCGCGACAATCCACAACTTTTTCTGCACCCGCGGCCCGCGCCATTTCATATACACGCGGGCTGGGCACGAACAACGGCAGCTGTGCCACCTCTGGCCAATCGGGACCGGCCAACGCGTGCAAGTGTAAAAAACCCTGCCCACTGCTGACCACCAGGCCGTTCAAGCGTTCCAACTGGATGCGTTGCATCAGCGCGCCCTTCTCATACACCGGAAGAAAACGCCGATACAATTCCAGGTAGTCGACACTAGCACCTTGCTCGCGTAAACGCTCTGCCAGCAACTCGCGCCCGCCCTCGCCACGCAGAATCAACACCCGGGCGCCCGGCACTGCAATAGCCTCGCGCAAGGCAGGCAGTTCAAGCAAGGCCTCGCTGTCATCGCCCGTGGCGGGGCAGTGAACCTGGAGGCCATGATCGGCCAGTATCTGGGCCGTGGCCGCGCCGACACTGAACCAGGGCATGGGTGGCACACTGCTCCCCAACTGCTGCAACGCCAGGCGCGCGGCCGGCTTGCTCACCACGATGACGGCGCAATAGCGCTGCAGCGCGCCAAACACCGCGTGGTGTTCAGCGGTCACCGGCAACGCTTCGGTCTCCAGCAAAGGCAGGCAACTGCTGTGAATACCGCGCTGGGCCAATAGCGCCGCCAGGGCCGTCGACTCCTCGGCAGGCCGCGTCAGCAGCACTCGCCAGTCGGTCAATGCGGGCCGGCCTCGCCATAGACTTTCTGCAAAATGGCACCCGCGCCTTTTTCCAGCAGTTCCTCGGCAACCTGAATCCCCAAGGCCGTGGCATCACGTTGCGGCCCACGCACCTCGGCGGTCAGCAGGTTACCGCCGTCCGGATCACCGACCAAACCACGCAGCCACAGGTTCTCGCCTTCGAGTACGGCATAGCAGGCGATGGGCACTTGGCAGCCACCGTTGAGGTGTTTGTTCAAGGCACGCTCGGCGGTGACGCGCACTTCGGTGTCCGCGTGATCGAGAGGTTTTAGCAGTGCATGAATTTCGCTGTCGGCGGTGCGGCATTCGATACCGACTGCGCCCTGCCCGCCAGCCGGCAGGCTGTCGTCGACGCTGATAGCCGATGTGATGCGGTCTTCAAAGCCCAGGCGGATCAGGCCGGCAGCGGCGAGGATGATCGCGTCATATTCGCCGGCATCCAGCTTGGCCAGGCGTGTGTTGACGTTGCCACGCAAAAAGCGGATCTGCAGGTCAGGACGCCGCGTCAGCAACTGGGCCTGGCGACGCAGGCTGGAGGTGCCGACGATACTGCCCAGCGGCAATTCGTCCAGGGACGCGAAGGTGTTGGAAACAAAGGCGTCGCGCGGGTCTTCGCGCTCGCAGATGCAAAAAAGGCCCAGGCCTTCAGGGAAGTCCATGGGCACATCTTTCATCGAATGCACGGCGATGTCGGCTTCGTTGTCCAGCAGCGCGGTTTCCAGCTCCTTGACGAACAGACCCTTGCCGCCGATTTTCGACAGTGGCGAGTCCAGCAGCTTGTCGCCGCGACTGACCATGGGCACCAGGGATACCTTGAGGCCGGGATGGGCCTGTTCAAGGCGTGCTTTGACGTATTCGGCCTGCCACAAGGCCAAGGCGCTTTTACGGGTGGCGATGCGGATTTCGCGAGAGGACATGGATCAATCCGTACTGAATAGATACGGCGGATAATAACAGCTCAGGCAAATACGCTTTGATTTGAATCAGGCAAATGCGGGGCCTCCCTGGCCACATCGCACCGGGATAAGGAACGCAGACCGCGCCGCAGCCCTCGGGCTAAAGCTGCTGCATCATCTTGCGCACGCCAGCGACATGGCGTCGGCTGACGATCAACGCATCGCCATTGAGCCCCTTCAGGAATAGCTGAAAGTGCCCCAGGGGCGTGCGCTGCAGGCGCTCGATGCGTTCACGGGCGACCAGCGCGTTGCGATGAATGCGCACGAAACGTTCGCCAAACTCGTCTTCAAGGGCCTTGAGCGGTTCATCGAGCAACACTTCACCGGTCTCGTGGCGCAGGGTCACGTATTTGTGATCGGCAATAAAGTAGACCACCTGGCCGAGTGGGATCAGCTCGATGCCCTTGCGGGTACGCGCGCTGATATGGCTGCGCGGCCCGTTACCACTTTGCGCAGCCGGCTGCGTCAAGGCAGCCAGTTGGGCACGGCTGGGGCGCTCGGCTTTTTTCAGGGCCTTGAGCAAGGCTTCGGCCGTGGCCGGCTTGATGAGAAAACTGACACCGCTGTCTTCCAGCGTCTGTGCAGAAAACTCATCCTGCGCCGCACACAACACCACGGCGGGCGGCGATTCGCGTTCACTCAAGCGGGCGGCGACTTGCAGGCCGTCGAAACCGGGCATGCGGATATCGAGCAGCACTACATCCGGCTTGTGGCTGTCGATCAGCGTCAACGCCTCTTCGCCGCTGGTGGCACTCGGTTCAAGGACTGTATAACCCTCGAGTTCACTGACCAGACGGCTCAGTCGCTCGCGGGCTTGGGGTTCGTCATCAACGATCAGGACATTCATATTGCGCTGGATTCCTGCGTGAGTCTCGCACAAGGATAGCGTAGACAGGTGCGGTGACTGACGTCACAGCGATCCACGCTAAGACTAGCGCGAGCGGCAAAAAGTGCCCTGAGAATGGCACCCAAATTTACCCGGACCTGTTCAATAGCGCCCAAGACCCGCTGCCTCCGGGCATCGTCGTAGGGTTCACTGATAAACAATCCGAATACCCCCCTGTTTAATGGATAGTCTGGTTATGACCGCATCACCCGACTTTGGTGCATTCACACACTATCAGTCCAACTGTAGACGCTCACCGAGGCGACATTGCTCAATCGTCAAATATCGTTTCAATAAGTACCTGCCCCCAGTCTCGTCCCGGATGCGGTCGGCGGCAAGGCACTTAGCCATCTCTTACACAAATAAAATTGCCGGCCACCCGCAGCACCGCGCCCACGGGCAACCCTGTTATGATCGCCAGCACACCTTCATGCCTCTTTTAAGCAGATCACGAGCGAATCCATGAGCACCGACAAGACCAACCAGTCCTGGGGCGGCCGCTTCAGTGAACCCGTCGACGCCTTCGTCGCGCGCTTCACCGCCTCCGTCACCTTCGATCAACGCCTGTACCGCCACGACATCATGGGCTCCATCGCCCACGCCACGATGCTGGCCAAGGTCGGCGTGCTGACCGACGCCGAGCGTGACAGCATCATCGACGGCCTGACCACCATCCGCGGTGAGATCGAGGCAGGGACGTTCGACTGGCGCGTCGACCTCGAAGACGTGCACATGAACATAGAGGCACGCCTCACCGATCGCATCGGCGTGACCGGTAAAAAATTGCACACTGGCCGTAGCCGTAACGATCAGGTCGCCACCGATATCCGCCTGTGGCTGCGCGATGAGATTGACCTGATCCTGGGCGAAATCACCCGCCTGCAAAAAGGTTTGCTGGAGCAGGCCGAGCGTGAATCGGACACCATCATGCCCGGCTTCACCCACCTGCAGACCGCACAGCCTGTGACCTTCGGCCACCACCTGCTGGCCTGGTTCGAAATGCTCAGCCGCGACTACGAGCGCCTGGTCGATTGCCGCAAGCGCGCCAACCGCATGCCGCTGGGCAGCGCGGCACTGGCCGGCACCACCTACCCGATCGACCGTGAGTACACCGCACAACTGCTGGGTTTTGACGCCGTGGGCGGCAACTCACTGGATGGCGTGTCGGACCGGGACTTCGCCATCGAATTCTGCGCCGCGGCCAGCATCGCGATGATGCACCTGTCGCGCTTCTCCGAAGAGCTGGTGCTCTGGACCAGCGCGCAATTCCAGTTCATCGACCTGCCGGACCGCTTCTGCACCGGCAGCTCGATCATGCCGCAAAAGAAAAACCCCGACGTGCCAGAGCTAGTGCGTGGCAAGAGTGGCCGTGTATTCGGCGCACTGATGGGCCTGCTGACCCTGATGAAAGGCCAACCACTGGCCTACAACAAGGACAACCAGGAAGACAAAGAGCCGTTGTTCGACGCCGCCGACACCCTGCGCGACTCGCTGCGCGCCTTTGCCGACATGATCCCGGCGATCAAGCCCAAGCACGCGATCATGCGTGAGGCGGCCCTGCGTGGGTTCTCCACCGCGACCGACCTGGCGGATTACCTGGTGCGCCGTGGCCTGCCGTTCCGTGACTGCCACGAAATCGTTGGCCACGCCGTGAAGTACGGTGTGGACACCGGCAAAGACCTGGCGGAAATGAGCCTGGAAGAACTGCGCCAGTTCAGCGACCAGATCGAGCAGGATGTATTTGCCGTGCTGACCCTGGAAGGCTCGGTGAATGCCCGTAACCATGTGGGCGGCACTGCGCCGGCACAGGTCAAGGCAGCGGTCGTGCGCGGCCAGCAATTGCTCGCCAGCCGCTAAAAGCATCGCAGGCAAGCCAGCTCCCACACTTGATTGGGTTCACACATCAAAATGTGGGAGCGGGCTTGCCCGCGATGGCGTCCTTACAGCTGCCAAAGATTTATTTCTTGGCCGCAATCATCGCCATGAATGCCGGCATCGCCGCCTGCCTGTCCGCCTCTACCTTCTGCGCATTGGGCATCTCATTCAGGCGCGCCAACAACGCCTTCGCCTTCGGCAACGGCTCCAGCAGGTCCAGCCCAAACAGCTTCTCGCCCACACCGCAGGCCAGGTTCAAGCTGTACATGAAATACAGGTCCGCGAGGGTGAAGCTCTCCCCTGCCACATAAGGCGCGAACTTAGCGTGCCGGCCTAACGTACCCATCCCAAGCAGCAGCTCGGCCCTGGACTTTTCCTTGATCGCCTCCGGCACTGTCATGCCGAAAAAAGCCTCGGCGTAACACGCCCGCGCAGGCAGCTCGATGTACAGCTCGATCTCACGGCACAGCGCCAACACCTGAGCCCGCGCAAACGGGTCGGCGGGCAGCAGCGCAGGGCCTTCCTGGCTCTGCTCCAGGTATTCGAGGATGACGCTGGTTTCGTTGATGAACCCCTGCTTCACACCCAGCACCGGCACTTTGCCGCGGGGGCTGACCGCCAAGGCTTCGGGGGTTTGCCCGGCGTAAAAAGGCACTTCTTCGAAGGGCAGTCCTTTCTCCAACAGCGCCAGCTTGACCATGTTGTAGTAGTTGCTGACCGAAAATCCGTAAAGCTTGAGCATCGCAAAGCCTCCAGGCCGGGTGTGGGGTTGGCTGCAAGAGTTATAGATCCTCGAGGTCTCCCTGACCAGCAGCATCACCCACCTGAATGGGGGTAGACTGACGCCCTTTCCTTGAGGAGCCTGCCATGAGCGAGCCGACCGATATCGACAACGACGAAGAAGAATTCACCGAAACCACGCTGATCGAAGCCATCGAGAACCAGATCGAGAGCGATAACCCGCCAGCGGCGAAGGCTACGTTCAATAAACTGACCCTGGTGGGTTACGAGCGCGAAGAGATCCTGAAGCTGATGGCTCACGTTCTGGCCTTCGAGATCGACGCCATGCTGGACGAGGACCGCGCCTTCAATACCGAGTGGTATGAAACAGCACTGCGGGCACTGCCCGAGCTGCCGCCGGAAAAGCAATAACCCCGGCACGCAGCAACACGCTGGACAGTTCGGCAAAGTGCGTTCACCTTATGGCCTGCTAGCCTCTAATAAATTTTAGAAAGTCTGGAGTCCTTATGTCGTATACCCCTGAGTTGGTTGCCGAACTGGAAATCCTTGTACTCTTCCCCTTGGACAGCACCAAGGAAGGCTTGAAAGTCCATCAGACTGCCGCCCCTACTGCCATCGCCGCTGCCAAGCGCCTCCATGCCAAAGGGCTGATCGACCAACCGGACGGGGGCTATCTGACGAGCCTTGGCCGGGACGCTGCCGAGCAAGCCCAAACCCTGCTGACCATCCTCACCACTGCCAGCACCAAAGAAGCCGCCTGATACCTGATACCGCCCATGGAGTCCGCCGCCTGCGGATTCCGCGGGCATTGCTGCGCGGCATACAAAATTCTGACGCCAAAAAGCCACTTCCCTCTAAAACTCCTACGCTACTGTCTGTAAACTCCTGCATGGCCGCCCGCGTCGGGCCCTGCGAGCCAACGAGTTCGACATGACCCGCACCCATGAAATCCGCCCCGATCTGGACGAAGGCATCGACCGCAAGGTGCTGACCCAACTGCGCGCGCGTTTCATGACCCTCAATCAAGGCCGCATGGCCCGGGCCGTCGAGGGGCTGACGCCACGCCAGCAAAGCGTGCTGGCTTTGTTGCCGCTGTTTTTCCACGTCAATCACCCGCTGTTGCCAGGCTACGTCTCCAGCAGCACGCCGGCCGGGTTGTCGAATTTTGAACCGGACGCCCAGGCCCTGGCCGATGCCCAGCGCCTGACCCGCTCGTTTTCCTATAAACCGCGCCACGGTAACCCGCCTACGCCGATACACGGTTTGTTCTTGATGGGCAGCCTGGGCACGCTGGCCCAGGCCGATCAAAGCGATATGGATGTGTGGGTGTGCCACGCCCCCGACCTGAGCGAGACCGAGCTGGCCGAGCTGCGCAAAAAGTGCCAACTGCTGGAAACCTGGGCCTTGGGCATGGGCGCCGAGGCGCATTTCTTCCTGATCGACCCGACGCGCTTTGTGTTGGGTGATCGCGATACACAATTGAGCTCCGACGACTGCGGCACCACCCAGCACTACCTGCTGTTGGATGAGTTCTATCGCACCGCGATCTGGCTGGCCGGACGCACGCCCATCTGGTGGTTGGTGCCGGTCTACGAAGAAAACCGCTACGCCGAGTTTACTCACGCACTGATTTCCAAACGCTTTATCCGCGCCGATGAAACCCTCGACCTCGGCCATTTGGCTCATATTCCTCCGGGGGAATTTATTGGCGCCGGGCTGTGGCAACTGTTCAAGGGCATCGAGTCGCCCTATAAATCGGTGCTCAAGCTGCTGCTGACCGAGGTCTACGCCAGCGAACACCCGAAGGTGCAGTGCCTGAGCCTGCGCTTCAAACAGGCGGTGTTCAGCCATCAGGTAGACCTGGATGAGCTGGACCCGTACATCATGGTCTACCGCCGTATCGAGGAATACCTCAAGGCCCGCAACGAGCTGGAGCGCTTGGAACTGGTGCGCCGCAGCCTGTACCTGAAGGTCAACCGCAAACTCAGCGCTGGCCAGCGCACTGCTGGCTGGCAACGGCAGCTACTGGAACGCCTGGCGCATGAATGGGGATGGGACACACGCCAACTGGCCCTGCTGGACAGCCGCAGCCAATGGAAAGTGCGCCAGGTCGCTTCCGAGCGCCGCGCCCTGGTCAATGAGTTGAACTACAGCTACCGCTTCCTCACTCAGTTCACCCGCAGCGAACAGTCCGCCAGCCCGATCAATAAACGCGACCTCAATGTACTGGGCCGCCGTTTGTACGCGGCGTTCGAGCGCAAGGCCGGCAAGGTCGAGTTTATCAACCCCGGCATCGCCCCCGACCTGGCCGAAGACACCCTGACCCTGGTGCAGTCGCCCAACCGCAAAGAGCCGGGCCAACACCATTGGGGCCTGTATAACGGCAACCTTACCGCCCTGGAATGGGAACACTTCGCGCCGATCAAACGCAGCCGCGACCTGCTGGAAATGCTCACCTGGTGCCATCGCAACGGCGTGATCGACAGCAGCACCCGCCTGGCGCTGCACCCCGGCACCAGCGACATGACCGAGTTCGAGTTGTTCAACCTGCTGGGCAGCCTGCAACAGACCATCGCCCTGCCCCTGGCCAGTGTCGATGAGAGCCGCTTGCTGCGCCCGGCAGTGCCAGAAGAAGTGCTGCTGCTGATCAACGTTGGGGTTGACCCGCTCAAGCATCATCGCGACCTGAATATCCTGATGACCACCGAGCGCACCGACTCCCTGAGCTATGCCGGCGTGCGCGACAACCTGGTGCTGACCCTGGACCAGGTCACGCTCAACAGCTGGAACGAAGTGATGGTCAGCCGCTATGACGGCCCGCACGCCCTGCTCGACTGCCTGCGCGACTACCTCAACCAACTGCCATCGAACCATCTGCCACGCCTGCGGGCGCGCTGCTTCTGCCACAACCGGGCGCAGTTCATTGCCCAGCGGGTGGAAGAGGTATTCGACACCGCGCAGCATCTGCTGCTCGGCCAGGGCAACCATCGCTACCTGCTCCAGGTGCAGCAGCATTATCACGTCATGGAACTGGTGCCGGGCCAAGCCACCCATGTGTCGCTGCCGACCCAGGACGCGCTGATCGCTTACCTCAACGAGGAGTTGGCCAGCTACAGCCCGTGGCACCTGGACGCCATGGCCCTGGAAGACCACGACCTGGCGCTGCTGCTGCCCATGGGCCAGGCCGAGTGTGTGCAGGTGTTCTACCGGGTCAATGAAGGCTTCGCCGACGTGTACGTGCTCGACGAATTCAACGCGCTCTGGCAACAGCGCTTGCCGTTTCATGATGAGCAAAGCCTGCTAGCGCCGCTGCAGCGTTTTTTGCAATCGATCCTGTACCGCCGCGAAGCGCTATCGTCCCTGGACGCTCAGCAACCCGCGGGCGAAGTACAGATCCTGTACTACCAACTGTTGCCATCGGGCAGCGGCCGTGCGCGAGGCGTGGAGCCACGGCCGGCCCCGCAAGACCCTGCCAACAAAGCGTTTTATGACGTGCAGGCGATTATCGGCAAAGGCGCGCCGGGCCAGGTAGGGATCACCCTTTACTGCAATCAGCGGGAGTTTTCCGAACTGGAATTTGGCGACCAGCTGTTTACGGTGGTCGCCCGGGAGATCGTCGGGCAACGTCGGGAAACCGAGCGTTACCGCTGCTATATCACTGACCTGGATCTGTCGGGGCTGCTCGGTGATGTGCAAAGCCCAAGCAATCTGTACCTGCGCTATAAAGCCGAACTGGAACAGTCACTCAATGCGGCCTTGAATCAGGTTTAGAGCGGGAAGGCGCCGCCATCTTTGGGCTGGCCTTCGACGCTAAGCAATTCCAGCTTCAGGGTCTTGCCGCCAGGCGCCGGCCAGTCGATGTGCTGGCCCACTTGCAGGCCAAGCAATGCGCTGCCTACCGGCGCCATGATCGAAATCTTGCCTTCGTCGGCGTTCGCGTGCTTGGGGTAGACCAACGTCAGGTGATAGTCCTTGCCGCTGCCTTGCTCACGGCAATGCACGCTGGAGTTCATGGTCACGACACCCGCAGGCACTTCATCGTGACCAACCACGTCTTCGGCGCGGTCGAGTTCGGCTTGCAACGCTTCGGCGCCGGGAGACTCGTCGCCCAAGCGGTCGATCAGTTGCTCCAGACGCTGCACGTCAAGACGGGTAAGAATGATGGACGGTGCGGTGGTCATGATTCAGGCAGACTCCTTTTTTCTGCACAAAAAAGCAAAACCCCGCCAGGAAAAGGCGGGGTTCTCACGGACCTCGATGAATGGAGGTGTATCCGGACACTACCACAGCGACACAAATAAACAAGACGCCGTCAGGTGCTCGCCTTGCGCTGCTCGGCCTCGGCGCAGATCACCCGGCGCCGCGCATCGTCGGCAGAGCGCCATTCCCGGATGTCTTCCACATGGCGGAAGCAGCCCAGGCAGACTTTCTGCTCGTCCAGGCGACACAAACTGATACAAGGTGACGGCACCGCCGGGCTGACATTGCTGAACAGCGGCTTGGGCGGGCGTACGGGTGCAGGCTCACTCACCATCAGATCTCGTCGAAATCCAGTTCGTCGCCGGTGTATTCCTGGACCAGGCGGGCGAGCATCTCACCCAGCAACTCTTCACTCTTGTCGCACTGCCATTTGCCGCTTTCTTCGTCGTAATCGAAGTGAACGCCACCGGAGCGCGCCGCCAGCCACAGCTGACGCAGCGGCTCCTGGCGGCTGAAGATCAGTTGCTGACCGCTCTCGAACTTGACGGTCAGCACACCGGCCGAGTTTTCCAGGTCCACGTCCAGGCCGCTGTCGTCGAAAATATCTTCCAGCCCCTGCTGGGTGGCATCCACCAGGTCGTGAAAACGGGCTTCGGTCAAACTCATTGTGGCAACCTCAAAAGTGTCTGGTTTTGCTCAAGCGCCGCACGATACGGGCGAGCTTCGCCGATTGCAAAGGATACTGATTTGATCACGGATGACGGTACGAAATATCCCCAGGCATCGTAGCCTGCTTCCCTACTGTCTCAGCAAACCCCCGCCGGACGGGTGTTGCGGCGCATAGGCAAGCTGGCGGGTGGTCGGTATACTCGGGCGCAATTAATGCATATTCAAGGATTTCGCCATGAAGCGCCTGATCTCTTCCCTTGCTGCGCTCGTCGCGGTCGCTTGCCTCGTTAGTGCCTGTGGCCAGAAAGGCCCGTTGTACCTGCCGGATGACAGCAAAGATCCAAACGAACAGGCGCAATCGTCGCAAAAGCCGTCAAAAGCCCATAAGCACGACACCTACTAAGCCAAGGGAAACTTATGGACGCTTTTAACTACCGGGACGGCGAGCTGTTCGCGGAAGGCGTGGCCTTGTCCGCGATTGCCCAGCGCTTCGGCACCCCGACCTATGTGTACTCGCGTGCGCATATCGAAGCCCAATACCGCTCGTTCACCGACGCCCTCGACGGCGTGCCGCACTTGGTGTGCTACGCAGTCAAGGCCAACTCCAACCTGGGTGTACTCAATGTCCTGGCGCGTCTTGGCGCTGGTTTTGACATCGTGTCCCGTGGCGAGCTGGAACGCGTACTGGCCGCCGGCGGCCAGGCGGACAAAATCGTCTTCTCCGGCGTCGGTAAGAGCCGCGAAGACATGCGTCGCGCCCTGGAAGTCGGCGTGCATTGCTTCAACGTCGAATCCACCGACGAGCTGGAGCGCCTGCAAGTGGTCGCCGCCGAGATGGGCGTGCGTGCGCCGATCTCCCTGCGCGTCAACCCGGACGTCGACGCCGGCACCCACCCGTACATCTCCACCGGTCTCAAAGAGAACAAGTTCGGCATTGCCATAGCCGACGCCGAAGACGTGTACATCCGCGCCGCCCAACTGCCGAACCTGGAAGTGCTGGGTGTCGACTGCCATATCGGTTCGCAACTGACCACATTGCCACCGTTCCTGGATGCCCTCGACCGCCTGCTGGCGTTGATCGATCGCCTGGGCGAGTGCGGCATCTACCTGCACCACATCGACCTCGGTGGTGGCGTGGGTGTGCGTTATCGCGATGAAGAGCCGCCGCTGATTGCCGACTATATCCAGGCCGTGCGCGAGCGCATCGAAGGCCGCGACCTCACGCTGATGTTCGAGCCGGGCCGCTACATCGTCGCCAACGCTGGCGTGCTGCTGACCCAGGTCGAGTACCTCAAGCACACCGAACACAAGGATTTCGCCATCGTCGATGCGGCGATGAACGACCTGATCCGCCCGGCGCTGTACCAGGCCTGGATGGATGTCACCGCCGTGACGCCGCGCGCAAGCGACGCCCGCGCCTATGACATCGTCGGGCCGATCTGCGAGACCGGCGACTTCCTGGCCAAGGATCGTGAGTTGGCGCTTGAGGAAGGTGATCTGCTGGCCGTGCATTCGGCCGGTGCCTACGGGTTTGTCATGAGTTCCAACTACAACACCCGCGGGCGTACCGCCGAGGTGCTGGTGGACGGTGATCAAGCATTTGAAGTGCGTCGCCGCGAGACGGTAGCCGAGTTGTATGCTGGCGAAAGCCTGCTGCCGGAGTAAGCCATGCTGCTGCGTTTTACCAAGATGCACGGGCTGGGTAATGATTTCATGGTCCTCGACCTGGTCAGCCAGCACGCGCACATCCTGCCCAAGCACGCCAAACAGTGGGGCGATCGCCACACCGGGATCGGTTTCGACCAGTTGCTGCTGGTCGAGGCGCCGAGCAACCCGGAGGTGGATTTCCGTTACCGGATCTTCAACTCCGACGGTTCCGAAGTGGAACAGTGCGGCAACGGCGCGCGCTGCTTTGCGCGCTTTGTGCTCGACAAACGCCTGACTGCCAAACGCCAGATTCGCGTCGAAACCAAAGGTGGCGTGATCGAACTGGACATCCGCAACGATGGCCAGATCAGCGTCAACATGGGTGCGCCGCGCCTGGTGCCGGCGGATATTCCGTTCCAGGCCACCGAGCAGGCCCTCAGTTACGCGTTGGACGTGGATGGCAAAACCGTAGAGATCGCCGCCGTGTCCATGGGCAACCCCCATGCAGTGCTGCGGGTCACCGACATCAATAACGCCCCCGTGCACGAACTGGGGCCGAAGATCGAACATCACCCGCGCTTTCCGGCACGGGCCAATGTGGGCTTTTTGCAGGTGATCGACCGTAACCGTGCGCAATTGCGCGTATGGGAACGCGGCGTCGGCGAAACCCAGGCTTGCGGCACCGGTGCTTGCGCCGCTGCCGTGGCCGCGATCAGCCAGGGGTGGATGGATTCGCCGCTGTTGATCGACCTGCCCGGTGGACGTTTGTCCATCGAATGGGCAGGCCCTGGCCACCCGGTGATGATGACCGGGCCGGCCACGCGTGTATACGAAGGACAGGTCCGTCTATGAGTGAGCCAAGCTAATGACCGATAAGCCTCAAGTACCCGCACACGCAACCCCGAGTGAAAGCCTGGAGGCCGCTGCTGTCGCGGCGTACCTTGAGGCTAACCCGGACTTCTTCGTCGAACACGAAGAGTTGCTGCCGGCCCTGCGCATCCCTCACCAGCGCGGCGATACCGTATCGCTGGTGGAGCGGCAGATGAAGATCCTGCGCGAGCGCAATATTGAAATGCGCCACCGCCTCTCTCATCTGATGGACGTGGCCCGCGACAACGACCGCTTGTTCGACAAGACGCGCCGCCTGATTCTGACCCTGATGGATGCCACCAGCCTGGAAGAAACGGTGATCGCCGTGGAAGACAGCCTGCGTGAGGATTTCCAGGTGCCCTTCGTCAGCCTGATCCTGTTCAGCGACAACCCGATGCCGGTGGGCCGCTGGGTCACAGGTGGCGAGGCGCAGACGGCCATCGGCGGCCTGTTGTCCGAAGGCAAGACCGTCAGCGGCACCTTGCGCGAGCATGAGCTGGACTTCCTGTTTGGCGCCGAACAGCGCAAGCAGATCGGCTCTACGGCCGTCATCGCCCTCAGCCATCAAGGCTTGCACGGCGTACTGGCCATCGCCAGCCGCGACCCGGCGCACTACAAAAGCTCGGTGGGCACGTTGTTCCTGACCTATATCGCCGAAGTGCTGGGCCGCGTCCTGCCACGCCACACCACCACCCTGCGCGCGGTGCGCTGATCATGGAGCGGCAACTGGACGCTTACTGCGCTCACCTGCGCAATGAGCGCCAAGTGTCGCCCCATACGCTGGAAGCCTATCGGCGGGACTTGAACAAGGTCCTGGCCTATTGCGAAAAACAGCACGTCAGCAGTTGGACGGCCCTGGATATCCAGGCCCTGCGCAGCCTGATCGCCCGGTTGCACCAACAAGGCCAGTCCTCACGCAGCTTGTCTCGCCTGCTGTCGGCGGTGCGCGGCCTCTATCACTACCTCAATCGCGAAGGCCTGTGCGACCACGACCCGGCCAATGGCCTGTCGCCGCCCAAAGGCGAGCGGCGCCTGCCCAAGACCCTGGACACCGACCGCGCCCTGCAACTGCTCGACGGTGCCGTGGAGGATGACTTCCTGGCCCATCGTGACCAGGCAATCCTTGAGCTGTTCTACTCCTCGGGCCTGCGCCTGTCCGAGCTGACGAGCCTGAACCTCGATCAACTGGACCTCGCCGATGGCTTGGTGCAAGTGCTCGGCAAAGGCAGCAAGACCCGCGTACTGCCCGTGGGCAGGAAAGCCCGTGAAGCCTTGCAGCTATGGCTGCCGCTACGCTTGCTGACCAACCCGGCAGACGATGCCGTATTTGTCAGCCAGCAAGGCCGGCGCCTGGGGCCACGGGCGATCCAGCTGCGGGTCAAGGCCGCCGGCGAGCGGGAGCTGGGGCAGAATCTGCACCCGCACATGTTGCGTCACTCCTTTGCCAGCCACCTGCTCGAATCCTCCCAAGACTTGCGCGCCGTGCAGGAACTGCTCGGGCACTCGGATATCAAGACCACGCAGATCTACACCCACCTCGACTTCCAGCACCTGGCAACGGTGTACGACAGCGCCCATCCACGGGCCAAACGCATCAAGGGCGGCGACTCATGAGTATCAAGCTGATCACCTTCGACCTGGACGACACCCTCTGGGACAACGTACCCGTCATCATCAGCGCCGAAGCGTCGATGCGCGAATGGCTGGCGACCCACGCGTCCAAGGTCGGCGACCTGCCCCTTGAGCATTTTGCCAGCCTGCGCCAACAGGTGCTGCAGCGTCATCCCGAACTCAAGCACCGCATCAGCCTGCTGCGCCATCGCGTGCTAATGCATGCGTTCGAGGAGGCCGGTTATCCCCAGCCTGAGGCCACAGAGATGGCGGACGTCTGCTTCGAAGCGTTCATCCACGCACGTCACCAACTCACCGTGTTCCCGGAAGCCGAGCCGATGCTCAAGGCGCTGCGCCAGCACTTCCTGCTGGGGGTGATCACCAATGGCAATGCCGATGTGCAGCGCGTGGGCCTGGCGGACTATTTTCACTTTGCCCTGCGCGCTGAAGATATCGGCATCGCCAAGCCGGATGCACGACTGTTTCAGGAGGCGCTGCAACGTGGCGGTGTGGACGCCAGCGCGGCTGTGCATGTGGGCGATCATCCTGGGGATGACATTGCCGGCGCGCAGCAGGCGGGGCTGCGGGCGGTGTGGTTCAACCCCACGGGCAAGGCCTGGGAGGGAGACAAGCACCCGGATGCGCAGATTCGCAGCCTGACGCAGTTGCCGGAGTTGCTGCATAGCTGGCAGTAACACCATAGATCAAAAAATGTGGGAGCGGGCTTGCTCGCGAATGCGGTGGGTCAGTGATGAAGGTATCAACTGACACTGCGCATTCGCGAGCAAGCCCGCTCCCACATTTGATTTGTGGTGACCTGAGAGATTTAATTCCAGGCATGAAAAAGCCCGCAGCGACGGCGGGCTTTTTCTTACAAGCAGGAGGCAGACCTCAGATAGGTCGGCTGCCGTACTTGTTATCCGGCTTCTTCGGTGGATCAGCCACCACGTTGGCCTCGACTTCCTGCACTTTGCCACCTTTAGCGAGGAACTCTTCCATCGCACGGGCCAGGGCATCGCGCTCTTTGTTCTTGGCTTCAACACTCGGCAACTCGTCTACCGAAACAGCCGCCTTGGCTTTGCCTTTGGCTTTGGGAGCCGCGTCATCGCCAACACTGTTATCGTCATCTTCCGCAACGTCGTCAGCCGCTACTGCTTCAAGACCGTCTTCGGTGTCGTCTTCATCACCTACTTCGAGGTCGTCTTGTTCCAGATCATCGTCGCTCATGTTCTACCTCATGACTTGCGAAAAGCAGATTAGTTATAGCCCAGCTTCACCCTCTGTCGAGGCCGCTGGAAAAAAATCAACATCCACAGGATTCCCTATGGCTTATGCCCCTTCACCGTGCAAGGTGGCGAGGACTTTACGAGCACCGCCATGATCACGGTGCTCGCCCAGATAAACACCTTGCCAGGTCCCTATCGCCAAGCGGCCGGCCTTGACCGGCAAACTCAGCTGGCAGCCCAGCAGACTGGCCTTGAAGTGCGCCGGCAGATCATCCGGACCTTCGTCGTTATGTTCAAACCCTGCGCGACCTTGTGGCACCAGCAGGTTGAAAAAACGCTCGAAGTCACGGCGAACCGCCGGGTCGGCATTCTCGTTGATGGTCAACGAGGCCGAGGTGTGCTGCAGCCACAGATGCAACAGGCCCACACGGCAGGCCTTCAATTCAGGCAAGCCGGCAAGCAACTCGTCCGTTACCAAGTGAAAGCCCCGGGGCTTGGCCCGCAGGGTAATCAGGGTCTGTTGCCACATACAGTTCTCCGCCCATCGGCGCGCATTCTAGCGCGCTCTGAGAAAAAACAAAGGGCCGAATACGCCTTCATGCCTGTAAGACATTTGCACCCTTAAAAGTACTGTGTGGATCCCATCACAAACTCGATAAAAAACCCATGCACCTTTAGCCACAGACAAACGCCAGGCAAAAAAATGCCCGGCAAGCCGGGCATGTTTTTTTCACGTAGTTACAAGTTGTAGCCGCGCTCGTTGTGCTGCGCCAGGTCGAGGCCAACCGCCTCTTCTTCTTCGGTGACACGCAGGCCCATGACCATGTCGAGCACCTTGAGGATGACGTAGGTCACGATCGCCGTGTAGATCACGGTGAAGCCCACCCCTTTGCACTGGATCCACACTTGGGCTGCGATGTCGGTCACGGTGCCGAAGCCGCCCAGTGCCGGGGCTGCGAACACACCGGTGAGGATCGCGCCGACGATACCGCCGATACCGTGCACGCCGAAAGCGTCCAGGGAGTCGTCATAACCCAGCTTGCGCTTGAGGCTGGTCGCGCAGAAGAAGCACACCACACCAGCGACCAGGCCAATCACCAGGGCGCCCATCGGGCCCACGGTGCCCGCTGCCGGCGTCACGGCGACGAGGCCTGCGACCACGCCCGAGGCGATACCCAGGGCGCTTGGCTTGCCGTGGGTGATCCACTCGGCAAACATCCAGCCCAGGGCCGCAGCGGCGGTGGCGATCTGAGTCACCAGCATCGCCATCCCCGCGGTGCCGTTGGCCGCCGCAGCGGAACCGGCGTTGAAGCCAAACCAGCCGATCCACAGCATGGCCGCACCCACCAGGGTATAGCCCAGATTATGCGGGGCCATCGGAGTGGTCGGGAAGCCTTTACGCTTGCCGAGCACGATGCACGCCACCAGGCCAGCCACACCCGCGTTGATATGCACGACGGTGCCGCCCGCGAAGTCCAGCACGCCCCAGTCCCACATCAGGCCACCGTTGCCGCTCCAGACCATGTGCGCAATTGGCGCATAGACCAGGGTGAACCAGATAGCCATGAAGATCAGCATCGCGGAGAACTTCATACGCTCAGCGAAAGCACCGACGATCAGCGCTGGGGTAATGATGGCAAAGGTCATCTGGAAGGTGATGAACACGGCTTCCGGAAACAGCGCCGCCGGCCCAGTGATGCTGGCCGGGGTGACACCCGCCAGGAACGCCTTGCCCATGCCGCCGAAAAAGGAATTGAAATTGACCACGCCCTGTTCCATACCGGTGGTATCGAACGCGATGCTGTAGCCGTAGACGACCCAGAGGATGCTGATCAGGCCAGTGATGGCAAAGCACTGCATCATCACCGACAGAATGTTCTTGGAACGGACCATGCCGCCATAGAACAGCGCCAGGCCAGGGATGGTCATGAACAGCACCAGCGCGGTGGCGGTGAGCATCCAGGCGGTGTCGCCGGAATTGAGGACTGGAGCAGCCACTTCATCTGCCGCCATGGCCAGGCTTGGCATTACGATGGACAGCAGGGCTCCGAGCCCTGCGAATTTACGCAGAGTCATATTGTTTTCTCCTGGGGCGTTGGGGTTTGGCGGCTTAGATTGCGTCGGTATCGGTTTCGCCGGTACGGATGCGAATAGCCTGTTCCAGATTGACCACGAAGATCTTGCCGTCACCGATCTTGCCGGTGTTGGCCGCCTTGGTTATCGCCTCGATAACCCGGTCAAGATCCTTGTCGTCAATGGCGACATCGATCTTCACCTTCGGCAGGAAATCGACCACGTATTCCGCGCCGCGATACAGCTCGGTATGACCCTTCTGCCGACCGAAGCCCTTGACCTCAGTAACGGTAATGCCCTGCACGCCGATCTCGGACAGTGACTCGCGAACATCGTCCAACTTGAACGGCTTGATGATGGCAGTGACTAGCTTCATGAAAACTCTCTCCCGAATTTGGTGGACTTGCCCCAGGAAAACAAACCCGTCTCAAGTCTAAGCGCAGTGCCTGGCTTTGTAACGCATCGTCGCCTCGGCATTTGCCGTCGCGACGCCAGCGAACCACTGGTGACGAGCCCTGTACCCCGGATCCGTCGGCGCACTGCATTCGTCACAGCGACTGCATCAGTGCATGGGTCATGATCGTCTAAGCAGAAACCTTGCCAGCTCCGTAAAAACCACCGAAATCAATCCTTTGCCCGCTTGTGCTCACCTACGGGGCGCCTGCGCGGCCGCAATGCGCATCAAAACAGTGCGCGCCCGCCCGCCCCAATGCGCGAAAACCGTGCGCAGCAGGGCGTGAAAATGACTATAGACGCTGCGTGATACACTGCCGGCCAACTGTTTTCCGGAATATGTCCAATGCTCGCGCCCAAAGACTTCCTCGACGCCCTGAGCGGCCACGCCTCTCGCCTGTTCAGCGGCGACACCCCGCTGCCCCGCAATGAAATCGAAAGCCAGTTCAAGGCTTTGCTACAGAGTGGTTTCAGCAAGCTCGACCTGGTCAGCCGGGAAGAGTTTGACAGCCAGATGGTGGTGCTGGCCCGCACACGTGCGCGACTGGAGAGCCTGGAGGCGAAGGTGGCTGAACTTGAAGCACGGTTGACGCCACCCTCTGCTGAATAAACACGGTGAGTGTGGGAGCTGGCTTGCCTGCGATGGCCATAGGTATCTACACAATTTTTTTTAGGTTGTAGCAGCCAACGGTAACCACGATGCGAAGCGAGCCGCTCTTGATCTGCTTTTGATCTCAGGCGCCCCGTTAAACCACGCTGGCCGAACGCAGGCTTGAATTCGTGGGTAACCCGGCAGGACGCCGGGTTAGCCGCCCCGCGCCATGGATGGCGCGTGGCGGCGGCCCACGGATTCAAGCCTGCGTTCGGGCACACCGAGCCTAGGCGAGGTGCCGAGTGGTGGGGCAAGAGCGTTTTGCTTACTTTTGCGCTTTTCAAAAGTGAGCCGCCGTCAGGGCGGAACCCTAAGTGGCCGTTACCGCAGCAATGGATATATACCCGGTATAACTGCATCGGCTGTCAGGCCGCATTCGCGAGCAAGCCCGCTCCCACATTTGTTTTGCATTGCCGCCCGGATACGTTCTGTAAAACCTCCCCCGCCCCGCTCCATCTCCCCTCGTCTACCCTTGGAAAAACCGCAGGAAGCGGCCCTCCCATTCAAGGAACGAGCATGTCCCTCGCCATCGTCCACAGCCGCGCCCAGGTCGGTGTAGAAGCCCCCGCCGTCACCGTCGAAGTGCATATGGCCAATGGCCTGCCGTCTCTCACCCTGGTGGGCTTGCCCGAAACCGCAGTGAAGGAAAGCAAAGACCGCGTGCGCAGTGCCATCCTCAATTCGGCGCTGCAATATCCGGCCCGCCGCATCACACTCAACCTCGCGCCCGCCGACCTGCCCAAGGACGGCGGGCGTTTTGATCTGGCGATTGCCCTGGGCATCCTGGCGGCCAGTGTGCAGGTGCCGGCCTTGACGCTCGATGACGTGGAGTGTCTTGGGGAACTGGCGTTGTCCGGCGAGGTGCGCGCGGTGAAAGGGGTATTGCCGGCCGCGCTGGCAGCGCGCAAGGCCGGGCGCACCGTGATAGTGCCGCGTGCCAATGCCGAGGAGGCGTGCCTGGCGTCGGGGTTGAAGGTGATTGCGGTGGATCACTTGCTGCAAGTGGTGGCGCACTTGAATGGGCATGTGCCGATTGAGCCCTATAGGTCCGACGGCTTGCTGTACTTGAACAAGCCTTACCCGGACCTGAGTGAAGTACAGGGCCAACTCGCGGCCAAGCGCGCATTGCTGATCGCGGCGGCGGGCGCGCATAACCTGCTGTTCAGCGGGCCACCGGGTACCGGCAAGACTTTATTGGCCAGCCGGCTACCGGGCTTGCTGCCGCCATTGAGCGAGCAGGAAGCGCTGGAGGTGGCCGCAATCCAATCCGTGGTCAGCCTGGCCCCTCTGAGCCATTGGCCCAACCGCCCGTTCCGTCAGCCACACCACTCGGCATCCGGGCCGGCGCTGGTGGGTGGCGGCTCGAAGCCACAACCGGGGGAAATCACCCTGGCCCATCACGGGGTGTTGTTCCTGGATGAGCTGCCAGAGTTCGATCGCAAGGTGCTGGAGGTGCTGCGTGAGCCGTTGGAGTCGGGGCATATCGTGATCTCCCGGGCCCGTGACCGCGTGAGCTTCCCGGCGCGCTTTCAACTGGTCGCGGCGATGAACCCCTGCCCTTGCGGCTACATGGGCGAGCCCAGCGGGCGTTGTCGGTGTACACCGGAGCAGATCCAGCGCTATCGCAACAAGCTCTCCGGGCCGTTGCTGGACCGGATTGATTTGCACCTGACCGTCGCGCGGGAGGCCACTGCCCTGAGCCCCACACAACAGGCGGGCGATACCACGGCCGATGCCTCGGTGCGGGTAGCGCAAGCACGCGAGCGTCAGCAGCGACGCCAGGGGTGTGCCAATGCTTTTCTGGACCTGCCGGGGCTGCGCCAGCACTGCAAGCTGCCAAAGGTCGACGAGGGTTGGCTGGAGACCGCCTGCGAGCGACTGACACTGTCACTGCGGGCGGCCCATCGGCTGCTGAAGGTGGCGCGCACCTTGGCGGACCTGGACCAGATGGACGCCATCACCCGTGACCATCTGAAGGAAGCCCTGCAGTACCGCCCCACATCCGTGACTTGAGCCTTACGCAATATCCATGTGGGAGCGGGCTTGCTCGCGAATGCGGAGTGTCAGTCACCCATTTGCTACTGATTTACCGCATTCGCGAGCAAGCCCGCTCCCACAATTTGTTTGGCGGTGCGTCAGCGAAACCGATCCACCTCATGGCGCAAGCCTGCTGCCAAGGTCTCCAGTTCCTTGGCGGTAACCGCCAGGTTCGACACCACTTCGCGCTGCTCGCTGTTGGCCAGCGCAATGCTCTGAAGGTTGGCGCTGAGCAAGGTCGCGGTGCTGCTCTGCTCCTGGGTGGCGGTGGTGATAGCAGCAAATTGCTGGCCGGCCGAGCGGCTTTGCTCGTCGATACGCGCCAGGGCCGAGGCCACGTCGGCGTTGCGCGACAGGCCTTCCTGCATCAGCGCATTACCATGCTCCATGGTGCTGATGGCGTTGCCGGTTTCCTGCTGGATGCTCTGGATCATGCCGGAAATTTCATCGGTGGCCTGGCGGGTGCGCGAAGCCAGGTTGCGCACTTCGTCGGCGACCACGGCAAAACCACGGCCTTGCTCACCGGCACGGGCGGCTTCGATGGCGGCGTTGAGCGCCAGCAGGTTGGTCTGTTCAGCGATGGCGGTAATCACGCCGACGATCCCGCCGATTTCCTGGGAACGCTGGCCCAGGGTGTTGATCACGGCAGCGGTGCTGTTCAGCGCGGTGGCGATATGTTCCAGGGACGATGAAGCCTCTTGCATCGAGGTACGGCCGATACGGGTTTGCTGGGCATTCTCTTGAGCCAGGCGCTCGGTGTTGCCCATGTTGTCGGCAATGTTCAGCGAGGTAGCACTGAACTCTTCCACCGCACCGGCCATGCTGGTGATCTCGCCGGACTGTTGCTCCATGCCTTCGTAGGCACCGCCGGACAAGCCCGACAGCGCCTGGGCGCGGCTGTTGACCTGTTCGGCGGCGGTACGGATATGCGACACCATGGTCGACAGCGCCTCACCCATCTGGTTGAAACTACGCGCCAACTGGCCGATTTCGTCATGGCTGGACACATTGAGCCGCGCACTCAAATCCCCCGCACCCAGGGCCTGAGCCTGGCGTACCAGCTCGCTCAATGGCGCCAGCTTGCTGCGCAACAGCCACACCGTGGCGCCCACTGCCAGCAACATCGCCAACACGCTGCCGATCACCAGGCGGATGCCGACTTCCCAGGTCACGGCGCGAATCTCAGCCTTGGGCATGCTCGCTACCACCGCCCAAGGGCCGCCTTCGAACGGCACCGAGACGCTATAGAAATCTTCGTTCTTGTCGCTCCAGAAACGGCCTGCACCCGGCTTTTTCGCCAGGTCGAGCATCACGGCAACCGCCTGATCCGGCGCTTGCACGCCAGCCGGCGGCACCAGCCAGTGCTTTTGCTCATCGAGCAGCGCGAGGGAGCCGGTCTGGCCAATGCGGAAGCGCTTGAGGTTTTCAAACTGGGCGTTCTGGGCATCGGTGTAATCGAAACCGATGAACAGCACGGCAATGACCTGGCCACTGCTGTCACGCACGGGGCTGTATTGGGTCATGTAGGAACGGTCGAACAACACGGCACGGCCGATGTAGGTCTGCCCGCTCACAACGCGCTGGTAGGCCGCGCCCTGACGGTCAAGCACGGTGCCAATGGCGCGATTGCCATCCTGCTTGGTCAGGGAGGTGCTGACGCGGACAAAGTCGTCGCCGCTGCGCACGAACACCGTGGCCACGCCACCGGACATCTGCTTGAACTCATCCACTTCTTCGAAGTTGTTGTTCAGCACCTCGTTGCCCAGGTAGAGGCTCGGCGTCTGCACGCCGGCCACGGCCACGGGCTGGTCCGCACGCACACTCAAGCCGGCACCGAAGCGCTTTTCAAACAGCCCGCTCAAACGCTGGGTGCTTTCGCGCAAGGTGCTGTGGAAGGTGTTGAGTTGGTCGGCGAGCAAGCGCGCCTCGCTGGCCAGGTGTTCCTCGCGGGTGGCGAGGTTGGCGGAGTCGAGGGTACGCAAGGCAAAGACCGTACTGCCACTGATGACGACAGCGAGAATCACGGCGAGTGCGAGGCCTAACTGGGAGGCAATCCGGGCACGGGGTTGAGACATGACAGCTCCTGGCCGAGGCCAGGATCATCCTGATCTCATAGCGCTGCTCGGCAAATTATCTAGTGGGAAACGTTGATGCACGATGGTTCCAACCCCCTTCTTCGGCGGCATCTGGCAATACTTGAGCGAATCACAGGGGTATCCCGCAAACGATTGCACTAACAACTCGCCGCCACTCAATCGAGGCGTTCGACCTGGGGCAATTCCATCGCCTTGACTTCCCCCTGAAGAAATTCCGCCAGCCGTCGCAAGCGCTCCCCACCCGGACGAGTTTTCGGCCATACCAGGTAGTAGCTTTCTCCGCTGGCGACCGCCGTCGGCCAAGGCAGGCTCAAGCGCCCCTGTGCTACATCTTCGGCCACCATCAGCAAATCACCCATGGACACGCCATAGCCTCGGGCGGCGGCGATCATGCCCAGCTCAAGCGTGTCGAACACCTGCCCACCCTTGAGTGAAACCTGAGACGACAGCCCCATGCGCTGCAGCCAGTAACGCCAGTCTCGGCGGTCCGGGGTCGGGTGCAGCAGTTCGGCGGTTGCCAACCGCGTCACGTCCCAGGGACCGTCGTCCAGCAGATTGGGCGCTCCCACCGGGATGAGCATTTCCGCAAACAGATAACTGGCCTCCCAGTCCGCCGGAAAGTGCCCGTTGCTGAGCAACACCGCGCAGTCGAACGGTTCCTGGTTGAAGTCCACTTCATCGATGCTCATCCACGCACTGGTGAGCTGCACCTCATTGCCTGGCTGCAAGGCGCGGAAGCGACTCAGCCGCGCCAGCAGCCAGCGCATGGTCAAGGTGGACGGCGCCTTCATGCGCAGGATGTCATCTTCGGCATTCAAGGTATGGCAAGCACGCTCGAGGGCAGCGAAGCCTTCCCGTACACCAGGCAGCAACAAACGCGCCGCTTCCGTGAGCTGCAACGTGCGACCGCTGCGCTGGAACAACCGGCAGGCGAAATAATCTTCGAGCGTGCGGATATGCCGGCTGATAGCACTTTGGGTAATCGACAATTCTTCAGCCGCACGGGTAAACGAGTGGTGGCGGGAGGCGGCTTCAAATGCCCGCAAGGCGTAAAGAGGAGGAAGACGACGGGACATGCTGAAAGCTCCGACTGCGCAATCTGGAAACCCTACCAGAATCGCTCAAGTATGAGTTTTAATCATGCCAACGATCGCTTTTATCCTTTTGTGCAATGCGCTGAATGCGCCGAGAATCAACCCTTCCCCACTGTCCTGACTATTCGAGTGTGATGATCATGCAACATCCGGCACGTACCGAACTCTGGGCCATTCTGCGGCTATCGGGGCCGTTGATTGCCTCACAGTTGGCGCACATGCTGATGGTGCTGACCGACACCCTGATGATGGCGCGCCTGAGCCCCGAGGCCCTGGCCGGCGGAGGCCTGGGCGCGGCGAGCTATTCGTTCGTGGCGATCTTCTGCATTGGCGTGATTGCAGCCGTGGGCACCCTCGTCGCCATTCGCCATGGCGCCGGCGATATCGACGGCGCTACTCGCCTGACCCAGGCCGGGCTGTGGCTGGCGTGGTTGATGGCCCTGGCGGCGGCGCTGCTGCTATGGAACTTGAAGCCGGTGCTGTTGATGTTCGGCCAGACCGAAACCAACGTGCAGGCAGCCGGGCAATTCCTGACGATCCTGCCCTTTGCCCTGCCCGGCTACCTGAGCTTCATGGCCCTGCGCGGCTTTACCAGCGCCATTGGCAAGGCCACCCCGGTGATGGTGATCAGCCTATGCGGCACCGTGGTCAACTACCTGCTCAACCATGCGCTGATCGAAGGCATGTTCGGCCTGCCGAAACTGGGCCTGATGGGCATTGGCCTGGTGACCGCCATCGTCGCCAATGGCATGGCGCTGGCATTGATGTGGTACATCCGCAGCAACCGCGCCTACGCCGCTTACCCGCTGGGCACCGGCCTGCTGCGTCTGAATACCCACTACCTGCGCGAACTGTGGCGCCTGGGCCTGCCGATTGGCGGCACCTATGCGGTAGAGGTCGGGTTATTTGCCTTTGCGGCGTTGTGCATGGGCACCATGGGCAGCACACAGTTGGCGTCGCACCAGATCGCCCTGCAGATTGTGTCGGTGGCCTTCATGGTACCGGCGGGGATGTCGTACGCGGTGACCATGCGCATCGGTCAGCACTACGGCGCCGGGCAGTTGCTGCAAGCACGCTTGGCCGGGCGGGTCGGCATAGGGTTCGGCGCCATGGTGATGTTGGGATTTGCCGCGGTGCTGTGGCTGTTTTCCGACCCGCTGATCGGACTGTTCCTCGACCATGACGACCCGGCATTCCATGACGTCATCGTCCTGGCGGTAAGCCTGCTGGCCGTCGCCGCCTGGTTTGAATTGTTCGACGGTGTGCAGACCATCGCCATGGGTTGTATCCGTGGCTTGAAGGACGCCAAGACCACCTTCCTGGTGGGGTTGGGTTGCTATTGGCTGATTGGTGCACCGTCGGCCTGGTTGATGGCGTTCACCCTGGGCTGGGGACCAACCGGCGTCTGGTGGGGCCTGGCACTGGGCCTGGCGTGTGCGGCGGTGAGCCTGACCTGGGCGTTTGAGGCGAAGATGAAACGGATGATTCGGCAGGAGCCGGATGCTCCTGTTGGATTCCAAGCGGCACTGCCTGACTAGCGAATGCACGCGGTCCATGTGGGAGCTGGCTTGCCTGCGATAGCGGTAGTGAATCCAACACCGCCATCGCAGCACAGGATCTACACAACTTTGTGGGTTGTAACAGCAGACGGTAACCACGATGCGAAGCGAGCCGCTCTTGATCTTGCTCTTGATCTGCTTTTGATCTCAGGCGCCCCGTTAAACCACGCTGGCCGGAATTCGACAGGGATTTGGGGGGTAAACCGGCAGGGATGCCGGTTTAGCCGCCCCGCGCCATGGATGGCGCGTGGCGGCGGCCCCCCAAATCACTGGCGGATTACGGGCACACCGAGCCCAAGCGAGGTGCCGAGTGGTGGGGCAAGAGCGCTTTGCTTACTTTCGCGCTTTTCGAAAGTGAGCCGCCGTCAGGGCGGAACCCTAAGTAGCCGTTACCGCAGCAATGGATATATACCCAATCCAACTGTGTCGCCTGCCAGGCCGCCTTCGCGAGCAAGCCCGCTCCCACAGTGGGATCGTTGGAGTGTCAGGTAGATAGGCGTCGGCTGCCAGGCCGCTATCGCAGGCAAGCCCGCTCCCACATTTGAACCACTTTAAAGGCTTAACCCAACAGCGCCTGCTGGCTTTGCCCGAACAGCAGGTATTCCACCAGTTCTGGCAAGGGCAACGGCTTGCTGATCAGGTAACCCTGGACCTGGTCGCACCCAAACAAGCGCAAAAGCTCAAGCTGCTCGGGGGTTTCCACGCCTTCGGCCACCACTTCCAGGTTGAGGTTGTGTGCCAGGTTGATCATGGCGTGCACCAGCTTGCGGTTTTCTTCGCGTTCTTCCATGCCGCCGACAAAACTCTTGTCAATCTTCAACAAGGCAATCGGCAGGCTGTTGAGGTGCACAAACGATGAAAAACCGGTGCCGAAGTCATCCAGGGAAAACCGCACACCCAACCGGCCAAGGGCATCCATGGTCTGTTTGACCAGGTCGCTGCGGCGCATCACGGCGGTTTCGGTCAGTTCGAACTCCAGCCATTGCGCTTCCACGCCGCGCTCGGCAATCAGGCGGCTGAGGGTGGACAGCAACTGGCTGTCCTGAAACTGGCGAAACGACAGGTTGACCGCCATGTGCAGTGGCGGCAGGCCGCGTTCACGCAGGTCTTGCATGTCGCGCAGGGCGCGGGAGATCACCCAGTAACCCAATGGCACGATCAGGCCACTCTGTTCGGCCAGCGGCACGAATTCGCTGGGCGGCAACAAGCCACGCTCGCCGTGGCGCCAGCGCACCAGGGCTTCGAGGCCAACGATATGGCCGTCGTCCAGGTCCAGGCGCGGCTGGTAATGCAGCTCCAACTCATCACGACGCAAGGCCCGGCGCAGTTCGCTTTCCAGGTCGGCAAGGCTGCGGGCGTTGCGGTTGATGCGTTCATTGAAGATATGAAAGGTACAGCCCTGGGTGCTTTTGGCCTGCTGCATGGCGATATGGGCGTGCCACATCAACGGGTCGGCGCCAGCACGGGCGCGCGCATGGGCCATGCCCAGGCTGCAACCGATCAACAGGCTTTCGCCATCTACCCAATAGGGTTCGGCCATCACTTCAGTGATGCGCTCGGCCATCCATTCGGCGCGCTGGGGCGCCCGGCGGGTATCAATCAACAAGGCAAACTCATCGCTGCCCAGGCGCGCCAGTTGGTCCCCGGCTTCGAGCTGGCTCTTGAGCCGCGACACCACTTGCAGGATCAACCGGTCGCCCGCCTGATGGCCGAGGGCATCGTTGGCGTGACGAAAATTGTCCAGGTCCAGATGACCGAGGGCCAGGCCACGGCCGTCGTTGTCCGCCAAGCGCGCGGCCAGCAGGGTCTGGAAGCCCTGGCGGTTGGCAATACCGGTGAGCGGGTCCTGCTCGGCCAGGCGCTGCAAGGTGTTCTCCAGCACGCCGCGCTCGCGCACATGCCGCAGACAGCGGCGCAATGTGTCGGCGTCCAATGCCTCCAGCACCAACCAATCGCTGACACCCAGCGGCGACACCAGTGGCTCCTGCTCCAGCAGCAATACACACGGCAGGCTGCACCGGCCGGGGCCGGGCTGCAGGCTGGGCGTGGTCAATAACACAGCACCCTGGTCGTCATCGAACAGGCGGCTCACCGAGTCCCAGTTGGGCGCACTGATCAGCACAGCCCCTTCGCCCATCGGCGCCAGGCACTCGCGCAACAACGCCGCCCACTCGGGCTCATCGGCCAGCAGCAGCAAACGCAAGGGTTCGACAGGCGTAGACACGCTAACTCCCTAGACTCTGCAAAATTTCATTAGCGGTGCCATTATGACGTGCGGCCTGACAATGACAAAGGATGACAAATGATAGGTGTTATCAAACACGTAGACTGTAAATATTAGTCTCGAATAATCCTTAACATCCTGCGGCAAAGTAGCAAAACCGGCAAATTTAGATCGAGTGGTACGTCACACCGTCGTTCTATGGCAGCAGAATCTTTCCAGCCTGTTAAAATGCCCGCCCTTTTGAACAACGACCCCTAAAAATTCCGTATGTCCCGACTCAATCCCCGGCAGCAAGAAGCCGTGAACTACGTCGGCGGCCCTCTATTGGTGCTCGCCGGTGCAGGCTCCGGCAAGACCAGCGTGATCACCCGCAAGATTGCGCACTTGATCCAGAACTGCGGCATCCGCGCCCAGTACATCGTCGCCATGACCTTCACCAACAAGGCGGCGCGGGAAATGAAAGAGCGCGTTGGCACCCTGCTCAAGGGTGGCGAAGGCCGTGGCCTCACCGTGTGTACCTTCCACAACCTGGGCCTGAACATCATCCGCAAGGAACATGTGCGGCTGGGCTACAAGCCGGGCTTCTCGATCTTCGACGAGACCGACGTCAAGGCCTTGATGACCGACATCATGCAGAAGGAATACGCGGGCGACGACGGCGTCGACGAGATCAAGAACATGATCGGCGCCTGGAAAAACGACCTGATCCTGCCCGCCGAAGCCCTGGAAGCCGCACGCAACCCCAAGGAACAGACCGCCGCCATCGTCTACACCCACTACCAGCGCACGCTCAAGGCGTTCAACGCGGTGGACTTCGACGACCTGATCCTGCTACCGGTCAAGCTATTCCAGGAGCACAAGGACATCCTGGAGAAGTGGCAAAACAAGGTGCGCTACCTGCTGGTGGACGAATACCAGGACACCAACGCCAGCCAATACCTGCTGGTGAAGTTGCTGATCGGCACGCGCAACCAGTTCACCGTGGTAGGCGACGACGACCAGTCGATCTACGCCTGGCGCGGCGCCCGCCCGGAAAACCTGATGCTGCTCAAGGAAGACTACCCCTCCTTGAAAGTGGTGATGCTGGAGCAGAACTACCGCTCCACCAGCCGCATCCTGCGCTGCGCCAACGTGCTGATCTCCAACAACCCCCACGAGTTTGAAAAACAACTGTGGAGCGAGATGGGCCATGGCGACGAGATCCGTGTGATCCGCTGCCGCAACGAAGACGCCGAAGCCGAGCGCGTGGCCGTGGAAATCCTCAGCCTGCACTTGCGCACCGACAGGCCCTACAGCGACTTTGCGATCCTGTATCGCGGCAACTACCAGGCCAAGCTGATCGAGCTGAAATTGCAGCACCACCAGGTGCCGTATCGCCTTTCAGGCGGCAACAGCTTTTTCGGACGCCAGGAAGTCAAAGACCTGATGGCCTACTTCCGGCTGATCGTGAACCCGGACGACGACAACGCCTTCCTGCGCGTGATCAACGTGCCACGCCGGGAAATCGGCTCCACCACCCTGGAAAAGCTCGGCAACTACGCCACCGAACGCAAGATCTCGATGTACGCCGCCACCGACGAAATCGGCCTGGGCGAACACCTGGACACGCGCTTCACCGATCGCCTGTCACGCTTCAAGCGCTTCATGGACAAGGTGCGCGAACAGTGCGCCGGCGAAGACCCAATCAGCGCCCTGCGCAGCATGGTCATGGACATCGACTATGAAAACTGGCTGCGCACCAACAGTTCCAGCGACAAGGCCGCCGATTACCGCATGGGCAACGTCTGGTTCCTGATCGAGGCGTTAAAGAACACCCTGGAAAAAGACGAAGACGGCGAGATGACCGTCGAGGACGCCATCGGCAAACTGGTGTTGCGCGACATGCTCGAGCGCCAGCAAGAAGAGGAAGACGGCGCCGAAGGCGTGCAGATGATGACCTTGCATGCGTCCAAGGGCCTGGAATTCCCCTACGTGTTCATCATGGGCATGGAAGAGGAAATCCTTCCGCACCGCTCCAGTATCGAAGCCGACACTATCGAAGAAGAACGCCGCCTGGCCTACGTGGGCATTACCCGCGCACGTCAGACCCTGGCCTTCACCTTTGCCGCCAAGCGCAAGCAATACGGTGAAATCATCGATTGTGCCCCCAGCCGGTTCCTGGATGAACTGCCGCCGGACGACCTGGCCTGGGAAGGCAATGACGACACCCCCACCGAGGTGAAGGCCGTTCGCGGCAACACTGCCTTGGCGGATATACGCGCGATGCTAAAGCGCTAGAATCGACTACTTTTTAATCTACTTTCGGCGCACAACGCGCCATTAGAGGAAGCTTTCCGTGGAAGCACTGCACAAGAAAATTCGCGAAGAAGGCATCGTGCTTTCCGATCAGGTCCTCAAGGTTGACGCCTTTTTGAACCACCAGATCGACCCCGCGCTGATGAAACTGATCGGCGACGAATTCGCCGCACTGTTCAAGGATTCGGGCATCACCAAGATCGTCACCATCGAAGCCTCGGGCATTGCCCCGGCGATCATGACCGGGCTGAACCTGGGCGTTCCGGTGATCTTCGCCCGCAAGCAGCAATCCTTGACCCTCACGGAAAACCTGCTGTCGGCCACGGTGTATTCCTTCACCAAGAAAACCGAAAGCACCGTGGCGATCTCCCCGCGCCACCTGACCAGCAGCGACCGCGTGCTGGTGATCGATGACTTTTTGGCCAACGGCAAGGCGTCCCAGGCGCTGATCTCGATCATCAAGCAGGCTGGCGCGACCGTCGCCGGTTTGGGCATTGTGATCGAGAAGTCGTTCCAGGGTGGGCGGGCGGAGCTGGACGCCCAAGGTTATCGGGTTGAGTCGCTGGCGCGGGTGAAGTCGCTGGCCGGTGGTGTCGTGACCTTTATCGAATAACGTCTGCCTGAACATGGGTAAACATGTGGGAGCGGGCTTGCTCGCGAATGCGCAGTGTCAGTTGATATATTCATCACTGACCCACCGCCTTCGCGAGCAAGCCCGCTCCCACACTTGGTTTTGCGCTGGATTTTAATCCGTGGTGGCCTGCAAGCCCGCCAGCAGCAAGCGTTGATACAGGTCTTCCTTGATGCCCTCCGGCTTATCCAAGCGCATGCGCTGCAAATGCTTGGGAAAGGCCTCCGGCTCCGGCGCGTCGAGTGCCGCCTTGCCCAACTCCAGAATCTCGGTGAGCTTGAATTTGCTCTTGAGCCAGTTCAGCGCCCGCAACAAATCCCGCTCCTCATCCGTGAAGTCGCTGCCCAAGGGGTATTCCGGGAACAGGCGACGATGCTTGGCCTGAATCGCCTGAAGCCGCTCTGGCGTGTTGTCGGCAAAACGCGGATCCAGTTGGAAATCCTTGGGCAATTTGCCAGCCTTTTGCGCCTGTTCAATCAAGTCGCGCTGGAACCTGGAGTCGGTGATGTTCAGCAGCGCTTCGATCACCTTGGCATCCGTCTGGCCGCGCAAGTCGGCAATGCCGTATTCGGTAATGACAATATCCCGCAGGTGCCGGGGAATGGTGCAGTGCCCGTACTCCCAGACAATATTGGAACTGACCTCTCCCGCCGACTCACGCCAGCTGCGCAAAATCAGGATTGAGCGTGCGCCTTCCAGCGCATGCCCCTGGGCTACGAAATTGTATTGCCCGCCGACGCCACTGAGCACGCGACCGTCTTCCAACTGATCGGCCACGCCAGCGCCGAGCAAGGTGACCATGATCGCGCTGTTGATAAACCGCGCATCCAGGCGCTGCAGGCGCTTGAGTTCTTCCTGGCCGTACAGCTCGTTGATGTAGCTGATGCGGGTCATGTTGAATGCCTGGCGCTTGGCGTGGGGCATCTCCTGCAAGCGCTGGTAAAAACTGCGCGGCCCCAGGAAGAAACCGCCATGGATCGCCACGCCGTCGGGTTGCGCGGCGTCGTCCAGGGTGCCCGCGTTGGCCTGCGTCTGGGTCGCCACATCCGGGTAGACCTTGCGCCGCACAATACCGGCATCGGCCAATACCAGCAGGCCGTTGACGAACATCTCGCTGCAACCGTAAAGGCCACGGGCAAACGGCTCGACACCGCCTTCGCGGCTGATCAACGGCGCCCACTGGTACACATCCAGGTCGGTGAGCAACAGGCGATAGGCCTCGTTGTCGGCCTGGCGCGCCAGCAAGGCAGCGGTCAGCGCATCGCCCATGGAGCCGATACCAATCTGCAACGTACCGCCATCACGCACCAGGGTACTGGCATGCAGGCCGATAAAATGGTCTTGAAAGCCCACCGGCATATTCGGCGTGGAGAACAACGTGGTGCTGTCTTTTTCATCCAGCAGGTAGTCGAACTCATCCATGCCCAGCTCGGCATCACCGGGCATGTAGGGCAAGTCGCTATGGACCTGGCCAACGACCAGAATGGTCTCCCCGGCCGCGCGGCGCTTGGCGATCATGGGCATCAGGTCGAGGGTGATATCCGGGTTGCAGCTCAGGCTCAGGCGGTCGGGATGCTCGCTGCTACTGGCAACCAGTTGCGCCACCAGGTTCAGGCCGGCGGCGTTGATGTCGCGGGCGGCATGGCTGTAGTTGCTGCTGACATAATCCTGCTGCGCCGCGGCGCTGTGGAGCAGGCTGCCAGGCTGCATGAAGAATTGCTGCACACGGATATTCTTCGGCAGGCTGCCCTTGTGCAGGTCGGCGAGAAAGTCTAGTTCGGGGTAGTCGCCAAACACCCGTTCAATAAAGGGTTCGAGAAAGCGTTTCTGCAAGCCATCCCCCATCGTCGGGCGACCCAAGCTCAACGCGGTGTAGATAGTCAGCGCCCGCTCCGGCAACTTGGCGATGCGCCGGTACAGCGCGTTGACGAACAAATTGGGCTTGCCCAGGCCCAAGGGCATGCCCATGTGGATATGCGCCGGCAGGCGCTCCAGTACGTCGTCAACTGCTTGCTCGATTGAACACAACTGCACCATCCGACTGCTCCCGAACATTCCATGAATTGGGGTTGGACCGAGCTTGCCGGGTCTTTGCTGCAATGAACAGCCTCAATACATAAATCGCAGGCACAAAAAAGCCGCTCGTAAGCGGCATTTTTGGCGAAGATCGGCCGATTACAGCCCGGACATCTTCTTGATCGCACCCTTGAGGTCGTCATCCGAGCAATCAGCGCAGGTGCCTTTAGGCGGCATGGCGTTGATACCGGTGATGGCCTTGGCCAGGATGCCATCAAGGCCACCTTGATGGTCGGCGCGTTCTTTCCATGCGGCGGTGTCGCCAATTTTCGGCGCACCCAACAAGCCCGTGCTGTGGCAGGCATTACAGTGCTTGGCGATGATCTCGTCCGGGGTTTTCGCGCCACCGCCGCCCGCTGCCACGGCGACTTCCATGCCCTTGCATTCCTGGCCCTGGACGCAAACCTGGCCCACAGGCTCCAGGCGCTTGGCAATGTCGTCGTTGGTCGCAGCTTGAGCGCTGACAGCCCATAGGGCCAGTACGGTTGCTGGTGCAGCCAGCATTTTCATAATTAGGTTCACGCGTTCACCCTCAATGGTGGCTATTCACGCCTGCGGCCACGGTTTCGCAGGCGGCGAAAGTATAACGGTTAGCCCGCCTGGCCGAAACAACCCTATTAAATAAAGGGAGATTCGGCCTCACGGTGTACAACTGCGGGAACCTCTGCAACGCTGGCAGGGCGCCTCTATTCTTAAAAGTTCGCGGGGGTGGCTGCGCTGATTAGTCGCGCCGGCACGTCGAACGGATTGCGAAAACGATGGGGCTTGGTACTTTCAAAGTAGTAGCTATCGCCCGCCTCGAGCACAAAAGTTTCAAGACCGACCACCAATTCCAGGCGACCTTCCACCAGAATCCCGGTTTCTTCGCCTTCATGGGTGAGCATTTCTTCGCCCGTGTCGGCACCTGGCGGGTAGATCTCGGTGAGAAACGCGATGGCCCGGCTCGGGCGCGCCCGGCCCACCAGTTTCATGGTGACGGCACCGTCAGAGATGTCGATCAGCTCATTGGCTTTATAGACGATCTGCGTTGGTATTTCCTGGAGGACTTCCTCGGAGAAGAACTCGACCATGGACATGGGGATACCGCCCAGCACCTTGCGCAGGGAGCTGATCGAGGGGCTGACGCTGTTTTTCTCGATCATCGAAATGGTGCTGTTGGTGACACCCGCACGCTTGGCGAGCTCACGCTGGGAAAGACCTTTGAGTTTACGGATGGATTGCAGTCGTTCGCCGACGTCCAATGCAGGAGCCTCCTAGGATTCAGGCTTTGTTGTAATTGAGCGTTATCATGGCGACAGCGTTCAGTATTTACAACACTTGGGCCTAAATCCCGGCCTGCTCGGTTCGTTGCCGGCGGCTAAGCGCCGCAATAGAGCCTTGGCACTCGGCGCAGGTTGCAAAAAATCTGATAGGGGATGGTCTCGGCGGCGACGGCAACGTCACTGGCGAGGATGTGCTTGCCCCACAGTTCCACAGTGGAACCGAGGCCCGCTTGGGGCAAGTCGGTGAGGTCGACACACAGCATGTCCATGGACACGCGCCCCAGCAACCGGCTGCGCTGGCCAGCCACCAGCACCGGTGTGCCGGTGGGCGCATGGCGCGGGTAACCATCGGCATAGCCCATGGCAACCACACCGACGCGCATCGGCTTGGGCGTGACGAACCTGGCGCCGTAGCCCACCGGCTCACCGGCTGGCAATTCGCGCACGCAGATCACTTTGGACTCCAGGGTCATCACCGGCTGCAAGCGCGCGGCGAGGGCCTGGTCTTCGCCAAAGGGCGTTGCGCCGTACAGCATGATGCCGGGGCGCACCCAGTCACTGGACACGCTCGGCCAGCCCAATACAGAGGGTGAGTTGCGCAGGCTGACTTCAGCCGCCAGCCCCTGGCGCGCCGCCTCGAAGACCGTTACTTGTTCGTTGCTGCTGACGCAATCGAGCTCATCGGCGCGGGCAAAATGGCTCATCAACACAATTTTCGCCACTTTGCCGCTGGCCAGCAGGCGCTGATAGGCCTCCTGGTAATCCTTGGGGTGCAGGCCCACACGGTGCATGCCCGAATCCAGCTTCAGCCACACTGTGAGCGGTTTGCTCAGGCGCGCCTGTTCGATGGCCTCCAACTGCCACAACGAATGCACCACGCACCACAAATCCTGCTCGATGATCAGCGGCAACTCGTCGGCTTCGAAAAAACCTTCCAGCAGCAACACCGGCGCACGAATGCCGGCGGCTCGCAGTTCCAGCGCTTCCTCGATGCACGCCACGGCAAACCCGTCAGCTTCGGCTTCCAGCGCGTGGGCCACGGGCACCGCACCATGGCCGTAGGCATCGGCCTTGATCACGGCAAGGGCCTTGGCCCCGGTGACTTCTCGGGCCAGTTGGTAGTTATGGCGCAGGGCTTGGAGGTCGATCAGGGCACGGGCTGGACGCATGGCGGCAGGCTTCTAGGCAGCAAAGTAAAAAAAACCGGTGCCGACCAACAACCTCGGCACCGGGAGAGGGATCGTTGTTAAGGCAGCGCAGCCACGACAGACAGCTCTACCAGAATCTCGGGTTCGCACAGCTTGGCTTGCACGGTGGCGCGGGCCGGGGCGACGCCTTTGGGCAGCCATTTGTCCCATACCGCGTTCATCAGGGCGAAGTCGGCGTCAATATCCTTCAGATAGATCGTCACCGACAGCAACTTGGTCTTGTCGGTACCGGCAAGGTCCAGCAAGCGCTCGATATTGGCCAGGGTTTCACCGGTCTGTTGTTCAATCCCGGCGCTCATATCGTCGCCGACTTGCCCTGCCAGATACACGGTACCGCTGTGGACAACGATCTGGCTCATGCGCTCATTGGTGAGCTGGCGCTGGATTGACATGTTGTGCGGACTCCTGGTGGTTGCCATAACGGGAAATATCGAGGCCTGCGGCGCTGATCTGCGGCGTTTTTTTCGCCATCAGGTCGGCCAGCAAGCGACCGGAACCACAAGCCATGGTCCAACCGAGGGTACCGTGGCCTGTGTTCAGGAACAGGTTCTTGAACGGCGTGGCACCCACAATCGGCGTGCCGTCCGGGGTGGTCGGGCGCAGGCCGGTCCAGAAACTGGCTTGGGCCAGATCGCCGCCCTGAGGATAAAGGTCGTTGACGATCATCTCCAGGGTTTCGCGTCGCCGCGGGTTCAGCGACAGGTCAAAACCGGCTATTTCAGCCATGCCACCGACGCGAATGCGGTTGTCGAAACGGGTGATCGCGACTTTGTAGGTCTCATCGAGAATGGTCGAGGTCGGCGCCATTGCCGGGTTGGTGATCGGCACAGTCAGCGAATAACCCTTGAGCGGGTACACCGGCGCCTTGATCCCGAGTGGCTTGAGCAGCTTGGGCGAGTAACTGCCGAGGGCCAGGACATAGCGGTCGGCGGTTTCCAGCTTGCCGTCGATCAGCACACCGTTGATGCGGTCGCCTGCGTAGTCCAGGCGCTGGATGTCTTGTTCGAAGCGGAATTCCACGCCCAATTGTTTGCACATGTCGACCAGGCGCGTGGTGAACATCTGGCAATCGCCCGTCTGATCGTTGGGCAGGCGCAGGGCCCCGGCGAGGATATCGGTGACGCTGGCCAGCGCCGGTTCAACCCGCGCAATGCCGGCACGGTCGAGCAATTCGAACGGCACACCGGACTCTTTCAGCACGGCGATGTCCTTGGCGGCGCCATCGAGCTGGGCCTGGGTGCGGAACAATTGGGTGGTCCCGAGGCTGCGGCCTTCGTAGGCAATGCCGGTCTCGGCGCGCAGTTCGTCGAGGCAGTCGCGGCTGTACTCGGACAGGCGCACCATGCGCTCCTTGTTCACCGCATAGCGGCTGGCCGTGCAGTTGCGCAGCATCTGCGCCATCCACAAGTATTGATCGATATCGGCAGTGGCCTTGATCGCCAGCGGCGCGTGGCGCTGAAGCAGCCATTTGATGGCCTTGAGCGGCACACCCGGCGCGGCCCATGGCGAGGCGTAGCCAGGGGACACCTGGCCGGCGTTGGCGAAACTGGTTTCCATGGCAGCGGCAGGCTGACGATCAACCACCACAACGTCGAAGCCGGCCCGCGCCAAATAGTAGGCACTGGTCACCCCAATGACGCCGCTACCCAAGACCAGAACGCGCATTTTTATATCCTCATCGCGGGCTTGGCCGCTGACGTGTGTTATTCGAGCAATGATGGGCGCAGTGTAAAAAACAATCGGCAGTGCATTTCACTATATAAATGCCTATATTTGGCGACAATTCTTGGCAAAAACCCTTTTGACAGAGGCGTATCCCCTATGCGTACCAACACCCAGACCAAGCGGGAGCTGGACAAGATCGACCGCAATATCCTGCGCATCCTGCAAACCGACGGGCGTATCTCGTTCACGGAGCTGGGGGAAAAGGTCGGACTGTCCACCACGCCCTGCACCGAGCGCGTGCGGCGCCTGGAGCGCGAAGGGATCATCATGGGCTACAACGCACGGCTCAATCCCCAGCATTTGAAGGGAAGTTTGCTGGTATTTGTCGAGATCAGCCTGGATTACAAGTCGGGTGACACCTTTGAAGAATTTCGTCGCGCGGTGCTGAAACTACCCCATGTGCTGGAGTGCCACCTGGTGTCGGGGGATTTTGACTACCTGGTGAAAGCGCGGATCTCGGAGATGGCTTCGTACCGCAAATTGCTGGGCGATATCCTGCTCAAGCTCCCCCATGTGCGCGAATCCAAGAGCTATATCGTGATGGAAGAGGTGAAAGAGAGCCTGAACCTGCCGATTCCGGACTGACCCACTGACACAACACGGTCAAATGTGGGAGCTGGCTTGCCTGCGATAGCGTCGGTTCAGAGGCATAGGTGCTAGCTGACCCACCGCTATCGCAGGCAAGCCAGCTCCCACAGTTTTAACCGAGTACATCCGCTAGACCAGCACCTGCCGGGTACTCGCCATGTACTCGTGAATCTGCTTCTCCACCCGCGGATGAATCAGCTCCACCGGCCGGCGGCCATTAGGGCACGGCAAGGTCTTGGTGGTGCCGAACAGGCGACAGATCAGCGGCCGCTCGTCATACACCGTGCAGCCCTTGGGCCCCAGGTGCACGCAGTTCAGCTCGTCCATCGCCGCCTCTTGCTCGGCGGCGGTCTTGCGCGGCAGGCGCGACATTTCCTCGGGCGAGGTGGTCACCGGCCCACAGCAGTCGTGGCAACCCGGGACGCACTCAAACGAAGGAATCTGGCGACGCAGCGCGCTGATTTTCTGACTGTTGCAACTCATCGAAACCCATACCGAACGGCGAATAGACGTGGATTCTGACGCAAAACGCCCCGCGCAGACAGCGTCGTGCGACCACTGTATCCTGCGTCAAATTTTCCAGACAGGGAGGTTCCCCATGACCGCCAGCGCCCGGCACACCGCTTCCTACTACGCTGCCAGCAGCGTGCCGCAACCTGATTACCCGACGCTGACGGGTGAGGTGAACGCCGATGTCTGTGTGATCGGCGGGGGGTTCTCCGGGCTCAACACCGCCCTGGAATTGGCCGAGCGCGGCTTTCGCGTGGTGTTGCTGGAGGCGCGCAAGATCGGCTGGGGCGCCAGCGGGCGCAATGGCGGCCAGTTGATTCGCGGTGTCGGCCACGGGCTGGATCAGTTCACCCAGGTGATCGGCAGCGACGGCGTGCGCCAGATGAAGCTGATGGGCCTGGAAGCCGTGGAGATCGTGCGCGAGCGTGTCGAGCGCTTCCAGATCCCCTGCGACCTGACCTGGGGCTACTGCGACCTGGCCAACAAACCCCGCGACCTGCAGGGCTTGGCCGAGGATGCCGAAGAGCTTCGCAGCCTGGGTTACCGCCACGACGTGCGCCTGTTGCAAGCCAGCGAGATGGGCACGGTAATCGGCTCTGATCGCTATGTAGGCGGCATGATCGACATGGGTTCCGGCCACCTGCACCCGCTGAACCTGGCACTGGGTGAGGCCGCCGCTGCCCAGCAGTTGGGCGTGGCGCTGTACGAGCAATCCCAAGTGACCCGCATCGACTATGGCCCTGAGGTCAAGGTGCATACCGCCCAAGGCACTGTGCGCGCCAAAACCCTGGTACTGGCGTGCAACGCCTACCTGAACGGGCTCAACCCGCAACTGAGCGGCAAGGTGCTGCCCGCCGGCAGCTACATCATTGCCACCGAGCCCTTGAGCCAAGCGCAAGCCACCAGCCTGTTACCGCAGAACATGGCCGTGTGTGACCAGCGCGTGACGGTGGATTACTTCCGCCTGTCCGCCGACCGTCGCCTGTTGTTCGGCGGCGCCTGCCACTACTCCGGTCGAGACCCCAAGGACATCGGCGCCTACATGCGGCCGAAGATGCTGCAGGTATTCCCCCAATTGGCTGACGTGAAAATCGACTACCAATGGGGCGGCATGATCGGCATCGGCGCCAACCGCCTGCCGCAAATTGGCCGCCTGGCCGATCAACCCAACGTGTATTACGCCCAGGCCTATGCCGGCCATGGCCTCAACGCCACGCACCTGGCGGGCAAGCTGTTGGCCGAGGCCATCAGCGGCGAGCAACAGGGGCGCTTCGATCTGTTCGCCCAAGTGCCTCACATCACCTTTCCCGGCGGCAAACACCTGCGTTCGCCGCTGCTGGCCCTGGGGATGCTCTGGCACCGTCTCAAAGAACTGCTCTGATCAATCGCGCCAGAAGGGTTTCAAACCCTCACGGCGCGCCTGCTCGGCGGTCAGCCCGATGTCGCGTAACTGCTCGCGGCTCAGGTCCAGCAGGGCCTTGCGCGTATGACGACGGCGCCAGAACAGACTCCAGCGGCCAGGCGCAGGGGCAGTGATCACCTGTTCCTGCGCCATTTCCAGTTCCTGACTGCGTAACGCCAGCCGTACATCGCTCATGCCGCTCATTGGACTGCCCCTCATTGGCCTGTTGCCTTGAGTGACCAGCATGCGCGGGCGGCCAGAACCATGACAGATTCAGCAAACTTTTATTAAACCCATACAGATACTCCCTCTGCGCGGCTGAATCCTGTATTTTGCCCCTATCTGTACTGGTCCCTCGGGAGTGAGCACCATGACCCTTTACGTCAACCTCGCCGAATTGCTCGGCACCCGCATCGAACAGGGCTTCTATCGGCCGGGCGATCGGCTGCCTTCAGTGCGGGCCTTGAGCGTGGAGCATGGGGTGAGCCTGAGCACCGTGCAGCAGGCGTATCGGTTGCTCGAAGACAACGGGTTGGCGACGCCCAAGCCCAAGTCGGGCTATTTTGTGCCGGTGGGCCGTGAACTGCCGGCGCTGCCCGAGATAGGCCGCCCGGCCCAACGGCCAGTGGAAATCTCCCAGTGGGACCTGGTGCTGGAACTGATTCGTGCGGTGCCGCGCAAAGACGTCATACAGATGGGTCGGGGCATGCCGGATGTACTGTCGCCTACCTTGAAGCCGCTGCTGCGTAGCCTCGCCCGTGTCAGCCGCCGCCAAGACCTGCCGGGGCTGTATTACGACAACATCCTCGGCTGTATGGAACTGCGTGAGCAAATTGCCCGGCTGTCATTGGATTCTGGCTGCCAACTGAGCGCCGAAGACATCGTGATCACCACCGGTTGCCACGAAGCCCTCTCCGCCAGCATTCACGCGATTTGTGAGCCCGGCGATATCGTCGCGGTGGATTCGCCCAGCTTCCACGGCGCCATGCAGACCCTCAAGGGCCTGGGCATGAAAGCCCTGGAAATCCCCACCGACCCGCTCACCGGCATCAGCCTCGAAGCCCTGGAACTGGCGCTGGAACAGTGGCCGATCAAAGTCATCCAGCTCACCCCAAACTGCAACAACCCCTTGGGCTACATCATGCCGGAAGCGCGCAAACGCGCCTTGCTGACCCTGGCACAGCGCTTTGACGTGGCGATTATCGAAGACGATGTGTATGGCGAACTGGCCTACAGCTACCCGCGCCCGCGCACCATCAAATCCTTCGATGAAGACGGCCGTGTGCTGCTGTGCAGCTCCTTCTCCAAAACCCTGGCGCCCGGCCTGCGCATTGGTTGGGTCGCACCGGGACGCTACCTGGAACGGGTGCTGCACATGAAATACATCAGCACCGGTTCTACGGCCACACAGCCGCAGATCGCCATTGCCGAATTCCTCAAAGGCGGGCATTTCGAGCCGCATTTACGCAGGATGCGCGCCCAATACCAGCGTAATCGCGACTTGATGCTTGATTGGGTAAGCCGTTATTTCCCCGCTGGCACGCGCGCCAGCCGGCCCCAGGGCAGCTTCATGCTGTGGATCGAACTGCCTGAAGGGTTCGACACCTTGAAGCTCAACCGCGTGCTGTTGGAACAAGGCGTACAGGTGGCGGTGGGCAGTATCTTCTCAGCCTCCGGCAAGTACCGTAACTGCTTGCGCATGAACTACGCTGCCAAGCCAACGGCGCAGATTGAAGAGGCCGTGCGCAAGGTGGGTGCAGCCGCTGCGGCATTGCTGGCAGAAGCCTGAGCCTATTCAAGCCGGAAGCTGCCCAGGGCCTGGAACTGGCTCAAATCAGTAATACTCACGGCCTGCCGTTTGACGATAGGCTCAACGATCATCTCAACCTGCCATTGCTGACCCTGGGTCAACGCTGCGCTTAGCCCTGGCCGAAGACGGTCGCCCGGCCGCAACAGTGAAGCGTTACGCACGCCGTCAGGCTCCCGTGACCATTCGATCATTCTCCCATCGAGCCGAGCAGAGACCACTCGCAACTGCAACTCACCCGGACCAAACCGATAAGTATCCCGACTTGCCGCCGGCGCATCGAAGCGCACTTCGAGCGCCTGCATGCGCGGGCAGTCCACACTCAATCTCACGCGCCGCTCGCCGAAACTCAACGCTGCGCCATGCCCGGAAACTTGCAGCATATTGAGCGTGCGTGCCTCATAACTCACTGAGGAGGGACTGAGCGCCAGCGTGCAATCGCCGTTCGCGTTCGCAGCGCTGGCACACACCAGCGTGGTCAGTAAAAAAATTCTTTTCATGGCTATCCTGTCGGTCAAAGGTCAATCACCCGACAACTGGCATCAGCCGTCTGGTAGGGCGCATTGGTTTGCGCAGGCTGGCGCGTGTCCAATTCGACAATACAGCGGCGCTCACCAGGTAATGGCAGGTGCAATACGACAATGGGCTCAGGCGCATCGTCCAGGTACACCACACCGGTATCAACCACCGTGGTCAAGTAGCGACCATTGCGGTCGTACACCCCCCCTCCCTTGGGTACCCACTCTCCGGTGTCGGTACGCACATTCAACATCAGCGGTCGGTGATTGCTGACGGCAAAATCGAGCCTTGGCACTGCGCCACGTCCCGCTTCAACTTGCTGAAAACCGTTGAGAACCTGCGTTTTGCTCCCTAGGCTGGCATGGTCAACTTCCAGCCGGCTCAGTTGGTAGGCCGGCAGGCTAGGTGCAACAGCGCGTCCGGCACGGTCTGTCCAGACCGGCCCTTGAGGCGTACGGACCTTGACGCCAGCGGCATCTCCGACCTTGATCAGACCAAAAGTGTCCTGCAGTGCATAAGGCGATGCAGTCACACCCTGGTCATGAATAGCCAAGCCACCTTCGACGGTCAGATCATAACTGCGGTTGCCTTTGCTGCTACGGGAATGCCCGACATCGACACTGGCGTAGCGCGGCACCAGGCCGAGCCGCGCATTGAAGTCCGCCTGGCCAGTCTCGGTGCGGTCGGTGGCAAGGCTGTACCGCGCGGTGTCGCTGAGTTGCTCACTGTAGCGAGCCCCCGTGCGAGCTCCGCGATGGTCATCGCGGCGAGCGTAGACACTCAAGTTGCGACTCTGCCCCAACGGCACGCTCAACGTCGCGTAAACCCCAAGGCCCCGCGCATTGGCGCCGCTGTCGCGGTCCATGCTCAATGACAGATTTACCCCCTGGAACGAGCGCGACCAACCCGCCCCCACTCTCGATATACCGCCTGCGCTGCCGCCGTCGTAACGCGAAAACGAACTGCTCAGTGCGCCCCAATAAGGGTCTGCGTAGCTCAACGAGGCACTCCACTGGCGTTCTGTCCGGGCGAAGGGGTTATCGATCGGGACGTCGGCGTCGGTGTCGTCCAAGGTTCTGAATTGCTTGCTGCGGCGAATCGCCGTGAGGTTGGCGGAAAGCTTAGGCCCGACAGAAACATTCAAACCAACCTGAGTGCTTTGACCTATTCCAGTCGACGCAGCGGAAGAACTCAATTGTTGAACATTACCCCTCAAATAGCGCGTCAACGCATGCTCCAACCCTAGGCCCAGCACGTGATAATCGGTGGCCGCCATCGCTCCGGCAGTGAACAATGTCGCCGTGTCCCACTGCCACTCCTTAGTCCCGGCAACGAAATTCGGACGATCACGCTTATCGTTGGAAAACCTGCGCACTTGCCCCCCCGCCAAAGCGAATCCTGGTGTGTTCACTACACCCGCCGGACGCAAATTGGCCGCAGGCACCCAGAATTTACGCGGCTCGGCGCCTTCCTCGATGATCGTCACTTCAAGGTCCAGCTGCAGGCTCAAAAGTGGCAAATCACGCAAGGTAAAGGGGCCGCTGGGCACCAACGTGGTGTAAATCAACGCACCATTCTGTCGCAGCTCAATACGCGACGGCCCATACGCCACCCCTTCCACAGCGGATCCCGAGCCAAGCAACCCGCCGTTCCTGGACGTAAGCCCGGTATCAGGCAGCACTTGAACCCCGCTGAAGGCACCGCCCCCAAATAACGAAGAACGCAAAGTGAGCTGCCCAATTGCACATTGGCCTGATAACGCTCCCACGTCCTCGATGCCTGGGTGTAGACGTTTTCAAACCGGGAGTGGTTATCCGACTGGGTGTAATTCTGTCGACTGCGCAATACCCAATCGCCAGCGTTCAGACCGACTTCCGTATTGATGTGGCGATACTGGTTTGACGTTGAAGGGCCAGATACCGCAACCGCCAATGCGCTGTAATTCAAGACCCCGGCTACACCACCACGGGACCAGGTGCGCTGTAATGGCGAGGACTTGGTCAGCCAATCTACAGGCACCAGCAATGAGACCTGCTGCGTGCCAGGATCTGGACGCACCAACACATCAGTAAAATGCTGGGCCAAACGCGGACACCGAGCCTTGCCCAATGCCTCAGGCACTGCCGATACCGGAGCCTCGATGCCGGCTTGTTGAAGCAACTGCGCATCGAGACATAGATGCCCCTCGTCATCAAAAAGGGCCAATATCTGCCCGACGGAAGCACCATTGACTATCAACTCCACCTGATTTGGCCCGGCGTCGAACCGTGGTGCTGCCCGAAAGTACTCGGCCACTTGTGGACTTAGCCCCCGCGCTTCAAGCACTGCCGAATCAAAATTGATCCATTCCTGACCCCAAGCGTTTCCAGCGACAGTCATCTGTGCGGTCACGCCCACGCGTAAAGCGCAGCGAATAATGAGCTGACTCACCCCCTTGAGCATTACTGACGGCTCAGTGGGGCGTCGTAACTGCCGACGGCAAATCCGTAGGCACTTGCGGGGGAAAGCCTTACATGCGTCCCCAGCAACGAGCTTGCTTCAAGCACCAAGCGCTCATCGGGCAAGATATAGGTGCGGCCCAGGTCCAGGACAGCGCCGCCGGGGAGCAAGGTCACGGACTTGGCCAGACGGACCACATACGGGCTGGGGTTACTGACCTCCACCTTGTCGCCCACGACGCTCCAGACCAACCGCCTCCAAGGTGTGCGATCAACCGCCAGATTGGCTGGACGCACAATGAGCGGAATATTCTGTCTGACCCCAAGGCTGATACGCGCGCCCGTGCCGTCCTGGCTCGGCTTGATGCCCTCGAACACCACACGCTTGAGCCGCTCTGTTTTGAGTGGCGCAGTAGCGCGCATGATAAATCTGACCTGCTGGCTCTTGCCCGGCTCGACCCTTGCAACAGGAGGAGCCAGCAGCACCAACGGTTCGCTATCCTCGGCAATATGTTCGAGGGTGCTATAAAGCAAGGCGGGTTGATCGTCGCTGTTTTTCACATTCAACGTGGCTTCTCCCAAGCCCTCGTCGACAATCACAATGGGTGTTTCCGGCACCATGCCAACAGCGCACGCGCTAGAGCTGGTAACAAAAGCCAGGCACGACAACGTCATAGCGACGAGTGCGCGTAAAGAAATAAGGCAGTGCATGCCACTCTCCGAGAGGGCCTCGACCGCCGTGTGCAAACTCACGCCGGACGACGCCCAGTGATGCGTTGATCACGAGCCGAGAACCTCCGTGCGAGGCATCCCGGTCAAATCAGAATCTAAAGCTCCACGCAGTACGTGGGCTCACAGATACTTCATTTCGAAGGTGACCGAACCGTCGAGCTTGTACTCGTCAGTAACGGCTGGCAGCTGGGAGGTGGGACGGATAACTGCCGCCACTCTCATTTCCAGTGCGTGCTGGGTTACTGCGACGGGGCCTTGTGTAGCGTTCACACCCCACGAATAGGAGAGTGGAGCCCCCAGCACCAAACCATTGCTTGCAACCCCCCACACGGGATTAAGCGAGCTACGCACGAGGAGTTCATGCGGGTAGCCACCGGCATAAGCCCTGTTGGCCAGTAGGGCAAAACCACCAATGCCCACGCCTTGAACGTTACCCAACCCATAATAATTGGCATCAGAAGTCTGATTATTGAAGATCAGCCCTGGTGCTTTGGTGGCAAAGCGGTTATCCACCACCGACACTTCAACCGCAGCCGGGGCGTCACACTGGATCCTCAGCGTGACGTTACGTGTCGGCAGATTATTTTGTGCAGTCGGGCTCAAAGCCGCGGAATGAATACGCCCCAGGTCAACGGTCGAACCACCGTTGAATGACGGAACGCAGGAAGTCGGAATAACCGTGCCGGTCACGAGCAGATCAACGCTTGCCGCCTGTGCTGCAAAGGGTGTCATGGCAGCGACCAGCGTGACGCTCAGGAGTTGCTTTTTCATAGAAATACCAAAGTGAAGGTGGTTGAAATACACAAGATCAAAAGCGTCTCCCTACGGATCCAGTGCACACCGATCATTTCGAATCTTGAAAGAGCAACACACAGGAATAATCCAACCGAAGCGTAGGAAGCGTCACCCTTCCTAGTAATCGGCTCCACAAATCGCATGTGGGATCTTTCGAGCTTGCTGTGGTCCGATTCCGTACCATGCAGCAACGTCCCCCCACCCGAGGCACCGCACTTTGAGACTTAGCCTGCCCCTTCTACTGGCTTTGGTACTTGCGCTGCCTCTGGTCGGCTGCGCCAACGTTGAATCCATGCGCCAACCAAGCCAGGCTCTGCCGGCCGCGCAATCGTCGTTCGGTCGCTCGATCCAGGCCCAGGCCGCCCCCTACCAAGGGCGCTCGGGCTTTCGTTTGCTGCCCAACAGCAGTGAAGCCTTCATGGCCCGCGCCGAGTTGATCCGCAACGCCCAGACCAGCCTCGACTTGCAGTACTACATCGTGCACGACGGCATCAGCACACGCATGCTCGTGGACGAACTGCTCAAAGCCGCCGACCGCGGCGTGCGCGTGCGCATTCTGTTGGACGACACCACCAGCGATGGCCTCGACCAGATCATCGCCACCCTCGCCGCCCACCCCAAGGTGCAGATACGCCTGTTCAACCCGCTGCATCTGGGGCGCAGCACCGGCGTTACACGCGCCATGGGCCGGGTATTCAACCTGTCACTGCAACACCGGCGCATGCATAACAAACTGTGGCTGGCCGATAACAGCGTGGCCATCGTGGGCGGGCGCAACCTGGGCGACGAGTATTTCGACGCCGAACCCAATCTGAATTTCACCGACATCGACATGCTCAGCGTCGGGCCGGTGGCCGAGCAATTGGGTCACAGCTTCGACCAGTACTGGAACAGCGCCCTGAGCAAGCCTATCGATGACTTTGTCTCGAACAAACCCTCCAAGGTCGACCTCGCCGTCGCCCGCGGGCGCCTTGAGGCCTCCCTCGCCCAATCCCGTCAGCAGAACCACGCGCTGTATAACCGCCTGCGCACGTACCAGACCCAACCCCGCATGGACATCTGGCGCCGCGAGTTGATCTGGGCCTGGAACCAGGCGCTGTGGGACGCACCGAGCAAGGTACTGGCCAAGGCCGACCCCGACCCACGACTGCTGCTGACCACTCAGCTGGCGCCAGAGCTTGCGGGGGTCAGCCATGAACTGATCATGATTTCGGCTTACTTCGTGCCGGGCCAACCTGGGCTGGTCTACCTTACAGGGCGCGCCGATGCGGGTGTTTCGGTGCGCCTGCTGACCAACGCCCTCGAAGCCACCGACGTGCCGGCCGTGCATGGTGGTTACGCACCGTATCGCAAGGCGTTGCTGGAGCACGGGGTGAAGCTCTATGAACTGCGCAGGCAACCCGGCGACCCCAGCGCAAGCAGCGGCCCGCGCCTGTTTCGGCATGGCAGCTGGCGCGGCTCGGACTCCAGCCTGCACAGCAAGGCGATGATTTTTGATCGAGAAAAGTCGTTTATCGGCTCGTTCAATTTCGACCCGCGCTCAGTGCTGTGGAACACCGAAGTCGGCGTACTGGTGGACAGCCCCGAGCTGGCCGAACACGTACGCAACCTCGCGCTGCAAGGTATGGCGCCAGCGTTGAGCTATGAGGCCAAACTGCAGGACGGCCAGTTGGTGTGGGTGACAGAAGACAACGGCCAGATGCACACCCTGACCCGCGAACCGGGCAGTTGGTGGCGGCGGTTCAATGCCTGGTTCGCCACCAGTGTTGGCCTGGAACGCATGCTCTAAAAACCCTGTAGGAGCGAGCTTGCTCGCGAAAAACGTCAACGATAACGCAGCGCATCTGGTTTAACGCGGCGCCCTCCGGTTTTTCGCGAGCAAGCTCGCTCCTACAATGGGTTGCATTTCGAGGTCAGGCCGGCTGCGCGGCACCGAATGCCCCTTGGCGCAGCAACAGCACCACCAACCCCAACGCCCCAGCCGCCATCAGCAGCGGCAGCGCATGCCCGCTGATCCACTGGCTGCCCGCTCCCGCCACTAGCGGCCCGATCAGGCAGCCAATGCCCCACAGCTGCGCCACGTGAGCGTTAGCACGCACCAACGCATCGTCGCGGTAGCGCTCGCCAATCAAAATCAGCGACAAGGTAAACAACCCACCGGCACTCGCACCGAACACCACCCACACCGGCCAGATCAGCAACGTGTGCATCAATACCGGCACCGCCAGGCTCGATGCCAGCAACAGCAGCGCACAGGCCAGGAACAGGGTCCGTCGCGGCAGGTAGTCGGCCAGTGCGCCAATGGGCAATTGCAGCAACGCATCGCCCACCACCACCGTACTGACCATCGCCAAGGCGATCTCGGCGGTAAAACCCTGTTGCAGGCAGTACACCGGCAACAACGTCAGAATCATCGCTTCGAAGGCAGCGAACAACGCCACGGCCCAGGCAATCGCTGGCAGGCCCAGGCAAAAGCGCCACAGGTCGCCAAACGTCACGCTGAACGAATCCGCCGTCGGCGCCCCGGTGCGTCCCAGCAACAGCAGCGGCGCCACCACCAAAAGGCCCGCGCCGACCCAGAAGCCGTAGTCATGGTCGGTGCCAATCAGGCCCAGCAGCAACGGTCCCGACAGCTGGCTCAAGGCATAACTGCAGCCATACAGCGCCACCAGCCGGCCACGCCACTGTTCGACCACCAGTTGGTTGATCCAGCTTTCGCCAAGGATGAATACGATGGTCAGGATCACCCCGATCATCAGCCTGAGCACCAGCCACACCGGGTAGCTGGGCAGGATCGCCAGCAAGCCGATGGACACCGCACCAGCCCACAGGCACAGGCGCATCAGGTTGGCAGTGCCGAGCCAGGACGCCATGCGGCTGGAGACCTTGGCCCCCAGCAGCACGCCGAACGCCGGCATCGCCGCCATCACGCCAATGGCGAAACTGCCATAACCCCAGCCTTCCAGGCGCAGGGATACCAACGGCATACTGACCCCCAGGGCCAGGCCAACGCTGAGTACCGAGGCCAGCACGGCGAAATAAGTCGCCCAACGCATTGCCACGCTCCTGTGGATAATTCTGGTTTGCAAAACGAACTGTAGGAGCGGACCTGTGTGGGAGCTGGCTTGCCTGCGATGCAGACGCCTCGGTGTGTCAGCCACACCTCGGTGATGCTATCGCAGGCAAGCCAGCTCCCACACAAGCTCGCTCCTACAGGGGGATCAGCGGTGTTGCTTAGAGCTTGATCCAGGTCGCTTTCAGTTCGGTGTACTTGTCGAACGCATGCAGCGACTTGTCGCGGCCATTACCCGACTGCTTGAAACCACCGAACGGTGCGGTCATGTCGCCGCCGTCGTACTGGTTAACCCACACGCTACCGGCACGCAGAGCCTTGGCCGTCAGGTGTGCCTTGGAGATATCCGCCGTCCACACCGCTGCGGCCAGGCCGTATTGGGTGTCGTTGGCGATGGCGATGGCTTCTTCGGCGCTGTCGAAAGTGATCACCGACAGGACTGGGCCAAAGATCTCTTCCTGGGCGATCTTCATGGCATTGGTCACGCCGTCGAAAATCGTCGGCTCGACGTAGGTGCCGCCGGACTCTTCCAGGGTGCGCTTGCCACCTGCGACCAGCTTGGCGCCATCGGCGTGGCCGGCTTCAATGTACGACAGCACGGTGTTCATCTGCTGCGTATCCACCAAGGCACCGACCGTGGTGGCTGGGTCGAGCGGGTTGCCAGGCTTCCAGCCCTTGAGGGCCTCGATCACCAGCGGCAGGAAGGTGTCCTTGATCGAACGCTCGACCAGCAGGCGCGAGCCAGCGGTGCAGACTTCGCCCTGGTTGAAGGCAATGGCGCTGGCGGCGGATTCGGCGGCCGCTTGCAGATTCGGCGCATCGGCAAACACGATGTTCGGGCTCTTGCCACCGGCTTCCAGCCAGACACGCTTCATGTTCGACTCGCCGGAGCGGATCAACAGTTGCTTGGCGATCTTGGTGGAGCCCGTGAACACCAGGGTGTCGACGTCCATATGCACCGCCAGGGCGTTACCCACGGTGTGGCCATAGCCAGGCAGCACGTTGAACACGCCTTTTGGAATACCAGCCTCAACGGCCAGCGCGGCAATGCGGATGGCAGTCAGCGGGGATTTTTCGGACGGCTTCAGGATGACAGAGTTACCGGTGGACAGCGCCGGGCCGAGCTTCCAGCAGGCCATCATCAACGGGAAGTTCCACGGCACGATGGCGCCAACGACGCCGACGGGCTCGCGGGTCACCAGGCCCAGTTGATCGTGAGGCGTGGCGGCGACTTCGTCGTAGATCTTGTCGATCGCCTCGCCGCTCCAGCTCAGGGCTTGCGCCGCGCCGGGGACGTCGATGTTCAGGGAGTCGCTGATGGGCTTGCCCATGTCCAGGGTTTCGAGCAGCGCCAGCTCTTCGGCGTTGGCCTTGAGCAGCGCGGCGAAACGGATCATGACGGACTTGCGCTTGGCCGGCGCCAGGCGCGACCACACGCCGGAATTGAAAGTGGCACGCGCATTTTCTACGGCGCGCTGGGCGTCGCTGGCATCACAGCTGGCGACAGTGGCCAGCAAGCGTCCATCCACCGGGCTGATGCATTCGAAGGTGTCGCCGGAAACGGCGGCGGTGTATTCGCCATTGATATAGGCGCGGCCTTCGATCTTCAGAGCCTTGGCGCGTTGTTCCCAGTCGGCACGGGTCAGGGTGGTCATGCGAGTGTCCTCCTCTTATTGAATACAAGGGCCTGGGAGGTTTATCCCGGCGCCATCACGAATGCTTGCCCGACCAGCCTGCGGTTCGGCTCAAGGCAGCTGCCACCCTAAACCAGCGGCTGGGGATGTTTCAATATATTTGACATAACGGTGGCAAACGCCCTTGCGATGTTCATTTTAATAAACATAGACTTTGGGCTCTCCAACCGCAGGCCAGACGGGAAATGCACATGAGCATCCAGGACATCGTCGATTTCAGCCAAGCCAACACCGCCCCCGAACGTTACCGCCCTGCCGCCGAGAAAATCCTCAAGGGCGATCCCGAGCAGACACTCTACAACCACTACAACAGCCCATGCGGCCAGATGAACGCCGGCGTCTGGGAAGGTGAAGTGGGCCAGTGGAAAGTCAACTACACCGAGCATGAGTACTGCGAGATCGTGCAAGGCGTGTCGGTGTTGCGCGATGCCGAGGGGAATGCCAAGACCCTGCGGGCCGGCGACCGCTTTGTGATCCCTGCCGGTTTCAGCGGTACCTGGGAAGTGCTGGAAGCGTGCCGCAAGATCTACGTGGTGTTCGAAGAGAAAGCCTGATCACCAAACTCCAGGCAAAAAAAAGCCCGCATCGTGAGATACGGGCTTTTTTTCACAAGGAAGAAAATCAATTACTTGATTTTGCCTTCTTTGTAGATCACGTGCTTGCGAACGCGCGGGTCGAACATTTTCTTTTCGAGCTTGTCCGGGGTAGTACGCTTGTTCTTGTCGGTAGTGTAGAAGTGACCAGTACCGGCGCTAGAGATCATTCGAATCAATTCACGCATGATAGAGCTCCTTAGATCTTGCCAGCGGCACGGATTTCGGCCAGCACGACAGTGATGCCACGCTTGTCGATAATACGCATGCCTTTAGCAGATACACGCAGGCGAACAAAACGTTTCTCTTCTTCAACCCAGAAGCGGTGATGCTGCAGGTTCGGCAGGAAACGACGACGGGTTTTGTTATTTGCGTGGGAAATGTTATTCCCAGTCACCGGACCCTTACCGGTAACTTGACAGACTCTCGACATGCCTCAGCCCTCTAAAACCACATGCCCAACCCGGCATGGGTTGGCCGCTTAATCTCTCAGTCATTTGGCGCCAGGCGCCGCGTTTCTTTAGGGTCTTACCGGCTACACCTACAGTGAAGGAACCGGGCCCCTAGAAAAGAGCGCTGCTTTATACCAGAAAGACCCCAGTGCAACAACAACCTGTGTACTTTTAGCAGCGTAAATCGTGACCACAAGCGCCTGAACCGCTGCCAGGATGGGCCGCTGTAACAGCCGACCGCTCGTCGCACAGAATGATTTACAACGCCTGCGGTCACAGGGAAGTGCACGGCGCAACACGCGCAGGCGCCATCAAAACAGCATTTTGGCCAAAAGCACAGGCAAAAATGGGCTAGTCATTTATCAATCAGACCTCTACGGTAGGCTTTTTCCAGACTGCACTCGCAGATGGGCCTTCGATCTGCACAGGAAACCGAATATGCGCCTCGCTGCCCTACCGCTATTGCTTGCCCCTCTCTTTATTGCGCCAGTGGCCGTTGCCGCCACCAATTTGAGCGTTTGCACCGAGGCCAGCCCCGAAGGGTTCGATGTGGTGCAGTACAATTCGCTGACCACCACCAACGCCTCGGCCGATGTGCTGATGAACCGCCTGGTGGAATTCGACGCGGCCAGTGGCAAGTTGGTACCCAGCCTTGCAGACAGCTGGGAAGTGTCGCCCGATGGGCTCACGTACACCTTCAAGCTGCACCCCGATGTGAAATTTCATCGCACCAGCTATTTCAGCCCTAGCCGCACCTTGACCGCCGAAGACGTGCGTTTCAGCTTCGAGCGCATGCTCGACCCGGCCAACCCGTGGCACAAGATCGCCCAGAGCGGTTTTCCTCACGCCCAATCCCTGCAATTGCCCACACTGGTCAAGAAAATCGACGCCCTTGACCCGCTGACCGTGCGCTTCACCCTCGACCACGCCGACTCCACCTTCCTGCCGGCACTGAGCATGGGCTTTGCCTCGATCTACCCGGCCGAATATGCCGACAAATTGCTCAAGGCCGGCACACCCGAGAAGCTCAACAGCCAGCCCATCGGTACCGGCCCGTTTGTGTTCGTGCGTTTCCAGAAAGACGCCGTGGTGCGTTACAAGGCCAACCCGGACTACTTCGCCGGTAAACCGGCGGTGGATAACCTGATTTTCGCCATCACCCCGGACGCCAACGTACGCCTGCAGAAGCTGCACCGCGATGAATGCCAGATCGCCCTGTCGCCCAAGCCCCTGGATGTGGGCGAAGCGGAAAAGGACCCGGCACTGAAAGTCGAGAAAACCGCTGCGTTCATGACCGCATTCGTCGCCATCAACAGCCAGCACCCGCCGCTGGACAAGCCCGAAGTACGCCAGGCAATCAACCTGGCCTTTGATAAGGGCAGCTACCTCAAGGCCGTGTTCGAAGGCACCGCCGAAGCGGCCAACGGTGTCTACCCGCCGAACACCTGGAGCTATGCCAAAGAGTTGCCAGGCTACCCGCAGGACCTCACCAAAGCCAAGGCGCTGCTGGGCCGCGCTGGGCTCAAGGACGGCTTCAAAACCACGATATGGACCCGCCCTACCGGCAGCCTGCTCAACCCCAACCCGAACCTCGGCGCCCAACTGTTGCAGGCCGACCTGGCCAAGGTTGGCATCCAGGCCGAGATTCGCGTGATCGAATGGGGCGAGTTGATCCGCCGCGCCAAGGCCGGCGAGCACGACTTGCTGTTCATGGGCTGGGCCGGCGACAACGGCGACCCGGATAACTTCCTGACGCCGCAGTTCTCCTGCGCTGCGGTGAAGTCCGGTACCAACTTCGCCCGCTATTGCGACCCCACCCTGGATAAGTTGATCAGTGCCGGCAAAACCACCAGCGAGCAAGGTGTGCGCAGCAAGCTGTATCAACAGGCCCAGGCGCAGATCCAGCAACAAGCGCTGTGGTTACCGCTGGCGCACCCAACGGCGTTTGCCTTGACCCGCAAGAACATCGATGGGTACCAGGTAAGCCCGTTCGGCCGCCAGGACTACTCGAAGGTCAGCCTCAAGCCCTAAGCCCCACCACCTGTAGGAGCGAGCTTGCTCGCGAAAATCGACAACGATGACTCGGCAAGCCTGACGCCCCGCGGGGTTCTCAGGTTTTTCGCGAGCAAGCTCGCTCCTACAGACAGAGGCGGGGTTATTACAGCCAACCGTATTCAGCCATCGACAACGGATCACCATCGCCCACGATGATGTGGTCCAGCACACGCACATCCACCACATCCAGCGCCTTTTGCAGCAATTTGGTCAATTTTCGATCAGCCGCGCTGGGCTCCGCGCTCCCCGACGGGTGGTTGTGACACAGAATCAACGCCGCCGCGTTGTACGCCAAGGCGCGCTTGACCACTTGTCGCGGATAGACAATCGCAGCGTCGATGGTGCCCTGGGACATGACCTCGAACCCCAGCACCCGATGCTTTGAGTCCAGGAACAGGCAGCCGAAGATCTCATGGGGCTCATGGCGCAGCAGCGCCTTGAGGTACTCGCGCACGGCCAACGGGCTCTCCAGCACCGAGTCAGCCCGCAAGCGCTCGGCCAGGTGGCGCCGGGACATTTCCAGCACCGCCTGCAGTTGAGCGAACTTCGCCGGCCCCAGCCCCAGATGCTGGCTGAACAGCGTCTGACTGGCCTCCAATAACGGGCGCAGGCCACCGAATTGCGCCAACAGATGGCGCGCCAAGTCGACTGCACTTCGGCCGGCAACTCCCGTACGCAGGAAGATCGCCAACAGCTCGGCATCGGACAGGCTCGCCGCGCCACCGTCCAATAACTTCTCCCGCGGACGCTCCGCCACGGGCCAATCACGAATACTCATCCCACCTCCCTGTATCTGCTCCGCTGTTGCCCGGCGGGCGCTGTGTTATCGTAGGGCCCTCTTTTTTGCCGGCGATTTCACCTGGGGAGGGGTCATCGCAGGCGTCACTGAACTGGCATCACTGAACTGGAAAGGCAAACCAATGCAGCGTCTGTATCGGAAACGCATCGTTCTCGGCGTCGGCGGCGGCATTGCCGCCTACAAGAGCGCAGAGTTGGTTCGCAGGCTCCTGGACCAGGGCGCCGAAGTGCGCGTGGTCATGACCCGTGGTGGTAGCGAGTTCATCACCCCGCTGACCATGCAGGCCCTGTCCGGCCACCCGGTTCACCTCGACCTGCTGGACCCGGCAGCAGAAGCCGCCATGGGCCATATCGAACTGGCCAAATGGGCCGACCTGGTGCTGATCGCCCCGGCCACCGCCGACCTGATCGCCCGTCTGGCCCAGGGCATTGCCGATGACCTACTCACCACCCTGGTATTGGCCACCGACGCCACCGTCGCTATCGCACCGGCCATGAACCAGGCCATGTGGCGCGACCCGGCCACCCAAGCCAATACCCAACTCCTGCAAACCCGCGGCCTCAAGGTGTTCGGCCCGGCGTCCGGCAGCCAGGCCTGCGGCGACGTCGGCCTGGGCCGCATGCTCGAAGCCACGGACCTGGCGCAATGCGCCGCCGAGTGCTTCCAGCACCTGGCCCTGACCGGCAAGCACGTGCTAATCACCGCCGGCCCAACCCAGGAAAACATCGACCCGGTGCGCTACATCACCAACCATAGCTCAGGAAAAATGGGCTTTGCGTTGGCTGAAGCCGCGGTCGAGGCAGGCGCACGGGTCACGTTGATCACAGGCCCGGTGCATTTGCCGACCCCTGATCGTGTCACGCGGATCGACGTAGTCAGCGCCCGGGACATGTTGGCAGCCTGCGAAGCCGCCATTCCCTGCGACCTGTTTATCGCCTCGGCAGCGGTTGCGGATTACCGCCCGGAAGTCGTCGCCCCGCAGAAGCTCAAGAAAGACCCTACGAGCGGCGACGGCCTGCTCCTGCAAATGGTGCGTAACCCAGACATCCTGGCCACCATCGCTACCCGTCCAGACCGTCCGTTCAGCGTCGGCTTCGCTGCCGAGACCGAGCACCTGCTGGACTACGCCGCACGCAAACTGAAAGACAAAAACCTCGACCTGATCGTTGCCAATGATGTCGCCAACCCGAGCATCGGCTTCAACAGCGAGGAAAATGCGTGCAGCGTGATCGACCGCGAACTGCACGCCACCCTTTTCGCCCAGACCAGCAAGGGCAAGATTGCCCGCCAACTGATCTCTTTTATCGCCCAACGGCTGAACCAGGTTTAATCTCCATGCACGCTTTGCAAGCCAAGATCCTCGATCCACGCCTCGGCAACGAATTCCCCCTGCCGGCCTACGCAACACCCGGCTCCGCCGGCCTGGACCTGCGCGCCATGCTCAAGGAGGACACCGTCCTTGAGCCGGGCCAGACCATCCTGATTCCTACTGGCCTGTCGATCTATGTCGGCGATCCAGGCTTGGCGGCGTTGATCCTGCCGCGCTCCGGCCTGGGCCACAAACATGGCATCGTGCTCGGCAACCTGGTCGGCCTGATCGATTCGGACTACCAGGGCGAGTTGATGGTGTCGTGCTGGAACCGTGGCCAGACTGCTTTCAACATCGCGATCGGCGAGCGCATCGCCCAACTGGTACTGGTGCCGGTGGTGCAGGCGCATTTTGAATTGGTGCAGGAATTTGACGAAACCCAACGCGGCGCAGGCGGTTTTGGGCATTCCGGCAGTCACTGACTAAGCTGACCGTGGCCGGACGCCATCGTCCGGCCACGCGCCACCGCCCGGCTTTTCAGGATGAAGAATGCGCGGAAATAATCATCGAGATTTCTCTAATGAAATCAAAGGACTACGTAAAAATAATGCTAAAGCCAGAGCGCCGATGGCATTTTTACACCACGAACTCTCTGCCGAAAACGCCGTCATACCCTTCAGTTTGAGCCTGCCGGCCAGCCACATCAGGCCAGCCTTGCCCCCTTTCAGATGGAGTTTCCCCCGCGATGAGTACCGCAGCCCGCGTAGCCCCGACCTTTCCCGACAGCATTTTTCGCGCCTATGACATCCGTGGCGTGGTCCCCAAGACCCTGACCGCCGAAACCGCCTACTGGATCGGCCGCGCCATCGGCTCCCAGAGCCTGGCCCAGGGCGAACCCAACGTTTCGGTAGGCCGTGACGGCCGCTTGTCCGGCCCGGAGCTGGTCGAGCAACTGATCCAGGGCCTGGCTGACAGCGGCTGCCACGTCAGCGACGTCGGCCTGGTACCAACCCCCGCGCTGTACTACGCCGCCAACGTACTGGCGGGCAAATCCGGGGTCATGCTCACCGGCAGCCACAACCCGTCGGACTACAACGGCTTCAAGATCGTCATCGCTGGCGACACCCTGGCCAATGAACAGATCCAGGCCTTGCACACCCGCCTGAAGACCAACGACTTGACCAGCGGCACCGGCAGCATCACCAAGGTCGATATCCTCCCGCGCTACTCCGATGAAATCACCCGTGACGTCAAGCTCGCCCGCCGCCTGAAAGTCGTGGTGGACTGCGGCAACGGCGCAGCCGGCGTGATTGCCCCGCAACTGCTCGAAGCCCTGAACTGCGAAGTGATCCCACTGTTCTGCGAAGTGGACGGCAACTTCCCCAACCATCACCCAGACCCAGGCAAGCCGGAAAACCTGGTGGACCTGATCGCCAAGGTCAAGGAAGTGGGCGCCGACGTCGGCCTGGCCTTCGATGGCGACGGCGACCGTGTAGGCGTGGTGACCGAAACCGGCGAGATCGTGTTCCCGGACCGCCTGCTGATGCTGTTCGCCCGTGACGTAGTGGCGCGCAACCCCAACGCCGAGATCATCTTCGACGTGAAATGCACGCGTCGCCTCACGCCATTGATCAAGGAATACGGCGGTCGCCCGCTAATGTGGAAGACCGGTCACTCGTTGATCAAAAAGAAAATGAAGGAAACCGGCGCGCTGTTGGCCGGTGAAATGAGCGGCCACGTCTTCTTCAAGGAGCGCTGGTTCGGGTTTGACGACGGTATTTACAGCGCCGCTCGTCTGCTGGAGATCCTCAGCAAGGAGAAATCCACGGCGCAAGAGCTGTTTCAGACCTTCCCGAATGATATTTCTACGCCTGAGATCAATATCCATGTGACCGAGGAGAGCAAATTCAGCATCATTGACGCATTGCACGATGCGCAATGGGGTGAAGGCGCCAACCTGACCACCATTGATGGTGTGCGAGTCGATTACGCCAAAGGCTGGGGCCTGGTTCGCGCGTCCAACACCACACCGGTGCTGGTCCTGCGTTTCGAGGCGGATACCGAAGCGGAGTTGCAGCGCATCAAGGACGTGTTCCACGCCCAGTTGAAACGTGTTGCCCCTGATCTCCAATTACCGTTCTGATTTTTGCCCGGAGCCCTGAATGACCCTCGAACGCGAAGCCGCTGCCAACACCGCCAAGGTCCTGTCCGAAGCGTTGCCTTATATTCGACGCTACGTCGGCAAGACGCTGGTGATCAAGTACGGCGGCAATGCCATGGAAAGCGATGAGCTGAAAACCGGCTTTGCCCGCGACATCGTGCTGATGAAGGCCGTGGGGATCAACCCCGTGGTCGTCCACGGCGGCGGCCCGCAAATCGGCGACCTGCTCAAGCGTTTGTCGATCGAGAGTCACTTCATCGATGGCATGCGCGTCACTGACGCGCAAACCATGGACGTGGTGGAAATGGTCCTCGGTGGCCAGGTCAACAAAGACATCGTCAACCTGATCAACCGCCACGGCGGCAGCGCCATCGGCCTGACCGGCAAGGATGCGGAGCTGATCCGTGCAAAAAAGCTCACCGTTACCCGCAAGACACCTGAAATGACTCAGCCGGAAATCATCGATATCGGCCAGGTGGGTGAAGTGGTGGGCGTGAACACCGACCTGCTCAACCTGCTGGTCAAGGGTGACTTCATCCCGGTGATCGCGCCGATCGGCGTGGGCGCCAATGGCGAGTCGTACAACATCAACGCCGACCTGGTGGCGGGCAAAGTGGCGGAAGCGTTGAAGGCTGAAAAGCTGATGCTGCTGACCAACATCGCCGGCCTGATGGACAAGGAAGGCAAGGTACTGACCGGCTTGACCACCCAACAGGTGGATGACCTGATCGCCGACGGCACCATCTACGGCGGCATGCTGCCCAAGATCCGCTGCGCGCTGGAAGCAGTGCAAGGCGGCGTCGGCAGCTCGCTGATCATCGATGGCCGCGTGCCGAATGCGGTACTGCTGGAAATCTTCACGGATACCGGTATGGGCACGCTGATCAGTAACCGCAAGCGGCCTTAATCGCTGCAAACAAAAAAGCCCCGCTCAATTGAATTGAGCGGGGCTTTTTTGCATAGAGCGTGAGGACAATGGAGATCCCCTGTGGGAGCGGGCTTGCTCGCGAATGCGCAGTGTCAGTCACTGATTAGGTTGCTGACCCACCGCATTCGCGAGCAAGCCCGCTCCCACACAAGCTCGCTCCTACAGGGAGAGCGGCGTCAGACGCCAAACTGCTCGCGGTAGGCACGCACCGCCGGCAAATGCTGCTTGAGCTGCGGGTCATCTTCCAGGAACTGCAACACCTGGTTCAACGACACGATGCTCACCACCGGAATGCCGAAATCGCGCTCCACTTCCTGGATCGCCGACAACTCACCGTTGCCGCGCTCCTGGCGGTTCAGGGCGATCAGCACACCGGCAGCCTTGGCGCCGTCCTGGGAAGCAATGATCTGCATCACTTCACGGATAGCAGTACCCGCGGTGATCACGTCATCGATGATCAGCACATCGCCGGTCAACGGTGCGCCAACCAGGCTGCCGCCTTCACCATGGGCCTTGGCTTCCTTACGGTTGAAACACCACGGCAGGTCCTGCCCGTGATGCTCCGCCAGAGCGACCGCCGTCGCCGCAGCCAGGGGAATACCCTTGTAGGCCGGGCCAAAGAGTACGTCGAAGGAAATACCGCTCTCAACGATGGCTGCCGCATAGAAACGGCCCAGCTGAGCCAGGGCCGAACCTGAATTGAACAGGCCCGCATTGAAGAAGTACGGGCTGGTGCGCCCGGACTTGAGGGTGAACTCACCGAAGCGTAAAACGCCGCGATCGATGGCAAAACGAATGAAATCGCGCTGATACGCCTGCATGAAAAAAGCCTCAGATACCACGGATTTAGCTAATTGGGTGGACGGCGTGTATCATACACGCACGCGATTTTTGGGGCCATTTATGCGGATCATCAGTGTGAACGTTAATGGTATTCAGGCTGCAGTCGAGCGTGGTTTGCTCAGTTGGCTGCAAGCACAGAATGCCGACGTCATCTGCCTGCAGGACACCCGTGCCTCCGCCTTTGAACTGGACGACCCAGCCTTCCAACTGGATGGCTACTTCCTTTATGCCTGCGATGCCGAAGTGCCCACCCAAGGTGGCGTGGCTTTGTACTCGCGGTTGCAACCCAAGGCGGTCATCAGCGGCCTCGGCTTCGAGACAGCCGACCGCTACGGGCGTTACCTGCAAGCCGATTTCGACAAGGTCAGCATCGCGACCTTGCTGCTTCCTTCCGGGCAGAACGGCGATGAAGACTTGAACCAGAAATTCAAGCTAATGGACGATTTCGCCCGTTACTTGGATAAACAGCGACGCAAACGTCGCGAGTACATTTATTGTGGCTCGCTGTACGTGGCGCAACAGAAGCTGGATATCAAGAACTGGCGCGACAGCCAGCAATCCCCAGGCTTCCTGGCGCCGGAACGCGCCTGGATGGACGAGATTGTCGGCAACATGGGCTATGTCGATGCCCTGCGCGAAGTCAGCCGCGAAGGCGACCAGTACAGCTGGTGGCCGGATAACGAACAGGCCGAGATGCTCAACCTTGGCTGGCGTTTCGACTACCAGCTGCTGACCCCTGGCCTGCGCCGGTTCGTACGTAGCGCACGCCTGCCGCGCCAGCCGCGCTTCTCGCAGCACGCGCCGCTGATCGTGGACTACGATTGGACATTGACCATCTGAGGTCATTCTCCAGGCACAAAAAAACCGACAGTGATGTCGGTTTTTTTGTGGCCGCTCGGTTACTTGACCAGGCGCCAGGTCCACGGATAGCGATAGGCAATGCCTTTGTTGGCCTTGATACCGGCGATGATCGTCAGAATCAACGCACCCATCACCAGCACGGTCATCAGCAAGAAGCCGACCACCACAAAGCCCAACAACAGGCACACCAGCCAGGCGATCGCCACGGTGATCTGGAAATTCAGCGCTTCCTTGCCCTGGTCATCGACGAGCGGGTCCATGTCCTTCTTGAACTGCCACAGGATCAACGGCCCCAGCAGGCTGCCGAAGGGAAATACCAACCCCAGGAATGCCGCGAAATGACACAACATTGCCCACTGGCGTACTTCCTTGGACGGTGCCGGAACTGGCAACTGGCTGTCATTCATGGTGCATCTCCTTGGGGCCGGCTCAGTCAGCCAGCGCGGCGTTCTGCAATTCAAAGATTTCGGTCATGCCCTTCTGGGCCAAGGCCAGCATGGCGTTCAGCTCAGCCGGCTGGAATGGCGCGCCTTCGGCAGTGCCCTGCACTTCGATGAAACCACCGGTGCTGGTCATGACCACATTGAGATCGGTCTCGGCAGCCGAGTCTTCCAGGTAGTCCAGGTCCAGCACAGGCTCGCCCTGGTACATACCGACCGATACAGCGGCGATCATCTGCTTGAGCGGGTCACCCGCTTTCAGGCCACCGCGTTTTTTGATCACTTTCAGCGCGTCGACCAGGGCCACCATGGCGCCGGTGATGGACGCCGTGCGGGTGCCGCCATCTGCCTGGATCACGTCGCAATCGACGTAGAGGGTGACGTCACCCAGTTTGGACATATCCAGAGCGGCACGTAGGGAACGGCCGATCAGGCGCTGGATTTCCAGGGTGCGCCCGCCTTGCTTGCCACGGCTGGCTTCACGCTGGTTACGCTCGCCAGTGGCGCGCGGCAGCATGCCGTATTCAGCGGTCAACCAACCCTGGCCCTGGCCCTTGAGGAAGCGCGGCACGCCGTTTTCGACGCTGACCGTGCAGATGACCTTGGTATCGCCAAACTCGACCAGTACAGATCCCTCGGCGTGTTTGGTGTAGTTGCGGGTGATGCGGATCGAGCGGAGCTGATCGGCAGCGCGACCACTTGGACGTTTCATAGGGGATACCTGTACTGAGGACGAAAAACTGCCGAGCATTATAGAGCCGCGAACCGGTTCGGGGCACTTCTAAAAAATCCGGTTACCAATGCCCGGGTTTGGGCGACCCCCTCCCACTGCGCTACAATCCTGCGCCTCCAGACGGTAGGAGCGAGCCTGCTCGCGAAAAACGTCAACGATTACGGGGCCTTCCTGATTCAACGCGGTGCCCTTGCGTTCTTCGCCAGCCAGCTCGCTCCTACAGGTCGGCCTGGTCACTTTCTATTTATCCAACGCGAGGTACCTCCATGGTGCACAGCATGACCGCCTTCGCCCGTGTCGAAAAAGCCGGGGCCCAAGGCACCCTCAGCTGGGAACTGCGCTCGGTCAACAGCCGTTACCTGGAGCCGCACCTGCGCCTGCCAGAGTCGTTCCGCGACCTCGAAGGAGCGGTGCGTGAAGCGCTGCGCCAGGGCATCTCCCGTGGCAAGCTGGAATGCACCTTGCGCTTTACCGAAGAAACCACCGGCAAGCCGCTGCAGGTTGACCGCGACCGCGCCGCCCAACTGGTGGCCGCGGCCGAAACCATCGCTGGCCTGATCAAGCAGCCGGCCGCATTGAACCCTCTGGAAGTATTGGCCTGGCCCGGCGTGCTGGTGGCCGACGCGGCCGACCCGCAGGCCCTGAATGCCGAAGCCCTCGCCCTGTTCAACCAGGGCCTGAAGGAACTCAAGGCCGGCCGCGAGCGCGAAGGCGCCGAGCTGGCGCGCCTGATCAACGAGCGGCTGACGTCGATCGAAGCCGACGTGGTGACCCTGCGCGAACTGGTACCGCAGATGCTCGCCACCCAGCGCCAGAAGGTCCTCGACCGCTTTACCGACATGAAAGCCGACCTCGACCCGACGCGCCTGGAACAGGAAATGGTCCTGCTCGCGCAGAAGAACGACGTGGCCGAAGAACTCGACCGCCTGAGCACCCATATCCTTGAAGTGCGCCGCGTACTCAAGTCGGGCGGTGCCGCCGGTCGGCGCCTGGACTTCCTGATGCAGGAACTCAACCGCGAAGCCAATACACTGGGCTCCAAGGCGTTCGACCCGCGCAGCACCACGGCGGCGGTCAACCTCAAAGTGTTGATCGAGCAAATGCGCGAACAAGTACAGAACATTGAGTAAGGCACCCTCCATGACCCACAGCACCGGCACCCTTTACATCATTTCCGCCCCTTCGGGCGCGGGCAAAAGCAGCCTGGTCAAGGCTTTGACCGACGCCGACGAGCAGATCCGCATTTCGGTCTCCCACACCACCCGCGCCATGCGCCCGGGCGAAGTGGACGGCGTGCACTATCACTTCGTAGAGCGTACCGAGTTCGTCAAGATGATCGAGCATGGTGACTTCCTGGAGCGCGCCGAAGTGTTCGGCAACCTCTATGGCACCTCGCAAAGCCACCTGCAACAGACCCTGGACGAAGGCCACGACCTGATCCTGGAAATCGACTGGCAGGGCGCCGAGCAAGTGCGCCAGCTGATGCCCAAGGCGCGCTCCATCTTCATCCTGCCGCCCTCGCTCCAAGCCCTGCACCAGCGCCTGACCAACCGCGGCCAGGACAGCGATGAGATCATCGAGGGCCGCATGCGTGAGGCCGTCAGCGAAATGAGCCACTACGTCGACTACGACTACCTGATCATCAATGACGACTTTGCCCACGCACTGGACGATTTGAAGGCGATTTTCCGCGCCAACCAACTGCAGCAAAAGCGCCAACAGCAACGTTTCGGCAAATTACTCGCCGAATTGCTCGGCTGATTGGCTCTTCCCAAAACGGCTGCAAGGGCCTTACATTGGCACTTGTAGCGGTTTTGCGAAGGCCTGCGAAAAATCAGCGCTTCCCTAAACGCTGGTGATTTTTTAAACTGCTCAGTCCGCTCGCCCAACCGGGCAGCGCGCATCTTGCATTCGCTCCGAGGAATACCATGGCCCGCGTAACCGTTGAAGACTGCCTAGAACACGTGGATAACCGCTTTGAGCTGGTCATGCTCTCTACCAAGCGTGCCCGTCAACTGGCCACTGGCGGCAAAGAGCCCCTGGTCCAGTGGGAAAACGACAAGCCTACCGTTGTAGCCCTGCGTGAAATCGCTGAAGGCCTGATGAGCTACGAGTTCATCGCCAACGCCGAAATCGTTGAAGACGAACCGCTGTTTGCAGCGTTCGAAGGCGAGTCCAACGAGGACGTCTAAGCCTATGCCTGGTCGACGTAGCACGGCGCGGGGTCACAGCCATCGGCAGGAGTTCACACTTTGCCGAGCATAGACGCCCTCGCCGATCGCTTATCGGCCTACCTCGGCGCCGACCAGGTCAACCTGGTTCGCCGAGCGTATTTCTACGCCGAACAAGCCCACGACGGCCAACGCCGCCGTAGCGGCGAGGCGTATGTCACCCATCCTCTTGCGGTGGCCAATATTCTTGCCGACATGCACATGGACCATCAGAGCCTGATGGCCGCGATGCTGCATGACGTGATCGAAGACACCGGCATTGCCAAGGAAGCGCTCAGTGCGCAATTTGGCGAAACCGTGGCCGAACTGGTCGATGGGGTCAGCAAGCTGACCCAGATGAACTTCGAGACCAAGGCCGAAGCCCAGGCGGAAAACTTCCAGAAGATGGCCATGGCCATGGCCCGAGACATTCGGGTGATCCTGGTCAAGCTGGCCGACCGGCTGCACAACATGCGCACGCTGGAAGTGCTGTCCGGCGAAAAACGCCGGCGCATCGCCAAGGAAACCCTGGAAATCTATGCGCCCATCGCCAACCGGCTGGGCATGCACGCCATTCGTATCGAATTCGAAGACCTTGGCTTTAAAGCCATGCACCCCATGCGCTCGGCGCGCATCTACCAGGCGGTCAAGCGCGCACGGGGCAACCGCAAGGAAATCGTCAACAAGATCGAAGAGTCCCTGAGCCATTGCCTGGCGATCGACGAGATCGAGGGCGAGGTCAGCGGACGGCAGAAGCACATCTACGGCATCTACAAGAAGATGCGCGGCAAGCGTCGGGCCTTCAACGAGATCATGGACGTGTATGCGTTCCGGATCATCGTCGACAAGGTCGATACCTGCTACCGCGTGCTGGGCGCTGTACATAATTTGTACAAGCCGCTGCCGGGCCGCTTCAAGGACTACATCGCAATTCCCAAGGCCAACGGCTACCAGTCGCTGCATACCACCCTGTTTGGCATGCACGGGGTGCCGATCGAGATCCAGATCCGCACCCGCGAAATGGAAGAGATGGCCAACAACGGCATCGCCGCCCATTGGCTGTACAAGTCCAGCGGCGACGAACAGCCCAAAGGCACCCATGCCCGTGCACGCCAATGGGTCAAGGGCGTGCTGGAAATGCAGCAACGTGCCGGCAACTCCCTGGAATTTATCGAAAGCGTGAAGATCGACCTGTTCCCGGACGAGGTCTACGTGTTCACGCCCAAAGGCCGGATCATGGAGCTGCCCAAAGGCTCCACGGCGGTCGACTTTGCCTACGCGGTGCACACCGATGTCGGTAACAGTTGCATCGCCTGTCGCATCAACCGGCGCCTGGCCCCGCTGTCCGAACCGCTGCAAAGTGGTTCCACGGTGGAGATCGTCAGCGCACCGGGCGCTCGCCCGAACCCGGCCTGGCTCAACTTCGTGGTCACCGGAAAGGCGCGTACGCATATTCGCCACGCACTGAAATTGCAGCGCCGCTCCGAGTCCATTAGCCTGGGCGAACGCCTGCTGAACAAGGTGCTCAACGGCTTCGACAGCGCCCTGGACAAGATCCCGCAAGAGCGCGTGCAAGCGATGCTCCACGAGTACCGCCAGGAAACCATCGAAGACCTGCTGGAAGATATCGGCCTGGGCAACCGCATGGCTTACGTGGTTGCGCGCCGCCTGCTGGGCGAAGGCGAACAGCTGCCGAGCCCTGAAGGCCCGCTGGCGATTCGCGGCACCGAGGGCCTGGTACTCAGCTACGCCAAATGTTGCACGCCGATCCCGGGCGACCCGATTGTCGGCCACTTGTCCGCAGGCAAAGGCATGGTGGTGCACCTGGACAACTGCCGCAACATCACCGAAATCCGCCACAACCCGGAAAAATGCATCCAGCTCTCGTGGGCCAAGGATGTTACCGGCGAATTCAACGTCGAGCTGCGGGTGGAGTTGGAACACCAGCGCGGCCTGATCGCCCTGCTGGCCAGCAGCGTCAACGCCGCCGACGGCAATATCGAGAAAATCAGCATGGACGAACGCGATGGTCGCATCAGCGTGGTCCAACTGGTGGTCAGCGTGCACGACCGCGTGCACCTGGCCCGCGTGATCAAAAAACTGCGCGCCTTGACCGGTGTGATCCGCATCACCCGCATGCGTGCATAACCGATCCATTACAAGGAGTCATTCATGACCAAGACAGTTATCACCAGCGATAAAGCTCCAGCTGCCATCGGCACTTATTCCCAGGCGATCAAGGCGGGCAACACCGTCTACATGTCCGGCCAGATCCCGCTGGACCCAAAGACCATGGAACTGGTTGAAGGCTTCGAAGCCCAGACCGTACAGGTCTTTGAAAACCTCAAGTCCGTGGCTGAAGCTGCCGGTGGTTCGTTCAAGGACATCGTCAAGCTGAACATCTTCCTCACTGACCTCAGCCACTTCGCCAAGGTCAACGAGATCATGGGCAAGTACTTCGAACAACCTTACCCAGCCCGCGCCGCCATCGGCGTTGCCGCCTTGCCAAAGGGCGCACAGGTTGAGATGGATGCCATTCTGGTCATCGAGTAAAACACCCGGCGCAGCTCCAACAGGCTGCGCCGACTTCGTTTCAGAAGGATTTCGTAATGCGCAAAGCGCTTGTAGCCTCCTCGTTGCTCGCCCTGCTGCTCGGCGGCTGTGCCAGCAACCCCGCCGACCTGGATGTGAGCGGCACCTGGATCAACCAGGCCGCCATCGACGCGGCAGCCAAAGGCGGCCCTTTGCGTGAAGCCCTGCAGTCCTATGGCCCCAACCTTGAGTGGGAGGTCAACACCAAGGCCTTGCAGGCGCGCTACTACAACGGTTTTGAAGTAGCGGAAGGCAAGTTGTCGGGTGAAAAGCCCGGCGCGTGGAACGTGGACTTCTATGGCAGCTCTGCCACCGAACTCAAGCGCAAAGGCAAGCAACTGCTGCAAGTGGCCAACGACAATGAGCCCGAGCAGCTGTTTGCCCGCGCCAAAGACCCGGCCCCAGAAGGCGCGCCACTGGGCGCCAACTTCGAACGCGCACTGTACGCGGCCTACATGGGCGGCGACTGGAAGATCAGCGACGGCACCGGCAGCGGCGCCACGGTGCAGTTCCAGGCAGACGGCAAGGTCGCCGGCCTGCCGGGAGTTGATCGCTATTCACTCTGCCTGGCAGGCGACTGCGCCTCCATGAGCGGCGGCTATGACAGCATCTGGCTGCAACTGAACGGCCAGGGCAACCCTTGGATCTTCGCGCGCAAGGGTGAGCAACTGGAGATCTTCCAGGCGATCAATACTGCGCAGGCCGATGAAGTGCCTTCGTTTACGCCAGGCCCGCGCCAGTGGCTGCTTGAAAAGTAATAAAAGCCTCACTTGATCAAAATGTGGAAGCTGGCTTGCCTGTGATGACGGTATTACATCCAACAAAGATGTAATTGATATACCGCTATCGCAGCATAGGTATCTACACAATTTTGGTGCGACGCTGAACCTGTGGCGAGGGAGCTTGCTCCCGTGACGGCCTGACAGCCGATGCTGTTCTAACTGACGCACCGCGATCCAAATGTGGGAGCTGGCTTGCCTGCGAAGACGGCCTGACAGCCGACCGGGATGCTGGATTCGACCGCGTACATATCCGTTATTTAGGTAACGGCCACTTAGGGTTCCGCCCTGACGGCGGCTCACTTTTGAAAAGCGCAAAAGTAAGCAAAACGCTCTTGCCCCACCACTCGGCACCTCGCCTAGGCTCGGTGTGCCCGTAATCCGCCAGTGATTTGGGGGGCCGCCGCCACGCGCCATCCATGGCGCGGGGCGGCTAAACCGGCATCCCTGCCGGTTTACCCCCCAAATCCCTGTCGAATTCCGGCCAGCGTGGTTTAACGGGGCGCCTAAGATCAAAAGCAGATCAAGAGCAAGATCAAGAGCGACTCGCTTCGCATCGTGGTTACCGGTGGCTGCTACAGGCTACAAAGTTGTGTAGATACCTATGGCTATCGCAGGCAAGCCAGCTCCCACAGTTTTGAACGTGTTTCAGCCTTTCAGAATCGCCGCATAGCCTTCCCGGTAGGTCGGGTATGTCGGCACCCAGCCCAACGCCTTGATACGCGCATTACTGCATTGTTTGCTGCCAGCACGGCGCACACTGGCGTCCTCGGCCCACTCAGTCACACCCAGGTACTCGCGCAACCAGGCCACCACCTCGGCCAGCGGTGCCGGCGCATCGTCAACGCCGATATAGACCTTGTCCAGCGAGCCGCCCTTTTCCACATGCCGCAGCAAAAAGGCGAGCAGGCCCGCGGCGTCATCGGCGTGGATACGGTTGCCATACAACGGCGGATCAACCGCTACGCGGTAGCCTTGACGCACCTGGGTCAGCAGCCATTCACGGCCAGGGCCGTAGATGCCGGTCAAGCGCACGATGGTGGATGGAATACCGCTGTTGAGCGCCACTTGCTCAGCTTCCAGCATCACCTGCCCGGAATAGCCCTTCGCTTGCGTCTCGGACGTTTCGTCAACCCACTCGCCGTTCTGCTGCCCATACACACTGCTGCTGGAAACAAACAGCAAATGCTTGGGCGTCTGGCCGTAGTCTTCCAGCCACTCCAACACATGCAGCAACCCTTGCACGTAGGCGGCGCGATAGCCGGCTTCGTCGTGGTCAGTGGCAGCGGCGCAGTACACCAGATAATCCACCCCGCCGATGGGCCAGGTATCAGGGCAGTCCTTTTTGAACAGGTCGCCGGCGATGCCGATCACCCCGTCGGGCAGGCGTGAAATATCGCGGCGCAGGCCGTGGACCTCCCATTCCGAGGCCAGCAATTGGCTAGCCAGCCGACTACCCACATCACCGCAACCGGCAATCACAACAGAAGGCGCAGACATTACAAAACTCCATTCTTAAAGGCGCAGATTAGCCGCCAGAGATGACCAACGGCCAGAAAAAGCACAAATAAAGTTACTGTATTACTTCTGTTAACAAGAATTACTTGCAATAATGACCGCCCATTTGTCCTCGACCCTTTGGGTCTGGAAGGACGATCACCCATTTTTTTTCTCAGGTCCGGCCAGCATGACACGTCATACAACCCCCGCTTCGCCAACCAAGCTTCACAGTCCCTCCCGCGCCTGGCGTGCGATTGCTGCGATGCTGTTCAGCGTACTGCTGGCACCGACCGCCGCATTCGCTGACGCCACCGCTCCCGCCGCTCCAGCAGCCGCCGAGCAAAATGCCGCGACCCCGGCAGCGCCTGCCGTCGCGCCAGTGGCCACCGACCCGGCCCAGGCCGCCGGCGCTGCCGCACCTGCCGACGAAACCGGCGTGGTGCTGGAAGAAGACAACACCCTGGGCATGGCCCACGACTTGTCGCCATGGGGCATGTACCAGAATGCTGACGTGGTGGTGAAAGCCGTCATGATCGGCTTGGCCATTGCCTCGATCATTACCTGGACCATCTGGATTGCCAAAGGCTTCGAGCTGTTGGGCGCCAAGCGTCGTCTGCGTGCTGAAATCGTCCACCTGAAAAAAGCCACCACCCTCAAGGAAGCGAGCGAAACCGCGACCAAGAAGGGCACCCTGGCCAACCTGCTGGTGCACGACGCGCTGGAAGAAATGCGCCTGTCGGCCAACACCCGCGAAAAAGAAGGCATCAAGGAACGCGTCAGCTTCCGCCTGGAGCGCCTGGTTGCCGCCTGTGGCCGTAACATGAGCAGCGGCACCGGCGTACTCGCCACCATCGGTTCCACCGCGCCCTTCGTCGGCTTGTTCGGTACCGTGTGGGGCATCATGAACAGCTTCATCGGCATCGCCAAAACCCAGACCACCAACCTCGCCGTCGTTGCCCCCGGCATCGCCGAAGCCCTGCTGGCGACCGCCCTAGGCCTGGTTGCCGCGATTCCTGCGGTGGTCATCTACAACGTCTTCGCCCGTTCGATTGCCGGCTACAAGGCCCAGGTGTCGGATGCATCGGCAGAAGTCCTGTTGCTGGTCAGCCGTGACCTCGATCACCTGCCTACCGAGCGCAGCTCGCAACCGCACATGGTGAAAGTGGGGTAATCGGCCATGGGCCTGCATTTGAATCAAGGCGACGACGAACTCGTCGAGAACCACGAAATCAACGTCACGCCGTTTATCGACGTGATGCTGGTGCTGCTGATCATCTTCATGGTGGCCGCACCGCTGGCGACCGTGGACATCAAAGTGGACCTGCCTGCGTCCAGCGCCAAGCCGGCGCCGCGGCCAGAGAAACCGATCTTCCTCAGCGTCAAGGCGGACCAACGCCTGTTCCTGGGCGAAGAAGAAGTCAAGGCTGAGACCCTGGGGCCGGTGCTGGATGCCAAGACCCAAGGCAAGAAAGACACGACGATCTTCTTCCAGGCCGACAAAGGCGTGGACTACGGTGACCTGATGAGCGTGATGGATGCCCTGCGGGCAGCCGGCTACCTCAAGGTAGGCCTGGTCGGACTTGAGACGGCAGCCAAGAAATGATCACGACGCGCCACAAACTGACGCGTTATGGCACCAGCCTCGCCGTCGTGCTGGGCGTGCATGCCGTCGCGATCATCATCGCGCTCCAATGGTCCGCGCCGCAGGCGATCCAGCTGCCACCCGCCGCCATGGTCATCGACCTGGCGCCGCTGCCAGCGCCACCGCCGCCTCCAGCACCGCCCAAGGTCGTTGCGCCGCCGCCACCACCGGTCGAAGAGCTGCCCCTGCCAAAGCTGGCCGAGGCGCCCAAGCCAACGATCCAGGTGCCCAAGCCGGTCAAGCCCAAGCCTAAGCCACAACCGCCAAAGCCGGTGGAGAAGAAGCCCGAGCCGCCCAAGGAGAAACCTTCCGAGGAGCCACCGAGCGAAACGCCGCCGAGCAACGCACCTGCGCAGAAGTCCGCACAACCTACGCCGGGCCCATCGGCACAGCAGCTGGCCGCCCAGGCTTCCTGGCAAAGCACGTTGCTGGCGCATCTGCAGAAGTACAAGAAGTACCCGCCTGGCGCCCAACGCAGTGGCAAGGAAGGTATGAACCGCTTGCGCTTCGTGGTCGATGGCGAAGGCAATGTGCTGTCCTACGAGCTGGAAGGCCGCTCCGGCAACGCCGACCTGGACCGTGCGACCCTTGAGATGATCCGCAAGGCTCAGCCGTTGCCCAAGCCGCCGGCCGACCTGTTGAAAAACGGCAGCGTCGAACTGGTCGCACCGTTTGTTTACAACATCGACAAGCGTCGCCGCTGACAGAGCACTGTGGGGGGGACTTGCTCCCTCCCGCATTCGCTTTATTACCTCAGCAAAATTCCGACATTCCCCACTCAATCCACAGCAAAGTTCTGATAACGTGCGTCTATCGATTGCAGCCGGTATGCTTGGCCCGCAACCTCATGGACGCCCGCTATGACTCTTACAGAATTACGCTACATCGTGACCCTCGCCCAAGAACAGCACTTCGGCCATGCAGCCGAGCGTTGCCACGTCAGCCAGCCGACGCTGTCGGTGGGTGTGAAAAAGCTTGAAGACGAACTCGGTGTGCTGATTTTCGAGCGCAGCAAGAGCGCCGTGCGCCTCACCCCTGTGGGCGAAGGCATCGTTGCCCAGGCCCAGAAGGTCCTGGAACAAGCGCAAAGCATTCGCGAACTGGCCCAGGCCGGCAAGAACCAGCTGACCGCACCGCTCAAGGTTGGCGCGATCTACACAGTCGGCCCCTACCTGTTCCCGCACCTGATTCCGCAACTGCACCGCGTCGCGCCGCAGATGCCCCTGTATATCGAAGAAAACTTCACCCACGTGCTGCGCGATAAACTGCGCAACGGCGAGCTGGACGCGATCATCATCGCCCTGCCCTTCAACGAGGCGGACGTGCTGACCCTGCCGCTCTACGACGAGCCGTTCTACGTGCTGATGCCGGCCTCCCACCCGTGGACCAAGAAGGACACCATCGACGCCGGCCTGCTCAATGACAAGAGCCTGCTGCTGCTCGGTGAAGGCCACTGCTTCCGCGACCAGGTGCTGGAAGCCTGCCCGACCCTGACCAAGGGCAACGACGGCGCCAAGCACACCACGGTGGAATCCAGCTCCCTGGAAACCATTCGCCATATGGTCGCGTCCGGCCTGGGCATCTCGATCCTGCCGCTGTCTGCGGTAGACAGCCATCACTACGCCCAGGGCGTGATCGAAGTGCGCCCACTCACGCCGCCGGTGCCGTTCCGTACCGTGGCGATTGCCTGGCGCGCCAGCTTCCCGCGCCCCAAAGCGATTGAGATCCTCGCGGACTCGATCCGTCTGTGTTCGGTGGCCAAGCCGCCCGTTGCGAGCTAAGCCACGGTATGACTGAGCTGTCGCAGGTGTCAGTGACGGCACTCAAGGGTGTCGGGGAGGCCATGGCCGAGAAGCTGGCCAAGGTCGGCCTGGAGAACCTTCAGGACGTGCTGTTCCACCTGCCCCTGCGCTACCAGGACCGCACCCGCGTGGTGCCTATCGGCCATTTGCGCCCTGGGCAGGACGCGGTGATCGAAGGCACCGTCAGCGGCGCCGACGTGGTGATGGGCAAGCGCCGCAGCCTGGTGGTGCGTCTGCAGGATGGTACCGGTGGCTTGAGCCTGCGCTTCTACCACTTCAGCAACGCACAGAAGGAAGGCCTCAAGCGTGGCACCCGCGTGCGCTGTTACGGCGAGGCACGCCCAGGCGCCTCTGGCCTGGAAATCTACCACCCGGAATACCGCGCCATTACCGGCGATGAGCCGCCACCGGTGGACACCACGCTCACGCCGATCTACCCGCTGACCGAGGGCCTGACCCAGCAACGTCTGCGCCAGTTGTGCATGCAGACCCTGACCATGCTCGGCCCGCAAAGCCTGCCCGATTGGCTGCCCCTGGAGCTGGCCCGCGACTATCAATTGGCGCCCCTGGCCGATGCGATTCGGTATTTGCATCACCCGCCCGCCGATGCCGATGTGGACGAACTCGCCCTCGGCCATCATTGGGCCCAGCATCGACTGGCCTTTGAAGAACTGCTCACGCATCAGCTGTCCCAGCAACGCCTGCGCGAAAGCATGCGTTCCCTGCGCGCCCCGGCGATGCCCAAGGCCACGCGGCTGCCTGCGCAATACCTGGCCAACCTCGGCTTTGCACCCACCGGCGCGCAACAGCGCGTGGGCAATGAAATCGCCTACGACCTCAGCCAGCAAGAACCGATGCTGCGGTTGATCCAGGGTGACGTAGGCGCCGGCAAGACCGTGGTGGCCGCCCTCGCCGCCCTGCAAGCCCTGGAAGCTGGCTATCAGGTGGCGCTGATGGCACCCACGGAAATCCTCGCCGAACAACACTTCATCACCTTCAAGCGCTGGCTCGAACCCCTGGGTCTGGAAGTGGCGTGGCTGGCTGGCAAGCTCAAAGGCAAGAACCGCGTGGCCGCCCTGGAACAGATCGCCGCCGGCGCACCGATGGTGGTGGGCACCCATGCGCTGTTCCAGGACGAAGTGCAGTTCAAGAACCTTGCGCTGGTGATCATCGACGAACAGCACCGCTTTGGCGTGCAACAGCGCCTGGCCCTGCGCCAGAAAGGCGTGGGCGGGCGCATGAACCCGCACCAGTTGATCATGACCGCCACGCCGATCCCACGCACCCTGGCCATGAGTGCCTACGCCGACCTCGACACCTCGATCCTCGACGAACTGCCGCCAGGGCGAACGCCGGTCAACACCGTGCTGGTCACCGACACGCGGCGGGTCGAAGTGATCGAGCGCGTGCGCGGTGCCTGCGCCGAAGGCCGCCAGGCGTACTGGGTGTGCACACTGATCGAAGAGTCCGAAGAACTGACCTGCCAGGCCGCCGAAACTACCTATGAAGACCTCACCAGCGCCTTGGGTGAGCTCAAGGTCGGGTTGATCCATGGCCGTATGAAGCCGGCGGAAAAAGCCGCGGTGATGGCCGAGTTCAAGGCCGGCAACCTGCAATTACTGGTGGCCACCACCGTGATTGAAGTGGGCGTGGACGTCCCCAACGCCAGCCTGATGATCATCGAAAACCCCGAGCGCCTGGGCCTGGCGCAACTGCACCAGCTGCGCGGGCGGGTTGGCCGGGGCAGCGCCGCCAGCCACTGCGTGCTGCTCTATCACCCGCCGCTGTCGCAGATCGGTCGCCAGCGCCTGGGCATCATGCGCGAAACCAACGACGGTTTTGTCATCGCCGAAAAAGACCTGGAACTGCGCGGCCCAGGTGAAATGCTCGGCACGCGCCAGACCGGCCTGCTGCAATTCAAGGTTGCCGACCTGATGCGCGATGCCGACCTGCTGCCCGCCGTGCGCGATGCTGCGCAAGCCTTGCTTGAGCGTTGGCCCGATCACGTCAGCCCGTTGCTCAACCGCTGGCTGCGCCACGGCCAGCAATACGGCCAAGTCTGACCCGCTCCTACAGCGGGATCGGCGCACAGCCAACCTCGTCACAAAGAACACTTATCCGACCAACACCCGTATCAAGCTGGTTATACTCCAATGAATGTAAGAAATTGGATCAGGCCATGTCAGAAGTTGCCCTCGCCACAGCCCCACTGACCGCCCCGCCGGTCATTCGGGCGCTGCTCGCAAAGCTCGCCATCCCCTACACGGAAGTCATGGAACAGCCTGGCCTGAACCCTGCCCGAAAGGTCCAGGCGGTGTTGCTTGAGGATGCGGTTGGCGCGCTCATGGTGCTGTTCCCCCAAAGCCAGTTGCTGGACCTCAACCGCCTCGCCGAACTCACCGGTCGCCGCCTCACGGCCGTGGCCCCCGAGCGTGTCGAGCGCATGTTGGGCAAGCATGACCTGAGCCTGCTGCCAGGCTTGCCGCCCCTGACCAGTTCGCCGTGCCTGTACGAAGGCCGCTTGCTCAATGAGCCCAGCCTGCTGGTGCATTCGGGCGAAGCCGGGCTGTTGCTGGAAATCCCCACCGACGCCTTCAAGAGCCTGCTCACCAAGGCCAGCGCCGCGCAGTTTGGCGAACCCTTGAGCAACATCCGCCCGAACCTCGACCGCCCTAATGATGACCGCGAGGAAATCACCCAGGCGATGCAAGCGTTCACTGCGCGCCGTATCCAGCAACGCCTGGAAGCGACCATCGAGATTCCGCCGTTGGCCGACACCGCGCAGAAGATCATCAAGCTGCGTGTCGACCCCAACGCCACCATCGACGACATCACTGGCGTGGTGGAAACCGACCCAGCCCTTGCCGCCCAGGTCGTCAGTTGGGCCGCGTCGCCCTACTACGCCTCGCCGGGCAAGATCCGCTCAGTGGAAGACGCCATCGTGCGCGTGTTGGGCTTTGATCTTGTGATCAACCTAGCGCTGGGCCTGGCCTTGGGCAAAACCCTGAGCCTGCCCAAGGACCGCCCGCACCTGTCCACGCCGTACTGGCACCAGTCGATCTACACCGCCGCCGTCATCGAGGGCCTGACCCGCGCCATGCCCCGCGCCCAGCGCCCTGAAGCTGGCCTGACCTACCTGGCAGGTTTGCTGCACAACTTCGGTTACCTGCTGCTGGCCCACGTGTTTCCGCCGCACTTCTCGCTGATCTGCCGGCACCTGGAGGTCAACCCGCACCTGTGCCACAGCTACGTCGAGCAACACTTGCTGGGCATCAGCCGCGAACAGATCGGCGCCTGGCTGATGCGCTACTGGGACATGCCGGACGAACTGTGCACCGCCCTGCGCTTCCAGCACGACCCCACGTATGACGGGCAATACGCCGAATACCCAAACCTGGTGTGCCTGGCGGTGCGCCTGTTGCGCAGCCGGGGGATTGGCTCCGGGCCGGATGAATCCATTCCGGACGCGTTGCTGGAGCGCCTGGGCCTGAGCCGCGAGAAGGCGGAAGATGTGGTGGGTAAAGTGCTGGATGCCGAAGTGCTGTTGCGCGAATTGGCTTCGCAGTTCAGCCAGGGGTAAATCTGGCGCCTGTGACACCGCTATCGCAGGCAAGCCAGCTCCCACAATTGACCGTATTTCCAAGTTGGAACGCGGTCACTGTGGGAGCTGGCTTGCCTGCGATGAATCCAACTCGGTCTACCTGCCCCCCCCCTCAATGTAGGAGCGAGCTTGCTCGCTCCTACAGGTGTTACTTCTTTTTCTTCGGCTTCAAATACTTGGTCAGCCCCTGGAACCAGATCACCAGTGCCGGGTTGCCCTTGATCTGGATCGACTTGTCCTGAATCCCCGTCATGAACGCCAATTGCTTGTTCTTCGCCTGCATCGTGGCGAAGCCGTAGGCGGCATCCTTGAAGGCAATCGCGAAAGCCGGCGCCGGGTGGACACCTGAGCGGCTAGTGATGCGCTGGTCTTTGACGATGAAGTGACGGGCAACCTTGCCGTCGAGGGTCTGCAGCTGGAAGGCCAGGTCTTTGTCACCCAGTTGCTGCTGGAAGGCGGGGTTGGTGCGGCTGGCTTTGCCCATCATCAGGCCAAGCACCCACAAGAGAAGACGAAATTTCATGCACACGGCCTCGGTGTATTTATTGGAGTGGCCGCAGCAGTGTAACGATTTGCAAAAAGAACGCCACCGATCTCGCGCTTTAGGCGCAGATCGGTTGGCGTTTAACGCTTATAGCAACAAGTACTTAAACGTTAGGGCAAGGCACTGGCGCCCAGTCGGCCAGGTTTGGATTGCGGCAGGTTGCTTCGATCTGGGTTTTGCCCGCAGTGGCGACCTGCTTGCTTTCAGCTTGCTTGGCCTGCACGGTCTGGATACTGCGCTCGGTGGTTACCGCTTCTTTTGGCACTGTTGGCAGCACTGGCTTCTTGGCAGGCTTGACGGCTTTTTTACCCTTGGCCGGAGCGACCACTGGCGTGGTATCGGCGGTGGCCACGGTCACCACATCGCTGCGCTGTACGCCGACCTGTTGCAGATCTTTCTCGTACGCTTGGGTGTAGTTGTTCAGGTCTTCGCTGGCTTTGCCGTTGACCGTCACGATCAGGTCATTGGATTCCTTCAGGCCCGCGACGATTTCCGCCAGGCGCTTGCGGCCTTCGGTGTCGTTGACGGTCTTGGCCTTGCGATCAGCCACCAGCTTGGTGAATGCGCTCTGGTAGCACTGCTGCGAGGCCTTGGCATAGGCGGTGCTGCGGTCGATGTCCGAGGCGCTTTTGTTGAAGTCGGTGGAGTAGGACGCGATGCGCTGGTTGTCATCGGTGATCTGCTTCTGGCGCTCGGTGTAGTAACCCGCCGCGCCGCCAGCCAGGGCGCCGCCTGCGGCACCGATTGCGGCATTGCGGCCACGGCTGTCCTTGTCGCCGGTCAGGGCGCCCAGCAGGGCACCGCCGGCCGCGCCAAGGGCTGCACCGGTGACGACCGACTTGGTCATGTCCGAATCGGTGGCGCGCAGGTGCTGCACCGGCTCGTAGCAGTTGGGGTAGTACTCGACCTTGGTGCTCGACGCTACCTTGGATGCAGGCGACGTAGCGCAACCAGTCAACACGGTGCTGAAACCGGCTGCGATCAGCAGCAGGTGACGCTTGGAAACCGCCTTACGGGAAAAAAGCATAGATGTGATCTCTGTTAAGTTTGACTTGCCCAGCACGGCCCACCGCCGCCTGAGTCCCTTCCAAGCTCGCTAGACAGCCAACGATCAAGACCGCTGACCGCTCGCTGCGAGCAATTCCTTCAAGATCGTTGCCGGGTCGGCCCGCTGTTGCTTGCGGTAGTTGCCGACATGGCGAACGAACAGTGTCGCGCGCGTCACCAGACTCTTGCCGAGCACTGGCTTGCGATCCAACTCTTCCTTGACCCGTTGAAACTGCGCCTGGATCACCGCATCGGTGTAGCGCGTGCCGGTGGCCAGGTTGTCGATGTAAATCGCCACCGCGCCGTCCAACGCGCTGCGCCCATTGGTGATGGCCATATCGAACAGCTGCGTGCTGGCCTCGTCCTTGCTGTCCACCGCCTGCTGGCGACTTTTCTGCAGGTTGGCCAGGCGGATGTTGTAGTTGCTGATGGTCTCGGCCACCAACGCCGCCGACTGGATCAGGTTGCCCGCCGCCTCTTCACGCTGTTGAGCGATCAGCGACACATTGCGCTTGAGCTCTTCGTTGACCAGGCCCAGCTCGGCTTGCAGCTTGGGATCGACACTGGCGGCGATGATGCTGTCCAGGCGCTTGGTCGGGTCCTGGGCGTCGTCGATGGCGTCGGTCAGGGAGGCCAGGCGGCCTTCCTTCTGCCACTGGGCGAACAGTTCCTTGTAACGCGAGCGCGGCGCCGACAACGCGCCAATCGCCACGCGAAAACCGGTGGTCTCGTTGCTTTGCTCGGTGCCATCAGCGGCAAACAGCGGATATTCGCGGCGCATGCCGGTGAACAACGTGCCCTCGCCTTCCAGGTAATTGCCGCCCTTGACCACAAAACCGCCGTAGGTGCCCTGGCGGCGGCCGGCGTGGACCAACTGGAAGGATTCCTGGACCATTTCCGCAGCATTGCCGATCACGTCGAACATGCCGATGGGGTTAGGCAATTTGGTGCCGATGGGCATCAACCGCGCCGCCTGGCCGGTGCCGCCGGCCACCTGGTTGAACACCGCGTAATCGGCCAGCGGGCCATCGCTTTCACTGCCCTCGGCGCGCCGTGGATACAGGCGGCCTTCGAGGTCCTGGCGGCTCACCGCCTGGCCACCGCGTGCGGCGTATTCCCACTCCACTTCGGTGGGCAGGCGCACAAAGCCCAGGCCGCCGTCTTCGGCCGACGCACCGCGCCCGCTCACAGGCAGCAGTTCGCGGTGGTATTTCATCAGCCAGACGCTGTACACCGCCGAAAAACGCTCGGCTTCAAAGCGCGACAGTTTCACCTTGGGCAAACGCCCGGCCATGCCCGTGGGCGCGTCACACGCCGGCGCCGGTTCACCGCTGGCCAGGGATTGCGCCTGGGCCATCACCTGGGCGTATTGGCGGGCGGTCACTTCGTACTTGCCGATGAAGTACAGCATCGGCTTGAGCGGAGTTTTTGCGTCGGTCTTCGGCATCTGCGGCGCGATGACCTTGCTCCAGTCTTTGGGCAAGTCCTTGAGGGTGAACTGGCCGTTGATGAAGTCGCGGCGGTAGCCGGAAATAAACGACTGCTGATAACCCGCCTCGCCTTCGGCAAAGGGGTAGCCCAGGTTGATTTCACGGTCATCCAGGGTGCCCTGGGCCAGAATGTAGGCGTAGCGGAATACCATGTTGCCTTCGCAGGGCAGCGGCAGGCTCACGTCGTCCGGCAACGGCTTGGGGTTGTCGAGCTTGTCACTTGCCTCATCGGCCCAGGCCAGCGAGGCCAGGCTCAGCGCCACGCAGGCGCCCAGTAATTTATACATCTCTGATTCCTTCAGAAGCCTGGATACGTGCCACCCGCCAACCACCACAGGCGGCCGCCACGGCACTGACGCCGAGCACCGCCACCAGGGCCAGGCCGTAATGGCGCGCCAACAGGTGGCTGGCGTACTCGCCCGGCACCTGCACAAAAAGCTTGTTCAACGCGACCTCGGCCAGGCCATACAGCCCAACGCTGAGCACAGCGGCAAAACCCGCGCTGTAGAGCGCTTGCAGCAGCACAAACAGCAACAACGCGGCGGTGGAAAACCCCAGCAGGCGCAACACCGAGAGTTCCCGATGCTTGCGCGCCACCGCCGCCAGGGTGCCCGCGAAGATCGCCGCAAACGCCCCGGCCAACGCCAGCCCGGCGATGATCCAGAACACAATCGACAGGTTGCGGCTCAACGATTGCACTTGAGCGATGGTGTGCGCCTGGGTTGAAACCAACAGGTTCTGCCCGGCGAAATACACCCGCAACGGTTCCACATCACTGAGGCTGCGCGCATACAGGCGAAACGCCGGGTAGATACGCTGTTCGCTCACGCTCGCCGCGTCACCGGCCCAACCCAATACCGGCACGGCACGGCCATCGCGGTAATCTTCTGCCGCTTCCAGCAGCGCCAGGTCGGCAAACAGGCCCTCGCGAGCGAAGGCTTCCAGCGGCAACACCGCCAGCACCTGCAACCGCGTGCGCTGGGCCTCGACGCGCCCCGCCACCTGCCGCGCAAAGCGGGTTTCCAGCCAGTCACCGGGCCTTGCCGCGAGCTTTTCGGCGGCGGTATGGCTGAGCACGATCTGGTCCAGGCCGTGGGGCAGCGGCAAGCCTGCCAACAACGGGTCGCCTGCGGCAGTCGGCAGCATTTCCAGGGTCAAGGTGCCCACCTGCGCCGTGGCCGCAATCTGCCGTGTGCGCGGCACAGCAAAGGCCACATCGCTGCGCTCACCCAGTTGCGCGATAAACGCCGCACTGAATCGACCACCGCCCAACGGGATGATTTCACGGCTGGCGGGGTCGGTCTCCAAGCGTTCGGTCAAACTGCTAACCAGTCCAAATTTCAGCCCGAATAACACCAGCAATGGCGCGATAACCGCCACCAATGCCAACACCGAACAGGCCGACAGCCACCCATCGTTGCGGTAGTCCTGCCAGGCGAGCGAGGCAACCAGGCCGATGCGCATCAGCACGCCTCCCCGAGGGTTGCGGTGACGCCGCCGTCTGGGTCGCGCTGGCAACGGATACGCCGCACCTGCAAGCCACTGGCGCGAGCCAGCGGTTCATCATGGGTGGCGATCACACAGGCCGCACGGTGTTCGCGGGCCTGGGCCAGCAACGCCTGCATCACGCGCTCGGCGTTGAGCGGGTCCAGGGACGCCGTCGGCTCATCAGCCAGCACCAGTTGCGGCCCATGGGCCAGGGCCCGCGCGCAGCTGACCCGCTGGCGTTGGCCCACCGACAACGCCGCCGGGCGCTTGGCCAACTGATCGCTGATCTGCAACTGCTCAGCCAGGCGCGCCACGCGGCCGTCGTCCTGCAAGCCCAGCAGTTGGCGCGACAGCGCGATATTGCCGCGCACATCCAGAAACCCCAGCAAGCCTCCGGTCTGCGGCACATAGCCCAGGTGCTGACTGCGCAACGCGGCGAGCGCCGATTGCCGGTCAGCACGCCACAGCGCGCCGATGTCCTGTTGGTTGAACGCAAACTGCCCCACCTGATCCGGCGCCAACACCAGCGCCAGCACGTCCAGCAAAGTGCTCTTGCCGCAACCACTGGGGCCGACAATCGCCAGTTGTTCACCCGCACCCAGCTGCAATGCCGGGATCACCAGGCTGTAGCGCTGGCTACCGACGCCCCGGCTCTTGTGCACCGCGCTCAGGTTCAGCATTACGGCAGCGTCGACAGTGGCACGCGGTACAACGCATCGCCCGGTTCGGCATCACCGAACCGGACCCAGTTGGCCACGTCGTTATGGAAGGTTTCATACAGGCGGATTTTCGAATCCAGCTCGTCGATAAAGTCTTCCTGCTCGGCCACGCTCAACGACAACCACAGGTCCTGGGTCATGTTCAGCGACTTGCTGCGGTACGGCAGGCCCTCCAGGTATTCACCGAGCAGGCCGCCGTCAGCCAGGTTGCCGCCCTTGCGCAGGGCCTGCGGGTCACGGCTCATATAGGCCGAGGCACTGGCGATTTCCTGGAAGAAATCCTTGGGCGAGCTTTGGGTTTTGCGCGCCGCATCCACGATCAACTTCAGCGATTGCTGCAGATCGTTGAGTTGCAGCTTGGTCAGCATCACGCACACCTGGAACGCTGGCAGCGCCGGGTTGGTCAGGTCACGATCAGCGGTCCAGGCGCTGACCAGTTGCGGCGCCTGGCTCGCGGTTTTGCGCCCGAGAAAGTCCATGTGCATGGCATAGCCGACGGCGGCTGACTTGTCCGCCAGACTCGGCGCGGCACTGAGCAACGGCACGGGCTGCGGCGTGTTGCTGCGCACCTGATGCACCAGGTTGGCGAACACCGTGCCGATCTCATCGACACGCTCACCCAGCTTGCGCACATCGCCCCCTGGCACTGGCGTGTACAGGTCGCCGATCTGCGGGTTGGCGTCGGCGGTGAGGACGCGATACTGGCTCTCGGCGCCGGCATGGGTTTTCTTGCCGGCGTCGGTGCGCAGGTGCAGCGCATAGATCTTGATCTGCTTGCCCAGCGCCGCCTGGCGCACTTCGGCTTCGTTCATCTGGGTGGCGGCGAACGGGTCGTTCTTGCGCAGCGCGCCGGCATCGGAGACCAGCAGGATGATGCGCCCGCCGTAGCCGGACCAATCCATGCCGTCCACCGCCTGCATCACCCCGGCAAACGCATCTTCGTTGAACGAGTGGCTGGACACCGTCGACGCTTTGACCTGGCGCGCCATATCCAGAAAGCGTTGCGGATCGCGGCCTTGGTCGAGACTGATCAGGGTCTTGGCGACATACTCAAGGCCCGGGGTTTTCTGGATGCTGCTGCGAAAGCCGACCATGCCGAAGCTGACGCTGTCCAGTTCGCCACGCTCGGCAATGCGGGTTTGCAGCTCGTGCACCACGTCGCGAATCTGGTCAATGTAGGGCTGCATCGACACAGTGGTGTCCACCACCAGCACCACCGCCGTGCGGAACGCATCGGCATGGGCGCTGAGCGTCGGGCTGGCAGGTTTGGCAGCGGCGCTGCTGCCTGGGTCGATGGAGGCCACGTTGAGCAACTGCACCGGCTGGCCGTTGTCGTCGAAGCTTTCTTTGGAGTCGAAAATCGGCAACAGGTAGAACTGGTTTTGCGGCACCGCGCTGGCGGTGGGTTCCAGGGCCAGGACTTGCTGGTTGTTCTCACGGTTGCTCTGCGCCTTGGCCAACACGCTTTTCGCAGCGGCAGGGTCGGCCAGCAGTTTTTCCACCTCTGCGGGCTGGCGCAGGAACATTACGGGCGCCCGCCCCGAGCGCTCGGTGAACTTGAGCACCAGGCTTTGTTTCCAGTCGCTGACCTGGGAGGCTGGCAGCCAACCGTCGCTGCGACCATCGGTGGCGGCGCCGACGCGTACCCACGGGCTGCCGTCGACGTCTTTGCGCTGGTACACGTAGAGCACGGAAAACGCCGGCAGCGCTTTACCCGGCGAGCTCCCTGCGTCCGCTGAAAGCTGGGCGCCGGGTTTGCTGAGTACGCGCTGGAACAAGGTTTTCTTGCCTGCCATCAGCAACGGGCGTTGACCGCCATCCACTTCAGCGACAGCCACCGGTGGCGTCACCTTGGGCACCACGGCGGCTGGCGGCTGGGCCGGTTCATCGCCGTCGCTCAACCACCAGTAGCTGGCGCCACCAATGGCCAACGCGACGGCGACCGCCACGGCGGCCAAGGCCAATACCGGCCCACGGCGCTGCTCGGACGGGGCATTGTGCTGCGTCGGCGTGACCACCGGTTGACGCACTATTGGCTGCGGTTTATCCGTCGGAATGTCGATGGTGACAGGGGTCATGCCCGCCAGATCAAAACTCAATGGAATCGGTAGCGGCCGCACCAGCGTGGCATCCGAATCATCAGCCGGCAGTTGATCCAGCGCCAACAACAACGCTGCCGCATCCGGATAACGGTCCGCTGGGTCCTTGGCCAGCAACTTGCGCAGCACGCCCTGATAGCGCCCATGGTGCACCGGCAATTCCGGCAAGGGTTCGGTCAGGTGCGCCAGCGCCGTGGAAAGCGCATCGGTGCCGTTGTAAGGCAGTTTGCCGACGAGGATTTCATACAGCACCACGCCCAGTGCGTAGAGGTCGGCGCGGCCATCGATCTCCTGGCCCCGCGCCTGCTCCGGGCTCATGTAGCTCGGCGTGCCCACGGCAAACCCGGCCTGGGTGAATTGGGTGCGATCGTCCAGCGACTTGGCAATCCCGAAGTCCGACAGCACGGCCGTGCCATCGGCACGAAACAGAATGTTCGCCGGCTTGACGTCGCGGTGCACCAGCCCTTGGGCATGGGCATAGCCCAGGGCCGAGGCAATCTGGCGGATCAGCGTCACGCCCTGCTCCGGGGTCAGCCCGGCGGCAATGCGCTCCTTGAGCGTGCCGTTGGGCAGGTATTCCATGGCCATGTAATACAGCTCACCGACGTTGCCGATGTCATGGATGGTCACCGTGTGCGGGTGCGACAAGCGCGCCAGGGTCTTGCCCTCGCGCAGGAAGCGTTCGCAGAAACTCGGGTCGGCTGCCAGCGCCGCCGCCATCACCTTCAGCGCCACCTTGCGCTCCAACGAGCGCTGGGTCGCCAGGTACACGCTGGCCATGGCGCCTTCGCCAATCTCGCCTTCGATGTCATAACCCGGGATGACGATGTTCATGACGAGACCTTCACGACGAGGGTGGTGATGTTGTCGGGTGCGCCGCGATTGAGCCCCAGGTGCACCAGGCTGCGCACGATTTCATCCGGCGCGTCATGGCTGAGCACGTCGCGGATTTCGTGGTCTTCGACGGTTTTGTTGAGGCCATCGCTGCACAGCAAATAGCTGTCGCCGGGCGCGATCAATAGGTCCACTGAAGCGACGTCCAACTGGGCCTCCACGCCGATGGCACGGGTGACGATATTGGAGCGCGGGTGGGTGCGGGCGTCGGCTTCGCTGAGCAGGCCGCTGTCTTGCAGGTCTTGCACGTAGCTGTGGTCGCGGGAAATGCTCTCCAGCACGCCGTCGCGCAGGCGGTACAGGCGGCTGTCGCCGGCCCACAGGCACACCCCGCGCAAACCGCGCGCGGCAAATACCACCACGGTGCTGCCCATCATGGTCACGCCACGGTTGGCGGTTTCTTCGCGCACAGCCGCGTTGATGCGCAGCAGGTCGTTGCGCAGCGCCGCCGAGTATTCGTCCAGGGAACGGCCCAGCGGCACATGGCGCAGGCTGTCGACGATCAAGCTGCTGACATAGTCCCCCGCCGCGTGCCCGCCCATGCCATCGGCCACCACCCACAGGCGGTTTTCCGGCAGGTCCAGAAAGGCATCTTCGTTGACTTGGCGAACCATGCCCACATGGCTTTTGCTCGCGGATTCGTACGTCACGCCCATCTACACCACACCTTCTTGTCCGAGCAAAAACTGCGCAAAATCGCTGGCGGCAGGCAAGCCCTGGCACCGTAATAAACCGGGAGAGATACGCTGCGAACCTCGCCCCCACCACAGGCTTGCGCCCTCGCACGCCTGTTCGGCCAGCGCGGTCATACGCTGGTGCGGCACGGTGGCTGCCACCCTTTGCAGGCCGGCGAAACGGCTGTCCACCGCTCGCGGTTCGCTGGCCGGCACACCCAGCTCGTCGAGCCCGGCATTGAAGCCTTCGAAGGTCGCGCCACTGTCCAGGGTGCTGAGCAACAAGGTTTCAGCCTGCTCGAACCAGGCGTCCGAACCGCCCACCAGCGACGCCGGGTTGGTGTCGTGATCCAGCAAGGTCACCACCGCCAGCGGAAAGTACCGCCCGACCCGGTCAATGCTCGGCATCACCACGCCCGCCGCCGCATCCGGCCCGCACACGCCCGGCGCCAGCACAAAGCGCCACAGCGGGCTGACCAGGTACGCATTCAGCCAGTCAGCGCCGAGGCTGTTCTGGCTGGCGAGCAAACCCGCCGCCAGCCAGCTGTCCCACGGGCCAATGAAACTCTGGGGCAAGGCGCGGCTGACAAAGTCGCCGCGGCTGGCCAACTTGCCGTAAAAACCCAGAGTCGTCATAGCCGCTCCGGCAGGCTGAAGCCGCTGAGCACGCGGCTCTTGAACGGGTTGAAGGCACTGTTGGCGCGCAACTCGTAGGCGATGCTCGCGCCATCGACCCGCAGGCGCAGGTTGAAACGGTCCGGCGAGTTGCCTGCGGTGAGGTCCGACTGCTCCAGCAGGCGGAACCAGGCCCACGGGCCGTCCAGGGTGATACCGGAGCGACCACTGGCCGACGGCGGCATGATGGAGATACGCACCACGCCAATGCTGCCGGGGTTCGGCCATTGCATCGCAACCGGGCGGCTCGGGCCGTGGTCGTAGCTCAATTGCTGGCCGTCCAGGTCGAGCAGGAATTGGGTGATGGTGGGGTCCATCGACACCGGCTTGAGCTCGAAACGCACGATGGGCTGGGTGCCACCGGAGCGGAAGAACGCGTCCCGAATCGTCGCCGCACGCTGGAAGGTTTGCAGCACGCCAGGGGCAATCCCCAGCTTCTGCGCCGCCCCCGGTTGCCAGCGCCAGGTCTGTGCCGACGTGTCCACATAGGGTTGCAGGTATTTGCGGAAGTAGTTGTCCATCACCCCGCCCACGCCGAAGAACTGGCCGAAGTCATCCAGGGTGGCGTCCCGCGCACTGCCCGGCGACATCGGGTAACGCCCGGCCAATGACTGGCGATACACGTTGACCACTTCACTGACCCAGGCGGCGTTCAGCTGATTACGTACCCCGCCCATCATGCTGTTGGTGGTGGAATTGACCACCGACTTGACCATGCCCTGCACCAGCGGCGGCTGGCGCTCGGCGTTCAGGCTGACCCGCGTGGCCGCAGCCGCCGCCTGGTTCTTGGCCTCGCCGAGCAAGGCATCGCCGCTGGCACCGACCATGGCGCTGACCTGCACATACAGTGCATTCATGTCCGACAGCAGGCCGTCGATGGCTGCCGGTTCGCCTTCGTTTTTACTCACTATGCTGTTGAGTTCGGCAAAGTGCGCAGTCACTGGATCATCCGCCGGCGCCGGGGCATTCGCCGTCGGTTGCGCCTCGCCCAGCAAGCTGCCGAGGCGCTCCTTGAGCTTGTCCACGCCGCCTTCCACCGGCACGCCTTTGGCGGCCAATTGGCGCTCTTCGGCTTGCAGGTCGGTTTCCCTGGCGACCGCCACCAGTAGTTTTTTCAGCGGCGAAGTCGGCCCGGAAATCACCCGCAGCACATCGGCGGCCTGGGCCACGCTGGTGATCGGCACAAAGTCGATGTCAGCGAGCAACGCGTCCCACTGGCGCTGGTAATCCTGGAAGTACAAGCGGCGCACGTCAGCGGCCAGGCTCACCACGTTCTGCTGGTCGGCCTGTTCATGGCCCAGCACCCATTGCTCTTCGGCCAGGGTGCCGGTCTGGTTCAGGCTGCTGAGCAAGAACGCCTGGCGATAGCCCTTGGCGGTGAAGAAGCCACTCAACGGTTCGCCCAACGGCTTGCCGCTCTTGCGGCTGAACACCAGCGCGGCATCGCGACCGGCGGCCTCGTTGAGGCGAAAGTCCGGAATACCTTCGGGCAGTTTCTGGCGCTTGACCCGGTCGTACACGCGCTGGGCCACCGGCAGTTGCTGCAACTGCCGACGCAGGTCGTCGATCAGGCGCGGGTCCAGGCGTGCGCTCGGCGGGTGGCGTTCGAACAGCGCCTGCAAGTGCCCGGCCAGGGCCTGGCGCTGGTCGGCCGGCAGGTCGCGGGGCAAGTTGCGGTCCCAGTCCAGAGCGATCCAGGCCTTGATGAAGTCCGGGTCGTAATGCTCGGTGTCGGCGAGCATCAGGTAAGCCTTGAGGCCCTCGTAGAGAAAGTCCGAGTTGCCGCCGCCGTGCAGTTGCTCTTCGATGCGCGTCACCAGGCGTGGCGCGAACACGGCGATCAACAGTTTGCGGTACACGCTGGCGGACTCGGCTTCGAGCATATCGCCCTGGTACAGCCCCAGCCCTTCGGACCAGCTCGGCGAATCCCCCGCCAGGTTCTTCACGGCGTTGAGCAACGGCAGCACGGCGAGCACTTCCCGCTGTGCCGGGCTCAGGTTCTGGACGGTCTGGCCCAGGGGCGCGACCTTCTGATCGACCTGGGCGATATACGCCTGGTTGGCGCGATAGCTCACCCACCACAGGCTGCTAACCACCACCACCAGCGCGACGGTGGCCGCCAAAACGCCACGGGCGATCCACTTGCGGCGCCGCTCGACTTTCGGGTTCACCCCCACCAGGCCGCGCTCTGCAAAGGCCACGGCGGTGAAGAGTTTTTCGATGAAGTAACTGCGCCCGGTGCCGCTCTGGCGCGCCAGGTGCTGGCGGTCCAGGTTCATGCTCTGGGCCATGGCACCGATCAGGCGGTCAATCGGGCTGCCTTCCTGGGTGCCGCTGGTGAAGTACACGCCACGCAGCAACACGCGTTCTTCAAAGGCATTGGGTTTGAACACGCCTTCGAGGAAGCTTTGCAGGCAATCTTTCAACGCGCCGAACTGCTGCGGGAAGCCGTAGATCAGGTCGCGCCGTGCCGGGTCGCGTTCCTGTTGCAAGCGCTCGACCAGGCGTTCGTTGAGGCGCTGCTCCAGGCCGGCGAATTCGCTTTGCAGGTGCGCCAGCGGGCTGTCGCTGTTTTTGCCGTCGTCCAGGGCAAAGGTCATGCCCCACACCTGGGCGCGCTCTTCCTTGCTCAGGTTGTCGAAGAACTCCATGAAGCCTGGCACCAGGTCGAGCTTGGTGAGCATCAGGTAGATGGGGAAACGCACGCCCAGCTGCGTATACAGCTCCTGGATGCGCAAGCGAATCGCGGCGGCATGGGCAGCGCGCTCGGCGTCGGTGCCCAGCAGCAGATCCGAGAGGCTGATGGCGATAAACGCACCGTCGATAGGCCGGCGCGCACGCTGCTTTTTCAGCAGGTCGAGAAAGCCCAGCCAGGCGGCTTTATCCACCGTGGAGTTGCTGTCCTGTGTGGTATAGCGGCCCGCGGTGTCGAGCAATACGGCCTGGTCGGTAAACCACCAGTCGCAGTTGCGCGTGCCCCCCACACCCCGCACCGCACCGGCGCCCAATTGCGCCGCCAGCGGGAAATGCAGCCCGGAATTGACCAGCGCGGTGGTCTTGCCCGAACCCGGTGGGCCGATGATCACGTACCACGGCAACTCATAGAGGTTGCGGCGCTCGTCGCCGCCCAGCTTGGCTTTTTTCAGCAGTGCCAAGGCTTCGTCCATGCGCTGGCGCAGGGTGGACAGCTCTTCGGCGGTCGCGACGCTGTTGGGGTCGACCGGGGTTTCTGCGGCCAGGCTGCGCATCACTTCGGCGGCCTGGCGACGGGCCTGGATGATGCGGAACACGCGGTAGGCCACCCACAGCGCAAATACCAGCACGATCAGCGCCCAACGGCGCCCTTCGGGCACCAGCACGTCCAGCAGCGGGCCAACAAACCAGATGATCAGGCTCAGGGCAATCAGGCCCAGCACGGGGATCACCCAGCGAATCATGAAACTGAAAAACGCCTTCACTCGACGCCCTCCGCCAATACGGTGATTTCAACCCGACGATTGCGGGCACGGCCTTCGGCAGTACTGTTTGTGGCCAACGGCTCGGTGTCGCTGCGGCCTTCGGCACTGAAGCGCTCGGCCTGGCCGGTCTTGGCCGCGAGAATTTCCAGCACCGACTTGGCCCGGGCTTCGGACAGCGCCCAGTTGGACGGGAAGCGCAACGTGGCAATCGGGCGATTGTCGCTGTGCCCGGTGACACGCACCTGGCCCTTGACCTTGCGGATGGCGTCAGCGATGCGCAGCATCAGCGGCTGGTAGTCATCGACGATGCTGGAGCTGGCCGAGGCGAACAGCTCATCGCCACGGATGGTCACGACAGAGCGGTCAACCTTGTCTTCCACCGCCACGCGGCCGGCCTTGATGTCGTCGGCCAGGAACCCAGCCAGGCGCGGGCGTTCGATCACTTTGGGCTGAGCCACCGGACGGTCGATGGCCTGCACCGGGATCTCGCCCAGGGCATGGATGTTCTTGAACACCGGCTCGGCGTCCGAGGCCAGCTTCAGGCGCAGACCGAACAGCAACGCCAACAGCAGCGCCAAGCCAATCGCCACGGCGATCCACGGCGGCATGAATTGCGCCAGGCGATCACGGGCCACGGTCACACCGCGCCAGTGCGGTGACAGCTCACGCTCGTGTTCGCCACGGGCGCTGCGAATCGCCGCGGCGGTGCGCTCGCGCAAGGCTTCCAACTGGCTGCGCCCGTCAGTCATCACGCGGTAACGCCCTTCAAAACCCAGGCACATGCACAGGTACAACAGCTCCAGCAGGTACAGACGCTCCCGTGGGCTTTGCAGGCAGTGGTCAAGCAACTGGAAAACCTTTTCGCCACCCCAGGCTTCGTTGTGCACGGTGATCAGCAGGCTCTGTTTACCCCAATCGCTGGTGCTGCCCCACGGCGTGCTCAGCACCGCTTCATCCAAGGCGGTGCACAGCGCGTAACGGGCCAACAGCACTTCATTGCGTGCCACACCGGCGGCTTCGGCGCGTTCTTCGAACTGGCGCAGGTACGCCAGCAACTGCGCACGCAGGCTGGCCGGCGCGGGGTGGGCGATGGTGTTGCGCAGCCGCGTCAACAACGCCAGCAACGGGCCGGCGGCGCTTTCCAGCGGGTTGAGGCCCTGGCTCTTGCCGGTGAGGATCGGCGCAGCCGGCATCGACAGCGGCGCAGGTTCGGCACGCGAGGGTGCAGGCTCTCGGCCACCCGGGCGCGGCATGAACTGGGTGCGGTCATCATCATTGGGATGCATCGCCAATTATCCTCGGATCGCCCAGAAGGCCAGGTTCAAGCCCGGGAACTGCCCGGCGATATGGAAGGCGAAACCGCCGGAATTATTCAGCTGCTGCCAGTGCTCGCTGCCACGGTCCAGCTCGTAGTAGGTGCTGCCGGCGTGGTAAGGCAATTGGCGTGGCGCCACCGGCAATGGCAGCAGGCCGATGCCCGGCAGTTGCAGGTTGACCATGTCGCGGATGTGCTCCACCGAGCCAACCTTGCTCTGCTGGCCGAAACGCGCACGCAGGGTTTCGCCGGGCACATCGGCGCGCACCACGAGGATGAAACTGGCGTTGTCGAGCAGGGTCTTGTCGGCCAGCATCGCCACATGGATGCCGTAGGCTTTCTCCACGATCGGGATCGGCGTGGCCTTGCTGTCGATCAGCATCGACAGCGCTTCACGCAGAGCCGCCATCACCGGCATGAAGCTCAGGGCCAGGTCGTCGTGCTGGTACTGCGGGTATTCGTGGGGACGGCGGCCGGAGGTTGAGAAGGTGGAAAATTCACCGGCCAGACTGACCAGTTCGCTAAAAAAGCGCTCCGGGTGCAACGGGCTCAACTGGCTGAAGTGCTGGATCAGCGGCTGGGCGCGGTTGACCAGTTGCAGCAGCATGAAGTCGGCGATCTCCGAGGCACCACCGGCACCCGAAGCCACCACGCGACCGGCCAGCGCTTCGCCACGCTGGTGCAACAGGCCCAGCAGTTCGCTGCGAAAGGCCGTCAGCGGTTTGCTCGCAGCCACGTCCAGCACCGGCGGGATATAGGTGTCATCGAGCACCAATGCACGGTCGGCGCGTTTTTCCTTGATGCGTACCAGACCGATGGCGGCGTAGTCGCTGATGCCATCCTGCGCTGTCAGCAGGCGCAATGCCCGCGAGCCCACGGCCACCGGCGCGCGGTTTTCGAACGGGGCGTTGTCGTCGCGCACTTCGCGCACCTGGCTCACGTAGCGCGCCGCTTCCAGGGCTTCACCCTCGTCCACCGTGTCACGGGCACCGGCGCGCTTGAGCGGCAGGGCCAGGTACACCAGGCCGTCGCGCAGGTTGTCGTCGATGTTCAACGGGCTCGGCGCCAGGTCGTCCTGGGGAATATTGAACGGCGTGCCATCGGGCAGCAGGCCGCGGGCCGATACGATCGCCAGCTTGCCCTGGGCCAGCAGGCCTTGGTCGATCAACAGCTCGGAGAAACCCCAGGCACCCGCCGACAACGGGCGGCTGCGGGCGTCGATCAGGTTTTCCAGGTAACGGTCATGCTGCTGGAAGTGCTGCGTTCCGATGAACATGCCTTCCGACCAGACCACGCGATTGTTCCAGGACATGGGGGCTCCGATTGCTTGTTATTGGGCTGGGCTGGATGGGGAAGCCACGACGTCGGCGCGCACGGCATGCACGTCGAGGCTGATCTGGTATTCGCTGTATTGGCGCGGCGGCACGTTGATGACCGTGCGCCATTGCGCACGGTCCAACTCGCGGTAGCCCACCAGCAGGCCGATCTGGCGCGTGGACGGGTCGAGGTCGCGCTGCACGCTCAGTTGTTGGCCGGGCTGCACCATCACTTCGTCCTGGTCCAGCAGGTCCAGGCCCAGGGTAGATTGCGCCCGGTCCGCCAGGGCGAAGTAATCGGAGCGTGAAAAGGTAGCGGCGTTTTTCAATTCGAAAATGCGCACCCGCACCGGCGCGGCCTGGCCGTTGGCACCGGGGTTAAGCCCGGCAATCGCGTGAAAGTGCAATTCGACGGCGGCCGTGTCGGCTTCGGCCTCGGCAGCCGCCTGGGGTTTGACCGTGTCGTTGGCACACGCCGTCAGCAGCAGCGCGGTAGCGGCGGCGAGTAAAAACCTGGGAATCATCCTGCGTCCTCAATGACGTATTTAGCTATCCGTTTTATCCATTAGTGCGAGGCGTTTTCAGCCTCGCTGTCGTGCACTGTGTTCTTCGTAGGCCCGGCTGAATTCGCGACCGAACAGGTCCTGGAAATCGTCCTGGGCCTCGCGGGAAATGTTGCTGTAGAGCTCGGTGAACTGCTGCCAGTACTGGGCCTGACGCGAACCGTTGAACAGACTGGAGAGGCCGCCGGGCTTGCCCATGCGCTCCTCCAATTGCGCCGGTTCAAAGCGCGTGAGCAGGTGTTTGATCGCCGCTTCCACGCCAGCCATCACGGCCAACTGGTGGGCGCGAAGGTCGTCGAAACTGTCACGTACGGCGAGGTCCGGCGCCATGAACGCCTGGTTGCCATGACGCAGCAACAGCAGTAACGCTTCATCGGCATTCGGGGCGAATTTCAACGGGTTGTTTTCGGCGGGGCGGATCATCGTCTGCTGCATGCGGAACTCGCCCTTGAGGCTGGCACGGGCACGCAATACGTCGATCAAGCCCTCGACCATCAACCGGTAGCTGCGGCCAATGCTTTCCATCTGCGCGCAGGCGTCGGCTTTGTCCAGGCGCAACTGGTCCAGGCCCGCACCCCGTAGGAAGGCTTGCAGGAGGTCCGGTTGTGGCTCGGCATTGGCCACGGGGAGCGCAACAGACTCGACCACAGGTGGCGGCGGGATGATCGGGTCTGGGGCGGGCGCAGCATTGACCACGGGCGCGGGCGCGTCGCCGAACAGGTCCCAGTCTTCGGGAATCACCGAGCCTTGCACCGCAGGCTTTTCGGGTGCCGGTACGGCCACCGGAGCCGGGGGGCGAAAATCGTGTTGCTCGGACGGCACATGGTCCGCCACGGTGGGCGGCGGCACGGCGGTGGGGCTGAGGAAGTCGAACAGGTCGGGCAGGGTTTCCATGGCCGAGGCGCCCTGGAATTGCGGGGCGATCATCGGCGTGGGCGCAGGCTGGCTCACCACGGCGCCCATCAGCGCTTCAAAGCTGTTGGGTGAGTCACCGGCAAATGGCTGGCTGTCGATGGCCTGCACATTGAAGTCGATACGTGCCTGGATTTCGTAATCACCGATGCGGATCAACTCACCGTCTTGCAACGGCTCGCTGTTACCGCGACGCATACGAATACCCGCCTTGACCAATTCCACACCATTGGTGCTGTTATCGGTTAAGTAGTAACGGCCATCTTTGTATTGAATAACGCAATGTTGGGAAGAGACGAGACGCTCGGGGTCGGGCAATACCCAGTCATTCTCAGAACTGCGGCCAATAGCCATCACGCCCTGATCCATGGACTTTTCGGGGCATTGCCCAGGGGTGATCTTGTGATAACTAGTGATAGTCAAACACAGCGACATCTTGCCTCCTTGCTGATACATCGCGCGCAGTCTACCCAGGAGGCAGTGCCACCCTGGAGAGTCCCGTCCTGTCGTACAAACGACCGCCAAAATCTGCTTTTACCAGCATGATCGCTGATCTTAACTGGCTTGCATGACAAAAATCCGCTCTGGGCGCGCCTTTCGACCCGCCAGTCGCGCAGGTTGTTAAACACCGCACATCTGTCACAGAGGGCGAATAGCTTACCTTGACAAGCCATAACTACTACACCAAAAATGCACAACTTCTTGAACATCAGTGATGGCGCAGTAGTGGCACGCTGAGTATATGACCAAGAAAACATGCAAAGTTCATTACGCAACTAGTGCATGCATTGCCCGCCGTCCAGCGGGCCGATAAGGAGATCGAATTCAGTGGATGTGCCGTTGCTGCTCACCGCCGTTTCCGCGACGTCGCCCTGTGGCGAGGACATGGAATATGACGCGCAATTTCTGCAGTTGGAACGTGATGCCAAGGGCCAACCCGAACGCAGCATGGGCGACTCGATCCTGCCCGCTGAGCCACCCGAGTGGCGCAGTATCCAGCAGCAAAGCCTCGACCTGTTGCAGCGCAGCAAAGACCTGCGCATCACCCACTTTCTGCTGCAAAGCACCCTCGCCCTCCAGGGTGTGGCCGGGCTGGCCGAAGTCCTCACGCTGATCGACGCCTTGTTGCGCCAATACTGGGCCGAGCTGCACCCGCGCCTGGATGCCGACGATGACAACGACCCCACCGTGCGCATCAACGCCCTTACCGGCCTGACCTGCGAGACCAATATTCGTCTGCTGCGCGAAAGCATCCTCACACGCTCGCGCACGTTCGGGCCCGTGACCCTGCGCGCAGCGCTCAACGCCAGCGGCCTGCAGAGTTTTGCCGATGAGCAGTTGGGCAACCAGCAACTCAACGCCGCGTTCCTGGACAGCGACCCCGAACAACTACAAGCCACCCGTGACGCCTTGAGCGCGGCGCGTGCGGCGTGCGAGGCCATTGAGCAACAGGTCAATGACCAAGTCGGTTCCGCCCAGGGCGTAGACCTCAGCGCCTTGAAGCAGCCGCTCAAACAGGCCCTGCAACTGCTCAACCAAGCGGTGCCAGGCACCGACAGCAGCAGCGATCCCGAGGCCGTCAGTGAAGACAATGCCCCCTCGGTCGATAACGCCGCCGCGCCCGCAGCCCCTCGCCCTTCTGGCGACATCGCCACCCGCGACGATGTGCTGCGCAGCCTCGACAAAATCCTCGCGTACTACACCCGCCACGAGCCTTCGAGCCCGCTGCCGGTGTTGTTGAACCGAGCCAAGAATCTGGTGCATGCCGACTTTGCGGCCATCGTGCGCAATCTGATTCCCGATGGCATGTCCCAATTTGAAAACCTGCGCGGCCCCGACAGCGAGTAAGCCGCCGGACCGTGCAGTAACAACACCGTCGCTCAAGCGACCAGGAGCAGCAACGTGGCGAAGCAAAGTTCTCAGAAATTCATCGCGCGCAACCGTGCGCCTCGAGTGCAGATCGAGTACGACGTCGAGCTTTACGGCGCCGAGAAAAAGGTCCAGCTGCCCTTCGTAATGGGCGTGATGGCCGACCTCGCCGGCAAGCCTGCCGAGCCGCTGGCACCCGTGGCCGACCGCAAGTTCCTTGAGGTGGACGTCGACAACTTCGACTCGCGCCTCAAGGCCATGCAGCCACGCGTCGCGTTCCACGTACCCAATGAGCTGACCGGCGAAGGCAACCTGAGCCTGGACATCACCTTCGAAAGCATGGACGACTTCAGCCCGGCCGCTGTGGCGCGCAAGGTCGATTCCCTGAACCAGCTGCTCGAAGCCCGCACCCAATTGGCCAACCTGCTGACCTACATGGACGGCAAGACTGGCGCTGAAGAAATCATCATGAAGGCGATCAAGGACCCGGCATTGCTTCAGGCACTTGCCAGTGCGCCCAAGCCTGCAGGGGAGCAGTAATCATGACGGACAATACCGCCCGCGAAGGCAGCCAGATCCTGGGTACCACCGAAGAAGCCAGCGAGTTCGCGAACCTGCTGCTGCAAGAATTCAAACCCAAGACCGAGCGTGCCCGCGAAGCCGTTGAAACCGCGGTGCGCACCCTGGCTGAACAGGCCCTGGCGCAAACCGACCTGGTGTCCAACGACGCGATCAAGTCGATCGAATCGATCATCGCCGCCATCGACGCCAAGCTCACCGCCCAGGTCAACCAGATCATCCACCACCAGGATTTCCAACAACTGGAAAGCGCCTGGCGTGGCCTGCATTACCTGGTCAATAACACCGAGAGCGATGAGCAACTGAAGATTCGCGTGCTCAACATCTCCAAGCCAGACCTGCACAAGACCCTGAAGAAATTCAAGGGCACTGCATGGGACCAGAGCCCGATCTTCAAGAAGATGTACGAAGAAGAATACGGCCAGTTCGGTGGCGAGCCTTACGGCTGCCTGGTGGGTGACTACTACTTCGACCAGTCGCCGCCCGATGTGGAACTGCTGGGCGAGCTGTCGAAAGTCTGCGCCGCCATGCACTCGCCGTTCATCGCTGCGGCCTCGCCGACTGTGATGGGCATGGGCTCGTGGCAGGAACTGTCGAACCCACGCGACCTGACCAAGATCTTCACCACCCCGGAATACGCCGGCTGGCGCTCGCTGCGTGAATCGGAAGACTCGCGCTACATCGGCCTGACCATGCCGCGCTTCCTGGCACGCCTGCCGTACGGCGCCAAGACCGATCCGGTGGAAGCCTTCGCTTTCGAAGAAAACACCGACGGCGCCGACAGCTCCAAGTACACCTGGGCCAACGCCGCCTACGCCATGGCGGTGAACATTAACCGTTCGTTCAAGCACTACGGCTGGTGCTCGCGTATCCGTGGCATCGAGTCTGGCGGTGAGGTGGAAAACCTGCCGGCCCACACGTTCCCTACCGATGACGGTGGCGTGGACATGAAGTGCCCGACCGAAATCGCCATCAGCGACCGCCGTGAAGCGGAACTGGCGAAGAACGGTTTCATGCCGCTGCTGCACAAGAAAAACACCGACTTCGCCGCGTTCATTGGCGCCCAGTCGCTGCAGAAACCTGCCGAATACGACGACCCGGACGCCACCGCCAACGCCAACCTGGCCGCGCGCCTGCCGTACCTGTTCGCCACGTGCCGTTTCGCTCACTACTTGAAGTGCATCGTGCGCGACAAGGTCGGCTCCTTCAAAGAGAAGGACGAAATGCAGCGCTGGTTGCAGGACTGGATCCTCAACTACGTCGACGGCGACCCGGCACACTCCACCGAAACCACCAAGGCCCAGCACCCGTTGGCAGCCGCCGAAGTGATCGTGGAAGAAGTCGAAGGCAACCCGGGGTATTACAACTCCAAGTTCTACCTGCGCCCGCACTATCAGCTTGAAGGGCTGACGGTGTCGTTGCGTTTGGTATCGAAGCTGCCTTCGGCAAAAAGCGCCTAATTAACCGGACCGGCTCGCTCCTACAGGGGTCGGGGACGTCAACACATTCGTGGCCTGAGCCACACAGGGAGAAAACATGGCTGTTGATATTTTCATCAAGATCGGCGACATCAAGGGCGAGTCCATGGACAAGGCCCACAAGGACGAAATCGATGTGTTGAACTGGAGCTGGGGCATGTCCCAGTCCGGCAACATGCACGTCGGCGGTGGCGGGGGTGCGGGCAAGGTGAATATCCAGGACCTGTCGCTGACCAAATACGTCGACAAGGCTTCGCCCAACCTGATGATGCACTGCGCCAGCGGCAAGCACATCGACAAGGTCAAGCTGACCGTGCGCAAGGCCGGTGGCGAGAGCCAGGTCGAGTACATGGTGATCAACCTGGAAGAAGTGCTGGTCACCTCCTTGAGCACCGGCGGTTCGGGCAGCGATGATCGCCTGACCGAAAACGTCACCCTGAACTTCGCCCAAGTGATGGTCGACTACCAGCCGCAGAAAGCCGACGGCACCAAAGACGGCGGCGCCATCAAGTTCGGCTGGAACATCCGTTCCAACACCAAACGCTGATAGCCCTTGTGGCCGTGGCCCGGTGCCACGGCCATTGTGTCCCTCTCGCAACCCGTCCGTGGAGCTGCTTTGGTGGTAACTGAAATCGCTTCCCGCGACCGTCTGCAACCGTCCCTGCTGGACCGGTTGACCGACGACGACCCGACCAACCCCAAGGAAAGCGCCGACAAACGCGTGCTGTCCCTGACCCAATTGAAGGCTTCGGTGCTGCGTGACCTGGCGTGGTTGCTCAACACCACCTCGTTACTCGATACCGATGCCACGCTGCACACCCCGGCCGGTACGTCGGTGGTCAATTACGGCCTGCCGGCACTGGCGGGCAACAGCGCTTCGAGCGTTGATATCAAAGCCCTGGAAGCCTTGATTTACCAGGCCATCGCCACTTTCGAGCCGCGTATTTTGCGCCACACATTGCGGGTCAAGGCGCGCATGGGCCATGGCGAGATGAACCACAACGCCCTGAGTTTCGAGATTGAAGGCGACCTGTGGGCACAGCCGGTGCCGTTGCGTTTGCTGTTGCAGACCGATGTGGACCTGGAGTCCGGCCATGTGCGCGTGCTCAATGCCGACCAGCGGAGACGCCCATGAACCCGCGCCTGCTGGAGCTGTACAACCAGGAATTGCACCATGTGCGCGAAAGCGCCGCCGAGTTCGCCAAGGAATACCCGAAGATCGCCAGTCGGCTGACCCTGTCCGGTATGGACTGCGCCGACCCGTACGTCGAACGCTTGCTTGAAGGCTTCGCCTATCTCACCGCCCGCGTGCAGCTCAAGCTCGACGCCGAGTACCCGACCTTCACCCATAACCTGTTGGAAATCGCCTACCCGCACTACCTGGCGCCGACGCCGTCGATGACCGTGGTGCAATTGCAGACCGACCCCGATGAAGGCTCCTTGGCCGGCGGTTTCCCGTTGCCCCGTGACACGGTGCTGCGGGCCGCCCTGGGCCGTGAAACCCAGACCTGCTGCGAGTACCGCACCGCGCACCCGGTGACGCTGTGGCCGTTGCAGGTCAGCAACGCCGAATATTTCGGCAACCCCGCCGCCGTGCTCGGCCGCCTGGCCGCCAGCGAGCCGAAAGCCAAGGCCGGTCTGCGCCTGACCCTGCGCACCGGTGCCGAGCTGCCGTTCAACAGCCTCGACCTGGATACCTTGCCGCTGTACCTGAGCGGCGCCGATGAACAACCGTTTCGCCTCTACGAACAACTGCTGGGCAATGCCTGCGCGGTGTTTGCGCGCCAGCCCGGTGGCGACTGGGTCGAGCGCCTGCCCCAAGGCGCGTTGCGCTCGCGGGGCTTCGACGATGCCGATGCCGCCATGCCGGTGGTGGCGCGGGCGTTCCAGGGCTATCGCCTGTTGCAGGAGTACTTTGCCCTGCCCCATCGCTTCCTGTTCGTTGAATTTGCCGAGTTGAGCCGTGCGGTCAAACGCTGTGACGCCCAGGAGCTGGAACTGATCGTACTGTTCGACCGCCACGAGCCGAGCCTGGAAGGCAGCGTCGGCGCAGCGCAGTTCTTGCCGTTCTGCACACCCGCCATCAACCTGTTCCCCAAGCGCGTGGACCGCATCCACTTGTCCGATCGGGTCAATGAACACCATGTGATCGCCGACCGTACCCGGCCAATGGATTTCGAGATTCATTCCTTGAGCGGCATCACTGGCCATGGCACCGGGCCGGAGCAGCCGTTCTTGCCGTTCTATGCCGTGCGCGATCCGTCGCGCTATGGCCGCGACCAGGCCTATTACAGCGTGCGCCGCGAGCCGCGGGTGCTGTCCAGCGACCAACGCCGCAATGGCCCGCGCTCCACGTATGTGGGCAGTGAAACCTTCGTCAGCCTGGTGGACAGCCGCCAGGCACCGTATCGCCATGACCTGCGCCAATTGGGCGTGACGGCGCTGTGCACCAACCGCGACCTGCCGCTGTTCATGAGCGTGGGCAACGGCAAGACCGACTTCACCCTGGCCGACAGTGCGCCGGTACTGGCCGTGCGGTGCGTCGCCGGGCCAAGCCGCCCGCGTGCCAGCCATGCGCATGACGCCAAGGCCTGGCGCCTGATCAGCCAGTTGTCGCTCAACTACCTGTCCTTGAGCGAACAGGGCCAGGGCGCCGGCGCCTTGCGCGAACTGCTGCGCCTGTACGGCGACAGCAATGACGCCGCCCTGCAATTGCAGATCGAAGGCCTGCGCGAAGTCAGCAGCAAGGCGGTGACTCGACGCCTGCCGATGCCGGGCCCGATTGTGTTTGGCCGCGGCCTGGAAATCACCCTGGAGTTCGATGAAAACGCGTTTCGCGGCACCGGCGTGTTCCTGCTCGGTGCGGTGCTGGAGCGCTTCCTGGCACGCTACGTGTCGATCAACAGCTTTACCGAGACGGTGATCCGTACCACCGAACGCGGCGAGATCATGCGATGGAAAGCCAAGCCCGGACGGCGTCCGACCCTGTGAGAACCCTGGACGCGATGCACCAGGAGCCCTGGGAATATGACTTCTTCCAGGCATTGCGGCGCATCGAGTGCGAAACGCCCGAGTTGCCACGCCTGGGCCATTCCCTGCGCCTGGCCGATGATCCGCTGCGTCTGGGGCAGCAGGCCGATTGCACCTTCGCACCCGCCACCCTTGCCTCGGTCGACCCGGGAGGCGATGGCAAGCCGGCGCGGTTGGAGCAGTTCTTCTTCGGCCTCGGCGGCCCCAACGGCCCGCTGCCGCTGCACATCACCGAGTACGTGCGCGAGCGCCAGCGCAACAACGCCGACAGCACCAGCAAGCAGTTCCTGGATGTGTTCCACCATCGCCTGCTGACTCTGTTCTATCGGGCCTGGGCCGAGGCGCGGCCAACGGTCAGCCATGACCGCCCAGACGATGACTACTGGTCCGCCCGCCTCGCCGCCCTGAGTGGCCGCGGAATGCCGAGCCTGCTCAATCAAGGGCTGATCCCCGATACCGCAAAGCTGCATTACAGCGGCCATCTGTCGGCGCAAACCCGCTACCCGGATGGCTTGAAAGCGATCCTGGGCGAGTACTTCGGCCTGCCGGTAGCGATTGAAGAGTATTTCGGCCAATGGCTTGAGCTGCCCGAACGCAGCCGGGTGGGGGTCAGCGCCAACCAATTGGGCGTGGACTTCTGCCTGGGCAGCCACGTGTGGGACCGCCAGCACAAATTCCGCATCCGCCTGGGCCCGCTCACGCTGGATGACTACATGGGCATGCTGCCCGGCCAACAGCCGTTCAACGAGCTGGTGGCGTGGGTGGCCGAGTACCTGGGCCATGAATTGGACTGGGACTTGAACCTGGTTTTGCAACAACCCGAAGTACCGGCGCTGCAACTCAACGGCCAGTTCCGCCTGGGCTTCAACACCTGGCTCGGCCAACCTGCGCATGACGCCAACGACCTAATCCTGGCCCGGCATTACGCCGACCACACCACCACCTCAAGGAATCCAGAGCATGGGTGAAATCAGTCGCGCCGCACTGTTCGGCAAACTCAACAGCGTGGCCTACAAGGCCATCGAAGCCGCCACCGTGTTCTGCAAATTGCGGGGCAATCCGTATGTGGAACTGGCCCACTGGTTTCACCAGTTGTTGCAACTGCAGGACTCGGACCTGCACCGCATCATCCGCCAGTTCAATGTGGAACCAGCACGCCTGGCCCGCGACCTCACCGAAGCCCTGGATCGCCTGCCGCGCGGTTCCACGTCGATCACCGACCTGTCCTCCCATGTGGAAGAGGCCGTAGAACGCGGCTGGGTGTATGGCAGCCTGATGTTTGGCGAAAGCCAGGTGCGCAGCGGTTATCTGGTGCTGGGCATCTTGAAGACGCCGAGCCTGCGCCATGCGCTGCTGGGCTTGTCCGGCGAGTTCGACAAAATCAAGGCCGAAGCCTTGAGCGAACGTTTTGATGAATACGTCGGTGACTCGCCGGAAAATGCCTTGAGCGCCAGCGATGGCTTCAATGCCGGTGTCCCTGGCGAGGCCAGCGGGGCCATGGCGCCCAGCGCGATGGGCAAGCAGGAAGCGCTCAAGCGTTTCACGGTGGACCTGACCGAACAGGCCCGCAGCGGCAAGCTCGACCCCATCGTGGGCCGTGACGAGGAGATTCGCCAACTGGTGGATATCCTCATGCGTCGGCGCCAGAACAACCCGATCCTCACCGGTGAGGCCGGGGTGGGCAAGACCGCCGTGGTCGAAGGTTTCGCCCTGCGCATCGTTGCCGGTGACGTACCGCCTGCGCTCAAGGACGTGGAGCTGCGCAGCCTCGACGTGGGCCTGTTGCAAGCCGGCGCCAGCATGAAAGGCGAGTTCGAACAGCGCCTGCGCCAGGTCATCGAAGACGTGCAGGCCTCGCCCAAGCCGATCATCCTGTTTATCGACGAAGCCCATACCCTGGTGGGTGCCGGTGGCGCTGCCGGCACCGGTGACGCGGCCAACCTGCTCAAGCCTGCCCTGGCCCGTGGCACCTTGCGTACCGTAGCTGCCACTACCTGGGCCGAATACAAAAAGCACATCGAGAAAGACCCGGCCCTGACCCGCCGCTTCCAGGTGGTGCAGGTTGCCGAACCGTCGGAAGACAAGGCATTGCTGATGATGCGCGGCGTGGCTTCCACCATGGAAAAACACCACCAGGTGCAGATCCTCGACGAAGCCCTGGAAGCCTCGGTGAAGCTCTCCCACCGCTACATTCCGGCGCGTCAGTTGCCGGACAAATCCGTGAGCCTGCTGGACACCGCCTGTGCCCGCGTCGCCATCAGCCTGCACGCGGTGCCAGCGGAAGTGGACGACAGCCGTCGCCGTATCGAGGCCCTGGAAACCGAGCTGCAAATCATCGCCCGTGAGCATGCGATCGGCATCGCCACGGGTACGCGCCAGAGCAACAGCGAAGCCTTGTTGAGCGCCGAGCGCGAGCGCCTGGCGACCCTGGAAAGCCGTTGGGCTGAAGAAAAAGCCTTGGTGGATGAACTGCTCGCCACCCGTGCCACCTTGCGCGAAAAAGCCGGCGTGGTGGACAGCGGCAACGATGCATTGCGTGCGCAATTGGTCGACCTGCAACAACGCCTCACCACTCTGCAAGGCGAAACCCCGTTGATCCTGCCGACCGTGGATTACCAGGCCGTGGCCTCAGTGGTCGCCGACTGGACCGGCATCCCGGTGGGCCGCATGGCGCGCAATGAACTGGAGACTGTGCTCAACCTCGACCAGCACTTGAAGAAACGCATCATCGGCCAGGACCATGCCCTGCAGATGATCGCCAAGCGCATCCAGACCTCCCGCGCCGGCCTCGACAACCCGAGCAAGCCGATTGGCGTGTTCATGCTGGCCGGCACCTCGGGTGTGGGCAAGACCGAAACCGCCCTGGCTCTGGCCGAAGCCATGTACGGCGGCGAGCAGAACGTCATCACCATCAACATGAGCGAGTTCCAGGAAGCCCACACCGTGTCCACGCTCAAGGGCGCACCTCCGGGCTATATCGGCTACGGCGAAGGCGGTGTGCTGACCGAAGCGGTACGGCGCAAACCCTACAGCGTGGTGCTGCTGGATGAGGTGGAGAAAGCCCACCCGGACGTGCACGAGATTTTCTTCCAGGTGTTCGACAAGGGCGTGATGGAAGACGGCGAAGGCCGGGTGATCGACTTCAAGAACACCCTGATCCTGCTGACCACCAATGCCGGTACCGAGCTGATCTCCCACGTCTGCAAGGATCCTGCGAACATCCCCGAGCCCGAGGAAATCGCCAAGGCCCTGCGCCAGCCGCTGCTGGAGATTTTCCCACCGGCCTTGCTCGGCCGCCTGGTGACCATCCCGTACTACCCGCTGAGCGACGAGATGCTCAAGGCGATCACGCGCCTGCAACTGAACCGCATCAAGAAGCGTGTGGAGAACACCCATAAAGTCGCGTTCGAGTATGACGACGCCGTGGTCGACCTGATCGTCTCGCGCTGCACCGAGACTGAAAGCGGCGGACGCATGATCGATACCATCCTCACCAACAGCCTGCTGCCGGACATGAGCCGCGAGTTCCTCACGCGCATGTTGGAAGGCAAGGCATTGGCGGGAGTGCGGATCAGCAGTCGGGATAATGAATTGCACTACGACTTCAGCGACACCGAATAACTATTGTTGGAATACGGTCAGTGTGGGAGCTGGCTTGCCTGCGATAGCGGTCTGACATTCAGTATTGATGTTGACTGATCCACCGCTATCGCAGGCAAGCCAGCTCCCACAGTTGATCCGGCTCCGTCAGCAATGACGGTATTTACGGGACTACCGATGCTATTCAACCAAGCCTCACGCCTGGCCAAGATCACCAGCCCCCTCGGGCCGGATGTGCTGCTGCTCAATGAAATGGGCGGCGGTGAAGAGCTGGGCCGGCTGTTCAACTATGAGCTGCAACTGACGTCCCTGGACGCCAACATCGACCTCAACCAGTTGCTGGGCAAACCGATGAGCGTCGGCCTGCAACTGGCCGACGGTGGCGAACGGTACTTTCATGGCATCGTCGCGCGCTGCAGCCAGAACATCGACCAGGGCCAGTTCGCCAGTTATCAGGCCACCCTGCGCCCATGGCTGTGGTTGCTCAGCCGAACCTCCGATTGCCGTATCTTCCAGAACCTGAGCATCCCGCAGATCATCAAGCAGGTGTTCCGTGACCTGGGTTTTTCCGACTTCGAAGACGCCCTCAGCCGGCCGTATCGCGAGTGGGAATACTGCGTGCAGTACCGCGAGACCAGCTTCGATTTCGTCAGCCGGCTGATGGAACAGGAAGGCATCTACTACTTCTTCCGCCATGAACAGGACCGCCATGTGCTGGTGCTGGCCGACGCCTATGGCGCCCACACCAGCGTGCCCGGCTATGCGTCGATCCCTTACTACCCCAAGGACGAGCAACAGCGCGAACGCGACCATATGCACAACTGGCACCTGGCGCAGGAGGTGCAGCCGGGCTCGCTGGAGCTGAACGACTACGACTTCCAGCGCCCCAGCGCGAGCATCGATGTGCGCTCGGCCATGCCGCGCCCGCACACCGCCGGTGACTATCCGCTGTACGACTACCCCGGCACCTACGTGCAAAGCGCCGACGGCGAACACTATGCGCGCACCCGCATCGAAGCCCTGCAAACCCTGCATGAACAGATCGAGTTCAGCGGCAACGCGCGCGGCCTGGGCTCGGGCCATCTGTTCAGCCTCACCGGCTTCAGCCGCCAGGACCAGAACCGCGAATACCTGATCGTCGGTTGCCGCTACTTCATCGTGCAGGAAAGCCTGGAAAGCGGTGGCGGTTCAGGCTCGGCGCAGTTTGAAAGCAGCCTGACCTGCATCGACGCCCAACAGAGTTTCCGCCCACTGGCCAACACCCACCGCCCCATCGTCAAAGGCCCGCAGACCGCGGTGGTGGTGGGCCCCAAGGGCGAGGAAATCTGGACCGACCAGTATGGCCGCGTGAAGGTGCACTTCTACTGGGACCGCCACGACCAATCCAACGAGAACAGCTCGTGCTGGATTCGTGTGTCGCAATCCTGGGCCGGCAAGAACTGGGGTTCGATGCAGATTCCACGCATCGGCCAGGAAGTGATCGTCAGCTTCCTCGAAGGCGACCCCGACCGGCCGATCATCACCGGCCGCGTCTACAACGCTGAGCAGACGGTGCCCTACGATTTGCCAGAGAACGCCACCCAGAGCGGCATGAAAAGCCGCTCCAGCAAGGGCGGAACGCCGGCCAACTTCAATGAAATCCGCATGGAGGACAAGAAGGGGTTGGAGCAGTTGTATATCCATGCCGAGCGTAACCAGGACATCGTGGTGGAGGTGGATGAGAGCCACTCGGTGGGGCATGACCGCAATAAAAGCATTGGCCATAACGAGACGGTGACCATTGGCAGTAACCGTCTGCGAGTCGTGCGCAACAACGACACGGTGATCGTGGGCGGTGCCAAGTCCGACAGCGCCGCCACGAGTTACACCATCGAGGCCGGCGAGAGTATTCGCCTGGTGTGCGGCGACAGCGTGATCGAGCTCAAAGCAGGCGGCGACATCAACCTGACCTGTGGCTCGTTCAACCTGTTTTCCAGCGGCAGCAGCAAGATCCAGACGAAGGGCAAATTGGACATCAACCTGGGCAGTGATAAGGGCACATCGCCCGGTGCCCAAGGCGTGCAAAGCACGATCAAGTCCGCCGTCGAATCAAAATTTCCCGGTAAGCCCGGTGCTGGTCAATAACGAGATTTCGCCACCATGAACTACCTGATCAACGAAGCCCAATTCATCCTGCCCGATGTCGAGGTACAGGACACTTCGATCAATATCCTAAAGTTCGCCAAGCTGGGCACCACCTTGGTGGTGAGCCGCAGCCCCTTGGCCGATGGCGAGAGCCTGCAAAGCAATTTCGAAGGCCAGCTGAAACAGCTTGAACAGCAGGTCCAGGACCTTCGCTATTCCCCGGCGCAAGCGGTCAAGGTCGGCCCGGCGCAGGACATCGACGCGTTTGAAGTGCAGAACCACTTCAGCAAAGGCAGCGACAACATTTACCAATATCAGCTGGCCATGCAGATACCGGGCACGCGTCGCTTGATCGCCCTCAGTTACGTCAAGGCCCAGCCCCTGGGCCCGGCCGAGGCGGCGCACTGGGCAACGCTGAAAAGCACACTCAACTTTCTCGCCACGCCTTGAGTCGAGCCTGAGCAATGAGTGAGGATCTTTGGGCCGCCCGCGAAGGCGACGCACTGCTGCACACCTCGGTCATGGCCGACATTCTCGGTGGTGTGCTGGAAGTGGCCGCCTATGCGGCGCTCACCACCGTGGGCTGCCTGGCCGTTGCCGGGGCGGTGTTCCTCGCGACTGGTGCAACCATCGCCACCGGTGGCGTTGCCCTGGTGTTGGTGGTGGGCGCGGTCGTCGGTATTACCGCTGGCCTCACGGGGGCGGACTTGAAGATATCCAGTTGGTGCGAGTCCGCCGCCAACTGGGTGTTCCCGCCGGTGATCGATGCATTCATCACCAGCGGCTCGCACAACGTGTTTATCAATGGCAAAAAAGCTGCCCGTGCAGCCGGCAAGATGACCGCCGTGCCGGTCGCGCCCAGCGAGCCGCCGGCACCCAGCTTCCTGGACATGGCCGGGGAGTTTTTCTCGCAGATGTGGCGCCCAACCGTCGCCTCGCCCGCCCCCGGCACCGAGCCGTGCCCGCTGGATACCGTGGCGTGCAACAAGCATCCGCCTATGCCGCTGCAGTTCATTGCCGAGGGTTCCAGCTCGGTGTTTATCAACGGGCAGCCTGCCGCGCGCAGCGGTGATCGCAGTACCTGTGACGCCAAGATTGGAACGGCTGAGGGCCTGATTTCGCCGGATGTGCGCATTGGTGGCGAGACCATTGTGGTGCAGGAAATTCGTAGCGGGAAAACGCCGGGGGTGGGGCTGGCGATTGCCGTGGTGATGGCGTTACGGGGCAATGTGAAGTGTTTCTGGACCAAGCTGCCGTGCATGATCGGAGGTGCGTTGGTGGGTGGCGCGATCTCTTACGGGACCGCCAAGGTCACCTCGGCACTCAAGAGCGCCATGAATGGCTCGCCCAATCCGGTGCACAGCGCGACGGGGGCCAAGGTACTGGGCGAAGAGGAGGAGTTGGACTTTGTTCTGCCCGGTCTGCTCCCTATCGATTGGCAACGTTTCTACAACAGTCTCGATACACGTCGCGATGGCCTCTTCGGCGCAGGCTGGAGCGTCGACTATGAGGTGTCCGTCGAAATAGATGCCGATGAAAACCTTTTCTATATCGATGAGCAGGGACGGCGCCTGGAGATCGGTTATATCCCGTTGTCCGGTGGCGCGTTCGATCCCGGCGAAGGCCTCGCGGTGAGACGCAGCGGTGATGGCGCAGTATTGATCGAGAGCATCGACGGTCTGTATCGGCTGTTCGAAATCGACCCGCAGAACAACTCACGGATGCGCTTGCACCTGCTGGGTGATCGCAATGAAGGGCGGATCTTTCTCGATTACGATGCCCAGGGAAGGCTTCACCGCTTGCGTGACACCCATGATTTCATGCACGTCGAGTTGAGTTATACAACTCAGCATCCGCGTCGTGTGAGCCACATCGAGCGGCGATACCTGCGCCAGGACCATTTCAATGCACGCAGCGACGTACTTGTCAGTTATCACTATGACAGCAACGGCGATCTTGCCGAAGTATTGGATGCCCAGGGCACGACCCTACGACGCTTTGCCTACGACAGCAGCAGACGCATGGTCGAGCACCAATTGGCGAGTGGTCTGCGTTGCTTCTACCAATGGGCTCAAGTACCTGGACCAGACGGCCAGGAATGGCGCGTCAGTCGGCACTGGACAGATGCGGGCGATGAATACACCTTCGACTACGACTTGGATGCGGGCATTACACGCGTCACCGATGGGTTGATGCGCGTCAGCACTCGGCATTGGAACCCGCAATATCAGATCACCCGATACGTTGATAACGCGGGCGATATCTGGGAATTCAAATGGAACGAAGATCGCCAGTTTGCAGGCGCGATTGACCCAAAGAACGGCAGATGGCGCTTCTGTTACGACGACTCCGGCAACCTGAGTACAGTGACCGACCCGCTGGGCAGGACCCGTGGCACACAATGGCTTGCGCATTGGGCATTGCCTCAGATTGAAACCGACCCTGCGGGCAATAGTTGGCATTACCGCTACGACCAACGTGGCAACTGCATTGAGGAAGTCGATCCACTGGGCAACCGCACGCGCTATGTCTATGACGGCTTCGGACAGCCGGTGCGCATCATCGATGCGACGGAAAAAACCAGAACATTGCATTGGAACGAGTGGAGCCAACTGGTCGAAGAAGTCGATTGCTCCGGTTATTCGACGCGTTATCAATATGACGCGTTTGGCAATCTGGTCGTGCAGACCAATGCCGAAGGTGAATCGGTGCGTTACCGATACGGCCCTCAGGCGCTGCTTCTGGAATGTAAGCTTCCGGACGGCCGCGTCGAACAATTCCAACGCAGCGCAAATGGTTATCTGACTGCCCACGTAGACCCTGCCGGTAGCACCACACGCTATGCCTATGACATTCGCGGTCTGGTCAAACAGCGCTGGGACGCGCATAACCGTTCGGTCATGTTCGATCATGATGCCTACGGACGTCTGAGCAAGCTGACCAACGAGAACGGTGAGAGTTATCGCTTTGAGTGGGACGCAGCCGACCGCATGGTGCAGCAGCAAGACTTGGATAAAAGCCGGCGCTGCTACACCTATGATCCGCTGGATGATGTCGTCGCCGTTGACTACCTGCCGGGGACGGAAGGTGAGCCGGTAGCGCCGCTGTCACATCAGTTTCAGCGAGATCCCGTGGGACGCCTGGTCAGCAAAATAACTGCGGACGGTACCACCAGCTACGAGCACGACCTCAACGACCAACTGGTCGGTGTTACTTTCACGGCGCCTGATGGTAGTGAGCAATCACTTGGCTTCAGCTATGACGCCATGGGGCAGCTCCTTGAGGAGAAAAGCTCGGCAGGATCTGTGCAGCATCGTTACGACGAACTGGGGAATCTGATTCAAACCGGCTTGCCTGATGGTCGATGGCTGAACCGCCTGTATTACGGCAGTGGCCACCTGCATCAGTTGAATCTCGATGGAAAGGTTATCAGCGACTTCGAGCGTGATCGCTTGCATCGCGAAGTGCAGCGTACCCAGGGTCAACTCAAGACGAGTACCGCCTATGATCGAAGTGGAAGGGTCCGCTCGCGCCAGCGTCGCAGCATCGATCAGCCGTGGCAGCTGCCACCACTGGTAGAGACCGACTATAGCTACGATCCCAGCGACAACCTGATCGGACGCCGCCGTGTTGACCGCCAGCATGATCGTCAAGAGTATCTGGGCTACGACAGTTCCGGACGCATCCTCGTCAGCCAATGGGGTGGACGGAGCGAGACCTATGCCTATGATGCTGCGGCCAACCTGCTGGACGGACCACAACAAAGCGGTCTGGTACGACATAACCGCCTGCTGACATTTCAGGACAAACGTTATACGTACGACGCTCTTGGACGAATGATTGAAAAGCGTAGCGCTGCGCGCGGCTTACAGCGTTTTGCCTACGACGCTGAAAGCCGACTGGTCGAAGTGCACAATGCAAACGGCAGTGTAGTCAGAATGACGTACGACCCGTTGGGCCGTCGCGTCGAAAAAACCGAGCATGACAACGATGGCTATCGATTGGGCGTGACGCGATTTACCTGGGATGGATTGAGGCTGTTGCAGGAGCACAAACATAGCCAGACCAGCCTTTATGTCTATGAGGAAGAAGGAAGCGAGCCTTTAGCCCGCGTGGACGGTGTCAGCCCGTCGCAAAAAATTCGCTATTACCACAACGACCTCAACGGTTTACCCGAACGTCTGACAGAAGCAGACGGACGTGACACTTGGCGTGCGACGTATACGGTATGGGGCAACACGGTGGAGGAGGTGCGCGAGCCTTACTATATTGAAGAGCAAAACCTGCGGCTCCAAGGACAGTATCTGGACCGGGAGACAGGGCTGCATTTCAATACGTTCAGGTTTTATGATCCCGATATAGGACGATTTACGACTCCCGACCCGATTGGTCTGTTGGGTGGGCAGAATCTATACGTCTATGCGCCCAACCCTATTGCTTGGATAGACCCTGAGGGTCTTAAATGTCACCTGCGACCTTATTTCAAAGCATACGCCCGAATGAAGAAATTCAGAGGGCGTCTGAAAATGGAAGTGCATCATCGAATTCCTCAGATGTATATCGGCGTTAAAAAGTTGTTCCCTGAATCCATGCGAACTTCGTTGTCAAACCTGCAAGGGTTGCCAAGAAACGTTCACAGAAAAATAGTAAGTCCAATGTGGGCAAGCTTCCGGAAAACTAACCCTAAGCCAACCCGTGCCCAAATCGTGAAAAAAGCGATGGAAATCGACAAAGTCATCGCCGAACATATTAACAAGGTTAATTAACCATGAAAGACATAGTCTCAAGCATTGAAAACCTCTCAACCGACCCTGAAAAGATTAAGCTATTTAGATCATATGGCACTATGGTTGTTCTGAAAAACATGGGAAAAGTCACCGGAGGGCTTGACAAGGAGTACATGGCGTTCCTGATGGAGACCAACGGGGCGTCTATTCTTGATTACTGTTTTTTAGGTTTCAAAAACCGCGAGCTGGGCTTGAACCTTTATGAAAATGTTATGGATTTCTGGCAAGCAGACAATTCATTAGCCATGAAATTTTGGGCATTCGCGGGCACCAGTGCCGGAGATGCGTTCGGCTATCTGGATTTGAAAAATAAAAAAGGCTCCCACTTCATCGCTTACTACACCCCCGACCAACCCGAGCAAGTCACCGTCATCTCTTCGTGCTTTGAGCTTTTTATGAGGAAGTTCATAACTGAAATTCAGATACTCATTCAAGCCAATGATGATTCGTTTTGGATAGAAGACAACACATGGATGACATCTCAGGAAGGCTCATCAGTTGACGATGTTGAGCTGCAAGACTTTCTTGCAACGAACGGAAGCGCCTACTACAAACTTATCGGGTAATTGCGGCAAACAAGAAGACGGCTTTATTTAATAAACACCTGTCAAGTGAATGCTAAAGATCAAATAAATCCGTCCCCTTTAACCATTCCAACTGGGTCGCAACAGAAAAATCTAAACCATCACGTTTCGGAAAATGTGGCTTAGGAGTCAAAAATGGGCGCCTGGAATTACAACCCTTGGGAAAACGATGAAGCCGCGGACTGGTTTCAGGAGTTCTGGAAACAACAAAATTTTGCGGTCTTGATCAACGAAATCAGCCAGTTTGACCCCGCTGAAGAACGTTATGACGCCTTTAGGGCTGCCTGTTATCTATTACAAACCCTAGGCAACCCCTATATATGGCCAGCTGAATATCTGGCACAACTCAAACCCCTGATCGAGCAGGCTATTTCAATACTGACCCAACTGATTGATCCGCCCAATGACGAATGGGGGTTTCTTGATATGTGGGGCGACAGCGCCGATGTTATCAACGCAGTGGAGGAACAAATCGACGCTCTGAAAATGCGATTAGGCGAGCTGGCTTAATCTGGCATACGCATCAGCACCCAACAAAAAATGGGCACCCGACCCCGTCGGCGTGCCCATCTTCTTTACCGCCCCGCCTCCCTTCGAGACGGTACCGCTTAACTTACGGGTTGACGCTGTCTTTGAGCGACTTGCCCGGCTTGAACGCTACGGTGTTGCTCGCCTTGATTTTCACTGGCTCACCGGTTTGCGGGTTTTTGCCGGTGCGGGCGCCACGGTGGCGTTGCAGGAAAGTGCCGAAGCCGACCAGGGTGACGCTGTCTTTGCGGTGCAGGGCGCCGGTGATTTCTTCGAGGACGGCGTTGAGGACGCGGTTGGCCTGTTCTTTGGTGAGATCGGCTTTTTCAGCGATGGCGGCTGCGAGTTCTGGTTTACGCATATGTGAAGCCTCTTTGACGGTTTTTTGTTGTTATGTCCGTGCTGCTCTCTGGTGGAGCAGCGCCAAGGCGCCGCAGGCTCTACTCTGCGGCAGACGGGAGTGAGGATGGCATGCCCTCGGGCGCCGCGCCAGTCTCGCGGCGGCCTTTCTCCGGGTAAGAACGTGATGTTTGCGACAGAACGGGTGGTATTTACGCCAGCAGCGGCGGAAGTTCTTTGTTCAGCGCCAGTTTTTCCATGACGGCGCTGCCGGTCAACGCATAACCCAGCAGGCGGCCGCTGGCATCGCGGCACAGGGCCCTGATGTCGGCACCCTGCCCTTCGACGCTCCACACGCCTTCCGTGCCCCGTGGCGCAGGTGATACCACGAGCGGGCACACCGGGGTTTTCACGGTGATGGGCATCGGCCCATAGCTCACCGCCGTGGCATTGCCGGCCAGGGTTTGCGCCAGGGCGCGGGCGCAGCTCATCAGCGGCATCACGTACAACAGGTTCAGGCCATCGACCTCGGCGCAGTCGCCCAGGGCATAGATATTGGCGTGGGAGGTCTTGAGGTGGCGGTCCACCATGACCCCGCGGTTGATTTGCAGGCCGGCCGCTGCGGCCAGGTCTACGCGAGGGCGCAGGCCAATGGCCGACACCACCAGGTCACAGTGGATCACTTCGCCGTCCGACAGGTGCGCTTCAAGGCCATCAGCCGTGCGTTGCAGGCGATTGAGCACCGGGCCCAGGTGGAAGCGCGCGCCGATGCCTTCCAGCCCGGCTTGCACCGCTGCGGCTGCCGCCGGGTGCAGAAGGGTCGGCATGACTTGCTCACAGGGCGCGACCAGGTCGATTTCATAGCCGCCCAGGATCAGATCATTGGCAAACTCACAGCCGATCAGGCCGGCGCCGAGCAGCAGCACGCGCCGTTTGCCGGCAGCGGCAGCGCGAAAGCGCGCGTAGTCTTCCAGGTCGTTGATCGGGAAAATCAGCTCAGCCGCATCGCCTTCGACCGGTACGCGCACGGTTTCTGCGCCCCAGGCCAGAACCAGGTCGCGGTAGGTCACTGCTTCCTCGCCGATCCACAGACGCTTGTGGCCTGGGTCGATGCCGCTGATGCGCGTATGGGTGCGCACTTGGGCCTTGAGTTGCTCGGCCATCGCGCCAGGCTCGGCCATGCTCAGGCCATCGGCTTCCTTGTTCTTGCCAAAGCCGGTGGAGAGCATGGGCTTGGAGTAGGAGCGTCCGTCATCGGCAGTGATCAGCAGCAACGGGGTCTCGCTGTCGAGCTTGCGAAACTCCCGGGCGACGTTGTAACCGGCCAATCCTGTGCCGATGATCACGACAGGTGCGTTCATTCCCTTCTCCTTGTAGTACGTTTCTTAATTCGTTGATTAGCCGATTTCGATCATTTCGAAATCCATTTTGCCCACACCGCAGTCCGGGCACAGCCAGTCTTCCGGGACGTCCTGCCACAGAGTGCCTGGTGCAATACCGTCATCCGGCCAGCCGTCCGCTTCGTTGTAAATAAGGCCACAGACGATACATTGCCACTTCTTCATTACGTGCTTCCTCAGGTTCAGGCGTGTTGGCCGGCGGTCGATGGATCCAGCGTTGCCGCGCGGCTCAGGGCGTTTTGTACTGATCGGAGCCTGCAGATGCAAGCATGTTCGACGCAAACGACGGGTTTGGCACGGCAAAAGCCCAGGGTGCCATGGTAAGCTCGCCGCCTCTTTTGCTGCCAATACTGACTCACCGTGCCGCACTCAATCGCCCTTCCCGACGCTTGCCGATGGCTGACCCAGAGCCTTCTGAGCCCCTTGCCCACGCCCTTGACCCTCAATTGGCTGTTTGACGAAGGCTCGCTGACGCGACGACTGACGTGGCTGTCCAACGAGGGTTTCAGCGTGACGCCGCTGTTCGAAGGCTGGCAACCGTTGCGCGACGACGAATGTGCCGCGCTGGACCTGCCGCCGGCCAGTATCGGTTGGGTACGCGAGGTGTATTTGCGCGGGCACGGCCAGCCTTGGGTGTTCGCCCGCAGCGTGGCGGCCCGCAGTGCCTTGCAGGGCGATGGGCTGCACATGGACGCGCTGGGCAGCCGCTCGCTGGGCGAGTTGCTGTTCTGCGACCGCGCCTTTACCCGCCAGGCCATTGAAGTGTGTCACTACCCTCGCGCCTGGCTGCCGACAGCGGACCAGGCCGATAATCTGTGGGCGCGCCGCTCGCGCTTCGACCGCGGGACGCTGAGCGTGCTGGTGGCGGAAGTCTTCCTGCCGAGTTTCTGGCACGCGTTGCACGATCATCCGGAGAACTGCTGATGTACCAACGTCTGCTCAAGTCCCTGAACCGCCTGAACCCCAGGGCCTGGGATTTCATTCAGTTGACGCGCATGGACAAGCCCATCGGCATCTACCTGCTGCTGTGGCCGACACTGTGGGCCCTGTGGATTGCCGGCAAGGGTTCGCCGTCGCTGATCAATATCGTGATTTTCGTGCTGGGCGTGATACTCACCCGGGCCGGCGGCTGCGTGATCAATGACTGGGCCGACCGCAAGGTCGATGGCCATGTGAAACGCACCGAGCAACGCCCGCTGGTGAGCGGCAAGATCAGCTCGAAAGAAGCGCTGGTGTTTTTTGCCGTGTTGATGGGCATCAGTTTCCTGCTGGTGCTGCTGACCAACGCCAGCACCATCCTGCTGTCCCTGGGCGGCCTGGCACTGGCGGCGAGCTACCCGTTCATGAAGCGCTACACCTATTACCCCCAAGTGGTGCTGGGCGCGGCGTTTTCCTGGGGCATGCCGATGGCGTTTACCGCCGAGACCGGCCATTTGCCTGCCACGGCGTGGCTGCTGTACATCGCCAACCTGTTGTGGACGGTGGGCTACGACACCTATTACGCCATGACCGACCGCGATGACGACTTGAAGATCGGGGTGAAATCCACCGCGATTCTATTTGGCGATGCCGACCGCGTGATCATCCTCACCCTGCAAGGCCTGGCGCTGGCGTGCCTGTTGCTGGCCGGCGCACGGTTCGAGCTGGGCGGGTGGTTCCACCTGGGGTTGCTGGCGGCAGCGGGCTGTTTTGTCTGGGAGTTCTGGTACACGCGGGACAGGGACCGCATGAAGTGCTTCAAGGCGTTCTTGCATAATCACTGGGCGGGGTTGGCGATTTTTGTCGGGATCGTGGTGGATTACGCTGTTCGCTGAGGATTCTGTGGTGATTGTTGGGGCGCCATCGCAGGCAAGCCAGCTCCCACATTTTGATTGTATTCGCACATCAAAAAAATGTGGGAGGGGCTTGCCCTCGATGGACTCAGCAGCGCCGCAGACTTAAGGCTTGATGATGTGCCAAACGCTACCCTTGCCATCACCAGCCTTGTCACCGGCTTTCTTGTCGTCCTTGTAGGTGTAGACAGGCTTGCCTTTGTACGCCCACTGGCTGGTCTGGTCGTCGCGGGTGATCACCGTCCAATCGCCGGTCTTGGTGTCGGTAGACTCTGCCTTCAGCGGTGGCCAGTTGGTCGCGCACTGGTCCTTGCACACTGATTTGCCATCCGCGTCCTTGTCGAAGGTGTAGAGCGTCATCCCTTTGTGATCCACCAACATCCCGTCTTTAGTCATCGCCGGCTCTGCCGCAAACGCCAGGCCTGGCAGCGTCAACACCGCAGATACCAGCAGGGCTTTCCAGGAAACAGTGCTGTAAGTCATCGGAACCTTCCTTTTGTGGTTGTCAGGATTCGGACCCAAAGGGTAGTCCAGAGTGCCGTTAATTGCCCAAGCGACTAAATTACTGTCACACGACTGCAATAATTCCGTTATCTAATGCGGCGCAAGACAGTTAAATGACAAGAGGATTTTGAGCATGGTTGGCAGGAGCATTCTGATTGTTGACGACGAAGCGCCCATTCGCGAGATGATCGCCGTTGCGTTGGAAATGGCCGGCTATGACTGCCTGGAGGCGGAAAACTCCCAACAGGCCCACGCCATTATCGTCGACCGCAAGCCGGACCTGATCCTGCTCGACTGGATGCTGCCCGGCACCTCGGGCATCGAATTGGCCCGCCGTCTCAAGCGTGACGAGCTGACCGGGGATATTCCGATCATCATGCTCACCGCCAAGGGCGAAGAGGACAACAAGATCCAGGGCCTGGAAGTCGGCGCCGATGACTACATCACCAAGCCGTTTTCCCCGAGGGAGCTGGTGGCGCGCCTCAAAGCCGTGCTGCGCCGCGCCGGCCCGACCGATGGCGAAGCGCCTATTGAAGTCGACGGCCTGATTCTGGACCCGATCAGCCACCGCGTGACCATCGACGGCAAGCCTGCTGAGATGGGACCGACCGAATATCGCCTGCTGCAATTCTTCATGACCCACCAGGAGCGCGCCTACACCCGTGGCCAACTGCTCGACCAGGTGTGGGGCGGCAACGTCTATGTGGAAGAGCGCACGGTGGATGTGCATATCCGCCGCCTGCGCAAAGCCTTGGGCGATGCGTACGAGAATCTGGTACAAACCGTGCGCGGCACCGGCTATCGGTTTTCTACCAAAGGCTGAGCCAGCTGCTTCGTGACTTAATCGCCTGACTTAAACAGCTGACAAGGACGCATGTTCAAGTGAACCAAAACTGGCATGGCACCCTGATCCGCCACATGCTCTTGCTGGTCACCGGCTGCCTGTTGGTGGGGCTGGTCAGCGGCTACTACGGCTGGAGCCTGGCTGCGGGCATTGCCTTGTACCTGGGCTGGACCCTCAAGCAGTTGCTGCGCTTGCATGAATGGCTGCGCCAGCATAAACCCGATGAAGCACCGCCCGATGGCTACGGCCTGTGGGGCGAGGTGTTCGACAGCATCTACCACCTGCAACGCCGCGACCAACGGGTACGCGGGCGCCTGCAAGCGGTGATCGACCGGGTGCAGGAGTCCACCGCCGCGCTCAAGGACGCGGTGATCATGCTCGACAGCGACGGCAACCTGGAATGGTGGAACCGTGCCGCCGAGACCCTGCTGGGCCTCAAGACGCCCCAGGACAGCGGCCAGCCGGTGACCAACCTGGTGCGTCACCCGCGCTTCAAAGAGTACTTCGAGCAGGACAACTACGAAGAAGCCCTGGAAATCCCCTCCCCCACTAACGACCGCGTGCGCATCCAGCTGTACCTGACCCGCTACGGCAACAACGAGCACTTGATGCTGGTGCGCGACGTGACCCGTATCCACCAGCTGGAACAGATGCGCAAAGACTTCGTCGCCAACGTTTCCCATGAGCTGCGCACGCCGTTGACGGTGATCTGCGGCTACCTGGAGACGTTGCTCGACAACGTCGAGGAGATCAACCCGCGCTGGAGCCGCGCCCTGCAACAGATGCAGCAGCAAGGCTCACGCATGCAGACCCTGCTCAACGACCTGCTGTTGCTGGCCAAGCTTGAGGCCACGGACTACCCCTCGGACAACCACCCCGTGGCCGTGCACAGCCTGTTGCAGACGATCAAGAACGATGCCCAGGCCCTCTCGGGCGAACGCGGGCAGCAGATCACGCTGGAGGCCGACCCAACCGTATTGCTCAAGGGCAGCGAGGGCGAACTGCGCAGCGCATTCTCCAACCTGGTGTTCAACGCGGTGAAGTACACCCAGGACAAGGGCAATATCCGCATTCGCTGGTGGGCCGACGAGCACGGTGCGCACCTGAGTGTGCAGGACTCGGGTATCGGTATCGACGCCAAGCACCTGCCGCGTCTGACCGAACGCTTCTACCGGGTCGACTCCAGCCGCAACTCCAACACCGGCGGCACCGGGCTGGGCCTGGCCATCGTCAAGCATGTACTGCTGCGCCATCGGGCCCGCCTGGAAATCAGCAGCGTGCTGGGGCATGGCAGTACCTTTACCTGCCATTTTCCGCCGGCGCAGGTAACGCGTTCGCAGGCACTCGAAGAAGATAAATAATCTCGAAACACATCAGGGCTAAATGTGGGAGCGGGCTTGCTCGCGAATGCGGTGTATCAGTGGATGAATAAACTGACGGACCCGCCGCATTCGCGAGCAAGCCCGCTCCCACACTGGATTTGTGTTGTTTCAAAGCAAGCATTGCAGCCCCGCCCGGCAGCGGGCACTAGGCAAGCGCCCCGTCAGCCGCTACATTGGCCGACTTGTGCCTGCCTTTCAGGCCCACCTGTCACCCCTTATTGAACACACGGAACCTGCAAAACCCCATCATGGACCCTTCCCCTGGCATTACCCTCGCTACACTCTTCGCCGATTTCGGCATGATTCTTTTTGCACTGATCCTGGTACTGCTCAACGGTTTCTTCGTTGCGGCGGAATTTGCCATGGTCAAATTGCGCGCTACCCGCGTCGAGGCCATTGCTCATAAGAACGGCTGGCGCGGGCAGATCCTGCGTACCGTGCACAGCCAGCTCGACGCCTACCTGTCGGCTTGCCAGTTGGGTATCACCCTGGCGTCCCTGGGCTTGGGCTGGGTCGGTGAACCGGCCTTTGCGCACATCCTCGAGCCGATGCTGGGCGCGGTCGGCGTGCAGTCGCCGGAAGTGATCAAGGGCGTGTCGTTCTTTGCCGCCTTCTTCGTGATTTCCTACCTGCACATCGTGGTCGGTGAGTTGGCCCCCAAATCCTGGGCGATCCGCAAACCCGAACTGCTGTCGCTGTGGACGGCCGTGCCGCTGTACCTGTTCTACTGGGCGATGTACCCGGCCATCTACCTGCTCAACGCCAGTGCCAACGCCATTCTGCGCATCGCTGGCCAAGGCGAGCCTGGCCCGCACCATGAGCACCATTACAGCCGCGAAGAACTCAAGCTGATCCTGCACTCCAGCCGTGGCCAGGACCCCAGCGACCAAGGCATGCGCGTACTGGCCTCCGCTGTGGAAATGGGCGAGCTGGAAGTGGTGGACTGGGCCAACTCCCGGGAAGACCTGGTGACCCTGGACTTCAACGCCCCGCTCAAGGAAATCCTCGCGCTGTTCCGTCGTCACAAATTCAGCCGTTACCCGGTGTATGACGCGGTGCGCAACGAGTTTGTCGGCTTGCTGCACATCAAGGATTTGCTGCTGGAGCTGGCGGCCCTGGACCATATCCCCGAATCGTTCAACCTGGCCGAATTGACCCGCCCGCTGGAACGCGTATCGCGGCATATGCCGTTGTCGCAACTGCTGGAGCAGTTCCGCAAAGGCGGCGCGCACTTCGCCTTGGTGGAAGAAGCCGACGGCAAGATCATCGGCTACCTGACCATGGAAGACGTGCTGGAAGTACTGGTGGGCGATATCCAGGACGAACACCGCAAGGCCGAGCGCGGCATCCTCGCCTACCAGCCCGGCAAACTGCTGGTACGTGGCGACACGCCGTTGTTCAAGGTGGAACGCCTGTTGGGCGTCGACCTGGACCACATCGAAGCCGAAACCCTGGCCGGCCTGATCTACGACACGCTCAAGCGCGTGCCGGAAGAGGAAGAAGTGCTGGAAGTTGAAGGCTTGCGGATCATCATCAAGAAGATGAAAGGGCCGAAGATCGTATTGGCCAAGGTGCTGCTGCTGGACTGACTGTAGACCAGTCGCCCTCTGTAGGAGCGAGCTTGCTCGCGAAAAACTCACAGGCGCCGCGTTTATTCAGGAAGCACGCGTTATCGTTGGCGTTTTTCGCGAGCAAGCTCGCTCCTACAGGGGATAGGCGTCGCGGTGCTTCATGCACCCGGCACGAAATGCTTCTGCGCCGTGCCACGGGCGATCAGGCGGGAAATGTAGTCCAGCTTCTGCGCATCCTGGTCGATAAAGCGGAAGGTCAGTTGCAACCAGTCGCTGTCGGGCTTGGGCTCGTAGGCGACGATGGCGTGCAGGTAGCCGTTGAGCCGTGCGACTTCGGCGTTGTCGCCCTGTTCAAGGTCGAGCACGGCGCTTTCCAGTACTTGTGGCAGGACCTCGCCACGCTTTACCACCAGCAACGCTTCCTTGATGCTCAAGGCCTTGATCACGCATTGCTGGGTGCCGCTTGCGAGGCGCAACTGGCCCTGACCGCGACTGCCAGCCGGCGCCGCTGCTGCGGGGGCCTTCACGGGTGGGGTGTTGAGCAGGCCTTTGCTGGGCGCCGCCACCGGGGCCGGCTTGACCGCTTCGGGCTTGCCGCCGGTCAGGGCGCTCAGGGAGTCGTTGCCGAAGGCTGAGTTCATCTTGGTCGGCGCGCTGGCAATCAGCGCATCGAGGCGACCGATCTTGTGCAGGGCCTGCTTGACCTTGTTCAGCAACTGTTCGTTGGTGAACGGCTTGCTCACATAGCCGGAAACGCCGGCCTGAATCGCCTGCACCACGTTTTCCTTGTCGCCACGGCTGGTCACCATCACGAACGGCATGGCCTTCAGGTGCGCTTGCTCGCGGCACCAGGTCAACAGCTCAATACCGGACATTTCCGGCATTTCCCAGTCACACAGCACCAGGTCGAAGGTTTCGCGCATCAGGATGGATTGCGCCTTTTTGCCGTTCACCGCATCTTCGATCTTGATTCCGGGGAAGTAATTGCGCAGGCACTTCTTCACCAGGTCGCGAATAAACGAGGCGTCATCCACCACCAACACACTGACTTTACTCATCGACCCTTCATCCTATAAAAACGTCTGCAAAACGCCTGACTGATGGCATTTTGCCAAAACTCGCGGGTCACAGAAGGACTTTATGGCGCCTGCTGTGCAAAAAATTCAGATGCCACAAACGAAAACGCCCGGCCAGAGGCCGGGCGTTAATTTCTCGGGCAACCTTACTTATCGTCAGATTCGCCCGAAACATTAGGGATTAGATCAGCAGTGCCTTCAACTTCGGCCTTCATGCGCTTGAGGCCCATGTGCCGCACGTCGGTGCCGCGCACCAGATAAATCACCAATTCCGAGATATTGCGCGCGTGGTCGCCGATGCGCTCCAGGGAACGCAGCACCCAGATAATGTTCAAGACCCGCGAGATCGAGCGCGGGTCTTCCATCATGTAAGTGGCCAGCTCGCGCAGCGCGGTCTTGTATTCGCGGTCGATGATCTTGTCGTACTGGGCCACCGACAACGCCAGTTCGGCGTCAAAGCGGGCGAAGGCGTCGAGGGCATCACGCACCATGTTGCGCACCTGATCACCGATATGGCGCACTTCCACGTAGCCACGGGGCGCCTCACCCTCTTCGCACAGCTGGATGGCGCGGCGGGCAATCTTGGTGGCTTCGTCACCGATGCGCTCCAGGTCGATCACCGACTTGGAAATACTGATGATCAAACGCAGGTCCGAGGCCGCCGGCTGGCGGCGGGCAAGAATGCGTAGGCACTCTTCGTCGATATTGCGTTCCATCTGGTTGATCTGCTCATCAATCTCGCGCACCTGCTGGGCCAGGCCCGAGTCGGCCTCGATCAGCGCGGTGACCGCATCGTTGACTTGCTTCTCCACCAGCCCGCCCATCGCCAGGAGGTGGCTGCGCACTTCCTCAAGCTCGGCATTGAACTGCGCGGAGATGTGGTGGGTAAGGCCTTCTTTGCTAATCATGTTGGCGTCCTTGGAGCGTCCGGTAAGGTGCGGAGAACCGCAGCGTCAGTACAATCAGAACCACAGCTTCCTAGCCGTAGCGACCGGTGATGTAGTCTTCGGTCTGCTTCTTCGCCGGATTGGTGAACAGGGTGTCGGTATCGCCGAACTCCACCAGCTTGCCCATGTACATGAACGCGGTGTAGTCGGAAACCCGCGCCGCCTGTTGCATGTTGTGGGTCACGATGACGATGGTGAATTTGGACTTGAGCTCGTAGATCAGCTCTTCGACTTTCAACGTGGAGATCGGGTCGAGGGCCGAGCACGGTTCGTCGAGCAGCAACACTTCCGGCTCTACGGCGATGGTACGGGCGATCACCAGACGCTGCTGCTGGCCGCCGGACAAGCCGAGTGCCGATTCGTGCAGGCGGTCCTTGACCTCGTCCCACAATGCCGCACCCTTGAGCGCCCACTCAACCGCTTCGTCGAGGATGCGTTTCTTGTTGATGCCCTGGATACGCAGGCCGTAGACCACGTTTTCGTAGATGGTCTTGGGGAACGGGTTTGGCTTCTGGAACACCATGCCCACGCGGCGACGCAGCTCGGCCACGTCTTCGCCCTTGCGGTAGATATTGGTGCCGTAGAGGTTGATCGCACCTTCCACGCGGCAACCGTCCACCAGGTCATTCATGCGGTTGAAGGTACGCAGCAACGTGGACTTACCGCAGCCCGACGGGCCGATGAAGGCGGTCACGCGTTGCTTGGGGATGTTCATGCTGACGTCGAACAGCGCTTGTTTATCGCCGTAGTAGAGGCTCAGGCCCGGTACTTCGATGGCCACGGTTTCCTGGGCCAGGCTCAGGCTCTGCTTGTCGCGACCCAGGGCAGACATGTTGATGCCGTGGGATTGGGTTTCGTGTTGCATGGGATGCTCCCTGTGCTACCAATTCATTGTGTGGGAGCGGGCTTGCTCGCGAAGGCGTCGTATCAGTCGCCAGGTGTGCTGAATGACACACCGCTTTCGCGAGCAAGCCCGCTCCCACATTTAATTCGCGTTCACTTCAATTAACTGTCCAACGCCTTGTACTTCTCGCGCAGGTGGTTACGAATCCACACCGCCGACAGGTTGAGCGTGGCGATCACCAGTACCAGCAGCAAGGCAGTGGCGTACACCAACGGCCGTGCGGCTTCGACGTTGGGGCTCTGGAAGCCGACGTCATAAATATGGAAACCCAGGTGCATGATCTTCTGGTCCAGGTGCAGGTACGGATAGTTACCGTCCAGCGGCAGCGACGGCGCAAGCTTCACTACACCCACCAACATCAGTGGTGCCACCTCACCGGCGGCACGCGCCACGGCGAGGATCATGCCGGTCATCATTGCCGGGCTGGCCATCGGCAGCACGATCTTCCACAGCGTTTCCGCCTTGGTCGCGCCGAGTGCCAGGGAGCCTTCACGCACGGTGCGGGGAATGCGCGCCAAGCCTTCTTCGGTGGCCACGATCACCACCGGCACCGCCAGCAGGGCCAGGGTCAGCGAGGCCCAGAGCAGCCCCGGCGTACCGAAGGTCGGCGCCGGCAGGGCTTCAGCGAAGAACAGACGGTCGACCGAGCCCCCCAATACATACACGAAGAAGCCCAGGCCGAAAACGCCGTAGACGATAGCCGGTACACCGGCCAGGTTGTTCACGGCGATGCGGATGATGCGGGTCAAGGTGTTCTGCTTGGCGTACTCACGCAGGTACACCGCGGCCAGTACGCCAAACGGGGTCACGATCATTGCCATGATCAGGGTCATCATCACGGTGCCGAAGATGGCCGGGAAGATCCCGCCTTCGGTGTTGGCTTCCCGTGGGTCATCGCTGAGGAATTCCCAGACCTTGCTGAAGTAGAAGCCGATTTTGGTCATGGTGCCCATGGCGTTCGGCTGGTAGGCGTGCACCACTTTGCCGATGCCGATTTCCACTTCCTTACCGTTGCCGTCGCGTGCGGTGAGGGCGTCGCGGTTGAACTGTGCGTGCAGGTCGGCCAGGCGCGCTTCGATGTCCTGGTAGCGGGCGTTCAGCTCAGCGCGGTCGGCGTCCATGTCGGCCTGGGCGGCTGCGTCGAGCTTGCCTTCCAGTTCCAGTTTGCGACCGTGCAGGCGGATGCGCTCCAGTCCTGCGTTGATCGCGCCGATATCGGATTTTTCCAAGGTCTTGAGCTGAGCGGCGAGCTTGTTCACACGCTCGACACGCGCCTGCAGTTCCGGCCACGCAGCTTCGCCTTCAGCGATAACCTTGCCATCCTGCTTGACGTTGACCAGGGTGCCGTAGAAGTTGCCCCACTCACGACGCTCGATGGCCATCAGGTTCGCAGGCTTGGTCTGGTCCTTCAGCCACTCGCCGACGATCCAGGTGAAGTCGTTTCCATTCAGGTCGCGGTTGCCGACCTTGATCAGCTCACGGGTCATGAATTCCGGGCCTTGGTCCGGCACCGGCAGGCCCGCGCTTTTCAGGCGCTCACGCGGCACTTCTTCTTTCTGCACCACTTCGCCGATCACGATGTGGTTGGCCTGGCCAGGCACGTTGTAGTTGGCCTGGATCAGGTCGGCCGGCCAGAAATGGCCCAGGCCCCGCACCGCAATCACAGCCAGCAAACCAATGGTCATGATGACCGCGATGGACACCGCGCCACCGCTGATCCAGACGCCGGGGGCGCCGCTCTTGAACCATCCATTCAGGGAGTTCTGTTTCACAGACTTCTACCTTTCTTAAAGCGACGAGTATTTCTTGCGCAGACGCTGACGAATCAGCTCGGCGAGGGTGTTCATGATGAAGGTGAACAACAGCAGCACCAGCGCCGAGAGGAACAGCACGCGGTAATGGCTGCCGCCCACTTCCGACTCGGGCATCTCCACCGCAACGTTGGCCGCCAGGGTGCGCAGGCCCTCGAACAGGTTCATCTCCATCACCGGAGTGTTGCCGGTGGCCATCAGCACGATCATGGTCTCGCCCACGGCGCGGCCCATACCGATCATCAGCGCCGAGAAGATGCCCGGGCTGGCAGTGAGGATGACCACGCGGGTCATGGTCTGCCACGGCGTGGCGCCCAGGGCCAGGGAGCCCAGGGTCAGGCCGCGTGGCACGCTGAACACGGCGTCTTCGGCGATGGAGTAGATGTTCGGGATCACCGCAAAACCCATGGCCAGGCCGACCACCAACGCGTTGCGCTGGTCGTAGGTAATGCCCAGATCGTGGGAGATCCACATGCGCATGTCGCCGCCGAAGAACCAGGTTTCCAGGTACGGGCTCATGTACAGCGAGAGCCAGCCCACGAACAGGATCACCGGGATCAGGATCGCGCTTTCCCAACCATCGGGAACGCGCAGACGGATCGATTCAGGCAAGCGGCTGAAGACAAAACCTGCGACCAGAATGCCAATCGGCAACAGCATCAACAGGCTGAAAATGCCCGGCAAGTGCCCTTCCACATACGGCGCCAGGAACAGCCCGGCGAAGAAGCCGAGGATCACCGTCGGCATGGCTTCCATCAGCTCGATCACCGGCTTGACCTTGCGGCGCAGGCTCGGTGCCATGAAGTAAGCGGTGTAGATCGCTGCGGCAACCGCCAGTGGCGCCGCCAGCAACATGGCGTAGAACGCAGCCTTCAAGGTACCGAAGGTCAGCGGGGCCAGGCTCATCTTGGGTTCGAAGTCGGTGTTGGCAGCTGTGGATTGCCAGACGTATTTAGGTTCGTCGTAGTTTTCGTACCAGACCTTGCTCCACAACGCGCTCCACGACACTTCCGGGTGCGGGTTATCGAGCAACAGCGGTTGCAGCTTGCCACCCGCCTCGACGATCACACGGTTGGCCCGTGGCGACATGCCGAACAAGCCCTGGCCGTCGACCACCGGGTCCACCAGCAAGGTGCGGTGGGCGGTGCTGTGGAACACGCCGAACTGGCCAGCAGCATCTAGGGCGGTGAAGCCTTTGCGGCGCTCTTCAGCGCTGATTTCGACGATGGGCGCAGTGCCCATCTGGAAGGTGCGGATCTGTTTCAGGCGCTGTTCGCCATCCGGGTCACGGGCCATGAACCACTGGGCCAGGCCGCCTTTGGAGTTACCCAGGATCAGCGAGATGCCGCCAACCAACTGGGTGCTGGCGGTGATTTCCGTGTCGGCGTCTTCCAGCAGTTTGTAGCGACCGTTGAGGCTCTTGTCGCGCAGGCTGAACACGTCGGCCAGGGCACGGCCGTTGATCACGTACAGCCACTGCTGGCGTGGGTCGATGAAGATCGCTTTCACCGGCTCGGTCATCTGCGGCAGTTCGACACGCTTCTGCTCGCTGGTGACTTCACCGGTCATCATGTTTTCTTCGCGGCTCAGGGTCAGCACGTTCAAGTGCGAACCAGCGGAACCTGCCACCACCAGGGAGGTGTCGGTGGCGTTGAGCGCGACATGTTCCAGCGCGCGACCGGCGTCATCCAGCACGATGGGCGTTTCGCCGTAGGGGTATTCGATTGCCGGGGTGATGGTTTTCTTGCCGTCCGGGTACGACACCTTATAGGTGTGGCGGAACACCAGGGACTGGCCATTGGACAAGCCGAGGATCACCAGCGGGCTGCCCGGCTGGTCTTCACCAATGGAAGCAACGCTGGTACCGGCGGGAATCGGCAGGTCGACACGCTTGAGCTCGGCACCGGTGTCCACGGCAAAGAACAACGCCTGGCCCTTGTCGGAGACCCGCATGGCGACTTGGTTCTGTTCTTCGAGGGAGATCATCAACGGCTTGCCGGCGTCCTGCATCCAGGCGGGCGTCAACGCGTCTTCCTTGGTCAACGAGGCGCCCTGGAACAGCGGCGCAACCACGTAGGCGAGGAAGAAGAAGATCAGGGTAATGGCAGCCAGCACGGCGAGGCCGCCGACCAGCACATACCAACGGGTGAAGCGATCCTTGAGCGCGCGGATGCGGCGCTTGCGTTGCAGCTCAGGCGTATTGAAATCAATGCGCTTGGGAGGGGAAGTCGTCGTCATGGTGGAATTGGCCAGATCATTCATGCGCACACCCTAGCGATCCTGTATGACAGAAAGATGACAGTGCAGTGACGCAACAAATCCGCCGCGAAGCAGGGCTGGCAGCGGATAAAAAATTCGGGATGTAACCGGGCTTGTGTGGGAGCGGGCTTGCTCGCGAAAGCGGTGTGTCATTCAACACATCGGGCGACTGACACGACGCCTTCGCGAGCAAGCCCGCTCCCACAGGGGCCCGGTATTACACCGGGTATCGCAGGCTTAGTTGCCTTCTTTCAAACCCAGGTCAGCCAGGGCCTTGGCGGCGACTTTGGCTGGCAGTGGGATGTAGCCGTCTTTGACCACGACTTCCTGGCCCTGCTTGGACAGCACCAGTTTCACGAACTCAGCTTCCAGCGGCGCCAGTGGCTTGTTCGGGGCTTTGTTGACGTACACGTAGAGGAAACGCGACAGCGGATACTTGCCGTTCAGGGCGTTTTCTTCGGAGTCTTCGATGTAGTCAGTGCTGCCTTTCTTGGCCAGTGGCACGGTCTTCACGCTGGCGGTCTTGTAGCCGATGCCCGAGTAACCGATGCCGTTCAGCGAGGAGCTGATCGACTGCACAACCGAAGCCGAGCCCGGTTGTTCGTTCACGTTTGGCTTGTAGTCGCCTTTGCACAGGGCTTCTTCCTTGAAGTAGCCGTAGGTACCGGATACCGAGTTACGCCCGAACAGTTGCACTGGCTTGTTGGCCAGGTCGCCGGTCACGCCCAGGTCGCCCCAGGTTTTCACATCGGCCTTGGCGCCGCACAGACGCGTCGAGGAGAAGATCGCATCGACCTGTTCCATGGTCAGGTGCTGGATCGGGTTGTCCTTGTGCACAAATACCGCCAGGGCATCCACCGCAACCGGGATTGCCGTTGGCTTGTAGCCGTACTTCTGCTCGAAGGCCGCCAGTTCGGTGTCCTTCATCTTGCGGCTCATCGGGCCCAGGTTGGAGGTGCCTTCAGTCAACGCAGGTGGCGCAGTGGCAGAGCCGGCAGCTTGAATCTGGATGTTGACGTTCGGGTATTCCTTTTTGTAACCCTCGGCCCACAGGGTCATCAGGTTAGCCAGGGTATCGGAGCCGACGCTGGACAGGTTGCCCGACACACCAGTGGTCTTGACGTAAGCCGGGATTGCCGGATCAACACCAGCGGCCACCGCGTTGGCGGTCGCAACGCCAGCAGCGACAAAAGTCATTGCCGCCATCAAACGTTTCAGTTTCATGCCTTGCTCCTAGCAGATAGGGATAATTGGATCGGGGCCAAGTATCGGCAGGCCGTGTGAACACTCTATGTCTGAAATATGACAATTAGATGAAAGGCCACTATCTGAATGTGCAGGCTTCAGCGACCGCGTTTCCACAAATACCCGCCTACCAGCATCCCCATCACGCATAGCACGGCTACGTAATAAGCCGGGCCCATGGGGCTCTCCTTCATCAGCAGCGACACCGCCAAGGGCGTCAACCCGCCGAACACGGCATAAGCAACGTTGTAGGAGAACGATAGACCGCTGAAGCGCACCACCGGCGGGAAGGCTTTGACCATCACGTAGGGCACCACACCGATGGTGCCGACAAACAGGCCAGTCAAGGCATACAACGGGAACAGCCAGTCCGGGTGGGCCATCAGGCTGTGATACAGCGTCCAGGAAGTCGCCAGCAGCAGTGCGCAACCGGTTACCAGCACGCGGCCGGCGCCAAAACGGTCGGCCAGGGCACCCGAGGCGATGCAGCCCAGGCTCAGGGTCACGATGGCCAGGCTGTTGGCTTGCAGCGCAACCGTAGGGCTGAAGTGGTAGATGGTTTGCAGCACGGTCGGGGTCATCAGGATGACTACCACCACGCCGGCCGACAGCAGCCAGGTCAGCAGCATCGACAACACAATGGCGCCACGGTGATCGCGCAACACGGCGCGCAACGGCAGTTCAGCGGCCAGGCTTTTGCGTTGCTGCATCTCGGCGAAGATCGGGGTTTCATGCAGCCAGCGACGCAGGTACACCGACAGCAGGCCGAATACGCCACCGAGCAGAAACGGGATACGCCAGGCGTAATCAGAGACCTGTTCCGGTGTATAGGCCGTATTAATAGCGGTGGCTACCAGCGAGCCCAGCAGAATACCGGCGGTGAGGCCGCTGGTCAGGGTGCCGCAGGCGTAGCCGATGTGGCGCGGCGGGACGTGCTCGGAGACGAACACCCAAGCGCCTGGTACTTCGCCGCCAATCGCTGCGCCCTGGATGATGCGCATCAGCAGCAACAGGACCGGCGCCCACAGGCCGATCTGTGCGTAGGTCGGCAGCAGGCCCATGATCAGGGTCGGCACGGCCATCATGAAGATGCTCAGGGTGAACATCTTCTTGCGGCCCAGCAGGTCACCGAAGTGCGCCATGATGATGCCGCCCAGGGGACGCGCCAGGTAGCCGGCCGCGAAGATGCCGAAGGTCTGCATCATGCGCAGCCATTCGGGCATGTCGACAGGGAAGAACAGTTTTCCGACCACGGTCGCGAAAAACACGAAGATGATGAAGTCGTAGAACTCCAGCGCCCCACCCAGGGCAGACAGCGACAGGGTTTTGTAGTCGTTGCGGTTAAGCGGTCGTGCGGGCGGCGCAATGCTTGAAGGCACTGTGGTCATGGCAAGGCTTCTCTTATTAGTCAGATCAGGAATCCGCAACAGCGTGGGTTTGCGCCTGGCAGGTCCGGCACGATAGCAAATTGCCCGGAAAAGCACAGTCCAAACCCTTGCGCCGCATCAGCGCCACCTCGCAAGCATCCCCACTTGCGAAGCGACTTATTCCCTTCCCGAATTATTATGGGGGGCCGAAAACGCCATCAAATACTGACGGCCAGCGCTAAAAAGAAACAATGGTCAAACCCCTCAACTTGAATGACCGTTTTGGCCAATTTTTTGACGCCTGGAAACTCGTCTATATAGATGCACAAAATCAGGAGCAGATGGTCGTCGCGCAGGCTATCGACCGATATACTCCCAGCCCTGCACCTGTCTATTGCGTGGAAGTTGCGCGAAACCGTCGTTGGCACCGGCCAGCCGATTTCGCAGAGTTTCCCTCAAGGCGCCTTTCGAAAAACGTGACGAACGTAGTATGTTCGGGGCTGAATCGTTTTTCCAAGACGGCTATTCACCGATTACATAGTCCAAGAGTCACGGGTCAGAGGCACCCCCGGCATGATCGAACTCGAACAAGAAGATCCTATCCCGCAAGGCGATCTCGCCCTGCAAATCACCGCGCTTCCGCGTGAAACCAACGGCTTTGGCGATATCTTCGGCGGCTGGTTGGTCGCGCAGATGGACCTGGCGGGCACGGCAATGGCCAGCAAGGTCGCCGGTGGGCGCGTGGCCACCGTGGCCATTGATCGCATGGCGTTCCTGGTGCCGGTGGCCGTGGGTGCGCAGCTTTCCTTCTATACCCAGGCCCTGGAAATCGGCCGCAGCTCGATCCAGATGATGGTCGAAGTGTGGAGCGACGATCCGTTGTCCAGCGAATGGCGCAAGGTGACCGAAGCCGTATTTGTGTTCGTCGCCATCGATGGCAGCGGCCGCACGCGCTCGGTACCGTCACGGGCGCGTTAAACCTCGCCGGGTTTTAACGGTCAATTGCCCCATTGCCTGCCATTAAGAGAGCTTTGTCATGCCTACGCCCCACGTTGAGACGGTAAAAATCGACGAGCTGGACTGCTGGCGCATCCGCCACAACGGTGCTGAGCTGATGGTGGCCCAACAGGGTGCGCATATCTTCAGTTACCAGCGCGAGGGCGAACAGCCGCTGATCTGGCCGAACCCCGAGGCCGTGTTCAAGCAGGGCAAAGGCATTCGTACCGGCGTACCGGTGTGCTGGCCGTGGTTTGGGGTGTTCGACCGCAACCCGCAAAGCGTCAAAGCCATGCGCCAGAGCGATCAGCCTGCCGGCGCCCACGGTTTTGTGCGCACCGCGCGTTGGGAGCTGGCCACCACCGAACTCGACGGCCAGACGCTGCGAGTGGACCTGGTATTGCCGGTGCCGGCGGGCGGCTTTCCAGGCTGGCCCCATCAGGTAGACCTGACGCTGAGCCTGCTGCTGGACGAGCACCTGCATATCCGCCTGACCAGTCACAACCGTGGCACCGACACCGTGACCCTCAGCCAGGCATTGCACACCTACTTCGCCGTGAGCGATGTGCGCAAGGTGCAGGTCGAGGGCCTGGATGGCGTGGATTACATCGATACCGCCGATGGGTGGGCCGAGAAGCAGCAAGCCGGGCTGCTGCACTTTCGCGCCGAAACAGACCGCATTTACCTGAATACGCCTGCACAGTTGAATATCGTTGATAGCGACTGGCAGCGCCGTATCCAGCTCACCAGCGAAGGCTCCAAATCCACCGTGGTCTGGAACCCCTGGACCGAACGCGCCAAGGCTTTCGACGATATGGCCGATGACGGCTGGCAGGGTATGTTGTGCATCGAGACAGCGAATGTGCTGGATGATGTGGTGAACCTGGCGCCCGGCGAAAGCCACACTCTGGGCGTAAGCATCACCGCGATCACCCTGTAGTAAATTGTAGGAGCGAGCTTGCTCGCGAAAAACCCACAGACGCCGCGTTTATTCAGGAAACACGCGTTATCGTTGACGTTTTTCGCGAGCAAGCTCGCTCCTACAGGGGGTCAAGGGCCTGCCCCCCTCGCACATTGGATATGTGTTGTGGCTTAGAGATCAGACTCCTTCACCACCCGCACCTTCCCCGCCTCCAGCGCATACGCGGCATCCGCCAAGTCATTATTGACCTTCTCCACCTTCAACGTGCCCGTGACCCACAGCGGCGTGTAGATATCATCCAGCTTCAGCCCCTTGGGATAGCGCACCAGCACCAGTTGGTTAGGCGGCGGTGGCGGCACATGGATGCAGGCGCCCGGATACGGGACCAGAAAGAACAACGTGCTGCGGCCTTTTGCGTCGGTTTCCAACGGCACCGGATACCCACCAATGCGGATATTCTTGCCGTTCATGGCCGCCACGGTCTTGGTGGAATACATCACCGCAGGCAGGCCCTTGCTCTGCTTCAAGCCACCCTTTTCGGTGAACGTGCCTTGGGCTTCGGGGGAGTTGTGGTCGATCTCGGGCATGGCCTCGAGGGCTTTCTGATCCGACAGCGGCATCAGGTCGAGCCAGTCGGTTTCCGGCAGTTCGCCAGCGTGCGCCAGGCCAGAGCCCAGCAGAAGAAGCGTAAACAGAAGACGGCGCATGGAGAGGCTCGGCAAATACAAGTGCCGAGCATTCTAGCCCTCTGCGCCTGCGCAGCGCAGAGGACTTTGTCGGCTGATTACTTCTTTTTGACCAGGCCGTAGATCACCAGCAACACGATGGCACCTACCAGCGCGCCGATGAAGCCTGCGCCCTGGCCTGCCTGGTAGATCCCCAGGGCCTGACCGCCGTAGGTCGCGGCCAGGGAACCGGCGATACCCAGCAGGATGGTCATGATCCAGCCCATGCTGTCGTCGCCAGGCTTGAGGAAGCGCGCCAGGAGGCCGACGATCAAGCCGATAAAGATGGTTCCGATGATACCCATGGCATTTCCCTCTGATTGGTATGAGTCATGCCAAAGCCTAGTCAGGCTTTGGCATCCTGCAATCAGAGAGACGCAGAACCCCAATGGTTCCCGCCAGGGCCAGGCTTATTGTTCGGCGATCAGCGCTTCAACCTTGAGGATCTGCGCCTGCAGCGTCGCACGGTCCTTGCAACGCAGGTTGGCGTGGCCGACCTTGCGCCCGGCCTTGAAGGCCTTGCCGTAGTGATGCACGTGGCAATCGTCGATCGCCATCACGCGCTCTACCGGCGGCACAGAACCGATGAAGTTGAGCATGGCGCTCTCGCCGATCTTGGCCGTGGAGCCCAACGGCAAGCCCGCCACCGCCCGCAGGTGGTTTTCGAACTGGCTGCACTCGGCGCCTTCGGTGGTCCAGTGCCCGGAGTTGTGCACACGCGGGGCGATTTCGTTGGCCTTCAGGCCACCGTCGACTTCAAAGAACTCGAACGCCATCACGCCGACATAATCCAGTTGCTTGAGGACGCGGCTGGAATAATCTTCGGCCAGGGCCTGCAGCGGGTGGTCGGTGCTGGCCACGGAAAGCTTGAGAATGCCGCTGTCGTGGGTGTTGTGCACCAACGGGTAGAAGCGGGTTTCACCATCACGGGCCCGCACGGCGATCAGCGACACTTCGCCGGTGAACGGCACAAAGCCTTCCAGCAGGCAGGCGACGCTGCCCAGCTCGGCAAAGGTACCGACCACATCGGCGGCGGTGCGCAGGACTTTCTGGCCCTTGCCGTCGTAACCCAGGGTGCGGGTTTTCAACACCGCCGGCAGGCCGATGCTGGCGACTGCGGCGTCCAGGTCGGCCTGGGACTGGATATCGGCGAAGGCGGGGGTCGGAATGCCCAGGTCCTTGAACATGCTCTTTTCGAACCAGCGGTCGCGAGCGATGCGCAAGGCTTCGGCGCTCGGGTACACCGGCACGAACTGCGACAAGAAGGCCACGGTTTCAGCCGGGACGCTTTCGAATTCGAAGGTCACAAGGTCGACTTCATCGGCCAGTTGGCGCAGGTGGTCCGGGTCGCTGTAGTCAGCGCGCAGGTGTTCACCCAGGGCCGCAGCGCAGGCGTCCGGCGCCGGGTCCAGGAAAGCGAAGTTCATCCCCAGCGGCGTACCCGCCAAAGCCAGCATGCGGCCCAGTTGGCCGCCACCGATTACACCGATCTTCATCAATAACAACCTCAGGCGATGCGTGGGTCTGGATTGTCCAGCACGCTGTCTGTCTGCTCAGCACGGAATTTTTTCAGCACCGCATGAAACTGCGGGTGCTTGGCGCCCAGGATGCTGGCCGACAGCAAGGCTGCGTTGATCGCGCCGGCCTTGCCGATCGCCAGGGTTGCCACCGGGATGCCGGCCGGCATCTGCACGATGGACAACAGCGAATCCACGCCCGAGAGCATCGACGACTGCACCGGCACGCCAAGTACGGGCAGGTGAGTCTTGGCCGCACACATGCCAGGCAAGTGCGCAGCGCCGCCAGCACCGGCGATGATCACCTCGATGCCACGGGATTCTGCTTCATCGGCATACTGGAACAGCAAGTCCGGGGTGCGGTGGGCGGAGACCACCTTCACTTCGTACGGAATGCCGAGTTTTTCCAGCATATCGGCGGTGTGGCTAAGGGTGGACCAATCGGACTTGGAGCCCATGATCACGCCAACCAATGCACTCATCGTCGTGCCTCTTCTCTCTGGGCGCCCGCAGGCGCGTCAAAAAACAACAAGCCACGCAGGAAATCCGGCGTGGCTTGGTGTACGAATTAAGGCCGGTTGGACCGGCCGAAGGCCGCGCAGTATACCGTAATAATCCAGATAAACAGCCCCTGGGATGACCATCTGTCATTCCTAGCTACCGAGCGATTTATTGACTCTAAGGTCAGCCTCTAACGCACGTCAAAGCAAGACACTCACGTCCGCTCGCCAAACCGACGTACCGTCCAGAATTAATTACCGCCAGAGGGAACGCCCTCATTCAATAAACTCACCGGCATCCTGATTCACTATCAATTACTTTTAACTTCTTGAAGGATTAAAGGATGACTCAGACAATCGAAAGTACATCCAAAAAAGATATTACAATTATCGCTGTTATTCATAATGACGTGGCACAGTCCAAACGAAAAACCATTTACGCTGATTATTTTCACGCCGTCGCAAAAGAGCTGGAGAGCTTCGCAGAGCGGAAAATCAATGTCGTCTTCGCGCAGGGCGACCCCCAAAGCAGCATGGAATACAAAGGTGATGATTTTGATGACGCTGCAACACGCTGGGCAACTCTCGGCGCTAAAATTCTCGAAGAAATGACGAAAAACGGCTTAAAAACCAATGAATTGACCAAAGTCGTTCTCGTTACCAACGACAAATTAAACGATAGAGTTTTAGGCGCCGCGAGGACATATGGGGAAAGCAAAGGCGGAACATTCGCCATCGCTTCATTGGTCTCGCCAGAAGTCGTCGCGCATGAGATCGGTCATTTACTAGGGGCCAAACATGACGACTCTGAAGTGCATATCAAGCGCCGCTGGGCCAGTGGTATTAAGCTCCTTGAGGCTTGGCGGCTATTCGGAAGCTGGTACGAGGACATTAAGACTTATACCTATATGGCACCCCACAGTAGCAGTTCCACCACTTACACTTTCAGCCCCGCCAATCGGCAAAATATTAAGAATTATCTGGCCAGTAAAGATTAATACCAACTGCGCTTTTACCGTTTTACTTCCATCAGTTCGAACAATCACTGACCTGCCTCCGCTCATGCGGAGGAACTCACTGCGATGCCACTCTCGAGCTTGCGCCACAACAACCGCACATTCGCCTTGCGCACCAACGCGCAGCGATACAAGCGAATCTCCAGCGGCACATGCCATTGCGGCCCGCCGCACACCACCAGTTCGCCGCGTGCCAACTCCGCACGTACGCTCAACTGCGGCACCCAGGCGATACCCAAGCCTTCGAGCGCCATGCTCTTGAGGCTGTCGGCCATGGCGGTTTCGTAAATGGTCGTAAAGCGCAGGGCACGCTGGCGCAGCAGCAAATTCACCGAGCGGCCCAGGAACGCGCCGGCGCTGTAGGCCAGCAGCGGCACACTGCCCTCGCCTTCCAGGTCGAACAGCGGCTTGCCATCGGCATCGGCGGCACACACCGGAAGCATTTCGGTGTTACCCAGGTGCAGCGACGGGAAAATCTCGGCGTCCATTTGCATCGCCGCGTCCGGGTCATAGAACGCCAGCATCAGGTCGCAACCGCCTTCGCGCAGGGCGTGCACGGCGTCGCCGACGTTGGTGGCCACCAGCCGCGTGGCAATGTTCAGCCCTTCGTTGCGCAACTGCGCGATCCAGCGTGGGAAGAACCCCAAGGCCAGGGAGTGGGCGGCGGCCACTTGCATGACTTCGCCCTGCCCGCCTTCCAGATGATGCAAATGGCGCAGCACTTCGCCCAGCTGTTCGACCACCGTGCGCGCCGTCACCAGAAACAACTGCCCGGCCGCTGTCAGCTCCACCGGCGTGCGTGAACGGTTGACCAGCGTCAGCCCCAACGCGGCTTCCAGGCTGCGGATACGCCGACTGAACGCCGGCTGGGTGACAAAGCGCCGCTCAGCCGCCTGGGAAAAACTACGCGTCGCCGCCAGGGCGCTGAAGTCTTCCAACCACTTGCTCTCAAGGTTCATCACTGCCTCCCACGGAATGCACCATTTTGGCACACACGCCCGCCAAGATAACCGGGTCACATCCACATTATGCCGTTTGTGCATAGGCCAGTGTTTAACAGCATTGGCCCAAAAAGTTCTACAAGCCTAGCATTCGCAGCGTTCCGGCCAGTCCCGGGTCCATATTGAGATGATTTCCGTCATGTCCTCTGCTGCATCTTTCCGTACCGAAAAAGACCTGCTTGGCGTACTCGAAGTACCGGCTCAAGCGTATTACGGCATCCAGACCCTGCGAGCGGTGAATAACTTCCGTCTCTCGGGCGTTCCGATTTCGCATTACCCGAAATTGGTGGTCGGTCTGGCAATGGTCAAGCAAGCAGCGGCTGACGCCAACCGCGAGTTGGGCCAGCTCAGTGAAGCCAAGCACGCTGCCATCAGCGAAGCCTGTGCTCGTCTGATCCGCGGCGATTTCCACGAAGAGTTCGTGGTGGACATGATTCAAGGCGGCGCTGGCACTTCAACCAACATGAATGCCAACGAAGTCATCGCCAACATCGCGCTGGAGGCCATGGGTCACCAGAAGGGCGAATACCAGTACCTGCACCCCAACAACGACGTGAACATGGCGCAGTCGACCAACGACGCCTACCCGACCGCGATCCGCCTGGGTCTGCTGCTGGGCCATGACGCGCTGCTGGCCAGCCTCGACAGCCTGATCCAGGCGTTCGCCGCCAAAGGCGCCGAGTTCAGCCATGTGCTGAAAATGGGCCGCACCCAATTGCAAGACGCCGTGCCGATGACCCTCGGCCAGGAATTCCGCGCGTTCGCCACCACCCTGGGTGAAGACCTGGCCCGCCTGAAAACCTTGGCGCCAGAGTTGCTGACCGAAGTGAACCTGGGCGGCACCGCGATCGGTACCGGCATCAACGCCGACCCGCGCTACCAGGCCCTCGCCGTACAACGCCTGGCCACCATCAGCGGTCAGCCGCTGGTACCGGCGGCCGACCTGATCGAAGCCACCTCCGACATGGGCGCTTTCGTACTGTTCTCCGGCATGCTCAAGCGTACTGCCGTGAAGCTGTCGAAGATCTGCAACGACCTGCGCCTGCTGTCCAGCGGTCCACGCACCGGCATCAACGAGATCAACCTGCCGGCTCGCCAGCCAGGCAGCTCGATCATGCCCGGCAAGGTCAACCCGGTGATCCCGGAAGCGGTCAACCAGGTAGCGTTCCAGGTCATCGGTAACGACCTGGCCCTGACCATGGCAGCCGAAGGCGGCCAACTGCAGTTGAACGTGATGGAGCCGCTGATCGCCTTTAAGATCTTCGACTCGATCCGCCTGCTGCAACGCGCCATGGACATGCTGCGCGAGCACTGCATCGTCGGCATCACCGCCAACGAAGCCCGCTGCCGCGAACTGGTGGAACACTCCATCGGCCTGGTCACCGCGCTGAACCCGTACATCGGCTATGAAAACGCCACCCGCATTGCGCGTATCGCGCTTGAAAGCGGGCGCGGCGTGCTGGAACTGGTGCGTGAAGAAGGCTTGCTCGACGACGCCATGCTCGACGACATCCTGCGCCCGGAAAACATGATTGCCCCACGCTTGGTCCCGCTGAAGGCCTAAGCGTTTGTTGCACCGCTCACCAGGCTGAGGGACTAGACACCTCTCACCTTTTGAGGGCTTGAAGACTCGTTCTTCAGGCCCTTTTTTTTGCCCGTAATTCCCCTCCTTATATAAAGCGCTGTTAATGCGTTTCACCTATAAAACATCACGTCTGCGGCGTTACTTGAAAAAGCATTGATTCATTGCAAGTTCCCATCGCGTGCACAAACGGTGTGCAGTTTCGTGCCATATAAAAACAATGGTTTCATATATGAAACGCTCAATAAGTAACCTTAGTCTCGCAACCAATTAATTTAAAAGGAAATTCAACAAAAATTTGTAGGAATTAACTCACTGGCATTGTTCATGCACTAAACGGCGTATCACCTATAAAACAGACCAGAGTACCTTCCTGATGGCTGTGAAAGAGATGTACGCCGTGACGCCCCAATGGAATACGCCCGCACTTAAGGAAGAGCTGGAGCCGACTGAAATTGAATTCCGTAATGTCGGTAAATGTTTCCCAGCCAAAGGTAAAACAGAAGCGCCATTTGCCATTCGCGATGTGAACTTCAAGATTCGTCGCGGCGAGGTCGTGTCGATCATCGGTCCGTCCGGCTGTGGCAAGAGCACCATCCTCAATATGGGTTCTGGCCTGTATCGGCCCACTGAAGGTGAAGTCTTCGTGGGCGGTGAGCCGGTGACCGGGCCTGTGCCACAGGTCGCGTTCATGCTGCAAAAAGATTTGTTGATGCCCTGGCGCAGCATTCGCCGCAACGTCGAACTGGGCCTGGAGATTCAAGGCGTGCCCAGCGCGACCCGGCAGAAGGTAGCCCTGGACTTGCTCGACCGTTGCCACCTCAACGGCTTCGCCGACCACTACCCATTCCAACTCTCCGGCGGCATGCGCCAACGCGCCGCCCTGGCACGCACCCTGGCCATCGACCCCCAGGTGTTGTTCCTCGATGAGCCGTTTTCCGCCCTCGACGCCCAGACCAAGATGATCCTGCAGCAGGACATGGCGCGGATGCTGTTCGACGAAAAGAAGACCGCGCTGTTCATCACCCACGACCTGATCGAGGGCATCGCCATGTCCGACCGGTTGCTGGTCATGAGCGCCCGCCCCGGCACCATCATCGAAGAAATCAGCATCGACCTGCCGTTTCGCGACAACCCGCTGGAGCGCCGCAAGCTACCGGAGATCGGCCCGCTGGTCGGTCGCCTGATGGAGCTGCTGCACGTCGGCGCCGACACCGAACTGCACTGATTACCGCGCTTGCGGCCCTCAACCGATTCAGGAGTTCCCATGCTCAAGTCTCTGTTCCAACGTTTTTGCGCGCTCAGCCTTGGCCTCGGCCTGACCTGCGCGGCCCAGGCGCAGCCGACCGACGTTACCTACCTGCTGCCGGCCCCGCCTAACTTGCCAGCCTTTGCACCCTGGATCATCGCCAAGGAAAAAGGCTACTACGCGGCCCAGGACCTGAACCTGACGTTCATTGCCGCCAAAGGTGGTGTGGATGTGGCCAAGCAGATCGGCGCCGGCAATGCCCTGCTCGGCGGCGCCATCGGCGACACGCCGATCATGGTGCGCGGCAACGGCATCCCGGTGCGCGCCGTGGCGGTGCTGGGCGCGGGCGGCGTGACCATGATCGCCACCCATTCCAAGGACAACATCAATAACGTCAGCGACCTCAAGGGCAAGACCATGACGGTGATGTCGTATTCCGACACCACCTACTACGCGCTGCTCGCTTCGTTGCGCAAGGCGGGCCTTGGCAAGAACGACGTGGATATCCAGGCCGCGGGGCCTGCCGGGGTCTGGCAGTTGTTCACGGCCAACAAGGCCCAGGCCATGGCCGGCGTGCCGGACTGGATGGTCACCGCCGAAGAAGCCGGCGCGCAGATCAAGCTGATTCCCCAGGAGCAGATCTTCGAAAGCATGGCCCAGGCCATCCTCGCCTCGGATGACGCCATCAAAAACCACCCCCAAGTGGTGCGCGGCGTGGTCCAGGCCACCCTCAAAGGCATGCACGACATTATCCAGGACCCGCGCGCCGCCGCCGTCACCTTTGCCAAGGCGGTGCCGACCTACGCCGGCAAGGAAGACTCACTGGAGAAGATCTTCAAGCTCTATGTCGAGCACGTCTACGCCAACCAGCGCGTACTGGGGCACATCGACCCCGAGCGCCTGGACAAGGTCCGCCAGTTCTACGTGAGCGAAGGCATCGTCCCTCGGGAAACCCCACTGGATGAGCTGTTCACCAACCAATTCGTCGACAGCCCGGTCGCCGCGCAATAGCGCACTGGATAACAAGGTACGCATACGATGAAAAACCTGAACCCCTCCGTGCTCGGTAGCGTTGCGCTGCTGATCCTGTTCCTGGCGCTTTGGCAGTGGGGCCCCGGGCTGCTCGGCATGCCCGAATTCGTCATGCCCAAACTCAGCCGCGTGGCCCAGGAAAGCCTGGTGATGTGGCACAGCGGCGGCCTACTGGAACACACCCTGATCACCGCCATGGAGATCGTCGTCGGCTTTGCCCTGGGCGCCTTGCTGGGCGTGATGATTGGGGTGTCCCTGGGCCTGTCGCCCGCGGCTGAAGCGATGCTGTCGCCCTATATCCTGGCGTTGCAGATTGCACCGAAGGTCGCCTTTGCGCCGCTGTTCGTGATGTGGCTGGGCTACACCATCTACCCGAAGATTCTGATCGCGATCCTGATCGTGTTTTTCCCGGTGATGATCAACGTGCTCTCGGCGATCCGGACGGTCGACCCGGACATGATCAACCTGGTGCGCACCATGAACGCCAGCCGCTGGCAGATCTTCCGCCTGGTGGAATTTCCTTCCGCCATGGCCGCGCTGTTTTCCGGCCTGCGCATCGCCTCCACCCTGGCGGTGATCGGCGTCACCGTCGGTGAGCTGGTCGGCGGTAACCAGGGCCTGGGCTTCCTGTTGGTGGACGCCGAGGGCCAAGGCAACACGGCCGGTGTATTCGTCGCCATCGTCATGCTCACCCTGATTGGGGTGGTCGCCTACGGCGCCGTGGTGTGGGCAGAAAAACGCGTCCTGCACTACATGCCCAAAGCCATGTTGAGCACGCAATGATGAACAACCAGAACCGTTTGCTCGAAGGTCGTCGCGTACTGGTAACCGGCGGTGCCCGCGGCCTGGGTTACGGGTTCGCCCAGGCCATCGGCCAGGCTGGTGCGCGCGTGGTGATTGCCGATGTGCTGCACGACCGTGTGCAACAGGCAGCCCATGAACTGCAGGCCCTGGGCCTGGACGTGCAGGCTGTCACGGTCGACCTGGCCCAGCCGGAGTCGATCCAGGCGTGCATCACCGCGACACTCGATGTGCTGGGCGGCCTCGATGGTCTAGTGAACAACGCCTCCATCACCAACTCCGGTGGCAAAGGCTGCGAAGACCTGAGCATCGACACCTGGGACCAGGTGATGCAGGTCAACGTGCGCGGCACCTGGCTGATGACCACCGCCTGCCTGCCGGCGCTGCGTGCCAGCGGCCACGGCGCCATCGTCAACCTGGCCTCCGACACCCCCCTGTGGGGCGCACCAAACCTGTTGGCCTACGTTGCCAGCAAGGGCGCAATCATCGCCATGACCCGCAGCCTGGCCCGCGAGCTGGGCGCCGACAACATCACCGTCAACGCCATCGCCCCTGGCCTGGTGCTGGTGGAAGCCACCGCCTACGTGCCCGAGGCGCGCCACCGGTTGTACAACGATCAGCGGGCGATCCAACGCCCGCAATTACCCGAAGACGTCAGCGGCGCCGTGCTGTTCGCGCTGTCCGACCTTGCCCGCTTCATCACTGGACAAACCCTGCCGGTCAACGGCGGGTTCGTCATGCCTTGATCTGGAGACTGTCATGACTGATCTATCTGCCCAAAACGACACCCCGAAAAGCTGGGACCGCCCGGCCGGCGCCAGCCTGGAAAGCTGGATGAACACCCGTATCGCCCGTTACGAAACACGCAAGTACGACTGGGATGCGCTGAAGTTCCAGGCCGACTACGACCCCAAGTTCCGCCGTGCACAAATGCGCTACATCGGCACCGGCGGCACCGGCATCAGCACCGACATGAACACCATCCCGTCGGAGCATTTCACCTTCTCCACCATGGTGATCCCGGCCGGCCACGAAGGCCCGCCGCACTTGCACATCGATGTCGAAGAAGTGTTCTTCGTGCTGCGCGGCAAGCTCAAGGTGGTGCTGGAAAAAGACGGCGAGCGCTTCGAGACCATTCTCACCGACCGCGACGTGATCTCCGTGCCACCGGGCGTGTACCGCGAGGAGATCAACATCGGCGACGAAGACGCGTTGATGTGCGTGATGCTCGGCGCGAAAAAACCCATCACACCGACCTACCCGCCAGAACACCCTCTGGCCTCGATCAAGCGCGGATAAGCCCATGCTGCCAGGACTCTCTCAAGCCGCGCCGACGGCGGACCTGCAAGCCCTGCTGGAGCGCGATTTCCCTCAGCGCCTGGTGGCCTCGGCCGGTGGTCAGCAGGCGTTGCGCGAATGTGGCGCGGGGCCGGTGGTGGTGTTGCTGCACGGTATCGGCTCCGGAGCGGCGTCCTGGCTGCAAGTGGCGCGGCAACTGGCGCCCCAGGCCCGGATCATCGCCTGGGACGCTCCCGGCTACGGCGACTCCAGCCCGCTGGAGTCGGATGCGCCCAAGGCCGAGCAGTACGCAGCCCGTCTGGCGCAGATGCTGGATGCACTGGGTGTCGAGGAATGTGTGCTGGTCGGCCATTCCCTTGGTGCCCTCACCGCTCTGGCGTTCGCCCGCAGTTCACAGGCCCATCGCGTCAACCGGCTGGTGCTGATCAGCCCGGCGCGCGGCTACGGCGCACCAGCGCTTGGTCAACAGCGCCAACAGGTGCGCCAGCAACGCCTGGACAACCTGCAAAGCCTGGGCATCGTCGGCCTGGCCGAACAACGCAGCGCCCACATGTTGTCGCCCCGCGCCACGCCCCAGGCCCTGGCCTGGGTGCGTTGGAACATGGCGCGCCTGAACCCCGTTGGCTATCGCCAGGCCATTGAATTGCTGTGCGGCGATGACCTGCTGCGCCATGGCCAACCGGCCATGCCCTGCGAGGTGCATTGCGGTGAAGCCGACAGCATCACCCCCGCCGAGGCCTGCCTGAGCGTGGCCAAGGCGCTGGGCGCCAGCTTCAACCTGATTGCCGACGCCGGCCACGCCAGCCCCATCGAGCAACCCCAAGTGGTAGCCGGGCGCCTGGCCTGCGCCATTCATCAATCCCTGACAGGTAGAACCTTATGAACGATTCCGATCTGCTCAAAGACGCTCAGGACAAATACATCGTTCCAGGCCTGGAGCGCGGCCTGCTCCTGCTCTGTGAGTTCAGCCGACGCAACCGCACCCTGACCGCGCCGGAGCTGGCACGCCGCCTGGCACTGCCCCGCTCGACCATCTTCCGCCTGCTGACCACCCTGGAGACCATGGGCTTCGTCACCCGCAGCGGCAATGAATACCGTCTCGGCATGTCGGTGCTGCGCCTGGGCTTCGAATACCTGGCGTCGCTGGAGCTGACCGAACTGGGCCAGCCGTTGCTGGCGCGCTTGTGCGACCGCGTCAACTACCCAAGCAACCTCGTGGTGCGCGACGGTCGCTCGATTGTCTACGTGGCCAAGGTTTCACCGCCGTCGGTGTTCTCCAACGCGGTCAACGTCGGCACCCGCCTGCCCGCCCACGCCACCGTGCTGGGGCGCATCCTGCTCGAAGACCTATCGCTGGCCGAGTTGCGCGAGTTGTACCCCGAAGAGCACTTGGAACAACACTCGCCCTGCACGCCGAAAACCGTGATGGCGCTGTTCGACCTGGTCCAGGCCGACCGCCAGCGCGGTTTTGTCAGCGGCGAAGGCTTTTTCGAATCGGCGATTTCCACCGTGGCCGCGCCGGTGCGTGACCAGAGCGGCGGCATTGTCGCAGCCCTGGGCGTGACTATCCCTACGGCGCAGATCGGCCACGTCAACTTTGAAGAACTCTTGAATCAGGTCCGGCGCAGCGCCGACGAGCTGTCACGCCTGCTCAACTACAACGGCGGCGCCCATAACGGTCAGCCGCGCGTCACCGCCTTGATGAGAGACTGACATGAGCCTTTACCAATTGCAGGGCCGCGTCGCCATTGTCACCGGGGGTTCTTCGGGCATCGGCCTGGCCTGTGTCGAACTGCTGCTGGAAGCCGGTGCGGCGGTGGCGTTCTGCGGTCGCGATCAAGAGCGCCTGCGCCGTGCTGAAGCCGGTTTGCGCGAACGTTTCCCAAAGGCCCGCCTGCTGGCCCAGGCCTGCGATGTGCTCGATGCCGAGTCGGTCAACGCGTTTGCCGCCGCCAGCCTGGCTGCGCTGGGAGCGGCCAATGTGCTGATCAACAACGCCGGGCAAGGCCGGGTCTCGACCTTTGCCGACACCACCGACAGCGCCTGGACCGAAGAGCTGAACCTGAAGTTTTTCTCGGTGATCAACCCGGTCCGCGCCTTCAAGCCTCAGCTGGAAAGCCAGCCTGACGCCGCCATCGTCTGCGTCAATTCGCTGCTGGCCAGCCAGCCCGAACCGCACATGGTCGCCACCTCCGCCGCACGTGCAGGGCTCAAGAACCTGGTGCGCTCGATGGCCACTGAATTCGCCCCGCAGGGCATCCGCGTCAACGGCATCCTCATCGGCCTGGTGGAGTCCGGGCAATGGCGCCGGCGTTTCGAAGCGCGCGAAGAACGCGACCTCGGCTGGGCGCAATGGACCGCGCGGCTGGCACAACAAAAACACATTCCCTTGGGGCGCCTGGGCCTGCCGATTGAAGCGGCCCGCGCGATCCTGTTTCTGGCCTCGCCTCTGTCGGCTTACACCACAGGCAGCCATATCGATGTATCCGGAGGCCTGTCCCGCCATGCGTAATGAAAACAACACTGTCACCGTGGGCGCTGCCATCACCGCCTTTCTCGAGCAATGCGACGTCAAGGCTGTGTTCGGCGTGATCTCGATCCACAACATGCCGATCCTCGATGCCTTTGCAGTGCGCGGCAATATCCGCTTCGTCATGGCCCGGGGCGAAGCCGGCGCCGCCAACATGGCCGACGCCTATGCCCGCACCACCGGCGGCCTGGGTGTGTGCCTGACTTCCACCGGCACGGCCGCCGGCAATGCCGCTGGCGCGATGGTCGAAGCCCAAACCGCAGGCACCCCGCTGCTGCACATCACCGGGCAGATCGAAACGCCGTACCTGGACCAGGAACTGGCTTATATCCACGAAGCCCGCGACCAGTTGAACATGCTCAAGGCCGTATCCAAGGCCGCCTTTCGCGTACGCAGCGTCGAGACCGCCCTGAGCACCATGAAGCTCGCGGTGCAGACCGCCCTCACCGCGCCCACCGGGCCGGTCAGCGTCGAAATCCCTATCGATATCCAGTCCACCTTTATCCCGATGCCCACCGACCTGTCGCCCCTGCCGATCCCGGTGGCCGTGCCCGCGCCGGAAGCCCTGGACCTTATGGCCGACCGCCTGGCCAGCGCCAAGCGGCCGATGCTCTGGCTCGGCGGCGGCGCCCGGCACGCCGGCGCACAGGTCAAGCGCCTGCTGGCGATGGGCGTGGGCGTGATCACTTCCACGCAAGGACGCGGCGTGGTCAATGAAGACGACGAGCGTTGCCTGGGAGCTTTTTCGCAGAACAAGCGCGTCGAACAGTTCCTGCAAACCTGCGATGCGCTGCTGATCGCTGGCTCGCGGCTGCGCAGTAACGAAACCTTCAAGTACGCGCTGAAACTGCCTTCGAACCTCTTGCGCATCGACGCCAACCCGGCGATCGAAGGCCGTAGTTACGCCAGCGAACTGTTTGTCTGCGGCGACGCGGCGCTGGCGCTCGAAGGCCTGGCTGATCGCCTGGAAGGTCGCTTGCACACCGACCCGAGCTTTCTCGCGGAACTCAAAGCCGTGCGCGAGCAATCACGTAGTCAACTGATGGCCGACCTCGGGCCGTACTCGGCCATGGTCGAGCAATTGCAGGCTGTGACCGGGCGCAACTTCTCCTGGGTACGCGATGTGACCCTGTCCAACAGCATCTGGGGCAACCGCCTGCTGACCCTGTATCACCCACGGGCGGGTGTTCATGCGTTAGGCGGCGGGATTGGCCAGGGGTTGGCCATGGGCATCGGCGCAGCCGTCGCGGCAGCGGAAACCGCGCCTGAGCGCAAAGTGTTCGCCATCGCGGGTGACGGCGGTTTCATCCTCAACCTGGGTGAGCTGGCGACCCTGGTGCAGGAGCGCGCCAACCTGGTGATCCTGCTGATGAACGACCAGCGCTACGGCGTGATCCGCAATATCCAGGACGCGGTCTACGGCAGCCGCCATTGCTACGTCGACCTGCACACTCCGGACTACACCAAGCTCGCCGAGTCCCTGGGCCTGCGCCATGGCCTGGTCACTGATCTCAAGGACTTCGGCAAGGTGGTGGACAGCGCCCTGAGCCAGCCGGGCCCGTTCCTGCTGGAAGTGGACATGCTCAGCGTCGGCAACTTCGCCACCCAGTTCGCCGGCCCGCCCAACAGCGAAACCAAAGCCCAGAAGGCCACCGCCTGAGGATCGCACCATGTTGCATATCACCATGATCGGCTGCGGTGCCATTGGCGTCGGTGTGCTGGAGCTGCTGGAGAACGACCCACAGCTGTGCGTGGATTACGTCATCGCCTCCGAGGGCTCCGAAGCCTTGGTGCGCCAGCGCCTGGCCAGTTTCAAGCAGCCGCCGCAGGTGCTGACGGCCTTGCCCGCCGGTGCCCGCCCGGATTTGCTGGTGGAGTGCGCCGGGCATCGCGCCATTGAAGAGCATGTGCTGCCGGCGCTGGAGCGTGGGATTGCCTGCCTGATTGTATCGGTGGGCGCGTTGTCCGAGATCGGCCTGGTGGAGCGCCTGGAGGCGGCGGCGGAACGCGGCAAGACCCGCATCGAATTGCTGCCTGGCGCCATCGGCGGCATCGATGCGCTGTCGGCGGCCAAGGTCGGCGGGTTGGACGCGGTCAACTACACCGGCCGCAAGCCGGCCCGCGCCTGGAAGAACACCCCTGGCGAGCAGGCCTGCGACCTGGACACCATCGAGCAAGCCACGGTGATCTTCCAGGGCAGCGCCCGCGAAGCGGCGCGCCTGTACCCCAAGAACGCCAACGTTGCGGCCACCCTGTCGCTGGCCGGGCTGGGCCTGGACCGCACCCATGTGACGTTGATCGCCGACCCCCACAGCGATGAAAACGTCCACCACTTCGAAGCCCGTGGCGCCTTTGGCCGTTTCGAGTTGAGCCTGCGCGGCAAGCCCTTGCTGGCCAACCCGAAAACCTCGGCGCTGACCGTGTACAGCGTGGTCCGTGCCTTGGGCAACCATGCCCACGCAATTTCCATTTAGGAGCCGTCGATGAACACCGAACAGACGTTACCCATCTGCATCGCCGGCCAGTGGCGCACAGGCCGTGGCGAGCGCTACGCCAGCCGCTACCCGGCCACCGGCGAAGCCGTGGCCTGGCTCAATGCCGCCGACCTGCAGGATGTGGAAGAGGCCATCCAGGGCGCGCACCAGGCGTTCCTGCACAGTGGCTGGGCCCAGCGCAAACCCCATGAGCGCGCCGGTGTGTTGTACCGCATCGCCGAGCTGATCCGCCTGCACAGCGAAGAGCTGGCGCAGCTGCAACGCCAGGACAACGGCAAGCCAATCAACGAAACCCGCGCCTTGGTAGCCAGTGCGGCGGGCACCTTTCAGTTTTTCGCCGCAGCCTGCGAAACACTGGAAGAAACCATCACCCCGTCACGCGGTGATTTCATCAGCATGAGCGTGTATGAACCTATGGGCGTGGTCGCCGCGATCACGCCGTGGAACTCACCGATTGCCAGCGAGGCGCAGAAGGTTGCGCCGGCACTGGCAGCCGGCAATGCGGTGGTGATCAAGCCTGCGGAAATCACCCCGCTGCTGGCCCTGCGCCTGGCGCGTCTGTGTGAAGAAGCCGGCTTGCCCAAGGGCTTGATCAGCGTGCTACCGGGCAAGGGTTCGTTGCTGGGGGATGCGCTGACCCGCCACCCGCTGGTCAAGCGCGTGTCGTTTACCGGTGGTACCCGCACCGGCAAGCACATCGCCCATATTGCCGCCGACAAGATGATGCCGGTGTCCCTGGAGCTGGGCGGCAAGTCGCCGACCATCGTCCTCGATGACGCCGACCTTGAGCATGCGGTGGCCGGGGTGCTGTACGGCATCTTCAGTTCGTCGGGCGAAGCCTGCATCGCCGGCTCACGGTTGTTCATCGCCCGTGCTTTGTACGAGCCCTTCATGCAGCGCCTGGTCGCCGCTGCCGCGAACCTGCGGGTGGGTGACCCGGCCGACGAACGTACACAGATGGGCCCGTTGATCAGCGCCAGCCACCGAGAATCCGTGGAGCGTTACGTCGCCCTCGGCCTGGCCGAAGGTGGACGCCTGCGCCTGGGTGGGCAGCGCCCCAGCGGTGGACTGTATGACCAGGGTTACTTCTACCCGCCGACCATCCTCGAGGGTCTGAGCAATCACCAGCAAGTGTGCCAAGAGGAAATCTTCGGGCCGGTATTGGTCGCCATGCCGTTCGACGACGAAGCACAACTGCTGGAGCAGGCCAACGACAGCGTCTACGCCCTCGCCGCTGGCATCTGGACCCGTGACTACAAGCGCGCCTGGGCCCTGGGCCGGCGTTTGCAGGCCGGTACGGTGTGGATCAACACCTACAAGCAGTTCTCGATCTCCACGCCGTTTGGCGGCTGGCGCGACAGCGGCCTGGGCCGCGAAAAAGGTCGCCTGGGCATCCTGCAGTACATGGAACAAAAGAGCCTCTACTGGGGCATGAACGAACAGCCACTGGCCTGGGCCGGTGTGCCACGAGAGGTAGCGCAATGAGCGTGTTAGGGATTGATGAAGTCACCTATGGCGTCGAGGACCTGGACACCTGTGTGCGTTTTTTCAGCGACTGGGGCCTGACGCAAGTCAGCGCGCAACCGGATGAAGTGGTATTCGGGACCCTCAACGGCTGCCGCGTAGTGCTTGCCGACCTGAACAAGCCGGGCCTGCCTCCGGCCATCGAAGCCGGCTCCACGGTGCGCGAAGTGGTCTGGGGCGTGGCCAGCACCGCGGACCTGGCGCTGTACAGCCAACGCATCGCCAATGACCCGGGGTTTATCGAACGCGACGGGCGCATCGGCTGCACCGACCCCAATGGTCTGGCGATCCGCCTGCAAGTCACGCGCAAGCGTGAACTGGAGATTGAATGCAGCGGCCACAACACCTGGCAGACCAAGGGCCGGATCAACAAGGCCGCGCCGATCTATGAACGCGCCACACCGATTGAGGTCGGCCATGTGGTGTTTTTCGTCAAGGACGTAAACGCCTGCGAAGCCTTCTACCACGAGCGTTTCGGCTTCCAGGCCTCGGACCGTTACCCCGACCGCGGGGCCTTCTTGCGCACCGCCGAAGAAGGTGGCCATCACGACCTGTTCATGCTGCAACTGCCGGCGCCACGGGCCGGGCTGAACCACGTGGCGTTTACCGTGCGCGATGTTCATGAGGTGTTTGGTGGTGGCATGCATGTGTCCCGCAGCGGCTGGCCGACCGAGATCGGGCCGGGCCGCCACCCGGTGTCTTCGGCGTTTTTCTGGTACTTCAAGAACCCGGCGGGCGCGCTGGTGGAGTACTACGCCGATGAAGACCAACTGACCGGCGAATGGCAGCCACGCACCTTTGAGCCCGGCCCCACAGTGTTCGCTGAATGGGCCATTGCTGGCGGTATCGACGGCAACACCCGGCGCCAGCAACACGTGGAGGCGCCGCAAGGCAAGTTCCTCACCGACAAACCCAAACCTTGAGCAGGAGTCGCCCATGCCTTCCCTGAATATTGCTATCGCCGGTGCCGGTATCGGCGGCCTGACCGCCGCCATCGCCCTGCATCGCGCCGGTCACCAGGTCACCGTGTTCGAACAGTCCAAGGCCTTTTTGCGCGTCGGTGCCGATATCAACCTCACCCCCAACGCGGTCCGTGCGCTGGATGGCCTGGGTATTGGCCCCGCCGTGCGCATCCCGGCCGCCCGCCCCACTCACCGCATCAGCCGCATGTGGGACACCGGCGAGGAGACTTCGCGCCTGGAAATGTCCGACGCCGCCGAACAGAAATACGGCGCGCCGCAATTGACCATCCACCGCGCCGACCTGCTCGCGGCCCTGGCCGAGGTGTTCCCACTGAACCAGGTGCAGTTCGCCAAGCGTGCCGAACGGGTAGTACAGGCTGACGACGGCATTACCCTGCACTTCAAGGATGGCAGCCAACACCGCTGTGATGTGCTGATCGGCGCCGACGGTATCCATTCGGTGGTGCGCAACGCGCTGTTTGGCGAAGAGCACCCGCGCTTTACCGGCGTGGTGGCGTATCGCGCGGTGGTGCCGGCCGAGCAGGTGGCGCATGTGCCGAACATCCAGGCGTTCACCAAATGGTGGGGGCCGAACCCGCAAAGCCAGATCGTCACCTTCCCGCTGAACCAGGGCAAAGACATCTTCATCTTCGCCACCACCGCCCAGGACAGCTGGCACGAAGAGTCGTGGACCAGCGCCGGCGATGCCGATGAGCTGCGCAGCCACTATCAGGCGTTCCATCCGGACGCCCGCGCCCTGCTCGATGCCTGCACCGACGTGCTCAAGACCGCGCTGTATGAGCGCGACCCGCTGCCGTTCTGGTCCAAGGGCGCGATCACCCTGCTGGGCGATGCCTGCCACCCAATGATGCCGTTCATGGCCCAGGGCGCCGGCCAGGCCATCGAAGATGCGGTGGTGCTCGCCCGCTACCTGCAAGACCTCGACAGCCAGGCCTCGGTGGCCAGCGCATTGCAGGCTTACCAGCAAGCGCGTCTTGAGCGTACCAGCCAGATCCAGATCGGCTCGCGGGGCAACCAGTGGCTCAAGGACGGCGGTAATGCCGATTGGGTCTACGGCTACGACGCCTGGGGCGTCTCGACAACTCACGCAGCCTGAATACGGAGGTCAACACCATGAGTACTCACGAACCCTACCTGCAACCCCATCAGGCGCGTAAACGGCCCAACACCCAGTTCGAAGAGTTGCTGGGCGACTCCATCGAGCGCGCGTTCGGCAGTGGCGTGACCGAGCTTGCGGCCCTGCTCGCGCACTTGAACCTGGCCGGCCCCCCGTGCCCGCTGACCAGCGGCGAGTGGACCGAAGATGCCTACAAAACCCTGATGGCCCGGCTGGGCGAATGACCCGGCAGAAGGAATAAAAATGAACATGCAATTGACCGTCGACCCTGTTGAACAGCATCTGGCCAATGGCCTCAAAGACCTCTGGTTCCCGGTATTGCCGTCGGACCTCTTGGGTGAGAAGCCGCTGTCGATACGGCGCCTGGGCTACAAGATCGCCCTGTGGCGCGACAACGATGGCAGCGTTCACGCGCTCGAAGACCATTGCCCCCATCGCGGCGCCCCGCTGTCCCAAGGGCCGGTGTTGGGCGATCGCCTGCAGTGCCCGTATCACGGCGTTGAAGTGCGCTGCGACGGCACCGTCACCAAAGTACCCGGCAGCCCCGGCTGCAAACTGGAAGGCAGCCGGCCCACGCGTATGTTCCACACCCGCGAAGCCGCAGGCGCGATCTTCTTGTTCAACGCCACCGACCCGCACCTGGACGTTGCGCCGCAGCTGGTGCTGCCCGAACAATTGACCTCGCCCGAGTGGAGCAGCTTCGTCTGCTACACCGAGTGGAAAGGCGACTATCGCTACGTGATCGACAACGTCATGGACCCGATGCACGGCACCTACCTGCACAAGATGTCGCACTCGATGAGCGAAGGCGAAGCCACCGCCAAGTTCGTCACCCGCGACACCGACACTGGCTTTTTCTTCGAGAAGGAAGGCCAGCGCGGCGTGAACTTCGACTGGACCGAGTTCGTGGACAACGGCTGCCATTGGCTGCGCCTGGAGATCCCCTATCCGAAAACCGGTGGCCCCGGCGGCAACTTCACCATCATCGGCAGCTACACCCCCAGCAGTCGTTCGCTGGCCGCCGCATTTCACTGGCGCTGCCGCCCGCTGACCGGCTGGCAGCGTGACACCTGGCGGTTCTTGTACAAGAACCGTCTGGAAGCGCGGCATTGGGCAGTGCTGGAGCAAGACCGGGTGCTGTTGGAATTCATGGAGCCGGACGCCAATCAGCGTGAAAACCTCTACCAGCACGACTTGGGCGTGGTGCGGCTGCGGCGGTACCTGAAGAACGCCGCCAAAGCCCAGCTCGAGTTGATCGACGCGAAGCAATTGCCATGAATAAAGCCGCGCTCCTCAACGCCCGCGTCCACACCCTGCGCTATGAAGCCGAAGGCATCATCAGCGTCGAACTGCGGCCTTTGGGCGATACCGTGTTCCCACCGTTCGACGCCGGCTCGCACATCGACCTGCACCTAGCCAACGGCCTGGTGCGCAGTTATTCGCTGCTCAACTCGCCCAGCGACCGTGGGCGTTATGTGGTGGGTATCCTGCGTGACCGCAACAGCCGTGGCGGGTCGGAGTATGTACACAGCCAGTTGCGGGTCGGCATGCCGCTGTCGATCTCGCCGCCGCGCAACAACTTCGAACTGGACCTGAGCGCCAGCCACAGTGTGCTGGTGGCCGGTGGCATCGGGATCACGCCGATCTACTGCATGTTCCGCCAGTTGCTGGCGCTGGGAAAATCCGCCGAGTTGATCTACTGCGCCCGCTCACGCCAGGAGGCAGCGCTGGTGGAAGCCTTGGGCGGACTCGGGGCGCGGGTGACCTACCACTTCAACGACGAAAAAGGCGTGCCGCCTGATCTTGCCGCCTACCTCGCCGGCCAACCTGCCGATACCCATCTGTACTGCTGCGGCCCGACGCCGATGCTCGACGCTTTCGAAAGTACCTGTGAGCGCCTGGGTTATCCCCATGCCCACATCGAGCGCTTTGCCGCCGCCGAACTGCCGCCCAGCGAAGACGCCCAGAGCAGCTATAGCGTTGAACTGAAAAGGTCCGGCAAAACCCTGGCGGTGGAACCTGGCTTGAGTTTGCTGGATGTGTTGTTGGAGGCGGGCTGCGACATTGATCACAGCTGCCGCGAAGGCGTGTGTGGCTCCTGCGAAACGCGGGTGGTGGAAGGCGAAATCGACCACCGCGATGGGGTGCTGACCAAGGCCGAGCGGGCGGCGAACAAATCGATGATGGTGTGCGTTTCTGGCTGCAAGAGCCGACGGTTGGTGCTCGACCTTTAACCCCCCCTTGTAGGAGCGAGCTTGCTCGCGAAGAACGTCCAGGCACCGCGTTATTTCAGGGTGCACGTATTACCGTTAACGTTTTTCGCGAGCAAGCTCGCGCCTACAAGATCACCCGCAAAGTGCCCATTTCATTGGCAGCGTGCAATAAATACGCACCGATCACGGGCCACTTTGTTACCGCACTTGCGGGTTGTTTCACGGGTTATACAACCAGCTTTGTTTCCCATATAAACAACTGTTTTTGATGATATTTTTTCTAAAAACAAACTAACAGTCTGCCTGGCACACTTCCTGCTCTACTCCTGTGCATTCACTGATTAAACGGCGTTTCGCCGATAAAACAATAATAACCAACACTTAAACCCGGTAAGACCCGCTCCCTCCTTAGTTGCCTTTAAAGGCAAGCGGACGAGTGTTGCCGACCACCCGGTAGAGAGGTCTCTATGAAGCGCGTCTTGTGTGCAGGATTGATGTTTGCCAGTTTCAGCAGTTTCGCCGCAGAACCCATTCCTTCCGAGCCGGTGCGGGCCAACGCCGCTAACAAACCTTTCCCGCATATCTCCTGGCGCAGCGATAGCGGCGACAGCAGCCTGGACATTGGCGGGGCGCTGCGTACCAACTATCGCGATGAACATTGGGACACCACTGAGAACAACGGTCGGTTTCTGTTCGATACGTTCCGCCTGGATGTGCAGGCCACCTACAAGAGCCTCTACAGCGATGTCGGCTACTGGTTCCAGGATGACGGCAAGCGTTCCATTGATCGCGGGTTTGTGGGCTACCGGCTCAATGCCAACGCCAACCTGCAACTGGGGGCGCCGTTCAAACCCTTCGGCCTGGAGCCTTATCCGCAATTTGGCTGGAGCTACCACCTGCCGTTTTTCATGGGCTACGCGGTGAGTGCCGGCACCGGCCTCAAATACAGCTACAAGGACCAGGACTGGGACGTGCAGCTCGGCTATTTCCCACGCATGCTGCCCAGCGACCTGCGTTACTCACCGGAAGTGGGGCGTTACGCCGACTTGAATGACAACGCGATTGCCTTCACCCAGTCGCGCCAGGACAACGAGAAGCGCAACCAATTCAACGCCCGCGTGGCGCGCACCTTCAACAGCGAGGGCTGGAAGACCGAAGTCGGCGCCTCGCTCGCCACCGCCCAACTGTACAACGCCACCACCAAAGACAATGGCGACTACTGGGCCGCCGGCGTGCACGCCATCATCAGCAAGGGCCTGTGGACCGTCACCACCCAAGCCATCCGCTACGAATACGACCCCGAAAACCCGGCCGGGGTGAGCAACGACTCAGTGCTGATGGGCGGCAATGGCCTGACGCCTGCGTACCTGATCGCCTCCAAGGCCAGCCTGGCTTCGCTCAACGTCGGCTACGACATCCACACGCCCCGGCTGGGGCAACTGAAGAAGATCAAGCTGTACAGCGATTACAGCCGAATGATGAAAGACAAAAGCGCCTGGGACGACTCGCAGATGTTCACCGTGGGCGCGCAGTTCCTGGCGATGCCGGTGATGGCCTGGGTCGATCTCACGTGGGCGCGCAATGCCAACCCCTATGGCGGTGCGGAGAATGGCAGCGGCTTTACCAGCACCAATTCGGTGGGTAGCAACGACTGGTATTACCGCACCAACGTCAACATCGGTTACTACTTCTGACATCGCTCCCACAAGGTGGGGTGCGCTGACAGTTCGCTTTTTGCTGATATCGGGCCTCGGGTGAGGCCCGTTTGGGTTACCTGAACTTTTCCAGAATGTATGCAGCCGCCAACCAAATCAGAGCCGTAAAGATCAGCGTCGTACCGAGGGAATCAGGCGAGCTCGACAGGGGCAACTACTGAAGCTGTCCAGCGTGCCAGCGACACGTTTTCCATGACTTTGAATATGGGAAATGCCGCCTAGAATCTGGTAAGTCCCTGCATGTTTCCCGCACGTCACTCGGTCGCCTTCACGCGCGTGGAGAACACCGTGCATATTTACCCTTCATCCATATTGTATTTGGCCGTGCTTTCCTCCCCGCCTCGATACGTGTGACGCCTTTCAATCGAGGTAAACGAGTAAAGGGAAGTCAGCGGCAAGCCAAACTCTGGAGAGGGATTTACTTAGGGTAAAGTCGGACGATTCCGTGAGTTTTGTCGTATAAATCTGATGGGTTGCGGCGCCCGATGCCGTGCACCGGGCGCGTATTACTCGTTGCCACTACGTTTCCAGGCACGGTCGTCAAATGGCTGTTGTGGCGAGGGAGCAAGCTTGCGCTGGGACGCGAAGCGGCCCCAGAAAATGGGACTGCTGCGCAGTCCTTCGGAAGCAAGCTCCCTCGCCACAGGTAAGCTATTTATCGGCCCCAGCGCGATTTTTCCGATTGACCGTTCCTCGGTCAATTACGCCCCTTGCAGACGGCTGGCGCGCACCTAGGTATAGTGCCGCCCCTCTTCGCGTCTGCGGCCGTCGGTAACGAGGCCCGGGAACCACGCGAAAGCGCATGAATAACAACACCCGCAAAAGGATGGGGATCGAGCGTCGTGCACTGCCTGGTGCCGAGCGATGCGTCGGACCGTCCTGCGTTTGCCATTAGAAAAATCAGCGAGGAACACTCCATGCTCGAAGTCATCAACGACTTCCTCTCAGGGAAAGTACTGATCGTGCTCATAGTCGGGCTCGGCGGTTATTTCACGATCCGCTCGCGTTTCGTGCAATTGCGTCACTTTTTCCACATGTTCTCGGTGTTTAAAGACAGCCTCAAGAGCAGCGCCGGCCAACTCAGTTCGTTCCAGGCGCTGATGCTCAGCCTGGCCGGCCGCGTGGGTGCCGGTAACATCGCCGGTGTCGGCATTGCCGTGACGTTGGGTGGCCCGGGTGCCGTGTTCTGGATGTGGGTCACCGCGCTGGTGGGCATGTCTTCGAGCTTTATCGAGTGCTCCCTCGGCCAGTTGTACAAGCGCACCGACGCTGAAGGCACCTACCGTGGTGGCCCGGCGTATTACATCCAGCACGGCCTGCACAAGCGCTGGCTGGGTATGGTCATGGCGTTCCTGCTGCTGGTGACCTTCGGCTTTGCCTTCAACGGCCTGCAAGCCCACGCTGTGACCCACTCGCTGAACAACGCCTTCGGCCTCGACACCACCTACACCGGCCTTGCGCTGGCGGTGTTGCTGGGCCTGGTGTTCATCGGCGGGATCAAGCGTATCGCCTCGATCGCCGACCTGCTGGTGCCGGTCAAGACCCTGGTCTACATCGCCGTGACTCTGTACGTGATCGTGCTGCAATTCGACCACGTACCGGCCATGCTCGCGACCATCGTCAAGAGCGCCTTCGGTCTCGACCAAGCCTTCGGTGGCCTGGTGGGCAGTGCGATCATCATGGGTGTGAAGCGCGGCGTGTTCGCCAACGAAGCAGGCCTGGGCAGTGCGCCTAACGTGGCGGCAGTGGCGTCGGTAGAACACCCGATCGCCCAAGGCGTGGTGCAAGCGTTCAGCGTGTTCCTCGATACGTTCGTGATCTGCACCTGCACGGCGTTGCTGATCCTGCTGTCCGGCTTCTACACCCCGGGCTTTGAAGGCGACGGCATTGCCCTGACCCAGAATTCCCTGGCGGCGGTAGTGGGTGACTGGGGCCGCATGTTCATCTCGGTGGCCCTGGCGTTGTTCGTGTTCACCTCGATCATGTACAACTACTACCTGGGCGAGAGCAACCTGCGCTTCTTGGTCGGTAACAACCGCAAGGTGCTGATGGGTTATCGCGCCTTGGTGCTGGTGCTGATTTTCTGGGGCTCCATCGAGAACCTGAGCACGGTGTTCGCCTTCGCCGACATCACCATGACCATGCTCGCGTTCGTCAACCTGTTCGCCCTGGCGTTCCTGTTCAAGATTGCCATGCGCATCCTCAACGACTACGACAACCAGCGCGCGGCGGGTATCAAGACCCCGGTGTTCGATTCCAGCCAGTTCCCTGACCTGGACCTGGACCGCAAGGCCTGGCCGGCCAACCCGGTGAAAACCGAGGCGGCCCCGGCAGCGGAACTGAGCGCTCAAGCGCAACGTTAATCGCAGCCAGATGACACGCCGCCCGGCCTTGGGCATGCTCTGGGCCCGGCGGCGTTTTTCGTTCAGGAGATTTTCGATGCAATCAGCTAATAACGTGATGGTGCTCTATACCGGCGGCACCATTGGCATGCAGGCCAGCGCCAACGGCCTGGCGCCCGCGTCTGGTTTTGAAGTGCGCATGCGTGAACAGTTTGCGGGCGCAGACCTGCCCGCGTGGCGCTTCCAGGAAATGTCACCACTGATCGACAGCGCCAACATGAACCCTGCCTACTGGCAACGCCTGCGCAGCGCCGTGGTCGAGGCGGTAGATGCCGGCTGCGACGCCGTGCTGATCCTGCACGGCACCGACACCCTGGCCTACAGCGCGGCGGCCATGAGCTTCCAACTGCTGGGCCTGCCGGTGCCGGTGGTGTTCACCGGCTCGATGCTGCCAGCCGGTGTGCCCGACAGCGATGCCTGGGAAAACGTCAGCGGTGCGTTGACGGCCTTGGGCGAAGGGTTGAAGCCGGGGGTGCACCTGTACTTCCACGGCGCGTTGATGGCGCCGACCCGCTGCGCGAAGATTCGCAGTTTTGGGCGCAACCCGTTCGCAGCCTTGCAACGCCAGGACGACTTCGCCCGTGCCGACTCCCTGCCGGCAGCGCTGGATTACCGCCAGCCCAAAGCCTTGGCGAACGTCGGCGTACTGCCGCTGATACCCGGTTTCGAGGCTGCACAGCTGGACGCAATCATCGGCAGCGGCATTCAGGGCTTGGTGCTGGAGTGCTTCGGCAGCGGCACCGGGCCGAGCGATAACCCGCAATTCCTCGCCAGCTTGCAGCGTGCGCAGGATCAAGGGGTGGTGGTGGTCGCCATCACTCAGTGCCATGAAGGCGGTGTGGAGCTGGATGTCTACGAGGCCGGCAGCCGCTTGCGGGGCGCCGGCGTGTTGTCCGGCGGTGGGATGACCCGCGAAGCCGCGTTCGGCAAGTTGCACGCCTTGCTCGGTGCCGGCCTTGCCGTGGAGCAAGTGCGGCGCCTGGTAGAGCTGGACCTGCATACCCAGCCAGCTTGAACGCTTAAGACAGCCCTACATAAGCACTGCAATTCCCTGCTTGCCGATACCTAACATGGAATACCCGAGCCTGCGCTCGGCTTTTCCATTGATCGGCAAGACAGGGATGCCCGCATGACGACCTCCAGTTCCACACCCTCGCAGCAAACGCCTCCAGACACTGAAACACACAAACTGGCCACTCAACTGTCCGTCGGACCTTCGTTCCGGGAAGCGGCTCGCGAACTGCTGCGCCAGTCTTTGCTGGAGAAATACCCCGACCTGGACATCGACCCGGCCATGACACTGATGGGCACTTCCACCTGGGAGCTCATCGATGACCAGATCGTGCCGGGGCCAACACATTATGAAACCCTGAGCAGCATCCTGGCCCGGCAGGCCATCCTCAAAGTGCCGACGCTGTGCGTCGAGGGCAATCACTTCCTGACCCTGAAGCCGGTAACCGACCCCCCGCTTCATTTGCCCGTGCGTATTGTCGAAGTCGCCAACCTGATCAACACCCTGGCGCCGGTGGTCTACCGGGCCTTTCAGGAACAGCTGATAACGTTCTGGAACCAAAGCAACGGCAACGGTCCTCGCTGGCAAACACTCGCCCAGAGCCTGCGCGGAGCCTGGAATGTGCAACACGTCGATGCCTGGACCGACGAAGACTGCACGATGGCCCGCACGCTGTTCCATGCACCCACCCGCTCCGCTCGCCAAGACAAAAATCGTTATAGCTGCCGCGCTTACCTGATTGATGCCGACCTGGTCAAAGGTTCCAAGACGCAGCACACCGACCAAGTGTTCATGACCGTGCTGGAGGGCAAACTCGAAGACAAAACGCTGATCCTCTGTTACTCACCCTTCAAGGGATACGAGAAATACGACACCTACCAACAGCTAGGCGATTCGTTGAAGGATCACCTGGAGCAACCCGAGGCCTTTGATCGCCTGGAGTGGCGCCTTTATGAACCCGACGGCGATTTTTTCGAACACGCAGCCTGCAAGCTGATCGCCCTGCAGCTTGAGACCGTGGAAGGTCTCAAAACCAGTGATGGCAAACAGCCCAGCACCCAACAGTCACCCCTGCTCACACTCCCGACGCCTGCCGAAAAATCGGTTGCCAAGGGCCCGGGGCCGGGCTGGTATCAAACCCTGCTGCCAGACTGGCTGACCGATGCCTCTGCCAGCGATCAATCACTCTATGCACGCCACCTCAAGGACTTGGCCGCGCTCAATAGCCTGAATGCCGGCAAGACCTATGAGGACGGTATTCCCAGCATTCATCAATTCGCCTTGGACCAGTTGAAAACCGAGCTGCTCAAGGACCACCCGACCCTGCAACACCTGAAGCTCGACAAGCTGAAAATCCAGGTCAAGAGCCTGGTGGTGTGGGGCCTTTTCACCGTGCCAGGGCAGTACGAAACCACCACGTTCAGCCTTGCCGAACTGGCCCTGCAAAACCTGATTGCACTGCCCACCGGTAATAAAACGTTGCTGAGCGACGTCGGCCACTCCATACCGAATCAGATCACCGTGGCTTACCTTGAGACACTGATCAGCCGCTGTAATATCGGTGCCACCTACCCAAAACTGATCCGCAGCAAACTGCTGGATGACTCGGCTGAGGCCTCACGTCGCAAAAAACTGTACCGCGATCACCTGCGAGTCCAGCTGCCGATGTTGGCCTTGCAGCACAAGATCCGCCGCATTGGCGGGATTGACGAGCGCGGCTACCGCTACGTCGTAGCTGTGATGCAGGACGAAAGCGGCGACCAATACGTCGACGGCAAAGCCATCGTGATGCGACGCCTGAGCTTCAACCCCAAGCGCCGGCTCATCAACAGCAACGATGATGTCACCAACATGTACATCATCGGCCCAGAAAATGCGCAAGACGGCCCTTGCGTGCTGTACCGCCCGTTGTTTGAACCCGCGTTGCTGCAATATCCATCACCGGCGAACTTACTGTATGCCATCAGCCAGTCGCGCACTTTGCGAGACTCGGTGGTTACCTGGCTACCGGACTCGGTGCGTCACCACTACACCAATTATGTCTTTACCAGTCATTGGCCTTCGCCATGGCTTGTCGCCGAGTTTCTGGTCAACCCCAGCGATCTATGGACCTATAGCGGCCCCGTGAATCTTGGTGAGGAGGTGCTCAATGGGGATAGGTTCAAGACACTGTTCGATAGCAATGCCAATGCGCTGGTTGAACTGGCGGACCGCCAGTCGGTATCGAATGCCGAACGCCGCTGGGACACGTTGAAGCAAGCCGGTTGGGTGCTCTTCAACGCGGCCCTGCCCTTTATGGGGCGCGTGGCAAGCACTAGCGCATGGATCTGGCAAATCGTCGAACAACTGGATACCTTTGCCCAGGCGCATGAGGAAGGCGATAAACCCGCACAATGGTCGGCGCTGACCGACGTGCTGCTTAACCTGGGCATGGCGATCACCTTGCACAGCGCCCAGCGCAGCAGACCTAAGTTCGAACCGGCCAGGATCGAGCCCACCAAGGTCAAGACGACCGAGCTTGCGCCTGAAACGCCAGGCCCCTCCAGCACGATAAGCTTCACCGTCGAGCAACTGCCTGAGCGCACCTCTCTGGCCCCGCCTCCCGATCACGAGATCGCGCTGAACACGAGCGGCGCAATCAACCGCACGCCAGCGCTGGAAACCTCGATGCTTGAAGGCTTTAAAATAGAAAAACCCGATGACCTCGGCACCGTGATAGACCAGCCGGCTGCTGACCAATACCTGTACCAGTTGGGTGAGCAGCACTACGCTCCCGTCGGCAAAAACTGGTTCATGGTGAAAGTGGACGATGATAAAAACATCGTTGTCATTGACCCCAACCAGACCCACCGCATCGGGCCCATGCTGGTTCACAACGCCCAGGGTCAATGGTCCGTCGATCACCGGATACGCCTGCGTAAATCCAGTACCGATCGGTTGAAAAATACCGCCAAGGACCTGGCAATCAGCGAAGCCGACGCATCGCGCAGGAAATTGAAAGCGTTTGAAACCGCAAAAAAAAACCAGCAGAACCTACTGCAAGAAACCCGCAAAGCAATGGACGAGGCCCCCAGTACCAGTGCCCAAGCCAAACGCCAGGCCTACCTGGACACGCTCAATCGCCAATCAGAAGACTACGAAAAAGCACGCCAACACTTGCTGACCATGGCCGTCTTCACCTCGGAGCCTGAATTCCAGATAAAAGCCATTGGTTACCTACAGGCTCAACTGGAACTCAATGAAGCGGGGGTAAACGAAGAGCTCATCACCTTTGCGCCAAAACTCTCGCCCGTCCTGGACCAGCTCCCAACCCATGCACCGTCACCTCATACCAGCGATATCGCCGACCACCAACAGGTCGTCGAGATGAGCGACAGCATGATCAAGCGCCTGGATTACGCTCAATCACGCTTCACCGAGCTGCGCAAATTCGGCCCGGCCGGATTCGACGTGATCAGAGAGCGCCAGCGCAAACTGCCCAGCTATACGAGCGACGATCTCAGGGCCCTGCAGGTGACGTTGGCCCGTCACTTGTGCCTGGCCCCTGAATCCCTCACCACCGAACCCCAGGCCTGGGAGTTGCTCAACGACACGCTCGACAGCGCCGACGTTGCAGTACAGACCCTGCGTGACACCCTGGATGAGCGAAGCGAATATCGCCTGGACGAGCGTATTGACGCCTTGAGCAACCTGGTGGAGCAATTCAAGTTCATCGATGAGCGCTTGCAGGACCTTTCTCAAGAGTTCTCCGAGCAGATCCAGGCCCAACCCTTGAAACGCCTGAGCCAATCGCTGCAAGGGTTCGCCAATCGCGCCAAGGCGGCACTTGTCCCGCTGCACGAGGAACAGAACCTGAAGCGCATCAAGCCCACCCCTCCTCCTACGCCGCCCAGGCCGCTGAAGAGGTTTATCCAGACACGCTACAACGGCGTGCTGATTGGCGAACCCCGCTTGGACCCGATAGGGACCGTATCAAAGTTCGTTGATATCAAGTCCCCGATAACCGGCCAGGTCCTGGCTACCTTTCATGAGAAGACCCCGGGCATGTGGGTCGAGCACATCGAATCGTCCCCGGCACAGGCCACATCTACAGCGCTCACGCTCCACGACGCCACCACCGCGGGCGAAAAATTACTCGCCCAATTGCCGAAGTTTCAAGAACGCGCCAGCCAACAAGCCGACGATCCCTCGCGCACAGCCATTGGCATCGAGCACATGTTTCACCAGCACGCCTGGTTGCTCGAACGCAGCAAGCAAGATATCGACGAGGCATTGATCAAAGCCAAAGTCACGGCGCAAACCAAGCAGTCCAGCGCAGACCTGCGCAGAAGACTCAAAGCCGCCACAAAAGCACTTTACGAACGGGCCACTGAAACCGTGGCCAAGCTCATCAAGCGACAGCCTCCGACCATTGCCCATGTCGATTGGCTCATTAACCACCGCGAAATTGCGATCAAAAAGATCATGACCCGCCAGCCCCTCAAGGGCGCCACTTGGAGCTATCAAGATGAGTATGCGGTCATTGATCTGTCTACCAGCAAACCTCTCTGGTATGCGCATTTCCAATACTCGAGCGCCCACGCTTCACTCAATAGATTTCTTCACGCACGACTCAAAACCCCAGCAGAACAACAGCTCAAAGAGGTAGCTGACACGCTCACCGGCTTAACCGCAGAGCAACAGCTCGACTACTACCGCAGTTCCATCAACCTGACCCAAGCCCAGCGCTTGTTTTTCCCGCCAGAGGTCTATTGACGGCGCGCTCGCACAACGGCACATAACTTGCTCCAGCCTGACAAACCCAGGCTGGACTCCATCATGCTGCATTCACACCTGACCACCCTCAATGCGGTCTCGCTGATCCTGGAGACGTTCAAGCCCGACGGCATCTGCAGCCAGACCCTGCTGGCTGGCAGTGGCATCGCCAGTGCCGACCTGAGCCGCGCCGACACGCGTATTACCACTCATCAGGAAATGCGCGTGTGTGCCAACGCCGTGGCGTTGCGCCGGGACATCGGCCTGGAACTGGGCCGGCGCATGCATGTGTCGTCCTACGGCATGCTCGGTTATGCACTGCTCACCAGTGCCACCTTCGGTGACGCTTTGCGCCTGGCCCTGCGCTACCCGGCGCTGTTGGGAACACTTTTTGAACTGAGCCTGGAAGAGGATGGCCAGCGCGTCTGGTTCAGCGCCACTGACTACCGCGAAGACCCAGCCCTGAGCGCCTTCAATGTCGAGTTCTGCCTGCTCTCGCTGAAAGTCATCTGCGACGACCTGCTCGGCCAGCCGTTGCCATTGCTCGGTGCACGCTTTGAATACCCAGCGCCCGACTATCGAGCACGCTACGCCGAACGCTTCGACTGCCCGCTGCAATTTGGCGCCGCCACTAACGCCTTTGCCTTCGACCGTGACTGGCTCGACCAGCCCCTGCCGCTGGCCGATGCCGTCACCCACTGCGCCATGGTGGAACGCTGCCGTCGGCAGAACGCCGAGTTCACCGGTCGCCAGGCCTGGCTGGGGCGGGTGCGCCTGTTACTGGCCGCGCAATTGAATGCCGCTCCGGGCCTGGATGGACTGGCAGGGCAAATGAACTGTTCGGCACGCACCCTGCGCCGGCATTTGCATGATCTGGGGTGCAGCTATCAGGAGTTGCTCGACGAGCTACGCTTCGAACGCGCCAAGCAGTTACTGGGGGAGGATGACCTGCCGATCTACCGCATCGCCGAACAACTGGGCTTTAGCGAGACCGCCAGCTTCAGGCATGCGTTCGTGCGCTGGAGCGGTGTGGCGCCGAGTCAGTTCAGGCCCTAGCAAGGGGCGAATAGCGGACAAACACATTGGCCATATCGATCCCCTTTTGGCCGCTCCTGCCGTTCTCCAAACCCCGGCGTCTGGCAACACTGCATGGCATACCCCTGAGCCTTTGGAGAACAACAACATGCTGACGATCTACTCGGACGATCATCATTTGCACCATGGCCGTTGTGAGCTGATGGACGGGCAACTGATGCCCTGCTTCGAAATGCCCTCGCGCGCCGACCATGTACTGCAACGCGTCAAAGAGCGGGAGCTGGGGCCGGTGCAGGCGCCGCAGGATTTCGGCCTGGCGCCGCTGCAACGTATCCACAGCCGCGACTACCTCGACTTCTTCAAAGACGCTTGGCAGCGCTGGACCGAATACGGCCAGGACGGCGACCTGCTGCCCTACACCTGGCCGGCGCGCACGTTGCGCCGCGTGTTGCCCACCAGCCTGCACGGCCAGTTGGGCTATTACAGTTTCGACGGTGGCGCGCCAATCACCGCAGGCACTTGGCAAGCGGCTTACAGTGCGGCGCAAGTGGCCCTTACGGCGCAGGCCGCCATCGCGCAAGGCGCCCACAGTGCCTTCGCCCTGTGCCGCCCACCGGGGCATCATGCCGCCAGCGATTTGATGGGTGGTTATTGCTACCTCAATAACGCGGCCATCGCGGCCCAGGCGTTCCTTGATCAGGGCTGCAAGAAGGTTGCGATCCTCGACGTGGATTACCACCATGGCAACGGTACGCAGTCGATTTTCTATGCGCGCAGCGACGTGTTGTTCACCTCGATCCACGGCCATCCGGAGGCGGAGTTTCCGTTCTTCCTCGGCTATGCCGATGAGCACGGTGAGGGCGCGGGCGTTGGTTTCAATTTCAACTATCCGTTGCCGGCCGGGTCCGGCTGGCAGGCCTGGAGCGCCGCGCTGGAACAGGCCTGCGCCGAAATCGAGCGCTACGCCGCCGACATCATCGTGGTGTCTCTGGGCGTGGACACGTTCAAGGACGACCCTATCTCACAGTTCAAGCTCGACAGCCCGGACTACCTGGCCATGGGCGCACGCATTGCCCGCCTGGGCAAACCCACGCTGTTCGTGATGGAAGGCGGCTACGCGGTGGAAGAAATCGGCATCAATGCCGTCAACGTGCTGGAAGGTTTCGAGGAAGCAGCCCAATGAACATGCTCAAGTCGCTCGCCCTGTGCGCCGTGGTTGTCAGCGGCGCAGCCCAGGCCGAAGAAAAAACCCTGAAGGTCTACAACTGGTTCGACTACATCACGCCCAAGGCGCTGGAAGACTTCAAGGCCCAGCACCCGTCGATCAAGCTGGTGTACGACATCTTCGACACCAACGAAGCCCTGGAAGCCAAGTTGCTCACCGGCAACTCCGGCTATGACGTGGTGGTGCCGTCCAATGTGTTCCTGGCCAAGCAGATCGAGGCCGGCGTGTTCCAGCCCCTGGACCGCAGCCAACTGCCCAACTGGAACCACCTTGATCCCAAGCTGATGAAGCTGATCGAGGCCAACGACCCCGGCAACCAGTACGCCGTGCCCTACATGTACGGCACCATCCTGATCGGCTTCAACCCCGCCAAAGTCAAGGCCGCCCTGGGCGACAACGCGCCCGTGGACAGCTGGGACCTGATCTTCAAGGAAGAGAACATCAGCAAGCTCAAGCAATGCGGCGTCGCCCTGCTGGACTCGCCCTCGGAGATCCTGCCCCTGGCCTTGCAGCACCTGGGCCTGGACCCCAACAGCAGCAACCCCAAGGACTACGACAAGGCCGAAGCGCTGTTGATGAAGATCCGCCCGTACGTCACCTACTTTCATTCCTCCAAATACATGGCCGACATCGCCAACGGCGATATCTGCGTGGCGGTGGGCTACTCCGGCAGCTTTTCCCAGGCCGCCAACCGCGCCAAGGAAGCCAAGAATGGCGTGACCGTGGACATGCGCCTGCCCAAGGAAGGCGCGCCGATCTGGTTCGACATGCTCGCCATCCCCAAGGGCGCCAGCAACCCGGGCGACGCCTACACCTTTATCAACTACCTGCTGCAACCCAACGTCATCGCGCCGATCAGCGACTTTGTCGGTTACCCCAACCCCAACAAGGACGCCAGCGGGTTGGTCGACCCGGCCATTCGCAACAACCCCAACCTGTACCCGACCGACGCGGCCATGGCCACGCTCTACACCCTTAAACCCCTGGACAGCAAAGCCGAACGCGCCAGGACGCGGGCCTGGACCAAGATCAAATCCGGGAAGTAACGCACCGGTTCTCTGGTTGGTCGTTTTTCTTTAATACGAGGGCCGCTTGCGCCCTCGCCACCCTTGCAGCACTGAGCGGTTGCGCCTCGACGTATCTACCGCCCTCACCGCCGTGGCGCTCGCTACCTTGCCCATTCCTGAAGCCCGTCCGGGCCATCGAATGCAGAGGAGCTGCGCATGCCCAATGACATCGCCAATAACCACCGCCCACCGACGACCTATGAACTGCTCACCCAACTGACCACTGGCCCCACCACCCGTGAAGTGGCCGGCACCACACTGCGCTCGGCGCTCAAAGAGCTGTACCCCACGCTGAATATCGACCCCGACCTGGCGGTGGTGGTCAGCCCTCAATGGGAGGTGGTCGGCGAGGCTGTCGAACGCGCCCCGGCACTTGTCGAATCGCTCACGTCGGTGCTCGCGCGTCAGGCGCTGTCCAGCGACAGAGTCACCTACATTGACGGCCAACACTTCCTGACGTTGCAGCCCAATGCAGCGGCACCTGCCCACCTGGCCGTGAAGATCGACGCCATCGCACGTCTGATCAACGAGCTGTCCGGCCTACTGTTCACCGCGTTCCAAGAACAGCAACTGGACTTCTGGAACGCATCCAACGGCGCCGCCGGCCCGCGCTGGCAGTCCTTCTCCAACGCCCTGCGCAAAGTATGGAACCTCACCCAAGAGCAAGGCTTGGATGAACACGAGTGCGCCATGGCGCGCACGGTGTTTCAGGAACCCGACCGGGCCAAGCGTTCACGCAAAGACCCTTACAACAGTCATGCCTACCTGGTTGATGTGGATATCCTGGCAGAGGGTCAATCCACCCACGTGAACTTTATGGACATCACCGTGTTAGTGGGCCAGTACCAGAAGCGCCAGATGGTCCTCACTTACTCATTGGTCAGTGGGTATGAAACGTTCGAATCATTGGCCGCGTTCGGTGCCTCGTTGCCCGCCCGGCTGAGTGCTCCAGAACGAGACACCACCTTGCAATGGCGCCTGTATGAACCCGACGGCAACTTCTTCGATGCCCTGGCCTGCATCCTGATTTCGCTGCAAATACAGGTGATTGCCAGTTTCGGCGAGACGGATGTACGGGAACAACCCCGTGCCCCCGGCGTGGTGAGCATCGTGCCCAGCATTGAAGAGATGAGCGATCATCAACTGTCGAGTATCCGCGACATTCACCAACAACTTCCCAACTGGCTGGCGTCGGCATCAGACTCCGATACCGCCGCCTACAGCCGCTACCTGATCGACCTGGCCCACCTGCACACCCACTACCATGGCGAGACCTTCCAGGACGGCATTCCAGCCATTCGTGACTATGCGCGAACCCAGTTGCAAAGCCGCATCCGCGCCCCGAAAAAGAACGCGCACTTGAACCTGGACAAGATCGAGATCGTCATCGAGAGCCCGGTCCTGTGGGGCACCTTTATCATCCCCGGTGCCGTGGACATTACCCGTCGCAGCCTGATCGACCTGGCCCTGGATAACCTCACCGGCCTACCCACCGGCAATACCACGGTGCACTACAACGGCAAGGACAACGGCGTACCCGACTGGCTGACCTACGGCTACCTGAAAGACGTAATCGAAGACATCGATATTGGCCAGTACTACCCTGCCCTGGTCAAACAGAAACTCCTGGAGGACCCGCAGCAATCCAGCCGACGACAGCTGCTCTACACCAGCCACTTGCAGGTGCAACTGCCGCTGCTGGCCCTGCAGATGAAGATTCGCCAACAGGGCGGTATCGATGAACGCGGTTACCGCTATGTCGCCGCGGTGATGCGTACCGAGGAACATGAGCGCCAGGTGGACGGGCAGCCTATCGTCATCCGCAACCTGGCGTTCGTGCCCACCCTGCGCCCTGGGCATGAACAAGATGGGGTCGCCAATATGTTCGTGATCGGCCCACGACAGTCCGACGCTGGCCCCTGCGTGCTCTATCGGCCACTGCTTGAACCGGCGCTGCTGCAATTTGCGTCGCGGCAAAACCTGCTGTACGCCATCAAACATGAACGATCGTTGCGCGAATCGGTTTTGGCCTGGCTGCCCGAGGCACAACGGTTCAATTACGCCCAATACGTATTCCCCGACACCTTGCCGTCGCCTTGGACGGTGGTGCGTGCGCTGGTCGAGCCTCTGACCGTGCTGTACATGAGCGGCCCGATCACGCTGACCGATGAAGAAGTGGGCAATGACACACTGGCCACGCTGTTCAAGGCCAATGCCAATGCCCTGGTCGAATTGGCAACCCGCCAATCGGTGTCCAACGTGCAAAAGCGCTGGGCGACCTTTCGGCATGCCGGCTGGCAGATATTCAATGCCGCATTGCCGTTCATGGGCCGCACCCTTGGCGTCGCCGCCTGGATCTGGCAAATCATGGACGACCTGCAAGCCGCCGAGGAAGCGGTGAACAAGGACGACTCGCCCGCGTCCTGGACAGCGTTGGTGGACGTATTCCTCAACCTGGGCATGGCGCTGACCCTGCACATCGCCCTGCGCCACCCTCGCGCACTGGAGCATTTCGAGACTCCCAAGGTCGAGACCGAATCCGAATCAACCGCCCTCCAAACGATAGATAAGCCTGCAGTGCCCGAGGCAGCATTCAACGCAGATCAGCAAGCCAATATTCCCGACAGCCAAATACCCGCCAAGCATCAAGGCCCGGTGCACATCAGCGGCGCCCTGAGTCATAGCCGCCTGGGCCTGGCCAGCACACTCGACAGCTTCAGCGTGACCAAACCTGAGGCACTGGGCGAACAGAACAAAACCCCCGGTCGCCACCTGAATCTCTATGCGCTTGCAGACAAGTGGTATGCCCCGGTGGGCAAGCGTTGGTTCGAGGTGATGGTCGACGACAATGACAGCGTCATCGTCATCGACCCGAACACCCCATCGCGCACCGGCCCACCGCTGATCGGCAACCTGGCGGGCCAGTGGTTTGTGGATGTTCGGCTGCGACTGCGCGGCGGTGGCCTTCGAAACCGTCGGCGGGCAGTCAAGGTCGATCAGCCTGCGCGCATTTCGGCGCTCAAGACTTCGCTCAACGCTTTCGATGCGGTCGCCGCCAGCAAGCAACTGGACGTGCTTGAATCCAAGCCCGCGCTGGACGCCGCTGCCGGCCCTTCCACCGACCAGCAGCGCAGTGCGTTCCTCGGTAAAGTCGATGGCCGACTGGTCGAATACGACGAAGCGATCAGCCAGTTGAAGTCCTTGAGCATCATCGACACGGTACCCACCTACCAGAGCAACATGAGCGGCTACCTGAAGCAACAAGTGCAATTGACTCAGATTGCCTTGGAACAGCAACTGGTGAGCTACAAGGAGGCGCTGCTGTCGTCGTCGCCCGTCCTTGAAGCCGAGGCAGATATTAACTATCAGGACCAGGCACAAAGCGCACAGAACCTGTCCACTCTGAACAGGGGGATCATCGAGCGCCTGGCGTTCATCAACGAGCGTTTCGGCGACCTCAAAGCCCTGGGAGATGAAGGCGCAGCCGTCATTCGTAAAACCATGGAATCATTGCCCTCGTTCACGCTTATCGAACTCAAGGCACTGGATATCAGCTTGGGCCGCTACCTGTGTATCGACGAAGCGCAAAGCCAGATCCCAGCCACACTGCGCGAGCGAATGGGCCAGGTCGTCGATACCGCTGAACTCAACGTCGAAAGTTTCGTTGAGATCGTGGAGCGCGGTAACGGTACGTCGCTGGATGAACGCATTGACGTCCTGGACAGCCTGGTTGAGCAATTTTCCAGCGCCGATCAGCGCCTGCTGGACCTGCACGCCGATTACCCGCGGTACCTGCTCAAGCCTCGCTTGGAAAGCCTACGCCAGCAGATTGGCGAATTCAGCCAGCGGGCCGTGCGCGACCTGGCTTACCTCCTGCGCCAGAAAAAAGCGCTGGAACCCAAGCCCGGCAGCTCAAAGGCAGAGCCCCCGCCACGGCGCAAAGTCATCAAGACACGCCATCACGGCCTGGTGATGGGCGAACCGCGTGAAACCGACAGCAGCCTGGTGGACATCAAGGCCGGCGTCACCGGCAAAGTGATCGCCACGTTCCACGAAAAGGCGCCCGGCGTGTGGGTCAAACGGCAGAAAACCTCGTCACAGCCACCTGCGCCTGCGTCCGTTGACCTGGACACCAGCATCAACGCCGGGCAAACGCTACTGGATGGAGAACAGACTGAAATCCGCAAAAACCAGGGGTTCTCCAGGAAGCCCTGGCACGCACCGCAGGACATTCAAGACATGTTCAATGCCTATGCCAGGAGGCTTGAAAGCGCATCCAACAACATTGAAGAGGCCCTGACTCGCCGCAACCTTACCGAGAGCGATCACACTTCCGCCGCCTCGACCAACCGTAAGCTCAACGAGGCGGCACAACGGTTTTATCGGCTCGGCAAAAAAACCTACCTGGAGATGGTCAAACATCAAGCACCCACTGCCGAGCGCGTGGAGTGGCTGCATAGCCAAGGCTTGATCCGCATCGTCAAGGTCGTGAGCCGCCGCGCACTCAAAGGGCCCAACAAGGGCTATCTGGACGAGTACGAGATTCGCGATAAAGAGAGCGGCAGGGTGTTGTGGTACGCGCACTTTCACTATGGGACGAAGGATGCCGCCCTTGAGGATTTCACCGCAGACCACCTCAAGACTCGCGAACAACAAGGGCTCGGGGGGTCCCATCAACGCACTGGCCCCAATGACTGGGACATCATCGAGATTCACCGCCGCAAGATCGGCAAGCCACTGGCCAAGTCGCTGTTCTTCAACACCTGAACGTCTTTACGGCAACCACGCCTGATGCAAACGTGCCAGCGCTTGTGCGATGTCGGCTTCGGGCACGGCGGCAAACCCCATCACCAGGCCGGCACGCTGGTCCGCAGGTGGGCTGGCGCCTGCCAACCAATAGCTGCTCAGGCCGTTGATTTCGACACCTGCAGCATGGGCCTGGGCGAGCAGTACCTGTTCACGTGCCAGGCTTTCCACCCGCACCGTCATGTGCAGCCCGGCCGCAACGCTGGGCAAGGGCCCGACGCCGGGCAAGCCATCGGGCCAACCGGCCAGCAAAGCATTGCGTCGGCTCAATGCGGCGCGGCGCATGCGGCGAATGTGGCGCTGGAAATGCCCCGCCGCCATAAACTCGGCCATCACCGCCTGGGTGCTGACCTCGGAATGGCGCACGTCCACGGCGCGGCGCCGGGTGAAGGCTTGCACCAGGCCCGGGGGCAACACCAGGTAACCCAGGCGCAACGCCGGGAACGCTACCTTGCCGAAGGTGCCGACGTACAGCACGCGGCCATTGCGATCCAGCGCAGCCAACGGTGACAGCGGTGCGCCGCTGTAGCGGTACTCACCGTCGTAATCGTCCTCCACGATCCAACCGCCTGAACGTTCGGCCCAGGCCAGCAATTCCAGGCGCCGTGCCAGGCTCATCACCACCCCCAGCGGGTACTGATGGGAAGGCGTGACATACGCCACACGGCAGTCATTGAGAGTACCGAGCACTTGGCAATCCATGCCCTCGCCGTCGACCGGCACGCCATGCAGTTGCCCGCCGGCCAACGCGAATGCATGGCCGGCCGCGCGGTAACCGGGGTTTTCCACTGCCACGCCGTCCCCAGGCTCTACCAGCAACTGTGCACAAAGGCTGATGGCCTGCTGTGCGCCACTGGTGATCACAATTTGTTCAGCCGTGCATTGCATGCCGCGCGAGCTGCGCAGGTACGCGGCGATCAAACCGCGCAGACGGCCGTCACCTGCCGGGTCGCCATAGCACAGCTGTTCCAGGTCGGGTTTGCGCCAGAACGCCCCATTAAGCTTGGCCCAAACCTCAAACGGGAACAGATCAAAGGCCGGTACACCCACGCGAAAGGCCCGAGGCGGCCCCAAAGGCGGCTGGGGCAAGTGATGGTCTTTTACCCGTGCCAACCCGGCACTGTGGATAACTTCATCGTCCAAATCTTCGGGCAAATTCGCCCATTTTGTGGATAACCCTGGGGATAAGCCTGTTGACAACCCTGTGGATACTTTTGTGGATAGTTTTTTGGCCATCGGCAGTTGGGCAACGTAGGTGCCATCACCTACCCGGCTCTCGATAAACCCTTCGGCATACAGCTGATCGTAGGCGCGCACCACGCTGTTGCGGGAAATCGACAAGGCCGCCGCCAGATCTCGGGTTGCGGGCAACCGCGTGCCACTGACCAGTCGCCCATCGAGCACCCGCTGGCGCAGGGCCTCATAGAGTTGGCGCGTGAGGCCCTGGCGGCGGTCCAACTCGATACCGGCGGGGTTGAAGGACAACGGCGGCGAAATGGGCGGCATATTGGACCTATGAAAATAGCGCTAGATGGCTCTTACAACGAACCAATAGCCTGCCTAGGATGCAGGCATTCGCCAAGGAAAATCTCCATGTACACACCCCGCGCCTTTGCTCTCGATGACTTGCCCGAAATCCAGCAACTGATCCAGCACACCCGTCTGGCGCAGTTGGTAACCGTGGGTGAAAACGGCCTGCAAGCCAGCCACTTGCCCTTGCTGCTCAACCCCGATGAAGGGCCCAACGGCACGCTGTACGGTCACTTGGCCAGGGCCAACCCACAGTGGCGCGAGCTGCAAAATGGCAGTGAGGCGCTGGTGATCTTCGCCGGTGCCGACGCCTATATCAGCCCGGCGTTTTACCCCGCCAAGGCCGAGCACGGCAAAGTGGTGCCTACCTGGAACTACATCGCCGTGCACGCCTATGGCACGCCTGAGGTGTTCAGTGACGCCGAGCGCTTGCTCAAGGTGGTCACCGCCCTCACCGACCGCCATGAAAGCGGCCGCGCCCAACCCTGGCGTGTCAGCGACGCACCGGCGGACTACATTGACGGCATGCTCAAAGCCATCGTCGGCTTCGCCCTGCCGATCGAGCGCCTGGTGGGCAAACGCAAACTCAGCCAGAACCGCAGCGCGGCCGACATGGCCGGTGTGCGTGACGGCCTGGCCGCCAGTGCCGATGTACGCGACCAGACCCTGGCCCGCTTTATTCCCCAAGGAGTTTCAGAATGAGCTTGATCGACATTCGCCAGGTTACAGCGGCTGACCACGCCGCCTGGTTGCCGCTGTGGCAGGCGTACTTGAAGTTCTATAACACCGAACTGCCGGACGCCGTCAGCCAGAGCACCTGGCAACGCCTGATCGACCCCAGCGAGCCGACCCATTCGGCACTGGCCTGGCAGGACGGCAAGGCGGTGGGCATGGTCAACTTCATCTACCATCGCTCCAACTGGAGCATCGAGAACTCCTGCTACCTGCAGGACTTGCTGGTAGACCCGGCTCAACGTGGCACCGGCGTGGGTCGTCAGTTGATTGAATTCGTCTACGCCACCGCCAAGGCCGATGGCTGCTGCAAGGTGCACTGGTTGACCCATGAGACCAACGCCACCGCGATCCAGCTCTACGAGCGCATCGCCGAACGCCCAGGCTTCATTCAATTTCGCAAAGGTCTCTAAGGAGCGCAGCATGACTACTTCCCTCGCCGACTGGAAAGGCGCCCCGGCGCCCACCGCGCACCTGCTTGAAGGGCGTTTTATCCACCTGGAAAAGCTCGACCCGGCGCGCCATGCCGACCAACTGTGGCAAGCCCTTGAAGGCCCAGGAGCCGACCCGAAGCTGTGGGATTATTTGCCCTACGGCCCGTTCACCGAGCGCAGTGCCTTCGACGCCTGGTTGAACAACCACGCCGCCCACAACGACCCGTACTTTTTCAGCGTGATCGACCGTGCGACGGGCCAGGTCCAGGGCATCCTCAGCCTGATGTCCATCGTCCCGGCGCAAGGGCGTATCGAAATCGGCCACGTCACCTTCGGCGCGCCGATGCAGCGCTCGCCGAAAAGCACCGAAGCGGTGTACCTGCTGGCCAAGTATGCGTTCGAGCAGGGCTACCGTCGGCTGGAGTGGAAGTGCAACAACGGCAACGCGCGGTCCAAGTACGCAGCCGAGCGCTTGGGGTTCAGTTTTGAAGGGGTATTCCGCCAGCACATGGTGGTCAAAGGCCAGAACCGCGATACGGCGTGGTATTCGATCCTGGATTCGGAATGGCCGAAGGTCGGTGCCGGGTTTGAGGCGTGGTTGTCGGAGGCGAACCAGAGTGGTTCGGGCCAACTGAAGACACTCACAGAGTGCCGAGGCTGAACCTCACCATAAAACAATGTGGGAGCGGGCTTGCTCGCGAATACGGAGTGCCAGGCAACACTGCTGTGACTGAACCATCGTTTTCGCGAGCAAGCCCGCTCCCACAGTTTTGACCAGCGGTGAATCAGTGGGTCAGGCGCTGGGCCAGCACCGCAATATGCTCCGGTCCGATGCCGCAGCATCCACCCAGATGGCTAGCGCCGCGCGCTTGCCAATCTGCCGCCCAGTGCAGGTAACCCGGCGGGTCGAGGTCGTCGCGCAACGGGTCCAGGCCATCGTTGGCCGTGGCTTCCTTGGGTTGCGGTGGGAAGGCGTTGGCGTAGGCGCCGATCTGAATCGCTACACCCAATCGTTCGAAGGTTGCCCGCGCCGCATCAATGGCCGCGCCGATCACTTCCGGCTGGCTGCAGTTGAACAGCAATACCTGCACACCTAGCTGCGCCGCCGCCTCGGCTGCGTCCACCACCGGTTCGCCGGAGCGCAGGCGCGGCACCTCGTCGGTGTCTTCATCTTTCAAGGTAAACGACAGCCAGAACGGCTTGCCATCCTTAGGCAGCCCGGCATGGATCGCCCGTGCTTCAGCGATCGAGCTCTGGGTTTCCGCCAGCCACAGGTCTACATGCGGGGCCAGGCCGTTCACCAAGGGGGTGAGCAACTCACTGACGCGCTCGGCCTGGAACAGATCAGGGCGATAAGAGCCAAACAGCGGCGGCAGTGAGCCGGCGACCTGCACGGTTTTACCGGAGGCTTGCACCGCCCGTCGCGCCAACTCACCGGCCAGGGCGGCCAGCGCCTGGCCTTCTTCGGCAAACCGCGCTTCGCCAATGTGGAACGGCACCACCGCGTAACTGTTGCTGGTGATCACATTGGCACCACTGTCGATGTAGGCCGCGTGCACCGCCTCCACCGCTTGCGGCGCTTCGCTCAAGGCCAGTGCCGACCATTCCGGCTGGCGGAACGGCGCGCCACGGCGTTGCAGTTCACGGCCCATGCCGCCATCGAGAATTACTGTGCTTACTGCGCCCATATGCTTTTTACTCATATGCTTATGAAAATAACTCACTATGAGAGTCGTTCTTATAACTATTTAATGCGTACCGTTCGGTTAATAACAACCTCTTTTTTATTCGGGTGTTCGATTTTGAAATTCAGACCGCTGTTGGCCCTGGGCCTGACGATGTTGGCTGCTTCAACCCAAGCCTTTGGCGGTGCCACGCTGGATCGTGTCGAGCAAAAGAAAGAACTGGTCGGCGTGCTGATGGAAAGCTATCCGCCGTTTTCATTTCTCAATGACCAGAACCAGCTCGACGGTTTCGACGTGGACGTGGCCAAGGCCGTGGCACAAAAACTGGGCGTAAAGTTGCGCCTGGAAACCCCGTCCTGGGACGTGATCGCCGCCGGCCGCTGGAGCGGGCGCTACGACATTTGCATCTGCTCCATGACCCCTAGCAAAGCACGCGCCGAGGTGTTCGACTTCCCGGTGGAGTACTACGCTTCGCCGGCCGTGATCGTGGTCAATGCCAAGGACGATCGCATCCACGAAGCCCGGGACCTGAGCGGCAAGAAAGTCGGCCTCACAAGCGCCTCCAGCTACGAAAGCTACTTGAACAAGAACCTGGTGATCGAAGGCGCTGAAGACACGCAATTGCAGTACCCGTTCGAGGAGGTGCAGATCGCCCCGTACGACACCGACAACGTGGCGTTCCAGGATCTGGGCTTGGGCGCTGGCGTGCGCCTGGACGCGATCCTCACCAACCTGGTCACCGCGCAGCCGCGCCTGAGCCAGGACAAGCGCTTCAAGCTCGCCGGTGCGCCGCTGTACTCGGAGCCCAACTCGGTGGCCATCGAGAAAGGCGACCCGCAGTGGGACAGCAAAGTGCGTGAGGTCTTCGCCCAGCTCAAGCAGGACGGCACCTTGAGCGCGCTGTCGCAAAAATGGATCGGCGCCGATATCAGCCGATGAGTTTTCGCCTACGGCTTTACCTGACCTGGGCGGCACTGTTCGCCCTGTTTGCGAGTTTCTTCCTGAGCTTTGACCTGAAGTTCTCGATCATCCTCGACAAGCTGCCCAACCTCGTCGGCCTGCACCTTGCGCCCAACGGCTTCCTGCAAGGCGCGGCGCTAACGCTGTTCTTGTGCCTGTGCGCCATCGTCGCCTCATCGGTGCTGGGCTTTATCACCGCATTGGGGCGCCTGTCGAAAAGTGCGGTGGCGTTCGGCATCGCCAGTTTCTACGCCTCGTTCTTTCGCGGCACACCGCTGCTGATCCAGATCCTGTTGATCTACCTGGGCCTGCCGCAACTGGGGCTAGTGCCAGGCGCCATCGTCGCCGGGATCATCGCGCTGTCGCTGAACTACGGCGCCTACCTGAGCGAGATTTTCCGCGCCGGCATCCTCGGCGTGCCCCATGGCCAACGCGAGGCCGCGCTGGCCCTGGGCATGCGCGACAGGGCGATCTTCTGGCACGTGACCCTGCCCCAGGCCATGCGCACCATCATCCCGCCGGCCACCAACCAGTTCATCTCGATGCTCAAGGACTCCTCCCTGATTTCGGTGATGGGCGTGTGGGAAGTGATGTTCCTGGCGCAGTCCTATGGCCGTTCAAGCTACCGCTATATCGAGATGCTCACGACGGCGGCGATCATTTATTGGGTGATGTCCCTGGGGCTGGAATTGATCCAGGCGCGCATGGAGCGGCATTTCGGCAAGGGCTACGTGCGGCGCGGTTGAAGGTCAGGGCCCGTTGCGCCGCACCTTGACCACGCCCATCTGCAAACCGAAGGGCCGAAACACGGCATTCAGCGATTTCAGGGTTGGGTTGCCCTCGCCATGTTCGATATGCACCAGGGTGCGCACCGAGATCTTGCACATTCTGGCGAACTGGCTTTGGTGCAGGCCGGTCACTTCGGTGCGCAGGCGGCGCACGGCGGCGCCCAGCTCGAGCGAGCCATCGGCCAAGCCTTGTTCGACGCTGTCGATCAACAACGCACGGGCGTCCATGCTGGTAGTCATCTCAACCCCCACTGCTTGAGGCGCAGGTCCAGTTTGCCCAATGGGATGCTGGGGTGATTCAAGGTCACAGCGGGCACGCCACTGGTCACCAGAAGATCCGGTAATGCACGCAGGTGCTCGGCTGTTTGTCGCAGGCGTTCAAAGCTTTGCTCGGGGTCGACGAGGTCGGCCAGAGCCTCGCATACCGCTCGCCAATTGATATCCCCGGCGATTTCCAAGGGTTTGGGCCATTTGGTGGTTCGAGTGACAGCTTCAGCGTCCATTACCATGGGTGCCAAATCATAAATGGGGGCCAGGCGCAGCGCCTTGGGCTCGCGGATGATCGATGTATTGCGGCCGTGGTTATCCGAATTACCCAGCACTTTATTCAGCAAATCCCGGCGCAGGTACTCTGCGACCAGATCTGCGATGTGGTCCCCTTGCCCCACTGCTCGCCATTGATCGACCAACAGCCTCACCACCTCCAGATGATCCATGTAGCTGCCAGGGGTGGTCACACAGGCCAAGGAATAGATCGACTCGACGGCCAGCCGTTCAACACCGCCCTCACCCAGCCTGCGATCAAAACGATGCATCCACAGGCTGGGTTTTGTCGCCTCTTCCAGCGCCAGCCCTTGGGTGGCGACCGTTTCGATGCCAAGAGACTCAAGCGCCCGGTAATAGTGGTACTCACTTCGCAGGATATCTTGATCAGTCTGCGTAGCCTGGTTGCGCGCGAACTTGATGAACCAGTGCTGAGCGACGTCAGCGTCATTCAGGATCGCGTCTGGATACAGCAAGCCATCTACGCCTTGGGTCATCAACAATTTCGGTGCCTCGCCCCCTGCTCCGGTAGCACCGCCGATGGCAGCACCTTGTTCATAGGCATATTCCAGGAAGCGGCTATCGCGACTGACGACCTCATGTCGTGCAAATCCCATCGGTGTTTCACCGCTCAGGGCTTGGATGGACTCCTTGATCCGCATGTTGCCAATCGGCGCCGGCGTACTGCGCCCCAGCAAGAACAAGTCGTCATCGATGGCCTGGGGTTTCTCACGACCAAGACGCTGCATCAAAAAGCGCTTGGCTGCGCCGGCTGGCGCAATATCGTGCAAAAAAGCGGGGGCTGACTTGAGCACCGTAACGTCCCAATCCAGCGGGAACCGGGCACTGGCCGCGTAGCAAAAAGGCTGCTGGATCTCTTCGAGGTGATCGGCCAGATAATCCTGGCGGTAATGAAACCTGCAGGGCCCGACAAAACCCCGTTGCGGTTCAGGAAATTCAAGCCGCATAGCATCATGCCAGTGCCCGGCGGTGAAAATCTGCAGCGTCAAAGAGTAAGCGGTGTCTTTCTGCAATTTAGTGCACCTGCTAAGCAGTGATGAGAGCGACACATGCAATATAGTGCATTTCTCACTCATAGAGCGTCTTTATATATGCATTAAAATGCAGATATGGAGGGGAAAGACCTGGAGATATGCAATTTAATGCATACGACTTGACCGTCATCTCTGCGACACATTCCTGCAACGACCTTGCGCTATACCAATCGACTCGCTTGCCATAACAAGGTCGTCCAGCATGCCCCCGTCTCCTCAACGCCTCGCGCTCGCCATCACCCTGTTGGTCAGCGGCGGTTTCATTGAAGCCGCCGCAGCAAAAAACCTGCAGATCGACACACCTACTACCCAGGGGCAAACCCTGGGTGGCAGTGATACGTTGACCACGTCGGCGCCTGGCAGCATTACAACTTCCGGGGTAGCGGTGACGCTCAAGGACGGCACCCGCGGTGAGGGGGTGGTAGTCACCAACGCGGGCAAGCTGGCCTCCACTGGCGGCCGGGGTATCGACAGTTCGGGCAGTGTCAGCGGGGAGCGCAGGTACAGCATTTACAACCTTGCCGGTGGGGTGATCCAAGGCGCCAATGATGCGTTGCGCATCAACAGTAACGTTGCCAGCGGCAGCGTGCTGATCGACAACAGCGGCACCCTTCGCTCGGCCACCGGCCAAGGGCTGGACCTGGATGCGCTGCGCAGCAGTAACGTCACCACCACGATCATCAACCGTGCCGGTGGCTTGATTCGCGGGGAGGCCAGCGACGGCATGAAGACCGGCGCCAACGCCTCTATCACTAACTACGGCGAGATTTCCACCGGCGACACCTTCTCCCGCGATGACAAGTTCGATGGCGTGGACATCGACTCCGCCAGCGGCGTGACGGTCACCAATTACGGCCTGATTTCCGGTGGCCGCCATGGCATCACCACGGACGAGGGCGCCACGCTGACCAACTACGGCACGGTGATCGGCCGCAACGGCTCAGGCTTTGGTTCCGATGGCGACGGCACTGTGGTCAACCACGGCACCATCATCGGCGCGTTCTCCGGGTTGCAACCGGATGGCGACGGTGACGGTGTGGACATCGACAAGATCGCGCATATCGAAAACTACGGTGTTATCCAGGGCGTCGGCGCCGGGGGTGTCGACAAGAACGGCTTCGCCAACGGCAGCGAAGGGATCGCCCTGGGCGGTGGCTCTCTCTACAACGCCAAAGGCGCGCTGATCAGTGGTGCCAACAATGCCATCCTGGTGGACGACGGCAGCGACGGGCCGGGGCTCGCGGCCACCACCCTGGAGAACCACGGCACGATTGAAGGCCTGGATGGCTTTGGCGTGAAGTTCGTCGGCAACTTTGCCGACACGGTCATCAACAGCGGCACCATAAGCGGCAGTAATGGCCTGGCCCTGGATTTGGGCGGCGGCGATGACCAGCTGATCTTGCGCAACGGCAGCCGCTTTATTGGCACGGTGGACGGCGGCAGCGGTTACGACCGACTGACCCTGGACGACGTCGCCGGTGGCAGTTTTGGCGACAGCCGCAACCTCGAACGGTTGGAGGTCAAGCAAGGCACCTGGACGTTGACCGGCCAGGGTGACTTCAGCGACGGCGGCGAAATTTCCAGCGGTGCCACGCTGGTCAACCAAGGCGGCATTGCCGGTAACGTGACGGTCGACGCAGGCGGTGTGTATGCCGGCGGCGGCTCGGTGGGCAGCCTGGTGGTGAACGGCACCCTGCAGACCAACACCGCGCTGGGCACCGCCAGCATCAACCGCGACTTGCGCATGGGCAGCGGCTCGACCCTGGCCTATGGCGTCAACGCCGACGGCAGCAGCGCGCCGATCAAGGTCGGCGGCACCGCTTACCTCAATGGCGCGACGCTGGCGGTCAACCCCGGCGAAGGCACCTACCCCTGGCAAAGCCATTACAGCGTGCTGCAAGCCGGCAGCATCAATGGCACGTTTGGCAAGGTCACCAGCGACTACGCCTTCCTGACCCCGACCCTGGATTACAGCCCCACTCAGGTCGGCCTTACGTACACCCGTAACGACATCGCCTTCAACCAGTTCGCCAACACCGGCAACGGCGCCAGCGCCGCCAACAGCCTGGCGGGCCTGGGCACGACCAATCCGCTGTACAACGCCCTGCTCAATACCACCACCGGCACAGCCGGTGCCGCTATCGAGCAACTGGCGGGCAGCAGCACCGCCAACCTCACCAGCGCCACCCTCAATGCCAGTGCGCAAGTGGGCAACAGCATGCTCGCCGCCATGCACCAGGTGGGCGGCGGTGCGGGACTGCTGGTAGGGCTCAATGACAAAGATACACCGGTACTGGCCGCCACCGGCGTGCCCGCCGAGGTGCGCAACCTCAATGACCCGAATGCCCGCGGCCGACTGTGGCTGCAAGGCATCGGCAGCTACGGCAAGCTTGATGGCGAGCACGGCAGCAACGGCTTGACCCAACGCACCAAAGGCACAGTGCTCGGCGCCGATTGGGCGCTGGACAGCGACTGGCGCCTGGGTGTGCTGGGCGGTTACTCCAAGACCGACCTGGACACCACCGGTGTGGACGGCAGCGTCGACAGCTGGCACGCCGGCGTCTATGCCCTGCGCCAGAGCGGCCCATTGGCGTTGCGCCTGGGTGCGGCCTACAGCGGGCACCAGGGCGACAGTAAACGCACGGTGGCCTTCAACGGTTTTAACGACCGCCCCAAAGGCGACTATGACGCCAACAGCCAGCAGGCTTTTGCGGAACTGGGCTACGCCCTGGGCAGCGGTCGCTTGAGCGCAGAACCGTTCGCCAACCTCGGCTACCAGCGCTACCAGCGCGACGGCTATAACGAAAAAGGCGGCGCCGCTGCACTGCATGTCGAGGGCCAGACCCAGGACAACTTCAGCAGCACCTTCGGCCTGCGCTTGGCGCACCTGAGCCAGCTGGACAACGGCGTCAGCCTCACACCCCGCGCCAGCCTTGGCTGGAAGCACACCTATGGCGATGTCGACAGCACCACACGCCAGGCTTTCCTGGCCGGTGGCACCGCCTTCAATGTGCAAGGCAGCGCCCTGGACCGCGACAGCCTGTTGCTCGAAGCAGGCCTGGACGTAGGCTTATCCGCCCGTCATCGCCTGGGCTTGGGCTATACCGGCGAAGTGGGCAGCAACAGCCGCAACCATGCGCTGACCGGCCAATGGCAGATGAGTTTTTAATCGCACCGTACTAGAGACAACTCCCGCACATCAGCGGTCGATAGGCTGACAGTTATCCCCCCGCGCCTCGCCTAAATTCCCGGCCTCATTCATCAGAGGTTGGGAATTCATGCCCTTTACACTTCAAAGAATCGCAATCGTCATCAGCTTGGCAGTGGCCGCAAGTTTTCAGCCAGCCCATGCGCGAGGCGATATTGAATACAAGCCTTACGGCAGCTATCCCTATGACGCCGCCGACTATAGCGGAGTATTTATACCCCAGTTCGAAGCGCCGCCCATTCCACCGCCCTTCGACGGGTTCCTCACTCAGCAGGCCACTTCGCACAACGGCCTGCAAGTCGCCCAGGTGCTGGAGCCGGCAGTGATTCAACTGGTGGCCTCCGGCGAGTTGGACGCGGAAGACCTCAAGGACCTGCAAAAATCGCTCGAACAATTGAGCAAACAACCCGGAGGGATCGGTGCAGCCCTTGAGCAACTGGCCGCCAGCCAAAACGCCAACCTGGCCACCGCAACCCAGGCCACCACCCAGCACCTGAGCCGCCAATTGCTGGCCACTCTGCGCACACTGCCTACTGACGACGACGGCCACTTCTGGGTGCAAGGCCTGGGCAACGGCGGCAGCCTAGACGCACAACACGGTAGCGCCGGCTTGAAACACGATACCCAAGGCCTGTTGCTGGGCGCCGACTGGGCGGTCGACCATGCCTGGCGGGTGGGTGTCATGGGCGCCAAGACCTCTAGCCGCTTGGATGCCCCGCGTTATGCCGCCGACCTGGACAGCTGGCACTTGGGCGGCTACGCCGTGCGCCAGGACGGCCCCTTCGCCCTGCGCCTGGGGGCGATCTACAGCAACCATGCCGGGCAGAACAAACGCAGCGTCAGCCTGCTCAATTACCACGACTCGCTCAAAAGCAAATACAACGCCAGCAGCCAGACCCTGTTCTCCGAACTGGGCTATCAATTGGGCAGCGGTGATTCCACTGTCGAACCCTTCGTCGGCCTCGGCTACCAACGCTATCAGCGCGACCGTTTCAAAGAGAGCGGCGGCGTGACCGCATTGAACGTCGGCCCACAAACCCAGCGAAACCTGAACAGCACCTTTGGCCTGCGCCTGGCAACGCTGTATCGCTTCGACAACAACATGAGCCTCACGCCCCACCTCAGCACGAGCTGGAAACACCTCTACGGCGACGTCAACAGCCAGGTCCGCCAAACCTCGCGCTATGCGCCGGGTCTGATCGACGGTTACACCATCACCGGCACCGCCCTGGACCGCGATAGCTTTGACTTGCAAGCGGGCCTGGACCTTGCCTTGTCCACCCAACACAGCGTCGGCCTGACCTATACCAGCCAAGCCGGCAACCATGGCCACGACCAAGGCCTGATGGGCCAGTGGAAAATGAGCTTCTAAGCCCGTGAACGCCTGAATTGCAGGCGAAAAAAAAGGGGAGCACCTGCCCCCCCGAGGATTAAACGTTAGTTTCGAAGGCTGTGATCAGCCTTCGATCTCAATCAGGATTTCGCCAGGGTTCACCCGGTCGCCCTTGGCCACATGTACAGCGCTCACCTTGCCGGCAATCGCTGCCTGCACTTCGGTTTCCATCTTCATGGCTTCGGTAATCAGCACGGCCTGGCCGGCCTTGACCACATCGCCGACCTTGACCAGCACATCAACGATATTGCCCGGCATCGCCGTGCTGACATGGCCCGGTTCGGTCGCGTGCTTGCGCTTGCTGCCGCCGCTGCTGACAAACTCGTTGAGCGGTTCGAACACCACTTCTTCCGGCATGCCGTCGATGGACAGGTAGAAGTGGCGCTTGCCTTCGGCCTTCACGCCGACACCGGTGATATCCACGCGGTAGCTTTCGCCGTGCACATCGATAACGAATTCGGTCGGTACGCCTTCGCCGCCAGCACGGGCCACGCCGCCCGCTTCCGGGATCGGCAACAGCACTTCAGGAGCCAAGGTGCCTGCGTCGCGCTCTTCGAGGAACTTGCGCCCGATGTCCGGGAACATGGCGTAGGTCAGCACGTCTTCTTCGGACTTGGCCAGTGCGCCGATTTCGCCGCGCAGCTTGGTCATTTCCGGCTTGAGCAAATCCGCCGGGCGCACGTCGATCAGGTCTTCGCTGCCGATGGCCTGGCGGCGCAGTTTTTCGTTCACCGTGCCCGGCGCCTTGCCGTAACCGCCTTGCAGATAGAGCTTCACTTCGTTGGTGATGGTCTTGTAGCGCTCACCGGCCAGCACGTTGAAGAACGCCTGGGTGCCGACGATCTGCGAGGTCGGCGTTACCAGTGGCGGGAAGCCGAGGTCTTCACGCACTCGTGGAATCTCGGCCAGCACTTCACTCATGCGGTTCAGAGCGCCTTGCTCTTTGAGCTGGTTGGCCAGGTTGGAGATCATCCCGCCCGGCACCTGGTTGACCTGCACACGGGTGTCGACGGCGGTGAATTCGCTTTCGAACTGGTGGTACTTCTTGCGCACGGCGTAGAAGTACAGGCCGATCTCTTGCAGCAGTTCCAGGTCGAGGCCTGTGTCGAACTCGCTGCCTTTAAGGGCAGCGACCATCGACTCGGTGCCCGGATGGCTGGTGCCCCAGGCAAAGCTGGAGATGGCCGTGTCGATATGGTCGGCACCGTTTTCGATGGCCTTGAGTTGGCACATCGCGGCCAGGCCGGCGGTGTCGTGGGAGTGGATAAAGATCGGCAGGTTCTGCTCGGCTTTGAGTGCCTTGACCAGCTCGCCAGTGGCGTAGGGCGTGAGCAGGCCAGCCATGTCCTTGATTGCGATGGAATCGCAGCCCATGGCTTCCAATTGCTTGGCCTGGGCCACGAACGCTTCCACGGTATGCACCGGGCTGGTGGTGTAGGCGATGGTGCCCTGGGCATGCTTGCCAGCGGCCTTGACCGCTTCAATGGCCACGCGCAGGTTACGCACGTCGTTCATTGCATCGAAAATGCGGAACACGTCGATACCGTTGACCGCCGCCTTGGCCACGAAGGCTTTGACCACGTCGTCGCTGTAATGGCGGTAGCCCAGCAGGTTCTGGCCGCGCAGCAGCATTTGCAGGCGTGTGTTAGGCAGCGCGGCGCGCAGTTGGCGCAGGCGCTCCCACGGGTCTTCCTTGAGAAAGCGCACACAGGCGTCGAAGGTCGCGCCGCCCCAGACTTCCAGGGACCAGTAGCCGACTTTGTCGAGCTTGTCGCAGATCGGCAGCATGTCGTCGGTGCGCATGCGGGTGGCCAGCAACGATTGGTGGGCGTCGCGCAGGATGGTGTCGGTTACGAAGATCTTCTTGCTCATTGTTATATTCCTCACAGGCCTGCGTGGGCGGCGATGGCGGCGGCGATGGCCAGGGCCAGCTCTTCGGGTTTGCGCTTGATCGAGTAGTTGGTCAGCTCAGGGTGGCTTTCCACAAAGCTTGTATTGAACTGGCCGCTACGGAATTCCGGGTTGCGCAGGATTTCCTGGTAGTAGGCGGCGGTGGTCTTCACGCCTTGCAGGCGCATGTCGTCCAGGGCACGCAGGCCGCGGTCCATGGCTTCTTCCCAGGTCAACGCCCACACCACCAGTTTCAGGCACATGGAGTCGTAGAACGGCGGGATGGTGTAACCGGTGTAGATCGCCGTGTCGGTACGCACGCCGGGGCCGCCGGGGGCGTAGTAACGGGTGATCTTGCCGAAGCTTGGCAGGAAGTTGTTCTTCGGGTCTTCGGCGTTGATACGAAACTGCAACGCGAAACCCCGGTGCTGGATGTCTTCCTGCTTGACCGACAGCGGCAGGCCGGAGGCGATGCGGATTTGCTCACGAACGATATCGATGCCGGTGATTTCTTCGGTGATGGTGTGTTCCACCTGCACCCGCGTGTTCATCTCCATGAAGTACACCTCGCCCTCGGCGAGCAGGAACTCCACGGTGCCGGCGTTCTCGTAGCCCACAGCCTTGGCCGCGCGCACCGACAGGTCGCCGATGTAGGCGCGCTGTTCCGGGGTGAGTTGTGGGCTAGGGGCGATTTCGATCAGCTTCTGGTTGCGACGCTGGATCGAGCAATCACGCTCGAACAGGTGCACCACGTTGCCAAAGCTGTCACCAAGGATCTGCGCCTCGATGTGCTTGGGATTGACGATGCATTTTTCCAGGAACACTTCCGCCGAACCGAAGGCCTTGGTGGCTTCGGAAATCACGCGGGGGAAGGCTTGCTCGAGTTCTTCGCGACTGTTGCAACGACGAATGCCACGCCCGCCGCCACCGGAGGTGGCCTTGAGCATCACCGGGTAACCGATGCGGTCGCCTTCGGTGAGGGCTTCATGGATGTCGGCGACGTTGCCTTCGGTGCCCGGCGTAACCGGCACACCGGCCTTGATCATGCTGCGGCGCGCTTCGGTCTTGTCGCCCATGCGGCGAATCACTTCGGCCGAAGGGCCAATGAATTTGATGCCGCGTTCGGCACAGATGTCTGCCAACTCGGCGTTTTCCGACAGGAAGCCGTAGCCGGGGTGCAGCGCATCGCAACCGGTTTCCACCGCCAGGTTCACCAGCTTGCGCGGGTTCAAGTAACCGGCCAGTGGCTCGGCACCGATGCTGTGGGCTTCGTCGGCACGCTTGACGTGCAACGCGTGGCGGTCGGCGTCCGAATAAACCGCGACCGAGCGAATGCCCATCTCGGCGCAGGCACGCACGATTCGTACGGCAATTTCACCACGGTTGGCGATCAGGATCTTTTTTATCACTTGGAAATTCCCTTGAGCCGATTTGCGTGCTTCGACCCGTTGCAGCCGGGCCGGTGCGTGACCAAATGTTTCATGACAGTCGCGAGACACACACTATGCGCACAGGAGAATTAACAAAAATCAATAATTATTGGGTTGTGTATAAGTAAAGACTTATAGTTGGCCGGACGACCGGGGAGCTAAGGGCTTATAAAATGCGTAAGTCATTGATGCGTATGACATTGCGTCAATTGCAGATCTTCAATGAAGTGTGTGATTTGCGTTCCTACAGCCGTGCCGCCGAGGAAATGTCCCTCACCCAACCGGCGGTCAGCCTGCAAATTCGTCAGTTGGAAGAGCTGATCGGCCAGCCGCTGTTCGACTATGTTGGCAAAAAGCTCTACATGACCGAGGCTGCCGAAGCCCTGCAACGGGCCAGCCGCGATATTTTCGGGCGCCTGGAAAACCTCGATATGCAGCTATCGGACATGCAGGGGTCACTGCAAGGCCAACTGAAACTGGCGGTGGAATCCAGCGCCAAGTATTTCGTGCCGCACCTGTTCGCCGCCTTCAAGCGCCAGCATCCGGAAGTGCAATTGCAGCTCACGGTGGTCAACCGTGCCCAGGTAATCCGCAGGCTCTCGGACAACCGCGACGACTTGGTGATCATGTCCATGGTGCCCCAGGACATGGGCCTGGAGTTCTTGCCGTTTCTCAACAACCCGATTGTGGCCGTGGCATTGCCGGATCATCCCCTGAGCCTGCAAGGGCCGTTGCGCCTGCAGGACCTGGAGCCTTACACCCTGCTCATCCGCGAACCGGGCTCTGGCACGCGGCTGGCCTGCGAAGAGTACTTCAAGGAAAAACGCGTGCACTTCACCCAGACGGTGGAAGTGGCCTCGGCGGAGGCACAGCGTGAGTGCGTGGCGGCAGGGTTGGGCGTGGCCCTGCTGACGCGCCACGCCTTGAACCTGGAGCTGGCCACCGGCGGGCTCAAGGAGCTGCCGGTAGAAGAACTGCCGCTGTACCGCAGTTGGTGCCTGGTGCAGGCCAAGGCTAAACGCCTGTCACCGGTGGCCCATGCGTTCCTGGGCTTTATTCGCAGCGAACGGGTGCAGATCAGCGCGCTGGCTGAGCGTTTCGCTGGGCAGCCACGGGTGCCTGCCAATGCAGTTCCGGGTAGTCGCTGATGCTCTGGAGCAACTGGCGCTCCTCGCAACGGTCTTCGATGGCGCGACGGAACGCCATGCGGCGCTGGTCTTCCTGCTGACGACGGGTCTTGACGGTGCTGTTGCTGTCTTCGTAGGGCCGGGTCATTTGGAGTCTCCCAATGCGAGTACGGGGAGTACAGGATGGGCGTGGGGGATGACGGTTTGGCGGCGCGGGGGTTACAGGATGATGAATCTTGCGCATATGGCGCAAACCCATGTGGGAGAGGCTTGCCTGCGATAGCCATAGGTATCTACACACTTTGTAGCCTGTAGCAGCCAACGGTAACTACGATGCGAAGCGAGCCGCTCTTGATCTTGATCTGCTTTTGATCTTAGGCGCCCCGTTAAACCACGCTGGCCGTAATTCGCCAGTGATTTGGGGGGTAAACCGGCAGGGATGCCGGTTTAGCCGCCCCGCGCCATGGATGGCGCGTGGCGGCGGCCCCCCAAATCACTGGCGGATTACGGGCACACCGAGCCTAAGCGAGGTGCCGAGTGGTGGGGCAAGAGCGTTTTGCTTACTTTTGCGCTGTTCAAAAGTGAGCCGCCGTCAGGGCGGAACCCTAAGCGGCCGTTACCGCAGCAATGGATATGTACACAATCCCACTGTGTCGCCTGTCAGACCGTCTTCGCAGGCAAGCCAGCTCCCACATTTGGATCGTGGCGTGTCAGTTAGATCAGCGTCGGCTGTCAGTCCGTCACGTGAGCAAGCTCCCTCGCCACAGGTCCAGCGTCACACCAAAGATGTGTAGATACCTATGCTGCGATAGCAGCCTGCCAGTCGCCACCTTATCAACTGACCCACCGCTATCGCAGGCAAGCCAGCTCCCACATTTTGACCAAGTATGGCCTGGGCTTAGTCGTCGAGGGCTTTGACGGATTTTGGCGAGAGGCGAAGGCTACGCAAGCTGCGCTTCACGCTCTTGAGGTGGTTGACCAGGCTCGGGCCACGGGCCATGGCCACGCCCATCGCCAGCACGTCGATCACCACCAGGTGGGCAATGCGTGAGGTCAGCGGCGTGTAGATTTCGGTGTCTTCATGCACGTCGATCGCCAGGTTCACCGTGGACAGCTCCGCCAATGGCGTCTGGCTCGGGCACAGGGTGATCAGCGAAGCGCCGCTCTCACGCACCAGGTTGGCGGTGATCAGCAGGTCTTTGGAGCGACCCGATTGGGAAATGCAGATGGCCACGTCAGTGGGCTTCAAGGTCACCGCCGACATGGCCTGCATGTGCGGGTCGCTGTAGGCCGCGGCGGTCAGCAGCAGGCGGAAGAACTTGTGCTGGGCATCAGCCGCTACCGCGCCGGACGCGCCAAAGCCGTAGAACTCCACGCGCTGGGCCTGGGACATCGCGGTCACGGCCTTTTGCAGCTCCACCGGGTCGAGCTTCTCACGCACTTCCATCAGGGTGTGCAAGGTGGTGTCGAAGATTTTCAAGCTGTAGTCGGCGACGGAGTCGTCTTCATGGATCGCAAACTGGCCGAAGCTGGCACCGGCAGCCAGGCTTTGCGCCAGCTTGAGTTTCAGATCCTGAAACCCGGAGCAACCAATGGCGCGGCAGAAGCGCACGATGGTCGGCTCACTGATGCCCACGCTGTGGGCCAGGTCGGCCATGGAACTGTGCATCACGGCCGCAGGGTCAAGCAGCACATGATCGGCAACCTTGAGTTCCGATTTGCGTAACAGGTGGCGCGACTGGGCGATATGTTGCAACAGGTTCAAAGGGCAGGACTCTTGTTATTGGCAGACGCCAGGGATGTAGCAAGCTTGTAGTTATACTACAAGAATTGTCGTTTTGCCCGTCCGATGCATCACTAAATCGCCCCGCTCCCCCCTGATTCAGCGGGCAGGCGCTATGTAGCCATAAAGGCGGTCTACGCTGCGTTAAGAAAAATCTGCATTTTTGCGTAACAAATCCGCCAGCCCTTCAGCCCGCATGGGCGGGCTGATCAGGTAACCCTGTACCTCGTCACACTGCTCGCCGCGCAGGAAATCCAGCTGCTGCTGATCCTCCACACCTTCGGCCACTACCTTGAGCGCCAACCCGTGCGCCATGGCGATGATCGCACGGGTGATGGCCGCATCCTCGCGTCCCTGGCCAAGCCCGCGAATAAAGGCCTGGTCGATCTTTACGTAGTCCACCGGGATGCGCTTGAGGTAGCTGAGGGATGAGTAACCGGTGCCAAAGTCGTCGATGGCCAGCTTCACCCCCAGGTCGCGCAATTGCTGGAAGGTGGCGATGATGTGTTCAACGCTGTCGAGCAACTGGCTTTCGGTCAGTTCCAGCTCCAGGTACTGCGGGTCCAGTGCGGTTTCTTCCAGCACTTGGCGCACCAGGCTGACCAGCTTGCCCTGGCGCAACTGATGCACCGACAGGTTGACCGACACGCGAATCGGCGCCAGCCCCTGGCGCTGCCATTCGCAGGCCTGCCAGCAGGCCTGGCGCAGCACAAATTCGCCCAACGGCACGATCAAGCCGGTTTCTTCCGCCAAACCGATAAAGTCACCCGGCGGCACCATGCCCCACTGCGGATGCTCCCAGCGGACCAACGCCTCGGCAGCCTTCAGCTTGCCAGTGGCCAGGCACAGCTTGGGTTGGTAGAACACCGTGAGCTGACGCTCGTCGATGGCTTTGCGCAGGTGGTTTTCCAGCTGCAAACGCTCCAGGGTGCTGGCTTGCAGGCTGTCGGTGAAGAACTGGAAATTATTCCCGCCCAAGTGCTTGGCATGCTGCATCGCCATATTCGCTTGGCTGACCAGCGCAGAAATTTCCCGCGCGTTATCCGGCAACAGGCTGACGCCCATCGAGGCGCTGACCACCAGTTCATGCCCCTCCACATTCACCGGCACGCGCAATTTCGCCAGCAGCCGGGTCGCCACCCGCGCCAGGCTCGATAGGTTGCCATAGGCGTCGAACAGCACGGCGAATTCATCCCCGGACAGGCGCGCGATGGTGTCGGCCTCCGGCAGCGCGTTGATCAAGCGCCGCGCCATTTTCTGCAGCAGTTGGTCGGCCACTTCATGGCCCAGGCTGTCATTGAGCAATTTGAAGCGGTCGAGGTTGATATGCAGCAGCGCGAGGCTGCGACCGCCTTGGCGCACGCGCTGGTGAGCTTCGCGCAGCCGTTCGCGAAACAGCGAACGGTTGGCCAGGCCGGTTAACTCGTCGTAGTGAGTGAGGTAGCGCATACGCTCTTCAGACTCGCGCCGCGCCGACAGATCGGCGAAGAACCCTACGATATGACTGACGTTCCCCCGCACATCGCGCACCACGTTCAGCTGTAGCCACTGCGGGTACAGTTCGCCGTTCTTGCGCGTCTCCACCAATTCGCCCTGCCACGTGCCGTGGCTGAGCAATGCCTGGCGGATCAGCGGGAAGTGCCGCCGCGCATCGCGACTGCAGGGCAGTTCCACGACGTTGCGGCCAAGCATGTCGTCGATGTCAAAACCGGTGACGCGGCTGAACGCCTGGTTCACGGCGATCAACGCATAGTTCGGGTCGAGGATCACAATGCCTTCGCTGGCCGCCTCGAACACCGTCGAGGCCAGGCGCTGCTGCTCTTCCACCGCCTTGGCGGCACTGATGTCACGGCGCGTGCCGAGCATACGGATGACTCGGCCACTGGGCGTGCGCTCCACGGCGCGCCCGCGGTCTTGGATCCACACCCAATGCCCGTCGCCATGACGTATCCGGTATTCCACCTGATAGTCCTCGCTGCGGCCTTTGAGATGCTCGACCAGCGCGTGCTTGAGCAAGGGCAGATCGTCGGGGTGCAGGCGCGGTTTGAGGTGGCTGAGCATCGCCGTGACGTATTCGGGCTCCAGGCCAAACAACTCTTTGAGTTGTGTGTGGTGGACCTCGTCGGTTTGCAGGTTCCAGTCCCACAGGCCCAGTTCACTGGCTTGCAGGGCCATGGCCAGACGCGCTTCGCTTTTACTCAAGGCGAGGCTGGCAGCATCCAATTGCTGGCTGCGTTGCGCCACACGGTCTTGCAGGCCGACCTGGGCTTCACGCAAGTCCTGCTCCACCTCGCGGCGCTGCTCGACTTCGCGCACCAGCTCCAGATTCAACTGCTCACTGCGTTGCTGCGCCTGCTGTAGATGCTCGATCAGGGCCTGGTTCTGGAAACGGCGCAACAGCCCGCGCTGGATCAGGCGGTTGACCTGCCACGCGACCAGGCTCAGGGACGCCAGCAGGATCAGGCCGAGTACGCCCCAGCCTTGTTGCTGCGGGGTGCCATCCCAGAACAGGTAGACGATGGCCGGCACCAGGCACGGCAAGGCAAACGACAGGTAGGCCCACAGGCTCACGGCATAGGCCACGCTGGCCGACAAGGTGGCGGCGCCAATCAGGCCAAACACCCAGGCCTGATGCATGAAGCTGTCCGTGGGCACCCAGGCAATGGCCGCAACGGAGAGGGTCAGGCCACTGACCGCCGAGCCGAGCATGAACATACGCCGCCACACGGGCTGGGCCTGCCGGCTGGGCATGGCCGAGTCAAAGGCCGCCACTTGGATCACGCGCATCGCCACCAGGGCGAGCAGCCAGAGCAGCCAGACGCTGTCCAGCAGGTACTGATCGGGGTTCCACAGCAACCAGGCGCAGACCAGGCCATTGACCAGCATCAGCAGCGTAGGCAGCAACGAGCCTTGATAGAGCAGGCGCGTGCGCTCAACCGCGATTTCGGTTGCATAGTGTTTACGGATGACCTGTGCGGGGGCCGGCGAAGGGCCAAACAGGTCGGTGCTAAGGGTCATAGGCGGTGTTCTTATAATGGTGAGCCCGAAACGTCGACGGAGCATACACAAGCAAGCGCCCGGGCCAAACTGCTACAAGTCATAAAAAACCTGTTGCGATTGGCCGCAAACCTTTGGCCCAGACCGCTTGGGCAAGACGCGGCACGGGCTGCGGCCGATGACCAACCGGTCATCACTCCCGCCAGAATGCTCGCCCCGGCGCTAACGTGCAGGCGTTTTGCATCGACCATCCGGCATTGGGATTTGCCCAGGCCCCCCAAGGCCCATAGAATGCGTCGATGCGCGATGATCTCTCTCTTTTGCTGAACTCCCTCAACGATGCCCAACGCCAGGCCGTAGCGGCCCCCGTTGGCCGTCAGTTGGTCCTGGCCGGTGCTGGCTCCGGTAAAACCCGAGTGCTGGTGCACCGTATCGCCTGGTTGATCCAGGTCGAAAACGCGTCCCCGCATTCCATCCTGTCGGTGACCTTCACCAACAAGGCCGCTGCCGAGATGCGTCATCGCATCGAGCAGTTGATGGGCATCAGCCCGGCCGGCATGTGGGTGGGCACGTTCCACGGCCTGGCGCACCGCCTGTTGCGGGCGCATTGGCAGGAAGCGGGGCTGAGCCAGACCTTCCAGATTCTCGACAGCGACGACCAGCAACGCCTGGTCAAGCGCGTGATCCGCGAGCTGGGCCTAGACGAACAACGCTGGCCGGCGCGCCAGGCGCAGTGGTTTATCAACGGCCAGAAAGACGAAGGCCTGCGCCCGCAACATATCCAGGCCAGCGGCGACCTGTTCCTGGCCACCATGCGCAGCATTTATGAAGCCTATGAAGCGGCCTGCGTGCGCGCCGGCGTCATCGACTTCTCCGAACTGCTGTTGCGTGCCCTCGACCTGTGGCGCGACAACCCCGGTTTGCTGGCTCATTACCAGAAACGCTTCCGCCACATTCTGGTGGACGAGTTCCAGGACACCAACGCCGTGCAGTACGCCTGGTTGCGCCTGCTGGCCAAGGGCGGCGACAGCCTGATGGTGGTGGGCGATGACGACCAGTCGATCTACGGCTGGCGCGGCGCGAAAATCGAGAACATCTACCAGTATTCCGAAGACTTCCCGGACGCGGTGACCATCCGCCTGGAGCAGAATTACCGCTCCACCGCCGGGATCCTCAAGGCGGCCAACGCCTTGATCGCCAACAACACCGGGCGCCTGGGCAAAGAGCTGTGGACCGACGGCGGCGAAGGCGAAGCGATCAACCTGTACGCGGCGTTCAATGAGCACGATGAAGCGCGCTACGTGGTGGAAACCATCGAAAGCGCACTGAAAACCGGCCTGGCCCGTAGCGATATCGCGATCCTGTACCGTTCCAACGCCCAATCGCGGGTGCTGGAGGAAGCCTTGCTGCGCGAGCGCATCCCGTACCGCATCTACGGCGGCCAGCGCTTCTTTGAACGTGCCGAAATCAAGAACGCCATGGCCTACCTGCGCTTGCTTGAAGGCCGGGGTAACGATGCGGCGCTGGAGCGGGTGATCAATATCCCGGCGCGTGGCATTGGCGAGAAAACCGTCGAAGCGATCCGCGACCATGCGCGCCATGCCGATGTGTCGATGTGGGAAGCCATGCGCTTGCTGATCGCCAACAAAGGCCTGACTGGCCGTGCTGCCGGGGCGTTGGGGGTGTTCGTCGAGCTGATCGAGAACCTGGCGGCCAAGTGCGCAGAGATGCCGCTGCACCTGATGACTCAGACTGTCATCGAGCAGTCCGGGCTGATCGCCTATCACGAAGCGGAAAAAGGCGAGAAAGGCCAGGCTCGGGTAGAAAACCTTGAGGAGCTGGTCAGCGCCGCCCGTGCGTTCGAAAACACCGATGACGACGAAGAGCTGACGCCGCTCGCCGCCTTCCTGGGCCACGCCTCGCTGGAAGCCGGCGATACCCAGGCCGATGAGCATGAAGACAGCATCCAGCTGATGACCTTGCACAGCGCCAAGGGCCTGGAATTCCCTTACGTGTTCTTGGTGGGCATGGAAGAAGGCCTGTTCCCTCACAAGATGAGCCTGGAAGAACCTGGCCGTCTTGAAGAAGAACGCCGCCTGGCCTACGTGGGCATTACCCGGGCGATGCAGAACCTGGTGATGACCTACGCCGAGACCCGACGTCTGTACGGCAGCGAAACCTACAATAAGGTGTCGCGCTTCGTACGTGAGGTGCCAAAGGGCCTGATCCAGGAAGTTCGCTTGTCCAACAGCGTCAGCCGCCCGTTCGGCGGTGGCCAGCAACAGAACTCCAGCAGCATGTTTGCCGGCTCCGAAATACCGGAAACCCCGTTCAGCCTGGGCCAGCAGGTCAAACATGCGATCTTCGGCGAAGGCGTGATCCTCAACTTCGAAGGCGCCGGCGCCCAGGCCCGGGTGCAGGTGAACTTCGCCGAGGGCAGCAAGTGGCTGATGATGGGTTACGCCAAGCTCGAAGCGGTCTGAACCCCACTCCTGTAGGAGCGAGCTTGCTCGCGAAGAACGCCCAGACAATGCGTTCATCCAGAATGCCCGCGTAATCGTTGACGATTTTCGCGAGCAAGCTCGCTCCTACAGGAAGATACGGCTGCGCCCTTGTATTTCACGCGTGTGGGCCAATATCTGTAATTAGTCCTACAGACCCTTCGGATTTGATCTTACGCAAAAGCCCGAAACATTATGCCGCTAGCCACTGCCACGACACCTGTGCAACATGGCGCGCGTGCAATCCACAAATGGGAATTCCCTATATGAAACGTTTTCTTAGCATCGCCATGGCGTTGTGCATCGGCCTGACGATGAGCCTCGACGCCAACGCCAAACGCTTCGGTGGCGGCAAAAGCTCGGGCGCGGCACCGACTCACCAGACCAGCCAAATGGCTCCATCCGCCGGTGCGGGCGGTGCTGCGGCGACTGCAGGCGCAGCCGGTGCCGCTGGCGCTGCTGCCAAGGCCGGCGGTGCTTCGCGCTGGCTGGGCCCACTGGCTGGCATCGCCGCCGGTGGCCTGCTGGCGTCCATGTTCATGGGCGACGGCTTCCAGGGCATGCAGATCTTCGACATCCTGATCATGGGCGTCATCGCCTTTTTGGTCTTCCGCTTTATCGCCGCCCGTCGCCGCAAGCAGCAGGAGCACCTGGCTCCAGCCGGCGCGCCGATGCAGCGTGAAGCGTTCGAGCAAAAGCCTGCCATGGGTTCGATCTTCGGTGGTTCGCCAGCCCCTGCCGCCCGTCCGGTGATCAACGCACCGGCCTGGTTCAACGAAGAGCGTTTCGTCGAAGCGGCCCGCAGCCACTTCCAGTCCCTGCAACAGCACTGGGACGCCAACGAAATGGACAAGATCTCCGAGTTCGTGACCCCGCAGCTGCTGGAGTTCCTCAAGCGCGAACGTGCCGAAATCGGTGACGGGTTCCAGTCGACCTACATCGACGACCTGCGCGTACAGCTCGACGGCGTGGATGATCGCGCCGACAAGACCATCGCCACCCTGACCTTCAGCGGTGTGTCGAAGTCCTCGCGTTTCGACCAGGGCGAAGTGTTCAGCGAAAGCTGGAACATGGAACGCGCCCAGGGCGACGACCAGCCATGGCTGGTCGCCGGTATCCGCCAGAACGGCTAATACCTGCGCGGTTGAGCAAGCGGTAACAAAAACCCCGGACATGTCCGGGGTTTTCTATTTCACGGTTGCACTTATAGCGAGCTACTGTATAAAACGCCCCTATAAACCGCGCCATCTAGCAAGAGGATCCCGGCCGTGGAAGAAATCATCGAACAACTGCGTGAAGCCAACGAACCGGTCCCGGTTCCTTTGGAGCTACCTGACGAAGACCAACTGGTGGAAGTTGAAGAACAGCTGTTCATCAATATTCCGTTCGTCTTCAAGGAATTCCTGCTGACCGTCAGTGATGTGGTGTACGGCAGCTTGGAGCCAGTGACCATTACCGACCCAGGCTCCCATACCTACCTGCCTGAAGTGGCTGCAAACGCCTGGGACTTTGGTGTACCCCGTGAGCTGATCCCAATCTGCCAAGACGGTGACGACTACTACTGCGTCGAAGAAGACGGCACCGTGGTGCTGTGGTCTGGCGAAGAAGAAATCGTCACCGAAGAATCCTGGGAATCGGTGTGGCACTGGGCCCGGGACGTCTGGCTGGAAAGCTGAGTCCCTTGTAGGAGCCGAGCTTGCTCGCGAGAAACCTGAGGGCGCCGCTGGGTGTCAGGTTTGCCGCGTTATCGTTAACGTTCTTCGCGAGCAAGCTCGCTCCTACTGTGTATCTTTGTGGTTATCCAGCGTCTCCAGCAACGCAACCTGCATCCGCGTATGCACACGGATAAACCAGCGCCAGAGCACTGCCGCCACCGCCGCCGTGACCACGGCAATCAGCACCAGCAACTTGTTGGTCGGCAGAATACTGGCCGACAAGGCTGCCAATAGCAGGAAGATCACCAGCAGCGACAAGATGGGGATCAGCTCGGCAATCACCCGGCGCACACGCTGGGTATGCCGCCCGGCCATTTCCGGCTTCACGCTCATCTCCGCCAGCAGCATCGACAACGCCTTGAGCTTGCGATACGCCGCAATCAGAAACGGCAACGACACCAGCAGCGCCCCGCCCCAGATCAACGCTTTCTGCCAACTTTGATCGCTGATCCAGCCCTCCAGGTACCCACCGATGCGCCCCGCGAAAAAACTGCCGGCAAAGAAGATCGCGATCACCAACGCCAGGTTTACCCCAACCTGCAGGATGATCTTGCGGATCATCGCGGCCAACATCGCCCCCTCGCCCTGAGGCTGAATGCTGCGCAGCCATTCGCCATACATGCCGAACACTCGGCTCATACGCTTGGGCATCACCGCCGCGATCTTCAACGACAGTGGGTCCGCGCCACGAATCAGGTAGGGCGTCAGCAGCGTGGTGATCGCCGAAACGGCCACCGCCACGGGGTACAGAAAGTCGCTGGTGACCTGCAGGGTCATCCCCAGCGCCGCGATGATGAAAGAAAATTCGCCAATTTGTGACAGCCCCATACCCACCCGCAGCGAGGTGCGGCCATCGTTGCCGGCGATAAACGCGCCCAGCCCGCAAGACAGCATCTTGCCCAGCACCACGGCGACGGTGATCACCGCAATGGGCCAGGCGTATTGCAGCAGGATCTGCGGGTCGATCATCAAGCCAATCGCCACGAAGAAAATCGCGCTGAACATGTCGCGAACGGGTTCGATCAGGCGTTCAATCTTAATCAACTGGCGGGATTCAGCCATGATTGCGCCGATCAGAAAGGCCCCGAGCACCATGCTGTATTCCAACTTCACCACCAGCAGGCAGAAACCAAAGCACAGCCCCAATACCGTGATCAGCAGCATCTCGTTGCTTTCAAACTTGGCCACATAAGCCAGCAGGCGCGGCACCAGCAAAATACCAATCACCAGCGCGACGATCATGAACAGCGAGAGCTTGCCGACCGTGGAGAACACCTCGCCGGAGCTGACCGTGCCACTCACCGCGATGCTCGACAGCAAGGCAATGATGCCGATACCCAGGATGTCCTCGACAATCAGCACACCGAAAATCAGCTGGGCGAACCGCTGGTCTTTCATCTTCAGGTCGTTGAGGGCCTTGACGATAATGGTGGTCGAGGAGATCGCCAGGATCGCACCGAGGAACAGCGAGTCCATGGTGCTCCAGTCGAACCACCGACCGATCTCGTAGCCGATCCAGATCATCAGCACGATTTCCAGGAACGCCGCGATAAACGCCGTGGCCCCGACTTTGAATAGCTTGCGCAGGCTGAATTCCAGGCCCAGGCAGAACATCAGGAAGATGACCCCCAGCTCCGCCAGGGTCTTGATCGTGTCTTCATCGTGGATCAGGCCAAACGGCGGGGTGTGGGGGCCGATAATGAAGCCGGCGACGATGTAGCCCAACACCACCGGCTGCTTGAAGCGGTGAAACAGGATGGTGACCACCCCTGCCACCAGCATGATCACGGCCAAGTCCTGGATAAAGCTGATGGCGTGCATGGCGAGGGGCTCCTTGAGGGTGCCGGCGCTTTTCCCACTTCCGGCCGCGCCTTTGTAGGGTCGGAAAAGTCTGCCTTGATCGTAAGAAAAGCCCTGAGAAGGGCTTTTGAAGGGTAACACCGCGACTTCTGCTGGAAAGCCGGTGCAATATATGGAAACAGATCGCTGCGCGCGTGACGGCAAGCCGCCTGACGGCGTCCCGTTAGGGATGGCGCTGCAAAGACCTTGAGTACCCGCAGAGGTGCCTTCCCCCCAACCAATGCCTACAACCCGTGAGTGTGCTATGGAACCCGGAAACGCCCAGCTGTCGATGACGGTACTGATGACCCCTGACATGGCCAACTTCTCTGGCAATGTGCACGGCGGTACGCTGCTCAAGTACCTCGACGAAGTGGCCTATGCCTGCGCCAGCCGTTATGCCGGTCGTTATGTGGTCACGCTGTCAGTAGACCAGGTGATCTTTCGCGAGCCGATCCATGTCGGTGAACTGGTGACCTTCCTGGCGTCAGTCAACTACACCGGCAATACGTCGATGGAAGTGGGCATCAAGGTGGTGACCGAGAACATCCGTGAACGCTCGGTGCGCCATACCAACAGCTGCTTCTTCACCATGGTGGCCGTGGACGACCAGCGCAAACCTGCCGCTGTACCGCCGTTGCAGCCGCAGAACAGCGAAGACAAGCGCCGCTTTGTGCAGGCTCAGCAGCGTCGGCAGATTCGCCAGGAATTGGAAAAGCGCTACCGGGAAATCAAAGCCGACGCGCCGTAATTTGTAAACCCAATCAAAATGGGTTTTGTGTGCTTACAGGCTGATCGGTGTGGCTTCGAAGCGCACACGCGGATGGGCAATACGGTCCTGGGCCCGCACCAGTTCCAGTTCATAACTGGCGCAGGCCTGGGTTTCCAGCAGCACTTCATGCACGGCCGCGGCGGTGAATTCAAAGGCAGCCACCAGGCTATCACCCAACAGTACCCGCGCCAGGAACAGCCCCGACGTCAGGTCGCCCACGCCCACTGGCTGACGCGGAAACGCCAGCAGTGGCCGACGTAAGTGCCAACTGCCATCAGCCGTCACCAACAGCATTTCAAACCCTTCTGGCAGTTTGCCTGGGTAATCCAGGTGCTTGACCAACACCGCCTTGGGCCCGCGCGCCAGCAAGGCCTTGGCCATCGCCAGGCAATCGAACAGCGATTGCGGCTTGCGCCCGGCAAAACTGTCCAGTTCCAGTTGGTTGGGGCACAGGAAGTCCGCCATGGCGGCGGCTTCATCCAAGAGGAAATCGCTGACCTCCTGCGGCACGATGCAACCCTTTTCCGGGTGGCCCATCACCGGGTCGCACAGGTACAGCGCCTTGGGGTTGATCGCCTTGATGCGCGCCACACCGCTGAGGATGGCGCGGCCCTGGTCTGCACTGCCCAGGTATCCGGACAGCACCGCATCACAGTTGCCCAGCTCGCCGATCGCGGCAATGCCCTCCACCAATGCAGGAATTTGCTGCGGCGCCAGCACTTCGCCCGCCCACTGTCCATACTGTGTGTGGTTGGAGAACTGCACCGTGTTGAGCGGCCAGACGTTCACCCCGACCCGCTGCATGGGGAACACGGCGGCGCTGTTTCCGGCGTGGCCGAAGACCACATGAGACTGGATCGCAAGCAGGTGAGGTGTACGTTTCATGCGGGAGATTTCCGTAAAACCGTTGAATTTCTGGTCGAGCAGTATGCGACTAAACGCAGCCTGTACGACAGACCGGCGACACAGTTAAGCTGCGCTCACTTTGTTGGAGTTCATGGAATGCTGACCCTGGGAAACATCTTCGTCTTGATGCTGCTGGCGACCGGCGCCGCCTGGGTTTGGCACAACCACGGCCTGCGTGAACGGGCGCTGGCGCGGGTCAAGCAGCATTGCGCCAAGCTCGATATCGAGCTGCTCGACGGTGCCGTGGCACTTAAACGCATCGGTTTCGTCAAGGATGCCAATGGCCGCCGACGCTTGGCGCGTATTTATAATTTCGAGTTCACCGTGACCGGCGAAACCCGGCATGCCGGGGTCATCACCCAATTTGGCGCCCACAGTGCGCAGATCGAACTGGCGCCCTACCCGTTCCAAACCAAGGAGCCGCTGCCCAGTGCCGAGATCATCGAGTTGAGCCAGTGGCGCCAGGATCACGCCAGCAAGAAACATCAGTAACGGCAGGCTGCCAGGGCGCTCTGCAAGGCGGCCACGTCCTGTGGTTCACTGAAGATCAATTCAACCCGCGAATCGCGCCGCCATGCGCTGGGTTGCCAGTCCAGTGGAGTGTTATCCACAGCGTTGGCGGACACCCAACCCTCGACACTGTGGATAACCAGTTTGGCACGGCGCCAGTGAAGACTTGAGAGCCACTGATGCAGACGGCTGACATCGAATCGCTGGCTTGGGTGCCAGCGCCAGCCGATGCTCCAGCCGCCCTCCTGGCTCTGGCTCAGACAAATCGGCAGCCCAGGGTCGCTCCAGATCGCCGGCATTTGCCCCACTGCTTCAGACACCGCGAAGTTATCCACAGCGCCTTGGGCCTGTGCTTTCAAACCGGGCAACCGGTCGAGTGGCAATTGCGCCTGGCGTGTCCAATGGAGCGGGCAATCGGGTAATTGCGCTTCAATCGCCCGACGTTGCACCGCGGTCAGCGTCTCATCCTTGTTCAGCACCAGCAGGCCAGCACTGGCCAACGCCTCCCGCTGTGCCTTCGGCAACGGCCTGCCCGCCGCCAACGCCTGGGCATCGAGTACCAGCACACACGGCTGCACCGCCAGCACGCCTTGCCATGGCGCCTGCCGCAGTTGCTTGAGCAGTTGCGCCGGATGGCCCAGGCCTGAGGGCTCGATAAACAGCCGATCCGGCTTGGCCTTACGCAACAAACGGCCCAGCCCTACCTGGAACGGTGCGCCGTTCACACAGCACAAACAGCCGCCCGCCACCTCGCCCAAGGCGATACCGTCATCGTCTTGGGTAAGTAGGGCAGCATCCAGGCCGATCTGGCCGAACTCGTTGATCAGCACCGCCCAACGCTCGTTGGCCGGGCGTTGGGCAAGCAGGTGCTTGATCAAGCTGGTCTTGCCGGCGCCCAAGGGCCCGGCAATCACATGGGTAGGAATGTTCTGCAGCATAAGAGGCATGGTTCAGGCCGTTTAGAGCGTTTGATCCTACGCGGTTATGCCAGCCAATCCAGCGTCAGAATCAACCGTCGTTCATCGGCCTTGAGCGCCGGCGAACGATGGATCAGGCCGTGCCCTTCATTGCCGTGCCATTTGGTGCCCTTGAGCAGCGCCACTTCACCGCAGTGGAACTGCTCGATACGCTCAGTGGGCTCGGCATCCGCCTGGCTCAATGTGCGCCGGTCCATGACACCTTCGCGCAACCATTGGCTACCGATACCGGCGTACGTGGTGATCAGCCGAACCGGCACGTGATCGACGTGAAAGCGCGGGCACATGGCCTTGTCCAACAGCCGTAAGCGCACGCCGATGCGTTTGGCACCGAGCAGGCAAGCGAAGGCACTGACCAGCCACGACACATCGGCGATAAACCCGTCGTAACCTTCAAGATCACGACAACTGGACGCCAAACCCCGCAAGTTCGGCACCGTGTCTTCGTTGCTCAACTCGATCACCAAGGATTCGGCCAGTGGCTCATTGAGCGCCACCAGCAAAGCGCCAAACTCGGCGATATGCAGGGGCAGTTGGCGCTGCCAGATCGCCAGGTTGACGCCATCATTGAGGATGTCGGACAGCGCCAGCGGCGTTTCTCCGAAGCTTTGGCGGATGACTGGGCGCAGGGGAATCACCGGGGCCAGCATCAGGCTACCTGCTCATACCAAGGGCCAAAGGGGTCGGGCATCTGGCGCCAACCTTCGACACCCAGGGCCATTTCTTCATCGTTGAGCAAGCAGGCGTCCAGCTCGGCACGCATCTGGGCAAAGTCGATGTTTTGCCCGATAAACACCAGTTCCTGACGGCAGTCGCCGGTGCTCAACTGCCAGTTAGCCATGATTGCCGCCACGCTTTCTTCGTCCTGCGGCCACTGGCTTTTCGGCACAAAGCGCCACCAACGCCCGGCAAACCCATGACGCATCAAGCCACCCGCCTGGGACCAACTGCCCGCATCCTGATGTTTGCTCGCCAACCAGAAGAAACCCTTGGAGCGCAACAGCTTGCCGTTGACCCAGGGGCGGTCGATAAAGTCGAAAAACCGCTGTGGATGGAAAGGCCGGCGCGCACGGTAAGCCGTGGACGCTATGCCGTATTCTTCGGTTTCCGGCACATGCTCACCGCGCAATTCCTGCAACCAGCCCGGGGCCTGGGCGGCGCGTTCGAAGTCGAAACGGCCAGTGTTGAGGATCTTGTTCAGCGGCACTTCGCCCATGACCATCGGGATGATTTCCGCCTGGGCGTTGAGGCGCTCGAGGATGGCCATCAGTTCTTCGCGCTCGCGGCTGCTGATCAGGTCGATCTTGCTGATGAGGATGACGTCGGCGAATTCGATCTGTTCGATCAACAGGTCGGTGATGGAACGTTCATCCTCCTCACCGAGGGTTTCGCCCCGTGAAGCCAGGCTTTCTGCAGCCTGGTAGTCGAGCAGGAAATTCATACCGTCGACCACAGTGACCATGGTGTCCAGGCGTGCAATGTCGGCCAGGCTCTGCTCGTTTTCATCGCGAAAAGTGAAGGTTTCGGCCACGGGCAAAGGTTCGGAAATACCGGTGGATTCGATCAGCAGGTAATCGAAACGACCTTCCTTGGCGAGTTTTCCCACTTCTTCAAGCAAGTCTTCACGCAAGGTGCAGCAGATGCAGCCGTTGCTCATTTCCACCAGTTTTTCTTCCGAACGATTGAGCGTGACATCACGCTGCACCTCGCTGCCGTCGATGTTGATTTCGCTCATGTCGTTGACGATCACCGCCACCCGCAGGTTGTCGCGGTTGCGCAGGACATAGTTGAGCAGCGTACTTTTACCGGCGCCGAGAAAGCCGGACAACACGGTCACGGGGAGACGATTGGGCATCAGGTATTCCTCATCAAGGTTGGCCGGTCAAACTGCCCGTTTATGGCGTTCGCGCAGCTCTTCACGTTCTTTGGCTTCGATACATAAGGTGGCAGTGGGACGCAGCAGCAGGCGTTGCAGGCCGATGGGTTCACCGGTTTCACGGCACCAGCCGTATTCGCCACGGGCCAGCAGCTCCAGGGCGTCGTCGATCTTGTCCAGCAGCTTCTTTTCGCGCTCCAGCAGGCGCAATTGCCACTGGCGTTGTTCTTCGGCACTGCCGATATCCGCCAGGTCGCTGTTGGTTTCCTGCTCGCGCAGCGCCTGGAACTCAGCATCGATACGGGCTTGCAGGTCATCGCGCTGGGCCAGCAACAGCTCGCGGAAGAAGCGCTGTTGGGCCTCATTCATGTAGTCGGCCGCTGGTTGGGCCAACAAATCTTGTTCGGTCATGGGAAACGGTTCGCGGGTCGGGCTGTGCTTTTATGTTATAGTATAACAATACAAATAAGCCAATCCCTCTTGCTCGCCGCGACGAAGGGCGCAATGCTGAGTCACCTTCTTATGCTGAGAAACCCGATGAGATATCTGCTGTGCGCCCTGCTATTGGCAGCGGCCGGGCCTGCCTGCGCCCAGGCACCCAGCCTGTTGGCCAAGTGCACACGCAGCGCCACCCTGCTGGCCTGTGTAGACCCGCTGGGCAATGCCTATAGCGTGGCGACCGTCGGCAGCATCACCTACCTGCGCGGTTTCGAAGTGATCGGCAAACGCTATTGGGCGCAGACCAACAGCCGGTATGGGCAACTGACGTTCTTTACTGGGTTGGCATCGGATGGCGAGGCGTGGGTCGGCTACACACGGCGCGTGGGCTGGACCACTATCAACCGGTTTTCCAGCTCAGGAGGCGCCAGCGCCAAGTTCACCTGCAGCCGAATGACCGGCTGTTAGGCCTGGCTGTTTTCCTGCGCCTGCACCCAGGCCATGTAGCTGTTCATGGGTGGGTTCTTCTGGAAGTAACGTTTGAGGCCTTCGAAAAGGCCATCCGCCACCGCCTGTTGATGGCGCGCCGTCACCAGCCGCTGGGCGTCGCGAGCGTTGGAGATGAAGCCCGTCTCCACCAAAATCGAGGGTACGTCCGGTGACTTGAGCACGGCGAACCCGGCCTGCTCCACACGTTTCTGATGCAAGCTGGTGATGCTTTGCAGGCTGCCCAATACCGAGCTGCCCAGTTGCAAGCTGGAGGCGATGGTCGCGTTCATCGACATGTCGAGAATCACCCCGGCCAACATCGGGTCCTTGTCCTTCAGATTGAGCAAGGTGGTGGCGCCCAGCAAGTCGGCGCCATTTTCGCGCTGGGCCATGAAACGCGCCGTGGCCGAGGTGGCGCCGCCTTCAGACAACGCATACACCGAGGCGCCCGACGCGGTCAGCCGTGGCGCGGCGTCGGCATGCACTGAGATAAACATATCGGCCTTGTGCTGACGGGCGATGTCGACGCGCTTGCGCAGCGGCACGAAGAAGTCGTCGTTGCGCACCAGTTTTACGTCAAAACCCTTTTCGCGTTTCAAGCGTTTAGCCAGCAACTGGGCAATCGACAGCACCACATCTTTTTCGCGCTGGCCCTTGGAGCCGATGGCACCTGGGTCTTTGCCGCCATGGCCGGGGTCGACCACCACGATGATGTCGCGCTTGGGATGCGCCTTGTCTACCGGCGCCACCAAGGGTGCCGGCTCAGCGGCGATTTGCCGGGGCGCACGGGTCGCGTTGGTCAAATCCAGCACCAGGCGATGGCCTTGTCCCTCCTGGGGCGGCAGCACGAAACTGTTGAGCCGCATGGGCTCGACCAGGTCCAGCACGATGCGCGTATCGCTCTTGCCGAAATGCCCGGAACGGATCGAGGTAATCCCACTGTTCTTCAACGCCAATTGGGAAAAGTCGCCGCTGAGCCCGGCGCCACTCAAGTCGATGATCAATCGGTCTGGTGAGGTCAGGGAAAAGGTCTTGTATTGCACCGGGCCGCTGAGGTCGAACACCAGGCGCAGCTTATCGTCCGAGCGCCACAGGCGTGCATTGCGAATCTGCGTGGCGTAAGCCCCCAAAGGCAAGGTGAACAGGGGGCTGACCAGCAGCAGGTTGAGGAGCTGACGTCTGTGCATGACATATACCGCAGATAAAGGAGCGTCCCTACTCGATATGACTGAACAAAGGCTGGAGCAGAAAATTCATCGTAGCTCGTATTGTTATACTATAACATGTCGAATTATTTCCAACGATGGACCTGCTTATGAATGCGCTGACTCTGCCGGATATCGCCGCGCAGGCTTCACGCCAAGCCTTGCCACTCGACTGGGTGGGGATGTGCGGCATCGCCTTGCCGATCCTGATTGACGGTCAACACCTGGCCGCCACCGCTGACGCGGGTGTAAGCCTGGACGACGGCACGGCCCGTGGCATTCATATGTCACGCCTGTACCTGGCCCTGGAAATGCTTGATCAACAGCCGCTGACATCGGCACTGCTGCGTAATGTACTGCAGCGTTTTCTCGAAACACATGAAGGTTTATCTAAGAACGCTTACCTGCGCATCCATACCCAGTTACTGCTTAAACGTCCTGCACTGGTCAGCCCATTAGCCGGCTGGAAGACCTACCCGGTGAGCATCGAAGCACGTCTAGAAAACCAGATGTTCCACGTGGAACTAAAAATTGACGTTACTTACTCTTCAACCTGCCCTTGCTCCGCCGCCCTCGCCAGGCAGTTGATTCAGCAGCAATTTGTCGATGATTTCGCCAACACGCCGTTACAGCATGAAGCGGTGCTGGCCTGGCTCGGCAGCGCCAACGGCATCGTCGCCACACCCCACAGCCAACGCAGCAGCGCGCAGTTGCACGTTCATCTGCAAGGTACTGACCTGCCGATAGTCCACTTGATCAACGCTGCCGAAGCCGCGCTCGGCACCGCCGTACAAACCGCGGTGAAACGCGCAGACGAACAAGCCTTCGCCCTGGCCAACGGGCAGAACCTGATGTTCTGCGAGGACGCCGCTCGCCGCCTGAACCTCGCCTTGAAACGCTCGGATGCCATCAAAGCCTTCCACCTCAAAGTGATCCACGCCGAAAGCCTGCACGCGCACGATGCCGTGGCTGAAAGCCGCTGGACGAGAGCTTCTGCATGATCATCTGCAACGCGTTGCGCTGGGGTGCCCCCGGGCAACCGCTCACCCCGGCACTGGATTTGACCCTGCAAAAAGGCAGCCTCACCGGCATCATCGGCGCCAACGGCACGGGCAAGAGCAGCCTGCTCAAAGTCATCGCCGGCCTGCAAAAGCCTTTGGCGGGAAAAGTCATCGTGGATGTTCCACGCCGTGGCGGCCTGGCCTTCTTGCCCCAGCAGCAACACTTGGACCGCCAGTTTCCTATCAGCCTGCAAGAACTGGTGGCTGCAGGTTTTTGGGGCACCCAATACACCGCTCAACAACGCAGTCAACGCCTGCAAGCGGTGCTGGAAGACTGGTGTCTGATTGGCCTGGAACACCGCCCCTTGATGGCATTGTCCGGCGGCGAATTGCAGCGTGCCCTGCTGGCACGCATGAGCCTGGCCGAGGCGCCCGTTCTGCTACTCGACGAACCTCACGCAGCCCTCGACGAGGATGGCCAGGCGCTGTGCTGGAAACACATCCATGCCTGGCACAGCGAAGGCCGCACCCTGGTGATCGTCTGCCATGACCTGGCCTCCGTGCGCCACCATACCCAGCACGTACTGCAGATCAAAAACACCGGCTGCCTATTCGGCCCCAGCAAAGAGCTGATCCGCCCGCAACCGCAGATGCAGGTGGCCTGAATGCACTTCACTGCTCACTTGTGGCTGCCGTTTCATGAATTCGTTTTTATGCGCCGCGCACTCATCGGCGGTTTGGTACTGGCCTGCAGCACGGCGCCGCTGGGGGTGTTTCTGATCCTGCGGCGCATGAGCCTGATCGGTGATGCGGTAGCCCACGGCATCCTGCCCGGCGCCGCCCTGGGCTTCTGGTTTGCGGGGTTGAGCCTGCCCGCGCTGACCCTCGGCGGCCTGGGTGCAGGCCTGAGCATGGCCGGCCTGGCCGCGTGGATCACCCGCCGCACCGGCCTGCGCGAAGACGCCAGCCTCGCGGCCATCTACCCCATCTCTCTTGCCGCCGGCGTACTGATCCTGGGCCTTGCCGGCAAGCGTCTGGACCTGCTGCACCTGTTGTTCGGCTCCGCCCTGGCCGTGGATCAAACCACCCTGACCGGCATGCTCTGGGTCTCGGGTTTCAGCCTGATCGCCATGGCGCTGATCTACAAACCGCTGCTGTTGGACACCCTCGACCCGCTGTTCCTGCAAACGGTCAGCCGCCTCGGCCCCCTCGCCCATGGCGTGTTCCTGACCCTGGTGGTGCTGAACCTGGTGATTGGTTTCCAGGCCATCGGCGCGCTGATGGTGGTCGGCTTGATGATGTTGCCGGCCATCGCCTCACGCTTCTGGAGCCGACGCTTGCCGGTGTTGATCGCAGTATCGGCGCTGCTGGGCTGCCTGTCGGTGTGGTTGGGTCTGCTGCTGTCGTTCTACTACTCACTGCCCAGCGGCCCGGCGATCGTGCTGGTGGCGGGCGCTGGGTATTTGTTGTCCGTGGTGTTCGGTCCGGTGCACGGTTTGTTGCGCCGCCCGCCTTTGCTCACATCCCAATGAGGTGTTTCCCCATGCGCGCTCTACTCGTGCTGTTCAGTCTGCTGCTACCGCTGTCGATGGCTCACGCGGCAGACAAGCTCCAAGTGGTCACCAGCTTCAGTATTCTCGATGACATCACCCACCAGATCGGTGGCGAGCATATCCAGATCAGCAACATGGTCGGCCCGGACGCCGATGCCCATACCTATGAACCCACGCCGGATGACGCCAAGGCACTGCTCAAGGCCAAGGTGATCATCAAGAACGGCCTGGGTTTCGAGCCGTGGCTGGACCGCCTGGTTACCAGCACCGAAACCAAGGCAACGGTGGTCACCGCCAGCAAAGGCGTGATTTCCCACACCATGGACGAGGATGGGGAAACCATTCCCGACCCGCACGCCTGGCACAACCTGGCCAACGCCGAAATCTATGTGAGCAACATCACCAAGGCCCTGGTGGCCGCCGACCCTGCCAACAAGACCGCCTACCTGCGTAACAGCCAGGCCTACCTCAAGCAAATCCATAGCCTGCTGGACGAGGCCAAGGCCAAGTTCGGCGCACTGCCACCGGGTAACCGCCGCATCGTCACCTCCCATGACGCTTTCGGTTACCTGGGCCAGGCCTATGGCATCCAGTTCCTCGCGCCCCAGGGTTTGTCCACCGAACGTGACCCTTCGGCCGCTGAAGTCGCCGCGCTGATCACCCAGATTCGCAAGGACAAGGTCAAAGCCGTGTTCATGGAAAACATCAAAGACTCGCGCCTGCTCAAGCAGATCGCTGACGAAAGCGGCGCACAGATCGGCGGCACGCTGTACTCCGACGCCCTCGCAGCAGAAGGCCCGGCCAGCACCTTTATCGGGCTGTTCGAATACAACCTCAACACCCTGTACGCCGCACTGAGCCAGCCATGATCCGCAAAAATCCTTCCGGCGACCTGCCGGTGATTGCAGAGTCGGCCTACGTCGACAAGACCGCGATCATCTGCGGCAAAGTCATCATCGGCGAGAACGTGTTCGTCGGCCCCTACGCCGTGATCCGCGCCGACGAAGTCGACGCCAGCGGCGCCATGGACCCAATCACCATCGGCGCCAACTCCAACATCCAGGATGGCGTGGTCATCCACTCCAAATCCGGCGCAGCGGTGACCATCGGCGAATTCACCTCCATCGCGCACCGCTCCATCGTCCACGGCCCCTGCACGGTGGGCGACCGTGTGTTTATTGGCTTCAACAGCGTGCTGTTCAATTGCGCCGTGGGCGATGGATGCGTGGTGCGCCACAACTCGGTGGTCGACGGCCGCGATTTGCCCGCTGCTTTCTACGTGCCCTCTACGACGCGTATCGGCCCCAACACCGACTTGTCGCAGTTCCCGCCGGTGAGTGTCAGCGCCTCGGAGTTTTCCGAAGACGTGGCACGCACCAACGTCGACCTGGTACGCGGCTACAAAGCCCTGCAAAACGAGTTCTGAACCATGAGCCGCCTGCTGATCCGCAACGCCCGCCTGGTCAACGAAGGCCAGGTATTCGACGCCGACTTACTGATCGCCAATGGCCGTATCGAGAAGATTGCCACCAGCATTCAAGGCGATAACGAACCGGTGGAAATCGATGCCAACGGCCAGTGGCTACTGCCAGGGATGATCGACGACCAAGTGCATTTTCGCGAACCCGGCGCGCCGGAAAAAGGCAGCTTCTACAGCGAATCCCGCGCGGCGGTGGCCGGTGGCATCACCAGCTTCATGGACATGCCCAACACTCACCCGGCCACTCTGAGCCTGGAAGCCCTGGCCGATAAAAAGCGCCGTGCCGCACTGCACTCAGTGGCCAACTACGGCTTTCACTTTGGCGTGAGCAACGACAACCTCGACACCGTCGCGGCCCTTGCCCCCCGTGAAGTGGCTGGGGTCAAAGTGTTCATGGGTGCCTCCACCGGCAATATGCTGGTGGACGATCCACGCATTCTGGAGCGCCTGTTTGCCGAGGTGCCGACCATCCTGCTCGCTCACTGCGAACACACGCCCAGCATCCTGGCCAACGAGCAGCGCCTGCGCGAACGCTTCGGCGAGCATATTCCCGCCGTGGCTCATCCGCTGATCCGCGATGCCGAGGCCTGTTATCGCTCGTCATCGTTCGCCGTGGAATTGGCCAAACGTCATGGCACGCGCCTGCATGTGTTGCACCTGACCAGCGCGCGCGAACTCGCGCTGTTCGAAGACAAGCCCCTGGCCGACAAGCACATCACTGCCGAAGTCTGCGTGCACCACCTGCTGTTCGATGACCGCGATTACCACCGCCTTGGCCATCAGATCAAATGCAACCCGGCGATCAAGACCCGTGCCGACCGCGACGCGCTGCGCCTGGCATTGTTGAGTGACCGTCTGGATGTGATTGGCACCGACCATGCGCCACATACCTGGGCGCAAAAACAGTTGGCCTATCGGCAAGCACCCTCAGGCTTGCCCCTGGTGCAGCATGCCCTGCCGGCGTTACTGGAGTTGGTGGCCGACGGGCATTTGCCCCTCACCACATTGGTCGCCAAGACCAGCCACCGCGTGGCCGACCTGTTCGCCATTGCTGATCGCGGCTACGTGCGTGAAGGCTATTGGGCCGACCTGGTACTGATCAAACCGGAGCCTGCCGGCAAGCCGGTCAGCAGCCAACCCATCCTCGCCCGCTGCGGCTGGACCCCCTTTGCAGAGCGCAGCTTTCGCCACAGCGTGAGTACCACGTTGGTCAGCGGCCACCTGGCCTGGCACAACGGCCAGGTGGTCAACAGTTGCCAGGGCTTGCCCCTGCAGTTTGGGCGTTAAGCGCGGGGTTTAACGGTACCGCAATCGTTACCCAGCCACTGGGCGTGGCTGTCCAGGCTACCCTTCTGCTGGATACCGGTGGCATTGAAGGTACCGTTGACGCTGGTGGTGAATTCTTTCTGGCTCTGGAACGTTGCCACGCCAGTGCCTTGGGCTTTCGGGCAACTGAAGCGGAATTTCCACTGGTTGCCGCTCTTGTCGGTGACTTCCTGTTTGCAGCCCGATTGAGGGTCGGTCAGCGGGATCGAATCGGAGGCCACCTGAGCCGGGGTCAGGCACACCTGCACGCCCTTACCGGCCATGTTTATGCCTTGCTTTTCGAGCATGGCGCGCTGTTCAGGGGTCATCTGTTGCTTGAGTTGACCGAGGATCAGCGACAAGTCCGGCAGGTCCTGGTTATCGACTTTCATATTGCTGGTGGTCAATTCCCACAAGCCCGGCGCCAGCATCTGCGCCTGCGCCGCCACAGGCAGCGACAAACCAACAACCATGGCCAAACCAAGCAGACGAGCATTCATCGGGTAACTCCTGGGTAATTGTGGGCGTTAGACGTCGCAAAGCAGCCAGTGTTGCATGGCAAATAAAATAGCGACATTCACAGCCGTTCATGGTCTGTTACGCACTGGACTGCCTGGAGTTACGTCGTTCATGGATTTCTTTGGCCCGCACCTGCTCGCCTACGTCATTGCCACGCTGCACTTTCTGGGAACGCTCGCCGCGATCCACGCGGTACTGACTGTGCGCACCGCACAAGGCTCGATCGCCTGGGCGCTGTCACTGATGTTCATGCCCTACCTGACGTTGATCCCCTACCTGATTTTTGGCCGCAGCACCTTCGACGCGTACATCCAGGCCCGTCGCCAGGCCAACCAGGAAATGCACACGGCCATCACCGAGTTGAACTGGCGCCCATGGGTGGAGGAAGCGCTCGCAGCGCGCAACTCCAGCGCCTATGCCTCCTTGCGCGCCATGCCCAAGCTGGGCCGTATGCCGTGCCTGGCCAACAATGAAGTGCGCCTGTTGATCAATGGCGATGCCACCTTCGGCGCGATCTTCGAGGCTATCCGTCACGCAAAGACCGCGGTGCTGTTCCAGTTTTTCATCATTCACAATGACGAACTGGGCCGCCAGTTACAGGCTCTGTTGAAGGAAAAAGCCGCCCAGGGCGTAGCCATTTACGTGCTGTACGACCGCATCGGCAGTCACGCCCTGCCCCATCGTTATGTGCAAGCGCTGCGTGACGCTGGCGTGCAGGTCAAGGCGTTCGCTACCCGCAGTGGCTGGCTCAATCGCTTCCAGGTCAACTTCCGTAACCATCGCAAGATCGTAGTGGTAGACGGCATCACCGGGTTTGTCGGTGGGCACAACGTAGGCGATGAATACCTGGGTAAAAAACCGCCGCTGGCACCATGGCGCGATACCCATGTGCAAGTCACCGGCCCAGTGGTGGCGTGCCTGCAGGAGTCGTTCGCCGAGGACTGGTTCTGGGCCGCACGGGAACTGCCGCCGCTGATCCTGCCGGACGCCTACCCGGAAGACGGCGTGCTTTGCCAGTTGCTCGCCAGCGGACCGGCGGACCCTTATGAAACCTGCTCGCTGTTTTTCGTCGAGGCCATCCATGCCGCGACCGAGCGCGTATGGATCACCAGCCCCTACTTCATCCCCGACGAGGCGGTGTTTGCCGCCCTGCGCCTGGCGGTGTTGCGCGGGGTCGATGTGCGCCTGCTGCTGCCGTCACGGCCGGACCATCGCATCGTGTATGCCGCATCCAGCCTGTATGCCAACGAAGCGGTGCGAGCGGGCGTGCGGGTGTTTCGCTACACGCCGGGCTTTTTGCATCAGAAGGTGGTGTTGGTGGACAGCGAAATCAGCGCCATTGGCAGTGCCAACATGGACAACCGTTCGTTCCGGCTGAATTTTGAAGTGATGCTGCTGACGGTGGATGAAGCCTTCGCCAGCCAGGTTGAACAGATGCTGCTGGACGACTTCGCCCTAGCCCATGAAGTCAGCCAGGAAGAAAGCCGCGAGACCCGTCGCCTGCAACAACTGGGCATGCGCGTGGCTCGCTTGATCTCACCCATCCTCTAACCGCCAATACAAAACCAATGTAGGAGCGAGCTTGCTCGCGAAAAACTCACAGGCGCCGCGTTCATTCAGCTAGTACGCGTTATCGTTGACGTTTTTCGCGAGCAAGCTCGCTCCTACGGTTTTGAACGTGCTCAGCGGTAGAGATCTTCCCGCGTCCACGGCAGTTCATGCCCGCCATCGGCATGGGGTTTGACTGCCAGAATCTGGTGCAGGTTGATCCAGCCACGGGCAAACGCGTAAGCGCAACCAGCCAGGTACAGCCGCCAGATGCGTAGCGCCTGCTCCGGTACCATCTTCGCTGCCGCTTCCAGGTTGTCTTCCAGGCGTTCGCTCCAATGGTCCAATGTGCGGGCGTAATGCATACGCAGGCTTTCGACATCGACCACTTCCAGCCCCACTTCACTGATTTCGGCCGTCATCATCGCCAGGTGCGGCAGTTCACCGTTGGGGAACACGTAGCGCTCTATAAACTCGCCGGCGCCACGGCCCACGGGGCGACCGTCGGTGTGCTTGGCGGTGATGCCATGGTTCATCACCAGGCCACCTTCACGCACCGCGCCGAACAGGGTACGGCAGTACTGCGCCAGGTTGGCGTGGCCGACGTGTTCGAACATGCCCACGCTTACCACTTTGTCGAAACGGCCATCCTGGGGCAGGTCGCGGTAGTCGAGCAACTGCAGGTCGACCTGGTCTTCCAGGCCTTCGGCTTTCACCCGCTCCTTGGCCAGCGCCAGTTGTTCCTTGCTCAAGGTGATGCCGAACACCTTGACCCCGAACTCCCGCGCGGCATAGCGCGCCAGCCCGCCCCAGCCGCAGCCCACATCCAGCAGATACTCACCCGGTTGCAGCCGCAACTTGCGGCACAGGTGGCGGAATTTGTCTTGTTGGGCCTGGTCGAGCGACTCGCTGCCGGTTTCGAAATAACCGCAGGAGTACGCCATGTCCTGGTCCAGCCATAGCTGGTAGAACTCGTTGGACAGGTCGTAATGGTAGGAAATAGAAGCGGCGTCCGTGGCCTTGTCGTGAATCGAGCGCACCGGACGACTCTCCTCGTCGTCATCGACCAAAGCGTGACTCAACTCGTCACATACCCTGATCACTTCGGTGATGGAGCCTTCCAGCTCCAGTTTTCCCTCAACGAAGGCTTCGCCCAGCGAGTCGAGCGTTGGATGGGTGAGCCTGGATACAACCGTGGGGTCCTTGACCACGATGGTGACGCTGGGCTCAGGGCCCAAGTTGAATTCATGGCCGTCCCAGAGTCGAAGACGCAGCGGTAGCTGAAGATTCTGTAAGGCCGGTGGAAGTTGCGCGAGCATGAGTAGTCCCCCCTTGTTTCAGACGTCTGCTGTGAGGGTAGACCATGCCAAACAAAGTAGGAAGCTATCGAATCAATAGCCCCCCTTCTATGGCGCTCGGCGCTCGAGCAAACCTTCTTGGACCCACTGTTTCAGCCAAGTGGCCGCTTGCAGCGACGCCCCCTCTGAATAAGTGACCGCCAGCTCAGTACACAGTTCTGAAAAATTCCAACCCGTGGTCACCATGCCCGCCAGCGCACAGGCTTCAGCGGCTTCCAGGCTGCGGTAGTGGCAGCGGTTCTGGTGACGCCACACCAGGCAGATTTGTGCCGGGTCCAGCGCCTGGCTGCCTGGGAAGTCTGATTCATCCTTGCTGGCTCGCCAGATTGCCACTGTGTTGAAACGGCAAAGCAGCTGCTGTACCGAAGGCGCCAGCGCAACCTGCAAGGTGGGCCAATCTTCAGGCGCCAGGTGCGCCATGTCATTCAATGTCAGCGGCTCCCCTTCGGGTGCGTCAAACGCCAAGGTGAACGCCCACTCCAAGCGCGCCAACTCAGCCAAAGGCGCACTTTGCTCAGCCATCAAATGCTCAACGATAAACAACGCAAAGCGCTCGCCCAACCAGCGCACGCTGTAATGGGCCGACGGATAACGGCGGATGTAGGCCTCGGTCAGTGAGCAAAACGCCTCATCTCCCAGCCAATACCAGATGGCACCGAAGTCATGGCGCAGCACCTCCTGCAGGCGTGACAGGTAGGCGTTGTGGTAAATCGCCAGGCCGGTCTCCACATCCAACGTCGGCCCTCCCAGCAAGGTGGCGGCAAAGCCGCTGTTGGCCGCGGGGGCTTCGGATAATAGATGCTGCTCAAACGCCAACTGCCAGTCGATCAGGCGCATAACGCTCTCCGGGCCAAGGCGCTGGCACCCAATTCACGGGCTTTGTTCAACTCGGTGAGCAACTCTTCGAAGGGCGGAAAATGGTCATCGCGTTCCAGCAACGTCGACACCGGGCCCAAATGCTCCAGAGTTTGCTGATACAGCGCCCACACCGGGTCGCACACGGGATGGTCATGGGTATCGACCACATAGTCGCCATAGTCCATATGCCCCGCCAAATGCAGCTGGCGAATGCTTTCGGGTGGCAGGTTGCGAATGAAGGTCCAGGCATCAAAACCATGGTTACGTGCGCTGACGTAGACGTTGTTGACGTCCAGCAGCAACTGGCAGCCGCTCAGGTGGGCCAAGGCGTTGAGGAACTCCCACTCGGTGAACTCATCCGCCTTGGAACGCACATAGCTGGAGACATTTTCCAGCACCAGCGGACGCTGCAACACGTCCTGCACCTGACGTACGCGGCCGGCCACGTGGTAGAGGCTTTCTTCGGTGTAAGGCAGGGGCAGCAAATCGTGTAGCTGATGCGCACTACCGCGGCTCCAGCACAGGTGATCGGAAATCCACGCCGGCTGAATGCGCTCTGCGAGCTGTTTGATGTGGTTCAGGTAATCGGTATCGAGGGCATGCGGCCCGCCGATGGACAACGACACACCGTGCATCACCAAGGGGTAACGCTCGGCTATCGCATCCAGGTAGTACAAGGCCTTGCCGCCCTGTACCAAGTAATTTTCGGAGATCACTTCGAACCAATCCACGGCCGGCGACTGTTCAAGGATCTGGTGGTAGTACTCACTGCGTAAACCCAGGCCGTAACCCAGACTTGGAAGGGACGCGGACATGACTCACTCCAGGGCAAAGTGTCCGCAGCGGTGGCAGGCAGCCGCCGCGGTTGCACTCGTGTGCCGGTTACTCGCCGACTTTACCGCCAGCGGCGTCACAGGCCGACTTGGTCATGGCCTTGAAGCCCATCCCTTTGCACTCGCCCTGGCCCTTGCACGCGTGATCCTTGGTTTTGCAGTCGTTCATGCCTTTGCAGGAGGTCACGCCGTAGCAGTGCACGGTGGCGTCTGCGGCTTGGACTTGGGTAGCGACACCAGCAAACAGAGAAGCAGCGGCCATTGCGAGGGCGGCACCAGCAGCAGCGGATTTAATGCTCATTGTTGTATTCCTCATGATCAGTAGTGGAGCCGGTCTGAACGGATTGTTCAGTCTCGACACAGCACTAGAGTGAGGTCCCCTATCGGCGTTACAGCCGTAAGCAAATATTTTTGAAATTATTCATCGAGCTTCAACAGCGGCTCCTGGAAGCGCAGCAAACGCCCGGCATTACCCAATACCAGCAAGGTACTGAGGTTGTGCAGCACCGCCGCGATCATCGCGCCCGCCGCCCCCAACCAGCCAAATGCGGCGAACACCACAATGGCCAGCGTCCAGCCCAAGCCAATGATCACGTTGACCTGCAACGTCTGCCGACACTGGCGACTCAAGCGCACGCAGGTGCCCAGGCGGCGCAAGTCGCTGCCGATCAACACCACGTCCGCCGAGGCCAGGGCGATGTCTGCACCGCCCGCGCCCATGGCCACGCCAACCACGCCGGCCTTGAGCGCCAGGGAGTCGTTGATGCCATCGCCCACCACCATTGGCCTGAAGCCACTGCTGATTTCGCCCAGCACGCGATTGAGCTTGTCTTCCGGCAGCGCTTGGGCTTCGACATCACTGATGCCCACGTCCAGCGCCAGGCTGTCGGCCACGCTTTGGCGGTCGCCGGTCAGCAGCAGTTGGCGGCCCAGGCCCAAGTCACGCAGCTCTTGCAGGGCCTGGCGCGCTTCGGGTTTGACGCTGTCGGCCAACAGCAGCCAGGCGAGGAACTCGCCGTTCAACGCCAACCCGGCAATCGGGCCATCGTGGATGGGCACGGCGGTGGTGACGATGCCCAACTGTTCAAATAACTCCGGCCGTCCCAGCGCTGCTTCGCCCTGCTCGGTCTGGGCGACCACGCCCAGGCCCTGACGCTCGCGGATGTCGCTAAGCATCAGCATCTGCTCCTGGCTCGCCAACCCCGCCAACGCTCGGCTGACCGGGTGACTGCTCGCCGAACCGAGGCTGGCCGCCAGGTTCAGCAGCTTTTGGCGATCCGGCGCGCGGGTCTCGATGGACTGCAAGCGCAGGGTGCCAAAGGTCAGGGTGCCGGTCTTGTCGACCACCAGTGATGTCAGGTCGGCCAGCTCTTCCAGGAACGCCGAGCTGCGAATCAGAATGCCATGGCGCGCCGCCACGGCGATCCCGGCAATCGCCGTGGCCGGTGCCGACAGCACCAAGGCACAGGGGCACGCCGCTACCAGCACCGCGAGCATCGCCTGGGCGTCATTGGTGACAAACCAGGTGACGGCCGCCAGCAGCAACACCAGCACCATGTAGCTGCCGGCATAGCGCTCCAGCAGCCGGGTGATCGGCGGCTTGGACCGCTCGGCGTTCTGCATCAGCGCAATGACTTTGCCCAACGTCGATTCGTTACCGGTGCGCGTGACCTCAAGGCGCAGCAGGCCATCGAGGTTGATCGCCCCACCAAACACCTGCACGCCCACGCTCGCTTCCAACGGCACCGACTCGCCGGTGATCGGCGCCGTGTCCAGGCTCGCCTGGCCGGACAACACCACGCCATCGGCCGGCACGCGGTCACCGGCCCGCACTTCGACGATATCGCCGGTGTTCAAGGTGCCGTTATCCACTTCGGTGATGCTGCCGTCTGCCTGCACCAGGCGGGCGTGGCTGCGGGTGAGTTTGCCCAAGGCATGGATCGCTTCCTGGGAGCCAATCACGCTGCGTTCTTCCAGCACATGGCCGAAGATCATGATGATCGGTAGCAACGCGGCGGTGAGCAGATCGCCCGTGGCCCAAGCGCCGAGCATGGCCAGGGCGATCAATTGGTCGGTGATGCCGTGCAGGCTCGGAAAGCGCAGGCTGTACCAGGCTGAACGCATCACCGGCACCGCCACCAACAGCGAAGCCACGCCCAGCAGCAGCTGGCTGACGCCGCTCTGGTCGGGCGCGAGCCAGCGCCACACCAGGCCCAGCACGAGCAAGCCCAGGGCGAGCATCGCCAAGGTCAATTGCCGGGCAGCGCTGCGCTGTTCGGCAGAGGTCAGCATGGGTGCGCTCATTGTTCGGCTCCCTGGATGATCAAGCGGGAGTCGTCTTTGGGATCGACGGTGGTTACCGAACCGGCCTGGCCGAGAATCTTCGGCAGGCGTTCGCGGTACAGGCGCAACAGCAAACCGGGGTCTTTGACCTGGGCCAGGCTGGCAACGGTAGCGGTTTGCGCCTGGGCATTGGCCAAGCGCTCGCTGGCCTGGGCGTGGGCGACTTGCACTTGGCGGTCAGCCTCCTGGTTGGCGGTCTGGTTGAGCTTTTCCGCTTCAGTACGGGCGTTGGCCACGGCTTTATCAGCCTGCTGGCTGGCGGTCAGTACGGCGTTGAACGCATTCACCGCAGGCCCAGGCAGGCTCGATTGCACATCGACGCGGGTGGCTTCGATACCCAGCCCCAAGCCGCTGGCCGCCAACTCCGCCAGGCGTTTATTAATGCCTTGCACCAGGTCGCCGCGCAGCCGCTCACGCCGTTCGGCGGCGCCATTGTCGCTACCGATCAGTTCCGGGCGCGCTACCAGGATGGTGTCCAGATCCCGCGCAGCGGTAAGAGCCACTGCGCTGCGTGTCACCAGCCGATCCAGGGCCGGCAGCACGTGGTCGCCCTGCAACACAAAGGCGTAGGGCTCGGTCACCTTGTAGAACACCCGCACGTCCAGTTGCACCACCCCGGCATCACCGGTCAGCAGGTAGCCGGAACCGGCCAGGGCATCGCTTAACGGCGTGGCGAAACTGGCCACGCGATCCGCCTGCAACGCCGCGTCGGAACGCAGCAGGTTTTCCACCCGGCGTTCGATCACCCGGTCGGCCGCTGGCAGCAGGATGACTTGCTCAAAAGGTTGCGGCCAGGCCAGCAACAACCCGGCGTTCTGAATGCGATCGAGGGCGCCAAAGTGCAAGACCACGGCGCGATTCTGCGGGTCGATCTGGCGCACATTGGAAAAGGCCCAGGCCAACGCCGCTAATACGGTGACCGCGTAGAGTGCCAGGAACGTCAGGCGCCCGGCCTGGATCCACGGGCTGTCCGGGCTTTCAGGCTCGCTCATGGCTGCAGGTCCTTGGGCCCGTCCACCAAGGCGCGAAAAGGCGCGGCGTCGGTGCGCAGGATGATCTTGGTCCCCGGCGTGACCACCGTGCCCAAGGTATCCAGCGAGCGCAGCAGGTTATATAGCTGCGGATTGCCCGCGTAGGCGCGACCATAAATCTGCGCAGCTTCAACCCGCGACTGCGCTTCGATATCAGCGGCTTTCACAGTGGCATCGGCCTGCATGATGCGCGCATCACGTTCGGCAGCGGAGCGGATCTGCGCGGCTTCGCGCTTGCCCACGGCGGTGCGTTCGGTGGCGATGGTTTCACGCTCGGCGCGCATGCGATCAACCGTGGCGGTGAGGGTCACCGACGGCAGCGTCAAGCGCTCGATGCCGACCTGCGCCACACGCACGCCATACGTGGTGAGCAATTGTTGATCAATCTGCTGGCGCAACTGCGCTTCAAAATCGGCGATGCGCACTTGGTTGGCGTCGGTATTGATCAGGCTGGAAAGGTCAAAGCTGGCTGCGGTGGTTTCCAACGCCGAGCCGACGAAGGTACGAATCTGCCGCGCTGCTTCATCCGGCTGGTTCTGCACCGCACGCATAAAGCGCTGCACGTTGTCGGCATCGCCCTGCACCTGCCACGCCACGTAAGCCTGCACGATAATCCGCAGGCCATCGCGGGTGCCCACATCCTGTAAGCCGCTGGACGTGGTGCGCAGGCGCAGGTCCACCGGGATCGCTGCTTCGAACGGTGCCGGCCAGCGCCAACCCAGGCCAGGCTCCAGCAGCACGCGCGCGGGGTTGCCGAAGCGGGTAATCACCGTGGCCTCGCCGGAGCGCACTTGCACCAGGCTCGCCGCTGCCACGGCAAACAGCACCAGCAACACCGCCCACGCCATGCGGCGCCAGGGAAAAGGCCCGGCCGCCTGTTCATCGCCGTGATGGTGATGGTGGTGGCCGTGATGGTGGTGATGACCGTGATCATGATCGTGGGAATGAGCGCTCAACAGACGAACTCCTTATTGAACGGCTTTGCGCGGCGCCGACGGGTCGGCGGGCAAGGTAAAAGAACGCAGATCGATCGTCGGCGCGCTGTCGCCGCCCAAACGATGATCCAGAATAAGCAGCTTGGCCTGGGCCAGGCCCTGGCTCAGTTGGCCCAGGTACTGTTCCAGCACGAAGGCTTGGCCCGCAGCGGCGTAGGCCTTTTGTTCGGCGGCAAAGCGCAGGTTCGCTGCTTGGGCGCCAGCATTCACTTCGCGGGCAGTGGCCTGGGCCTGATCGCGGGCAGTGCTGGCTTGCAGCAGCGCCTGGTTGGTCTGCTCGCTGGCGGCACCGCGTTCACGGGCGATCAGCGCCTGGGCGCCGATCTGCGCGGCTTGCACACCGTGGTAAGCGTTAGCGGCACCGGCCGGCGGATGGATCGCCTCGACCACCGTGGCAAGGATTTCCACACCGCTGTCGAGGGTTTGCAGGTCGGCTTGCACACTGCGGCCAATCTCGTCGGCGAGGCTGGTGCGCTCTTCCCCGAGCAACTCATCCAGGGTGCGCGAGGCAAAATCGTGCACCAGGATGCGGCTGGCGGTGCTGCGGATCAGGGTCGGGATATCCGCGCTGTTGTAGGTGGCAGCAAGCGCAGCCTGATCGGTGAGGCCGATGCGGTAGACAAAGCGCACGTCCATATTGACGATCTGGAAGCCCTGCTTGTCGCCGCTACTGCTGGCAATCACCTGGGATTTGTCATTCACATGGCTGGCGTCCCACAGGCGGTTGGCGATCAACGGCGCCGGGCCTTCCGCGCCAGCCAACTGCGGTGTGGCGGCGTCACTGACGCTGGTCGCCAGCTCATGCACCACGCCGTTTTCCACGTTGAGTACGCGGCCCAACGGCCACGGCAAACCCGCATGCAGCCCGGGGCCGAACACCTCGACCGGTTTACCAAAGCGCTCATAAATCCCACGGCCTTGCAGGGGCACTTCATGCACACCGGTCAGCGCCCAACCTACCGCCAGCACCACCAGCAGCACCGGGAAAAACGCCCGGCGCATGTAGGTAAAGGCCCAGATCTGACGCAGGTCGATGCCAAAGCGGTTGTGCAGTTCATGCTGCAACGCCAGCAAGGGTTGCGGCGGCCAACGCAGCAGGCCGGCGATGAAACTCTGCGCCATCAAGCGCGGTTCGAGGCGCGGCTGGCGCGGGCTGAACAGCGAGAGCACGCCCCTGAGCAGGAACTCCAACGCCACCAACGCTGGCAACAGCCCGATGAGAGTGGCCAGGCGCAACGGCCAGACCGACTCTGCACTGGCAAACAGCAGGCAGATCGCGCTGATCACCAGGCAGATAATTGCCATCCGGCTCAACTGCGCCAGCTGTGAGGCTTCCGGCCATTGGGCGGCAGTTTCCTGGGCCAAACGGCGTTCGAATACCAACAGGCCAAACGCCAGGGCCAATGCGAGCGCTGCGCCAATACTTGCCGACTGCCCGATGGCGGCAGCGGGCAAGCCCAAGTTCCAGAACTGCAGGATGCTGACCAGCGCCAACAGCGACCAGCCGCCCAACCACAGCACCGGCGCGCCAATCTGCGCCAACAGGCCGTTGCCGAACCGGTTGATCAGGCCTTTATGCCAGGGTGTGGGCTCGATGGATTGTTCGACCGCTTCACCGCTCGGCGCTTCCAGCGCCTGGGCACGCCAATCGGCCACCCACCAGGCCGACTGCAACCCGGCCACCAGCAGCAGCAAGGCCGACGCGCAGTTGATCAATACCACCGGCCAGATCGACAGGTGTGCAAACAACGCTACAAACAGCGCCAATATCCAACCGCTGAGGGCCAGGGTCGTCAGGCCGATACCGGCCTGGCGCAATCGACGGGCGTGGAACAGCCCCTGCTGAAAACGCGCGAGGCCTTCAACCGAAGCCCCGTCAGCCTCTAGATCCACTTGCATCTGCTCAACGCCCACTTGTACACAATTCGTTACGATATAACACGAAGCGTGAAATTTTTGTTCGAAACCCCCAATTCAAATGCCACCGTAAATCCCCTGTGGGAGCGGGCTTGCTCGCGAATGCGGTGTGCCAGACAGAATATCTTTTACTGACAAACCGCATTCGCGAGCAAGACCGCTCCCACATTCGACCTGCGCCGTGCTTAATACAGTGACTAAACCCCTATAAACGCGAGCCATCACTGGTGTCGGCTGCGATTAGTCGGCACACTTCAAAACAGTTTTTCGCGGGTTCACGGACAAGGAAGCGCCACCCCCATGATTTCCATCTACCAACTCAAACCGCGTTTTCAAAACCTGCTGCGCCCTCTCGTGCAGCGCCTCTATGACAACGGCACCACCGCCAACCAGATCACCGTGCTGGCCGGGGTTGTTTCCCTGCTGGTGGGGCTGTTGATCGCGGACTTTGCCCAACACCTCTGGCTGTTTGCACTGATCCCGCTGTGGATGATTGTGCGCATGGCCCTCAATGCCATTGACGGCATGCTCGCCCGGGAATTCGGCCAACAGTCGCGCCTCGGTGCTTACCTGAACGAACTGTGCGATGTGATCGCCGACAGCGCGCTGATCCTGCCCTTTGCATTGATCCCCGATGTGAGCCTGGCACCGGTGCTGCTGGTGACGCTGCTGGCGGTATTCAGCGAATACGCCGGCGTGCTGGGGCCGATGGTGGGCGCGTCGCGCCGTTATGACGGGCCCATGGGCAAGAGTGATCGGGCGTTCGTGCTCGGGGTGCTGGCCACGGGCGTGGCGCTGGGCTGGCTCGGCGCCGGTTGGGTGGAGGTGGTGATGTGGCTGGTGGCCGCCCTGCTCGCCTACACCTTGGTCAACCGGGTGCGTCAGGGCCTCAAAGAACAACAATCTCTCCCTTCTGCATAAGGATTTTGCGATGCGCGAACAACAACAGCACACCTTCAGTACCCATGATGGCGTCGAGCTTTTCTACCGGCACTGGCCGGCCACGGCAGGTGCCGGGCCGCGCAAGGCGATCCTGTTGTTCCATCGCGGCCATGAGCACTCAGGGCGCATTGCCCACCTGGTGGATGAGCTGGGCCTGCCTGAATTCGACTTCTTCGCCTGGGACGCCCGTGGCCACGGCCAATCCCCCGGCGAGCGCGGCGACAGCCCCAGCTTTGCCACCAGCGCCCGCGACGTGCAGACGTTCTGTGACCACATCAATGCCACCTACGGCATCGAAGAGGAAGACCTCGCCGTCATCGCCCAAAGCGTCGGCGCGGTGATCGCGGCCACCTGGGTTCATGACTACGCACCGAAAATCCGCGCCCTGGTGCTCGCCTCGCCAGCCTTCAAGGTCAAGCTGTACGTGCCCTTCGCCCGCCCCGGCCTGGCACTGATGCGCAAGTTTCGCGGCAACTTTTTCGTCAACAGCTACGTCAAGGCCAAGTTTCTCAGCCATGACCCGGAACGCGTGGCGTCCTACGACAACGATCCACTAATCACCAAGGCCATTTCGGTGAATGTGCTGCTGGGTCTGTACGAAGCAGCCGACCGGGTTGTCGCCGACGCCCAGGCGATCCAGGTGCCGACCCAACTGCTTATTTCGGGCTCCGACTTTGTGGTGCACCGTAAACCCCAGCAGCAGTTTTTCGACCGCCTCGGCAGCCTGAAAAAAGAGCTGCATATCCTCCCCGGTTTTTTCCACGACACCCTCGGCGAACGTGACCGTGCCGTGGCTGTGAGCAGCGCCAAGCGCTTTATCCTGCAGAACTTCGCCCACCCGCTGGACCGCGCTTCTTTACTGGATGCAGACAAACTTGGCGCGACGTGCGCCGAATCCGAATCCCTCGCCGCACCGCTGCCGCGCAATTCCCTGCGCGACCTGTACTGGCGCATGACCCGCGCCAGCATGGGCCTGGGTAAAAACCTGTCGGACGGGGTGAAGCTGGGCTTCGATACCGGCTTCGACTCCGGCAGCACGCTGGACTACGTGTATCGCAATAAGCCTACCGGCAAGGGCGGGCTGGGGCGGATGATCGACACCAATTACCTCAACTCCATCGGCTGGCGCGGTATTCGCCAGCGCAAGCTGAACGTCGAGGAGCTGCTGCGCCTGGCGATGGCCAAGCTGCGTGACGACCAACGCGAAGTACGCATTGTCGACATCGCCGCCGGCCACGGCCGCTACATCCTGGAAGCCTTGCAAGGCGTATCGCCGCTGCCGGAATCGATCCTGCTGCGCGACTACAGCGACATCAACGTGCGCGACGGTGGCGCGCTGATTCGCGAGAAGGGCCTGGGGGACATCGCCCAGTTCGTCAAAGGCGATGCGTTCGACCGCGCTGACCTGGCTGCCCTGGACCCCAAGCCGACACTGGCCGTGGTGTCCGGCCTGTACGAATTGTTTGCCGATAACGCCATGGTCGGCGGCTCGCTGGCGGGCCTGGCCGAAGCCGTGGAGCCAGGTGGTTACTTGGTCTACACCGGCCAACCGTGGCACCCACAATTGGAGCTGATTGCCCGCGCGCTCACCAGCCACCGCCAGGGCCAGGCCTGGGTGATGCGCCGACGCAGCCAGGCAGAAATGGACCAACTCGTCGAAGCGGCGGGCTTTCGCAAGATCACCCAGCGCGTGGATGAGTGGGGCATTTTCACCGTGTCCCTGGCACAGAAGATCTGAACATGCGCGAACCCGGTTTATTGAAACCTGCGGTGCTTTGGCTGCTGCTGTTGGCACCGCTGTTTTTCAGCACCTATGGCTTTGCCACCTGGGTCACCAGCCAGCGCAGTGACGTCGGCACGCTGGTGTTCGGCTGGGAAAGCCACATGCCGTTCTGGGCCTGGACCATCGTGCCCTATTGGTCCATCGACCTGCTTTACGGCTTCTCCCTGCTGCTGCCCAATACACGCCATGAGCTCAAACAGCATGCGCTGCGCCTGCTGAGTGCGCAGGTGATTGCCGTGAGTTGCTTTCTGATCTGGCCACTGCGCTTCACATTTGAGCGGCCGGAACTGGACGGCGTGTTCGGTTGGTTGTTTGCGGTGCTGGCCGGTTTTGACAAGCCCTTCAACCAGGCACCTTCGCTGCATATCGCTCTGCTGGTGATCCTGTGGGTGATGTACCAGCGGCACACTCAAGGATTCTGGCGTTGGGTGGTGCATGGCTGGTTCACGCTGATCGGCGTTTCGGTGCTGACCACTTATCAACATCACTTTATCGACTTACCCACAGGCGCCCTGGCGGGATGGCTGTGTGTGTGGTTATGGCCTGTAGCGCATCCCAGCCCATTACTGAGCGCGCGATTGACGCGCGATTCCCAGCGCTGGCGGCTGGGGATGCGCTATGGGTTAGGTGCCTTGGTCCTGACGGCGCTGGCCTGGGTGCTCGGTGGCGGGTGGCTATGGCTGCTATGGCCAGCGGTTTCCTTGGGGTTGATTACGGCCAATTACCTTGCACTCGGTGCGCCGGGCTTTCAAAAACGCGACGATGGCCGCCTGACGCCTGCCGCCCGCTGGTTGTATGCGCCTTATCTGGCGGGCGCGTGGATCAATTCGCGGCTGTGGACACGCAAACATCCACAGCCGGACCTGATTGTGGATAACGTCTGGCTTGGGCGCATTCCTACAACCGGTGAACAGCGTTCATTCGCGAGCATCGTCGACTTATGCGCCGAACTGCCGATGAATCCACAAGGCCGTGCATATGCCTGCGTGCCCGTGCTGGACCTGATCGCCCCAACCCCCAATGAATGCCTGAAAGCCGCCCACGCCATTGAACGCCTGCGAGCGAGCGGCCCGCTATTGGTGTGTTGTGCCCTCGGTTACTCACGCAGCGCCACCGCCGTCGCCGCCTGGCTGCTGAATACGGGGCGCGCCGCCACGGTTGAGCAAGCGCTGACTATTATTCGTACAGCGCGGGCCGATGTGGTCCTGCACCCCGCACACCGTCAAGCGTTGGAGGGTTTGCCAAATGCCTGCTGATATGGAACTTCAGGTCGTCGCCAGCCTGTTGCGCCGTGGCCGATCATTGGATCAGTTATCCACAGGGCTGACGCTGCTCGGTGTGCTGTTCGGCCTCGCCCAGTTGTTGCTGGCCAGTATTTCCACCATTTGCTTGCTGTTGGCCCTGTGGATGATTGTGCTGGGCCTGTTGCAAAAATATTGGGCGCTGCGGGTGGCCTTTGACGCCGACCTGTTCGCCCTGCTCGCTCGCGACACCACCCGCACGCCAGACCTCGACCAGGCCCTGCAGACCCTTGGCCTGCAACCGCCCAAACGAGCCGGTCGCCCCTGGACTGAACGCCGTCGTGGCGCCCTCAAACTGTTGCGTAAACAAGCCTGGCTGCTGGGCGCGCAAGCGCTGCTGACCCTGGGCGTCATCCTCGCCAGCCCTTGGCTACCTTTCGCCGGATAAGGAATTCCCATGTTCGAACCCGTGGTCGCCACGCTGATTACTTCCATGGCCCGCACCGTCACCGGCGCCCGCAGCCTGTGGCTGGGGTGCGCGCCGGTACCGGTGCAGCGTATCTACTTTGCCAACCACAGCAGCCACGGCGACTTCGTGCTGGTATGGGCATCGCTGCCGCAGAACTTGCGCAAGTTCACACGCCCGGTGGCCGGCAGTGATTACTGGAACAAGAGTGCGCTGCGCCGCTACATCATCAATCGAGTGTTTAATGGCGTGCTGATCGACCGTGAGCGCAAGGACCCTGTGGATAACCCTCTGCAGCCCATGCTTGCGGCGTTGGAGGGCGGCGACTCGCTGATCATTTTCCCCGAAGGCACGCGCAATCTGGAGGATGGCTTGCTGCCGTTCAAAAGCGGCTTGTATCACTTGGCAAAGAGTTACCCACAAGCCGAGCTGGTCCCCGTGTGGATAGCCAACCTGAACCGGGTCATGCCCAAGGGTCGCGTGTTGCCACTGCCCTTGTTATGCACCACCAGCTTCGGTGCCCCCCTGCAACTGGAAGAAGGCGAAGACAAAGCCGCCTTCCTTGCCCGCAGCCGCGACGCCCTGCTCGCCCTTGCCCCGGAGCATTCTTGAGATGGATAGCCAAACCCTGATGTTATTTGGCGGCATCGGCGCGATCCTGGTCATCGCCTCGCTGATCGGCCTGATCCTCAAGCTGCGCACCCGTGGCAGCCCCAACGCAGTTATCGACAACCTCAACGCCCGCATCAACGCCTGGTGGGTAATGGTGGTGGTCATCGGCATCGCCTTCTGGCTCGGCACCGGCGCGGTGATCCTGCTGTTCTACGCGGTGTCGTTCTACGCCCTGCGCGAATTTCTCACCCTCACGCCCACCCGGCGCAGCGACTACCCGGCCCTGGTGGCCGCGTTTTACCTGGCCCTGCCGCTGCAATACCTGCTGATCTACGCCGACTGGTATGGGCTGTTCTCGATCTTCATCCCGGTGTACGTGTTCCTGCTGCTGCCGATCCTCGCCTCCCTGGGCGGCGACAGTACGCACTTTCTGGAACGGGCATCGAAGGTGCAATGGGGGTTGATGATCGCCGTGTTCTGCGTGTCTTTCGTCCCGGCGCTGCTGACCTTGGACATACCGGGTTACGAAGGCCGTAACCTGCTGCTGATCGCCTATCTGGTGATCGTGGTGCAACTGTCGGACGTGCTGCAGTACGTGTGCGGCAAGCTGTTCGGCAAACACAAAATCGCGCCTAACCTGTCACCGTCGAAAACCGTGGAAGGTTTTGTCGGCGGGATCCTGTTGTCGTCGCTGATCGGCGCAGCGCTGTGGTGGACCACACCGTTCAATCCCTGGCAGTCGTTCCTGATCGCGCTGCTGATCAACTTGCTGGGGTTTGCCGGCGGGATCGTGATGTCGGCGATCAAGCGTGACCGTGGCGTGAAGGATTGGGGGCATATGATCGAAGGGCACGGCGGGATGCTGGATCGGCTGGATTCGGTGTGCTTCGCGGCGCCGATCTTCTTTCATCTCGTGCGCTACTGGTGGACCTGAGCCACCCCTTTCACAAACCCCATGGAGATCCAAATGTGGGAGCTGGCTTGCCTGCGAAAGCGGTGGTGCAGTAACAGATGCAGCGACTGACACGCCGCCTTCGCGGGCAAGCCCGCTCCCACAGGGAATATGCGCTTACCTGTAGGTTTTGTGGTGCTTTCAATACCTCAAGCCAGTGATCTCGACATAGCTAGACTCTCCGCCTCCTGTCGCACCCGATAGCCAGCCCCAAACGAAACTCAGCGTTGTGAGCCCGGCGTGATCCACACCTACCGTGCCTCGTGACCACCCTGCAAGCAGCTCCCCATCCAGGGTGACGCACTGATAAAGCAGCTCGATAGCATCTGGGCCGGTCACCCGCCCGACCTGCGTTCCCAGGCAAATTCGGCCACCCTGGTAAGTGCTCGAAATCACCCCGTCTTCGACTTTGTAATGAAACACGGTGCCGGTACCGGACAACCCTTGGGCGTTATTCGCGACCACGAACCGACGATCGTGCAAACGTGCCTGGACAGTCGCAGAAGAGCTTTGCATCAGTACGCATCCTTGAATTAAGCGAATCCAAAACGAAAAAAGGGGCTGTTAAACACAGCCCCTTTTGGGTACATCGGTAAGGCTTACTCCACCGTCACCGACTTCGCCAGGTTACGCGGCTGGTCAACGTCTGTGCCCTTAAGCACAGCAACGTAGTACGACAGCAGCTGCAGCGGGATGGTGTAGAGGATCGGCGACAGGGTGTCGTGGATGTGCGGCATGTTGATGACGTGGGTGCCTTCACCGTTGGTCATGCCGGCCTTCTCGTCAGCGAAGACGATCAGTTGGCCGCCACGGGCGCGTACTTCCTGCAGGTTGGATTTAAGCTTCTCCAGCAGTTCGTTGTTCGGCGCCACGGTGACCACTGGCATGTCGTCGTCCACCAGGGCCAGCGGGCCGTGCTTCAGCTCACCGGCCGGGTAGGCTTCGGCGTGGATGTACGAGATTTCCTTGAGTTTCAGTGAGCCTTCCATCGCCACCGGGTATTGCGCACCACGGCCGAGGAACAGGGTGTGGTTCTTGTCGGCGAACAGTTCGGCGACTTTTTCCACAGTGCTGTCCATGGCCAAGGCTTCGCCCAGGCGGGTCGGCAGGCGGCGCAGTTCTTCCACCAGGGTGGCTTCGACACCTTCAGCGAGGGTGCCGCGCACTTGGCCCAGGGACAGGGTCAGCAGCAACAGGCCCACCAGTTGGGTAGTGAAGGCTTTGGTGGAAGCTACGCCGATTTCGCGACCGGCCTGGGTCAGCAGGGTCAGGTCGGATTCACGCACCAGGGAGCTGATGCTGACGTTGCAGATGGCCAGGCTGCCGAGGAAGCCCAGTTCCTTGGCATTGCGCAGGGCGGCCAGGGTGTCGGCGGTCTCACCAGACTGGGAAATGGTCACGAACAGGGTGTCGGGTTGCACCACCACTTTGCGGTAGCGGAACTCGCTGGCGACTTCGACCTGGCACGGGATGCCGGCCAGTTCTTCCAACCAGTAACGCGCCACCATACCGGCGTGGTAGCTGGTGCCACAGGCGACGATCTGCACGTTGCGCACTTTGGCGAACAGTTCGGCGGCTTGCGGGCCGAACGCGTTCACCAGTACTTGGTTCTGGCTCAGGCGACCTTCCAGGGTGCGCTGTACCACGGACGGCTGCTCGTGGATTTCCTTGAGCATGAAGTGGCGGAACTCGCCTTTGTCAGCGGCTTCGGCGCCATCGCGGTATTGCACGGCTTCGCGCTCGACGGACTGACCGTTCACGTCCCAGATCTGCACGCTTTCACGGCGGATGTCGGCAATGTCGCCTTCTTCCAGGTACATGAAGCGGTCGGTCACCTGGCGCAGGGCCAGTTGATCGGAGGCGAGGAAGTTCTCACCCAGGCCCAGGCCGATCACCAGCGGGCTGCCGCTGCGGGCTGCCACAACGCGGTCAGGCTGGCTGGCGCTGATCACGGCCAAACCGTAGGCACCGTGCAGCTCTTTGACCGTGGCCTTGAGGGCGGTGGTCAGGTCGCTGTGGTCCTTGAGCTTGTGGTTGAGCAGGTGGGCGATCACTTCGGTGTCGGTGTCCGAGGTGAACACATAGCCCAGGCCCTTGAGCTGTTCGCGCAGCACTTCGTGGTTTTCAATGATGCCGTTGTGCACCACCGCCAGGTCGCCGGAAAAGTGCGGGTGGGCGTTACGCTCGCACGGCGCACCGTGAGTAGCCCAACGGGTGTGGGCGATCCCTAAGCGCCCTACCAGCGGCTCACCGGCCAGGGCCTGATCCAACTCGCTGACCTTGCCCGGGCGGCGCATGCGCTCCAGCTTGCCGGCGTTGGTGAAGACGGCCACACCGGCGCTGTCATAGCCGCGGTATTCAAGGCGCTTGAGGCCTTCGATCAGGATGGCAGTAACGTTACGTTCGGCGACTGCGCCAACAATTCCACACATGGTGCTTCTCCTAGATGATTGCCGCGCATATCAGCGTAATGCCGCGGGCTTGGATCTGGTCGCGGGCCTCGAGCGGCAGGCGATCATCGGTAATAAGGGTATGGACGCTGCTCCAGGGCAGTTCCAGGTTGGGGATCTTGCGGCCGATCTTGTCGGATTCGACCATCACCACCACTTCACGGGCGACCTCGGCCATCACACGGCTCAAGCCCAGCAGCTCGTTGAAGGTGGTAGTGCCGCGCTGCAGATCAATGCCATCGGCACCGATGAACAGCTGATCAAAGTCGTAGGAACGCAGCACCTGCTCGGCGACCTGGCCCTGGAACGAATCCGAATGCGGGTCCCAGGTACCACCGGTCATCAACAGCACCGGTTCATGTTCCAGTTCGCTCAAGGCGCGGGCTACGTTCAGGGAGTTGGTCATCACCACCAGGCCCGGTTGATGGCCCAGTTCGGGAATCATCGCGGCGGTGGTGCTGCCGCTGTCGATGATGATGCGCGCATGTTCACGCAAACGCTGCACGGCCGCACGGGCGATGGCGCGCTTGTAGGCCGAGATCGGCTGAGCAGCGTCGCCCACCAACTCTTGAGGCATGGTGATTGCGCCGCCATAGCGACGCAGGAGTAGGCCGTTACTTTCGAGGGCGGCAAGGTCCTTGCGGATGGTCACTTCCGAAGTTTCGAAATGTTTGGCCAATTCGTCCACGCTGACTTCGCCCTGTTCGTTGAGCAAGGTCAGGATGTTGTGGCGTCGTTGGGGGGTGTTTCGTTTCGACATGGTAGTGATAAGTTTCGTTTCGAAAGATAACGAAGGCAATCAAAACCTATTGGCGAAAGATCGTCAAGCACTGGAAGCGAATTTTAAGTCACCACCTATCAAATGTGGGAGCGGGCTTGCTCGCGAAGGCGGTGTATCAGGCACACCTTCAGTGACTGACATTGCGCATTCGCGAGCAAGCCCGCTCCCACATGGGTACCGAGTATTTCAAATACTGTGGATAACTCAGGTCTTCTTGATTTTGACCGGGCGTTTCCAGCCGTCAATGTTGCGTTGGCGAGCGCGGGCAACGGCCAGTTGGGACTTATCCACATCCTGGTTAATAGTCGAGCCCGCAGCGGTGTTGGAACCATCGCCAATGGTCACTGGAGCAACCAGCGAGTTATTGGAGCCGATGAACACGTCTTCACCAATGGTGGTCTGGTACTTGTTGGCACCGTCATAGTTGCAGGTGATGGTACCGGCACCGATGTTGGTGCGGGCGCCGATGACGGCATCGCCCAGGTACGTCAGGTGGCCGACTTTGGCGCCTTCACCCAGGTGAGCGTTTTTCAGTTCGACAAAGTTACCCACATGGGCCTTGGCCCCCAGCTCACTACCCGGACGTAAGCGCGCAAACGGCCCGGCATCGCTGCCCTCGCCCATCACGGCACCGTCGATGTGGCTGTTGGCCTTGACCACCACGCCTTTGCGCAAGGTGCTGTCCTTGATCACGCAGTTCGGGCCGATGACCACACCGTCTTCAATGATCACGCGGCCTTCGAGGATCACGTTGATATCGATCAGGATGTCGCGGCCCACTGTGACTTCACCACGTATATCGAAACGCGCGGGGTCTCGCAGAGTCACACCCTGGGCCATCAGGCGCAGGCCTTCGCGCAGTTGATAGTGACGCTCCAGCTCTGCCAGTTGCTTGCGGTCGTTGGCGCCCTGCACTTCCATCGGGTGGTGGGGCTGCTCGGTGGCGACCACCAGGCCATCGCTGACGGCCATCTCGATGACGTCGGTGAGGTAGTACTCGCCCTGGGCATTGTTGTTGGACAAACGGCTCATCCAGTCGGCGAGCTTGTTGGCAGGCACCGCGAGAATGCCGGTGTTGCCTTCAGTAATCGCGCGCTGGGCTTCGCTGGCATCTTTGTGCTCGACGATCGCGGCGACCTTGCCATCGGCGTTGCGCACAATGCGGCCGTAACCCGTAGGGTCATCCAGCTCAACGGTGAGCAGGCCCATCTGGCCAGGCACCACGTGCTTGAGCAGGCGTTGCAGGGTTTCTACTTCAATCAGCGGGACATCGCCGTAGAGGATCAACACGGTGTCTGCGGTGATGAAAGGCACAGCCTGCGCAGTCGCGTGTCCGGTGCCCAGTTGCTTGTCTTGCAATACGAAATTCAGATCGTCCGCGGCCAGACGCTCGCGAACCAGGTCTGCACCGTGGCCGATCACCACATGAATACGCTGTGGGTCCAACTGCCGGGCGCTGTGGATAACATGACCCAGCATGGAGTTGCCCGCGACCGGGTGCAGCACCTTGGGCAGGGCAGAACGCATGCGGGTGCCCTGGCCTGCGGCGAGAATGACGATTTCAAGAGACATGAATGGCTACCAATCCTGGGCGGTCCGGGTTCAGACCAAAGAAGTGTTTTGCAAAAAAAGAAAAAGGGTAGCCGAGGCTACCCTTTTTAATCAATCACGCATCAAGCAAAACGGCGTGGCCGCTTACTTCTTGCGGATCTGCTGGAGAGTACGCAGCTGGGCTGCGGCCTCGGCCAGACGGACTGCAGCAGCGCTGTAGTCGAAGTCTGCGCCTTTTTCGTTCAGCGCCTTCTCGGCAGCCTTGACGGCTTCCTGAGCGGAGGCTTCATCCAGGTCGCCAGCACGTTGCACGGTGTCGGCAAGTACCTTGACCATGTTCGGCTGAACCTCGAGGAAACCACCGGAGATGTAAAACACCTCACGTTCCCCGCCTTGCTTGGTCAGAGTGATCGGACCTGGCTTCAAGCTTGTGATCAGCGGGGCGTGACCCATGGCGATACCAAGATCACCCAGGTCACCGTGCGCTGTTACAAACTCGACCAGACCGGAGAAAATTTCCCCTTCCGCGCTGACGATATCGCAATGGACTGTCATAGCCATCTGATTGCCTCAACCTGATGAGCGCCCGTTTCCGGGCGCCAGGATTACAGTTTCTTGGCTTTCTCGATCGCTTCTTCGATGCCGCCGACCATGTAGAACGCTTGTTCTGGCAGGTGGTCGTAGTCACCGTTGAGGATGCCTTTGAAGCCAGCAATGGTGTCTTTCAGGGAAACGTATTTACCCGAGGCACCGGTGAAGACTTCAGCCACGAAGAACGGCTGCGACAAGAAACGCTGGATCTTACGAGCACGGTTTACCAACTGCTTGTCGGCTTCCGACAGCTCGTCCATACCCAGGATCGCAATGATGTCCTTCAGTTCTTTGTAACGCTGCAGCACGTACTGAACGCCGCGAGCGGTGTCGTAGTGCTCCTGGCCGATCACGTTCGGATCCAGCTGGCGCGAAGTCGAGTCCAGTGGATCGACCGCTGGGTAGATACCCAGGGAAGCGATGTCACGGGACAGAACGACGGTAGCGTCCAAGTGGGCGAAGGTGGTAGCTGGCGACGGGTCGGTCAAGTCATCCGCAGGTACGTATACCGCTTGGATCGAGGTGATCGAACCTTCCTTGGTCGAAGTGATACGTTCTTGCAGAACGCCCATCTCTTCAGCCAGGGTCGGCTGGTAACCTACTGCCGAAGGCATACGGCCCAGCAGTGCGGATACTTCAGTACCGGCCAGGGTGTAACGGTAGATGTTGTCGACGAACAGCAGAACGTCGTTACCTTCGTCACGGAACTTCTCGGCCATGGTCAGGCCAGTCAGGGCTACGCGCAGACGGTTTCCCGGCGGCTCGTTCATCTGACCGTAAACCAGTGCCACTTTGTCCAGAACGTTGGAGTCCTTCATCTCGTGGTAGAAGTCGTTACCCTCACGAGTACGCTCACCCACACCTGCGAACACGGAATAACCGCTGTGCTCGATGGCGATGTTACGGATCAGTTCCATCATGTTTACGGTCTTGCCTACACCGGCACCACCGAACAGACCGACTTTACCGCCTTTGGCGAACGGGCAAACCAGGTCGATAACCTTGATGCCGGTTTCCAGCAGGTCGTTGCCGCCCGCTTGTTCTGCGAACGAAGGTGCTGCGCGGTGAATGCCCCAGCGCTCTTCGGTGGCGATCGGGCCAGCTTCGTCGATCGGGTTGCCCAGTACGTCCATGATCCGGCCCAGGGTCGCTTTACCGACCGGTACGGAGATGGCAGCGCCAGTGTCGACAACGTCCAGACCGCGCTTCAAGCCTTCGGTGGAACCCATCGCAATGGTACGAACTACGCCGTCGCCCAGCTGCTGCTGAACTTCCAGGGTAGTTTCCGCGCCTTGTACTTTCAGCGCGTTGTAGATGCTCGGTACGCTGTCGCGTGGAAATTCCACGTCGATAACGGCGCCGATGATTTGAACGATACGTCCGCTACTCATAGCTGGATCCTCTGAATATTTGAACCGTTAAACCGCGGCAGCGCCGCCGACGATTTCCGAGATCTCTTGGGTGATCGCAGCCTGACGCGCCTTGTTGTAGATCAGCTGCAAATCGCTGATCAGATCACCGGCGTTATCGGTAGCGTTTTTCATCGCGATCATCCGCGCCGCTTGTTCAGCTGCGTTGTTCTCGACCACCGCCTGGTACACCTGCGACTCCACGTAGCGCACCATCAAGCCGTCAAGCAGCTCTTTGGCGTCTGGTTCGTAGAGGTAGTCCCAGTGGTGCTTGAGTTCCTGATCCGGGGTCGCCACCAGTGGAATCAATTGCTCCACGGTTGGCTGCTGGGTCATGGTGTTGATGAACTTGTTGGATACCACGGACAGGCGGTCAATCCGGCCTTCCAGGTACGCATCCAGCATCACCTTCACACTGCCGATCAAATCATTGATCGACGGCTCTTCACCCAGGTGGCTGATAGCTGCAACGACGTTACCGCCGAAGTTGCGGAAAAAGGCCGCACCCTTGCTACCAACAACACACAGATCAATCTCGACGCCGTTTTCGCGGTTTACCGCCATGTCCTTGACCAGGGCCTTGAACAGGTTGGTATTCAGACCACCGCACAAACCACGGTCACTGCTCACTACCACATAACCCACACGCTTTACTGCGCGGTCGATCATGAACGGGTGGCGGTATTCCGGGTTGGCGTTGGCCAGATGCCCAATTACCTGGCGGATACGCTCCGCATAAGGACGGCTAGCAGCCATGCGCATTTGTGCCTTGCGCATTTTGCTGACCGCCACTTTTTCCATGGCGCTGGTAATTTTTTGCGTGCTTTTGATGCTCGCAATCTTACTGCGAATCTCTTTTGCGCCTGCCATGTAACACCTATCAGGTTAGCAAGCGGGAGCCTTGCGGCTCCCGCTGCGGCTTACCAGGTTTGGGTGGCCTTGAACTTCTCGATACCGGCTTTCATGCCAGCGTCGATATCGTCATTGAAGTCACCCTTCACGTTGATCTTCGCCATCAATTCGGCGTGATCGCGGTTGAAGTAAGCAATCAGCGCTTGTTCAAAGCTGCCGACCTTGGCGATTTCAACGTCGGTCAGGAACCCACGCTCAGCGGCATACAGCGACAACGCCATGTCAGCGATCGACATTGGGGCGTATTGCTTCTGCTTCATCAGCTCGGTAACGCGCTGACCATGCTCAAGTTGCTTACGGGTCGCTTCGTCCAGGTCAGAAGCGAACTGGGCGAATGCCGCCAGTTCACGGTACTGAGCCAGAGCGGTACGGATACCACCGGAGAGCTTCTTGATGATCTTGGTCTGAGCGGCACCACCCACACGGGATACCGAAACACCGGCGTTCACTGCAGGGCGGATGCCCGAGTTGAACATGGCCGATTCCAGGAAGATCTGACCGTCGGTGATGGAAATCACGTTGGTCGGAACGAACGCGGAAACGTCGCCAGCCTGGGTTTCGATGATCGGCAGTGCGGTCAGGGAACCGGTTTTGCCGGTCACTGCGCCGTTGGTGAACTTCTCTACGTACTCTTCCGAAACGCGGGATGCGCGCTCCAGCAGACGGGAGTGGAGATAGAACACGTCGCCTGGGTAAGCTTCACGGCCTGGTGGACGGCGCAGCAGCAGGGAAATCTGGCGGTAAGCCACTGCTTGCTTGGACAGATCGTCATAAACGATCAGCGCGTCTTCACCGCGGTCGCGGAAGAATTCACCCATGGTGCAACCGGAGTACGGTGCCAGGAATTGCAGCGCAGGAGATTCCGAAGCACTGGCAGCCACGATGATCGTGTTGGCCAGGGCGCCGTTTTCTTCCAGCTTGCGAACCACGTTGGCGATGGTCGATTGCTTCTGACCGATGGCTACGTAGACGCAGAAAATGCCGCTGTCTTTCTGGTTGATGATCGCGTCGATCGCCAGAGCGGTCTTACCGATCTGACGGTCACCGATGATCAGCTCACGCTGGCCACGGCCGACTGGGATCATGGCATCGACAGCCTTGTAGCCAGTCTGTACAGGCTGGTCTACCGACTTACGCCAGATCACGCCTGGAGCAACTTTCTCGACCGCGTCGGTCTCGGTGTTGCCCAGTGGACCTTTACCGTCAACAGGGTTACCCAGTGCGTCGACAACGCGACCCAGCAGTTCCTTACCAACCGGAACTTCCAGGATGCGGCCTGTGCACTTGGCGCTCATGCCTTCAGCCAGACTGGTGTACGCGCCCAATACAACGGCACCTACGGAGTCTTGCTCCAGGTTGAGGGCCATACCGTAGACGCCGCCCGGAAACTCGATCATCTCGCCGTACATAACGTCGGCCAGACCGTGAATCCGCACGATGCCGTCAGATACGCTGACGACAGTGCCTTCGTTACGGGCTTGGGAGGTCACATCGAGCTTGTCGATGCGGCCCTTGATAATTTCACTTATTTCGGAAGGATTGAGTTGCTGCATTGCTCTGCTGCCCCTTCAAACTCAAGATTTCAATGCTTCGGCAAGTTTCGCGATTTTGCCGCGAATCGAGCCATCGATAACCAGGTCGCCGGCACGGATAACAACACCACCAATAAGCGATGCGTCCTCCGAAGCTTGCAGGCGCACTTCCCGATTGAGTCGTGCACTGAGAACCTTGGCGAGTTTGTCTTGCTGTTCTTGGTTCAATGCGAAAGCACTGGTCACTTCAACGTCTACCGATTTCTCTGCTTCGGCCTTGTACAGGTCGAACAGAGCGGCGATCTCCGGCAATAGCGGGAGACGGTCGTTTTCGGCAATGACGTGGATGAAGTTCTGCACCTTCACATCAAACTTGTCGCCGCACACTTCAATAAAAGTGGCGGCCTTGTCTGCGCTCGTCAGGCGCGGGGCCTTGAGCACGCGCTGCATGGTGTCGTCTTGCGACACTGCTGCAGCCAGGCCGAGCATGGCTGACCAAGAGGCCAGTTGCTGGTGGGCCTGGGCGTGCTCGAAGGCTGCCTTAGCGTAAGGTCGGGCCAACGTGGTCAGTTCTGCCATGATCGCCCTCGCTTAAATTTCAGCAGCCAGTTTGTTAACCAGCTCCGCGTGCGCGTTTTGATCGATTGTGGCACCGAGGATCTTCTCAGCACCGCCAACGGCCAGAGCACCCAGTTGGGCACGCAGCGCGTCTTTGACACCGTTCAGTTCCTGTTCGATCTCGGCATGAGCCGAAGCCTTCACACGGTCAGCTTCGACGCGGGCTTTTTCAACAGCCTCTTCGACGATCTGGTTACCGCGTTTCTTGGCTTGCTCAATGATCTCGGCTGCCTGTGCTTTAGCTTCGCGCAGTTGCTGACCCACTTTCTCGTGGGCCAACTCCAGGTCGCGAGCTGCACGGCTGGCAGCGTCCAAACCATCCGCGATCTTCTTCTGACGTTCGTGCAAAGCCGCGATGACCGGAGGCCACACGAACTTCATGCAAAACACTACAAAAATGAAGAACGCAACGGATTGGCCAATCAGGGTTGCATTAATGTTCACGCCAACACCTCGCTCATTCGTTGTCCATCACCCCAATCACTCGAAAAGTCGAGTGATTAGCCAGCGAGTTGACCAACGAAGGGGTTCGCGAAGGTGAAGAACAGTGCGATACCAACGCCGATCATGGTCACGGCGTCGAGCAGGCCGGCGACGATGAACATTTTAACTTGCAGCATTGGGACCATTTCTGGCTGACGCGCTGCGCCTTCCAGGAATTTGCCGCCCAGCAGGCCGAAACCAATGGCAGTACCCAGGGCGCCCAGGCCGATCAACAGTGCAACAGCGATAGCGGTTAGACCAACTACAGTTTCCATCTTTCCTCCCGACTTTTACGTCGTATGGTTTAGGTTTTTTAGATTTTAAAGCGGTAAAACAAATCGTTTCATAGCCCTGTTGGGCCACCTTCCCGTTTGACCGGGAAGGACATCAGACTAGTCGAGACTGGTCTTAATGGTTCTCTTCGTGCGCCATCGACAGGTAGACGATGGTCAGCATCATGAAGATGAAGGCCTGCAGGGTAATGATCAGGATGTGGAACACAGCCCACGCCCACTGCAGTACTACGCCCAGGCCGCTAAGCCAGAGCAGGCCGCTGCCAAACATCACAGCGATCAGAATGAACACCAGCTCGCCGGCATACATGTTGCCGAACAGTCGCAGAGCCAGGGAAATCGGCTTGGCGATCAGGGTGACGAATTCCAGCAGGAAGTTCACCGGGATCAGCAGGGCTTGAACGAAGATGTTCTTGCTGCCGAACGGGTGCAGGGTCAGTTCGCCGATGAAGCCGCCGATGCCCTTGACCTTGATGCTGTAGAAAATGATCAGCGCGAATACCGACAGAGCCATGCCCAGTGTGGCGTTCGGGTCAGTGGTGGATACGGCGCGGAATGGAATGTGCGGGTCGCCGGAGATCGCCATGGCCAACTGAGGAATCCAGTCCACCGGGATCAGGTCGACGGCGTTCATCAGGAACACCCACACGAAGATGGTCAGTGCCAGCGGTGCAATCACCGGGCTACGGCCATGGAAGCTGTCTTTCACGCTGCCATCGACGAATTCGACCAATACTTCAACGAAGTTCTGCAAAGCACCTGGCTGACCGGAAGTCGCCTTCTTCGCCGCCATGCGGAAAATCAGGACGAAGATCAGACCCAATGCGACCGACCAACCCAGAGTATCCAGGTGGAAAGCCCAGAAACCCATTTCTTTGGCTTCTGCTGCGGTGTGGGCAAAGCCCCAGCCGCCATTAGGAAGCTGACCGAAGGTCAGGTTCTGCAAGTGGTGCTGGATATAGCCCGAAGCGGTTGTTTCTGCCATGGTTGCCTCAAACGCCCTAAGGTTTCGAAAGTCTTGTTTTCATTAGCAGGGGAGCGAACCAGCTGACCAGTTGGGTCAACACGAAGACGCCGAATACAGCCAGCGGCGCCAATGGCTTCACACCTGCAAAGGTCAGTGCAAACAGCACTGCCGTCAAAATCAGTTTCCCCGCCTCGCCAGCATAAAAAGACCGGACGATAGCCTGGGCTGCTCGGGCGCCGGAAAACCGAAAGGCCCTGTGAGCAAAATACATATTGGGCAGCAAGGCTATCAGGCCTCCGCAGAGTCCTGAATACCCGGCTACGACTCCATGCCAATACCAAAGCGCCAATGCGGCGATCAGCAAAATGACAAATTGAGCCAGTAGAACCGGAAAAACAGCCAAGCGATGGAACGGCAACGTGTTTGGCGTGCGGGTTTCCATCACTCTTGCTCCTCAATGGTCGGCTGCCGGAAATCAATAACTTGGCATAATTTGTGCCGACAAAATGCGCGCAGAGTATAGGGGCGGTTCAGCCCCTATTCAACTGTCGGGTAGTGATTTCCGATCACGCGCTACATAAGCAAATGTTTCAGCGGATGTGGGCAAGGACGCCTTGAAGCTCGTCAAGGGAGTTATATCCGATGACCAATTGCCCTTTGCCCTTCTTGCCGTGACGAATTTGCACCGCAGAGCCCAGGCGCTCGGCCAGGCGCTGCTCGAGTCGGGCGATATCCGGATCAGGTTTGGCGGTTTCGACCGGTGCAGGTTTGCCGCTGAGCCATTGGCGCACCAGCGCTTCAGTCTGACGTACGGTCAGGCCTCGTGCGACAACGTGTCGCGCCCCTTCAACCTGTTGATTTTCGGGCAAACCGAGCAACGCACGGGCATGGCCCATTTCCAGGTCGCCGTGGGACAACATGGTCTTGATCACTTCCGGCAGCGCGATCAAACGCAACAAGTTGGACACGGTGACGCGGGACTTGCCCACCGCCTCGGCCACTTGCTGCTGGGTGAGCTGGAATTCCTGCTGCAAACGCTGCAACGCAATCGCTTCTTCGATCGGGTTGAGGTCTTCACGCTGGATATTCTCGATCAACGCCATGGCGATCGCGGTTTCATCCGGCACATCGCGCACCATCGCCGGGATAGTTTCCTTGCCGGCCTGCTGGCTGGCACGCCAGCGGCGCTCACCGGCGATGATCTCAAAGCGGCCACCGCCAATGGGGCGCACCACGATGGGCTGCATCACGCCCTGGGCCTTGATCGAGTTGGACAGTTCTTCCAGGGCCTGGGGGTCCATGTCCCGACGTGGCTGGTATTTGCCGCGCTGGATCAAGTCCAGCGGCAAGTGCTGCAGCTCGCGCTCGTCGGCCTGCACCGCTTGTTCTTCAAGCGATGTGACGGTCGGACCACTCAACAGTGCATCCAGTCCACGTCCGAGACCTCGTTTCTTGACGGCCATGGGGGTTCCTTAAGTTGGCTGGGCTGCAGCGGTGCGTGAATTACGGCGTTGGCGGCGAACCATCTCGCCAGCCAATGCCAGGTAGGCAATGGCACCACGCGAGGATTTGTCGTACGCCAACGCGGGCATGCCATAGCTTGGCGCTTCGGCCAGGCGGATGTTGCGTGGAATCACGGTGTCGTACAGCTGGTCACCGAAGTGTTCCTTGAGCTGCGCCGACACATCGTTCATCAGGCTCAGGCGCGGGTCGAACATCGTCCGCAACAAGCCTTCGATCTGCAGTTTCGGGTTGAGCAACTCGGCAATGCGCTTGATGTTATCCACAAGGTCGCTCAGGCCTTCCAACGCGTAGTACTCGCACTGCATGGGGATAATCACCCCATCGGCGGCTACCAGGGCGTTAAGCGTGAGCATCGACAGCGACGGTGGGCAGTCGATCAAAATGTAATCGTAGTTGTCGCGAATGGGCGCCAGGGCGCTGCGCAGACGGCTTTCTTTCATCTGCATTTCCAGCAGCACCACTTCCGCCGCGGTCAGATCGCGGTTGGCCGGCAGCAGTTGGTAACCGCCGTGCTCGGAATAGTGCATGGCCTGGGCCAGGTCGCATTCGCCAATCAGCAAATCGTAGACCGAGTTTTCCAGGCCGTGTTTATCCACACCGCTACCCATGGTGGCGTTGCCCTGTGGATCGAGATCGATCAGCAGCACCCGACGCTTGGTCGCGACCAGGGATGCTGCGAGGTTGATACAGGTGGTGGTTTTACCCACGCCACCTTTCTGGTTCGCTATCGCGAATACCTTAGCCATTCTTGCTTGTGTTCCCAATCATGCCGTGCGGCGCAGTATCAGCAGATGGCGTTGGCCTTGGCAACCAGGTACGGCCAAGGCGTGTTCGCTATCGAGGTGGAAGTCTGCCGGCAATGCTAACAGCTCGTCGCTTGGATGAACGCCCTTCATTGCCAACCAGCGGGTATCACGGTCGCCCAGGTGGCGTGTCCAGTTGCTGAAGTTCTCCATGCTGCTGAACGCCCGGGACACGATCCCGTTGAAAGGCAGTTCAGGCGTGAACGCTTCGACACGACTGTGGATAACTTGCAGGTTATCCAGCTTGAGCTCGAGTTTGACCTGGGTCAGGAAGCGGGTTTTCTTGCCGTTGCTGTCCAGGCAGGTCACATGGGACTCGGGAAACAGGATTGCCAACGGAATGCCAGGCATGCCGCCGCCACTGCCGACGTCGAGCCAGCGGCCGTTTTCGATAAACGGCATCACGCTGAGGCTGTCGAGCAAATGCCGCGACACCATCTCGTCCGGATCACGTACCGCGGTCAGGTTGTAAGCCTTGTTCCATTTGATCAACAGGGCCAGATAGCCCAGCAGTAACTCATGCTGGGCTTCGGTCAGGACCACGCCCAACTGGCGCGCTCCTGTGGATAACTCTTCGGCGTGTTGCAAGGTGACCAACGAACTCAAGCGCTTTGCTCCAACTGACGGCCCGCGCCGCGTTTTTTCAAATGAATCATCAACAGCGAGATCGCTGCCGGCGTGACGCCAGGGATACGTGAAGCCTGGCCGAGGGTTTCCGGCCGAGTTATCCCCAGCTTGCTTTGGATTTCTTTCGACAAACCGGAAATCCCGGTGTAGTCGATATCCACAGGCAGCTTGGTGTCTTCACTGGCGCGCAGCCGGGCGATCTCGTCCTGCTGGCGATCAATGTAGCCTGCGTATTTGGTCTTGATTTCAACCTGTTCGGCAACCTGGGGGTCTTCTGCGCCCTGGCCAGTCACTTCGACCAGACCAGCGTAGTCGATTTCCGGACGGGAAAGCAGGTTGAGCAAGTTGTACTCATGGGTCAACGGCGTGCCGAATTTTTCTGCAATGGCGTCGCCCTGCTCCGTGCCCGGGCGAACCCAGGTACTTTTCAGACGCTGTTCTTCGAGCGCAATGCTTTCGCGTTTTTTGCAGAAGGCCGCCCAGCGGGCGTCATCGACCAGGCCCAGCTCGCGACCTTTTTCGGTCAAGCGCAGGTCGGCGTTGTCTTCGCGCAGGATCAGACGGTATTCCGCCCGAGATGTGAACATCCGGTACGGTTCCTGGGTACCCAGGGTAATCAGGTCGTCGACCAATACGCCGATGTAGGCCTCATCGCGACGCGGGCACCAGCTGTCTTTGCCCTGTGCACGCAATGCTGCGTTGGTCCCGGCCAGCAAACCTTGGGCCCCGGCTTCTTCATAACCGGTGGTGCCGTTGATTTGGCCGGCGAAGAACAGCCCGCCAATCACTTTGGTTTCCAGGCTGTATTTCAGGTCGCGCGGGTCGAAGTAGTCATACTCGATGGCATAGCCCGGACGCACAATGTGCGCGTTTTCCATACCGCGAATCGATTGCACGATCTGGATTTGCACGTCGAACGGCAACGAAGTCGAAATTCCGTTCGGATACAGCTCGTGGGTGGTCAACCCTTCCGGCTCGATAAAGACCTGGTGGCTTTCCTTGTCGGCAAAGCGGTGGATCTTGTCTTCGATCGACGGGCAATAACGCGGGCCAATGCCTTCGATCACCCCGGAATACATCGGCGAACGATCAAGGTTCGCGGCAATGATTTCGTGGGTACGCGCATTGGTGTGGGTGATCCAGCAACTGACCTGTTTCGGATGCTGTTCCTTGGAACCCATGAACGACATGACCGGAATCGGCGTATCGCCGGCTTGTTCGGTCATCACCGAAAAATCCACGGAACGCCCGTCAATACGTGGCGGAGTCCCGGTTTTCAGGCGACCGACACGCAACGGCAATTCCCGCAGGCGTTTTGCCAGAGCAATCGACGGCGGATCGCCAGCGCGACCACCGGAATAATTCTGCATACCGATGTGGATAAGCCCACCCAGGAAAGTGCCGGTGGTCAGTACGACGGATTCTGCGAAGAAACGCAGGCCCATTTGAGTGACGACACCACGTACTTGGTCCTGTTCGACGATCAGGTCATCGGCTGCTTGCTGAAATATCCACAGGTTCGGCTGGTTTTCCAGGGTTTCACGTACCGCTGCCTTGTACAGGATACGGTCGGCCTGGGCACGGGTTGCACGCACGGCCGGGCCTTTGCGGCTGTTGAGCACACGAAACTGGATGCCACCTTTGTCGGTGGCCATGGCCATCACGCCGCCAAGGGCATCGATTTCCTTGACCAGATGGCTTTTGCCAATCCCGCCAATCGCGGGGTTGCAACTCATGGCTCCGAGGGTTTCCACGTTGTGCGTCAGCAACAGGGTTTTTACGCCCATGCGTGCTGACGCCAGTGCTGCCTCGGTACCGGCATGACCGCCGCCGATGACGATCACTTCAAAACGGGAAGGGAAATCCACCACGCACCTCGTGCCTGCTTATGTAGGTAATCAGGAATTGTTTGTTGAAAGGGTTTTAGAGCTTTGCGGGCAAGTATAGGGACTTAGCCCTTCCTAAAGAACCCTTTGCACAAAATTTAACCAGCTGTGGATGAATCACAGACAATAAAAATTAAAAGAGAGAAATTTATTAAATCTTTGTTTTTATGTTTATTTATACTGAGCGACCTTTCTGTGGATAGATCTCTACAGCCCTTTATTTTCAATGTGTACAGAGTTCCAAAACACTGTGATCATCTGCCAATGAGGCCCTTGGATAAGTACTTTAAGCCTGTGGATTAAACGGGGGGTTATCCACAGACGGGTTTTTACTCAGGTTTCAGGCCTTGTTATCAACTGGGCTCAGGAGCGGTTATTCACAGGGCTTAATCCACAGAAACGCCACATTTCGTCCACGACAAAGCTAGGAATTAATCCTGGGTAGGACAAAAAGAGATCTATTGTGGGAAAACACTGGGCCAGTTAATAATAGCGATTATCATTAACCTACCTTGTCGCGCCTATGCCTCCCTCTTCACATACCGCAGCGGTCCAGCACATCTATGAGCAACATCATTCGTGGCTTCGCGGGTGGCTCAAGGGGAAATTGCATAACGCCAGCGATGCAGCCGATGTGGCCCACGATACGTTCGTGCGCATGCTCGGTGGACGTCACGCAGCGCAGATTCTTGAACCACGGGACTATCTGGCGACCATCGCCAGAGGCCTGGTGATCGACCGCTATCGCCGGCATGCCGTCGAACAGGCCTACAGGCAGGTCTTGGCAGAGCGTCCTGAAGCCACTGCTATCAGTGAGGAAGACAAGGCAATCATCATCGAAACCCTGGTGGCTGTGGATAAAGCGCTGTCTGGGCTGGGTGAGCGGGCACGGCGAATTTTCATGCTGGCACAGATTGAAGGGCTGACTTATCAACAGATCGCCGATCAACTGCAGGTATCACTGACCACGGTGAAGAAACACATGATCCGTGCCCTTACCGAGTGCTCCCTGATCATGGCCAGTTGGTAATGATCAACCCCGACCGCAAGACGTTCGAGGCCGCTGCCAGTTGGTATGTGCAATTCCAGTCGCAACCACCGACACCCGCACAACATCAAGCCTGGCAGCAGTGGCTTAATTGTGACCCGTCCCACCAGGCGGCCTGGAACCAGATGGAGCAGTTGCAACGCAGCCTCGGTGCCCTGCCCCCTGAACTCACGCGCCGCGCGTTATCCACCACGCAACAGCGGCGCCAAGTACTCAAGTGGATGCTGGTGCTCGGCGGCAGTGGCTATCTGGGCTGGAACGTTCAGCAACATACGTCGCTGGGTAACGTATGGGCTGATTACCGGACGTCGGTGGGCCAGAGGCGACGCATCGAACTGGCGGACGGCACGCAGATCAATCTCAATACTCATACCGCTATCGATGTGGCGTTTGACGGGCGCCAACGTTTGATCCGTTTGCGCGAGGGTGAAGTACTTATCCACACCGGGAAACGGGGTGGGCACTTACCGTTTTATGTAGAGACTCGCCAAGGCCGGGTCCAGGCGCTGGGCACTCGGTTTACTGTGCGCCAACTGCCGGACGCCACGCGGGTTGGCGTCTTGGAAGAGCGGGTTGAAGTGTCCCCAGGCGACCAACCCGAACGTCACCGAATCCTGGGTGCGGGTGAGAGCGCAGAGTTTGATCGGCACGATGTGCGCCCTACCGGGTATGGCGGTGTACAAGCAGCCTGGGTCGATGGGCAACTGAACGTGCTCGATGCTCGGCTGGGAGACGTTATCGATGAGTTGGCGCGCTATCGGCCGGGTGTGTTGCACTGTGACCAAGCATCTGCGGGCCTACGTGTTTCCGGTACCTTCCGCCTGGACTCAAGCGATGCCGTCCTCGCTAACCTGCAAGCGAGCCTGCCGATTCAAGTGAAATACTTTACGCGCTATTGGGTGTCGGTCACCCGAATCGGCTGACCAAAAAAATAATCCACAGAGGGGTTATCTTTTTTTGACCTGGCGCGGCCCTACAGGTAATCACGACGCTACCTTCAGGGCTTACTCACCTATGCGCCTTCCCGCCCCGCTCCGCAAACGACTTTCCTGCCATGGCATGACCTACGGTCTGCAGCTCATTACCGCGACGACCGGTGTGTTGTTATCCACAGCCGTCATGGCCGCCAGCGCAACGCAACACTTTGCAATTGCCGCCGGCCCGCTGGACAAGGCCTTAAGCCTGTTTGCCGCCAGGGCCAATGTGATTCTGTCCTTCTCCCCCCAGCAAACCGCGCGTTTGAATACGCCAGGGCTGCAAGGTGACTATTCAGTGGACCAGGGCTTTGCGCTGCTGCTGCAGAACTCGGACCTGCAGGCGGTCGCACAGGCTCCCGGCAGCTATGTATTACAGCCGGCACCTGCTGGCCAAATGACCTTGGCCCCTACCACCGTGAGCGCTTATCAACAGGGCGGCTTCAATCAAGAGATCGGCGGGGATGTAGGCTACAAGGCGCAGAACAGCCGCATCGGCACCAAGACCAGCACACCGCTGTCCGAGACTCCGCGTTCGGTGTCCGTTGTCACTGGCCAGCGTATCAAGGATCAAAAATCCCAGACCCTGACAGAAGTGTTGGGCTACGTACCGGGGATCTTTGCCCCACCGTTCGCGGCCGGCGACGGCTTGGCAGGCGATCTGTTTTTCATTCGCGGTTTCAATGCCACGGATTACGGCTACGGCCTGCTGCGAGATGGCCTGCGAGTTCAGGGCAATCGGTACGACACCACCAGCGAACCCTACGGCCTGGAGCGGGTCGAGATTTTCCGCGGCCCTTCTTCCTTGCTCTATGGTGAAAACGCACCCGGCGGCCTGGTTAATCTGGTGAGTAAACACCCGACTGCAACCCCTCAAGGCGAGGTGCAGGTGAGTTATGGTTCGAACAATCGACGCCAGTTGGGTGTGGATATCTCGGGCCCGCTCAACGACAGTGACAATATCCTGGGCCGAGTGGTGATGCTGGGGCGTAAATCCGACACGCAGACCGATCACGTCCCGGACGATCGTCTGTATATCGCGCCGTCCCTGACCCTGAACTTCGACGACTACAACACCTTGACGTTGCTGGCCAACTACCAGAAAGACCATACCAACCTGGAACTCGGCCTACCCGCCGCCGGAACGCTGCTTACCAATCCCAACGGCAAGCTGTCCAAACACACCCTGCTGGGCAACCCGGACTGGAACACCTTTGAACGCGAAGCGTGGAGTACCGGCTATGAGTTCAGCCACAGCTTCAATGATGATTGGCAGTTCCGTCAGAACTCGCGCTATATGCAGTCGCGTATCAACCGGCATGAAACCTGGCCAGGCACACTTAATAACGGCGGCTTCGGCACTCGGCTGAACATGAACGCCTACGACCGCTACAACAAGTCGATGGTCTATTCCCTGGATAACCAGCTCGAAGGCAAGTTCCAGGTGGGCGGCGTCGAAAACACGGTGCTGTTGGGCGCCAGCTATGACCGAACCTCGTTCAATCAAGACTGGGATGCGGGTTTCGCCGGCACCATCGATGTGTATAACCCGGTGTACTTGCGCGACCCGCTCACTCCACTGGCGGTGCAAAACACCTTGCTTGAACAGCAGATGAAAGGGGTTTATGCACAGGTCCAGAGCAAATACGACCATTGGCTCTTTCTGCTCGGCGGCCGCCAGGACTGGGTCGACAGCGACTACCGCGACAAGGTCCAGCCATCAAGCAATATCAACTCACAGGATCGTAAATTCACTTACCAGGGCGGGGTGATGTACCAGTTCGACAACGGCTTGACGCCGTATGTCAGCTATTCCACTGCATTTGTCCCCGTGCAGCAGATCTCCAACGCCGGCTCACCGTTGAAACCGATTACCAGCAGCCAATACGAGGTGGGCGTTAAGTACGAACCGATCGGCTGGGATACGGCGATGACCTTGTCGGTGTATGACCTGCGCAAGCAGGACGATACCTACCTCGATGCCACCACCAACAGCTATCGCCAAGTCGGTGAAAGTCGCGCCAAGGGCGTGGAAGTCGAGGTCAACAGCGACATCAGCGCCAACTTCAACGTGACGGCAGCCTATACCTACACCGACGCCCGGATAACCAAGGATTCGGCCACCTCGCTAGTGGAAGGCCGTCAGATGACGGGCGTGCCGCGTAACCAGGCTTCGGTGTGGGGTAAATATCGCTTGCTGGATGGCCAACTCAAGGGTTTATCCCTGGGCGGCGGTGTGCGTTATTTCGACAGTACCTTTTCCTACACGGCGCCGACGCTCTACGGCAAGCTGGATGCAGGAAGCGTCACCTTGGTGGATGCGGCACTGGGTTATCAGATCAACCCACACTGGTCGGTGGACCTGAACGCCAAGAACCTGTTCGACAAGGAATATGTATCTGGTTGCAACGATGCAGGCCGTTGCTATTGGGGCGACAGCCGTACCTTGCTTGGTACGGTGTCCTATAACTGGTAGTCGTTGTGGATAACTCGACTATTTGCCGATGCAGAAGCTGGAGAAAATCCGCCCGAGCAGATCATCCGAACTGAAAGCCCCGGTGATTTCACCCAACAGCTGCTGCGCCTGGCGCAGATCTTCAGCCAGCAGCTCCCCAGCCCCCGCCAAGGTCAGCTGGGCGCGCCCGTGCTCCAAGGCCGCGCTGGCATGACGCAGCGCTTCCAGGTGCCTGCGGCGCGCACTGAAGCTGCTTTCCGAGGTCTGTTCGTAGCCCATGCAGGCTTTAAGGTGCTCGCGCAGCAACTCCAGACCGTCACCGGCCGATTTCGCGCTCAAGCTGATAGTGACGTGGCCATCTTCACTGGTTTCCAGGGCGATGGCTTCCCCCGTAAGGTCGGCCTTGTTACGAATCAAGGTGACTTTGGCTGGGTCTGGCCGTTGTTCAAGGAATTCGGGCCATAAGGCAAAAGGATCCACAGCTTCCGGCGCAGTGGCATCCACCACCAGCAACACACGATCGGCTTCGCTGATCGCCTTGAGCGCACGTTCCACGCCGATCTTTTCCACCTGGTCGTCGGTATCGCGTAAACCAGCGGTGTCCACCACGTGCAGCGGCATACCGTCGATGTGGATATGTTCACGCAAGATATCCCGGGTAGTGCCGGCGATCTCGGTGACGATGGCCGCCTCGCGCCCTGCCAGCGCATTGAGCAGGCTGGATTTGCCGGCATTGGGCCGGCCGGCAATCACCACCGTCATACCATCGCGCAGCAAGGCGCCCTGCCCGGCTTCGCGCAGCACTGTGGATAACTCGTCGCGGACTCTATCCAACATCGCCAATACGTGGCCATCCGCCAGGAAGTCGATTTCTTCCTCTGGAAAATCAATCGCGGCTTCGACGTAGATGCGCAGACTGATCAACTGCTCGGTCAAGTTATGCACACGCAGGGAAAAAGCCCCCTGCAATGAACGCAATGCGTTACGTGCAGCCTGTGCAGAACTGGCTTCGATCAAATCTGCGATGGCTTCGGCCTGGGCCAGGTCGAGCTTATCGTTCAAGAACGCGCGTTCGCTGAATTCCCCTGGTCTGGCCAGGCGGCAACCCAATTGCAAGCAGCGCTGCAGCAACATGTCCAACACCACAGGACCACCGTGCCCTTGTAACTCAAGGACATCTTCACCGGTGAACGAGTTTGGCCCTGGAAAATAGATGGCCAGACCCTCGTCCAATACGCTTTGGTCGGCATCCAGGAACTGGCCGTAATGGGCATAACGGGGTTTCAGCTCCCGGCCGCTGATAGCCTTGGCTGCCACGCCCGCCAATGGCCCGGAAATTCGAACGATACCGACGCCGCCTCGACCTTGAGAGGTAGCGACAGCAGCGATGGTTTCACGAGGAGCGCTCATCAGCAGGTTCCAGAACAAAAGTGACGGAAAGCAAAACGCCCCACTAGGGGGCGTCTTGAGTGGTTATCCACAGAGTAAATTACGCCTCGGCTTTTTGGGTAGCCGCTTCGATTTTACGTGTGATGTACCACTGTTGAGAGATCGACAATACGTTGTTGACCACCCAGTACAGTACCAAGCCAGCAGGGAACCACAGGAAGAAGAAGGTGAAGATGATGGGCATCATTTTCATTACCTTGGCCTGCATCGGATCCGGCGGGGTTGGGTTCAGACGCTGCTGGATGAACATGGTCGCGCCCATGATGATCGGCAGGATAAAGAACGGGTCTTTGATCGACAGGTCAGTTATCCACAGCATGAACGGCGCCTGGCGCATTTCCACGCTTTCCAGGAGTACCCAGTACAGCGACAGGAACACCGGCATCTGTACCAGAATCGGCAAGCATCCACCCAGCGGGTTGATCTTCTCTTTCTTGTACAGCTCCATCATGGCCTGCGACATTTTCTGCCGGTCATCACCATGTTGTTCTTTCAGCGCGGCCAGTTTCGGGGCCACGGCGCGCATACGCGCCATCGACTTGTAGCTGGCTGCCGACAGAGGGAAGAAAAGCCCTTTGATCAGCATGGTCAGGAAGATGATCGACCAGCCCCAGTTACCGACGATGCTGTGGATATGTTGCAACAGCCAGAAGATCGGCTGGGCAATGAACCACAGGAAGCCGTAATCCACAGTCAATTCCAGACCTGGGGACAACTCTTTCAGTACGGCCTGGCTTTTAGGGCCGGCGTACAGGGTAGCGCTGGTTTCAGCCTTGGCACCTGGAGCGACGGTCAACGCCGGGCCAGTGAAGCCAATGATGTAGTTGCCCTGGCTGTCCTTGCGGGTTTGAACCAGGTTCGCGTCACCCTTGTTCGGGATCCAGGCGGTCACGAAATAGTGCTGCAACCACGCGACCCAGCCACCTTGGACGGTTTCTTTCAGCGTGCCCTTGTCGATATCTTTCATCGACACTTTTTTGTACGGCTCGTTACTTGTCCACAGGGCCGCGCCCAGGTAAGTCGCGGTGCCGGTGGCGGTGCTGGAAGACGGATCGGAGCTGGCGTCACGCTTGAGCTGGGCAAACAGGTTGCCGCTCCAGGCTTTGTCGCTGGTGTTGTCGATCAGGTAAGTGACCTTCAAATCGTACAAACCGCGGGTAAAGCTGAAACGCTTGATGTAGTTGACGCCGTCGAGGCTGAATTTCAGGTCGACGTTCAACTGGTTCTGGCCGTCTGCCAGTTGATAAGTCTTCTGTTCGGTCGAATAAACCGGACGACCGGTAGCACGTGCATCCGGACCATTGGTGCCGGTCAGGCCGCTTTGCGCCAGATAAGTACGTTCACCGCCGTTATCGAACAGTTGGAACGGCACATCCGGATGGTCTTGGCGACGTGGATAAAGCGGCAGCTTCAGCTGTGCGATATCACCACCCTGTGGGTCGATAGCCAGGTCGAGCACATCCGTTTTTACGTGGATGAGGTCTTTGTTGGTGACCACTGGCGTTTCTAACGGGGCACTTGTCTCGCCATTCGCGCTGGGAACATCGGCACTCGCGGACGCATTGTTACCCAGCGGGGTGTCCGGAATAGCCGGCGCAGCCTGATTGGTAGCAACATTCTGAGTCGGCAGGGCAGCCTGACCGTAGTCCTGGTTCCATTTAAGGACCATGACATAGGACACGATTGCCAGGGCGACGATCAGGATTGTGCGTTTAATATCCATGATTACTCGGCCATCGAAGAAGAACGGGAGGTAGGGATAGGTGGAACCGGGTCATAACCACCGGGATTCCACGGATGACAGCGACCTAAACGACGAAAGGTCAGCCAGCCACCGCGCAGAAGACCATGATTTTCTATGGCCTCTAACGCGTAGCAGGAACAACTGGGGTAGAAACGACAGTGGCTGGCCATCAGAGGACTAATGGCATAGCGATAAAACTGGATCGGAACGATTGCCAGTTTACGCATCAAGGCTGTCTACCCCTACAGTTTCGGTGCTGACTGCTGGTGCTGGCTTGTGGGTACGCGCCAAACGTTTCCAGAGCTTGCCGAAATGCTGAATCAATTCGGGGTTTTCTACATCACCCAAGCCTTTGCGCGCGACGATAACAATATCCCAACCAACCAGAGTGTCCTGGTGGAGGCGAAACGATTCGCGCATCAGACGCTTGAGGCGATTGCGCTCAACGGAGAGCTTTACGCTCTTCTTGCCGATCACCAACCCGAGACGGGGGTGATCAAGATCGTTGTTACGCGCAAGGAGCAGGAGATTTTTCCCCGGAACCTTGCCGGTGGGGGAGTCAAAGACTGCCTTGAAATGCCGGGGGGTTAGCAGACGCTTTTCCCGACTGAAGTCCTGACTCACCACCAGTACCGGATTATCAAACTGCCAGACGCGCACGACCTTTGGCGCGGCGACGCGACAGGACAGCACGGCCGTTCTTGGTAGCCATGCGAGCACGGAAGCCGTGAGTACGGGCGCGTTTGATGGTGCTTGGTTGGAAAGTACGTTTCATGGCGTTGTTACCTGGTTCGTCCACAACGGGCCGGAATGGCCCCCGTTTTAAGAGACCGGCGATTCTAGAGAAAGCAAGCCTCTAGGTCAATTTCCAACCAGCTTTTCCTTTAATTAGATGTTCACGGGGTCCTGACGCCCTTCTCCCCGCTTGGCTTCCATCCGACATGCCATAGATATAAAAATAAAGAAGGAAGTTATTTAAAGCTTTTCTGTAAAGCTTATAAAAGCTAGAGGCGTGATCATCTGTGGATAACTGCCTTTAGCCCTTGTTCTACGTGTTGTACAGAGAATGACAACACGGGGGAGAAGCGGTGCTCTGCCTGTGCTGCGCTATCGGATAAGCTGTGTGTGGAACAGGTAGTTATCCACAGGCTGGTTACCCACAGACTTTCGCCCCCACTTGTACAACGAGCTTAGGTGGGTTTATCCACAGAGCTTATGCACAGACCACTGGTCGCATTTTTTGCGGTTAAGGCATTGATTTTGGGTGGCCTGTGAGCAACCTACATGTGGATAAGTGGACGGCTGGCCGCTACAATGGCGGCTGTTTTTGCCTCACCGGCTTTCAACTTAGGGGATATCCGTGTCAGTGGAACTTTGGCAGCAGTGC